>VMRT01000021.1 GCA_007713455.1 Pseudomonas sp.
ACATGCGCCCCCGTAAGCGCTTCGACTTCAAGTGTCCGATCGAGGTTATGGACGAGGTGATGCAGGAAGCTATGGCTATGCGGCATGATGCTCCAGCTTCAATTCAATAACCGTGTTGCACTCAGCTCCTGTAACCGCCCATACTACTTCGTAAAATTGCTTCTAACTCAGGATTTCGACGATATTCAAAAAGGTTTGACGCGGGGGCGACTTCTTGAGGAAATCCGAAAAATACATCATCGACCTGAAGATGTCAGGTCCAGTGACCTTGGGCAATTTCTACATAATCTAACTCAGCATCAGATAGCGAAGCGGATTCAACCACCGTTTGTGGATTACGATCGCGGTGGTAAAGTTCTCAAGATAATTGATTCCTCCCTATACTTCTTTCTGCGGCACTGCGATCGAGAAGAGATACTTGCGGATATACCTAATCCAATCGAAGAAATCTAACCACTAAATTTAAAGTGGCGGAAAGGAAATGCAAGCAAAAGCAAGCCTGTAGGCAAATAAAGTCGCTCTCATATGAAGAGCACAGATTAACTTTTGAGGTAACGAGGTGAGTTGTGAAGTATCAAGGTGAGTTGTATTTTGAAGATGATGACGTCATCGATGTCATATCTTTTATTGTTCGCGATGATAGATCATCTGTAGCTTTCGAGGTCATAGCCAGTTGGGGTGGTCAAGGGAAATGGCGGCGTTCTGGAGTGGCTCAGTTACGAAGTGATTTTTTCGAATCTGACATGGCGAACTCTCGACAAGAGGAAACGGGGCAGCAAGGTGTGCCATGCAGGCTAAGATTTCGGTTATTGGAGGACGCGGATAAGTACTTATCGATTTCAGGATGTTGGATTGAAGAGGGTAGTGAATATGCATTTGAAGGCGACCTAGAGCTTAAATTCTAAAGAAGCTGCTGATGCGGCTAGCTTTTTTGCTGGAATGTTTACCCGGCCTGCCTTAAAAAAGAAGAAAGAATTACTTACCTTCAGGTAGATAGGTCCAACAAGTAAAGCTGTCACCTAATCGGCGTAGATCGCCTCTCTCAAGGTAAACCTATGCAGCTAACAACCCTCCTCGTCCCAACCTACACGCAAATGCTCAAAACCCTCTCCGGCTGGCTAACGAAGGCGCAGGCCCAGCTACCGGAAGCGGAGGCGCAGGCGTTGTTATCCGCGCGGCTGGCACCGGATATGTTTCCGCTGTCGACGCAGGTTCGCTTTGCCTGTGTGCAGGCGCGGGAGGCAGTGTGTCGGCTGAGAGGCGAGGCCTTTCCGGCTGCGATCAACGAGCTACTGGACGAAGGGCGGCAGGCGGGTGAGCGGCCGGGTACGCTGGCTGATGCCTATGCCCGGATCGATGAGACGGTGGCATTGCTCGACGGCCTCGCCGCCGATGCGCTGGATATGGACGCGGACAAGCCAATCGCCCACGAGCTGGCAAACGGAATGATCTTCGACCTGACCGCTGAGCAATACGCCCGCGACTGGACGCTGGCGCAGTTCTATTTCCACGTGATGACCGCGTATTCGATCCTGCGTAAGGAAGGGATCGAGCTGGGCAAGGCGGATTACGTGGCGCATATGCTGCCCTATCTGCGGCCGGAATCGGTTCCGAAGGGGTAGCCGGGTAGGGTGGGCTTTAGCCCACCGGGGCGGTTCGGTTATGGGGTTGGTGGGCTGAAGCCCACCCTACGGTGCTGCGCTCGGGCAGGCAGCGAGGTGGTCTGAACGTAACGCGTGGAAAAGGCTTCGCCGTTTTCCACCCTACGCATGCGCGGTGTCGGCAGAGGAGGCGGAGTGGCGTAGGGTGGACAACGCTGCGCTTGTCCACCGATGCGAATCAACGGGCAGGGCAGGTGGTTGGCGAAACGCTCGCGGGCTCGGGGCGTCCAACCGGGATGCCGCGCCGGAGCGGTCGTATTTGCGAATGACGTTCGCCCACCTCGCCACAAAGCAGACCTCCCCATGCTGTTCCACCGTTTCGAAAATCTGATCGATGTCTTCAAGCCCAGCCCGGACGTCGCGCCGCCGGCCGGGATGCTGCGCTTCTATGCGCATTATCTGAAGCAGGTCTGGCCACTGATGACCGCCGTGTTGGTGATCGGCTTCTTCGCGGCGCTGATCGAGGTGGCGCTGTTCAGCTTTCTCGGCCAACTGATCGACATGGCCCAGACGACCGATGACGCGCGGACCTTCTTTGCCGAGCACCGCAACGAACTGCTGTGGATGGCGGCGGTGGCGCTGGTCATCCGGCCGCTGGTGTTCGGCCTGCACAACCTGCTGACGCATCAGGCGATCAACCCAGGGCTGACCAATCTGATCCGCTGGCAGAACCACCGCTACGTGCTCAAGCAGAGCCTGAACTTCTTCCAGAACGATTTCGCCGGGCGCATCGCCCAGCGCGTGATGCAGACTGGGCCGTCGCTGCGCGATTCGGCCATGCAGGTGATCGATGCGCTGTGGCATGTGGTGGTCTATGCCGGCAGCGCGCTGTACCTGTTCGCCGCCGCCGACCTGCGCCTGATCGTGCCCTTGCTGCTGTGGATTGTCGGCTACAGCGCCGCGCTCTGGTACTTCGTGCCGCGTATCCGCGCGCGTTCGGCGGCGGCGTCCGCGGCGCGTTCGAAGGTGATGGGTCGGGTGGTGGACGGCTACAGCAACGTCGCCACGCTCAAGCTGTTCGCCCATTCGCGGGAGGAGGAGAGCTACGCCCGCGAGGCGATGCAGGAGCTGCTCGGCAAGTTCCGCCTGCAGTCGCGGGTGATCACCAGCCTGGATTTCCTGATTACCTGCATGAACGGCCTGTTGATCGTCGGCACCGGCGCGCTGGCGCTGTGGCTGTGGAGCGAGGCGCTGATCACCACAGGCGCCATCGCCCTGGCGCTGGGCCTGGTGATCCGCATCAACAACATGGCCGAGTGGATCATGTGGGTGGTCAACGGCATCTTCGAGAACGTCGGCACCGTGCAGGACGGCATGAAGAGCATCGTCCGGCCGCGTGATGTGCTCGACCCTGAGGACGCTAGGCCGTTGCAGGTGGAGCAGGGCGGCGTGCGCTTCGAGGATGTGCATTTCCACTACGGCAAAAGCGGCGGGGTGATCAGCGGGCTGACCATCGATATTCGCCCGGGCGAGAAGATCGGCCTGGTCGGGCCGTCGGGTGCGGGCAAGTCGACGCTGGTCAACCTGCTGCTGCGCCTCTATGACCTGGAGAGCGGGCGCATCCTCATCGATGGGCAGAACGTCGCCGAGGTCAGCCAGGAAAGCCTGCGCGCCAATATCGGCGTGGTCACCCAGGACACCTCGCTGCTGCACCGTTCCATCCGCGACAACCTGCGCTACGGCAAGCCCGACGCCACGGAAGAAGAGCTCTGGGCCGCGGCGCGCAAGGCCCGCGCGGATGCGTTCATCGAGACCCTGGACGACAGCCAGGGCGGCAAGGGCTTCGAGGCGATGGTGGGCGAGCGCGGCGTGAAGCTCTCCGGCGGGCAACGGCAACGCATCGCCATCGCCCGGGTGCTGCTCAAGGATGCGCCGATTCTGGTGCTCGATGAAGCCACCTCGGCGCTGGATTCGGAGGTCGAGGCGGCGATTCAGGAGAGCCTGGATACCCTAATGGAAGGCAAGACGGTGATTGCCATCGCCCACCGGCTGTCCACCATCGCCCGTATGGACCGGTTGGTAGTGATCGATGGAGGCCAGGTGATCGAGACCGGCACCCATGCTGAGCTGATCGCGCGCGGTGGCCTCTATGCGCGGCTGTGGCAGCACCAGACGGGTGGGTTTGTCGGGGTGGATTGATTCGAACGGGCGTGGGATCGGTAGCGGGTGAGTTCGTCCAGGCGGTAGGAACATGGTGCACGCGCGGCATTCCCACGCAGCGCAGCAGGTCTGTATCAGCTATCCGGCCGTTTTCTCAAGAAGCAGGGGGGGGCTTGCGAGCCCAAATCCAATCGAGCGCAGAGGTGACCATGAATATCTTCCTGACATCCTCCTTTGCTGAGGTCGTGGACTTGTTTGTCAGGTTCACCGGAGGCGAGTGCCGCGGCAGGACGGTTACGCTGATTCCTACGGCAAGCCTTGCCGAGGAGGTCAATTCCTACCTTGTTGCGGCCAGGGACGCGCTTATCAAAGCCGGGCTGGTGATTGATGAACTCGAAGTTTCAACCGCAACTCAGGACGAGATCGTCAGCAAGCTCGAACGTGGCGATTACATCTATGTGTCAGGCGGCAACACGTTCTTTCTGTTGCAGGAGCTGAAGCGTACAGGCGCGGACAGGTTGATCGCGGAACAGGTCAGGGCCGGGAAGTGCTATATCGGCGAATCCGCCGGCTCCGCGATACTCGCTCCGAGCATCGACTATATTCGGGCGCTGGACGACGTCACTGCCGCGCCTGAGCTGGAGTCCTATACCGCCCTGGGGCTGGTCGATTTCTACCCGCTGCCGCATTACCGGAATGCGCCGTTCGACGAGGCCGTCGAGCAGGTGCTGAAAGAGCACGGGCAGGTGTTGGCGCTTCGCCCATTCAGCAATAACCAGGCGATCGTCGTGTCGGGCGGTTACGCTGAAATCCAAACGAGCGGCGAACGAGGCTAACGCCAGCTTCAAGGCCTGCCTGCTCTGCCAAGCCTCTATCAGTTACCAAATGCCTTGCCGCCGCTACCTCTGGAGCAGTGGCATGGCGCGGGCTTGCAAGGCCCTGAGCAACGCGCACGGCGCATTCCGGTTCGTCGTCGCGCTACCTGAACCCTCATACACTGCGCCCACTCGTACCTCTAGCGCAGTCATTAACTGAGAGGGAGCCCGCCATGAGCGATCGACAAGCCAGCGTCCGCCACGATGCCGCGCAGCAGCGCTATGAGTTGCTGGTCGACGGCCAGCCGCTCGGCTTTGCCGAGTACAGCGAGCAGGGCGAGCGGATGGTCTTTACCCATACCGAGGTCGACCCCAGCCTGTCCGGGCAGGGGCTTGGCAGCGTGTTGGCCGAGGGCGCGCTGGAGGATGCGCGGCGCCGCAGCAAGCGGGTGGTGCCGCAATGCGAGTTCATCGCCAGGTACATCGATCGCCACGAGCAATGGCAGGACCTGGTCGATCCGGCCTGAGCGGCACACCCTTCCAGGCGGGATTTATTGCCGGGGCTGATGCTCTTATCTGAGTGGATTGCTGCCGCCCGCCGGCACGGCATCGCACCAGCAGCTGGTTTCGTCAGAGGGCAATCGCGTGGATGGTCGAGAGTTTGTCTGGGCGCATTTCAAGCTCAATGCCGAGCAGCGCCTGCGTGGCTTCAACTTCTTCGTGGTGCTGGCGATCTTCGCCGATGGTGGCGTGCTGGCGGCGCTGCAGCGCGGCTTCTCGCCCGGGCTGCTGATCCTGCTCGGCGCCTTTACCGTCTTGCTGGCGCAGGTGTTCTGGCTGGTGGATGCACGCAGCCGGCAGCTGCTGGAGCTGACCATCACCGCGCTGAAGGAGATGGAGGCCGAGTTTCCCGAGAGCCACCGGCTGTTCGCTGCCGATGCGCTGGGGCAGAGCCGGGTGATCAGCTACACCTTCGCCATCCGCGCGCTGTTGCTGGCGCAGATGGGCTTTGGCCTTGGCGTGTTTGCTTACGGGCTTTACCAGTGGTGAGTACTGCGAGCGTGTCATCCGTCGCTGGCTGCGCTTCGCAGCCGAACGCTGGCGGCGGGCGCCCGGTCGGTATTGGTAACCACCGGGAGATCTGACGATGTCGACTTCGAGCAATCTGTTATGGGCCGCCCTGGCGATCGGGGCGGTGACGGGCATGCGCAGCATGCTGGCGCCGACACTGGTCAGCCGGGCGTTGAGCGAGCGCGATGACCTCGCCGGGGCGGGGGAGGCCGCGCAACTGCTGACGTCGGACACCGCGCAGACCTTTCTGCCAACGCTCGCGGCCAGCGAGATGATCGGCGACAAGATGCCCTTTGCGCCGGATCGCACCATCGTGCCGTCGATGATGTTTCGTGCGCTGTCCGGCGGCGTCAGCGCGGCGGCGTTGGCGGGTGTCCGTCGCGAGCCGGTGCTGGTGCCCGCGTTGCTCGGTGCGACGGCGGCGCTGGTCGCATCCAAGGTCGGGCTGAGCCTGCGCAAGCCCTATCAGCCGAGGCCGCTAGTGAATGCGGCGCTGGGTGCGGCGGAGGAATGTCTGGCGTTGGTGATTGGCCGAGCCGGGCTGCGGCGGGCGTTGGGCGAGGGTCGGCGCGGGCGCTAGGAAGCCGTGAACTCTTCGCGTTTCGTGGTGCGGTGATGTGGACGCGTGGAAAAGGCGTTGCCGTTTTCCACCCTACGCGGGTTGCCCTCGGGACCCGTCAGTCCTGGCTGATCTCGGTCTTGTGCGGATTGCTCTGCAGCAAGCGCGCGTGGGCTTCGGGGTAGCGGTAGGCGAATGTGGCGTGCTGCGCGGCGACTTCCGCCTGCATGGCTTCGCGCTCATGGGCCGGCAGTTTGGCCAGGTATTTCCGGGTAATGGCGTATTTGGCGGCCATCAGCTCGTTCTCGGCTTCCCGTACCTCCACTTCGTAGGCTCTCGCGCGACGTTCCCGCAGCGCCGCCTGGTCGGTGTGCATGTTGCCGCCCTCATGCAGGACGAAGGCACTCTTCGAGTCGCCTTCCGTCTGTTCCATGGCGGGTTGCGCGGCCCAGACACCGGTGAATACCGACACGCACAGCAGCAGGCAGGACGGAACGATTGTCGGCAGATGCATGACTTGGCCCTCGCAGGACGTGGCAGCACTCGGGCCGCCGGATGAATCCAGCATACGCCAGCGGCAGCGGGCTCTCACCACCCCGGCACTGCGCCAATCGCCGCAGGGCTTGGGGCTTGCAGGGTGTCTGCGTCGGGCTGCCGTGCTCTTCCGAACGCCAGAAGTGCGGCGAGGACCGGGTGAGGTAAGCGGCGGCAAAACAACGGGCCGCATTGTGCGGCCCGTGGGTTACCCGAGGTCTGGGTCAGCTCGGTCGCTGGATCACGCAGATGCGGTCGCGGCTGAGGCCCGCGTCGGCGGTACCGACACCGGGCGTCACTTCGGGTGCGTCGAGGCTGGTGCCGTGGCCGGTGGTTCCTGCGCCGGTCGGGACGCTAGTGGCGGTGGTATCCGGATAGTCAGTGCCGGCGCGCTTGGCCGCGCCGCCGATGTCATAGCGACCGGTATCGGCAGAGCTGCGGTCGTTGTACTCGGTCGACGTGGTGGCGGGGCCGGCGACTTCGGCAGAGGCACTGGTGCCGGCACCCTCACCGAACCGTTCGTTGGCCGAATGCAGTCCGGCGCCTGTCGTGCCGGCCATACCAGCGGTGCGGGTCGCGCCAGTGCCCGTTCCGGGCGTGGCGAAATGCTTGTCCAGGTGGCTGTCGCCGCCGGTGGCGCCAGCATAGGGGCTGCTCGGGCCTGGATAGCCTTCGACTGTGCCGGTGCCGCCGCGCTCGTTGATGTCGATGGCACCGTTGTATTCCAGGGCATCGCGCGCCTTGGCCAGCTGATCTTCATCGTCGACATCCACGGCGATCACCAGGGCGCCGCGGCGTACGGCATCTGGATAGGCGGTGGCGTAGTGGCGGTGCGTTTCGTGCGGTTCGTGGCCGAACAGCGATTTGAAGAAATGCGTGATCTTGGACTCGTGATGCGTGCGGTCCACCGGGGTGTCCGGCGTGGTGGTGTAGGGCGCATCGTAGGCATGGATATCGGCGCTCTCGGCGCCAATGGCGTGAATCTGTTCCCGCGCTATGCCCCGCGACATCAGGTCACCGCGGGTGCGGTTGGCGTCGGTCAGCGTTGCGAACGCTGCTACCAGTGTATGTCTCATGATCCACCTCACGTTGTGTTGAACAACCGGGATGTGAGCGCTGCGCGTGTCGCGATGATGGCGGCCCGAGTGCTGGCGAGGCCGCGCCGGTCGCGGGTTTCGCGGCGCTCATAGACATTGGGTCGGAGCGCACCGGCATAGTTCAGCGTGGAGGATCAGCGGTCGGAGGAGGGCAGTGCAGTCGCTGCGCGGAGGACTGCGCGGCGATGAGGGAGCGTTGAAGCAGGACCCCTCGGCAGACGGGGCCGGGCAGCCTGCCAGGGCAAGATAGCGGGCGGTGGAAAGGCTTCGCGCCTTCCACCGCCCGCTCGGGTTGCGGTTCAGTCCAGGTCAGCAGCGCTGTGGCGCTCGGGGGCCTGTTTGGACTCATCGCCCCAGGTGCGATTGACCTTGCGCCCGCGGATCACGGCCGGGCGCTCGGCGACCTCCGCGGCCCAGCGCTGGACGTGCTTGTAGTCCTGCACGGAAAGGAATTCGCCAGCGTCGTACAGCTCGCCCCGCGCCAGCACGCCATACCAGGGCCAGATCGCCATGTCGGCGATGCTGTAGTCGTCACCGGCCACGTAGCGGTTCTCCGCCAGCTGGCGGTCGAGCACGTCGAGCTGGCGCTTGACCTCCATGGCGTAGCGGTTGATCGGGTATTCGTACTTCTCCGGCGCGTAGGCATAGAAATGGCCGAAGCCGCCGCCGAGGAAGGGCGCCGAACCCATCTGCCAGAACAGCCAGTTCAGCGTCTCGGTACGCGCACGGATTTCCGTGGGCAGGAAGGCGCCGAACTTCTCCGCCAGGTAGACCAGGATCGAACCGGACTCGAACACCCGTAGCGGCTTGCCGTCGACGCTGTGATCGGCCAGCGCGGGGATCTTCGAGTTCGGATTGATCTCGACGAAGCCGCTGCCGAACTGATCGCCCTCACCGATGTTGATCAGCCAGGCATCGTACTCGGCGCCGCTGTGGCCGGCGGCGAGCAGCTCTTCGAGCATGATCGAGACCTTCACGCCATTGGGCGTGGCCAGCGAGTAGAGCTGCAGCGGATGTTTGCCCACCGGCAGCACCTTCTCCTCCCGCGCACCGGCGGTGGGGGCATTGATGCTGGCGAACTTGCCGCCCGAAGGCGCGTCGTGGGTCCAGACCTTCGGCGGGACGTAAGGGGTATCAGGCATGAACAATCTCCTCGGTGGCTCTGGGGATGTGCAGGGCATGCTACGCCCTCGGCCAGCGCTGTCGAAATCAAGCGGGTCGATATTGGTCATCGATGGGCGATGGTTTGTTCTGAGGGTTTTTTTGAGCGAACTAGAAAATTTTTTTCCCGATCGGTAAAAAATCCAGTGCACCGGCCAGCAGTGGAGAGTATTTTCCCTATTGGGAAAAAAGCGGAAATAAGCTGTTTCCGAACGGCAAATTGTACGGAACGGGAAAATGGGTGGACCTACCGAATTTGTATCAATGGCCGAGCTGGGCAAGATGATCCAGCGCACCCGCAAGGGTCAGGGGCTGCGTCTGGTGGACGCTGCCGGCCTATGTGGCGTGAGCGTGCGCTTTCTGAGCGAGCTGGAAAATGGCCGCGAGAGCTGTTCGTTCGGGCGGGTGCTGAACGTGTGTCATACGCTTGGCATCGAGCTGTTGGCGGCTAGACGTGACGGGAGCGACCTGTGAGCGGACTGCTCGGCGTCTACCGGGGTGATTGCCGTATCGGTGAGCTTTGGCTGGGTGACGATGGCCGCAGCATGGGTTTTCGTTATAGCGAAGCAGCGCGGTTTGCAATCTCCCATAGCTTGCCGCTTGCAACCGGTATGTTTGCGCCAACGCTCGGCACGGCACACAACTGGTTTGCCAATCTGCTTCCCGAAGAAGCTTCGCGGCAGTTGCTGGTGAACCGGCTTGGGATCGCTGATGACGACTTTTCGCTGTTGGCCGCCATCGGTGGTGATTGTGCCGGTGCGTTGCGCATTGTTGACCCGGAGCGGGCCGATGCGTTGATCGAATCTGGCCAGGAGCCGGTCGACCCCAATCAGCTGGCGCGCTGGGCGCAGGGTAAGGAGCGCTACGCCTTGTTCCAGCCGGGCAAGGCGACACGGCTTTCGCTTGCCGGCGCCCAGGACAAGATTCCCGTAATCCTCGAAGGCGGCCAGCTCTACCTCCCGAGCGGTGCCGCCGCTTCTTCGCATCTGATCAAGTTCTCGCTAAAGCCGGCGTTGGTTTTCAACGAGCTCTATATGAACCGCCTGGCTCGGATCGCTGGGCTTGTGGTTCCCGACTCGCACGCAGGTCAGGCAGGGAAGGCTCACTATCTTGCTGTGACTCGTTACGATCGTGAGCGAGTGGATAACCGGATCGAGCGTGTGCACCAGGAGGACATGTGTCAGGCGCTTGGCTATCCGCGGCGGCTAAAGTACCAGGAAGAGGGCGGCCCGACGCTGGCTGCCTGCGCAGGCCTGTTGCGCGCGGTGGCGGCCACGCCGGCGCTGCAGGTGCGCCAGCTGCTGCGCTGGCAGATATTCAACGTGCTGGCCGGCAACAGCGATGGCCATGCCAAGAACATTTCGCTGTTACAAGACGCCAAGGGCCGCTGGTCATTGGCGCCGGCCTATGACCTGGTATGTACGATGGTGCTGCCATACAGCCCCAGTCTTGGTTTCGCGGTTGGCGGTAACTTCCATCCGCAGCAGCTGCGCAGAGCCGATTGGGAAGAGCTGGCGCGCCACATGGGCCTCGCGCCGCCGTTCGTACTTCGGGAGCTGCGGCAAATGCTGGATCTGCTCGAGCCAGCTGCCAATAGCGCCGAGTTGCAAGCTGAACTGCAGACGGTTGGCATGGATGAGGTGGCTTGGGCGAAGGTGCAGCATGTGCGCAAATACGTCGTTCAGCAGTGCCGCCGCTACCGCAAGCTGTAGCGCCCAGGGTCCTCCTTCATGAATGCCTACAGCCCACGCTAGCGCCTCGCTGTGTGAGATTGCTGCGAGCGTGGCAACCATGGTCAGTAATCGATCAGTGGTACTGACAACAAGCGGTGCCGACGGTCCGGCATGCAGCGGTCGCGCTAGACTCCTTCCTACTGTCCCATCCACTCGGGGCCTAACCCGGATACAGGACGGCACGATGCCCCTCAGCAAACGCGACCAGACCCGTATGGAACGGCAACTTGCCAGTTGCCTGAGCCAGGCCTGCGAGGCGGGCAAGGCGGAGGTCGTCGGATTCAGCTGGCTCACCCATGAGGTCGATTACGCGCGCTTTCCCGAGAGCCTGCAGGTCACCTGGGTATTCGTCACGGAGGCGCAGCGCGCTCTGGCGATTGGCCAAGGTCAGGGCGCACGCATGCAGGCGCTTACCCGGGCGGCACTCGCTGAGGCGGGTGTGGACATGGATGCCCTGATTGCACCGGTGCGCTTCGACAGCGAGGAAGCCTGCAAGCGCGACGATGGCGGTGACTGGCAACGCCGCCTGGCCCGCAACGCCACGACACGGCACTGACCATGGGTAAGGACGTCGAGAATCCGTGCATTTCCGTCTGCAAGCTCACTGACGAACTCTGTACCAGCTGCGGCCGCACCAAGGACGAGATCCGCAAATGGAAACGCATGAAGCGCCCGGACAAAAAGGCCACGGTAGAGCGCGCGGCGCAGCGGTTGAAGGCCCTGAAAAAGAAGAAAAAGAAGTGATGGCTGAGCGATGGGACGCCTCGCTGCCGATGCGCCTCAGGTTGCAGAGGCGACGCAATCAATCCACCACGAAAAGCTTTGCCCCAACTTCGGTAGATGAGCGATGCGGCTCGGCGCCGTCGGCGACCTGGTAGCTCATGCCCGGCGTAAGGATGAAGCGGCGCCCATCAGGAAGCTCGGTGTGCAGTTCGCCTTCCAGGCACAGCAGGATATGGCCCTTGCTGCACCAGTGGTCGGCCAGATAACCCGGGGTGTACTCGACCATGCGCACGCGGATGGGGCCAAACTGGCGGGTGCGCCAGTAAGCGCTGCCGGTTTCGCCTGGATGCAGGATGGGTTCAATAGTCGCCCAGTCGGTAGTACCGAAGGGGAGGTCGTTGATGTCCATGTCTGACGCCTGTAGGCAATGAGTGAATGGTCTTGCAGAAAAGCAGTGGTGATAGATGCGGCGCCGTGGTGGCTTGAAGCCCACCGGATAGGCCATTCCTGAGGCAACGAACGCCCGGTACACGAACGAAAAAGCCGCTGCCCTCTAACGGGAGCAGCGGCTTTTCGGTTACGGCACTAAAGCCTCAACCGCGGGCGCCGCGTACTCCGGCGCTGAGCTGGCGGCACAGGCCGAGCACACCTTCCACCGCGTCTTCCGGGCTCTTGGCCCCGGCGATCTGGTCGATCAGTGCCGAGCCCACCACCACGCCTTCGGTAAGCCGTGCGATGGCGGCGGCTTGTTCCGGCGTGCGGATGCCGAAGCCGACGCACACCGGCAGGTCAGTGTGGCGCTTGAGGCGCGCTACCGCTTCCTCGACGTGTTCCAGGGTGGCGGAACCTGCACCGGTCACGCCGGCCACCGAGACGTAGTAGACGAAGCCCGAGCTGCCGTTGAGCACGACCGGCAGGCGCTGGTCGTCGGTGGTCGGGGTGGTCAGGCGGATGAAGTCGATGCCGGCGCTCTGGGCCGGGTCGCAGAGTTCGTCGTTATGCTCCGGCGGCAGGTCGACGACGATCAGGCCGTCGACACCGGCTTCTTTCGCATCGCTGACGAAGCGCTCGACGCCGTAGGCGAAGATCGGGTTGTAGTAGCCCATCAATACCAGCGGGGTGCTGCTGTTGGTTTCGCGGAATTCACGGACCATCTGCAGCGTCTTCGGCAGGTTCTGCTTGGCCGCCAGAGCGCGGATGTTGGCCAGCTGGATCGCCGGGCCGTCAGCCATCGGGTCGGTGAACGGCATGCCCAGCTCGATGACGTCGGCACCGGCGTCCGGCAGGCCCTTGAGGATGGCGAGCGAGGTGGCGTAGTCCGGGTCACCGGCGGTCACGAAAGTCACCAGCGCGGCGCGGTCTTCCTGCTTCAGCTGTGCGAAGCGCGTCTGCAGGCGGGAGTTCACCGAGCTCATATATGTTCTTCCTGTTCGTCGTAGTGGTGCATGACGGTTTGCATGTCCTTGTCCCCGCGGCCGGAGAGGTTGACCACCATCAGGTGATCCCTGGGCAGCTTCGCCGCGCGCTTGAAGGCTTCGGCCAGGGCGTGGGCGGATTCCAGCGCGGGGATGATGCCTTCCAGGCGGCAGCACTGGTGGAACGCGGCCAGGGCTTCGTCATCGGTGCATGGCACATATTCGACGCGCTTGATCTCGTGCAACCAGGCGTGCTCAGGGCCGACGCCTGGGTAGTCGAGGCCGGCGGAGATGGAGTGTGCGTCGGTGATCTGGCCGTCGGCGTCCTGCAAGAGGAAGGTGCGGTTGCCGTGCAGCACGCCCGGCGCACCGCCGGCCATGCTGGCGGCGTGCTTGCCGGTGTCGATGCCGTGACCGGCCGCTTCGACGCCGACGATCTGCACGGACTCGTCATCGAGGAACGGGTGGAACAGGCCGATGGCGTTGGAGCCGCCGCCGATGCAGGCGACCAGCGAGTCGGGCAGGCGGCCTTCCTTCTGCATGATCTGCTCGCGTACTTCGTTGCCGATCACCGACTGGAAGTCGCGCACCATGGCCGGGTAGGGGTGCGGGCCGGCGGCGGTGCCGATCAGGTAGAAGGTGTTGTGGACGTTGGTCACCCAGTCGCGCAGGGCCTCGTTCATCGCGTCCTTCAGCGTGCCGGTGCCGGCGGTGACCGGGATCACCTCGGCGCCCAAGAGCTTCATGCGGAAGACGTTGGCCTGCTGGCGCTCGATGTCGGTGGTGCCCATGTAGACCACGCACTGCATGCCGAAGCGCGCGGCCACGGTGGCGGTGGCCACGCCGTGCATGCCGGCACCGGTCTCGGCGATGATGCGCTGCTTGCCCATGCGCTTGGCCAGCAGGATCTGGCCGATGCAGTTGTTGATCTTGTGCGCGCCGGTGTGGTTCAGGTCTTCGCGCTTGAGGTAGATCTTCGCGCCGCCGAACTGCTCGGTCAGGCGCTCGGCGAAGTACAGCGGGCTGGCGCGGCCAATGTAGTCACGCTGGAAATAGGCCAGCTCCTCGAGGAAGGCCGGATCGCTCTTGGCCTTCTCGTACTCGGCAGCCAGCTGGTTGATCAGCGGCATCAGGGTTTCGGCGACGAACTGGCCGCCGAAGCGGCCGAACAGGCCGCGGTCGTCGGGACCGCTGCGGTATGACGTCATGTGAGGCTCCTGTAACGGTTGCCAGGCCGGTGCTCGGGTACTTGTCCTGAACGCGTTTCGGCGCATTCGCGGTCAAGACCGCTGCCACAGGCGACGGATGATGCGATGGCCTCAGGGTACGGCTATGGGCGCCGGGTTAAAAGCGATAAGATCGCCACGACCTGTCAGGAAAACTCACACTTATGGCTCAGGATCTTCCCGCTCTCAATGCCCTGCGTGCCTTCGAATCGGCCGCCCGCCTGGGTAGTGTCAGCGAAGCGGCGCGCGAGCTGCATGTCACCCACGGGGCCGTCAGTCGGCAGGTCAAGCAGCTCGAGGAGCAGCTGGGCATAGGCCTTTTCATCAAGGAAGGTCGTGGCGTAAAACTCACCGATGCCGGGGTGCGCCTGCGCGATGCCGCCAGCGAGGCCTTCGAGCGCCTGCGCAGCACCTGTGCCGAGCTGCAGCGGCAGACGGCCGAGGCGCCGTTCGTCCTCGGTTGTCCCGGCAGCCTGCTGGCGCGCTGGTTCATCCCGCGGTTGGATCGGCTCAATCGCGACCTGCCCGAGCTGCGTCTGCAGCTGTCCGCCAGCGAGGGCGAGCTGGATCCACGCAAACCGGGGCTGGATGCCACGCTGTGGTACGCCGAGCCGCCGTGGCCAGCGGACATGCAGGTGTTCGAGTTGGCCGTCGAGCGCATCGGCCCGGTGCTCAGCCCCTACCATCCGCGCTGTGCCGAACTGCGCAGCGCACCGCCCGCGGCACTGCTCAACGAAGCGCTGCTGCATACCGCCTCGCGCCCGCAGGCCTGGCCGAGCTGGGCTCGCCAGCAGCAGCTGGACCCCACGCAGCTGCGCCTCGGGCAGAGCTTCGAGCACCTGTACTTCCTCCTGGAGGCGGCACTGGCCGGGCTGGGTGTGGCTATCGCGCCGCAGCAGCTGGTCGCCGACGATCTGAAATTGGGGCGGCTGCTCACGCCCTGGGGTTTCGTCGAAACCAGCGCCCGGCTGGCGCTCTGGGTGCCGGCACGGCGGCTGGATCGGCGTGCCGAGCGCCTGGCGGAGTGGCTGCGAGACGAGCTGCGCGGTGCGCAGAAGCCTGGGTAGAGTCAGGCGGAAAGCACCGGCGTGGCTGTCGCGATCGAGATCGCTCCACAGAACAAGCTCCTTTGGCTGCGGTACGTTCATTGAAATGAGTGCGGCGATTGGAAAGCGCAGATCGCTACGGGCGCGAACAGTGGGTGGTTACTCGCGCGTGCTGCATGACGCAACTCGCCGTGACCGCGCGCCCGCGGCGGCTTGAACTCGGTCGTCGCCATCGAGTCCTACGCCGCACGGCAGCGGAGCGATCAACGATCGCAGCGGTTTTTTCCGATGCCTTCTTCTGCCTCTAAAGGACTTAGCGAATGAATGCTTGCGCTTCTGCTGCGATGCTCGCGGCCGGCCTGCTGTTGGCGGCGGCTGCCCATGCTCAACCGATCGAACTGGATGGCATCGAGCTGTCACGGGATGTGCCCTGCCTTGGCAAGGACGTAAACATCTCCGGTAACGCCAACAAGATCAGCCTTACCGGGGACTGTGGTGTGGTGCAGGTCTACGGGACAGACCATGAGATCAGCCTTGAAAAGGCTTCCGCGCTGGAAGTGTCGGGCATCGGAAACAGCGTAACGGCGAAGTCCGTCGACCGCCTGACCGTGGACACCAACAAGAACCATATCCGCACCACCATCCTCGGGCGTGGCCAGACGGCGATCGTCGAAGTGTCAGGCGCCGAGCATGGGCTGGAGCTGGCGTTCGACGGCCCGGCGCAGGTCACCCTGGATGGCATCGACAACCGCTTGCAGTGGAGCGGTGATGAGCCGGCGATGTCCTTGTCCGGCGCTGGTCATCAGATCGACCGGCAATAGGGCGGCCTTCGCCGTCCGGGCACCCGGGGCTCAGCTGGCCAGGGCGGTCTGCGAAGCGACCTCTGCGGCGGCGACTTTTTCCTCGGCGTAGCCGCGCGGGTTGCGGCTCTGCCAGCGCCAGGCGTCGGCAAGCATGGTGGTCAGGTCTTTCTCGGCACGCCAGCTGAGTTCCAGTTCGGCCTTGGTCGGGTCGGACCAGCATTGGGCGATGTCGCCACTGCGGCGCGGCTTGATCACGTGGGGCAGGGAGCGCCCGGTGACTTCCTCGAAGGCGGTGATCATCTCGCGTACCGAGTAGCCCTTGCCGGTGCCGAGGTTCCACGTGGAAACACCATGAATCAGCTGCAAGCGCTCCAGGGCTTTCAGATGACCTCTGGCCAGGTCGACCACATGGATGTAGTCGCGGATACCGGTGCCATCGGGTGTCGGATAGTCGTTGCCATAGACATTCAGTTGCTTTCGCCGGCCCACCGCCACCTGCAGCATGTACGGCAGCAGATTGTTCGGCACGCCGTTGGGGTCTTCGCCGATCAGCCCTGACTCGTGGGCGCCGATGGGGTTGAAGTAGCGCAGCAGGCCGATCGACCAGCGCGGATCGGAGTCGGCCAGGCCCTTGAGCACGTTCTCGGCCATCAGCTTGGACTGGCCGTAGGGGTTGGTCGGCACGCCGGTGGGGCGGTCCTCGGTGATCGGCATCACCGGCGATTCACCGTAGACCGTCGCCGATGAGCTGAACACCAGCTTGAACACGCCGGCTTCGGCCATCGCCTGGCACAGCGCGATGCTGCCTCCGACGTTGGTTTCGTAGTAGCGCAGCGGCTCGCGCACGCTTTCGCCAACAGCCTTGAGGCCAGCGAAGTGCATCACCGCGCTGATCGGGTAGGCAGCGAACAGCGCCTTGAGCAGCGAGCGATTGCGCACGTCGCCCCTGACGAACTGCAGCGGTCGCCCGGCGAGCTGCTCGACGCGGTCCAGAGCCGCCTGCGAGCTGTTGCACAGATTGTCCAGCACCAGCACTTCATGCCCGGCCTGCAGCAGTTCGAGCACCGCGTGTGAGCCGATGTAGCCGGCTCCTCCTGTTACCAGAATCATCTGTCTACCTCCGCATTCGCTGTCTTTTCGACACGCTCGGGACACTGCGGCTGGCCAGTGAATGGCGCTGCATGAGTCTCCGTAATCTGGAATCGGCGAAACGGAACGGGACGGCGACGACGAGCTGCGCGCTTGGGTTCCGGTGCCGGTGTTAAGGCGTCCTGTTGATACGGACGGGGCAAGGTTCTGGCGAGTTCCATCCAGCCGCCGGACGGCCGACGGGCTGCGCTATCGGATGATTGGCGGGAACCCGAACCGCCGATTGCCGTCCACTACCGGCGGACGACGCGGGTTGCAGGCTATCTGACGGCTCGTAATCGTGGCGCGATGACACGCCTTACGCAGGGCAGCGCTGGCATTGACGTGGCATGGTGAGTGGGCAGGAACGCCCGGGCACGGCTACCGAAATGAGGTGCTACATGAGTTGGGCCGGCCCGTTCCAGTACGACATCGGTAAATCCCGCAATGCGCAGCAGGCGCCGGCCGAAGTGGTCTTCGACGATCAGATTCCAACGCTGCTGTGCCTCTCGCACCTGCGCTGGAGCTTCGTCTACCAGCGCCCGCAGCACCTGATGTCGCGCTTCGCCCGCGACTACAACGTGCTCTTCCAAGAAGAACCCATCCCCACAGAAGACGCCGAACCCTGGCTGGAAGTGCGACCCGAAGAGAACGGCGTGCAGGTGCTGATCCCGCGGCTGCCCGCCGGTTGCGAGGGGGAGGATGCCACCCGCGTGCAGCGCCAGTTGCTCGATGGCTACCTGGAGAAGCTCGGCGTCAGCGAGCTGATGCTCTGGTACTACACACCGATGAGCCTGGCGTTCTCCGATCATCTGGCACCGAACCTGATCGTCTACGACTGCATGGACGAACTCTCGGCCTTTCGCGGTGCACCACCGCAGCTGATCGAGCGCGAAGTGGAGTTGATGTGTCGCGCCAATCTGGTCTTTACCGGCGGCTACAGCCTCTACGAGGCCAAGCGCCAGCGCCACGACAATGCGCATCCGTTCCCCAGCAGCGTGGATGTCGAGCACTTCGCCGCCGCGCGCCGGCCGCAGCATGACCCGGACGACCAGGCGGAAATCCCCCATCCGCGCCTGGGCTTCTACGGCGTGATCGACGAGCGTCTCGATCTCGAGCTGATCGAGCAGGTGGCGCGTATGAAGCCGGAGTGGCAGATCGTGCTGATCGGCCCGGTGGTCAAGATCGACCCAGCCGAGCTGCCGCGCCGCGACAACATCCACTACCTCGGCGGCAAGACCTACGATGAGCTGCCGCAGTACCTGTCCGGCTGGGACGTGGCGATCATGCCGTTCGCATTGAACGAGTCGACCCGCTTCATCAGCCCGACCAAGACCCCCGAATACCTCGCCGGCGGCTGCCCGGTGGTGTCCACGCCGATCACCGACGTGGTGCGTACCTACGGTGACACCGGCATCGTGCGCATCGCCGACAGCGCCGAGGCGTTCGTCGCCGCCACCGAAGCCGCCCTGGCCGATGCCGAGGACCGCGATGCGCTGTTGGCCAAGGCCGACGAGATCCTCGGTGATATGTCTTGGGACCACACCTGGAGCCTGATGAAGGAGAAGATGCAATGCGCGATATGACCCCGCAAGACAGCAACCCGGAACGTCTCGGCGGTGGTGCCGGCGAAGAGCCGCAGGCGCGCAGGCGTGGCTTCGACTACCTCATCGTCGGCGCCGGTTTTGCCGGCAGCGTGCTGGCCGAGCGCCTGGCCGCCGGCTTGAACAAGCGCGTGCTGGTGGTCGACCGCCGTCCGCATATCGGCGGCAATGCCTATGACCATTACGACGAAGCGGGGGTGCTGATCCATCGCTATGGTCCGCACATCTTCCACACCAACGCCCAGCGCATCGTCGACTACCTTTCGCAGTTCACCGAGTGGCGCCCCTACGAGCATCGCGTGCTCGCACAGGTGGATGGGCAGGAAGTACCGATCCCGATCAACATGACCACGCTGAACAAGCTCTACGGTCTGAACATGACCACCGAAGAGGAAGCGGCAGATTTCCTCGCCAGCCGTGCCGAGCCGGTGGAGAACATCCAGACCAGCGAAGACGTGGTGATCAACGGCATCGGCCGCGAGCTGTACCAGAAGTTCTTCCGCGGCTACACCCGCAAGCAGTGGGGTCTGGACCCGTCGCAGCTGGACAAGTCGGTGACCTCGCGCATCCCCACGCGCACCAATACCGACGATCGCTACTTCACCGACAGCTTCCAGCAGATGCCCAAGTACGGCTACACCCGGATGTTCGAGAAGATGCTCGCGCATCCGAACATCAAGGTGATGATCAACACCGATTACCGCGAAATCCGCGACGAGGTGCAGTACGACCACGTGATCTTTTGCGGCCCGATCGACGAATACTTCGACTACCGCTTCGGCAAGCTGCCGTACCGCTCGCTGAAATTCGAGCACAAGCAGCTCGAGCAGGAGCAGTTCCAGTCGGTCGGTACGGTCAACTACCCCAGCGAAGACGTGCCCTACACGCGCATCAGCGAGTACAAACACCTCACCGGGCAGGTTCACCCGAAAACCAGCGTCACCTATGAGTACCCCGCGGCCGAGGGCGACCCCTACTACCCGATCCCGCGTCCCGAGAACGCCGAGCTGTACAAGCGCTACCAGCAGCTGGCGGACCAGACGCCCGGCGTGACCTTCGTCGGCCGTCTGGGCACCTACAAGTACTACAACATGGATCAGGTGGTCGGGCAGGCGCTGGCGCTGTACAAGCGCATCGAGGAAGCCGAGCTGGCAACGCAGCCGCAAGCGGTGCCCGAGCAACTCGGCTGAAGCGCAGCGGTCGTTATGCCTGAGGCTCGCCGCGCGCCGGCGAGTCTTCGGCCACGCGGGCGGCCACCGAGTCATCCATGAGGTAAACGATGCACCATCCCTCCCTGTTCAAGAGTTTCTTCCTTGGTGGTTTCGAGTGTTCGAACCACCGGCGCAGCGACGGCCGCCGTCTCGACCTGATCGCCGCGACCGGCCACGACCGCTGGGCCGCGCACGACTATGCCGAGCTGCACCGCCACGGCCTGCACAGCGTGCGCGACGGTCTGCGCTGGCACCTGATCGAGCGCCAGCCGGGGCAATATGACTGGTCGAGTTTCCTGCCGATGCTGCAGGCCGCGCAGCGCCAGGGCACCCAGGTGATCTGGGATTTGTGCCATTACGGCTGGCCGGACGACATCGATATCTGGCGACCGCAGTTCGTCGAGCGCTTCGCCCGCTATGCTGCGGCAGCCGCGCAGCTGATCAGGGACGAGACCGGTGAGGTGCCGTTCTACGCGCCGCTCAACGAGATCTCCTTCTGGGCCTGGGCCGGTGGCGACGAGGCCTATTTCAATCCAATGGCCCGCGGCCGTGGTTTCGAGCTCAAGCACCAGCTGGTGCGCGCCACCATCGCCGCGATGCAGGCGATCCGCGCGGTCGAGCCACGGGCGCGCTTCGTCCAGGTCGATCCGGCCATCCATGTGGTCGCGGGCAACGACCGGCCCGGCCCACAGCGCGACGCCGAGCGCTTCCGCCAATCGCAGTTCGAGGCCTGGGACATGCTCTGCGGCGAGCAATGGCCGGGGCTTGGCGGCGCGCCGGAGTACCTCGACGTGCTGGGCATCAACTACTACTCGAACAACCAGTGGTACCACGGTGATGGCCGTACCATCGAGCGCGACAACCCGGATTACCGACCATTCAAGGGCATCCTGCGGGAAATCCATCAGCGTTATGGGCGGCCGCTGCTGATTGCCGAAACCGGCGCCGAAGGCGACGTGCGCGGCGACTGGCTGCGGTACGTCAGCGAGCAGGCCGGCCTGGCCATGCAGGCCGGGGTGCCGGTGGAAGGCATTTGCCTGTATCCGGTGCTCGACTATCCGGGCTGGACCGACGAACGCCACTGCCCGGTCGGGCTGCTCGGCTTCCCTGACGAAAACGGCAAGCGCTGCGTGCATGAAGGGCTGGCCGACGAACTGCGGCTGCAGCAGATGCGTTTCAGCCACTCCAGCCCGACTCTACAGCTAGCCGAAGCCACGCCATGAACCAGGCGGCCGCCGTGCCTCAGGCCAAGCCGGACGAGCTGCCGCTACCCAGCCGCCCGGTGGCCTTTCTCTGGCATTACATCTGTGCCCGGCCCTGGCATTTCGGTGGCTTGCTGGCGCTGATCATCGGTGCCGCCAGCTGCGCGGTGGCGGTGCAATACGGCATGAAATTGCTGGTCGATGCCATGGCCCAGGGCACTGCGGATCGCGGCTCGGCCAACGTCTGGTGGCCGCTGGGGCTGTTCATCGGCCTGATCGTCACCGAGAACGTGTTCTGGCGCCTGGGTGGCTGGCTGGGCTGCCGCACCGTGGTGGCCAGCGTGGTGGATATCCGCGTCGACCTGTTCAAGCACCTGACTGGCCACCCGATGCGTTATTTCACCGAGCATTTCGCCGGCTCGCTGGGCAATCGCATCTCCGCCGTTGGCCAGGCGGCTGGCGCCATCTACGGCGGGATGGCCTGGAAGATCGTGCCGCCGATCGTCGACTTCCTCGGTGCGGTGGTGGTGCTGCTCACGGTGGATGTGCGCATGGCCGTGGCGCTGATCCTGTTCGTCGCCATCGTCGCCGTTTTGATCACCGGGTTCGGTATTCGTGGTCGCTACAAGCATCAGCGATTCGCTGCGCAGTCGGCGCGGGTCGGCGGCGAGCTGGTGGATGCAGTCTCCAACGTCTGGACCATCAAGGCCTTCTCCGCCCGTGATCGCGAGGCCGAGCGCCTGGCCCACGAGATCGGCTTCGAGGCCCGCGCCCAGCGGCGCAGCTGGATGTACCTGGAAAAGGCCCGGGTGATGCACGACATCTGCCTGTCGGTGATGGCCGGCGGCATGCTGATCTGGGCGATCCAGCTGTGGGTAGGTGGCGAGGTCACGGCCGGCGACGTGGTGCTGGTCAGCGCACTGACCTTTCGCATCCTGCATGGCTCGCGGGACCTGGCACTGGCGCTGGTGGATGCCACGCAGCAGATCGGTGCCATCGACGACACCCTGCGCATCATCGTCCAGCCCCATGGCCTGGACGACAGCGACAACCAGCTGATGCTCGCCGAAGGCGACATCACCTTTGAGCGCATCAGCTTCAGCTACCCGGACCGCGGCGCCGTCTTCGAGGGCCTGGACCTGCACATTCCGGCTGGGCAGAAGGTCGGTGTGGTGGGTTCGTCTGGGGCCGGCAAGTCGACCCTGATCAACCTGATCCAACGCCTCGACGATGTGCAGAGCGGCCGCATTCTCATCGACGGCCAGGACGTCCGCAGCGTCAGCCAGGACAGCCTGCGCGAGAAGATCGCCGTGGTGCCGCAGGAAACCGCACTGTTCAACCGCAGCATCCGCGAGAACATCCGCTACGGCCGCCCGGACGCCAGCGACGAGGAAGTGGTTGCGGCCGCGCGCAGTGCTTTCTGTGATGGCTTCATCCGCGAGCTGCCGCAGGGTTACGACACCCTGGTCGGCGAGCGCGGGGTGATGCTCTCCGGTGGCCAGCGCCAGCGCCTGGGCATCGCCCGCGCGTTCCTCAAGGACGCACCGATCCTGATTCTCGACGAGGCGACCTCGGCGCTGGATACCCAGTCCGAGGGCGAGATCCAGGCGGCACTCAACCTGCTGGTGCACAACCGCACCGTGGTCGCGGTGGCGCACCGCTTGTCCACGCTTGCGAGCTTCGACCGCATCATCGTGCTGCGTGACGGCCGCATCGTCGAAGACGGCCCGCCGCAGGAGCTGCGCCGCCACGGCGGTGAGTTCGATGCGCTGTGGCGCATGCAGGCCGACGGCTTCGCCCAGCAAGCCGATCCCAGCGCATGAAACGCGCAGCGGTGACCTCGCGCAGCCTGCGCTCGCTTGGCTACGACCCCGAGCAGCGGGTGCTGGAAGTGGAATTCAGCAGCGGCGCGCTGTACCGCTATGAAGAGGTCCCGCCCGATGCGGTGCAGGCCTTGCTCGAAGCCGACTCGCTGGGTCGGCATTTCAATCAGGTGTTCAAGCCGCAGCACTACCGCTATCGGCGCGTGGAGTGATCGTGCCGGGAACCCCGTGGATAAGCTGCGCGTTATCCACCAGGGTGATTCGCCGCCCGCCATCGGCGGATCGACCGTTCCGCTGAACTTCCGGGGCGCTCTGCGGGCCTCAATCAACAGGACGCGTCATTACCGAGCGGAGGCTCTTCAGACCAGAAGGGGATTGTTCAATGTCGGATCATCACACGTACAAGAAGATTGAAATCGTCGGCTCCTCGCGCAACAGCGTCGACGAAGCGATTCAAAACGGCATCGCCGAAGCCAGCAGCAAGCTGCAGAACGTCGAGTGGTTCGAGGTTGGCGAGATTCGCGGCCACGTCGAGAACGGCAAGGTCGGGCACTTCCAGGTGACCATGAAGGTCGGCTTCCGCCTCGAGAACAGCTGATCGCCACGCGCGGCCGCCGTTCAGTCGGCGGCAGCGCGGCTGCGTTCGTAGCGACGCAGTAGCGGCTGGGTGCTGAGTCCGTGCAGCACGATGCTCAGCGCTACCACCGATAACACCAGGCCGATGATGGTATGCGCTTCGTCCGGCAGCAGGCCGTGGGTCACCGCGTAGCTCAGGTAGTACAGGCTGCCGATGCCACGAATGCCGAACCAGCCGGCCGTCAGGCTCTGGGCGCGGTCGAGGTAGCGCCGCGGCATCAGCAGCATCACGCTCAGCGGCCTAATCAGCAGGAACAGCGCCAGGCCGAGCGGCACCGCACGCCAGTCCCAGTGCACCGAGACCAGCACCCCGAGCATGGTCACCAGCAGCACTTCCAGGCTGCGCTCCAGTTGTCCGCCAAACGCCAGCACATCGCCGATCAGCACGCCCGCGGCGACCCGCGGTTGTCCGAGCTGTCGGTCATCCAGTGACAGAGCGCGCGGCGCTAGACCCCCTTCGGCAAGATGCGGCACGGCATCGTTGATCAGCTCTTCGGACGGCGTCTCCGAATCATCGGCGGCGGCCATTTCCGCATGGCGCAGGCCGAGGCCCGCGGCGAACACGGCGAGAAAGCCCCAGGCACCGGCCAGTTCGGCGCCGACGTAGGCCAGGGCGATCAGCGCCAGGGCCAGCGAGTCGTTGGGCGACATCGCCGTATCGGTGTGTCGTGCGCGCAGGTAGATGGCCACGCGGCCGACCAACTTGCCGAGCAGAAAGCCGATCAGCAGCCCCGCCGGCACCGCCCACAGCAGCCGGTGCAGCGCCCACTCGCCGACCCAGTCGGCCTCCAGCTGGCCCTGGGCGATGAGCATCAGGCCGAAGACCACGAAGGGAAACGCGGTGCCGTCGTTGAAGCCCGCCTCGCCGGACAGGCCGTAGCGCAGGCGGTCGCTGTCGCGGGCATCGTTGACCTGCACCAGGCTCGCCAGCACCGGATCGGTGGGTGCCAGGATCGCCCCGATCAGCACCGCGACACCCCAGCTCAGGCCGAACACGTAGTGGCAGAGCAGGGTGACGCCGCCGATGCAGGCGAGCATCACCGGCCCAGCCAGTACATAGGCGCTCTTCCACGCCGGATGCCGCAGCGGCATGCGCAGCTTGAGACCGCTGACGAACAGCGAGACCAGCACGGCGACTTCGGTGAGGTGTTCCATCCAGCCGGCGATATGCAGGAATTCCATCTCCCACAGGCCGATGCCGAGCTGGCCGATGAGCACGCCGAAACCGAGGTAGATCAGGGACGTGGTGATTGGCAGCCAGCGCAGGAAGGCCGAGGCGAGGGCGAGGATCAGCAGCAGGACGCCGAGCACGGCCATCCATTCGAGAAAATTCATGCGTGTTCCGATGGCGGGGCGCGGTGTTGCGCCCAGGGGTGTGTGCCATTGGAGCGGTGGCCGGCGGCAGGGTTCGCCGACAGGGCCGAGGTAGGCCGCCGCCGGTCAGGGCAGCGGCCGGTTTTCTACTGGCGCAGCTCGGCGACGATCTCGAAGGCGCGATGGCGGTCGGCGGTTTCGTAGAGGTCGCAGGTGAAGATCAGCTCGTCGGCCTGGGTTTGCTCGAGCAGTACGTCGAGACGCGCGCGAACCTTCTCCGGGCCGCCGATCAGCGCCAGGCCGAGGAAGTCGCCCACGGCCTGCTGCTCATGCGGCAGCCACAGGCCCTGCATGCTCTGCACCGGCGGGCGCAGCACCAGGCTCTGGCCGCGGATCAGCGAGAGAATGCGCTGATAGACACTGGTCACCAGGTACTCGGCGTGCTCGTCGCTGTCGGCGGCGATCAGCGGCACGCCGAGCATCACGTAGGGTTTGTCGAGCACCGCCGAAGGCTTGAAGTTGTCTCGGTAGAGCTTGATCGCCTGGTGCATGTAGCGCGGCGCGAAGTGCGAGGCGAAGGCGTAGGGCAGGCCCTTGGCCGCGGCCAGCTGGGCGCTGAACAGGCTGGAGCCGAGCAGCCAGATCGGTATGTTGCTGTTCACTCCCGGCATGGCGATGACGCGCTGATTGGGCTGGCGCGGACCGAGCAGCAGCTCCAGCTCCTCGACGTCCTGCGGGAAGTCGTCGGCGCTGCCCATGCGGTCGCGGCGCAGTGCATGGGCGGTGAACTGATCGGCGCCGGGGGCGCGACCGAGCCCGAGGTCGATGCGGCCCGGGTAGAGCGCTTCCAGCGTGCCGAACTGCTCGGCGATCACCAGCGGCGAGTGATTCGGCAGCATCACCCCGCCGGCACCGAGACGGATGCGCGTGGTGTTGGCGGCCAGGTAGCCGAGCAGCACTGCGGTGGCGGCGCTGGCGATGCCGTCCATGTTGTGGTGCTCGGCGACCCAGAAGCGCTGGAAGCCGAGCCCCTCGACGTGACGCGCCAGGGCCAGGGCATTGTGCAGCGCCTGGGCCGGCGTGCCGTCATCGCGGATCGGCGCCAGGTCGAGAGCGGAGAAGCGGGTGTTTGCAATGCGGGACATCGTTTACCTCATGACGTAAGGCGGTCGGGTGCGAGCGGGCTCAGTGGCAATGCTCAGCCTCGGCCTCGACCAGCACGTTGCGCTGTTCGTCGCGCAACCAGCCTTGCGGGGTGAAACCCAGCGAGCGGGCCTGGAGCAGGTAGCGCTGGCCGGGTTGGAAGTCGTCGTAGCGGATCACCAGGGTGCAGCGAATGGTGTGGGTTTCGCCGAACAGGCCGAAGTCGCCCCCTGTCACTTCGAATTCGTAGCGCGCTTCGAGTTCATGGGCGCCCGGCGGGACCTGGAAATAGCGGCCGTCGGGGGTGCGTTTGCCGTCCAGCTGGTCGGACATGAAGATATCGCTGGGCTGCGCGGTCATGTCGACCCAGGCCATGTTCGGGTCGGGTTGCGGCAATGGCCCGGCACAGCCGGCGAGGGCGAGAAGGGCGGGCAGGACGAGGGGGAGTGCGCGACGCATGGCTGGATCCTCGGCGAATGGCGGGGTGAGACGCGCTGCGCCTCACCGATGCTGCCGAGGGTGCGCCAGATGACGGCGCATTTCAACGCGCACTCAGCGGCCGGCGAGGTCGCCGCAGCCCTTTTCCTCGGCGCGGGCCAGCACGTACTGGTGCTGGTCGTAGAGCTTGGCCCAGGGACGGAAGCCATAGCCGCCGGCCACCAGGCGATAGCGAGCGCCGGCAGTGAACTTGTCGTATTCCAGGGTCAGCTTGCAGTCGCGAGGCAGCGGGTTGCTGCCGGGGCCGACGTTGGCGCCATTGACCTCGAAGCGGTAGCGCATCTCCAGCTTGCGGCTGCCGGGCGGTACCTGGAAATAGCGATCGTCCTCCAGCGTCTTGCCGTCCACGGCGACCGCCTGCAGCTGGGTCTCGCCGTTCGGGTTGAGCTCGACCCAGGCCTGCTCGGGATCGGGCTTGGGCATCCACATGGAGCAGCCGGCCAGGCTGGCGAGCAGGGTGACGAGAAGGAAACCGCGCATGTACAAGGCTCCAGCCGGTGGTCAGTGGCCGGCAAGGGTTCGATTGAGGACGTCATGGGCTGCCGCAGGTTGCAATCGGCAGCACGGCCTTTGTAGGGTGCGCTACGCGCGCCGGCGCCAGCCCGACAACTGAGCGGTACACCCGATGCCCAAGCCCAACGCCGCCTCCATCGACAGCCGCAGCCTGCGCTGGGTTCCCCTGCTGCTTGCCGTCTGTCTGAATGGTTGCAGTTATTACGGCCAGCTCGCCGCCGGTCAGCTGGAGTTGCTGCGCCAGCGCGAACCCATCGAGGCGCTGATCGTCGATGAATCGCGCGATGCGGCGTTGCGCCAACGGCTGGACGAGGTGTTGCAGGCGCGTCGCTTCGCCAGCCAGGCGCTGGAGTTGCCGGACAACGACAGCTATCGGCTCTATGCCGAACTCGGTCGGCCCTATGTGGTGTGGAATCTGTTCGCCACCGAGGAGTTCTCGGTCAAGCCGCTGGAGCACTGCTTTCCCATCGCCGGCTGCGTTGCCTATCGCGGCTACTTTCGCCAGGGCGCAGCACGCGGCGAGGCGGCGCGGCTGCGGTTGAGCGGGCTGGATACCCATATGGCGGGCGTCGAGGCCTATTCCACGCTGGGCTGGTTCGCCGACCCGCTGCTCAGCTCGATGCTGCGGCGCAACGACGAGCAGCTGGCGGCGTTGATCTTTCACGAGCTGTCCCATCAACAGCTCTACCTGCCCGGTGATACGGCCTTCAACGAGTCCTACGCCACCTTTGTCGAGCGCGAGGGCCTGCGCCAGTGGCGTGCCCATCGCGACCTGCCGCAGCGGGATGAACAGGCGCGGGTGCGTTATCGGCAACTGGTTGAGCTGCTGCTCGATACCCGCCAGCGGCTGGACCAGCTGTATGCCTCGGGTCGCTCGGCAACCGAGTTGCGCGCGCTGAAGCAGGCCGAGTTCGCGACGCTGCGTCAGCGCTATCGACATTTGCGCGACAGCCAGTGGAACGGCGATGCGCGCTTCGATCGCTGGTTCACCCAGCCACTGAACAACGCCACGCTGTTGCCGTTCGGCCTGTATGACCGCTGGGTACCGGCCTTTGCTGCTCTGTTCGAGCGGTGCGAGCGGGACTGGGCGCGCTTTCACCAGGCGGTTGCGGAGCTAACGGAACTGCCTGCCGACGAGCGGGAAGCCAGGCTTTCGAAACTGACTGACTGAACAAGCGAAACGGCGCGGCCTGTTGCCGTGGGCGTTACACGCCGTTATGGCTCTTGCGTCGAAAATCTCCGATCTGCCGTTCATCGGCTGCGATAACTCTGTCCGCTGAACGGTGCGAATCCTTTCTCCAGCTCTCCGGTCCTCTTTACTAGGTCGCCGATTCATACGGCGGCGATCCACCTATGCCTGATATCCACGCATAACAACGGAGGCTCCATGGAGACCATTTCCGGAATTTTCGACAACAAAGGCACGCCACTGGAGAAGCAGAAATTCACATGGAAGGAAATGGCCGGCAAGCCGATCAGCAAGCTCGATGACGATGCCTTTACCCGTGTCCGCATCATCCTCATGAACGGGGTCGAGACCGACGCCCTGCGCCTGAGCCACGGCATCGCCCGCTTCAACAAGGAACTGCGCCTGCCGCTGGCGCAGATCCGGCGTACCGAGCAGCACCAGGCGACCATGATCAACTGGCTGATCGGCGCCGACCACTCGCCACTGGAAACCACCGTCGCCTACGAACAGGTGGCCATCGAGGTGACCGCCGCCGTGGCACAGAACGAGCCCGACCCCTACCAGGCGCAGACCTATCGCTTCGGCTTGCTGGAGGACTTCGACCACCTGTACCGCTACTCGGCGATGCTCGATCGCCTCGAGGGCAAGGATGCCAACAACATCCTGCAGGGCTATACCGACATCGTTCCCGGCCGCAAGACGTCCGAGCACCACCGGCACCCGGAGAACGATATCCGCGACAACTACGAGAAGGACAGCGCGGCGCTGATCACCAAGATCCACGCGGCGCTGATCACCGGCGCGGAATACCAGACCCACGACTACTACATGAACATCGGCCCGCTGTTCGCCGACCCGCTGGCGCGCCAGCTGTATGCCGAGATCGCCTCGGTGGAAGAGCAGCACGTGACCCAGTACGGCTCGCTATCCGACCCCAGCGAAAGCCATATCGAGAAGTGGCTGGTGCACGAGGCGATGGAGGTCTACATGTACGCCAGCTGCGCCGAGCAGGAGGCCAACCCGCGGATCAAGGCCATGTGGGAGCGCTTCCTCGATTACGAGCTGGGCCACCTCAATGTCGCCTGCGAATGGTTCAAGAAGCTCGAGCGCCGCGACCCGGCCGAGATTCTCGCTGGCCCGCTGCCGAAGATGGTCGAGTTCAAGAGCCAGCGCGATTTCGTCCGCCAGGTGCTGGCCGCCGAGGTCAACCTGCGCACTGCCGGTCCGGCCTATGTGGACAAGGCCAAGGAGCCGCAGTCCTCGCTCGATTACCGCCACCACCTCGCCTCGGAAGGGCTCGCCTCGGACATCGTCTCGGCGGGTTACCAGTGGGCGCCGGGTGGCGAACTGATGCGCAAGGCTTCCTGAGGAGACGAACATGGCTACTGCAGCGAAAGTAGGTACCAATTACACCGGCGTGCAGATGTCCCCGAAGGACACCAAGCGCCTGCTCGATGCCGTCAACGACATCCACCCGGACGTGCCGGGTGATGAGCGCGGCATGCTCGTCGAGCGTGCCGAACGCAACGAAGAGGCCGACCGCATCGGCTCCGTGCCGGTGCCTGGCTCGGCCAAGGGCATGCTCAAGACCAGCTTCGACATGATGAAGGGCAAGAGCCCCGAGGTGTTCATTGACAAGCTCGGCGAGCGCCTGGCCTTCGAACGCAACGGCGTGCGCCTGTATGAGGCGATGATCGCCAAGGCGCGCAACCTGGACTCGGGCAACGACCTGGTGGGCGTGCTGCAGCACATCCGCGACGAAGAGTTCGAGCACATGATGCTGGTGCATGCGGCGATGGAAAAACTCGGCGCCGACCCCACCGCGCAGACGCCGAGCGCGGATGTCGCCGGGGTCATGGCGATGGGCATCATGCAGGTGCTGACCGATCCGCGGACCAACGTCGCGCAGTGCATGAACGCACTGCTGACGGCCGAGCTGGCTGACAACGCCGCCTGGGAACTGCTGATCGAACTGGCGCAGGCGGCCGGTCATCCGAACATCGCCGATAGCTTCGTTCATGCGAAGACTCAGGAAGACGACCATCTGGTGAAGATCAAGACGCTGATGCGGCGGGATCTGATCATGCAGACCAAGTAATAGCGTGCGAGTGGGACGCTTTGGCGCACATCACCGAAAGGGGTGTGCGTCTTTTTTTCTGGGCTCTGGAAAAAGCTGATGCGGCGTTTGGGGAGCGGGCTGGGCTGTGGGTGTTGTGTTTTTTGGACTATTTTGTGAGGTGCTTGGGAGGTTGGTTTCGCCCTGCTGGGCGAGTTCCTTTTGGCAGTCGCCCCAAAAGGAACCAAAAAGTCTTGCCCCTGCATCCGGGTCTCGCTGCGCTCGACTTCCCTCGTTCCATCGTCGCTCCGGGGCTGGCGTACAAGGGCCATCCATGGCCCTTTACGCCTCTCGCGGCATCCATGCCGCTCGCTCCCCTGCGCAACGATTCCACTCGGCCTCCTGAAAGGGGCGAATGGCATCGCCTGATAGCGTGTGCACAGGAAACCAAGTAAAGCGGACGATGGTGGCCACGCTCCTGCCTGAGCATGCCGTACAGATGTTCGCGCTCTTGATGCAAGTACGAGGGATGAGCCCGCGCATATGAACGTGGAGCTTTGGAGCCATAAAGTGAACATCTGAACGCCGGGTAAATCGGACCATCTGTTCATCTTGCACAGCCTTCCAGGCGACTCCAAACGCCCCTTCAGGAGGGTGAACGGAGCCGTCGCGCAGAGGGGTGAGCCGCAGGGATGCGGCGAGAGCCGTAAAGGGCCATGGATGGCCCTTGTACGGCGACCCTCGGAGCGGCGGCGTAGTGAAACGGAGCGTAGCGGAGTAACAGCCGCAGGCTGGCCCGAAGGGCGAGCGAAGCGAGTAACGAACCCGGAGCGAAGCGCAGGGCCGGATGCAGGGGCAAAGCGTTTTTGGTTACTTTTTCGGCGTTTGGAAAAAGTGACTCGCCCAGCAGGGCGAAACCAGGCTTTCAGGCGACTCGCCAATGAGCATGAAGCAAAAATTTCATTCAACGCAGCATGTCGCTGATGAAATGGTGAAAAACCAAAGAAAAAGGGGTGCCGCTTGCGCGAACACCCCTCTCCAACGATCACCGGCCAGCCGGTCAATCGTTCCCGACACTCGCCGTTTGCACGGTACAGCCCCAGACTTCCAGCGCCGGCTGGTCCGCTTGTGGCGGGCCTAGCCATTCGCTCATCGCGTGGCAACGCTGGTCAAAACACAGTTGGTAATCCCCTGCCTCGGGGGTTCGCCCCAGGCGCAGGAGTGGCAACGCAGGCATCTGGCGCTGGTAGTGCCAGGCCCCGTCGCGCAGTTCGGCGTCATCCGGGATTTCCATCCCGGCACCAGAACCCTTGACCCGCGCTTCGCCGAGCAGCAGCCCGTCCGGCGTCACGCGGTAATCCTCTTCCCAGCGGATCTTCTCGATGGTGTGGTTCCACGCCAGGGTGAAGGCGGGGGCGGGCACTTCGGCCCACACCACGCCTGCCAACCCCAGGCACAGACCGATCATGCGGCCGCCAGACGCTCGGCGCGGCGGGCGCGCCAGATGTGCTGAGCGAGGAAGATCGCGCCGAGGGCGAAGCCGATCTCGTCACTCATCGGTGTGGCGAGGATCATCGCCGCACCGGCGACGAAGCCCAGCAGCTTCTCCCACAGTGCCATGGGCCGCTGCAGGTAGCCGGTGAACACCGCGCCCCACAGGCCGATGGCGAAGGCGGCCTTGAACAGCATGTACAGCGTGGCGCCCCAGTCGCCGCCCTGCATCATCAGCGCCGGGTTGTACACCGCCATGAACGGCACGATGAAACCTGCGATGGCGATGCGGATGGCCCACATGCTGATCTTCAGGCCCTTCTCCTTGGCGATCGGCGCGGCGGCGAAGCAGGCCAGCGCCACCGGCGGGGTGAGGTCGGCCATGATGCCGAAGTAGAAGACGAACATGTGCGAGACGATCAGCGGCACGCCCAGGTCGAGCAGCGCGGGTGCGGCGATCGAGCTGGTGATGATGTAGTTGGGGATGGTCGGGATGCCCATGCCCAGCACCAGGCAGGTCAGCATGGTCAGGATGAGCGAAAGGAACAGGTTGTTCTCGCCGACCGCGAGGATGTACCCCGCGAAGGTCGAGGCCACGCCGGTCAGCGAAACGATGCCGATGATCACGCCGACCAGGGCGCAGGCGATACCCACCGGCACCGCATGGCGCGCACCTTCGACCAGCGCGTGCAGGCAGATGACCAGGGTGTCGCGGCCGCCCTTGATGAACCAGCAGACCACCACCAGCGCGGCGATGACCGCGAAGATCACCCCGATGCCGAGCTGGAAGAATCCGGCGCAGAGCAGGCCGAGGGCGATCCAGAAGGCGATGCGCAGGCCGAACGACGACACCTTGAGGATGATCGCCGATCCGAGGATGACGATCGCCGTCAGCGCCAGGCCGATGGTGCCGGCAAACATCGGCGTGCGTCCGGAGAACAGCAGCCAGACCAGCACCAGCAGCGGAATCAGCAGGTACCAGCGTTCCTTCACTGCGGCCCAGGCACTCGGGCACTCGTCCTTCGGCAGGCCCTTGAGGCCGGCGCGCTTGGCTTCCAGATGGACCATCCAGAACACCGAGCCGAAGTACAGCAGGGCCGGAATCAGCGCGGCCTTGGCGATCTCGACGAAGGGTACGTTGATGGTTTCGGCCATGATGAACGCCACTGCGCCCATCACCGGCGGCATGATCTGGCTGCCCATCGACGAGGTGGCCTCGACGCCGCCGGCGAAGGCCGGTCGATAGCCGAAGCGCTTCATCAGCGGAATGGTGAACTGGCCGGTGGTGACCACGTTGGCCACGCCGGAGCCGGTGATGGTGCCCATCAATGCCGAGGACACCACCGACACCTTGGCGGGGCCGCCGAGCTTGTGGCCGAACAGGCCCATGGCGAAGTCGGTGAACAGCTTGATCATCCCCGCCTGCTCGAGGAACGAGCCGAACAGGATGAACAGGAAGATGTAGGTCGCCGAAACGTAGGTCGGCGTGCCGTACAGGCCTTCGGTGCCGAACGACAGCTGGTTGACGATCTGGTCCAGGTAATAGCCACGGTGGGCGAGATCACCGGGCAGGTATTCGCCGAGCAGGCCGTAGGCGAGGAACAGCCCGCAGATGATCGGCAGGGCGATGCCCATCACCCGGCGAGCGGCCTCGAAGACCAGCACGATCAGCGTCAGGCCGACCACCATGTCGGTGGTGGTCATGTCGCCGGAGCGCTGGATCAGGTCCGCCTCGAAATACCACTGGTAGAAAAAGGTCGCGAAACCGGCCAGGCCAAGCAGCCAGGCCACTGGCTGGAACGGCTTGCCGTTGCCGCGGGCCGGATAGCAGAGGAACACCAGCAGCAACAGGAAGCCGACGTGACCGGCGCGCAGCACCTGGCTGGACACCGGGTGAAAGGCGGCGGTGACGATCTGATAGATGGAGAACAGCAGGGCGACGTAGAACAGCGCCCTCGGCCATTCGCTGGGGCTGGCGTGCAGCCCTTGGCTTTCGCTCATGGGAATCACTCTCTCACTGCAAGGTGGGGCCTGTAGAAGCAGGCTTGCCAACGAGGCAACGCGGGCAAGCCTGCTGCTACAAGGATGCGGGCTGGAGCAGGCCGCAGGGCCCGCTCCGCCCGTCTGTCAGCGCTGGGTTACTTGAGAACCCCGGCTTCCTTGTAGAAGCGCTCGGCACCCGGGTGCAGCGGAATCGGCAGGTTCTTGGTGGCGTTTTCCAGCTTGATGTCCTTGGCGGCGGAGTGGGCGTTGCCCAGGGACGACAGGTTGTCGAACATCAGTTTGGTCATCTGGTAGGCCACTTCATCGGAGACCTTCTCGTGGCTGACCAGGATGTTGGTGATGGCCACGGTCGGAACGTCGGCATCCTGACCGTCGTAGGTGCCGGCCGGAATCACGCCGGCCTGGTAGGCGTCGCTCTCGATCTTCTCGACCACGGCGGCCGGAATCTCGACGAAGGTTACCGGCATGGTGCTGGCAAGGTCGCGGATGGCGGCCATGCCCAGGCCCGAGGACTGCAGCGTGGCGTCCAGCTGGCGGTTCTTGATCAGCTCGACCGACTCGGCGTAGGGCAGGAACTCGACGCGGCCCATGTCCTTGTAGTCCAGACCGGCGGCCTTGAAGATCGCGCGGGCGTTCAGCTCGGTGCCGGATTTCGGCGCGCCGACGGAGATGCGCTTGCCCTTGAGGTCTTCCAGGGTCTTGATGCCGGACTCTTCGCTGGCAACGATCTGGATGTAGTTGTTGTAGGTACCGGCGATGGCGCGCAGGCGCTTGAGCGGAGCCTTGAAGCCGGCGTCCTCGACACCGTTCCAGGCGTCGGCAACCGAGTCACCCAGGGAGAAGGCCAGCTCGCCACGGCCGGCCTGCAGCAGGTTGAGGTTTTCCACCGAAGCCTTGGTGGCCTGCACGGAAGTCTTGGCGCCATCGATCTTGTTGTACTGCTGCGACAGGGCCACGCCGATCGGGTAGTACACACCGCTGGTGCCGCCGGTGAGGATGTTGATGAAGGTCGGCGCAGCGACGGCCGCGGTGCTGGCAGTGAAGGCCGCAGCGGCAGCGAGCAGGCCCAGGCGTTTGGTCAGTCTCATGGTGGATCTCCGTTTCGTTTTTATTGGTTGACGCAGCATGTTGACGATAGACGATGCCACGTTCGGGAACGCGCCAGACGAACAAGCAGAGGGGCGATGACACCGGAGAGTCCGGAGGATGGATATCGCTGGTAGCTCTTCTTGTCGTTGGAATCGCATCGAGCACATTGCCATTAGCAGAAGCCGTGCCAGTCTGTCGCGACGCTCTGGATCAGCCTTCGCCGGCATCCTTGGGTGGGTCATCGGCAAGAATCCGCCTATTGTTGTCGGGGCGTGGGCGGAAAACCGCTCATTGCTGTGCGAACCCCTGTCCGTCGCGGCCTTCGAATGACTGGACGAACGCGGAGGCGGTATGACTGCAGAAATAGGCACAGAGGATCTGGGCATCGACGTGACCCGCGGCGAGGCGGAGCTGTTCAAGTGGTTCGTCGCCAGCTTTCTATTCGGCAAGCGCATCCAGCGCGACATCGCTGCGGAGGCCTACCGGGTACTGGTGGAGCGCAACCGGCTCGACACGCCGCACAAGCTGCGTGACTGTGGCCAGCGTCGGTTGGTCCAGCTGCTCGGCCAGGCGCGCTACGTGCGCTACGACGAGTCCACTGCCGCGCGCCTGTTGAAGCTCGGCGACAAGCTGCTGACCGAGTACGACGGTAGGCTGGGTCGCCTGCGTGAGCTCGGTGAGACGCACGACGGGGTGGAGAAGCGGCTGCTGGCGTTCGAGGGCGTCGGGCCGAAGACCGTGGAAATCTTCCTGCGCGAGGCGGCGCGGGTCTGGTTCTGAGCGCGCCGGACGGCGCTTGCCAAGGCCAGCCGAAGGGTTAGAGTGGCGCCATCGCACCGCCGAAGTCCGCCATGCGCATTTTCCTGCTCGCCCTCAGTCTGTTCCTGCCCATCGCCGCCAGCGCCGCGCCGGCGCCCTATTACCAATGGCAGAGCAAGCTCGACGGCACCATCATCTGCCGCCAGACCTCGCCGGGCGATGGCTGGGAGAAGCTCGACGGCCGCCCGTTCCGAGACCTCAATTGCAGCATGCCGGCCGCGCGGGTCGACCGCCCGAGCAGCGTGCCGGGTTTCCGCCCGCAGCCGGGGCGCTGAGCCGACGTCAGCCCGGAATCCGCTCCATGCTTCATGGCCGTAGGGTGGAAAACCGCGAAGCGTTTTCCACGCGTCGGAGGCCCTGCCCGACGTTTCGCCATGCAACGGACCCATGGTGGATAAGCTTCGCGTTATCCACCCTACGATCCCATCGCCATCGCCATCGCCATCGCCATCGCCATCGCCATCCGCGCAGCGTTTTCCAGGCGTTGCGAGCAGGCGGCTCGGTGTTTCGTCCGCTGCTGGACGATGGAAGCCGCAAGCTCGGTTTCTCTCCTAAGCGCTAGAGCGTCATCCCGTCGTATGCCAGGCACACGTTGTCCGGCAGTTGCCGTGACGCCTGCATGAACCAGGCATCCAGCTCGTGGCCGATATGGGTCAGCACGGCTTGCGCCGGTTGCAGCTCCTCGATGCTCTGCAATGCGCGGGTCAGGTCGTTGTGGTTACGCGGTGGCGTATCGCGCGGTGGTGTCGAGCAGTCCAGCACAAGCACGTCCAGCGCGGTGTCCTGCAGCAGTTCGCGCGTGCTGTCCGGCAGGCCGACGGTGTCGGTGAGGTAGGCGATGCAGCGGCTGTGTCCTTCCAGCAGGTAACCGAAGGTGGGTTTCGAGTGCACCAGTGGTAGCGCCGTGACGCGCAGCGTGCCGAGCATGCGTTGTTCGAAGGCGGCGAATGGTTCGCTGAAATCGAGGATGCCGGGGTGTTTGTAGAGGTCGGCGAGGCCCTCTGCGTCGTCCGGGCCGAGCACCGGAATGTGCAGCCCGGTGCCCCAGCGCAGTTGCAGCAGGCCCTGGGCATGATCGGCGTGGTAATGGGTCTGCAGGATGCCGCTGAAGCTGCCCGGGGCGAAGCGCTCGCAGAGGTCCGGCAGGCCGCTGTCGAGCAGCCAGCGCTGGCCGCCACAGTCCACCAGCGCCGAGCAGGCACGGCGGCGGCGACTCGGGTCGAGCTGCGCGGCACGGCAGGCCGGACAGGCGCAGTTGTACACCGGCACCTGCGCGGCGCCGCCGGTGCCGAGCAGGGTCAGCCGCATTGACGGTGCTCGTCGATCAGTTGCAGTAGGCACTCGACGCTGCGCTCCAGCGAGGCGGAATTGTCCAGGCGGATGTAGTCGTCCAGCTCGCCGCTGAACAGCGCGTTGCGCGCCAGGCGCGCCTCGATCTGCTCGGGCGTCTCCCGGCCGCGGGTCAGCAGGCGCTCGCGCAGCACGTCCTGTTCGACGGTCAGCAGCACCGCCAGCAGATCCGGGTAGCGCCTGCGCGCCTCGGGCAGATAACCACGCGAGCCATTGACCAGCACATCCTCGCCGGCCGTCAACCAGGCGTCGATTTCGGCGGGGATGCCATAGGCCAGCCCGTTGGCGCGCCAGCTGAGAGCAAAGGCCTGCTCGGCCTCCATGCGTTCGAACTGCTCGGCGCTCACCGAATGCGCGGCTTCACCGATGGCCTCGGCCGAGCGGGTGATGACCCGCCGGGCGATGCGCACGCCACGCTCGGCGAGCGCTGCGCGTGCGGCATCGAGCAGACTGTCCTTGCCGGCGCCGGATGGCCCGGTCAGGTAGATCAAACGGCCTTGCATCAGGTTACTCCCGAGGGTCGAAAGCCGAGGGTGGGCGGGCAGTATAGAGCCCGCCGCGGTTGCAGGGGCGGCGCGCTCGACAGGCTGTGGTCGGCGCATTAGAACACCCTCCGGCCCTGGCGCCAGACCTGGCCAATCACCGGCTGGCCCTTGTGCACCTGTGCCTGGACCAGGTCGGCGCGCAGCCCGACGGCGATCTCGCCGCGATCATCCAGCCCGGCCGCGCGTGCCGGCGCCAGGCTGATGGTGGCGATGGCGCGCGGCAGGTCGTAGCCGTTGTCCTGCTCGGCCAGGCCCAGCGCCGCCTGCAGCAGGCTCGCCGGGTAGTAGTCGCTGGAGAGGATGTCCAGCACGCCGCGTTGCGCCAGGTCGGCAGCGGCGATATTGCCCGAATGCGAGCCGCCGCGAACGATGTTCGGCGCGCCCATCAGCACCTTCAGACCGCGCGCGTGGCTGGCCTCGGCGGCCTCGAAGGTGGTCGGGAATTCGGCGATGGCCATGCCGTAGTCGGCCGACTCAGTAACGTGCTCCAGGGTCGCGTCGTCGTGGCTGGCCAGCGCCAGTTCGCGGCTGCGGCAGAGATCGACGATGGCCGCGCGCTGCTGGTCGCTGTGCCGCGCCGAGTTGGCCAGCTGCTCGCTGACGAAATGATCCATCTCCGCCGGGCTCAGGTGGTACTTGCCCATGTAGTACTCGCGGTACTTCTCCATGCGCGCGAACTGGCGCTGGCCCGGCGCGTGGTCCATCACCGAGACCAGCTGCACCAGCGGCTGCTCGACCAGCTCCCGGAACAGCTCCAGGCACTGCGGATGGCTGACTTCGCAGCGCAGGTGCAGGCGGTGTTCGGCGCGGGTCTGCCCGGCCGCTTCGGCCGCGGCGATGGCCTCGAGCATCACCCCGAGCTGCTGCATGCGCTTGCCCTTGGGATTGATGTCGCCGATCGACAGCGCATCGAACACCGTGGTGATACCGGCGGCGACGATCTGCGCGTCATGGGTCAGCACTGCCGAGGCGGATGGCCAGTCCACGCCCGGACGCGGGCTCATGTGCTTTTCCAGGTTGTCGGTGTGCAGTTCCACCAGCCCCGGCAGCAGCAGGTCGCCGCCCAGGTCCTGGGCCTGCGGCAGGCTGCTGGCGCCTGCGCTGATGTCGGCGATCAGGCCGTCGCGGATCAGCAGGCTGCCGTGGATCACCTGATCGGCCAGCACCAGTCGGGCGTTGCTGAGTATCTGTTCAGCTGGCATGGGCCAGGTCCTCCTGCGTCATGTCCAGGTAACGGTCGGCGACCGCCTCGCGGATCGCGCGGTCGTGGAAGATGCCGATCAGCGCGCTGCCGGCGGCCTTGGCATCATCGATCAGTTCCAGCACCACGCGGGCGTTGGCTTCGTCCAGCGAGGCGGTGGGCTCGTCGAGCAGCATCACCGGCCAGCTGACCATGAAGCCGCGCGCCAGGTTGACGCGCTGCTGCTCGCCGCCGGAAAAGGTACCGGGGGCCAGCTGCCAGAGCCGTTCGGGAATGTTCAGCCGGGTCAGCAGCGCCTTGGCCCGCGCCTCGGCGTCGGCACGGCTCCAGCCGCGCGCCAGCGCCGGTTCCATCACCACTTCCAGCGCCGGCACCCGTGGGATCACCCGCAGGAACTGGCTGACATAGCCCAGCGTCTGCCGGCGCACGGCGAGTACCTGGCGCGGCTCGGCACCGACCAGCTCCAGCCAGTCACCGGCATGGCGGATACGGATGCTGCCGCCAGCGGGCAGGTAGTTGCCATACAGCGTGCGCAGCAGGGTCGACTTGCCGGCGCCGGACTGGCCGTGCAGCACCAGGCATTCGCCGGCGGCGACGGTGAAGCTCAGCCCGCGCAGCACCTGCAGGCTGACGCCGTGCTGCTGGTGCAGAGTGAAGGTCTTGGCGAGGTCACGGACCTCAATCAGCGTGTTCATGACGGATTCCTTCATGGCTGCAGCACCGAGGACACCAGCAGCTGCGTATAGGGATGCTGCGGGTCGTCGAGAATCTGGTCGGTCAGACCGGACTCCACCACCCGCGAACGGCGCATCACCATCAGCCGGTCGGCCAGGAGGCGTGCCACGGCGAGGTCGTGGGTCACGATCACCACCGCCAGGTCCAGCTCGCGCACCAGCCCGCGCAAGAGGTCGAGCAGGCGTGCCTGCACCGACACGTCGAGGCCGCCGGTGGGTTCGTCCATGAACACCAGCTTCGGGCTGGAAACCAGGTTGCGGGCGATCTGCAGGCGCTGCTGCATGCCGCCGGAGAAGGTCCGCGGCAGGTCGTCGATGCGCGCCGGGTCGATCTCCACCTGTTGCAGCCAGTCCAGCCCGGCGGCGCGCAGCTGGCCGTAATGCCTGACGCCCTGGGCCATCAGCCGCTCGCCGATGTTGGCGCCGGCGGAAACGCCCATGCGCAGGCCGTCGCGCGGGTTCTGTTCGACGAAGCCCCATTCGGTGCGCAGCAGCGTGCGCCGCTCGGCCTCGCTGGCGGCGTAGAGGTCGAGCCAGTCGCCGGCACCATCGCGGTACTGCACGCTGCCGCGATCCGGCGGGCAGCGGCCGCAGAGCAGCGAGAGCAGGGTGGACTTGCCCGAGCCGGACTCGCCGACGATGCCCAGCACTTCGCCGGGGTAGAGCTCGAAGGAAACGCCCTGGCAGCCCTTTTCCGGGCCGTACAGGCGGGTCAGGTCGCGTACCGCGAACAGCGGCTCGGTGCCGACGCTCGTGGCGGGCAGCAGTTGTTCGGCGGCGCTCATGGGCGGCTCTCCTGTTGCTGGGCGCGCTGCGCGCAATAGTCGGTATCCGAGCAGACGAACTGCTTGCTGCCGGCGTCGTCGACGATCAGCTCGTCGAGGTAGGAATCGCCGCTGCCGCAGATGGCGCAGCACTGCTCCCATTGCTGGATCTGGAACGGGTGATCCTCGAAATCCAGGCTGACCACGCGGGTGTACGGCGGCACGGCGTAGAGGCGCTTCTCGCGGCCGGCGCCGAACAGCATCAGCGCCGGGCTGCGGTCCAGCTTGGGGTTGTCGAATTTGGGAATCGGCGACGGGTCCATCACGTAGCGCCCGTCCACCGTCACCGGGTAGGCGTAGCTGGTGGCGATGTGGCCGAAGGTGGCGATGTCCTCGTAGAGCTTCACGTGCATCACGCCGTAGTCGCCCAGCGCGTGCATGGTGCGCGTCTCGGTTTCCGACGGCTCGATGAAGCGCAGCGGCTCGGGGATCGGCACCTGATAGACCATGATCTGCCCGGCGGCGAGCGGGGTTTCCGGGATGCGGTGGCGGGTCTGGATCACCGTCGCAGCGGGGGTGCGCTCGGTGGTGGCGACCCCGGCGGTGCGAGCGAAGAAGCGGCGGATCGACACCGCGTTGGTGGTGTCGTCGGCGCCCTGGTCGATCACCTTGAGCACGTCGTCGGCGCCGAGAATCGCCGCGGTCAGCTGCATGCCGCCGGTGCCCCAGCCATAGGGCAGCGGCATCTCGCGGCCACCGAAGGGCACCTGATAACCGGGAATGGCGACCGCCTTGAGCAGTGCGCGGCGGATCATGCGCTTGGTCTGCTCGTCGAGGTAGGCGAAGTTGTAGCCCGCATCGCTGGCGGGAATGGCCTGGGCATTCATGCGCGTTTCTCCTTCGCTGGCGTCGCGGCGTCGGCTTCGGTCGGCTCGGCCTGCGGCTGGCGCAGCTTGCGGATCAGCTCCAGCTCGGATTGGAAGTCGACGTAGTGCGGCAATTTCAGGTGCGAGACGAAGCCGGCAGCCTCGACGTTGTCGCAGTGCATCAGGACGAATTCCTCCTGCTGCGCCGGGCCCTGCACCTCCTCGCCGTACTCGCCGGCACGCAGCGCGCGGTCGACCAGCGCCATGCCCATCGCCTTGCGCTCGGCATAACCGAAGGCAAGGCCGTAGCCGCGGGTGAACTGCGCCTGCGCGGCGCTCTCGCCGACGAACTGGTTGACCATCTCGCACTCGGTCAGCTCGATGTCGCCGAGGCAGATCGGGAAGCCCAGCTCCTTTGGCTCGATCCACACCTCGGCGGTGCCGATGCGAATCTCGCCGGCGAACGGGTGGTTGCGGCCGTAGCCGCGCTGGGTCGAATAGCCCAGCGCCAGGAGAAAGCCCTCGTCGCCGCGCGCCAGTGCCTGCAGGCGTTCGGCGCGGCTGCAGGGCAGCTCCAGCGGCTCGCGGGTGAGGTCCGGCACCGGCTCGCCGCGGTCGATTTCCGGCGTCATCAGGCCTTCCTCGCCGAGCAGGCCGAGTACCCGCGGGCAATTGCTCAGCGTGGTGTTTTCATCCACCGGCGGGCCGGGGCGTTCGCCTTCGGCGAGCAGGGCGAAGTCCAGCAGGCGGTGGGTGTAGTCGAAGGTCGGGCCGAGCAGCTGGCCGCCGGGCACGTCCTTGAAGGTCGCCGAGATGCGCCGGCTGAGCTGCATGGCGCCGGTGTCCAGCGGCAGGCTTTCGGCGAAGCGCGGCAGCGTGGTGCGGTAGGCGCGCAAGAGGAAGATCGCCTCGACCAGATCGCCGGCGGCCTGCTTGATCGCCAGCGCGGCGAGCTCCTCGTCATACAGCGAACCCTCGCTCATCACCCGCGCCACGGCGAGCGGCAGCTGCTGGCGAATCTGCTCGACGCCGAGTTCGGCGATAGCGGTGTCGCCGCGGCGCTTCTTCGCCAGCAGGGCGTGGGCGTTGTCGATGGCCTGTTCGCCACCCTTGACTGCGACGTACATCAGGCCACCTCCTGCAGCGAATCGCCGATGCGGGTGCTGCGCGGCAGGCCGAGCACTTCGCCTTCGGCGCAGAACAGTGCGTCGAGCCCGCGCGGGAAGTCGTTGCGTGCGGCGCGCTGCTGCCAGAACGCCGGTTTCAGCGGCAGGCCGACCAGGCGGCTGCCGTCGATGCCCGGGCCCTGCCAGCTCAGCGCCGGGCCGCGGTCGAGACGCTCGAGCTGGATCAGCAGCGTGCAGGACTGGTCCGGGTAGCGTTCGCTGCCGGCGTAGAAGCCGGAGAGGTCGTCCAGCGCAGCGGCATCAAGCAGGGCGAACATCGCCTCCTCGCGTGCCTCGACGATCGGACAGCCACAGTGGAAGGCCAGGTTGGCGCGAATCGCCGGAGTGTCGAAGGCCGGCGCCAGCCACAGCGGCGTGTCGTTATCCAGCAGGCTCAGGCACAGCGCATAGCCGGCGGCCTGCAGCGGCTCGATGGCGGCGACGCTGACCAGCGTCTGGCGCGTGCCCGGCTCGGACAAAGCCTTGAGCGCGGCGCGGAAGCACTTCTGCGCGTCCAGCACCGGGTCGGCGAATGCGGCCTGCAACAGGTCGGATGGGGCGCGATTCATCAGTCTTCTCCTCGCAGCAGCGTGAAGAACTCCACGCGGGTAGTAGCGGTTTCGGCAGCCTTTTGCGCGGCGCGTCGGGCCTGCGCGGCGGCCAGCGGTTCGATCAGTTCATTGAGCCAGCGGCTCTGCTGTGGGCCCTGCAGGTGGGCGTCGGCGAGCGCGGCGAGCTCGGCCTGGCGCTTGTCGCGGCCGGCGCGGTAGCTGTAGCCGGTGCTGCCGTCGGCCAGGCGCACCACACAGCGGGTGACGCTCATCTCGCCGAGGTTGAACGGCGCGCCGGTGCCGCCCATGCGGCCGCGTACCAGGGTCATGCCGATTTCCGCGGGGCGGATCAGCTGGTAGGTGCAGTCGCGCAGGGCGCGCTCGAAAGGCGCCAGTTCGGCAGCGCTGGCGCGTGCCAGCACGGCCATCCAGCGCTGGCGGGGGGATTGTTCGCGGGTGTGCATGGGGTTCTCCATCAGGTGGCGACCTGGTACTGGAAGCGGTCGGAACGGCTGGCCGAGAGGGCGATCTCCACCGGTCGCCCGGCGGCATCGCAGGACAGGGTGAACACCGACAGCAGCGGCATGCGCAGGGGCATCAGCAGCTGTGCGGCCTCGTCGCGATCGGCCAGGCGTGCGCCGATCAGGCTGAAACGGCGCGTCAGCGGCAGGCCGCGTTCGCCGAGGTAGCGGCGCAGCGAGCCGCCCTGATAGTCGGCGAGGCGTTCGGCGTGACTGGCGCAGTAGCGGTGGCGGATCAGGCTGACCGGCTCGCCGTCGAGCAGGCGCAGGGTGCTCAGCTCGATCAGCGCGGCGCCTTCGGCCAGTTGCAGGTGGCGTGCCTCCTCGGCGCTGGCGCTGAGCTGGCGACGCGCGAGCAGGCGCGCCTCGGTGCGCACGCCGAGGGCGGCAAGCGCATCGCTGTAGGCGCTGTCGGCCTGCAGCGGATAGACCAGCGGGCGTTGCAGCACCTGGGTTCCCTTGCCCTGGCGGCGCAGCAGGCGGCCTTCCTGTACCAGCTCGTCGACGGCGCGGCGCAGGGTGTGGCGGTTGACCGCGAAGCGGCGCGCCAGCTGCATCTCGCCGGGGAGGAAGTCGCCGATGCGGTAGTGGCGCAACTCGCCGCGCAGCACCTGGGCCAGTTCGAGGTAGAGCGGTTCGCTGGGTTGTCTAGACAACTGCATGGTTTTTTCGAAGGCCGCGCAGGCCCTCACTCCGTCAGATGAAGAGCTTGCGCAGGCGCTGGGAGAGCAGGTCGATCAGGCTCACCACGGCGATGATGATCAGCAGCAGGGCGGCGGTCTGGCCGAACTGGAAACCGCGGATGGCTTCCCAGAGAATCACGCCGATGCCGCCGGCGCCGACCATGCCGACCACCGTGGCCGAGCGCACGTTGGATTCGAAGCGGTACAGCGAGTAGGAAATCCACAGCGGCAGCACCTGCGGAATCACCCCGAAGATGACTTCCTGCAGCGCACTGGCACCGGTGGCGCGCACGCCTTCCACGGGGCCCGGCTCGATGGCTTCTACGGCTTCAGCGAACAGCTTAGCGAGCACGCCGGTGGTGCTGATCCACAGCGCCAGCACGCCGGCGAAGGGGCCGAGGCCGACGGCGACGACGAAGAGCATGGCGAAGACCATCTCGTTGATTGACCGGCAGGCGTCCATCAGTCGGCGCACCGGCTGGTAAACCCACCAGGGCACAATGTTCTCGGAGCTGAGGATGCCCAGCGGGATGGCGCAGACGATCGCCAGCAGGGTGCCCCAGAGGGCGATGTGCACCGTGGTGACCATCTCCTTGAGGTACAGCTGCCAGTTGCTGAAATCCGGCGGGAAGAAGTCGGCGGCGAAGGTCGCCATGTTGGCGCTGTCGCGGATCAGCAGCAGCGGATTCATCTCCGCGCCCTGCCAGGACCAGGCCAGCACGGCCAGGCACAGGCCCCAGCCGAACAGGCGCAGCCAGCTGCGCTTGTCGTTGCCCGCCAGTGGCGGTGTGGTGCTCAGAGTGGTCATGTTCGGTTCTCAAAAACGGCGCGGACGGGAGCATGGCGCCAGCGCGCCACGCCCGGCGTTGCTCAGCTGGCCTTGGCGGCGGCGTTCTTCTGCTCGCGCTCGGCCATGCGCTGCTCCAGCTTGGCCAGCTCCTGGTCGATGCCCTGCAGCTGCGCCTGGCGGTCGCTGTCGGAGAGCTTGCTGTCGGCGGCGACTTCGCTGCGCTTCTTGAACAGTTCCAGCTGGCGGATCGGCAGCAGCTGGTCGTTGTCGGAGGCGCGGAACGGTGCCCACTGCAGGCCGGCGAGGATTTCCTTCTCGGCCGGCTTGGCGCCGTAGCTCATGAAGAACTCGCGCAGCCTGTTCTTCTGCTCGTCGCTCAGGCTCTTGCGCCACACCAGCGGGTCGGCCGGGATCAGCGGCGAGGTCCAGACGATCTTCAGTTGCGCGGCCTTGTCCGGCGCGGTGATCTCAAGACGCTCCATGCCTTCGCTGTTGAAGGTGCCGACATCGACCTGCTTGTTCGCCACCGACAGCGCGTTCACTTCGTGGCTGCCGTTGAGGCTGCGCTTGAAGGCCTGGCCGGCGTCGACCTTGTTCTTGGCGAATACGTAGTAGCCGGGCACCAGGTAGCCGGAGGTGGAGTTCGGGTCGCCGTTGGCGAAGGTCAGGCTCTTGGCGTTCTTCAGCACGTCCTCGACGGAGTTCAGGGCGCTGTCCTTGTGCACGATCAGATGGCTGTAGTAGCCCGGGCTGCCGTTGGCGGCGACGGTCTGGGCGAAGATTTCGCCGCCGGCGCGATCCACCGCTTCCATCGCCGACTTGTTGCCGTACCAGGCCAGATCGACCTTGTCGAAGCGCATGCCCTGGATGACCCCGGCGTAATCGGGGGCGAAGAAGGCCTTCACCTCATAGCCGGTCTGCTTGCTCATGTCGGCGAGGAAGGGTTCCCAGACGCTGCGCAGGTTCTGCGAGGACTCGGTGGAAATGATGCCGAAGGTGATGGTCTCGGCGGCTTGAGCGGTGCCGGCGAGGGCACCGGCCAGCAGCGTGGAGGCGGCGAGAGCACGACTGAAGCGTTTCAACATGGAGGTCACTCCTTGGGTGTGGCGTTGGTTGTCGGGTGGCGTGGGGCTCAGCCGTTGACCAGCTGCAACGACCGCGGCTCGGCATTGCGGGCACGGTCGGAGAACAGCAGGCTGGCGTCCAGATCGGCGCCGTAGAGGTCGTTGAGCAGGCGGTCGCTGAGCGCCGCCGAGGGGCCGTCGTAATGGATGCGCCCGCCCTTGAGCGCCACGGCGCGGGAGCAGTAGCGCAGGGCGTAATCGACCTGATGCAGGGTCACCACCACGGTCTTGCCGTCCTGGCGGTTGATGTCGGCGAGGATTTCCATGACCTTGCGCGCCGACTCCGGGTCGAGCGAGGCGATGGGTTCGTCGGCGAGGATCACCTCGGCCTGCTGGGTCAGCGCACGGGCGATCGCCACCCGCTGCTGCTGGCCGCCGGAGAGCGTCGAGGCGCGCTGCGCGGCGCGCTCGGCGAGGCCGACGCGCTCCAGTGCGGCCATGGCCTGGCGCTTCTGCTCGTCGCTGAACATGCCCAGCGATCCGCGCCAGCGCGGCATGCGGCCGAGAAAGCCGAGCAGGACGTTGTCCAGCACGCTGAGGCGGGTGACCAGGTTGAACTGCTGGAAGATGTAGCCGATGTCGGCGCGCAGGCGGCGGACCTCGCCATGCAGTCGGCCGGTGGCCTGTACCTCGCGGCCGAGCACCTCGATGCGTCCGCCGGCGGAGCGGTCGCAGCAGGCCAGGCCGGCCAGGTGGCGCAACAGCGTGGACTTGCCGGAACCGGACGCGCCGATCAGCGCCACCATCTCGCCCGGCTGTATCGCCAGGCCCAGGTCGAACAGCGCCTGCTTGCCGGCGAAGGTCTTGTTCAGTCGCTCGACTCGAATAGCCGCATTCATGTCTTGCCCTCTCGTCTGCGCGGCCGGGGAGGTCGGCCAACTTGTCTAGACGAGAAGGTAGTCAGGCTCTGTTGCAGTCCCGCTAAGCGTCCGTGAACCTGCGATGACCATTCGGTGAAGCTTCGACGGTCAGCGCAGCGGCCAGTCGGCGCACGCAAGGCTTTGCCTTCGCGGCGCGCGCCCCTAAGCTGGTCAGCGAGCTGCCGCGTCGCCTACACGACGGTCGGGCCTGTCAGAAAAGAGGAAGAGCATGAAACAGAAGATCGTATTCATCACCGGCGCCACCTCCGGCTTCGGCCGCGCCACTGCCCGCCGCTTCGCCGAGGCCGGCTGGGCGCTGGTCCTCACCGGGCGGCGCAGCGAGCGCCTGGAAGCGCTGCAGAGCGAGCTGTCGGCGAAGGTGCCGGTGCATATCGCCACCCTCGACGTGCGCCATGCCGGCGCGGTGACGGAGGTGGTTGAGCAGCTGCCCGCCGAGTTCCGCCAGATCGATTGCCTGGTCAACAACGCCGGCCTGGCGCTGGCGCCGCAGCCCGCGCAAAAGGTCGATCTAGCCGATTGGCACACCATGATCGATACCAACATCACTGGCCTGGTCAACGTCACCCATGCCTTGCTGCCGACGCTGATCGCCACTGGCAAGGGTGCCAGCATCGTCAACATCGGCTCGGTGGCCGGCCACTGGCCGTATCCGGGTGGCCACGTCTACGGCGCGACCAAGGCCTTCGTCGAGCAGCTCGGCTACAACCTGCGCTGCGACCTGCTCGGCACCGGCGTGCGCGTCACCGACATCGCCCCGGGTATGGCCGAGACCGAGTTCACCCTGGTGCGCACCAAGGGTGATCAGGACGCCAGCGACCGGCTGTACCGCGGCACCACGCCGCTGACCGCCGAGGACATCGCCGAGCAGATCTTCTACGTCGCCACCCTGCCGGATCACATCAACATCAACCGTCTGGAAGTGATGCCGACACGCCAGGCCTGGTCGCCGTTCAATATCGATCGCGACAAGTAATCGGCTCCAGGAGGCGTGGCGTGCAACGCGCCGCGCCTGCTGCATCCCCGGCAAACCGGCCGTCCAGACATATCGTTAACCCAAACGTAACGATTGCGTCCGCTGCTTGATTGATGACCCTTCGGTCACGTCCCTACTGTGCGCTCCACAAGCGGAAAAACTGTGGAGTCGCCATGACAACAACAATCTCCCCACCGCCGCAGTGGTCGCGTCGTCGCGCTGAAAAAGCCCGTCGTCTCGATCAGGTGCGCAGCCTCGCCGATGGCGTGGTGCTGCCCAGCGAGCGGATCGTCGAGGCCCTGGAACTCTTGATCGCCCCTGGGGACCGGGTGGTGCTCGAGGGCAACAACCAGAAGCAGGCGGACTTTCTCTCCCGCTCCCTGGCCCAGGCCGATCCCGGCAAGCTGCATGACCTGCACATGATCATGCCGAGCGTCAGCCGCGCCGAGCACCTGGACCTGTTCGAACGGCAGATCGCGCGCAAGCTCGACTTCTCCTTTGCCGGCCCGCAGAGCCTGCGCATCAGCCAGCTGCTCGAAGACGGCCTGCTGGAAGTCGGCGCCATCCACACCTACATCGAACTCTATTCGCGCCTGTTGGTGGACCTGATTCCCAACGTCGCGCTGGTCGCCGGCTTCCAGGCCGACCGCCACGGCAACATCTACACCGGTCCCAGCACCGAGGACACCCCGGCGCTGGTGGAGCCCACCGCGTTCAGCGACGGCATCGTGATCTTCCAGGTCAACGAGATCGTCGACGAGCTGCCGCGCGTGGACATCCCGGCCAGCTGGGTCGATTTCGTCGTGGTCGCCGACAAGCCGTTCTATATCGAGCCGCTGTTTACCCGCGACCCGCGCCATATCAAGCCGGTGCACGTGCTGATGGCGATGATGGCGATCCGCGGCATCTATGAAAAACACAGCGTGCAGTCGCTCAACCATGGCATCGGCTTCAACACCGCCGCCATCGAATTGATCCTGCCGACCTACGGCGAATCCCTCGGCCTGAAAGGCAAGATCTGCCGCAACTGGACGCTCAACCCGCACCCGACGCTGATCCCGGCCATCGAGACCGGCTGGGTCGAGAGCGTGCATTGCTTCGGCACCGAGCTGGGCATGGAGAACTACATCGCCCAGCGCCCGGACGTGTTCTTCACCGGTCGCGACGGCTCGATGCGTTCGAACCGCATGATGTGCCAGCTGGCCGGGCAGTACGCCGTGGACCTGTTCATCGGCGCCACCCTGCAGGTCGATGGTGATGGCCATTCCTCCACCGTTACCCGCGGGCGTCTGGCCGGTTTCGGCGGCGCGCCGAACATGGGCCACGACCCGCGCGGTCGCCGCCATCCGACCCCGGCCTGGCTGGACATGGCCATGCCCGGCGGCGAGGCCCCGGTGACCATGCTCGAGCGCGGCAAGAAGCTCGTGGTGCAGATGGTCGAGACTTTCCAGGAGGGTGGCAAACCCACCTTCGTCGAGCAGCTCGACGCGGTGGAGGTGGCGAAGAAGAGCGGCATGCCGCTGGCGCCGATCATGATCTACGGCGACGACGTCACCCATCTGCTCACCGAGGAAGGCATCGCCTACCTGTACAAGGCCCGCTCGCTGGAGGAACGCCAGGCGATGATCGCCGCGGTGGCCGGCGTCACCAGCATCGGCCTGCGGCACAACCCGAAGGACACCGAGCGCATGCGCCGCGAAGGGCTGATCGCCCTGCCGGAAGACCTCGGCATCCGCCGCAACGACGCGACCCGCGAGCTGCTGGCGGCCAAGAGCATCGCCGAGCTGGTGGAGTGGTCCGGCGGCCTCTACAACCCGCCTGCCAAGTTCAGGAGCTGGTGATGAGCGCACTCATTGCACGACAGGCGCCGTCCGCGGCCGAGCGCCTGGCCGATCTGGCGGTGCAGGCGCTGGTCGACGAGGCCGACCTGTCGCCCAAGCCGGGGCTGGTCGACCGGCGCGGCAGTGGCGCGCACAGCGATCTGCACCTGGGGCTGATGCACGCCTCGGCGCAGTCGCTGTGGCCGGCGTTCGCCGCCATGGCCGATGCCGCGCGGCGCGAAGGACGGGTCAGCCAGGCGCTGCGGGAAACCCTCGGCCAGCTGGGCCGCGACGGCGAAGCGGAGATGCTGCGCGTCACCGCCGGGGTCAACACCCATCGCGGCGCGATCTGGGCGCTGGGGCTGCTCAGCGCGGCGGCCATGCTGGAAAGCGGCGCTTCGGCCGGCGAGATCGCCGCCAGCGCGGCCGCCCTGGCGCGGCTGGACGACCCGGCCGCGCCGCACAACCCGGACAGCCATGGCGCGCGGGTCTGCCGTCGCTACGGCGTGCTCGGCGCACGGGAGCAGGCGCAGCATGGCTTTCCTGCCGTCATCGAACAGGGCCTGCCGCAGCTGCTGGTAAGTCGCCGCGGCGGTGCCGGCGAGCAGAACGCCCGGCTCGATGCGTTGCTGGCGATCATGACCGAGCTCAGCGACACCTGCGTGCTGCACCGCGCTGGCCTCGACGGCCTGACCCGGATGCAGCAGGGCGCCCGTGCCGTACTGGCTGCCGGCGGTTGCGCCAGCCTCGCCGGGCGCCGCCAGCTGCGCGCGTTGGAAGGCGAGATGTTGTCGCTGCGTGCCTCGCCGGGCGGTGCCGCCGACCTGCTGGCCGCCACCTTATTCCTCGACCGTCTGGCGCCCGCCGCGTCGGCGCCGACTGGGAGCTACTGAACATGGAAACCCTGTCTTTCGAATTCGCCGCCGGGCAACCCGCCCGCGGCAAAGCCCTGGTCGGCGTGGTCGGCTCGGGCGATCTGGAAGTGCTGCTGGAACCCGGCCAGGCCGGCAAGCTGGCGATCCAGGTGGTCACCTCGGTCAATGGTGCCGAGCAGCGCTGGAAGAGCCTGTTCGAGCGGATGTTCCGCGAGCAGAACCTGCCGGCACTGAACATCGATATTCACGATTTTGGGGCCACGCCCGGCGTAGTGCGTCTGCGCCTGGAGCAGGGACTGGAGGAGGTCGGCCATGATTGATGTGTCCGCTAACACCGTGGCCCGTTTACTCGAGTCGCGCAGCTTCGTCGAGCTCGGCGCCCGCCAGCGTGCCCGCGCACTGCTGGACGAAGGCAGCTTCCGCGAACTGCTCGATCCGTTCGATCGCGTCACCTCGCCCTGGCTGCCGAAGCAGGGCATCGTCACCCAGGCCGACGACGGCGTGGTGGTCGCCAAGGGCACCATCGACGGCCAGCCGGCGGTGATCGCCGCCATCGAAGGCGCCTTCCAGGGCGGCAGCATGGGCGAGGTCGGCGGTGCGAAGATTGCCGGCGCGCTGGAACTGGCTGCCGAAGACAACCGCAACGGCATCCCGACCCGCGCCGTGCTCTTGCTGGAAACCGGTGGCGTGCGTCTGCAGGAAGCCAACCTGGGCCTGGCCGCCATCGCCGAGATCCAGGCGGCCATCGTCGAGCTGCGCGACTACCAGCCGGTGATCGGCGTGGTCGCCGGTTCCGTCGGCTGCTTCGGTGGCATGTCCATCGCCGCCGGGTTGTGCAGCTACCTGATCGTTACCCGTGAGGCCCGCATCGGCCTCAATGGCCCGCAGGTGATCGAGCAGGAAGCCGGGCTCGACGAGTACGACTCCCGCGACCGCCCGTTCATCTGGAGCCTGACCGGCGGCGAGCAGCGCTACGCCTCGGGTCTGGTGGACGCCTACGTTGCCGACGACACCGATGCGATCCGCGCGCAGCTGCATGAGCTGTTCGCCCTCGGCAAGCCGCTGCAGCCGCGCAGCCGCCGCTACGCCTGGTTCCTCCAGCGCCTGGCCGATGTCGACACCCGCACGCAGCTCGATGCCGCCGCCGTGCGAACCCTCTACGAAGGAGATGCCCAATGAGCCGTGGACTGAACTGGTTGCAAGCCCTGGCCGGCGGTCAGGCACTGGCGGGCTATCCGGCCTCGGTGAAGGTGGTCGATGGCACCCTCGGTAATTGCGCCGCCCGCTATATCGCCGTGGTGCCGGATGCCGAGAATCCCTTCCCGCGCGCGCGCAACGGCGAGGTCGGCCTGCTCGAAGGCTGGGCGCTGGGCCAGGCGCTGGACGAGGTGATCGCCGCCGATCGCGACAAAGCGGACAAGCGCGTGGTGGTTGCCGTGGTCGACGTGCCGAGCCAGGCCTATGGCCGCCGCGAAGAGGCGCTGGGCATTCACCAGGCGCTGGCCGGTGCGGTGGACGGCTATGCCCGTGCGCGGCTGGCCGGACATCCGGTGATCGCGTTGCTGGTGGGCAAGGCGATGTCCGGCGCCTTTCTCGCCCACGGTTATCAGGCCCAGCGGATCATCGCCCTGCGCGATCCGGGCGTGATGGTGCATGCCATGGGCAAGGCCGCCGCGGCGCGCATCACCCTGCGCAGCGTCGAGGAGCTGGAAGCGCTGGCCGAGTCGGTACCGCCGATGGCCTACGACATCGACAACTACGCCACCCTCGGCCTGCTCTGGGAAACCCTTTCGGTGGACAGCATCGAGCAGCCCTCGGCGGACGACCTGCAGCGGGTGCGCGACTGTCTCGCCAAGGCCGTGGCGGACATTGGCAGCAGCAGCGACCTGCGCGGCCGACTCGGTGCGCCGAACCGCGAGGCGTCGTCGCGGGTGCGCGAGCTGTTGCGCGCGCAGTGGTAGCGAACACCTGAGCGGCCGTATCCGCCGAACCCATCAGCGACTCGACAACAACAATCACGAGGAGGCTGTAGATGCACGACACTCCCCGCCCCCACGACCTGCTCTGGGGCATGCGTCCCGAGCAACTGCCGGACGATGCGCCCGCCTGGGCGGTCGCCGTGCTCGCGGCTGGCCAGCCGGTGGTGGTGCGGCGTGCGCGTGTGGCTGCCGGCCTGGTTGCGGTCGGGTTGCGGGGGGCGACGCGTGATCAACGCCTGGCCGCGCTGATGCCGGTTGAGGCGATTGGTCATCGGCTGGCGCCGGAAGATCTGCTCGCTCGTCAGGCCAGTGAGGATCTGCCGGTGTTCCGCGTGCTGGCCGAGCTACGCCCGTTGCTCGATGCGCTGGGGTATGTCTGGGGCGTCACTGGCTCGGCGGGCTTTCAGCTCGCCACCGGACTGCCGACGGCGCACCCAGACAGCGATCTCGATCTGCTCCTCAGAACCGAGCATCCGCTGCCACGCAGCGAGGCGCGCCCGTTGCTGCAGCTGCTGGAACGCCGCGCCTGCCGCGTCGACCTGCAGCTGGAAACCCCGCTGGGCGGTGTGGCGCTCAGGGAATGGGCCGGTGACGGCGCGCGGGTGCTGGTCAAGACCGCGGATGGCCCCCGGCTGGTCGGCGATCCCTGGCAAGCGGAGCGTGCGGCATGAGCAGCCTGTTCGCCTTTCCGGGCCAGGGCGCGCAGAAACCCGGCATGCTCCAGCGCCTGCCGCAGGAGCCCGAAGTGCACGAATGCCTGACGCAAGCCAGTGCGGTGCTGGGTGAGGATGCGCTGCTGCTTGATTCGGCCGACGCGTTGCAATCGACCCGAGCCGTGCAGCTCTGCCTGCTGATCGCCGGTGTCGCCGGAGCGCGGCTGCTGATGCGCGATGGCCAGCGCCCGGACTATGTCGCCGGGCTGTCCATCGGTGCCTATGCCGCGGCGGTGGTCGCCGGGGCGCTGGACTATCGCGATGCGGTGCGACTGGTTGCGCTGCGTGGCGAGCTGATGCAGCGGGCCTACCCGCACGGCTACGGAATGACCGCCATCCTCGGCCTGTCGCTGACCACGGTCGAGGGTCTGCTGACGGAGGCCGCGGAGCCCGCCTACCTGGCCAATATCAACGCCGACAACCAGCTCGTCATCGCCGGCAGCGACGCTGCCATGGCCGCAGTCGCCGCCCGCGCCAAGGCTCTCGGCGCCTCCTGTGCGCGGCGCCTGGCGATGAGCGTGCCCTCGCATTGCGCGTTGCTCGAGCAGCCGGCGCGGCAGCTGGCCGAAGCCTTCGCCGACGTCAGCCTGCGCGCTCCGCAAGTTCGCTATCTGAGCAGCTCGTCCGCACGTCCGATATTCGATAGCGAGCGTCTGCGGGACGACCTGGCCTTCAACATGTGCCGCGTCGTCGACTGGCACGGCACCCTGCGCACCGCCTACGAACGCGGCGTGCGTCTGCATATCGAACTGCCCCCGGGCTCGGTACTGACCGGCCTGGCACGACGGGTTTTCGAACAGGGTACGCTGGCCGCATTCGACGGCGCCCGGCTCGACACACTGGACGCCTTGCTGCGTCAGGAGGGCAGCCAGAGCCGATAGACCGCGTGCACATTCAGCGCGAGCAAGCCTTACTCGCGGCTGATCGATGGATAAAAACAACTACCTCGACAACACGCGCCAAGCCCTCTGCAGGCGGCGCAACCAAAAAGGACAAGAACAATGATCATCTTTGGTGTGGCCTTCCTGGCCTTGTGTACCCTCACCGGCATTTTCGCCGGCGAGCTGCTCGGCAAGCTGCTGGGCGTACCGGCAAACGTCGGCGGCGTGGGTATCGCCATGGTCCTGCTGATCCTGCTCGGCAGCTACCTGAAGAAGCGCGGCCTGTTCAACATGGAGACCGAACAGGGGGTGAAATTCTGGAGTGCCGTGTACATCCCGATCGTGGTCGCGATGGCGGCGCAACAGAACGTCTACGGCGCCCTCAGCGGCGGCCCGATGGCCATTCTCGCCGGTGTGGCGGCTGTCGCAGTGGCCTTCGCGCTGGTGCCGGTGCTCGACCGGATCGGCCGAAAAAAGCTTGAAGCCGATGAAGCCAAGCCACTGACCACGGAGGGTTGATCCATGTACGAATCTCTGATGAAAGTGATCTCCGGCTACGGCCTGATCAGCGGCTTCGCCATCATCGGCGCGACCATGTGGATCTCCTACTGGCTGTCGGACAAGCTCACCAAGGGCCGCCTGCACGGCTCGGCGGTCGCCATCCTCATCGGCCTGTTGCTGTCGTACATCGGCGGCGTGGTGACCGGCGGGCAGAAGGGCCTGGTGGATATCGCCCTTTTCTCCGGCATCGGCCTGCTCGGCGGCGCCATGCTGCGTGACTTCGCCATCGTCGCCACCGGTTTCGGTGTCAGCGTGGAAGAGCTCAAGCGCGCCGGGATGGTGGGCGTGCTGGCGCTGTTCGTCGGCGTGTTCTCCTCCTTCATCGCCGGCGTCGCGGTGGCCATGGCGTTCGGCTACACCGACGCGGTCAGCCTGACCACCATCGGCACGGGCGCTGTGACCTACATCGTCGGCCCGGTAACCGGCGCGGCGATTGGTGCGAGTTCAGAGGTCATGGCGCTGTCTATCGCTGCCGGTCTGGTCAAGGCAATCCTGGTGATGATCGCGACGCCGTTCGTCGCACCGATGATCGGCCTGAACAACCCCCGTGCGGCGGTGATCTTCGGCGGCCTGATCGGTACCTCCAGCGGTGTGGCCGGCGGCCTGGCGGCCACCGATGCCCGCCTGGTGCCTTACGGCTGCCTGACTGCGGCGTTCTACACCGCGCTGGGCTGCCTGCTCGGACCATCGCTGCTGTTCTTCGTCATGCGCGGATTGTTGGGCTGAGCCGTCCTCCGCTGTAGTTCCCCGCCATACGCAGCGCGCCCGTCAGGGCGCGTTTGCGTTCATCAAGGAATGCCTAAGATGAACTCTCTCAAGGTCAGCCACAAACTGGCCCTTGGCTTCGCCGCCGTTCTGGCACTGACCATCGCCGTTGCACTGATCGGTATCTATGGCATGGATGCATTGATCTCTCGCAGCGACAAGGCGCAGAGCGCAGCCAGTCTGCTCGACGAGGCCAATCGCATCCGTTACGCCCAGGTCAGCTTCGAGACCCGCGGCGATCCCCGTCATGTGGAAGCGGTCGAGCAGTCGGTGGCCCGAGTCGTCGAGCTGGTGCAGCAGCAGAAGGCTGAATTCAGCGATCCGCAGGACCTGCAGCGTCTGGAGGTGATCGCCAATGAGGCCCAGCACTACCGCCAGCGCTTCCTCGAACTGGCCGGGCTCTGGGAGCGCAAGGTGAAGACGCGCAGCAGCTGGGTCGAGGCCGGTAACACGTCCGATGCACTGATCGCCGAGCTGGAGGCGCGCTGGGCCGGCACGCCGGACGCACCGGTCATGCATGAGGATCCGCGTAGCGCAGCCATCGGCCTGCAGGCCGGTGAAGTCTCCAAGCACAACCGCATGGTGCGCTTCATGGTGCGCGGCTACCTGATGACTGAGACCGAGCAGTCGCTGCAGCAATTGCAGCAACAGTTCAGCACGCTGCAGGCGGCGGTGGACAGGCTGGATGCCCAACTGGCCGGCGCCCCCGGCGTCGATCTGCAGCCTCTGCGTGACTCGGTGGCGACTATATCCGCCAGTTCGGCCAGCTGCCGCCTATCGTCGCCGCCCAGGCGCAGGCGCGCGAAGAAATGCAGAGCATCTTCGACAGCATCTACCGCAACACCAGCGAAATCGTGCAGATCCAGACCGACAAGCGCAGCGCCGAAGCCGGGCAGAAAAAGGCGCTGCTGCTGGCAATCACGCTGCTGGCGGTGGCGCTGGGGTCGCTGATCAGCTGGCTCATCGTGCGTCAGCTGATGCAACCGCTGGCCCAGGCCGTGGCGATCGCCGCGCGCATCGGTGCCGGCGACATGACCGAGCAGCCGCGGCAGCGGCGCAGCGACGAGTTTGGCCAGCTACTCGATGCGCTGGACCGCACCCGTGACAATCTGCGTGACCTGATCGGCCGCATGAGCGGCATCGCCGGCCAGCTGGCCAGCGCGGCGGAGGAGCTTTCGGCGGTGACCGAACAGACCAGCGCGGGCATCCAGAGCCAACGCCTGGAGACCGATCAAGTCGCCACCGCCATGCACGAGATGGCCGCGACCGTGCAGGAGGTGGCGCGCAATGCCGACGAGGCGTCCAGCGCCGTGCAGCATGCCGACCGCCAGGCGGCGCAGGGTGATGTGGTGGTGCAGCGGGCCCTGACGCAGATAGACCGCCTGTCCTCCCAGGTCGGGCTGTCGGCCGAGGCAATGGCGCAGCTGAACCAGGAAACTGCCGGTATCAGCACAGTGCTCACGGTGATCAACGGCATTGCCGAACAGACCAACCTGCTCGCCCTCAATGCCGCCATCGAGGCGGCCCGCGCTGGTGACGCCGGTCGCGGTTTCGCCGTGGTGGCCGACGAGGTGCGCGGCCTGGCGTTGCGCACCCAGCAGTCGACGGCGCAGATCGAGGAGCTGATCGGCAACCTGCAGAAGGGCGCGCTGCATGCCTCGTCGCTGATGGACAGCAGCCGTGGCCTGGCCGATGAGACGGTCAGGCTGGCGCGTGATGTCGGCGACGAGCTGCAGGCCATTACCCGCACGATCTCGACCATCCAGGCGATGAACATGCAGATCGCTACGGCGTCCGAAGAGCAGAGTTCGGTGGCTGAAGACATCAACCGCAGCGTGCTCAGCGTGCGCGATGTGGCCGAGCAGTCGGCCGCGGCCGCGCAGCAGACCGCGGCCTCGACGGTGCAGCTGGCGCGACTGGGCAGCGAGCTGCAGGAGCTGACCGCGCGCTTCCAGGTCTGAAGCGATCCGCACAGCCGGTGCGGGGTGCGATCTGCTGCGCCCTTCGCCCGGCCTCTCGTCTCCTCGGTCCAACGTCGGGGGTTACAGCGGTAGGTTTTTCTGGCAGGGTGTCCCTGCGATTGCGTGACGATTTGCCACAGCTGGCGGTCGACGCTAATCGATGTGATTGCGGGAGAGACTGCCGCATGGCAGCGCCGAAGGAGCAACCGCCCCGGAAACTCTCAGGCAAAAGGACCGCTATCACTGCTGACACTCTGAAGAGCCGCCCGGTTTTCGTCGCCGGGCGCACCGAAGGAGCAAGCGAGCCGTCACGCGCTCGTGAATCTCTCAGGTCCAGAACAGAGGGGGCGCCCGCCGCGCGTTGGGCGCACGGGCTATGACCCCCTTGACGTTCTGGAGCGACAACAATGAAAACAATCGCAGTCATCGGTGGCGGTATCACCGGCGTCACCACCGCCTATGCCCTGGCCAAGCGCGGCTTCGCCGTCACCCTGCTGGAAAAGCACCGCTACGCGGCGATGGAAACCTCGTTCGCCAATGGCGGCCAGCTGTCGGCCTCCAATGCCGAGGTCTGGAACCACTGGTCGACCATCGTCAAAGGACTCAAGTGGATGCTCAAGAGCGATGCGCCGCTGCTGGTCAATCCCAAGCCCAGCTGGCACAAGCTCTCCTGGTTCGCCGAGTTCATCGGCTCGATCCCCAACTACCGGCAGAACACCGTCGAGACCGCACGCCTGGCGATCGCCGCGCGCGAGCACCTGTTCGCCTGGGCGGAAGCCGAAGGCATCGACTTCGACCTGAAGAAGAAGGGCATCCTGCACATCTACCGCGACAAGGCCGGCTTCGAGCATGCCGGCCAGGTCTCGCGCCTGCTTGCCGAAGGCGGCCTGCCGCGGCGCAGCGTGACGCCGGAGGAGATGCGCGCCATCGAGCCGACTTTGGCCGGCACCTACTACGGTGGCTACTTCACCGAGTGCGACTCCACCGGCGACATCCACAAGTTCACCCATGGCCTGGCCATGGCGATCGAGCGCCTCGGCGTGCGTTGCCTGTATGGCGAGGACGTGCAGGCGGTGGCTACCGACGGCAAGCGCGCGACCGTGACGCTGGGCGGCGTTGCCGGTGGCGAGCGTCTGGAGTTCGACGGCCTGGTGATCTGCGCCGGCACCGCCAGCCGTGGACTAGCCGCGCAGCTCGGCGACCGGGTGAACATCTATCCGGTCAAGGGCTATTCGATCACGGTCAACCTGGCCGACGAAGTCAGCCGCGCCTCGGCACCCATCGTCAGCCTGCTCGACGATGAAACCAAGCTGGTCAGCAGCCGCCTCGGCGACGACCGCTTCCGCGTCGCCGGCACCGCCGAGTTCAACGGCTACAACCGCGACATCCGTGCCGATCGCATCCGCCCGCTGGTGGACTGGGTCAACCAGTGCTTCCCCGGCGTCAACACCCGCAGCGTAGTGCCCTGGGCCGGCCTGCGGCCGATGATGCCGAACATGATGCCCAAGGTCGGCCGCGGCAGTTCGCCCTGCGTGTTCTACAACACCGGCCACGGGCACCTGGGCTGGACGCTGAGCGCGATCACCGCGGACATGGTCGGTGACGTGGTGGCGCAAAGCCTGGGCCGGCCGGCTCCGGTCGCATCCGGGCAGACAGCCGTCGCCTAATGCGGCGGTCGTAGGGTGGAAGACGGCGAAGCCTCTTCCACTGTTGCGCGCCGGCTCTGCACCCACGGTGTGGCTGGCTTCACGTCGGGTGCAGGCTTGTGCGTTCCGGCCCTGCGTTGATTGGCCATGTGGGGCACGGGCGTCATCGTAATCCTGCGGCGTTGCGAAAGACTGCGTGGATAAGCTTCGCGTTATCCACCCTACGTTCTGCCCCACAAAGGTCGTAGGGTGGAAGACGGCGAAGCCTCTTCCACCGCTGCGGCGCCTATCTAATCATCTTCCCGTCCCGCTCGGCCGCATGCGGACGCCGCTTCAGCTCGGATGTTTCAAGCTGTACATCCGGCATTCGGCGAGCAGCGCCAGCAGGTTGGGGTCGCGCTCCTTGGCCTTGAGGAACACCACGCCGATATGCTGCTGCAGGTGATAACGCGCCTGTAGTGGGATCAGCCGCACCCGCGATTCGTAGACCATGCCCACGCGCCCCGGAAGCAGCGCGTAGCCGACCCCGGAATTGACCATGCTGAGCAGGGTGAAGATGTCGTTCACCTGCATCGCCACCTTCGGCTCGAAGCCCGCCAGCTGGAACACCCGGTTGCCGTCCTGGTGGGTGGCGAAGCCCTGCGACAGGGTGATGAAAGTGGCGTCGCGCAGGTCGCTGAGGTCCACCTCGCTCTGATTGGCGAAGGGCGAGTCGGCCGGCGCGGCGAGGAAGATGTCGTCGGAAAACAGCTGCACCTGCGCGCAGTCCGGATCGGCGACGCTCTCGTTGAGCGACACCAGAATGGCGTCCAGCTCCATGTTCTTCAGCTTGTAGAGCAGGTCGACGTTGGAGCCGAGGATCAGGTCGATGTTGAGTTCGCTGCGGCGCAGTTTCAGACCCATGATCAGCTGCGGCACGGTCTTCACCGTCAGCGAGTACAGCGCGCCGAGCTTGAAGCGCTCGGCCGAGAAGCCGGCGGCTTCGCGGGTCTGGCGCACCGTCTCAAGCACGTCCTTGACCAGCTGCTGGGCGCGCTCTTCCAGCACGTAGGCGCTTTCCAGCGGGATCAGGTTGCGCCCCTCGTGCTTGAACAGCGGGCAGCGCAGCGCGCTTTCCAGGGAGTGAATGGCGCGGTGCACGCTGACGTTGCTGGTGTTCAGCTCCACCGCCGCCTTGCCCAGATTGCCGCTGCGCATGAAGGCCAGAAACACTTCCAGCTTCTTCAGGGTCAGTTCTTCGTCGATCTGCATGGCTTTGGCTCCGCGGGCGGGTCGACGATTATGCCGGACCAGGACGCACTGCGGCGCCTCACCAGCGCAGCAGGCGCGGCCCGAGGAGTGTACCGAGCACGCCGGGCAGCAAGATGCCGAGCAGGTACCAGAGCGCCCAGAACGGCACCGCCATTTCCGGGCAGTGCAGGCTGTAGGCGAGGGCCGCGATGCTGCCGGCGAGCAGGCCGGCAGCGCCGCCGGCCAGGCGCGGGCGCGTCGGCGCCAGCCCGCGCAACGCCCAGAACGCGGCGATGAAGGCGGGCATCGACAGCAGCACAATATTCGCCAGGCACTCGCGCCAGGTGTTGCCGAGCAGCAGCGGCATGCCTGCGTCGGCCGGGGCGGTAATCAGAATCACAAGTGCGACGACCCAGACGATCACTACCGGCGCCGCCAGCAGCGCCCAGCTACGACCCACCTGCGTGCCGGGGCGGGCCATGCGCGCGGTCAGCAACAGGGCACCGAAGAGCAGGGTCGCCGGCAGTGCCAGCTTGGCCCAGAACAGTGGTGTCCCGGCGATGGTCGCCAGGTCGGCGCGAATGCCGTACGCGGTCACGATCAGCAACAGCGCGCCGGCCAGGCCGCACAGCAGCGCCGTGGCGAAGCGCTTGGCGAGGACGTGCCGGTCCACCGGTGCAACCTCGCTGGCGAGTAGGGCGATCAGGTCATCGGTTTTCATGCGCCACCTCGAATCTTCGCCGCCAGGGCCTTGAGCCCGCGATGGATGCCGACCTTGATCGCCGAGCTGGAAAGCCCGGTCAGACGCGCAGTTTCTTCCACCGAGCGGCCCTCCAGTTTGACGTGAACGATGGGTAGTCGCTGGCGTGGCGGCAGCTGCTGGAGCAGCTTGCCCAGGTCGCGGCGGGCCTCGGCCTGCGCGTTGTCCTGTACGGCGAGCAGCTCGTCGGCCTCGTCCAGCCAGTCCGTTTGCGCGGCCTGACGGCCACGGGTGCGGTAGTGGTCGGCCAGCTTGTAGCGACAGATCGCCTGCACCCAGACCGTCAGCGGCTGCTCAGCGCGATAGGTCTGCCGCGCATTGTGCACCGCCAGCAGTACCTCCTGCAGAGCGTCCTCCAGCTCGCTCGACTGCGACAGGCGGCGACGCAGAAAACCGCGCAGATGGCCGCCGAGCTGGTCGAGGAATGCCCGGTAGGCCTTCGCATCGCCATCCAGCCCGCGCAGCAGCAGCGCACGCAGCTCGTTCTCGCGGGCCTGGAGTGTCTCCTGAGAGGTAGTTCGTTCCATCGGCTGCTCTGGTTACAGGTGGAACCGCGAAATGTCCGCCGCCCGTCGGCCAGGGTCACGGTAGGGACGTCGCGAGAAAATCTCAAAATAATTTTTCGCCGACTGTAACCACCACGACTGACGCAGCGAATTACCTCACGAGCCATCTGCAGATTCGCCGATGGCCACTCAACGATTGCGGAGAATCCAACATGAAGGCTCTCAACCTTGCGGCTGCCGCCATTGCCCTGGCTTCGATCGCCGCTGGCGCTCAGGCAGGCGAGAACGACAAAGGCGACATGGAAAAATGCTACGGCGTCGCGCTGGCCGGACAGAACGATTGCAAGGCCGGTGCCGGCACCAGTTGCGCCGGCAGTTCCAAGCGCGATTACCAAGGCAACGCCTGGAAACTGGTGCCCGTCGGTACCTGCACCTCGATCGAGACGCCCAAGGGAATGGGCTCGCTGACGCCGGTCGAGCGCTGAGCCTAGCGTGCCGGCCATGCAGATTCTCGGAGCAGGACTAGGGCTAAAACCCGAGCATTACACGGACGCCTGCGCCTGCGTGGCGGACGGGCTGTGGTTCGAGGTCCATCCGGAAAACTACATGGTCGGCGGCGGCCCACGGCTCGACTGGCTGGAGGCAGTGGGCGCGCAGCACCCGCTGTCGCTGCACGGTGTGTCGCTGTCGCTGGCTGCCGACTGTGCGCCGGATGAGACGCACCTGCAGCGGCTCAAGGCGCTGGCCGAACGTGTGCGGCCGGCGTTGATCTCCGAACACCTGGCCTGGTCGAGCTGGCGCGGAAATTACCATCCTGATCTGTTGCCTTTTCCGCGGACCACGGCGGCGTTGAGGCGAATCGCGGCGAATATCGAGCGCACCCAGGAGATGCTTGGGCAGCGCATCGCCATCGAGAATCCCAGCCATTACCTGCGCTTCGAGCAGCACCAGTGGGACGAGATCGATTTTCTCGCCGAGCTCAGCCAGCGCACCGGCTGCGGCCTGCTGCTGGACGTCAACAACGTGCAGGTCAGCGCGCACAACCTGGGCTTCGATGCGGCCGCCTACCTGCGGCGCTTTCCCGCCGCGCCGATCATGGAGGTCCACCTGGCCGGGCACAGCCAGGATGACGCATCCTCGCTGCTGATCGACACCCACGATGCACCGGTGGACGCGGCGGTCTGGGCGCTCTATCGGCAACTGATCGAGCGTATCGGCCCGCGCCCGACGCTGATCGAACGCGACGACGAGCTGCCCGCCTTCGAGACGCTGCTGGCCGAGCGCACCCGCGCGCAGCAGGTGCTCGATGAAGTGAGGAGCTGGCAATGAGCGGCTCTCTGGCGGCATTTCAGGACGCCTTCGTCGCGGCGCTGACCGACGCGCCCGATAGTTCGGCGGGCGAGGTCGCTGAGCTGGTCGCGCAGCCGGGTTTCGCGGTCTACCGCAACACCCTGTCCAAGGGCTGTGTCGATGCGCTGCGCGCCAATTTCCCTGCCGTCGAACGACTGGTGGGGGAGGCGTGGTTTGCCGCCGCCGCGACGCTGTACGCGCGCGAAATGCTGCCGCGCAGTGGCCCGTTGCTTGAGTACGGTGAGGATTTTCCGGCGTTCCTGCAGGGCTTCGAACCGGCGCGCGAGCTGCCCTATCTGTCTGGCGTCGCGCTGTTGGACCGGCTCTGGCTCGAGGCATTCAGCGCCGTGGAGCAACCGGTCCTTGCGCTCGCTGCCCTGGCGACGCACACCCCGCAGCAGCTGGCCCGGCAGACGCTCGTTCCTCGCGCTGCGCTGCGCTGGCGGTGGTTCGTCGAACTGCCGGTGTACAGCATCTGGAGCTGCACCCGCGAGCAGCGCGAGGTGCCGCCGACGCTGGTCTGGCAAGGCGAAGGGGTACTGCTGAGCCGAAGCGCCGGCCGCATCGGCTGGCAGCCGCTCGAACGCGGCGGCTGTACCTTTCTCGATGCCTGCGCCGCTGGCCGGTCGCTGGAGCAGGCAGCCGAACTGGCGCTGGCGGTACAGCCGCAACTCGACTTCAACGACCTGCTCGGCCGGCTGCTGGCGGCAGGCGCGTTCGCCGCGCTGGTGCCGACGACGCAATCCACATTGAGGAAACCGTCATGAACGCCATGCACAACCTGCCGCTGCGTCTGCGTCAGCAATGGAACGGGGTCGCTCAGCGGTTGCAGCGGCTGCTCGGCGATTCGCTGCTGAATCTGCTGGCACGCTTGGCCATCGCGGCGATCTTCCTGCTCTCCGGGCGCACCAAGGTGAGCGGCGTGCTGGACATCACCCCGGGCACGTTCGAGCTGTTTCGCAGCGAGTACGCCTTGCCGTTACTGCCACCGCATGTCGCGGCGCACCTGGCCACCTATGCCGAGCACCTGTTCCCGCTGTTGCTGGTGCTCGGCCTGTTCACCCGGCTGTCGGCGCTGGCGCTGCTGCAGATGACGCTAGTGATCCAGCTGTTCGTCTACCCCGACGCCTGGTCGACTCACCTGAGCTGGGCGGCACTGCTGCTACTGCTGATCGGGCGCGGCTCCGGCCGGCTCTCGCTCGATCACCTGTTGGGGATTCGCTAGCGCCGGCCTTGAATCGCCACGTCAGGCAGGCACGACGTCCTCATCCTCGGGAATCTCATCGGTAACAAACACGGTGGCGTGATCGCTCAACGCGTCGTCGATGCGCAGGCCGAAGTAAAGGGCATCATTGGCGTCCCAGAACGCCTCGACCTGCTCAAGCGAGGCCTGCTCCAGCAGGACCTGGCCGGTGTGTTCGAGAATGATGGAATAGCGGCGATTGGCGGACATGAAAGTGACTCTGATCATCGGAAAGGCTGCACCCGCAGCTGTGATGTCATTTTGTCACTTCGTGCGGCTTAATCCCTGTCCGTTCATCGCCCGAGCGCTTTTCTCTGCCGAACGGTTAGTGAGCGGTGGAGACCGAACACCACTACATCCCGCTCATTGCCAGTTGGCTTATTTGTAGACCCGAAAAGGATTGCAATCGAATGCAGTTTGCAATCAGGAGATAATATTTATATCGAATTGATGACGAAGGAAGCCGATAAACATACTGATCCAGTACACGGTAAGTGTTATGCAGGTGAAGTAAAGCCAAGCAGTTATAGGGCGGCTTACCTTTGGTCGAGTCACACCGAATGCGTAAAGAAAACTATATCGGTGCATTCGGCAGAAGGTATCAAAAGGACTATAGGATTCCCACTTGACATTGGGCAGCCGAGAGAAGTACGGGTCGAGCCGACGAATTCCGTGGAAGCAGATATAAATGCCATTAATGCCTCCGGCTACGAATAGTAGCAGCCATCCGAAATATAAGATTCGCTCAAGTACCGAGGCTTCGTTCATATCAGTAAATTCCCCGATAAATAATAGTGCCCACCTCTTCGCCAAAACTGCCGCCTTCAGACCCTCCGTAATAGGCGCCGGCAGCGGCGCCAGCGATTGCGATCACTGCGAGGACAGGAGCTCCAATCGTGACACCAAATGCAAGTGCAATTCCTCCCACCACGGCAGTCGCTACTTTGGCACCTGCGAAACCTCCTACGGCACCCCCACCCGCACTGCCAAAGAATCCGGTTACCTGCTTGAAGCTAGTTTGAGTACAGACTTGGTCATTGCCCACCGTGCAGGCTTCTTGAATCGCATTCAATCGAACGCCTCCGTCGATCGCGATGCCCAAATAACCTAAGCGGCTAGCACCCTTCGCCCAATTCGAAACCGTATTGATGCGTTGCCCAAGCTGCGGAACTTCGCCTCTTTCAGTAATCGCAGAAGCGTTATGCAGGATCGATTTGGTCGATAGGCCGAGCGTGGTCTTGATGCTGTCGTAGTTACGGATATTGACAGTTGAAAGGGTCAGGCGGCCAAGGGAATGATTCAGCTGGCCGAAGAGTTGCTGACGCTTTGCATAGAACTCCGGCGAAAATCGGTTGGGGTTTCCGGTGCGGCTCAGCTCGTCGACATACGCGACGTTGATCTTTTCCAGCGTGCTCTTTACGTCCCCTAGCTGGCGTCCGGCTGCTGCACTCAGTACACCCAACGCAGTGCTTTGATGGGATGCAACGGTTTCCAGCGAGACGTAGTCCAGAACTTCCAGGTGTCGCTTGACCGTCATGGCTTCGGCGGGTGTCAGCTGTTGGATGCCTTCACTTGCAAGCCGCGCCTGTTCCCTGAGGGCTTCCAGGCGTTGTCGGTCGGCGTCGGTGCGCGGCATGTTGGAGATGATCACGATCTCGCCAGGCAGTACCGTCTCGTTGAGATGCTCGTTGTTACGCTGGAACAACGAGCGGTGGAGGAAGTGCATTTCACGTCCGTAGATCGCCTCATAGATCGCCTGGCGGCTCTGCACCTCTTCGTTCCAGTAGAAGGCGACGTCGAATGCAGTCCCGCTGCATTGGCTGTCCTGCATGATCTGTCCCGCGGTGCAGCTGGGGCGTGCCGGGCTGCTCGTTGCAGGCATGCGTAACATCTGGCCAGCCTGGATCTGGTTGGGGTCTTCAATCTGCGGGTTCAGGCGTAGCAGGCTGCTGACGGTGGTGCCGTGATCGCTGGCGATCCGGGTCAGGGTGTCGCCCCTCTGTATCGTGTATTCCATTCGCTTTATCCATGCAGTCCAAGCAGGCAGGCTTCGATACGAGCCAGCCGGTGCTCGGCAGGTTCTTCCTTGTTGGTCAGCCCCGTTCGAACCTCGGGGCTGTCGATGGCATCGGGAAACTGCAGCGCCAACTCAACGTAGGCGAACAGGTGCTGTTCGGCCTCGATACCGAATGCCTCGGCTTCGTGCACGCGCTGCTTGACGACCGCTTCCAGCTCCGGGGCGGACTTTTCATGAAAGTCATCCGCAGAAAAGTGGTTGATCAGGCGCTGGATGAAGCGCTGTCGCTCCTGTTGTTGCCAATGAGCGAGGTGCTCGGGATGGATCGAAAACCAGCCCTCGTCGTCAGCAGTTCTGCCGGGAGAAATCTGGTTTGTGGTGAATCCTCGCCATTCGCTCTGCTCGGTGGTCAGCCAGATGCCGCTGATCGGGCCGAGCCAAGCGCCCAGCTCTTCTTGCGTGAGGCTGTCGAAGAAGCGCTCGCTCAAGGCCGGGTCGTAGAATCGGCAGAACGCCAGTTCACCGGAGGGCAGACTGACGCTCAGCAGGCTGCGCAAATGGTTCGCCAGGTCATTGATGCTTGCGGCGCTTTCCAACAGTAGCCCTGCCGATTGCCAGCGCTCCCGGTTCTGCCACATCAGATGCTGCCCCGCGAGGCTGTACAGGACGGGGCTGCATTCCAGCATGGACTCATGGCGCGTACCTCGGTACAGCGGCTCCAGGCGGGGTTCGTCGTCGTGCTGGTAGATGATCTGCAGAGCCGGTAATGCGGCACCATCGAGCAGCAGGTAGAGGTCGTCTCGCTCGATATCCGGTTCTTCTACAGCCTGCATCAGGCGGTGCTCGCGTTCTTGCCGCATGGGCAAACCTCCAACTGGCATGAGCCATCGGCTTGCATTCCGCACTGCTTGACCAACAGCAGTTTGGCGGCCGCGGCCTGTTTGAGTTGCCGCGACATGTTGATCAGGGCAGGCGAGGTGAGGGTGCCGGCAACGGCGCTGGTCGCCAGCCATGGCATTACCGGCGCCAGAATCTTCAGCCCAGAGCCCTTTCCGGCGGCGCCACCCGAATTCATCCGGATCGTCGCACCGCTCAGCGTCACGCCGCTTGGGTCGAGTTTGAGGAAGCTGCCACCCCCTGAGGCGGTGAGTTCCATGCCGGCGTCGATGACGACCTTGCTGCCGGCGTAGTAGTGGATTTCATTGCCCGCCTCGATGAATTGCCCGGTGCCGATCTTCAGGTGTTGGCTGTTACCCACGGTGAGGTGGTCGTTGGCACGGATTTCGGTCTTGCGGTCGGCGTGGGTGGTGCGGTGTTCTTCGGCGCGAAATTCGCTGTAGCTATTGGCTTCCACGGTGTCGTGGCGTTCGTGGCCGACGCGGATCTTCTGGTCGTGCCCGATGTTCTCGTCCCAGTCGCGCTGGGCGTGGATGTATATCTGTTCCTGGCCTTTGCGGTCTTCGATACGTAGTTCGTTGTAGCCGCCACCGCCGGGGCTGCTCAGGGTCTTGAACACTGTGCGGGTCTTGTTCGCCGGAAGGTCGTAAGGAACCTGGTGTTCCTTGTGGTACAGGCAGCCGGTCACCAGGGGTTGGTCGGGGTCGCCTTCGAGGAAGGTCACCAGCACTTCCATGCCAACGCGCGGGATGGCGATGCCGCCGTAGCGGTCGCCGGCCCAGCTGGAGCTGACGCGCAGCCAGCAGCTGGTCTTGTCGTCGGCCTGGCCTTCGCGGTCCCAGTGGAACTGGACGCGCACGCGGCCGTATTCATCGCAGTGGATTTCTTCGCCCGCCGGCCCGGTAACTACGGCGGTCTGGCTGCCGAGAACCTTCGGCTTCGGATGGTTCAGCGCCGGGCGGAAGGGGATGTCCCATGGGGTGGCGGTGAAGTGGTTGCGGTAGCCTTGTTGGAGGTCGGAGCTGGCAAGAGCCCCCTCACCCCAGCCCTCTCCCCATAGGGGAGAGGGGGCCAGTCCGTGGTGAGCTGGGACATTGGTAATTGATTCCTCCAGCACCTGTGGCTGCTTACCTTCATGCAGTACCTCGGTCAGCAGCCAGAGCTGGTTCCAGTCGCTGCGCGGGTGTTCGCTAAGCGGGAGGAAGTGCCCGCTCACCAGTCGCGGCTGGTCGCTTTCACCTTCGGCCAGTTCGTAGTCGTGGCGGTGGCGTTCCAGGGCGCGTTGCGACAGGTGCTTGCCGCGGGCGCGCTCGGTGAAGCGGCCGGGGTAATCGTAATCTTCAAGGTCGGGCTGGAAGTCGCTGTGAAACGCGGCCTCCATGGTCAGACGTGGCTTCTCGAAATCGTAATCGCGGCGCGTGACGCGGCTGGTGCGGGTTTCCAGGCGCAGGCCGAAGCGCTTGATCACCGGCTGGTCGGCGACCAGGCCGCTGTCCTGCTGATAGGCGGTG
>VMRT01000008.1 GCA_007713455.1 Pseudomonas sp.
CAAGCTGCTCGACGAAGGTCGTGCCGGTGAGAACTGCGGCGTTCTGCTGCGTGGTACCAAGCGTGATGACGTCGAGCGTGGTCAGGTTCTGGCCAAGCCGGGCACCATCAAGCCGCACACCAAGTTTGAAGCCGAAGTGTACGTTCTGTCCAAGGAAGAGGGTGGTCGCCACACCCCGTTCTTCAAGGGCTATCGTCCGCAGTTCTACTTCCGTACCACCGACGTGACCGGTTCGTGCGAACTGCCGGAAGGCGTTGAGATGGTAATGCCGGGCGACAACGTGAAAATGGTTGTCACCCTGATCAAGCCGATCGCCATGGAAGACGGCCTGCGCTTCGCGATTCGCGAAGGTGGTCGTACCGTTGGTGCCGGCGTGGTTGCCAAGATCGTCGAGTAATAATTGACGATGATGAAAAAGGCCCCCTCGGGGGCCTTTTTCTATTGTTGATCATTTATTGACACCCTATGGGCGCATCCGTACAATTGCGCCTCCTTTTACCGGGGGTATTGCGCCTGGTAGGGTGGCTACTTGGAGTCTGAGGTCAAAATGCAAAACCAACAAATCCGTATTCGGTTGAAGGCTTTTGACCATCGCCTGATCGATCAATCAACCCAGGAAATCGTGGAAACCGCGAAGCGTACTGGTGCTCAGGTGCGTGGTCCGATTCCGCTGCCAACCCGCAAAGAGCGGTTCACTGTGCTGGTCTCCCCGCACGTCAATAAAGACGCGCGCGATCAGTATGAAATTCGAACCCACAAGCGTGTGCTGGACATTGTTCAGCCGACCGACAAAACCGTCGATGCGCTGATGAAGCTCGATCTTGCGGCTGGTGTGGAAGTGCAGATCAGCCTCGGCTAAAACCTGAGAGTTTTAGTCGTGTAACGCTCTGAAATGGGCGGCCATAGCGGGTGAAAGCCCCGTACACTCAAGAGGTTTCAAAATGACTATTGGTGTAGTCGGTCGCAAATGCGGTATGACCCGCGTTTTCACCGAGGATGGTGTCTCTATTCCGGTTACGGTCATCGAGATCGAGCCGAATCGCGTCACTCAGTTCAAGAATGAAGAGAGCGATGGCTATCGTGCAGTGCAGGTCACTGTCGGCGAGCGTCGCGCGTCCCGTGTTACCAAGGCTCAGGCCGGTCACTTCGCTAAAGCGAATGTTGCTGCTGGTCGTGGCGTCTGGGAATTCCGCCTCGATGGCGAGGAGTTCCAGGCTGGTGACCAGATCAACGCTGAGATTTTCCAGGCTGGGCAGATGGTGGATGTCACCGGTCAGTCCAAGGGTAAAGGCTTCGCCGGTACCATCAAGCGCTGGAACTTCCGTGGTCAGGACAATACCCACGGTAACTCCGTATCCCACCGCGTCCCGGGCTCTATCGGTCAGTGCCAGACCCCAGGTCGTGTATTCAAGGGCAAGAAGATGTCCGGGCACATGGGCGCCGAGCGCGTAACCGTGCAGTCTCTGGAAATCGTGCGTGTCGATGCTGAGCGGAATCTGCTTTTGGTGAAGGGCGCAGTGCCCGGTGCCACTGGTGGTGACGTGCTCGTGCGTCCGGCCGCCAAGGCTCGCGGTTAAGGGGGAGTTCACATGCAATTGAATGTAAATGGCGCACAGGCCATCGAAGTCTCCGATCGCACCTTTGGTGGTGAGTTCAACGAGACGCTGGTGCACCAGGCAGTCGTCGCCTACATGGCCGGCGGTCGTCAGGGTAGCAAGCAGCAGAAAACCCGCTCCGATGTGTCCGGTGGTGGCAAGCGTCCGTGGCGCCAGAAGGGCACAGGTCGTGCTCGTGCTGGTACCAGCCGTGGCCCGATCTGGCGTGGCGGTGGCGTAACATTCGCCGCGCGTCCTCAGAATCATGATCAGAAGCTGAACAAGAAGATGTATCGCGCTGCGCTGCGTTCCATTCTTGCTGAGCTGGTCCGCTCCGAGCGTCTGGTTGTCGTAGAAGATTTCGCCGTCGACGCGCCGAAAACCAAAGTGCTTGCTAGCAAGCTCAATGGTATGGGCCTGAGCGATGTGCTGATCGTTTCCGATGCTGTCGATCAGAACCTGTACCTGGCTGCGCGCAACCTGCCGCATGTCGATGTGCGTGATGTCCAGGGTTCCGATCCGGTCAGCCTGATCGCCTATGACAAGGTGTTGATCACCGTGTCGGCTGTGAAGAAATTCGAGGAGCTGCTGGGATGAACCAGGAACGCGTATTTAAAGTCCTGCTTGGTCCGCACGTCTCTGAGAAGGCTACCGTGCTGGCTGACAGCAAGAAGCAATTCGTTTTCAAGGTTGCGACCGACGCAACCAAGCTGGAAATCAAGAAGGCTGTTGAGAGCCTGTTCGACGTGAAGGTCGCCGCCGTCAACACCCTGAACGTTCAGGGCAAGACCAAGCGTACCGCTCGCGGTCTGGGCAAGCGCAACGACTGGAAGAAGGCGTATATCGCGCTTCAGCCGGGCCAGGATCTCGATTTCTCCGGCAGTGCTGAGTAAGGAAGGGGTGCATCATGGCAATCGTTAAATGCAAACCGACTTCCGCGGGCCGCCGTTTTGTGGTCAAGGTGGTCAATCAGGAGCTGCACAAAGGCGCTCCTTACGCACCGCTGCTCGAGAAGAAGTCGAAGACTGGCGGCCGTAACAACAACGGTCGTATCACCACTCGCCACATTGGCGGTGGTCACAAGCAGCATTACCGTCTGGTTGATTTTCGTCGCAACAAGGATGGCATTCCTGCCATCGTCGAGCGTATCGAATATGACCCGAACCGTACTGCGCACATTGCGCTACTGAAATATGCCGATGGTGAGCGTCGCTACATCATCGCGCCGAAGGGTGTAAGCGCTGGCGATCAGCTGGTCTCGGGCATCAATGCTCCGATCAAGGCTGGCAACAGCCTGCCGCTGCGCAACATCCCGCTGGGTTCTACCGTTCACGGTGTCGAGCTCAAGCCGGGTAAGGGTGCTCAGATCGCTCGCTCCGCTGGCGCTTCGGCTCAGCTGGTTGCTCGCGAGGGTTCCTACGTGACGCTGCGTCTGCGCTCCGGCGAGATGCGCAAGGTGCTGGCCGAGTGCCGTGCGACCCTGGGCGAGGTCTCGAACTCCGAGCACAGCCTGCGTTCGCTGGGCAAGGCAGGGGCTAAGCGCTGGAAGGGCATTCGTCCTACCGTTCGTGGTGTCGCGATGAACCCGGTCGATCACCCGCACGGTGGTGGTGAAGGTCGTACCTCCGGTGGTCGTCATCCGGTGTCGCCATGGGGCTTCCCGACTAAGGGCGCGAAGACCCGCACTAACAAGCGCACCGATAACATGATTGTCCGTCGTCGCAAGTAACTAGAGGGATACGACAGTGCCGCGTTCTCTGAAAAAAGGTCCTTTTATCGATCTTCACCTACTGAAGAAGGTCGAAGCGGCGGTGGAAAAGAGCGATCGTAAGCCAGTTAAAACCTGGTCGCGTCGTTCGATGATCCTGCCGCAAATGGTCGGTCTGACCATCGCTGTACATAACGGTCGTCAACATGTACCGGTCCTCGTGTCCGAAGACATGGTCGGCCACAAACTCGGCGAGTTCGCTGCAACCCGTACATATCGCGGGCATGTGGCGGACAAGAAAGGCAAGCGCTAAGGGGTAAGGAAAGATGGAAGTAGCCGCTAAGTTGTCGGGCGCTCGCATCTCCGCCCAGAAAGCCCGCCTGGTCGCCGACCAGATCCGCGGGAAGAAGGTGGGCGAAGCGCTCAACCTCCTGGCTTTCAGTAGCAAGAAAGCCGCCGAGATCATGAAGAAAGTGCTGGAGTCGGCCGTTGCCAACGCCGAGCACAACGAAGGCGCAGATGTGGATGACTTGAAAGTCTCCACGGTCTTCGTCAACGAGGGGCGTTCGCTTAAGCGCATCATGCCGCGTGCCAAAGGCCGCGCTGATCGCATCGTCAAGCGGTCTTGCCATATCACTGTCAAGGTTGCGGACAAGTAACGGAGTCGATCAGATGGGTCAGAAAGTACATCCCACTGGCATTCGCCTGGGAATCGTCAAGGAGCACACCTCCGTCTGGTACGCAGACGGCCGCACGTATGCAGACTATCTGCTTGCAGATCTGAACGTGCGTGAGTACCTCCAAGACAAATTAAAAAGCGCGTCCGTAAGCCGTATCGATATCCATCGCCCGGCTCAAACCGCACGCATCACCATCCACACCGCTCGTCCCGGCATTGTGATCGGCAAGAAGGGTGAGGATGTTGAGAAGCTGCGTCAGGACCTGACCAAGCAAATGGGTGTGCCGGTGCACATCAATATCGAGGAGATCCGCAAGCCGGAGCTCGACGCAATGCTGGTTGCACAGAGCGTAGCTCAGCAGCTGGAGCGTCGCGTGATGTTCCGTCGCGCCATGAAGCGCGCCGTACAGAACGCCATGCGCATTGGTGCCAAAGGCATCAAGATCCAGGTCAGTGGTCGTCTGGGTGGGGCTGAAATTGCCCGTACCGAGTGGTATCGCGAAGGTCGTGTGCCTCTGCACACCCTGCGTGCCGATATCGATTACAACACTTACGAAGCGCACACCACTTACGGTGTGATCGGCGTGAAGGTGTGGATCTTCAAGGGCGAAGTAATTGGTGGTCGCCATGAAGAGCTCAAGCCTCAAGCGCCTGCTCCTCGTAAAAAAGCTGCTAAGTAAGGGGTACGCCAAATGTTGCAACCCAAGCGTACAAAATTCCGCAAGCAGATGACCGGCCACAACCGTGGTCTGGCTCAGCGCGGTAGCAAGGTCAGCTTCGGCGAATTCGCGCTGAAGTCTGTTTCCCGTGGTCGTCTGACCGCGCGTCAGATTGAGGCTGCACGTCGTGCGCTCACCCGTCACGTAAAGCGTGGCGGAAAGATCTGGATCCGCGTGTTCCCCGACAAGCCTGTAACCAAGAAGCCTCTGGAAGTCCGGATGGGTAAAGGTAAGGGTAGCGTCGAGTACTGGGTAGCCCAGATTCAGCCGGGCAAGGTGCTCTACGAGATCGAGGGTGTTTCCGAAGAGCTGGCGCGTGAGGCTTTCGCCCTGGCCGCTGCAAAGCTGCCGCTCGCCACCTCCTTTGTTAAGCGGACGGTGATGTGATGAAAGCGAATGAACTTCGTGAAAAATCCGTTGAGCAGCTGAACGAGCAACTGCTCGAGCTGCTGCGGGACCAGTTCAATCTGCGTATGCAGAAAGCGACTGGCCAGTTGGGGCAGTCTCACCTGCTCTCGCAAGTCAAGCGCGACATCGCTCGTGTCAAGACTGTGCTCAACCAGCAGGCAGGTAAGTGATCATGGCTGAAGCTCAGAAAACCGTCCGCACGCTGACCGGCCGCGTCGTCAGCGACAAGATGGACAAGACCATCACCGTTCTGATCGAGCGTCGCGTCAAGCACCCGATCTACGGTAAATACGTGAAGCGTTCGACCAAACTGCACGCCCACGACGAAACCAACCAGTGCCGTATCGGCGACAAGGTCACCATCCGCGAGACTCGTCCGCTGGCAAAGACCAAGTCCTGGATGCTGGTTGATGTCGTTGAACGCGCCGTCGAAGTCTAAGGGCTAGGGGTCGGAGAAATTATATGATTCAGACTCAATCCATGCTCGATGTGGCTGATAACAGTGGCGCTCGTCGCGTCATGTGTATCAAGGTGCTCGGCGGTTCTCACCGTCGTTACGCCGGCATCGGTGACATTATCAAAGTAACCGTCAAGGAAGCGATTCCTCGTGGCAAGGTCAAGAAAGGCCAGGTGATGACCGCTGTTGTGGTTCGCACTCGTCACGGTGTTCGTCGTCCCGATGGCTCCATCATTCGCTTCGATGGCAATGCTGCTGTTCTGCTGAACAACAAGCAGGAGCCTATCGGCACCCGTATCTTTGGGCCGGTGACGCGTGAACTTCGTACCGAGAAGTTCATGAAGATCGTCTCGCTCGCCCCTGAAGTGCTGTAAGGAGTAGCCGCATGCAAAAGATTCGTCGCAACGACGAGATCATCGTCATCGCCGGCAAAGACAAGGGCAAGCGCGGTAAGGTGCTGAAGGTCCTCGCGGACGACCGTCTGGTCGTTGGCGGGATCAATCTCGTAAAGCGCCATACCAAGCCTAACCCGATGTCCGGCGTTCAGGGCGGTATCGTCGAGAAGGAGGCGCCTTTGCACGTCTCTAACGTCGCCATTTTCAACGGTGAGACCAACAAGGCAGACCGCGTTGGTTTCAAGGTTGAAGAAGGCAAGAAAATTCGTGTCTTCAAGTCGACCCAGAAGCCGGTTGACGCTTGAGACTGCTAGGTAGATAACCATGGCACGACTAAAAGAAGTTTATCGGAAGGAAATCGCGCCCAAGCTGAAGGAAGAACTGAAGCTTGGCAACGTGATGGAAGTTCCGCGTATCACCAAGATCACCCTCAACATGGGTATCGGCGAAGCGATCGGTGACAAGAAGATCATCGATAATGCTGTTGCCGATCTGGAAAAGATCACCGGCCAGAAGGTTGTAGTGACTCACGCTCGCAAGTCCATCGCAGGCTTCAAAGTCCGCGAAGGCTGGCCGATCGGCGTCAAGGTCACGCTGCGCAGTGATCGTATGTATGAATTCCTGGATCGCCTGCTTTCGATCTCCCTGCCGCGCGTGCGTGACTTCCGCGGCCTGAATGCCAAGTCCTTCGATGGCCGCGGCAACTACAGTATGGGCGTCAAAGAGCAGATCATCTTCCCGGAAATCGATTACGACAAGATCGATGCCCTGCGTGGTCTGGACATCACTCTGACCACTACTGCTCGGACGGATGAAGAAGGTCGCGCTCTGCTGCGTGCTTTCAACTTCCCGTTCCGTAACTGATTGGAGTAGGCACATGGCTAAGCAAAGCATGAAGAACCGTGAGCTGAAGCGTCAGCAAACGGTCGCCAAGTTCGCCCAGAAGCGTGCTGCACTGAAAGCAATCATCGCAAGCCCGGAGTCCTCTCCGGAAGCGCGCTGGGAAGCTCAGGTCGCACTGCAGAAGCAGCCTCGTGACGCAAGCGCTTCGCGCCTGCGCAACCGCTGCCGTCTGACTGGTCGTCCGCACGGCGTTTACCGCAAGTTCGGCCTCGCGCGCAATATGCTGCGTCAGGCTGCAATGCGTGGTGACGTGCCGGGTCTGGTTAAGGCCAGCTGGTAATAAAAGCATCCAGGGCCCTGCGGGTCCTGTTTGTTTTTCGCTCAAGCCCCTCATGGGGCTTGATTCGTTTCTGGCAACTCTCTAGAATGCCCGGCTCGCCTGAGCCTTGCATTTTTGTGGGGTTTGCCTGTTGGCGACACGAGCCGTCCAAGGCTTATTTTTTTGTATTAGGAGCTAAGAGCCCATGAGTATGCAGGACCCGTTAGCGGACATGCTAACTCGTATCCGTAATGCCCAGATGGCCGAAAAGTCCGTCGTAAGCATGCCGTCTTCCACTCTGAAGGTGGCTGTTGCCAACGTTCTTCAAGGTGAAGGCTATATCGCGGGATACCAGGTCAGTGGCGACGCCAAGCCGCAACTGTCCATCGAGCTGAAGTATTTCGAAGGCCGTCCGGTCATCGAAGAGCTCAAGCGCGTAAGTCGTCCTGGCCTGCGCCAGTACAAATCCGTTGACCAGTTGCCGAAAGTACGTGGCGGTTTGGGTGTGTCGATTGTCTCCACCAACAAGGGTGTGATGACTGATCGGGCTGCTCGGGCTGCTGGTGTTGGCGGCGAAGTGCTCTGCACTGTGTTCTAAGGGGGGATAAGCATGTCTCGCGTTGCTAAGAACCCCGTCAAGCTGCCTGCTGGCGTCGAAATCAAGATGTCTGGTCAGCAGCTTTCGGTGAAGGGCGCAAAAGGCGCTCTCGAACTGAATGTTCATCCGTCCGTGGAGGTCATCCAGGAGTCTGGTGAGCTGCGTTTTGCTGGCCGTAATGGCGATCAGCAAACTCGCGCTATGGCCGGCACTACCCGTGCGCTGGTCAACAACATGGTGATCGGCGTCAGCCAAGGCTTCGAGCGCAAGCTTCAGCTGGTTGGTGTTGGTTACAAGGCGCAAGCCAAAGGTCAAGTGCTGTCCCTGGCTCTCGGTTTCTCGCATCCGGTGGATTACGAACTGCCGCAAGGCGTTACCGCTGAGACCCCCAGCCAGACCGATATCCTGATCAAGGGTGTCGACAAGCAACTGGTCGGTCAGGTGGCTGCTGAAATCCGCGACTTCCGTCGCCCTGAGCCTTACAAGGGCAAAGGCGTGCGGTACTCGGATGAAGTAGTCCGTCGCAAAGAAGCTAAGAAGAAGTAGGGCATAGCAAATGAGCGTAAAGAAAGAAACTCGTCTGCGTCGCGCTCGCAAGGCACGCCTGAAGATGCGCGAGCTGGAAACCGTACGCCTCTGCGTGTACCGCTCTTCCCAGCACATCTACGCCCAGGTCCTTTCGGCCGACGGCGGCAAGGTCCTGGCCAGCGCCTCGACTCTGGACAAAGAACTGCGTGACGCCGCCACCGGCAACGTCGACGCTGCCAAGAAAGTCGGTCAGCTGGTCGCTGAGCGCGCGAAAGCCGCAGGTGTCACTCAGGTGGCGTTCGACCGTTCTGGCTTCAAGTACCACGGTCGTGTCAAGGCACTGGCTGAAGCTGCTCGTGAAGGCGGGCTGGAGTTCTAAGTTATGGCAAATAACGAGCAAAAGCGCGACGAAGGCTACATCGAGAAGCTGGTTCAAGTTAACCGCGTCGCAAAAACTGTAAAAGGTGGTCGTATCTTCACCTTCACCGCGCTGACTGTGGTCGGTGATGGCAAGGGTCGTGTCGGCTTCGGTCGTGGCAAGTCCCGTGAAGTACCGGCTGCTATTCAAAAGGCTATGGAGGCGGCTCGCCGCAACATGATCCAGGTCGACCTGAATGGCACTACTCTGCAGTACGCCACCAAGGCCGCGCATGGCGCGTCCAAGGTCTACATGCAGCCTGCCTCCGAGGGTACCGGCGTGATTGCCGGTGGTGCCATGCGCGCCATTCTGGAAGTTGCTGGCGTTCAGAACGTACTGGCCAAGTGCTACGGCTCTACCAACCCGGTCAACGTGGTTCACGCCACCTTTAAGGGTCTGAAGGCGATGCAGTCGCCTGAGTCGATTGCTGCCAAGCGTGGCAAGAGCGTCGAGGAGATTTCCTGATCATGGCTAACACCGTCAAGGTCACGCTGATCAAGAGTGTCAGCGGTCGTATCCCCAATCACAAGCTGTGCGTCAAGGGTCTTGGCCTGCGTCGCATTGGTCACACCGTCGAGGTTCAGGATACTCCTGAAAATCGCGGCATGATCAACAAGGCTTATTACATGCTCCGTGTGGAGGGCTAAGCCATGCAACTGAACGATCTGCGTTCTGCGCCGGGTGCCCGTCGCGAAAAGCTGCGTCCCGGTCGTGGTATCGGTAGTGGCCTGGGCAAGACCTGTGGCCGTGGTCACAAGGGTCAGACCTCTCGTTCCGGCGGCAAGATCGCTCCCGGTTTCGAGGGTGGTCAGCAGCCTCTGCATCGTCGTCTGCCGAAGTTCGGTTTCGTTTCGCTGAAAGCCATGGATCGCGCTGAGGTTCGTACCTCTGAGTTGGCCAAGGTGGAAGGTGATGTCGTTACCGTGCAAAGCCTGAAAGACGCCAACGTAATCAACCAGAACGTACAGCGCGTGAAAATCATGCTGTCGGGCGAGGTTGGTCGTGCGGTTACTCTCAAGGGTATCGCAGCCACCAAAGGTGCGCGTGCGGCTATCGAAGCAGCTGGCGGCAAGTTCGAGGAATAAATGGCTAAGCAAGGTGCTCTCTCCGCGCTGAGTAATGGTGGTCTGTCCGAACTCTGGGCTCGTCTGCGCTTTCTGTTCATGGCGATCATCGTCTATCGGATTGGCGCACACATCCCTGTTCCCGGGATAAATCCCGATCGGCTGGCCGAGCTGTTCCGTCAGAACGAGGGGACCATCCTTAGCTTGTTCAACATGTTTTCCGGTGGTGCGCTGGAGCGCATGAGTATTTTTGCTTTGGGGATCATGCCGTACATTTCGGCATCGATCATCATGCAGCTCATGACCGCTGTCAGCCCACAGCTGGAGCAGTTGAAGAAAGAAGGTGAGGCCGGTCGTCGCAAGATTAGTCAGTACACGCGTTACGGTACGCTCGTGCTGGCCATCGTTCAGGCGATCGGTATGTCGGTCGGGTTGGCGGGGCAAGGTGTCGCGTTCAGCAACGATTTCGGCTTCTACTTCGTGGCCATCACGACGTTCGTGTCTGGTGCTATGTTCATGATGTGGCTGGGTGAGCAGATCACCGAGCGTGGCGTTGGCAACGGTATCTCGATGTTGATCTTTGCAGGTATCGTCGCCGGCTTGCCGGGTGCGCTCGGTCAGTCGTTCGAGTCTGCTCGCCAGGGCGATATCAATATCATCGCGCTGCTCGCTGTCGGCCTGCTCGCTGTAGCGATCATCGGTTTCGTGGTGTTTATCGAGCGTGGTCAGCGCCGTATCGCGGTTCACTACGCGAAGCGTCAGCAGGGCCGCAAGGTCTTTGCCGCGCAGACCAGTCACTTGCCGTTGAAGGTGAATATGGCGGGGGTCATCCCGGCTATCTTTGCCAGCAGCATTCTGCTGTTCCCGGCTTCGCTGGGGCAGTGGTTCGGTCAGTCAGAGAGCATGGGCTGGTTGGCTGACATTTCGCAGGCGATCGCGCCCGGGCAGCCGTTGAACATTCTGCTGTTCAGTGCCGGGATCATCTTCTTCTGCTTCTTCTATACGGCATTGATGTTCAATCCGAAAGACGTAGCAGAGAACCTGAAGAAGTCTGGCGCGTTTATTCCCGGGATTCGTCCTGGTGAGCAGTCGGCTCGCTACATTGATGGCGTGTTGACTCGTTTGACCATGTTCGGCGCCCTGTACATGACGGCTGTCTGCCTGCTGCCACAGTTTCTTGTGGTTGCAGCCAACGTGCCGTTCTACCTTGGTGGGACCTCGTTGCTGATCGTGGTTGTGGTTGTAATGGACTTCATGTCCCAAGTGCAGTCACACCTCATGTCGCACCAGTACGATTCCCTGATGAAGAAAGCCAACCTGAAGGGCTACGGCAGTGGAATGCTCCGCTGAGGTGGCTCGTAAGGTTCTAGGAGTTGGTGATGAAAGTTCGTGCATCGGTTAAAAAGCTGTGCCGTAACTGCAAGATCATCCGTCGCGACGGTGTCGTGCGCGTGATCTGTAGCGCAGAACCGCGTCACAAGCAGCGCCAAGGCTGATTGTGTAAGGCGTTATAACCCGGCAGCTAGTGCGCTGTCGGGTTGAATATTTGTTATTACAGCGTTAATATCTCGCGCCCTTTTCTTGGCTTCCGGGGCGTAGGTAGCTGTCAATTGGAGTTTCACTGAATGGCCCGTATTGCAGGCGTCAACATTCCGGATAACAAGCACACTGTTATCTCGCTGACCTACATCTACGGTGTTGGTCGCACCCGTGCACAGGAAATCTGTGCTGCTACCGGTGTGAATCCGGCAGCGAAGATCAAGGATCTTTCCGACGAGCAGGTCGAACTGCTGCGTGGCGAAGTCGGCAAGTTCATCGTTGAAGGCGACCTGCGTCGCGAAGTCAACATGAAAATCAAGCGCTTGATGGACCTGGGTTGCTATCGCGGCCTGCGTCATCGTCGTGGTCTGCCGGTTCGCGGTCAGCGTACCAAGACCAACGCACGTACCCGTAAGGGCCCGCGCAAGCCGATCCGCAAGTAATCGCGTTAGCGAATCGACAGGAATTTAGTCATGGCAAAACCTGCTGCTCGTCCTCGTAAAAAAGTCAAAAAGACAGTGGTTGATGGCATCGCCCACATCCACGCGTCTTTCAACAACACCATCGTGACCATCACCGATCGTCAGGGCAATGCGTTGTCCTGGGCTACTTCGGGTGGTTCCGGTTTCCGCGGCTCGCGTAAGAGCACTCCGTTCGCTGCCCAGATCGCTGCAGAGCGCGCTGGTCAGGCTGCGCTGGAGTACGGCCTTAAGAACCTCGACGTCAACGTCAAGGGCCCAGGTCCGGGTCGGGAGTCCGCCGTGCGTGCTTTGAACGCATGTGGTTATAAAATCGCCAGCATCACCGACGTGACGCCAATCCCGCATAACGGGTGCCGTCCGCCGAAGAAGCGCCGCGTGTAATCAGGAGACAGTGAAGAATGGCTCGTTATATTGGTCCCAAGTGCAAACTGTCTCGTCGTGAAGGCACCGATCTCTTCCTGAAGAGTGGTGCGCGCGCGCTCGAATCCAAGTGCAATATCGAAACCCCGCCGGGTGTTCACGGTCAGCGTCGCGGACGTCTGTCCGATTACGGCACCCAGCTGCGTGAAAAGCAGAAGGTACGCCGCATCTACGGTGTGCTGGAGCGTCAGTTCAGTGGTTATTACAAGGAAGCAGCCAGCCGTAAGGGTGCTACCGGTGAGAATCTGCTGCAGCTGCTCGAGTGCCGTCTGGACAACGTCGTGTACCGCATGGGCTTCGGCTCTACTCGTGCCGAATCGCGTCAGCTGGTCTCGCACAAGTCAATCAGCGTCAACGGTCAGACCGTGAACATTCCGTCTTACCAGGTCAAGGCCGGTGACGTAGTGGCTGTTCGTGAGAAGTGCCGTAACCAGCTGCGTATCGCCCAGGCCCTCGAACTGTGCGCTCAGCGCGGTCGCGTTGAATGGGTCGAAGTAGATGCCGACAAGAAATCCGGTGTTTTCAAGAATGTTCCGGCTCGCAGCGATCTGTCCGCCGACATCAACGAAAACCTGATTGTCGAGCTCTACTCCAAGTAAGGGCTAGAAAATAGGTGTATCCATGCAGAGTTCGGTAAATGAGTTCCTGACCCCCCGCCATATCGATGTGCAGGTGGTCAGTCCGACCCGTGCCAAGATCACTCTCGAGCCCCTCGAGCGTGGTTTTGGCCACACCCTTGGCAACGCGCTGCGTCGTATTCTGTTGTCCTCCATGCCCGGCTGCGCTGTGGTCGAGGCCGAGATCGACGGTGTGCTTCACGAGTACAGCGCCATCGAGGGCGTGCAGGAAGATGTCATCGAAATCCTGCTCAACCTCAAAGGTATCGCCATCAAGCTGCACGGCCGTGATGAAGTGACCTTGAGCCTGGTGAAGAAGGGCGCGGGCGCTGTTACCGCTGCCGATATCCAGCTGGATCACGATGTCGAAATCGTCAATGGCGATCACCTGATCGCCAATCTGGCGGCCAACGGCTCGCTCAACATGAAGCTCAAGGTCGCTCGCGGCCGCGGTTACGAGCCTGCTGATGCGCGTCAGAGCGATGAAGACGAGAGCCGTAGCATCGGTCGTCTGCAGCTCGACGCCACTTTCAGCCCGGTTCGTCGCGTGGCTTACGTGGTCGAGAATGCTCGTGTCGAGCAGCGCACCAACCTGGACAAACTGGTCATTGACCTGGAAACCAACGGCACCCTGGATCCCGAAGAGGCGATCCGTCGTGCAGCGACCATCCTGCAGCAGCAGCTGGCTGCGTTCGTCGACCTCAAGGGCGACAGCGAGCCGGTTGTAATCGAGCAGGAAGACGAGATCGATCCGATCCTGTTGCGTCCGGTTGATGACCTGGAGCTGACCGTACGTTCGGCCAACTGCCTGAAGGCGGAAAACATCTACTACATTGGTGATCTGATTCAGCGCACCGAAGTAGAGCTGTTGAAGACGCCGAATCTGGGCAAGAAGTCCCTGACTGAGATCAAGGACGTTCTGGCTTCGCGTGGTTTGTCCCTCGGTATGCGTCTGGATAACTGGCCGCCGGCAAGTCTCAAGAAGGACGATAAGGCCACTGCCTGATCGCCCCCAGTAACCGAACTGAACGTTTGGTAAGGAATTTCAATCATGCGTCATCGTAAAAGTGGCCGTCACCTGAGCCGCACCAGCGCCCACCGCAAGGCCATGTTCCAAAACATGGCGGTGTCGCTGTTCGAGCACGAACTGATCAAGACCACCCTGCCCAAGGCCAAGGAGCTGCGTCGCGTTGCCGAGCCGCTGATCACCCTGGCTAAGGAAGACAGCGTCGCTAACCGTCGTCTGGCTTTCGACCGTACTCGTTCGAAGGCTGCCGTAGGCAAGCTGTTCAACGATCTGGGCAAGCGTTACGCCACCCGTCAGGGCGGCTATCTGCGTATCCTCAAGTGCGGCTTCCGCGCTGGTGACAACGCACCTATGGCTTACGTCGAGCTGGTTGACCGTCCGGTCACTGGTGAAGTGGAAGCCGCCGAGTAAGATCGGTAGCAGCAATTAAAAACCGAGCCTTTTGGCTCGGTTTTTTTATGCCCAAAGGACTCTGAGAGACTGGCTCTATAAGGGGCGTTGATCTTCATCATTAGTCGCCGTTGCGCTTGCTTCCTATGATGGCATTCAACCAGCAGGTACTTACCAAGACCCTGGAAGCTATAGAATACCAAGGAGCTGCAACCATGACTGACAAGCCGAAGCTCACAACCGTTGCCGGTGCGCCGGTATCCGAAAACCAGAACTCCATGACTGCGGGCCGCCGTGGTCCCATGCTGCTTCAGGACGTATGGTTTCTAGAGAAGCTCGCTCATTTCGACCGGGAGGTCATTCCGGAGCGGCGCATGCATGCGAAGGGGTCGGGGGCGTTCGGAGAATTCGTCGTCACCCATGACATCACCCGCTACACCAAAGCCAAGCTATTTTCCGAGATCGGCAAGCGCACTCCGCTGTTCGCGCGCTTTTCGACCGTCGCAGGCGAGCGTGGTGCCGCCGATGCCGAGCGTGACATTCGTGGTTACGCACTGAAGTTCTACACCGAGCAAGGCAACTGGGACATGGTGGGCAATAACACCCCGGTGTTCTTTTTCCGCGATCCGCTGAAGTTTCCGGACCTCAACCACGCAGTAAAACGCGATCCGCGCACCAACATGCGCAGCGCGAATAACAACTGGGACTTCTGGACCGGGCTGCCTGAAGCCTTGCACCAGATCACCTATGTCATGGGCGATCGGGGCATTCCGGCGTCGTACCGCTATATGCACGGTTTCGGTTCGCACACCTACAGCTTCATCAGTCCGAACAACGAGCGTTTCTGGGTGAAGTTTCACTTTCGGACCCAGCAGGGCATCAAGAATCTCACCGACGCCGAGGCGGCAGCCATCGTTGCCAATGACCGGGAGAGTTCGCAGCGCGATCTGTTCGAGGCCATCGAGCGTGGCGAATATCCACGTTGGACGATGTATGTGCAGGTAATGGCGGAGGCCGACGCCGCCAAGGTGCCGTACCATCCGTTCGACCTCACCAAGGTCTGGCCGCATGCCGACTACCCGCTGATCGAGGTCGGCTATTACGAGCTCAACCGCAATCCCGACAACTACTTCCAGGATGTCGAGCAGGCGGCATTCACACCGGCGAATGTCGTTCCGGGCATCAGCTTCTCTCCAGACCGTATGTTGCAGGGCCGTCTTTTCTCCTACGGGGATGCGCAACGCTACCGGCTGGGGGTGAATCACCATCAGATTCCGGTCAACGCTCCGCGTTGCCCGGTCCACAGCTACCATCGCGATGGTGCCATGCGCGTAGATGGCAATCAGGGTGGTCGTCTGCATTACGAGCCGAATACCTATGGCGAGTGGCAGGAACAGCCTGACTTCAGCGAGCCACCGCTGGCTCTCGAGGGGGCGGCGGATCGTTACGACTACCGTGCCGACGACGCCGATTACTTCACTCAGCCGGGCAACCTGTTCCGCTTGATGAAGGCCGATGAACAGCAGCGGTTGTTCGAAAATACCGCACGGTCGATGCAGGGAGTGGCGCGTCATATCAAGATTCGCCACATCAGTCACTGCCTGAGGGCTGATCCGGCCTATGGAGCAGGTATTGCCGCCGCCCTGGATATTCCGCTGTCGGAAGTGCCGGCATAAGCGATTCGCGGTATCCGCAGGATCGAGAAGCCCGCAGCGAGTGCTGCGGGCTTTCTTGTTTCTTCAGCGCTATTCGTGGGGATTGTTGAGCGGCTTATCGCTCTCCTGTCCGGGTGGCAGAAGGCGATCGGCCTCTGCCGGATCGATCGCCGTCAGGCTGCCGTCGGCAGTTGCGACAAGCACGGCCTCAAGCATTTCACGCACATTGTTGCGCAGCATGCCGACAGACTTCTGGCCGCGACTGTTCAATCCGCCGATTTCCATGAGCACGCTGCCGCCCAATGGGCCTGTTTCGCCGGCGGCCAGTCGCTCGGTCCCCAGCAGGCCGTATGCGTTTCGGGCAATGCCTGGATCGCCGCCGCCGCGGCGGACATCGCCGCTGGGGTGCTCATAGTAGTAGTTGGTGATTTCCATGAAGCCAAGCTGCGTGGAACGCTGCTTCATCACGATTGCCAGCTGCTTCGACAGTGCTACCGCTTCCGGGGCGACATCCGGGTGAGTTGGCCAGGTGATAGAACCGGTCACCTGGCGTCCCGGGCGGTTCACTTCAGGATCCACATCCTCGAGTACCACGGCAGGGTTCTGATTGTGCACATCTACCAGCCAGATGGGACGGTAACGGTCATAGATGCCGCGTACCGCAACCGCTTCTGGCACCGGGTTCTGCCCCGGGTTGAAGTGCCGCTCGCTGGCCAGGCCTGGATTGCAGCGTATCTGCGTGCTCTTGCTCCAGTCTGTCCAGTGGTAGCGGTTGATGTCGTAGCTAAATTGGCGTTGGCCGTCGGCATTGGTGAAGGCGGTCACGTTGGCGCCGAGGTGCTGATCCAACTTGGCAGGATTCAGGGTGCCATCGGCGCGCAGGCAGTCAGCGCTGGTTTGCGGGGCGCTGAAATCCATGTTGCCGCGACTGAAACGCTCGGCGCCGTCTGGGTTGACCCTCGGCACGATCAGCACCTGCAGATTATCCAGTACCTGGCGGGACAAGGCCCCGCTCGAGGCAAGGCGTTTTATCAGATTGACCGCCGCTTCGGTGCCGTGAGGTTCGTTGCCGTGCTGTTGGGTGATGATCATCACGGCTGATTTGTCTGAATTACCCAGCCTGGCCAGCCAGATTGGTCGGCCTCCGTTGCTGCTGCCGGCCTGTTCTAGTCGCAGGGCATCCGGGAAGCGTCGTGAAAGTGCGTTGAGCTGATCGTACAGCTGGTTGTTGCTCATGAACGCCTCCAGCGAGACGTTCTGCTCATTGGTGATCCAAGGGCCGTTGGGTTGGGCGGCGGCGGCGAGACCGGGTAGCAGGCCGGCGCCAAGCAGGCAGGCAGCAAGCGCAATTCGCATCAGGATTTCTCCTTATCGGGCTGAGAGTGTCCCGCCCAACTGCCCGGCGGGATCCGTAGTGGACCCCGCTGCGCTTGCGCTTGTTGCCGAAACGGCTGCCGACGCGATGATCAACCCGCCGAGCGGTCGCGCTCAAGTAACGGTTTGAGGAAATGACCGGTATGAGACTGGGCCATACCTGCCACCTCTTCCGGCGTACCGCAGGCGATGATCTGGCCACCCTTCGAGCCACCTTCCGGGCCGAGATCCACCAGCCAGTCGGCCGTCTTGATGACGTCAAGGTTGTGCTCGATCACCACGACCGTATTGCCGTGGTCGCGCAAACGGTGCAGTACGTCGAGCAGCTGCTGGATATCGGCGAAATGCAGGCCGGTGGTGGGTTCGTCGAGGATGTACAGGGTCTTGCCGGTGTCACGCTTGGACAGCTCACGGGACAGCTTGACGCGCTGCGCCTCGCCGCCAGACAGGGTCGTCGCACTCTGCCCCAGCTTGATATACGACAGCCCCACATCCATCAGCGTCTGCAGTTTTCGCGCGACGGCCGGTACCGGGTCGAAGAATTCACGGGCTTCCTCGATGGTCATGTCGAGCACTTCGGTAATGCTCTTGCCCTTGTACTTCACCTCCAGCGTTTCGCGGTTGTAGCGCTTGCCCTTGCACACGTCGCAGGGCACGTAGATGTCGGGCAGGAAGTGCATTTCCACCTTGATCACGCCGTCGCCCTGGCAGGCTTCACAGCGTCCGCCCTTGACGTTGAACGAGAAGCGGCCCGGGCCGTAGCCGCGTGAGCGCGCTTCCGGCACGCCGGCAAACAGCTCGCGAATCGGCGTGAACAGCCCCGTGTAGGTCGCCGGGTTGGAGCGCGGGGTGCGGCCGATCGGGCTCTGATCGATGTCCACCACCTTGTCCAGATGCTGTAGGCCGTCGAAGCTGTCGTGCGGGGCTACTTCCAGCGTGGTCGCGCCATTGAGTGCAGTCGCCGTGATCGGGAACAGCGTGTTGTTGATCAGCGTTGATTTGCCCGAGCCCGACACACCGGTGATGCAGGTGAGCAGGCCGACCGGAATCTCCAGGTCGACGTTGCGCAGGTTGTTGCCACGCGCGCCCTTGAGCTTGAGCAGCATCTTCGGATCACGGCGGGTGCGCTCAGGCCGATAGTTGATCTTCACCCGGCCAGAGAGGTACTTGCCGGTCAGCGAATCCGGGTGCGTCATCACCTCGTCAGGTGTGCCTTCAGCGACGATGCGGCCGCCATGTATGCCGGCACCTGGACCGATGTCTACGACGTAGTCGGCGAGACGGATCGCATCCTCGTCATGCTCCACGACGATCACCGTATTGCCGATGTCGCGCAGGTGGCGAAGGGTGCCCAGCAAGCGTTCGTTGTCGCGCTGATGCAGGCCGATCGAAGGTTCGTCGAGGATGTACATCACCCCAACCAGGCCAGCGCCGATCTGACTGGCCAGGCGAATACGCTGGGCTTCGCCGCCGGACAGGGTGTCGGCGCTGCGATCCAGGGTCAGATAATCCAGGCCGACGTTGACCAGGAACTGCAGGCGTTCGCGGATCTCCTTGAGAATCTTGTCGGCGATCTCGCCGCGTCGCCCGCTGAGCGAGAGGACGCCGAAGTAGTCGGTGGCGTCGCCGATGGGCATGGCCGTGACCGCAGGCAGGGTCTTGTCGCCAACCCACACGTGGCGTGCTTCGCGGCGCAGACGCGTGCCGCGACAGTCCGGGCAGGGCTGGGTGCTGAGGTATTTGGCGAGCTCTTCGCGAACCGAATTGGACTCGGTTTCGCGGTAGCGGCGCTCCAGGTTGGGAACGATCCCTTCGAACGGGTGCGAACGCTTGACGATATCGCCGCGGTCGTTGAGGTAGCGGAACTCGACATTCTCACGGCCGCTGCCGCGCAGGATGGACTTCTGATGATCGGCGGCCAGTGAGTCGAAAGGCTCGTCGAGGCTGAAGCCATAATGCGAGGCCAGTGAGCCGAGCATCTGGAAATAGTAAACGTTGCGCCGGTCCCAGCCGCGTATGGCGCCTTCGGCCAGGGTCAGCTCGCCATTGACCAGACGCTTGGCGTCGAAGAACTGCTTCACGCCCAGGCCGTCACAGGTGGGGCAGGCGCCGGCTGGGTTGTTGAAGGAGAACAGCTTGGGCTCAAGCTCGCTGATCGAGTGGCCGCAGATCGGGCAGGCGAAGCGTGCGGAGAAGATCATTTCCTCGCTGTCGTCGTCCTCTTCCATGGAGGCGACCAGGGCGATGCCATCGGCCAGCTTGAGCGCCGTTTCGAAGGATTCGGCCAGGCGCTGCTGCAGGTCGCCGCGAACCTTGAAGCGATCCACCACCACGTCGATCGAGTGCTTCTTCTGCTTGTCCAGCTTGGGTAGCTCGTCGAGCTCGTACAGCCGCCCGTTGATGCGGGCGCGCACGAAACCCTGAGCACGCAGTTCGTCGAACACGGCCAGGTGCTCGCCCTTGCGTTCGCGGATGACCGGGGCCAGCAGCATCAGCTTGCGGCCTTCGGGCAGTGCCAGCACCTGGTCGACCATCTGACTGACCGTCTGCGCTTCCAACGGGGCATCGTGATCTGGACAGCGCGGCGTGCCGACCCGCGCATAGAGCAGACGCAGGTAGTCGTAGATCTCGGTGATGGTGCCCACGGTGGAGCGCGGGTTGTGCGAAGTCGATTTCTGCTCGATGGAGATCGCCGGGGAGAGCCCCTCGATGGTGTCGACGTCGGGCTTTTCCATCATCGAGAGGAACTGGCGCGCATACGCCGAAAGCGATTCGACGTAACGGCGCTGGCCTTCTGCGTAGAGAGTGTCGAATGCCAACGATGATTTGCCAGAACCGGACAAGCCGGTGATGACGATCAGCTTGTCGCGCGGCAGGGTGAGGTCGATGTTCTTCAGGTTGTGGGTGCGGGCCCCACGAATCAGAATCTTGTCCAAAACAGCCTCGCGTGGCGGGCGGAAACCCGAAAGTATACGGCCGGGGTGATAGTCGCGGCAAAACCGCGCGCCTGTGCCGAACAGGGTAGGGCTGCTAGAATCGCCGCCGGTTCATACAAGCGAGACCCTCCATGCAGGACCCCTACAGCGAGCGCATGAGCGCCAGCGAAAAACGCGCAGCTTCCGGGCTGGCCCTGGTTTTCGCTTTTCGCATGCTCGGCATGTTCATGGTTTTGCCCGTGCTGGCAACCTACGGCATGGACCTGGAAGGCGCTACGCCGACCCTGATCGGTCTTGCGATAGGTGCCTATGGTTTGACCCAGGCGCTGCTGCAAATTCCCTTCGGTATCCTTTCCGATCGTATTGGTCGCCTGCCGATCATCTATTTCGGCCTGCTGATCTTTGCTGCCGGAGCCGCACTGGCGGCGATGTCGGACAGTATCTGGGGCGTTATCGCCGGGCGCATCCTGCAAGGGGCGGGCGCGATTTCCGCTGCAGTGATGGCGCTGCTCTCGGACCTGACCCGCGAACAGCACCGGACCAAGGCGATGGCGCTGATCGGCGTGAGCATCGGTTTTTCCTTCGCTGTCGCGATGATCGTCGGGCCATTGCTGACGCGTGCCTTCGGTCTCTCCGGGCTGTTCTGGGTAACCGCCGGCATGGCGTTGCTTGGCGGCGTCATCGTCGCGTTGCTGCCCAAGGCCCAGGCGCATGTGCGCCATCGTGAGTCGGGCGTCGCCAAGCAGGCCCTCGGCCTGACGCTGCGCCATCCTGATCTGCTGCGTCTGGATTTCAGTATTCTGGCGCTGCACGCGATCCTGATGGCCAGCTTCGTCGCGCTGCCGCTGGCACTGGTAGAGCAGGGCGCGTTGCCCAAGGAAGAGCATTGGTGGGTCTACCTCACGGCACTGCTGGTCGGCTTCTTCGGCATGATTCCCTTCATTATTTATGGCGAGAAGAAGCGCCAGATGCGCCGCGTGCTGTTGGGCGCGGTCTCCGCGTTGCTGCTCTGCGAGCTGTTCTTCTGGTGGTTCGGAAATGGCTTGTGGATGCTGGTCGTCGGCATGGTGGGCTTCTTCATCGCGTTCAATCTGCTGGAAGCGTCGCTGCCTTCGTTGATCAGCAAAGTCGCGCCGGCCGGCGGCAAGGGCACCGCGATGGGCGTCTACTCCACCAGTCAGTTTCTCGGTGCCGGTCTCGGTGGCGTGCTGGGCGGCATGCTCTATCAGCAGGGTGGCCTGGCGCTGGTGTTCGCCGGTTGCGCTGCGCTGTGCGCGTTGTGGTTCGTGGTGGCCTTCAGCATGCGCGAACCTCCTTATGTAACGAGCCTGCGCTTGCCGCTGTCGGCCGGAGCGCTGGCCAACGCAGAACTTGGGCGTGACCTGCTGCAAGTCGCCGGTGTTAGCGACGTGCTCATCGTTGCCGACGAGGCGGCGGCCTATATCAAGGTCGATACGCAGCAACTGGATCGTGAAGCTCTTGATCGCCTGGTTTCCTGAGGCACCTGTTCGCGGCTGCATAGTGCCGCGCAACATGAAAGTGCGTCGGTTGGCCGTCAGGGGTGGCTGAGGTAAGATTCGCGGTCATCGGCTTTGCTGGCGGTACAACCGCCATCGGTGAATCCATCCAATTCAATGTTCCAATGAGGAGTTACCCATGGCCAGAGGGGTGAATAAAGTCATCTTGATCGGCAATGTCGGCGGCGACCCGGAAACCCGCTACATGCCCAATGGCAATGCGGTGACCAACATCACGCTGGCAACCACCGATAGCTGGAAGGACAAGCAGACCGGTCAGCTTCAGGAGCGTACCGAGTGGCATCGCGTGGTGTTGTTCGGCAAGGTTGCCGAGATCGCCGGCGAATACCTGCGCAAGGGTTCGCAATGCTACATCGAGGGACGCCTGCAGACCCGCGAGTGGGAGAAGGACGGCGTCAAGCGCTACACAACCGAAATCGTCGTCGACATGAACGGCACCATGCAGCTGCTCGGTGGCCGTGGCGGCAGTTCCGACGATGCGCCGCGTCAGGCTCGCCCGCAGCAGCGTGAGCCGCAGCAGGCGCCGCGTCCGCAGGCCCAGCCGCAGCAGCCCGCTGCGCGGCAGCAGCCGGCACCGGACTACGACAGCTTCGACGACGACATCCCCTTCTAGAGTTATCTGAATGCGAATGCGCCTGATGCTGTTGGGCGGCGGCAATGCCCTGGGCCAGGCGCTCATCCGCCTCGGCGCCGAGGAAGACATCGGCTTCCTCGCGCCGCGACCGCCCGCTCAGGGCTGGGACGCCGCCAGTCTTACCCAGTTGCTCGACGACAACCGTCCGGATGTCGTGGTCAACCTTGCCTACTATTACGACTGGTTTCAGAGCGGACAGCCCAACGAGCCGGCGCTCGCCGCACAGGAGCGTGCGGTCGAGCGGCTCGCCGAACTCTGTCAGCACCATGATTTCGTCCTGTTGCAGCCATCGAGCTACCGGGTATTCGACGGTGCCCGAACCACGGCCTATAGCGAAAAGGACGAAGTGGCGCCGCTGGATGCACGAGGCAGGGCGCTTTGGCGCATCGAGCAGAGTGTGCGTTCGCTATGCCCGCGACATGTCCTGCTGCGTTTTGGCTGGTTGCTCGATGACAGTCGGGACGGTGTTCTAGGGCGCGTGCTGCAACGACTCGAGCAGAGCGAGGCGATACTGCTGGCGGATGACCGGCGCGGCAATCCGACACCTGTCGACGATGCCGCGCGTGTGATCCTTGCGGTATTGAAGCAGCTCGACTGCCAGGCTCCGCTGTGGGGTACCTATCACTACGGCGGACATGAGGCTTCCACCCCGTTGCTGGTCGCCCAGGCGTTGCTCGGCGAGGCCGGCAAGTATCGCGACGTCACAACGGCGAATCTGACGGCCGTGGCGCATGCCGCCTGTTCGGATGCCGCAGCCGAGCCGCAGCACGGCGTACTCGCCTGCAAGAAGATTTTTACCACTTTCGGCATCAAGCCTCGCGCCTGGCGCACCGGGTTGCCGAACCTGTTGGAGCGTTACTACCGTCATGGCTGATGCCCCGATTCTGGTCACCGGCGGTGCCGGGTTCATTGGATCGAACCTGGTCGATGCGTTGCTGGCGCGCGGCTATGCCGTTCGTGTGCTGGACAATCTCTCGACCGGCAAGCGCGAAAACCTGCCGCAAGATGCACGCGTGGAGCTGATCGTCGGCGATGTCGCCGATGCCGATAGCGTGCGTCGTGCGGTGCAGGGATGCCGGGCGGTGGTGCATCTGGCCGCGGTGGCGTCGGTGCAGGCGTCGGTGGATGATCCATTCGGTACGCACCAGAGCAACCTGATTGGCACGCTCAATCTGTGTGAGGCGATGCGCGAGTCGGGTGTGAAGCGTGTGCTGTTTGCCTCGAGCGCAGCGGTCTATGGCAACAACGGCGAAGGCCATGCTATCGATGAGGACACACCGAAGGCGCCCCTGACACCCTATGCCGCGGACAAGCTGACCAGCGAGCACTACCTGGATTTCTATCGGCGCCAGCATGGTCTGGAGCCGGTGGTGTTCCGTTTCTTCAATATCTTCGGGCCGCGGCAGGATCCATCGTCACCGTATTCCGGTGTGATCAGCATCTTCACCGAGCGGGCGCAGAAGGGTTTGCCGATTGCGGTGTTCGGCGATGGCGAGCAGACGCGCGATTTTCTCTACGTTGCCGATCTGGTCGAGGTGTTGGTGCAGGCGCTGGAGTCGCCCGAGGCAGTGGAGGGCGCGGTGAATGTTGGGCTGAATCAGGCCACTTCTCTGAATCAGCTGCTAGCGGCCATCGGTGACGTGTTGGGCGGGCTTCCCGAGGTGAGCTATCAGGCCGCGCGGCCGGGGGATATTCGACATTCGCGGGCGAATAATGCCCGGCTAGTGCAGCGCTATCGTCTGCCGGAACCGCCGACCGGCATGCGGGAAGGGTTGGCGAAGCTGTTGGGTTTGTAGGTTGCAAACTCTGAAAACACAAAAGGCGCCCTAGGCGCCTTTTGTCTGTCTGCGATCCGGCTGGGCCGGTTACGTCAGAACTTGTAGCCGAGACCGACCATGTAGACGAAGGGGTCGACGTCTACGTCGACTTTGACTTTGTCGCCAGCCAAGTAAGTGGTGCCGGTCGTGTCGATGTCGATATAGCGAAGCTGAGCGTTCAGCATGATGTTGTCGGTCAGCATATAGTCCATGCCAACTTGAGCGGCCAGGCCCCAAGAGTCCTTCATGTCCAGTCCGCTAAAACCTTTGTCTTCGGCGCTGCTGCTCAGTTCGGTGTCGAAGAACCAAGTGTAGTTGATGCCGGCACCGACATAAGGCTGGAACGCTGAGGTCTTGTCCAGCGGGTAGTAGATAACGCTGAGGGTCGGCGGCAGGTGCTTGAGGCTGCCCAGCTTGCCGTTCAGGCCTGCATATGGTCCTGGCATTCCCTTCACGCCAACGTCGTGACTGAAAGGAGTTGCGGCCAACAGTTCAATACCCACCTTAGTCGGTGACCATGTAGGCGAAGTTCAGGCCCAGCTGAGTATTGCTGTCCAGCGTAGCTTTGGAGCCAGCGACGTCGCCGAGAACGGCATGGTTGATGTCACTGCTATCTTCGTGCGGATCAACGGTAATAGCACCAGCGCGAACGATGATGTCCCCGGCTTCGAAAGCCTGGGCGAAGGGTGCGGCCAGCGCCAGGGCCAGCGCGGAAGCGGTGAACAGGGTCTTGCGCATGATGATGCTCCGTTTGTTGGAATGCGATTGGGCGCCATGGTAGGTGCTGAGCGCTGGGGCTTTTTGATCCAGCTCAATGAAAAACGCCGCCTCGACTGCGACGAAACGCCCGGGTTGCTTTGCGTCAACTCACAGATGATAATGTTTCTCTTTTGAGTTAACGACCGTCTGCAAGGACCCTTCAATGCCTTCCTTCTTTCCCCGCCTGCTGGCGGTTGCCGTGCTGCCGTGCTGTCTTCAGCTTTATGCCGGGTCGCTGTCCGCGGCACCGCTGGATGCTGCGCTGGATGAGAGCGAGCGTTTGTCTGCGGAGGCGAAGGCCTCGCAGGCGCGGATCGACCAGCTCGACGACGCCACTCGCGAGATGCTCAACGAGTACCGCAGTGCTTTGCAGCAGACCGAAGCGCTGAAGGCCTACAACAAGCAGTTGCAGGAGCTGACCGCGGCGCAGAACAAGGAGCTGGTGGGCTTTCAGCGCCAGCTGGACAGCATCGAGCGCACCCAGGAAGCCGTTACGCCGCAGATGAGCCGTATGGTCGAGGTGCTGGGGGAATTCATCGCGGCCGATCTGCCGTTCCTCCCCGATGAGCGTGCCGACCGTCTGGCCGGCCTGCAGGACCTACTGCCACGCGCCGACGTCAGCCTGGCGGAAAAGTACCGGCGCATCCTCGAGGCCTATCAGATCGAAAGCGATTACGGCCGCACGCTGGAAGCCTGGCGTGGCGAGCTGCCGGGCGACGCGGAGTCACGCAGCGTCGAATTCCTGCGGCTCGGTCGAGTGATGCTCTATTACCAGACTCTCGATGCTCACGAGAGCGGCTGGTGGAATCCGCAGACTCGCGCCTGGGAAGTGCTCGACGGCAGCGCCCGCCGACCGCTTACGCAGGCCATCGCCATCGCCCGTCAGCAACAGGCTCCGGCCTACCTGCAATTGCCCGTGAAGACCCTGGCCGAGGAGGCCGCGCAATGAGCCGTCTGTTTTCCCTCCTTCTTGTCGCGCTGTTGCCCCTCACGGCTCATTCGGCAGAACCGCTCAGTCCCGACCAGCTGCTCGAGCGCATTCGCAGCGACCGTGCCGCTGAGGTCAGCGCCATGCAGGCCCGCGAGCAGGCCTTCGTTCGTGATCGTGGCGAGCAGCAGCAACTGCTTTCCCGTGCCCGTGCCGCACTGGCCGAGCAGAAGGCCGAGGCCGAACGCCTGAAGGCCGACTTCGATCGCCAGGAGGCCGAGCTGGCCGAGCAGGAAAAACTCCTGGCGCAGCGTGTTGGCCATCTGGGTGAGCTGTTCGGCGTCGTGCGCCAGAGTGCAGGTGACATCGCTGGCCAGTGGCAGGACAGTCTGCTCAACGCTCAGTATCCCGAGCGCCTGACCCAGCTGCGCAGCCTGGCGGAAAGCCGCGCGCTGCCGTCGGCCGATGACCTCGATGCGTTCTGGATGACCCTGCTGGAAGACCTGGCGGCCAGCGGCCGCGTCGAGCGCGTACAGCTGCCGGTGGTGGGCACCGATGGCGCGCGCAGCGAGCAGCCGGTACTGCGGGTCGGCAGCTTCTCCGCATTCACCGACGAGGCCTTCCTGCGCTACGACGCCGATGCCGGCGAGCTGCTGGTACCGACACGCCAGCCGTCCGGTCAGGGTTTGATCGAAGACTATCTGAGCAGCTCCGATGCGCTGGCTACATTGCCGGTGGATCCGAGCCGCGGCACGCTGATCGCCCAGTTGCAACGCCAGCCGGACCTGTGGGATCGCGTCAAGCAAGGTGGTCTGGTGGGTGGCGTCATTCTGGTGCTCGGTGCCGTCGGCCTGCTGCTGGCGATCTGGCGCATGGTGTATCTGGGTGGCGTCGGTCGCAAGGTGGGCAGCCAGATGCGCGAGCTGAACCAGCCGCGCGATGACAATCCGCTCGGCCGAATCATCGGCGTGCTGGGGCCGAAGCCACAGTTGTCGGATCTGGAGACCCTCGAGCTCAAGCTGGACGAGGCGATCCTCCAGGAAACCCCGCCACTGGAGCGCGGTCAGCCGCTGCTCAAGCTGCTGGCAGCTGTTGCACCGCTGCTCGGCCTGCTGGGCACCGTGACCGGCATGATCATCACTTTCCAGGCCATCACCCAGAGCGGTGGCGGCGACTCGCGGCTGATGGCCGACGGTATCTCCCAGGCGCTGGTAACCACGGTGCTGGGCCTGGTGGTGGCGATTCCGCTGCTGTTCCTGCACAGCCTGCTGGCCAGCCGTAGCAAGGCGCTGATCCAGTTGCTGGAGCAGCAGAGCGCCGGCCTCATCGCGCTGCACCTGTCGGGGGCGCCACGTCGTGACTGATCTGCGCGCTCACTGGCTGGGTCTGATCGACAGCGGTCACGCGCTGCTCGATTTCATGGCTGCCGGCGGCGTGGTGATGTGGGCGCTGGCTGGCCTGTGCGTGCTGTATTGGACACTGGTCTTCGAACGCCTCTGGTTCATGCGGCGGGTCTTCCCGCACTGGGTCGAGTCACGCCGCCAGGCCTGGGCGCAGATGGCCGATGAGCCTGGTAGCTGGCAGCGTGCGGTGCGTTCGGCCTGGCTCGCGCAGGCTCAGCAGCAGTTGTCCGGACCGCTACGGCTGAGCAAGACCTTGGTGGCGATGTATCCGCTGCTTGGCTTGCTCGGTACGGTCAGCGGCATGATCGCGGTTTTCGACGTGCTGGCGCTCAGTGGCACCGGCAACCCACGCGGCATGGCCGCGGGTGTCTGGCAGGCGACCCTGCCGACCATGGCCGGCATGGTGCTGGCCATCACAGGATTGTTCAGTCTGGCGCGCCTAGAGCGAATCGCGCGCCAGTCTCTCGACCGGCTGGCTGACCAGCTGCGTCATGACTGAGGATTAGCGGGATGCGTATGCGCCGTCATCATTACCAGCAGGAAGAAGATACCGGCATCGATCTCACGCCGATGCTCGATGTGGTCTTCATCATGCTGATCTTCTTCATCGTCACCAGCTCCTTCATCAAGGAATCCGGTGTCGAAGTCCAGCGCCCGCAGGCGGACACCGCCAGCACCCAGGACAAGGGCAATATTCTCATCGCCGTCACGGCCGATGGCCAGGTCTGGATCGACAAGCAAGTGGTCGACGTACGCAGTGTGCGGGCGCATGTCGAGCGGCTGCGCGTCGATCAGCCGGAGGGCGCGGTGGTCGTCCAGGCTGACCAGGATGCGCGCACCGGCCTGGTGGTGCAGGTCATGGACCAGGCGCGTCAGGCCGGCGTGCAAGACGTTGCGCTGGCCGCCAGCACGGGGGCGCGCTGATGCAACCGCGGCTGGCCCGTTTCAGTCTGGCCTTCATCGCCGCCTGTGTGGTGGCGTTGCTGCTGTTCGCCCTGATGCTGAGCATGGTCAATCCCCCGCGCAGCAAGATTGAGGAAGATCCACTGGCGATTGCCAATTTTGTGCGCATGGATGGGCGCAACGAGGACACCGCCACGCGTTCACGTCAGCAGGCGCCACAGCCACCGCAGCCGAAGACGCCACAGCCGCCGACGCCTCCGACGCCGAACATGGCGACCCCAGACGCCAATCTGCCCAAGCTCGACCTCGACCTGCCGAACATCGATGCGGGCGTATCGGTCGCCACCGCTCCGGCGCCCAGTCTGTCCGGCCTGACGGCGGCACAGAGTGCCCCGGCCGCGGCGCCAGCGCCGGCCAGTGCGGCAGTCGAAGCGGCGGGCAAGCCCGGCGGCCCGGAGCAGGAAGTGATGCCGCTCAATGATGTACGTCCGGAGTATCCCTACCGTGCGCGGCAACAGGGCATCGAAGGGCATATCAAACTGGCGTTCACCATCAACCCGCAAGGGCGGGTGGAGAACATCCGCGTGCTGGAAGCCTCGCCTCGTAACGTGTTCGATCGCGAGGCCCGGCGCGCGGCGGCCCGCTGGCGTTTCGCTCCGCGTACCGAAAACGGTGCACCGGTATCCCGTGAAGCCGTGAAAACCCTGCACTTCCGCCTGCAAGGAGAACGCTGAGATGCTTCGTTTGCTGCTCGTGCTGTCGCTTTTTCTCTCCGCTTCGGCCCAGGCCGCCCAGGCCATCGACCCCGCGGTGTTCATGGCGCTCGAGCGAGCGCAGACCGCGCAGAGCAAGGGCGACTATGCCACTGCGCGCAAGGCGCTGGAGGGCGTCAGCGCTAAGGCCGGTAGCGGTGAAGAGGCGTTGCTCTGGCGCAGTCGCGGCTATCTGGCCTGGGCCGAAGGCAATAATCGCCAGGCGCTGGAATGGCTGGACAAGGCAGTGGCCAGCGGCAAGCTGGACGAAGAGCTGCTGGCCGGTGAGCGGATGAACCTTGCGCGGCTGAACCTAGTCGAGGGTCGCTACGCCAAGGTGGTCAGCCTGCTGGGATCGGCTAATCAGGGCAACGAAGAAGTGCTGCAGATGCTGGTGCAGGCTTACCAGGGCCTCGGTCAGCATGCCAAGGCGCTGCCGCTGGCCGAGCGTTATGTGCAGGCGAACCCGAAGGCGGGCGATACCTGGCTGCAGTTCCTGGTTGCCGGCAACGCCGAGCTCAAGCGCTATCAGGCTGCCGAACGCTGGCAACAGAAGCTGCTGCTGCGCCATCCCGATCAGGTCAAGGCCTGGCGGCAGCTGGCCGGCCTGCAGCAGATGGCTGGCGCTGAAGATCGCGCGCTGGCGACGCTGCGCACTGCGCACGCGAAGGGCTTGCGCTTCAGTGAGGCGGAACTGGACAACCTGGTCGCTCTCGCTAGTGCCGCTGGGCAGCCATGGCAAGGCGCCAAACTGCTCGAAGGTATGCTGGCGTCACGCTTGCTGCCGAGCAATGCCAGTCGCCAGGAGCGCATGGGCATGCTCTGGTGGCAGGCCCGCGAGCGCACCGAGGCCGCGAAGATCTATCGCCAGCTGGCGACTCAGACCGGCAGCGCGAAGTTCTGGATGAATGTGGCGCAGCTCGAGCTGGAACAGGCTCGCTGGCAGGCCGGGCTTGACGCGCTGAAGCAGGCCGAGCGGGCCGGCGCCGAACGTCGTCGCGTACGCGAATGGCGCGAGTGGGCGGAAGGCGAGCTCAGTTTCGAGCGTGAGAAGCAGATCGCCAGCGCGCACTGACCGCTGGCAGAAGCGTAATCGCCACCGCGTTGCCGGATGGCGATTACTGCAATTCGTAGGGATAGATCTTCTGTGCCTGCATGCGATAACCCGCGTCCGCCAGCTCGCTGCTGGCGTGTTCCACCCTCAGCGGGCCCTCGATCCAGAACGGTTCATATAGCGCTTCCACCCGCACGCCCAGCTCGCTGGTGGCATGCACGATCTGGTTGGATGGCGGCGGGGGCACGTGAATGCAGGCGCCGAAGTAGGGCACCAGCAGGAATTCGATGACGCGCCCTTCCTCGGTCATGTCCAGCGGCACGATATACCCCGGCAACTTCACCATCTGCCCATCGAGCGATTCGACCACTGGCGCGGCCGGCGACTGTTGTGCGGCAGCCGGCCCAGCCTCGGCAGCCAGCGCATCGGCCAGCTGCGACATGTCATGCATGGCCATTGGCGGCGGTGGCGGCGGCGCGCCCTCGGGAATCAGCTCCGACCACTGTAGATCGCGGACGTCATCGGCATGCGCAGAGACCGCACAGGCCAGTAGCAGAGCAAGCAGCAGGCGCGACATCGGGTTCCTCACAGTCGAATCGACAGGCCATCGGCCAGCGATTGGCGATAGGCCCGCCAGGCCGGCACGCTGCCCATCAGCAGTGCCGCCAGCAGGATAGCGCCGAGCAGTCCCCACTCATAGGCGCTCGGCCAGGCCAGCGGCAGATAAAGGCCGTAGAGGCTCTGCAGCGGCGACTGCGCGATCGCGATGCCGATATACAGCAGGGCCAGCCCCAGCAGCGTGCCCGCGAGGGCCAGGCCGAACGCCTCGATGATCAATAGCGCGGCGATATGCCAGGGGCGAGCACCCACCGAGCGCAGGATCGCCATCTCCCGGCGTCGCTCGTTGAGGCTGGTGAGGATCGCCGTGAGCATGCCGATCAGGCCGGTCAGCACGACGAACAGCGAGACCACGAACAGCGCCTTCTCGGCCGTGCCCATCAGGCTCCAGAGCTCCTGCAGGGCGACGCCGGGCAGGATCGCCAGCAGCGGCTCGCCGCGGTACTGGTTGATTTCCCGCTGCAGGGTGAAGGTGGCGATCTTGCTGTTCAGACCGAGCAGGACCGCAGTGATCTGCTGCGGCTGTAAATCGAGTGCCCGCGCTTGCTCGGCGTCGACACGCCCGGCACCGCGGGCCGGCATGCCGTTCTGCCAGTCGACATGCAGCGCTTCCATGCCGGCCAGGCTGATGTGCAGGGTACGGTCGACCGGCGTGCCGGTGCGCTGCAGCACGCCGACCACGCGGAACGGTTTGTCATCGTGCTGTACAAGGCTGACACGCGCTACGCCATGGGCGAGGACGATGCTGTCGTCGAGTTTGTAGCCCAGTGCACTGGCCACTTCCGCGCCAAGCACGACCTCGAACGGGTCGCTTTCGAAGGCGCGGCCTTCGGCCAGTTGCAGCGGCTGTTTGCGGCCGTAGCGGTAATGCTCAAAATAGGCCGTGTTGGTGCCCATTACGCGATAGCCACGATGGGAGTCGCCCAGGGAAATCGGAATCGCCCAAGCGACCCGCGGGTGTTCGGCGAAGCGCTGGTAGCTGTCCCAACGGATGTTGTTGGTCGCATTGCCGATGCGGAAGACCGAGTACAGCAACAGATTGACCGAGCCGGAGCGCGCACCGACCACCAGATCGGTGCCGCTGATGGTGCTGGCGAAGCTGGCGCGGGTTTCGTTGCGCACCCGTTCGACGGCGAGCAGCAGGCACACCGAGAGGGCGATGGCGAACACGGTCAGCAGGGCGGTGAAGCGCCGATTGTTCAGGCTCGCCAGGGCCAGGCGCAGGAGATACATCGCTCAGCACTCCACTGCGCGCGTCGCGCGATTGAGCTCGGCCAGCGACAAGCTGCGGTCGAACAGTGGCGCCAGGCTCTGGTCATGGCTGACGAACAGCAGGCTCGCGCCGGCTGCGCGGCACTCGGAGAACAGCAGCTGCAGAAAGACTTCGCGGCTATCCGCATCCAGCGCCGAGGTCGGCTCGTCGGCGATGACCAGCTCCGGCTGGCCGATCAGTGCGCGGGCAGCAGCGACGCGTTGCTGCTGGCCGATGGAGAGCGCATCGGCACGACGCTCGAACAGCTCCGGGGGCAGTCCCAGATGCTCCAGCAGGCTCGCCGCCGCGGCATCCGTACTGCCGTGGCGCTTGCGCGCACGTTCGGCACGCAGCGGCGAAAAATGGCAGGGCAGGCCGACGTTCTCGCGTACCGAAAGAAAAGGCAGCAGGTTGAACTGCTGGAAGATGTAGCCGGTGTGATCGACGCGGAAGCGGTCACGGGCACCGGCCGACAGGCTGCCGAGGTCGCGGTCGAGCAGGCGGATACTGCCGCGGCCGGCCTTCTGCACACCGCCGATCAGGCCGAGCAGGGTGGTCTTGCCGCTGCCCGACGGGCCCTTGAGAAACAGGCTTTCGCCGCGTTCGAGGCGAAACGTGGGAATGTCCAGCAGCTCGGCCTGGCGGGGCCAGGCGAAGCCGAGGTTGTCGATTGCGAGGATTGGAGCGCTCATCGGGGTCCAGTGCTGGTTCAGAAGGGCAACTGCGCGCGGGTCGGAGTCAGTTCCGTGCCCTGCTGGCCGCTCGGGCCGATCAGTTGTACCTGAATCTTTTCGGTGCCGGGAAAGCTTTCGAACAGCCGTGTGAGATCCAGTGCGCGCAGCGCCTCTGGGTTGCTGCAGGCGAGTTGGTAGTGCGCTTCGATATCGCTGTGGCCACCGGCTTCGTGGTCGTCGTGGTCGTGCTTATCCTCCTGCTTGTGTTCGTGATCATCGCCGCGCTGATAGCCCGCATGGGCCGAGCCGAGCAGTTCGCCGGCAAACTGCTGCTCACTGACGCTGCAACCTGCCGCCGCCGGGAGGCCGAACAGGGCCAGAGGTTGTTCCAGTTGCGAGCGTACGCTGGCGATCTTCGCCTCATCTGCTGCGCTGGCAGCAGCGTGCTCGAAACCGAGCAGGTTCATCGCCGGGCTGATCAGCTCCAGCTCCAGCTGATTGCCATCCAGTGCCGCATTCAGGCGCGCCGCGCCATGCTCATGCGCACCCAGGCTGGTGGCGCCTTCGTGTTCATGGTGATGATCGTCTTCATGTGCTTGGCTGTAGCTCAGGGGCAGCAGAAGCATAGGCACGGCAAAAAGTAGGTGGCGCATGGTCGGCTCCATCGAAAGGGGTTCGTTACGTTATAACAACTTTGCCGTGCGGCTGGCCAGTCCGCTGCCTTCATGTGAGGATGAACGCATAGCTCTGGAGGGACAGCATGATTCGAATCCGTGGACGCATAGGAGATTGGCCGGTCGATCTGGAAATCGAGCTGGACGCCCAGGACTGGATGAACCTGACCCGTAGCGTCGGCACCGATGAGGCTGCGGCGGGTGGCGTCCCGGCGCCTGCGACGCCACCTGGCGACGCCCTGTGGCACAGTGCGCGGGAGCGACTGCGCTGCGCTGGCAAGCTGGACGGCCCGGAATTGCTCGCCGAACTGGAAGCGCTCGCCGGCAATGCGCAGCTGGCCAAGCGGCTGCTGGTGCGCTTGCGTCACTGTGACGAGGTGAAGGTCGAGCACGGCGCCGACTCGGCTTGCTATCACTGGGTCGGCGCGCCTTCCTGATGGCGCGCCGGAGGTTTGCCCGCGATCAGTAGATCGCCTGGTAAAGCTTGCGGCGGTACAGCGTCACCAGCGGGTGGTCATTACCCAGCAGATCGAAAACCTGTAGCAGCGTCTTGTGCGGCTGCCCATCGGCGTACCCGCGGTTGCGCACGAACAGCTTGAGCAGGCCGTCGAGCGCCGCCTCGTATTGCTGGCGAGCCAGTTGCTGGATGGCCAGCTGATACGCCGCTTCATCGTCCTCGCCATTCTGCGCCAGGCGACTCTTCAGGGTGGCGACTTCCGGCAGGTCGTTGGCCTGGCGCAGAAACGTCAGCTGAGCACGGGCGCCGGCCAGAGCCTGCTTGTGCTCATCGCCTTTTACCGCGTTGAGCACCGTTTCCGCTTCGCCCAGTTCTCCGCGTTCGGCCAGGCAGCGGGCATAAAGAATCAGCCCGGCAGCGTTCTCGTTGTCTTCACTCAGCAGCTGCTGCAGCTGCGCCTCGGCCTCGGCGAAACGGCCTTCGGCGAAGGCGGCCTGCGCGCTTTCCAGCAGGTTGCCCTGCGGCGTCGCCGGAGCCTGCACGTGGGGCTCGAGCATGGCGCGAATCGCCGATTCCGGCTGCGCACCGGCAAAGCCGTCCACTGGTTGACCATCCTTGAACAACACCACGGTTGGCAGGCTGCGGATGCCGAAACGGGCGACGACCTCCTGTTCGATGTCGCAGTTGACCTTGGCCAGCAGCAGCTCACCCTGATACTCCTCGGCGATCTTCGCCAGCAGCGGCATCAGGGCCTTGCACGGCGCGCACCATTCGGCCCAGAAATCCACCAGTACCGGCTTGTGAAACGAGTTCTCGAGCACCAGCTGTTCGAAGCTGGCGGTGGTGACATCGAAGATATAGGGCGTCTGGCTCATCGGGATTCTCGTGGGCGACGAATGACTGAAAGGCTGTGCATGGTATGTGGGGGCGCTCGCCACGGGAAGCAAAGGCTCGCATGGCGGTTGCCATTGGTCTATGGTTGCGCCCGCCAGGTGGCGCAGGCCTCTTGCCGGCGCATCGTGGCGCAACCCTTTTCCTAGACCGGTGCGGCGTTTGCAGTCGCGCGTCATAAGGAGTTTCACATGTCCGTTCTCTCCGACTTCCGGGAGCGCTACCTCGTGCGCTTCTGGTCGCCGCTGCCCGCGCTTGTCGCGCTGGGCGTCGCTTCCGCTTACTACTTCGCCATAACCGGCACCTTCTGGGCTGTCACCGGCGAGTTCACTCGCTGGGGTGGACACGTCATTTCCTGGTTCGGCTACGCACCCGAGGAGTGGAGTTACTTCAAGCTGATCGGCTTGTCCGGCACTCCGCTCGATCGCGTGGATGGCGTGATGATCATCGGCATGTTGCTTGGCGCACTGTGTGCGGCGTTGTGGGCAAACAACGTCAGCCTGCGCTGGCCGACCAGCAAGCGCCGCTTGGTGCAGGGGCTGATCGGCGGGGTGGTCGCCGGCTTCGGCGCGCGCCTGGCAATGGGTTGCAACCTGGCGGCTTTCTTCACCGGCATTCCGATGTTTTCGCTGCACGCCTGGGCGTTCATGTTGGCCACCGTGGGTGGCGCCTGGATTGGCGTGAAAATCTGCCTGTTGCCCTGGTTGCGCACGCCGCTGAAGGTCGGCAGCCAGGCCAGTTCGCTGTTCGGCGATGCGGAGGGCACGCGGCGGCGGGCCACGGTGCAGGCCCGGATCGGCACGGCGGTTGCGGTGCTTGCGGTCGCCTTCGCTGCCTGGCGTTTCGATGCCTCGCTGGTGCTGGGCATGGCGGTGCTGTTCGGACTCCTGTTCGGCGGGCTGATCGAGCGTGCACAGATCTGCTTTACCAGTGCCGCCCGCGATCTCTGGACCACCGGCCGAACCCGCGCTGCCTACGGCATCCTGCTGGGCATGGCTGTGGCCTGCGTCGGTACCTTCGGTGCCATCGCGCTAGGGGCAAGCCCGAAGATTTTCTGGATGGGGCCGAACGCAATCATCGGTGGCGTGCTGTTCGGCATCGGCATCGTCGTCGCCGGCGGCTGCGAAACTGGCTGGATGTATCGCGCCATGGAAGGGCAGGTGCACTTCTGGGTGGTCGGCGTCGGCAATGTCATCGGCGGCACGCTGGTGGCGGTCTACTGGGATGAGCTCGGCACGTCGCTGGCGCTGCCCTATCCGAAGATCAATCTGCTGGAGAGCTTTGGCCCGGCCAGTGGCTTGCTGCTGACCTTCGCCGGCCTGGCCGTCGCCATGTTACTGGTGCACCTCAATGCACGTCGTTTCCAATCGAAAAGGAGCCCTGCCCGTGAGCCAGGCCAAACCGAATCTCTCGCTTGATCTGCGTGGCGAGCATTGCCCGTACAACGCCATCGCTACGCTGGAAACCCTGGAAACCATGCAGCCGGGGCAGCTGCTCGAGGTGGTAACCGATTGTTCGCAGTCGGTGCATGGCATCCCCGAGGACGCCAAGGCCAAGGGCTACAACTGCCTGGCAGTGGAACAGCACGGCCCCCTGTTTCGTTTTCTGATCGAAGTGCCGCGTTGAGAGACTGCGCCATGGCGGCCTTGAAGGGTTGTTATGGCAGAAGCGGCCAGCTGCCCAGCTCATCGTAGCGCACGCCGTCCGCCGTATTGACTGAACGGTAGAGCACGAAGCGATCGACGTGCCAGGTGAAGTCTGGCGCCGATTGCTGCGCTCGGCTCCGGGCCTGGCGGCTCAGCGTCAGGTGCGGTAGGAATGGCCGGCAGTCGAGCACGACGCCAAGCGCTGCCAGCCGTTCGCTCAGTGCTTCGACCAGCTGCAGCAGCGCGGGCGGTGTACTGGCGGGCTGCAGGCAGATGAAACCTTTGCCGATGGTGGTCAGGCGGTCGAGGGTCAGGCTGAAAGCTTCGGCGTGCACGGTTGCAGCCATCTGAAGCAGGGCGTCGAGGTGTTCTCTCGGTTGTGCGCCAAGAAAGGCCAGGGTTAGATGCAGGTTGTCCCGCGATACGGCTCTGCCGTCGAGGGCCTGGTCGTCACGCCAAGCGCAGATGGCTGCCGCCTGCTCGGGCGGGCAGGGCAGGGCGAAGAACAGCCGCAGGGTGTCGTCGATCATGGCGGGATCCCTAGTCGCAGCGGCGCAGATTGGTGGAAAACGCTTCGCGGTTTTTCGCCCTGGCTCCGGCTCTTCAGCTCCTCGCGGCGTGATAGAGACTCACATGCCTGAACTCCGCAGGCTCTGCCAGATCCGGCCAGGTGCAGGCATCCAGCACGTCCAGGCGCCGATACAGCGGATGAGCGAAATCGCGCACCCGTGAGTCAGCCACCAGCGCTTCCCGGCCTCGGCTGAGGAAGTGATCCAGCAGCGGCAGGTTGGCTCGGTCATAGAGCACGTCAGCGACGATGATCAGATCAAAGCGATCCGCCTCGCCGAAGAAGTCCGGCGAATAGCGTAGCTCGACCTCGTTCAGCGCGGCGTTGGCCTGGCAGGCGGCGAGCGCCAGCGGATCGAGATCGCAGGCCACCACTTCGACCGCGCCGGCCTTGGCGGCGGCGATGGCGGCGACGCCCGAGCCCGCGCCGAAATCCAGCACGCGCTTGCCGCGCACCCATTCCGGCCGTTCGGCCAGCCAGCGCGCCAGCACCAGGCCGCTGGCCCAGCAAAAGCTCCAGTACGGCGGCTCTTCGAGTATCCGCCCGGTTTCCTCGGGGCTGAAGGCGCGATCCATGTTGGCGGCGTCGATCAGCCAGAGTCGCAGATCGGTGCCCGGCAGCGGCTCGGCGACCAGGCGTGCGTCGCCCAGCAGATCGTTCAATGCCGCCTGTAAGGGTGCCGGTGCCGTCACGGCGCAGGAACCAGCTGTAGCGGGCCGAGCGCTTGGCTGGCGGGGCTGGCAATGCTGCGCGATGGCAGGCGCATGATCAGCTGTCCCGCTCGCGTGACACGGCCGCGCAGCTCCACGCGCTGGCCCGGGCGAAAAGTGTCCGGGTTGAACTGCAGGATGAATGGCAATTCGCTGCCGCGGCCCTTGAGCTGCACGTTGCTCAGCAGGCGGTCTGGCTGGTCACGGCGATCGACTTCCAGCAAGGCGAGTTCGACGTCGCTGCCCGCCGGTGCGCCGATCAGGCTGCCGCTCAGTTCGTTGAGCAGTTTGGAATGGGGTGCGGTGCTCAGCTCGACGGGAGCCGTCTGTGGTTCGCTGGGTTGGCTGCCGCAGCCGGCGAGCAGCGTCAGCAGGGCGGGCAGAACGAGAAAACGTGATGGCACGGACGGCCTCCTGAACGGCGATTGCGGGCTTGTATAGCAGCAAAGCCGTCGCCTTGTCTTGCGGGTCGGATGCGCTACCATGGCCGTCCCGACGTACGACCGATTTCAGCCCCATGCATTGTCCCTTCTGTGCCGCCAACGATACCAAGGTCATCGATTCCCGCTTGGTTGCCGAGGGCGATCAGGTGCGCCGCCGCCGCGAGTGTCTGGCCTGTGGCGAGCGTTTCACCACCTTCGAAACCGCCGAGCTGGTGATGCCGCGCCTGATCAAGTCCGATGGCAGCCGACAGCCGTTCGACGAGCAGAAACTGCGCGCCGGCATGCAGCGTGCGCTGGAAAAGCGTCCGGTCAGCGTCGAGCGTCTCGAAGCGGCCATCGCCCATATCAAGCATCAGCTGCGCGCCACCGGCGAGCGCGAAATCAAGTCGAGGGTGCTCGGCGAGCTGGTGATGGCCGAGCTGCAGAAGCTCGACGAGGTCGCCTATATCCGCTTTGCCTCGGTCTACCGCCGCTTCCAGGACCTCAACGAATTCCGCGAGGAGATCGAGCGGCTGTCCCGCGAGCCCGCGAAGCCCGAATGACTACCGATCACGCCTGGATGGCCCGCGCGCTGCAGTTGGCGCGCAAGGGGCTGTATTCGACCCATCCGAACCCTCGGGTCGGTTGCGTCATCGTCGCTGATGGCGAGCTGGTCGGCGAAGGCTGGCACGTACGCGCCGGCGAGCCGCATGCCGAAGTCCATGCGCTGCGCCAGGCGGGTGAGCGCGCCCGCGGTGCCACCGCGTACGTCACCCTCGAACCCTGCAGCCATTACGGGCGTACGCCGCCCTGTGCCGAAGCGCTGGTCAGGGCTGGCGTTGGACGCGTGGTGGCTGCCATGCAGGACCCCAATCCGCAGGTCGCCGGGCGTGGTTTGGAGCTGCTGCGTAGTGCCGGCATCGAGGTCGCCAGCGGTGTGCTGGAAGCCGAGGCGCGCGAGCTCAACTGCGGCTTTATCAAACGTATGGAACGCGGTCTGCCATTCGTTCGCGCCAAGCTGGCGATGAGCCTGGACGGGCGTACCGCGATGGCCAGCGGCGAGAGCCAGTGGATCACCGGCCCGGCCGCCCGCGCCGAGGTGCAGCGCTTGCGCGCCCGTTCCAGCGTAGTACTGACCGGCGCAGACACCGTGCTCATGGATGCCGCGCGGCTGACCGTGCGCGGGGCCGAGCTGGGGCTGGATGCGGAAACCACCGCGCTGGCGCTGCAGCGCCCGCCGCTGCGGGTGCTGGTCGATGGTCGGCTGCGCGTGCCGCTGGATGCGCCGTTCTTTCAGGCTGGTCCGGCGCTGGTCGTCACGGCGGTCGCCGGCTGCGAGGAGGCCTATCGTGCAGCGGGCCATGAGGCGCTGGTGCTGGGGCAGGAGCGGGTCGACCTAGCCGCGCTGCTGCGGGAACTGGCCGCGCGCGGGACCAACGAGGTGCTGGTCGAAGCGGGCCCGCGGCTGATTGGTGCGTTTGCCAGCCTCGGGTTGATCGACGAATACCAGATATTCATGGCCGCCAAGTTTCTCGGCTCCTCGGCGCGGCCGCTGCTGGAGCTGCCTCTGGAACGCATGAGCGAGGCGCGCGAGCTGAAGATTGTCGACATTCGCTCGGTGGGTGACGACTGGAAGATCGTGGCGCGTCCGGCCAGCTGATCGGCAACTCGTGTCGGCTGTGTCCGCCGATAGCCTGTGTCTTGCATTCAGATAGCTGCTACCGGGCGATAACGGGCTGCCCCGCGTCGCTATTTGTGTTAAAAACGCTGCCGGGCCGCGACTGGCCCAACGTTCTCAGGGCGGGGTGCGATTCCCCACCGGCGGTAATGGCCACGGCCTAGCCCGCGAGCGCTTGCTTCGGCAAGGTCAGCAGACCCGGTGTGATTCCGGGGCCGACGGTATAGTCCGGATGAGAGAGAGCGGGATATCCCGATGGACGCCGTCCGTGCGCCCGTCATGCATCCCTATCGATCCGTAGCGCCCTGTTTTTCAAAAACAGGAGTTCGTCGTATGCAGCGTTTTACCCGCCTTCCTCGGGAGGCCACATGTTCACCGGAATAATCGAAGCCATCGGTACCATTCGTGCGCTCACGCCCAAGGGCGGCGACGTCCGCGTGCTGGTCGAAACCGGCAAGCTCGATCTGGGCGACGTCAAACTGGGCGACAGCATCGCGGTCAACGGCGTCTGCCTGACTGCGGTTGAGCTGCCGGGCAGCGGCTTCTGGGCCGACGTCAGCCGCGAAACCCTGGCGCGCACCGCCTTTATCGACCTCAAGGCCGGCAATCGGGTCAATCTGGAAAAGGCCCTGACGCCTACCAGCCGCCTTGGTGGCCATCTGGTCAGCGGTCACGTCGACGGCGTCGGCGAGGTCGTGGCGCGTGAAGATAACGCCCGCGCCGTGCAGTTCCGCATCCGTGCGCCGCGCGAGCTGGCCAAGTACATCGCGCTCAAGGGCTCGATCACCGTGGACGGCACCAGCCTCACGGTCAATGCGGTCAACGGCGCGGAGTTCGAGCTGACCATCGTGCCGCACACCCTCGGCGAAACCATCATGGCCGACTACCGCCCCGGGCGGCAGGTGAACCTGGAAGTCGACCTGCTGGCGCGTTACCTGGAGCGCCTGATGATGGGCGACAAGGCCGCCGAACCCAAGGCCTCGGGGCTCACCGAAGGTTTTCTCGCCGAGCACGGCTACCTGAAGAATTGAGGAGACGCCCCATGGCGCTCAATACCGCTGAAGAACTGATCGAAGACATCCGCGCCGGCAAGATGGTCATCCTCATGGATGACGAGGACCGCGAGAACGAGGGCGACATCATCGTCGCCTCCGAATGCGTCACCGCCGAGCACATCAACTTCATGGCACGCTTCGCCCGCGGCCTGATCTGCATGCCGATGACCCGCGAGCGCTGTGAGCTGCTCAAGCTGCCGCTGATGGCACCGCGCAATGGTTCCGGTTTCGGCACCAAGTTCACCGTTTCCATCGAGGCGGCTGAAGGCGTGACCACCGGCATTTCCGCCGCAGACCGTGCGCGGACCGTGCAGGCTGCCGTGGCGCGCGCTGCGAAAGCCGAAGACATCGTCAGCCCTGGTCACATCTTCCCGCTGATGGCGCAGCCGGGCGGCGTACTGGCGCGTGCCGGTCACACCGAGGCGGCATGTGATCTGGCGCGCATGGCAGGCTTCGAACCATCCGGCGTGATCTGCGAGATCATGAACGACGACGGCACCATGGCGCGCCGCCCGCAGCTTGAGCTGTTCGCCGAGCAGCATGGGCTGAAGATCGGCACCATCGCCGACCTGATCCACTACCGCATGATCCACGAGCGCACCGTGGAGCGGGTTTCCGAGCAGCCGCTGGAAACCGAGCTGGGTCAGTTCAACCTGGTCACCTACCGCGACGGCGTCGAGGACACCGTGCACATGGCACTGACCCGCGGCGAGATTTCCCCCGAGGAGCCGACGCTGGTGCGCGTGCACAACATGGAGCCGCTGCGTGATCTGCTGCTGGTCACCGTGCCGGGCCGCTGGAGCCTGCGCGCGGCAATGAGCGAAGTGGCCAAGGCCGGCAAGGGCGTTGTGCTGCTGCTCGGCAACCCGCTGACCGGCCCGCAGTTGCTGGCGCAGCTGACCCGTCAGCAGCCGCCGACCCCGGCGACCTACAGCACCGTCGGTGCCGGTTCGCAGATCCTGCGTGATCTTGGTGTACGCAAGATGCGCCTGATGAGCGCGCCGATGAAGTTCAACGCGATATCCGGCTTCGATCTGGAAGTTGTAGAATACCTCCCGGCCGAATAATCAGAGGCGCCGCGCAGTCCGCGGCGCCTTCGTTCTTTAAAGAGATGAGAAAGCACCCATGCCCCTGAAGACCATCGAAGGAACCTTCATCGCCCCGCAGGGCAAATACGCCCTGGTCGTAGGCCGCTTCAACAGCTTCGTCGTCGAGAGCCTGGTCAGCGGCGCGGTCGATGCGCTGGTTCGCCACGGCGTCAGCGAGAACGACATCACCATCATCCGTGCACCGGGTGCCTTCGAGATTCCGCTGGTTGCGCAGAAGGTCGCCCAGCAGGGTGAATACGACGCCATCGTCGCCCTCGGCGCGGTCATTCGTGGCGGTACGCCGCATTTCGAATACGTTGCCGGTGAGTGCACCAAGGGCCTGGCCCAGGTTTCCATGGAATTCGGTGTGCCGGTCGCCTTCGGCGTACTGACCGTCGATTCCATCGAACAGGCCATCGAGCGCTCCGGCACCAAGGCCGGCAACAAGGGCGCCGAAGCCGCACTTTCCGCACTGGAAATGGTGAGCCTGCTGTCGCAGCTGGAGGCGAAGTGAGCCTGAATCACGACGATAGCCAGGACGCTCCCCAGCCCAAGGCCAAGGGCAAGATTGCCACGCGCCGGGTTGCCCGCAGCCTGGCGATGCAGGCGCTGTATCAGTGGCACATGGCCGGTCAGAGCCTCAACGAAATCGAGGCGCAGTTCCGCGTCGACAACGATTTCTCCGGGGTGGACGGCAGCTACTTCCACGAGCTGTTGACCGGTGTCGCACGCAGCAAGAGCGAAGTCGACGGTGCCATCGCGCCGAATCTCGACCGTCCGCTGGACGAGCTCGATCCGGTGGAGCTGGCGATTCTGCGGCTGTCCACCTACGAGCTGATGCAGCGCATCGACGTGCCTTACCGCGTAGTCATCAACGAAGGCATCGAGCTGGCCAAGGTCTATGGCGCCACCGACGGGCACAAGTTCGTCAACGGCGTGCTGGACAAGCTGGCGCCCACGCTGCGCAGCGCCGAAGTGCGCAACCACAAGCGCTGATGGCTGCTCGCCTTGCTGGGTGAGTTCGAGCTGATCCGTCACTACTTCGCTGCCGCCGCTTGTGCCAGGGCTGGCGGCGAAGTCGTTCTCGGCATTGGCGATGATTGTGCCCTGCTGCAGCTTCCGGTCGGCGAACAGCTGTCTGTTTCCACCGATACCCTGGTCGCCGGGGTACATTTCCCCGATCCCTGCGATCCCTTCCTGCTCGGGCAGCGCGCGCTGGCCGTGGCGGCCAGTGATCTTGCCGCCATGGGCGCCGCGCCCATCGGCTTCACCCTCGCCCTGACCTTGCCTGCTGGCGATCCACTCTGGCTGGCGGAACTTGCCCGTGGCCTGGATTCGATGGCGCTTGATTGCAGCCTGCGTTTGATTGGTGGCGACACCACCCGCGGCCCGCTGAGCCTGACCGTCACCGTGTTCGGCCGGGTGCCGTCCGGGCTGGCGCTGGTTCGGTCCGGCGCGCAGGTCGGTGATCTGCTCTGTGTCGGCGGTGTGCTCGGTGAGGCGGCTGGTGCCCTGCCGCTGGTGCTGCGCCAGGCCGAAGCCGATGCAGACGTCGCCGAACACCTGCTGGCGCGCTACTGGTCGCCGCAACCGCAGTTGGCCCTGGGTGAAGCGCTGCGAAGCAAGGCCACGGCGGCGCTGGATATCTCCGACGGTCTGCTGGCCGATTGTGGGCATATCGCCAAGGCTTCGGGTGTGGCCTTGCAGATCGAGCGTGATCGCCTGCCTCTGTCCGAGTCGCTACGCCGGTTCGCCGGTGAGGGCGAAGCGTTACGCTGTGCGCTGGCCGGCGGGGATGACTATCTGCTCGCCTTTACGCTGCCGCCCGCTGAGCTATCTGCGCTGCTCGACGCCGGCTGGTCGGTGCACGTCATCGGTCGAGTGGCGGCGGGGCAGGGGGTGCAGCTGCTTGATGCGGCGGGCAACGAAGTGGCCGTGTCCGAGCGTGGCTACAACCATTTCAATGCGTAGGCGCTGGTTCGACCCCGTAGCTGCTTGCCATCGATCCGATAAGGAACGCTGTTTTGACTGACTCCGCACCGGTCGCGACCAAGCCACAAACTCTGGTCTGGTCCAATCCCTGGCACAACCTAGCGTTCGGCTTCGGTTCCGGGCTTATGCCCAAGGCGCCGGGCACCTGGGGTTCGCTGGTTGCACTGCCGTTCGTGCCGCTATGGCAACTGCTACCAGGCTGGGGTTATCTATTGATGCTCGGGCTGACCATGCTGTTCGGCGTCTGGCTGTGCGGCAAGGTGGCCCGCGAGCTCGGCGTGCACGATCATGAAGGGATCGTCTGGGATGAGTTCGTCGGCATCTGGATCACCTTCTGGCTGGTGCCGGAAGGCTGGTACTGGATGCTGCTTGGTTTCGTGGTGTTCCGCGTGATGGATATCGCCAAACCCTGGCCGATCAGCTGGGTGGATCGGCACATCCATGGCGGGGTGGGCATCATGCTCGACGATATCCTCGCCGGTGTCGCGGCCTGGGCGGTCATGCAGGGACTGGTGGCGCTGTTGGTTTGATTGTGCGTCCGGTCGCTGCAGGCAGTCGGCCATTGAAGGATGATCGGCGTTCGCCCCGGGCCCGGTTTCGAGGAAGAAATAGCCATGCGTAGCGTCTCCATTTTGTTCGCCAGCCTGTTGCTCCTGCCCGCGCTGGCGCAGGCCGCCTCCATGGTGCAAGTGGTCGGGCTATTTCCGGGCGCTGCGGTGGTCAATGTCGACGGTCAGCGCAAGCTGGTCAGGGTCGGCCAGACCGGCCCTGGCGGCGTCCAGGTGGTGAGCGCCGATGGCAGCGGTGCGGTGCTGCGCGTCGACGGCGTTGAGCGTCATTACAACCTGAGTCGCGAATACAGCGGCGCCTACGCGGCGCCAAGCAAGACCCAGCTGAGCGTCGCAAAGGGCACTGGCGGCCATTACTGGATCGCCGGTGCGATCAACGGCCAGTCGATTCAGTTTCTCGTTGATACCGGCGCCACCTCGGTGGCGATCAACGAACATCAGGCCCGTCGCTTGGGCATCGACTACCGCGTCAACGGTCGGCCCATGGTGGTGAGCACCGCCAGCGGTACGGCGAAGGCCTGGCGCGTGCATCTCAACAGCGTCAAGGTCGGGGCGATCGAGGTGCTCGGCGTGGACGCGGTGGTCGTCGAGGGCGGTTCGCCTACCGAGGCGCTGCTCGGCATGAGCTTTCTCGGGCGCGTCAGCTGGCGCGAGGAGCAGGGCGTGCTGGTGTTGGAGTCGAAAACCTCCTGAGCGGCTTCCTGACGGCACGATAGGCGCGGTCGACGACCAAACTCTCCAGCCAGATTCGCGGTTAGTTGGTGTTACAATGTCCGCTTTTCTGCCTCCTGGGATTTCCGCCCGTGTCTGTCGTGTTCGTCGCTGCTTCCCAACTGCCGACGCCGTTCGGCGTGTTCACCATGCATGGTTTTCTCGACCAGGACACTGGCAAGGAACATGTCGCGCTGACGCTCGGCGATGTGGCCGATGGCAAGCCGGTACTGGGTCGTCTGCACTCCGAGTGCCTGACCGGCGATGCGTTATTCAGCCTGCGCTGTGACTGCGGCTTCCAGCTCGAAGCGGCGCTGCGCGCGATTGCCGAAGAGGGGCGTGGTGTGCTGCTCTATCTGCGCCAGGAAGGCCGTGGTATCGGCCTGCTGAACAAGATTCGCGCTTACGAGCTGCAGGATGCCGGCGCCGATACCGTTGAGGCCAACGAGCGCCTGGGCTTCGCCCCGGACATGCGCGACTACGCTATTTGCCTGCCGATGCTCGAACACCTGGGCATCGCTGAGATCAAGCTGATGACCAACAACCCGCGCAAGGTCAAGGCGCTGCAGGGCTTCGGCATTCGCGTCGCCGAACGCAAGCCATTGCAGATCGCGCATAACCCATACAACCGCAACTACCTCGCCACCAAGGCCGGCAAGCTCGGCCACATGCTCGGCGAGATTCACCAGGGCGAAGCCGAGCAGTCGTGACGCGAGCCGCCGCCCTTCGCCAGCTCGCACGTGACGGCTGGCTGCATACGCTGCTGATGGTGCTGCCTGTGTTGGTCCTTGGGCGCACATCGGTGGTGTTTGCCGACTGGGGTCTGCCACTCTTCGCTGCAGGCCTCGTCTCGCTGTTCTTCAGCCTGCGGGCCTTCACCCGGTTCAAACATGCACTGATCGCCACCGAACAGGCGCTGAACGGTCCGGTGGAGGACGACGCCTGGAACGATCTGCGTCGCGTTCGCCGTCGCGGCCTGCTGGTCGCCTCGCTACCGGCCTGGTTTGCCGCCGCCGGCGCGCTGCTGCGCATGGAGCCAGTTGCTCGTCTGTTGCTGGTATTCGGCAGCCTGGTCTTGCTGGTGCTCTACCGCATTCCGCGGCAACTGCACTGATGCGACGTCTGCTGCTAGCCGCGCTGGTTTTCCTGTCGACGCTGCCTGCGCTGGCCGCTGAGCGTGTTGTGAGCCTGGCGCCATCGCTCAGCGAAATCATGCTCGAACTTGATGCCGGCGACCGGTTGGTCGGTGTGCTGGATGGCGGCGACCGCCCCACTGCGCTGCAGTCCGTACCCTCGGTGGGTCGTTATGGCCAGGTAGAGATGGAAACCCTGCTCAGCCTGCGCCCTGATCTCGTGCTGCTCTGGCCGGACAGTGTGCCGCGCAGTCAGCGTGAGCAGTTGCAGCAGTTCGGTATTCCCGTTTTGGTTGTCGAGCAGACCCGTCTCGAAGGGCTGGCCGAGCAGTTCGTTGTAGTGGGTAATGCCGTCGGGCGCGCCGAACAAGGCGAACGACTGGCCGGGCGCTTTCGTGCAGGCCTCGCCGAATTACGCAGCAAATACACGCGCGCTGAGCCGCTGCGGGTGTTCTATCAGATCTGGAATCGCCCGCTGTATACCCTAGGCGGCCAGCAGATCATCAGCGAAGCGATCGAGGTGTGTGGTGGGCAAAACGTTTTCGCCGATCTGACCCTGGCGGCGCCACAGGTCAGCATCGAGGCCGTGCTCGCCCGCGATCCCGAAGTCATTCTTGCCGGTAGCGGTGCGCAGCTGGACGAGTGGCAGGCCTGGCCGCAGCTCAGTGCCGTGCGCAGCGGTCGACTGCTTGAAGTGCCCGACAAGGGGCTGGAGCGGCCGAGCTTCCAGATGCTGGGGGCGATCCGGAAGCTCTGCGAGGTAATGGCGGCAGCGCCCTGAGCGGGCGCGCTGGTAAACGTGATTAAAGCGAGGGAGTCCAGGTAACGGCGAACAGTGCGGTGCGGCCCTGCTCCTTGTATCCGTAGGCGCTGTCCATGTTGGCGAATTCGCGCTGGTACAGCGCCAGGTGATAGTCCTTGTCCAGCACGTTGTCCAATTTGGCTTCCCAGCGAAGCTCGGGTGTCGCCTGCCAGCTCGTGCGAAGGTTCAGCACGGCATACCCAGGGATTGTGGTGCGCTCAGACTCGTAGTTTGCATTGAACGCGCTGTCGTCGAAGCGCTGGCTGAAGGCCTGCCAGGACGCGCCGACGCCGAATGCACCGAATTGGCGATCCACGTCCAGGCTCAGCGAGCGCTTGGCGCGACGTTGTAGTACCCGTCCGCTGTCCCTATCGCGCGGGTCAATAATGCTCACGCCGAGGCTCGCTTGCCACCCCAGCAGTTCGCGCGCCGCACTGGCTTCGAAACCGTTGATCCGTGCCTGGCTGACGTTTTCCATCCGGGTTCCACCCCAAGCGATCATGTCTTCGACGTCGGTACGATAAAGCGCGGCTTCCAGCTGGGTCTCGTCGAATTCAGCGCGCCATTGCAATTCGTAGGTCTTCGAAGTCTCCGGCTGCAGGTCGGGGTTCGGCCCCCAGGCGGGCGGTGCGTAGAGGTCGGTGAACGTCGGGGCGCGGAAGCCTTCGCCATAGCTCAGAATCCAGCGCTGCGACTGACCTACCGGCAGGCTGAATGCTGCGTTCCAGCTGTTGTGGCTGCCGAACTGCTGGTTGTCGTCGTGACGCAGACCCAGCTCGGTGCCGAAGCTTTCGCCCTGATAGCTGTGCTGGGCAAAGAAAGCGAGATTGTCGCGACTGTCTTCCTGGTAGGCAGTGGTGGCGTCGAGTCGGTCTTCGTACCAGTCGCTGCCCACGCTCAACTGCTGGCGCTCGCTGAGTTGCACGCGGTTGATCCAGGCCGCGGAGTGGCGAGTGGTCTCCAGCAGACCGTCGTTGTAGTTGGAGCCGACCGCGTGGTTGCGATCGAAGCTGCGGCCCAGCTCCAGACGGCTGTTCCACATGTCGGTCAACTGACCGTCCAGGTAGCCGCTGTAACTGCTGACCCGAAACTCGTCCTGCGGCGTTCCGGGTTCGAAATCATTGGCGTCGTCATACTCGTTCTTGCCGCGCTGGTCGTTGAGACTCAAGCCGGCCTTCCAGTCTGCATCGAACTGGTGATCCAGCTTCAGGTGCAAGGCCTTGTTGCGCTGGCCATCGTTGTCCCGATCAGCGCCGCGGTTGTCGCGGGTGATATCGAAGCCGTCGCGCTCATCGAGGCTGGCGCCGAGGTGGACGCGAGTCTGCTCCGTTCCGGCTGCGAGGCTCAGGCTGCGCTGGAAGGTCTGGTCGCTGCCGGCGGCCAAGCGGACTTCCGGATTTATTCCGGGTTTGCCGCCACGGGTAAATATCTGGATGACGCCACCAATGGCATCCGCGCCGTAAAGCGAGGAGCGCGGGCCACGGATCACTTCGACACGCTCGATGTTGTCGATAGCCAGGTAGTCGAGGCGGGCGAAACCGCTGGTGGCCGAGGCAATGCGTTGGCCATCGACCAGCACCAGCGTTTGTGCAGTACCGGTGCCGCGCAGCGATAGCGACGCCACACCGCCAGGGCTGCTCACCTGTACGCCTGGCACACGCCGCAGCAGCTCGGGCACGCTGCGGGCTTGTAGCCGTTCGATATCGGCGCGAGTGAATACGGTATTGGCTGCCGTCGCCTGGGCGCGGGGTTCAGCCTGGCGGGCGGAGGTAATGAGCATGCTTGGCAGCTCCTGCTCAGCAGCAAACACCTGCACGCCAGGCAGCAGCGCCACGGCCAGGGCAAGTCGGGACAGTTTCATTCTTGGAATTCCTCAAAAGATCGCAGACTTTTGAGGAGGGCAGGAACAAGCGCGGGGGATGACGGGCAGCAGCGCTTGACGGTGCTGCCCTCCGCAACACCAGTCGAATCCGTCAGGCCGGTCTCCGGGCTTTCGACACGCATCACGCTCACCTTCCCATGTCGGAACACAGTGGCTGTGGAGCGGACGGCGATCCCTGAGGATCGCGGTCGATTACCGTTGCGGGGGCAGCGCCGGCCTTGCTCATCGAGCGCACCGGCTTCCCGTTTAATGCGGACCTTGCGGTCGTGCACACCTGGGCGGATAAGAAAACGCGCGAACCTTACGGCCGGTGCTGGGGAAACACAAGCGGACGAATGGCCGCAAGGACAGTGGTTTCCAAGCAAAGCCGCGTCCCAGGGCCGCTCGAGCGTTGCTCGAAAAACATCCAGCCGCGACGGTGCGCAATGTTCAGCGATCGGCGCTGACTTGCGGGCGCCTACATTGGGCTCGAAGCCGTCGAGGTCGTGCCGACCGTCGCCAAGCGACGGCGGCATGTCCGCGCGACAGCGCCGAGCTTTATGAAAGCCCCCCGACAATCTGTAGATCACTTTGCCCATTGCCCTGCCGGCGCACCTGGATCTGCACTGGAATGCGCTCGTGCATTTCCGCCACATGGGAGATCACCGCCACCTTGCGGCCTTGGGCCTGCAGCGAATCCAGCGCGTCCATGGCGATCTGCAGCGACTCGGGGTCGAGGCTGCCGAAGCCTTCATCGATAAACAGCGACTCGATCCTGAGCTTGCTCGAGGCCATCGAGGCCAGGCCCAGCGCCAGGGCCAGCGAAACGAGGAAGGTCTCGCCGCCGGACAGCGAATGCACCGAGCGCAGCTCGTCGCCCATCTCGGTATCCATGACCAGTAGGCCCAGCGGGCTGCCGCCGCGCTTGAGCCGGTAGCGCCGGGCCAGTTGGCGCAGCTGCACATTGGCGTGCTGCACCAGCAGATCGAGGTTGTAGGCCTGGGCGATCTTGCGGAAGGCGCCGCCGTCGCTGGAGCCGATCAAGGCGGCGATGCGCCCCCAGCGCTGATGCTCGGCCCGTGCGGCGTCGATCTGTGCGAGCAACGCCTGGCTCTGGCTGCGGCGCTTGTCGTCGTCGATCAGCTGGGCGCGGGTTTCCGCGCAGCGCTGGTCGGCCTGCTCGCATTGCTGCAGTTGCTCGGCATGGCGCTGCTGCAGCCGTTCGATGTCCGGCGTTTCGGCCTGCTGCAGTTTGTGCGTGTTCAGGCGACTGAAGCAGCCCTCCAGACGCTCGCGACAGCGGGTCAGGGTTTCGGCGTTCTGTTGCAGGCGCTGGCGCGCCTCGGCAATCAGCTGGTCATCCATGTGCAGCAGCTGGGCGAGGGTGGCGTCGTCCAGCTGCGGGTGGCTGGTGCGCCAGGTGGCCAGTTCCGCATTCAGCGCGTCGTGTTCCTGTTCCAGTTCGGCTTGGCGCTGGCGACAGTTCTGCTGCTCGCTGTGCAGCCGCGTCAGGCCAAGCTTGCTCTCGTTGAGCTGCCGATCAATCTCGGCCTGGGTTTGCCGCGCAGCCTGGATGGTCGCGTCCAGCTGCTGTTGCCAGGCGCTGGCGCTGGTCTGTTCGCCAAGGCTGGTACGCAGCGCCTGCTGGCAGGCCAGCAGCAGTTTCTCGCGCTCGGTCAGTCGTGCGCTGCAGCTTTCCTGTTTCTCCTGGCGATGGCGTTGTTGCAACTGCTCGTCGCTGCGGCGCTGCTCGCACTGGCGCAGCTCATCGGCCAGCTCGGTCTGCGCCTGCAGTTGCTGCAGCCGCGTGGCGATGCTGGTGTCCAGCTGCATAAAGGTCTGCGCCGGATTTTCGCGCCAACGCTGCAGTTGTTCGGTGGGCAGCAGTTCGGCGAAGGTTTGCAGTTCCTCGTCGAGCTGCTGGTGATCGCGGGTGAGCGCATCGCGTTGGCGGGCGAGTTGCTGGGTCGCCTCGACGCAGGCCTCGCGCGCGGCCTGCCAGGCCTGCTGCAGGGTTTCGCTGCGCTGTTGCAGCGCGAGCAGTTGCTGCTGACGCTGGCTGGCGTTGGCGATCTGGTCTTTGAGTGTCGTCAGCTGCGCTTCCAGCCATTGCGAACGCTCGGCTTCCGGCTGCTCAAGCAATCGCGAGTGTGCGGGCAGGGCGAGCAGGCGCGGTGCCAGGGCCTGCAGCTGCGCCTCGACTTCGCCCTGGCGTTGTTGCGTCTGGCGCAACTGCGTGCTGAGCGCGACATGGCGATCGCGCAGCTCCTGCAGACGCTTATCATGTTCCTGTAGCGCCTGCTGCGCACGCTCGGCCTCGCTGTTGTCGTGGCGGTCGAGACTGGCGACCAGCGCTTCGGTGTGCTGCCAGGGATGCTCGTCGCTGCCGCAGACCGGGCAGGGCTCGCCGGGAACGAGCGCCGCGCGCAGCGCTTCGACATTCTCGCTGCGTGCCAGGCGTTGGCGTTCAAGCAGGGCGAGGGTAACCTTCAGCGCCTGCTCGGCAGCATCACGGTCACTACGAAGCTGTTTGCCCTGCGGTACCAGGCTGTCCAGCTCGGCCTGCTGGCGGATGTGGGCGTCGCTCAGTTCGCGCTGGCTGGCGGTGAGCGTGAGCTGCTGCGCCCAGAGTTCGCGCAGGGCCTCGGTTTCGCGCTCGGCCTGGCGCCATTCGTCGAGCTGTCGATGCAGACCGGCCAGCTGTTCGGCCAGCCCTAGTTCGCTGTCGCGCTCGCGTTGCAGATTGTCCAGCGCCTCGCGCGCCTGGCTTTGCCGGGTTTCGGCAGCCTTGGCCTGTGCTTCCAGTGCCGGGAGTTCGCTCTGTCCTTGCTGCAGCCGTGCCGCCAGCTGGACGGCCTGTTGCAGGCGCCGACTGTAACCGCCCCAGGCTGCACAGAGCGGTTGCAACGCTGCGCTGGTCTCGAGTTGCTGCGTCAGTGTCGCCAGCTGTTCGGCGGCGCGCTGTTGCTGCTCACCAAGCTGCTTGAGCGTTGCCTCGCCGGCGCTGGCCGTGGCATCGGCCTGGGCGCTTTCTGCGCGGATCGAGGCGAGGTCGGCGTTCAGATGGCTGAGGCGCTCCTCTTCGCGGCGCGCTTGCGCAAGCCTCGGCTCGGCCGTCTGCCGCGCCTGTTCGGCTGCGCGCAGGTCGTTGCCAGCGGCTTCGCACTGGCGATGCAAGCTGTCGAGACGTTGCTGCAGGCTTTGCGCCTCGTGCTGCAGGCGAGTGAGACTTTCGGCGGCCTTGCCGAGCAGGGGTTCGAGTTCCTGCTGACGCAGAAAACGATGGCGCTGCGGCGCGAGCAATTCGAACAGCTCGAGAATACGGCGGGCCTCGGCCAGGCTCTCGCGCTCGTCTTCGGCGTCCTGCAGCTGCTGGCGTGCCGCTTCGCGCTCGTTTTCCAGGCGCTGCAGTTCGCTGAGCCATTGCCGCTGGGCTTCCAGCTTCTTGAGCTGCTGTTGCAGCTTCTTCAATTCTTCGAGCTGGGCCTGATGTTCGCGCTCCAGTACTTCACGCTGCTCGGGCTCCAGCGGCTGCAGGCCGCCGGCCTGCTGTTCAAGGCGAGTCAGGCTCTCCTTCGCCTGCTTGGCGGCCTCGAACGCGGCCTGGCCGAGGCGACTGTAGAGGCCGGTATCGGTGAGCTTTTCCAGCAGGGTGCCACGCTCGTTGTCGTCGGCCTTGAGGAACGCGGAAAACTCGCTCTGCGCCAGCAGCACGGCGCGGGTGAACTGGGCCAGGGTCAGCCCCAGGCGCGCTTCCAGCAGTTCCTTGAACTCGCGCTTTTTACCGCTGGCCAGGAGCGTGCCGCTGTCGAGATCGGTGAGGCTCTGGCTGCTGGCCTGCAGTTTGCCGTCGATCTTCTCTTTGGCACGCCTGACCTCCCAGCGCGCGCGGTAGCGGTGGCCGTCGACGCCGACGAAATCCACCTCGGCGTAACCTGCGCCACAGCCTCGGCGCAGCAGGTTGCGCTCATCGCCGCCGCCGATTTCGGCCTCCACGTCGGGGACCTTGTTCAGCGGCGAAACGCTGTCGAGCCGCGGCGTGCTGCCAAATAGCGCCAGGCACAGGGCGTCGAGGATGGTGCTCTTGCCCGCACCTGTAGGCCCGGTGATGGCGAACAGGCCAGCGCTGGCCAGGGGTTCGGCGGTGAAATCGATGATCTGTTCGCCGGCCAAGGAGGCCAGGTTCTTCAGACGGATGGCGAGGATTTTCATCGATCGTCCTCCTCATGGGCGAACTCGACTCGTTGCAGCAAAGTGGCGAAATCGTCCAGCGCCTGCTCGTCCGCCGGGTTGCCGTACTGTTCTTCCCAGGCGCGGGCGAACAGCTCCTGCGGGGTGATCTGGTCGAGGCCGAGCAGCACTTCCGATTCCGTCTCGCCGCGCTTGCCGGCGTATTCACTGGCGATGCGCACCAGTCGGCAGGCCTTGCCAGTTATCGCGGTTTCGATGCGCTGGCGCAGGTCCGGCAGCGGCTCGTCGAGCAGCACGCGTACCTCCAGCCAGGGCAGGTTGTCGTCGAACAGCCCGGTGGGCGGCAGCGCTTCCAGCGCGGTAATGATTTCGGCCAGGGGCGCACGGCCGATGCGGATCATTTCCACCGCGCGCGGCACCGGCAGGCTTTCGACCTGCGCCCGCTGCTCGCCATCGAGTTCGACCAGCAGCACCTGATGCGGGTAGTTGACCTCGGCAAAGGACAGCGGCAGCGGCGAGCCGCTGTAGCGGATGCGCGCCTGCCCGGCGACCTGCTGCGGCTTGTGCAGATGGCCAAGGGCGACGTAGGCGACGGACTCGGGGAACAGGCTGGCCGGCAGGGCCTCTGCGTTGCCGATGACGATATTGCGCTCGGACTCCTCCGACACCGCGCCGCCGGCCATGTGCGCGTGACTCATGGCGACCAGCGCCTGGCCGGGCTGGCGTGCGGTCTCGGCGGCCGCGATGAGGCGTTCATGCACCTGGCGAATGCCGGCCATGTAGTCATCGCCCAGTTCCATCCCGGTGACTTCGGCCGGACGCAGGAAGGGCAGGGTGAGGCACCAGGCTGCGATGTTGCCCGCGGCGTCGTGCAGCGGCACCAGCAGCCGCTGGTGGTCCAGCTGGCCCTCGGCGACCCAGCTGATGCGTCCCACGGCATGGGCGTTGAGGCGCTTCATCAGCGGCGCTGGCAGTTCGATACGCCCGCCGGAGTCGTGATTGCCGGCGATCATCACGATGTCCAGCTGCGGGAGTTTTTCGTGGGCGCGGACGATGAAATCGTAGAGGCGTTCCTGGGCCTTGAGTGGCGGGTTGACCGTGTCGAACACGTCGCCGGCTATGAGCAGGGCGTCGGCGCGGTGGGCGACCAGCTGGTCGAGCAGCCAGGCGAGGAATTGCGCGTGTTCGAAGTCGCGGTCCTGGCCGTGAAGGGTCTGGCCGAGGTGCCAGTCGGAGGTGTGGATCAGGCGCATGGGCTCAGGCTCATTGTGGGCGGGTGCAGTGGCGAACCGCTGGCGTGGGATGGGCGGTGGGTGGTTGCGTCGGATGTAAAGGCTTGTGGGCGCGGTTGGATGTGGCTGTCACTTATCGTGCTGGTATGACGCGCTGGTTTCGCCCTGCTGGGCGACTCACTTTTTTCAGTCGCGAAAAAAGTAAGCAAAAACGCTTGCCCCTCCATCCGGCCCCGGCTGCGCCGGGGTTCCCTCGTTCCGGTGACGTTCCAAGGGCCCGCTGCGAAGGGCCATCCCTGGCCCATCGCAGCTCTCGCGGCATCCATGCCGCTCAACCCTTTCCACGCCACCTGCACTCGGCCTCCTGAAAGGGGCGTTTGGTGTTGCCTGAAAGGTCGTGCAATTGGGGATGGGCAGGGGGCGCTGTAAATGGCCGAACCCACGCTCTGCTTGGTTGCGTTGTCTGTAGCTTGGGTAACGCGACGCTTACCCACCGGTTTGCAAAGTAACCCGCCGTGGTCCGGCAACACCTTGCTTGAAGCCAGCGGTGGAAAATGTTGATCAGTGTTCCACCTTATATCGGGACACGTCATGACGGTACGTCCCTGTCCCGTCATTCCTCGCTCGGCGTCCATTGCTCGCGTCCCGCTGTGCAAGGGCTGAGTTCGGCCTCCTGAGGCGGATTCCAGTCCGGGTCGCCTGATGGATCGAAGGCTAACTACGCTTTGCTTCGCAGTTGACTTTGCTTTGTGCGTTTCCATGCGCGGCCTGACAGGCAGCACCAGATTCCCCTTCAGTAGGGAGAGCGGAATCGTTGCGCAAGGGGGTGAGCCGCATGGATGCGGCGAAAGGCTTAAAGGGCCATGGATGGCCCTTGTAAGCCGACCCCTGGAGCGGCGATGAAGCGAACGAACCCTGCGCGTAGCGCAGGGCCGGATGTAGGGGCGCGCTTTCTTTTGCTTACTTTTCTTTGCGCGTGCAAAGAAAAGTGAGTCGCCCAGCAGGGCGAAACCTGAGCCAAACGCCAAGGAAATCGCGCCGCTCACATACCGAGCTCCGTGCCGACGCCCTTCACGGCCAAGAGCGCCCCCAAGAGCCCTCACGAGTACAACCACTCCTTCAACGCCTGCAGATTCCCCACCTGCAGCTGCTGCGCCGCCGCATTGGCCTGCACGGTATTCGGATCGATACCGAAGCGCTGCAGCACGTACTGCACCAGCGCTCCGCGCGTCTCGACCGGCAGCTGGCCCTCGACCATGCCGAAGTCCACCTCGATGATCGCCTTCTGCGCAGGGCTCAATCGCGCGTCCGGCTCGATCAGCACGGTCACCGGCGTGTTCCATGCCTCGTCCTGTTCGCGGGTGTGTTCGCTGGTGTCCATCAGGTCCGGCTCGCCACGGAAGCGGCTGAGCACGAAATCGCGGTATTCGCGGTTCTTCTCGCAGTAGGCGCGCACGTGCCAGCGCATGCCGGTGAACACCAGCGTGTGCGGCGCCATCACGCGGATTTCCACCTCGGGATTGGCCAGCGAGACATACTCGCTCTCCAGCCGCAGCCCCTCGCGGCAGGCCTGCAGGATCGGCCGCAGCACCTCGGGGCGGATACTGCGGTCCGGCACCTGCAGTACCTCGGTATGCGCGTAGGCCAGCGCCAGGCCCTCGATATGCGGGGCGCGGACACGGTTCTGGTCGAGTAAATGCAGATAGGCGCTGGCGCTGCCGTCGATGAACAGCGGCTGGAAGCCTTTGGTCGGCTTGTAGCCCTTCAGGTGGCGGTCATATGTCAGGTTTTTGGGCGCATGTTCGTTCAGGTAGGTGTTGATGTCCTTCGATGCCTGCTGGCGGCTGATGCCGAAACTCTGCATCAGGTGGCCCGTGGTCAGACGGCCTTCCCACCATGCGATGGTCTCGATCAGCCGGTAGCGCAGCGCCAGGTCCCAGCGAATCTGACTGATCGATTGCTTGCGTTTCATCGCCTCTGCACCTGTTCCAAAGATTTACATGCCTATGTCGAGCAGGTCGACGTGTCGCGCAACGCTACATATATTCGGGGTATGTTTCAACTCGATCCGGTGGATGAGGAGACCCTGACATGAGCCTGATGATCAATGCGTTGGTGATGTCTTGCATGGCGTTCGTTGTAATGCTGTTTCTGGCCTGGCTGGCCTATGGCAGCGGCGATCGGAAGGGGTGATTAGGGTTACAGTTCTATGAAGATCAGTGGATTCCCGATGGACGGCATGAATCTCCAAGCGATGAACAGGGTCTTTGTCTCAGGCTCATTGCTAGAGATGCTTCATGAAGACTCTTTCCCGCTACCTGGCCGAAACCTTCACCTCGCAGTACCGCACGCGCGTCGAGCCGCAAGCGGACGGTCGCCTGCTGGTGCATGTCGGCTACCCGATCAATGGCACCCACGCCACGCGCATCATGGCCGGGCACCAGGTGCAGAACACCCTGCTGGTCGAAACCATACTCGAAGACATGCGTAACGAACTGGCTCGTCCGCAATGATGCTCAGCGCGTCGCCGGCAGTGCGATGCGCACCCGCAAACCGCCCAGCGGGCTTTCTTCAAGACTCCACTCGCCACGCCAGGCCGTCAGGATATCGCTGACGATTCCCAGCCCCAGCCCGTGACCTTCCGCGGACTCGTCCAGCCGTACGCCACGGTTGATGACCTGTTCGCGCTGTGCCGCCGGAATCCCCGGTCCGTCGTCGTCCACCAGCAGGACGAAGCCATCGCGGCTGCGCTCGATGCTCAGCTCGACGCGGCTACGGGCCCACTTGCAGGCGTTATCCAGCAGATTGCCCAGAAGCTCCAGCATGTCCTCGCGATCACGCGGCAGGCGGCAGCCGGCGGGCGCCTGCCAGCGCAGGTCGAGGCCGTTGCGGTGGATCATCGCCAGCGTATCGAACAGTGCCGGCAGTTCCGCGTCGCAGTCGAAATGCGCACCGGGCAGCACGTCCACCGATAGCCGCGCCCGGCCCAGTTCGCGGCTGACCCGTTGCTGGATCTGCTCCAGCTGCTCCTGCAGGCTGGCCTGCAGTTCGGGGTGGGCGGTGAGTTCTTCGCGTTGCACCAGGCTGCCGAGCACTGCCAGCGGTGTTTTCAGCGCGTGACCGAGGTTGCCCAGGGCATGTCGCGAGCGCTGCAAGGTGTCCTCGGTGTGGCTGAGCAGGTGGTTGATCTGCTCGACCAGCGGCTGCAGCTCGACGGGCGCCTGCTGGTCCAGCTGCTGGCGCTGGCCCTGCTGCAGCTGGGCGATCTGCTGCCGCGCGCGCTCCAGCGGGCGCAGTGCCAGCCCCATGGCGTAGCGCTGCAACAGCAGCAGGGCGAGCAGGGCGAAACCGACCAGGCCCAGACCGCTCAGCCGCACGCGGGCAAAACTTTCGAGGACCGGCGTGTAGTCCTGCGCCACGCTGATGATGATCGGCTGGCCGTCGCGGCGGTACTCGGCGCGATAACCCAGCAGTCGCTGTTCCTGCGGGCCGTCGAGCAGTTCGTCCGCCAGGCCCGCGCGTTCCGGCCATTCTGGCGAGGCGTCCCACAGCGAGCGGGAGCGCCAGGTGCGCTCGGGCAGTTCGATCTTGAAATAGTGGCCGGAGAACGGTCGTTGATAGCGCGGGTTGAGGCGCTGCACGTCCAGCTGATCGCCGTTCGGCCCCTTCACCAGGGCAATCAGCAGGCCCTCGGTTTCCTCGCGCAGATCGGTTTCCAGACTGCGCCTGAGGCCTGACTCGAAGAGCCACAGGCTGGTCTGCACCAGCACCAGCGCGACCAGTAGCAGGGTGGCGATCAGCGCCAGGCTGAGGCTGCGCTGGATGGACTTCACGGCTGGCCGCCGAAGCGATAGCCCTGGCCGCGGCGCGTTTCGATCAGTTCGCGGCCGAGCTTGCCGCGCAGCCGGTTGATATGCACCTCGATGACGTTGGAATCGCGCTCGGTTTCACCGTCGTACAGGTGTTCGGTCAGCTGGGTTTTCGACAGCAGCTGCCCCGGATGCAGCATGAAATAGCGCAGCAGGCGGAATTCTCCGGCGGTGAGTTCGATGTCCTGACCATCCTTGCGACAGCACTGGCGCGACTCGTCCAGCTCCAGGCCGCCGGCCTGCAACATGGGCTGGTTGGCCAGGCCGTGGGCACGGCGCAGCAGCGCCTGGATGCGCAGCAGCAGTTCTTCGGGATGAAAGGGCTTGGTCAGGTAGTCGTCGGCGCCGGCCTTGAGACCGTCGATGCGCTCGGCCCAGGAGCCGCGCGCGGTAAGGATCAGCACCGGTGTGGTGAGGCCGCCGGCACGCCAGTCGCGCAGCACCTCCAGCCCCGGTTTGCCAGGCAAGCCGAGGTCGAGAATGATCAGGTCATAGGGCTCGCTGGCGCCCTGGTATCCGGCGTCGCGGCCATCGGCCAGCCAGTCGATGGCATAACCGTTGCGGCTGAGGCTGGCGACCAGTTCGTCGGCCAGCGGAACGTTGTCTTCGACCAGTAGCAGACGCATCAGTCTTCTTCATCCTTGAGCAGGCGCCCGTCGCGGGCATCCAGTTCGAGCTCGCGGGCAACGCCGTCGGTGGTGAGCAATTCGATCTCGTAAACGTAGATGCCATCTTCCTCCTCCAGCTCCGCTTCCAGCAGGCTGGCCCCCGGATAGCGCTCCATGGCGCGCTGGAGCAGAGCTTCCAGCGGCATGATCAGACCCTCGCGGCGCAGCCGCAGGGCCTCATCCTGGTCCAGGTCGCGGCTCGCCGCCGGAGTGGCAGCGAGCAGCAGGGTCAGTGGAACGGTTACGAAAAGGGGGGCACGCATGGATGGCCTCAGTCGTCCTGATGGTCCTTCAGCACTTCGCCGGTCTTGGCGTCGAGCTCGACGTCCCATTGCACACCTTTGTCGTCGCGCAGTTCAAGCTGATAGATGTGGCGGCCATATTCCTCTTCCAGCTCGGTTTCTTCGATGGTGGCGCCGGGGTGCTTGGCCAGCGCGGCTTCGTTGAGCTTCTCGAACGACTGGATGGTGCCGGCATCGCGCAGCTTCAGTGCTTCGTCGGGACCGATGTCCTTGGCCATGGCCAGGTTGGCACCGAGGGCGAGGGTGGCGGCGGTGAACAGCGTAGTCAGTGTTTTCATGGTTTTGATTCCTGTGGTTGGTTTCGACGATTCACAGGTTACGGGGGCTTGCTTAAACGAAACTGAACGTCGCCAGGCGGCTGCGAATGCACCGTTCGGGCGAGGGCGAACCGCGCCATGGGGACTACGCTTGCTGCAGGTCAGCACGACCGATCGATCGGGGTGAGTCGTCATGAAAACCGTGTTTCTCGTACTGCTTGCGACCCTCGGGCTGAGTGGCCAGGCCTCTGCCGAGGATCTGCTGAAGCCCTCCACCACACCGCCACCGGTCGATGATGTGGCGGCTGGCAACAGCCTGGAGGCCGAGCCCGCTTACCAGGCCGAAGGCGTGATCCGCGCCATCGATGCCCGGCAGGGCAGCGTCACCATCGCCCACGGGCCGGTGCCGGAATTGAAGTGGCCGGCGATGGTGATGCCGTTCAAGGCGGACGCCGCACAGCTCGGCGGGCTGGCCGTGGGCGATGCGGTGGAGTTCCGCTTCAGCAACGGCGAGATGGACCCGCAGATCGTCTTCATTCGACGGCAGTAGCCTCAGCGTCGCGCCTGCTCGTGGCAGCAGCCGGCGGGCTCCGAGCGTCCGCTCGGGGCAACGCGATCATCGCTGTCGTAACGGTCGTGCAGGCGTACCCAGTCGGTGAGGTTGTGCCGCGGGCCCGTTTCGTTGCGACCGTTGGGCGTCATGTCCAGCAGTACATAGGTGCCGAGCAGTTCTTCCGCGCCGCGGCCATAGGCCGAGAAGGTGTGGAAGATGTCGCCCTGCGGGTCGCGGTAAAAAACACTGAAGCCCGACAGCTCCTCGCAGACGAAGGGTTGCCAGGCGTAGTTGTAGAAGACCTTGCCCTCGACGATGTCCTCGGCATCGAAGGACACGTGGAAGTCGCGGTTGAACGTGCTGCCGGCCGACGACAGCCAGCGGAACTGCCAGCCCATGCGCTGGCGGAACGCATCCAGCCGGTCGAACGGCGCGCGGGAAATGGCGGCGAAGCTGACGTCATGCTGCAGCAGGTGCAGTAGCGCACCGCCGATATGATCGGCCTCGAACGAACAGCCGACGCAACCCTCGGTCCAGTCCGGGCCGAACATGAAGTGCTTGATCACCAGCTGGCTGCGACCCTCGAACAGCTCGCTCAGGAGAACCGCGCCGCTGGCATCGTGAAAGCGATAGTCCTGCGCAAGGCATCGCCAGGGCAGTTGCCGACGCTTTTCGCTGAGCGCATCGCGCTGGCGGGTGAGTTGTTTCTCTTCCTGCAGATGGGCGCTGTGGGCGGCCAGCCAGTCCTGATCGGATACGACCTTGTGCGTTGCCATGTAGACCTCCGGGGCGCGGATTGGAAGCGGGCGCGGAGCCACCGCCGCGCGGCAATGGCCCTGTGACAGAGTCGATTGGCGCCGGGCGAAATCGACATCGGGCCAGGGAACGTCCGGCGGCTGGCGGCGCGGTGGTTGAACTTAGCGGCCGCCGCCGCGCTCGTAATTCAGGCAAGGGCCAACCGTATGGCCCGATCTGATCCCGTTCGCAGAAGGAATAACGAGATGTACAACAAGACACTGACCGCCGCGCTCGCCGTTGCCATCCTCGGTTCTGGTGCTGCCTTCGCCGCCGACAAACCCGGCGCCGACTGGATCAGCCTCGAACAGGCCGTAGAGAAGGCCAAGGCCGCCGGCTACACCGAACTGCACGGCATCGAGGCCGATGATGATGGCTGGGAAGGCGAGGGCATGAAGCAGGACGGCAAGAAGTACGAGTTCAAGATCGATGGCCGTACCGGCGAAGTGACCAAGGACAAGGAAGACTGAGCCTGCGCGTTCCTCTCGCCTGGCGTCTTCGCTGAGCGCATCGCCTGCCCCCTGGCGGCGCTGCGCTCAGCAGCCACTTGCCACCGCTCTCCCGCAACGGGAGGCAGCTACTGACAGAGCAGGTATCATCCACCTCCCTCGTCGCTACCGTGTAGCTGCATTCATGTCCGCTTCCAGTTCCCGCCCCAGCACCCTGCATCTGCCGCCAGGCGATTGGCCTACGGTGCTCGACTGCCTGTGCGCGCACTTCCCTGCGATCAGTCGCGCTACCTGGCTCGATCGCATCGCCCGCGGCCGCGTGCTTGATGCGCAGATGCAGCCGATCGATGCCGCGCAGACCTATCGGGTAGGCATGCGCATTCATTACTTTCGCGAAGTGCCGAATGAGATCCCGGTGCCGTTCGAAGAACGCATCCTGCATGTCGACGAGCATCTGGTGGTAGCCGACAAACCGCACTTTCTCTCGGTGATGCCGGCCGGCGAATACGTCAACGAAACCCTGCTGGCGCGGCTCAGCAAACGGCTGGGTAACGGCGATCTGGTGCCGATTCATCGTATCGATCGGCTCACCGCCGGTCTGGTGCTGTTCTCGGCCAACCGGGAGAGCCGTGGTGCCTACCAGGCGCTGTTCCGTGAGCGGGAGATCAGCAAGCGCTACGAGGCAATCTGCCCGGCGCTGCCGCATCTCGAATTTCCCCTGCGCCGACGCCTGTGCATGGTGCCGGGCGACCCCTTTTTCCTGATGCGTGAGGGCGCCGGTGAGCCGAACAGCGAAACGCTGATCGAGGTGCTCGAACGGCGCGGCGACCTCTGGCGCTACGGGCTCTCCCCCATCAGCGGCAAAAAGCACCAGCTGCGCCTGCACATGGCCACGCTCGGCGCCGGTATCTGCAATGACCCGTTCTATCCCGAGCTGCTCGAGCGCAGCGAGCGTGAGGCCGACGACTATGTGCGGCCACTGAAGCTGCTGGCGCGTGGATTGCGCTTCAGCGATCCGCTGAGCGGAGCGCTGCGCGAATTCGAGAGCAAGCTGCAACTGGATTGGTAACGGCGGGCGCACCTTCGCGGCGTTGGCGAGTCTCAAATCCAAGACAGTCCAGCCCCTGGTGCAGCCATGCCCGAAGGTCCTTCCATCGTCATCCTGCGTGAAGAAGTCGCGGCATTCGCCGGGCGCACCATCGAACGTGCCGAGGGCAGCGCCAAGATCGACATGTCCCGGCTGGCCGGTCAGGTGGTGCGTAGCTTCCATAGCTGGGGCAAGCATTTCCTGATCCAGCTGGACGACGTCTCCGTCCGCATCCACCTGCTGCTGTTCGGCAGCTATCGCATCAATGAGCGCAAGGACGCCGTAGCACGGCTGAGCCTGGGCTTTGCCAACGGCGAGCTGAACTTCTACGCCTGCTCGGTGCAGTTGATCGAAGGGCCGCTGGATGCGACGTACGACTGGAGCATGGACCTGATGAGCGACGCCTGGAGCCCGCGCGCCACGCTCAAGCGGCTGCGCGAACGTCCGCGGCTATTGGCCTGCGATGCGCTGCTCGACCAGACGCTGTTCGCCGGCTCCGGCAACATCATCAAGAACGAGGTGCTCTACCGCGTTCGCGTGCATCCACTGTCGCTGATCGGCGCGCTGCCGGCGGCCAAGCTGCGCGAGCTGGTGCGTGAGGCGCGTACCTACAGCTTCGAATTTCTCCAGTGGAAGCGGGCCAGTGTGCTCAAGGCGCACTGGCTGGCCCACGGCAAGACGACCTGCGAGCGCTGCCATATTCCGCTGGTGAAGGTGAAAGAGCTGGGGCGCAGCCAGCGCCGGGTTTTTTTTTGCGAGCGCTGCCAGAAGCGCTATGGCGACTCAGCGCAGATCGCTGCCGACGAGCCGAGCGCGGTGGATGAGGGGTAGGTGTACAACGGCGCAGCCTTCTCCACGCGATCGATTCGCCGCCGCCGAGGTGGTCGCCGGGTTCCGGTGGAAAAGCTGCGCGTTTTCCACCCTACGGCAGCCGTGGCGTTGGAGCGTAGATGGCCGGCCGGTGCAGGATGCTCGTAGGGTGGACAACGGCACCGCCTTATCCACGCGATTGATTCGCCTCCGCCGAGGTGGTCGCCGGGTTCCGGTGGAAAAGCTGCGCGTTTTCCACCCTACGGCGGCCGTGGTGTTGGTGCGTAGATGGTTCGCCGGTGCAGGATGCTCGTAGGGTGGACAACGGCTCCGCCTTGTCCACGCGATTGATTCGCCTCCGCCGAGGTGGTTCGCCGGGTTCCGGTGGGAAAAGCTGCGGCGTTTTTCACCCTATGTGCCGCTCGCTGAGTATCGCCTCAGCGAAGCAGCGGCCTGAGCGCCTCGGCCAGTTGCGGGGCCATGCTTACTGCATTGCTTTCATGGGCGATGCAGTCGGTGCTCCAGATCTGACCGACGCCGGCAGCGCGGATCACCGCCAGCGCATCATCGGCGAACAGCGCGTGGGTCACGGCGACATCTACCGATGCCGCGCCGGCGGCCAGCAGTTTCTCCGCGGCATTGGCGAGGGTGCGACCGGAACTGGCGACGTCATCGAGCAGCACCACATGGCGCCTGGAAAACTCCAGCGCCGGCAGTGCGATGTCGACCTGGCGATCGCCGTGGCGCACCTTGTTGCACACGCCGTGTTCGAAGCCATGTTCGACGGCGGCGGCTTCGATCCACTGCAGCGCCTCGGCATCCGGGCCGATCAGCAGGGCATCGGGATGCCGCTCGGCGATCAGTCGTGCCAGCGCCGGTGCCGCGCACAGCGTGACGGCATCTTCCAGCGGCACGGCTTCCTGCAGGGTGGCGACGCGGTGCAGGTGCGGGTCGACGGTGATCAGCCCGTCGAACTGGCTGGCCAGCAGCTGGCCAAGCACCCGCTGGCTGACCACTTCACCGGGATTGAAGGCGATGTCCTGGCGCATGTAGGCCAGATAAGGCGTGACCAGAATCAGTCGCCTGGCGCCCAGTCGGCGCGCCTCGCCGGCGATCAGCAGCAACTCGACCAGCTTCTCGTTGGGATGGTCGAGGCCGCGGTAGATCACCAACTGCTCGGCGATGGCCTCGCCTTCGCGCAGTGGCAGACGCAGGCGCAGTTCGTCATCGGGAAAGCGGTGGCGCTCGACTGCCGCGGCGGCCAGCCCAGAGGCTTCGGCCAGTCGCAGGGCGGCGGCGCGCTCGTCATCGAAATACAGCAGCTGGCTTTGCATCGGCACTCCCGAAACGGTTTTTGGCTGTCCGGCGCTGCCGACCTGAACCTCTGGCGATCTCGGCGCGGCAGTCCGCCTGAATGGGATACAGACAGCCTGCGATGCGCAGCCGTTCGCCGGGGGTGGCCAGTCGTCGTCAGCGCGCTGCCCAGCCGCCGTCCATGTTCCATGCCGCGCCGCGCACCTGGTCGCCGGCCTCGCTGCAGAGAAACAGCGCCAGGGCGCCCAGCTGCGCCGGGGTGACGAAATCCAGCGAGGGTTGCTTCTCGGCCAGCAGATCGTGGCGGGCGCGTTGTTCATCGCCGTCCTGACGGGCGCGCTCGTCGATCTGCTGTTGCACCAGTGGGGTCAGCACCCAGCCGGGGCAGATGGCGTTGCAGGTGATCGGCGTGGTGGCGGTTTCCAGCGCGACGACCTTGGTCAGCCCGACCAACCCGTGCTTGGCGGCGACATAGGCGGCCTTCTGCTCCGAGCCCACCAGCCCGTGCACCGAGGCGATATTGATGATCCGCCCCCAGCCGCGCTGACGCATGCCGGGCAGCGCCAGGCGTGTGGTGTGAAACGCCGAGGACAGGTTGATGGCGATGATCGCGTCCCAGCGTTCGACCGGAAACTCCTCCACCGGCGCCACGTGCTGGATGCCGGCATTGTTGACCAGGATGTCGACGCCGCCGAAGTCGCGCTCGGCGTAGGCGAACAGCTCGGCGATCTGCGCTGGGTCGGACACGTCCGCACCGTGGTGGCCGACCTTGTGGCCGTGCCGGCCGACTTCGGCCAGCGCTGCCGAGGCATCACCGAAGCCGTTGAGAATCAGGTCGGCGCCGGCTTCGGCCAGCTTCAGCGCGATGCCGAGGCCGATTCCGCTGGTGGAGCCGGTGACCAGTGCGGTCTTGCCTGTGAGGTTCATGGTTTCTCCCGCTTGGCGGCAACCGCACTGGGCGGCGCCTCGTTTTTCTTGTTGTCGGAAGGCAATCGCAGATGTCGTGATGCTCGCCGAAATCGGCGAAGCGCCGCGATCAGACGATGCCGGTAGTGTAGTACACGCCGATCACGAAGAAGGCCGCGGCCGTGGCGATCAGGGTGATGGCAAAGATGTCCTTGTAGGATTCGCGGTGGGTCAGCCCGGTGACCGCCAGCAGGGTGATCACCGCGCCGTTGTGCGGCAGGGTGTCGAGCCCGCCGGAGGCCATCGAGGCGACCCGGTGCAGCACTTCCAGCGGAATCTGCGCGGCGTTGGCGGCGGCGACGAAGCTGTCGGCCATCGCGGCCAGGGCGATGCTCATGCCGCCAGAGGCCGAGCCGGTGATGCCGGCCAGCAGGTTGACGGTGATGGCCTCGTTGATCAGCGGATTGGGGATCGCCGAGAGCGCGTCGGCCACCACGATGAAGCCCGGCAGAGAGGCGATCACCGCGCCGAAGCCGAATTCCGACGCGGTGTTCATCGCCGCCAGCAGCGAACCGCCGACCGCCGTGCGGCTGCCCTCGGCGAGCTTGCCGCGCAGGGTGCCGAAGCTGGTCGCCAGTACCAGGGCGATGCCCAGCAGCAGTGCGGCCTCCACCGCCCAGATCGCGGTGAGCTTGCCTACCTCGGTGACCAGCGGGGCGCTCATGCCGGGCAGCTGCAGGCTGTGGCTGGTGCCGTAGAACTCGGGAATCCAGCGGGTGAACAGGAGGTTGGCGACCAGCACCAGAATCAGCGGCGACAGCGCCAGCCAGGGGTTGGGCAGGGCGATATCGGCGGGCGTTTCCGGTTCATTGCGCAGGTTGGTGCCGTAGCCTTCGCCAGCGGCCATTGCTTTGCCGAGCTGCCACTTCAGATAGAGCATGCCCAGGCCGAATACGAAGAGGGTGCCGATCAGGCCGAGCCAGGGCGCCGCCCAGGTGGTGGTGTTGAAGAAGGTGGTGGGGATGATGTTCTGGATCTGCGGCGTGCCGGGAATGGCAGTCATTGTGAAGGTGAATGCGCCGAGGGCGATGGTCGCCGGGATCAGCCGCTTGGGCATGTTGCTCTGGCGGAACATCTCTGCGGCGAACGGGTACACCGCGAACACCACGACGAACAGCGACACGCCGCCGTAGGTCAGCAGTGCGCAGACCAGCACGATCACCAGCATCGCCTGGCTGGTGCCGAGCAGGCGGATCGCCGCGGCGACGATGGAGCGCGAGAAGCCGGACATTTCGATCAGCTTGCCGAACACCGCACCGAGCAGGAATACCGGGAAATAGAGCTTGATGAAGCCGACCATCTTCTCCATGAAGATGCCGGTGAACGCCGGCGCCACCGCGGACGGGTCGGTGAGCAGCACCGCACCCATGGCGGCGATGGGAGCAAACAGAATGACGCTGTAGCCGCGGTAGGCGGCGAGCATCAGCAGAGCCAATGCAGCAAGGGCGATGACGACGCTCATCGGGGACGATCTCCTGGCCCCGTGCGGCACGACCGAACGCTGCCGAGGGCATTCGGGGACTCGCTGCTGCACGGCAGGCGCATTGTTTTTCGGGTATACGGATTTAATGGTTGATGGGGCACCTTCACCCCATCAATCTGATACCACCCTCAGATGGTTGATAGATCGACTCCGTAGTTGAGTTCCTCTGCGAAGTCCGGCAGTCCGTAACCGATGGTTTTCTTGTAGAAAGGAGAGACCTTCGCAGTCGGTGCCTTCTTCTTGTGCTTCGTGGTGTAGAGCATTCGTGCCCGCATCACCTCG
>VMRT01000025.1 GCA_007713455.1 Pseudomonas sp.
CTTGAGCGCCGAAGAGCGCATCGTCAGGTTACCCAGTCTCACTCAGGCTGCTGGAAGGCTTGAGCCGTATGAGGGGTGACTCTCAAGTACGGTTCTTAGGGGAGGCAGGAGTGGTAACACTCCTGCTTTACCCGACTGAAGCTCACATCAGTGTCGATGAAGAGTCGGGCCTGGTGCACAGCGTGGTGATGACCGCCGCCAATGTCGCGTACATCACTCAGGTCGACAAACTGCTGCACGGCGACAAGAACGTCGTCTGCGCCGATGCGGCTACACCGGAGTCGAGAAGCGCTCCGAACATACTGACCGAGATGTGATCTGGCAGGCCGCGGCACGCGCAGTACGTACAAGAATGCGGGCAGGAACAGCCCGCTCTACAAAGCCAAGCGTAAGATCGAAACGCCATGGCGCAGGTGCGGGCCAAGGTCGAACATCTATTTCGGGTGATCAAGCGCCAGTTCAGCTACACCCTAGAGTACGGCTGATCACTAAGTGTACCTGTAGGTACACTTGGTGTACTTACGTGCGGCCGAGTCCATAGAATCGGAAATAGCGGTCGTCGCGGTGATTCGGAGTGTACCTAGAAGTACACTTAGTGACATTAATAAGCTAACCGAGCTCAAGCTATGTTATCTGCAGTCCCGGGAGCGGCTAAATAGCGAATATTGCGAATAACTCCGACTTGCCTAGCCGTATAATTACTTATACTTGCCGCGTCTCAAGCCACGCATGTGTCGTGGCGCGCTTGCTAGCTGGGCAAGGGAAATAAACAGCTTCTCAACACACCGGCTGAGGCCGGTACCTACCGAAATCTCAAGAAAAATGGGGCTCTGCCTCCCGCCTAATGCTGGATTCAACCAGCGCTCGCCTAACAAAACTGCCTTACACCCTGTCAGCCAGCTTCTACGCCTGATCCTATGATCAACAGGCTAGGACTGGGCGCCGTTTAAATGATGTTTAAAAAAAGTAACGGCTTATGAAAAACGCCCCAAAGCCCCGTCATCAGGGGGCTCCAGTAAATTCTTGTCGCGTGAAATCGCGTGACGGAGACCTCTTAACGCTTAAAAAAAGTTGATCCGCGGAGTGGGATGCGTGCTCTCACAGGAGAGCGCAGCGAGCCTGGCCAGCGCCTATAGGAGACAACATGGCAATTTTAAATCCAGGGTTTGCGACCCCCTTACCAACCGTCGCTCGCTCACGTTCGCCTCGTACGTTACGAGCGCGAGTAAAACTCACCGTGCAGTTCGGCCATGAGCGAAAAAAAAAGGGGTGCCAGTTGGCTCAGGCCTGAACTGTGCGGCGGCACCCCCTTTCGATTTGACGATTTGAGAGAGAGGACAGAGTGGGTCGTAACGTCGGAGTGGGTACACGCGATATGGCATCGGCAGGTCGAATTCTGCTCGATCGGGAGCGCGAGAAAGGTCACATCTCATTTTCAACCGCTGCATCGGTGGATATGGCGTGGAGGCAATTTGCCGATATTGCGCGAGCCAAGGGTGTTCGCCGCCTCGAACATGTGACGGAGGATTTGCTAATGCGCTACGGCGCGGAGCTCGCCCAGCAAGTGGCGCGCCATGAATGCACGGCCGGGTATGCGCAGCGCCTAATCAGTGCGGTTAACAGCGTGATGAGACTGGCCAATCCTAAATGGAGACGAGTCAACGCTGTGCATGATTGTGGAGTACCAAAACGCACCGCGGTACGCAAAGAACCACCGTCGGGAATGGACGCCCAGTTAGTCGACGCGGCCATACAGAGTCTGCGCCTCAGTGATCAGGCGGCCGCAGCTGCAGTAGTGAAGTTGTGCTGGGCGCTCGGCTTGCGCATACAAGAAGCTGCATTGCTAAACGCCAAGAAAGCGATGTCCCAGGCTCAATCAGATGGTTGCATTGAGGTCCGATATGGCACGAAAGGCGGCCGCAAACGCGTGTTGAGGATCCTGCACGCACATCAGTTGGAGGCCCTGGAGGCTGCTGCCGCCATACAGGCGCAGGGCATCTCGATCATACCGTCGGACCTCGACTGGAAGATGTTTCGGACGTCTGTTCTGGACCGAGCACGAATAACATTGAAAGCGCACGGCATTGTTAGATTTCACGATCTACGTGCCGCATATGCGTGCCGGCGGTACCAAGAGCTGACTGGTTATCCCGCGCCGGTGCTGACCGGCCGCATCGTTGAAAGGGAGGCTGATCGGGTTGCCAGGGCCGAGATTGCATTGGAGTTGGGCCATAACCGGATCAGCGTCGTCGCTGCGTATGTTGGAGGTCTGGCATGAGTCGGCTAGTTGGCCAGATTGACGAGTTGACCAGGGGATATGGACGCAAGGGAGGAAAGCGGAACCGGGCGCAACAGAGGGCTCGAATGGCCGCCTTCGGCGTGTTCTGTGAGTCGCTGGGAGTCACCCACCTCGGGCAGGTAGGCGCCAGGCATGTGATTCGCTACTGGAAATCCTCAGTGATGCAACGCTACTCCGATCGTACGCGCATGGGTCACTACTACGCTTTGGAAGTGCTGTGGAGATGCGCAGGCAAACCTGAGAAACCACCAAGGCCGTTTCCCCTGGCAACTACGGTTAAATGAGCAGCTGCGACTGTCCGATCTCGACGGAGAATGAAAACCAGGCATTCCAGATAGAGCTGAAAATCTCGTCAATATCAGCGCAATGAGCCGATTGAGTGTTTGGTTTTTTTGCTTCCCATCTGCTCAATAATTTTACCTGTATAAGTAAACACTCTGGATGTGTCTAGGCGTGCTACATATCCTTGGCGCGAGTAGATCGGCTAGGCCACCTCAAGTAGCAAGAAACGAGGGACCTGCATTATCGAAGATACGCGTCGGCCTGGTCTTTACGGGCACGGACCCGGTATTGAATAGCGACGAACTGACCGTGCTGCCGAAAAACACCGTGCATAGATTTACCCATCGCTGGCCAGTGGATAAGGTGACGAGGATCACAGCATGGCAAGCCACGGTATCCCAGGGACGGTTCACCTCTGTACTTCTGATTACAAAGTACGCGCGCTACAGACCCGCTTTCGGATTCCCCGAGCCTCTTCAGCCATCATCGTTTGAATACTTGCGAGCTCACCTCATAGGGCTCGCACGAGGAGTTATGCATGACAGATTTGGCCCAGCTATCTCAGGCCCTGCTCGCCGCTGTGCCTGTAGCCGGCAGCATTGGCAATCAATCTCTGTTCGAACAATTGCATGGGCAGTTTGCTGAGTTGACCGAAGAGCAGTTCTGGGTGGCGCGCGATGCGCTGATCGAGCAAGGCATGTTGGTCAAAGGCCGTGGTCGTGGTGGCTCGGTGTTACGCGCGCAGGCGGGTGGCAGCCTGGCGGAGCAGGTGCTTAACAATGTCCGCGAGCGCATGGCTCCGGCTGCTGTTGAAGAAGCTTCGGCGGGTTATGTGGTCGACGCTGTCAAGTCGGGGCATAAGGGCAAGGCGGCTAGACTGCAGACCACCAGCCTTGCGGCCATGGAGAAAACCCTATGGGCCACCGCCGACAAGCTGCGCGCCAACATGGACGCCGCCGAGTACAAGCACATCGTGCTCGGGCTGATCTTCCTCAAGTACATCTCCGACGGCTTCGCTGGCCGCCGCGCCGAGCTGGAACGCAAGCTGCTGGATGAAAAAGACGACTACTACCTGGGCGATGACGACCCGGAAGCCCTCACCGCCGAACTGGAAGACCGCGACTACTACCGCGAGGTCAACGTGTTCTGGGTGCCGGAAGCGGCGCGCTGGGAAGCGATCCGCGCGAGCGCCAAGCAGGTGGATATCGGCAAACGCATCGACGATGCCCTGGCCGCCATCGAGGCGGAAAACCCCAAGCTCAAGAACATTCTCGACAAACGCTACGCCCGCGCCCAATTGCCGGACGGCAAGCTCGGCGAACTGGTGGACCTGATCTCCACTATCGGTTTCGGTGACGACGCCAATAAAGCCCGCGACCTGCTCGGCCAGGTTTACGAATACTTCCTCGGTCAATTTGCCAGCGCCGAAGGCAAGAAGGGCGGCCAGTTCTACACCCCCGCCAGCATCGTCAAAACGCTGGTGGCGGTGCTCAATCCGCACCACGGCAAGGTGTATGACCCCTGCTGCGGCAGTGGCGGCATGTTCGTGCAGTCGGAGAAATTCATCGAAGCCCACGGCGGCAAGCTGGGCGACGTGTCCATCTATGGGCAGGAGTCCAACCCCACCACCTGGCGCCTGGCGGCGATGAACCTGGCCATTCGCGGCATCGACTTCAACCTGGGCAAGGAACCGGCGGATACCTTTATCCGTAACCAGCACGCGGACCTGCGCGCCGACTTCGTGCTGGCCAACCCGCCGTTCAACATCAGCGACTGGTGGCACGGCAGCCTGGAAGGCGACCCGCGATGGGTCTACGGCACACCGCCGCAAGGCAACGCCAACTACGCCTGGCTGCAACACATGCTCCATCACCTCAAGCCCAATGGCCGCGCCGGCATCGTGCTGGCCAACGGCTCGATGAGCTCCAGCCAGAACAGCGAAGGCGACATCCGCAAGGCCATGGTCGAGGCCGATGTGGTGGAAGTCATGGTCGCGCTGCCCGGCCAGTTGTTCTTCAACACGCAGATTCCCGCCTGCCTGTGGTTCCTCGCCAAACAGAAAACCGCCCGACCCGGCGAGGTGCTGTTTATCGATGCGCGCAAACTCGGCACCCGCATCAGCCGCGTGCAGATCGAGCTGACCGACGCCGATATCGAACGCATCGCACAAACCGTCGCCGACTGGCGCGGTGAGCCGCTAGATAAGGGCGGCGAGATCGGCGAGTACGCTGACATTCCCGGCTTCTGCCGCAGCGTGAAACTCGCGGAAATCGCCGAGCACGGCCATGTGCTGACGCCGGGTCGTTATGTCGGCGCCGAACAGGTGGAGGATGACGACGAAGCCTTTGCAGAAAAGATGCAGCGGCTGACCCGGTAGTTGGGTGAGCAGATGCACAAGGGCGCTGAACTCGATCAGTTGATCCGGCAGAAGCTGGGGGGGCTGGGGTATGAGCTTTGAGTGGGTAACTTCCAGTTTGCTCGACCACTATGAGGTACGATCCGGGCTATCCAAACCTGCAACGGATTTCGGTTCAGGCTATCCATTTTTGACATTTAAGGATGTCTTTTACAACTACTTCACACCTGAGCTTTTGGGTGATTTTGTTCAAGCCACAGAAAAAGAAAGAGAAGGCTGCTCCATCTTGCGGGGAGATGTCTTCCTTACTCGAACCAGCGAAACGATGCACGAACTCGGAATGAGTTGCGTAGCTCTGCGGGACTACAAAGACGCCACGTTTAACGGGTTTTGCAAACGCCTCAGGCCAAAGCCAGACAGTGATTTGCTGCCGGAGTACGTGGGGTATTACCTGCGCAGCCCAAGATTTAGGCAGGCAGTCTCGGCATTATCAACGATGTCGACTAGAGCCAGTCTAAATAACGAAATGATTGGGAGGTTAGAGATATCTTTTCCTTCCCGAACAGCTCAAGCACGGATTTCTAAGATATTAAAATCACTCGACGACCGCATCACCCTGCTACGCGAAACCAACACCACCCTGGAAGCCATTGCGCAGGCGCTGTTCAAATCCTGGTTCGTCGATTTCGACCCCGTGCGCGCCAAGACCGAAGGCCGCCAGCCTGAAGGCGTGGACGCCACCACCGCCGCCCTGTTCCCCGATAGCTTCGAAGAGTCCGAGCTGGGGTTGGTGCCGAAGGGGTGGCACTGGGCTGCCTTGGCTGATGCGTATGAGATGAATCCGTCGCGCAAATTAAAAAAAGGCGAAGTCGCTCCTTATCTGGACATGTCAAGCGCTCCCACTAGCGGGCACTGTGCGGAAGCATATATTCAGCGCGAGACGGGCTCAGGTGCCAAGTTCACAAACGGCGATACCCTACTGGCTCGCATTACACCTTGCCTAGAAAACGGAAAGTCGGCCTTCGTAGATTTTTTGGTTAACGGACAAAATGGTTGGGGCTCAACTGAGTTTTTAGTGCTGCGCCCCAAAGCACCTTTGCCCGAATATCACGGCTATCTGTTGGCTAGGCACACGGCATTCCGCGAGTTCGCTATTCAAAGCATGTCCGGCACCAGTGGGCGGCAGCGGATCCAGAATGACGTCCTGGGGCGTTTTTTCTTGGCAATTCCTACAGCGTCAGTGACTGATGCATTTGCTGAACTTGTAACGCCTATTCAGATAACAATCACGGCAAACCATAAGCAAGCCCAAACTCTGACCCAGCTCCGCGACACCCTTTTGCCCCGCCTAATTTCCGGTCAGCTGCGACTGCCGGAAGCCGAAGCAATGGTACTGGGGGCTAAGGCATGAGCGATCTGCGTAACGAACAATGGAGTCGCTACCTCGCTCAGTGGGATATTCCAGCACTTCAACGGCTGACCCTTGAGCAGTATTGCGCGCTTCAATCCAAACAGACGCTGTCGCATTGGCTGCTCGAAGAGACAGCAGCCTTGGGGGACTTCAAGGAAGGCCCACTCAGCATGGGCATTCGTCCTCATGGCCATCGGCAGGCGAAGTCCGGTAACGCTTACAACAGCTACGACGACCAGTACGTTTGGTTAAACATGCTTGGCTCTAGCGCAGAAGAGGCGTTTGCCAGCTTAAAAAGCGGGCTGCTCGAAGCAGCGGAAGCAGGACGCACTGGCCAGCTTGAGCGGTTAGATGCGCTTACCCGACAACCCGGCGCCTTGATGCGTAAGGTCGCGTTTCTTTATCAAGATCGTGAAAACCCCTGTTTGCTGCCGATTTATTCCAAGGAAGTGCTTCGCGCTGCGGCGGGGGAAACGGCCTTACGAAGCACCTCGGCGCTCAACCGAGACCTGATGGCGCAGCGTGGTGAGCGGTCACTATGGGCGTTTGCAGATGAGCTGATGCAACTCGCGGCGCAGCGTTGGTCAGGCCAGCGAATCAAGGAGCTGTTGGACGCATACGAGTACGTCAGCCCGGTTAAACCGGCCACCGCGAGGATGGCGGGCTTTCAGGCCCCTGACGGACGTCAGCTAGCCGTCGAACCTGGACCTAAAGCCGCGCTCTTTCTGGAGCCTGGGGACTGGTTGGCCGACGCCGAACTCTTCTTGAAGGCCGAGCCTTACACCCCAGAGCGTACCCGCCACAGCGGCCTGCAGGCTAACGCGCCTCGCCTGTGGATGGGTCGCCCGGCTGTATACGTAACCGTGCCGGACGAAGAATCCTTCCACTCGTTGCTTAGCCTGTATGTGGGCGGTGATTCCGCTCAACAACCCACTCAATCCGAAACACAAACCGGAACGCTACCGATGACCAGTGCGCCGCTTAATCAAATTCTTTTTGGCCCGCCGGGTACCGGTAAAACCTACGCCACCGTTGAGGCTGCGCTGGAGGTCCTCGATGGCACCTACTTGCAAACACATCGACAGGATCGTACAGCTTTGAAGCTTCGCTTCGACGAGCTCGTGCAGCAGGAGCGCATTCGCTTCGTCACCTTTCATCAGAGCTTTAGTTACGAGGATTTTGTTGAGGGGCTGCGGGCCGAAAGTGATGGCGATAACGGGCAGTTGCGTTATGAAGTAGTTGACGGAGTTTTCAAAAGTCTTTGCGAAGCTGCTGCCGCCAAAGTTACGCAGCAGGCGGAAGCGCCTGTAGATCTCGGGAAACGCAAAATCTGGAAGATGTCGCTAGGCAACACCCAGGGGAGCGACGCCGGGATTTATGAAGAGTGTGTTCAGGGCGGCTATATGCTGCTGGGTTACGGTGGCGGTATCGATTTCACCGGCTGTAAAAATCGTGGCGACGTCCAGCGACGTTTCATCGATGCTGGCGTGAATCCGGATGGCCCTTACGACTACAGCGTCACTAGCGTTACTGCGTTCGTTACCAAAATGAAGCCGGGTGACCTGGTGGTGGTGAGTGACGGCAATTTTAAGTTCCGCGCGATAGGCGAGGTCGCCGGCGAATATGCCTTCAAAATCCATCCCGAGTACGACCCGCATTATTCGCAAATGCGGCCGGTTAAATGGCTGCGTCAATACAGCCCGTCTTTGCCCCATAGTGAGTTATTGAACGGACAGTTCAGCCAGATGACGCTCTATGAGTTGCGCAGCCCGACCCTGAACCGCGAGAAGCTGCAGGGGCTGCTGGGGTCGCAAAAGATTGAAGGTGGGGCGTTGTTTCACGTCGGACAGCGTTTTGGTCAGGGCTATGTGGTGCGTGCGATAAGCCCCGAGGTGGTTGAATTAGATAAACCTAAGGGCGGTGTTTTGCCGTTGCCGCTGAGTTTGGTTCGGCAGTTATTGGCCTATGTGCAGGGCGGCCAGCTTGATGTCGAAGATATCCGTCAGGGCCGTATCTTCCAGAAGGTGGCAGAGGCCGAGCTCGAGAAGTACATCGTCAATGGCTATCAAAGCCTGTTTGCGGCGATGGTCGAGCAACTGTTGAAGCCGCACCATAAGACCACAACAGCCAATGCGCGCGTGCTCATCATCGACGAGATCAACCGCGGCAATATCTCGCGCATCTTCGGAGAGCTCATTACGCTTATTGAGCCATCTAAGCGAGCCGGGGCCGACGAGGCTCTATCTGTGGTGCTGCCGTATTCCAAACAGTCGTTCAGTGTTCCGAAGAATGTCTACCTGATCGGTACGATGAACACTGCCGACCGCTCCCTGGCCGGGTTGGATATCGCGCTTCGGCGCCGTTTCACTTTTCGTGAAATGCCGCCGAAGCCTGAGCTGCTAGATGATGTACGCGTGCAAGGGCTTAGCATCGGCCAACTATTGCGCGTGGTGAACCAGCGCATTGAGGTGCTACTGGATCGCGATCACTGTCTTGGCCATGCCTACTTCATGCCGTTGAGAGATGACAGCTCGCTTGAGCGTCTTGAACGCATCTTCCGCAATCAGATACTGCCGCTTTTGCAGGAGTACTTTTTTGAAGATTGGGAGCGCATACAGTGGGTGCTCAACGATCATCGTAAGCCGTTAGCCAATCAGTTCGTTAACCGAAAAGCGGGTAATGTCGAGCTGTTGTTTGGTCAGGATGTTGGTCAGAGTTTGGAGCGAAATACCTGGTGCCTGAATGACGACGCATTTGAGCGGCTGGAGTCGTATATGGGGATCGTCGATCACCAGCTTCAAAGCGTAAACGTGGGGGTAAAGCGCACAGCATCCAATGGCGAATTGGTGTTGCGCGAACTCACAACGGGCTCAATAGAGGTCTGGCGTGGAGATGTGTTGCAGCAGCCCACCAAGCCACTGCTGCGTGACCTGGCGGATGAGCTTGGCGTTGAAACGTATAGCGATAGTGGTAGCCCACTCAACACTCGTGCCCTAGGGCGGCGTTTGATCGATCAGCTCGGGAGCGGCAATGCGTGAAAACGCTCGTCACCATCCGCGAGTACGCTCAGCTGACTACCAAGGCGGTCGAGCCGTCGCTGGATATGGCGCAGGTCTCAGCCAGTGCTTTTGATTGGCTCTGCGAACTAAGCGCCGGCTTCAATCGAAGCGGCGCCACGCTGCTGCAGGTGGAAGGGCGCCAGTCGTTGAAATGGGACAGTTACGTTGGCGTGCTAGAGACCCCTTGCGGCACGCGCCTGGAAATCCTGCCCAAGCACTTTGAGGAAGGCGATTGCGTCAAGCAGAGCCGTGCTTTGCTGCGCAAGATGATTCAGGCCGCGCTGTCGTTGAAGCCCAGGCAGGTCTCGGTGACGGGGCTGGAGCAGTTTGATGCGCCGCTGACCGAGTGGGTGATGGAACAGTTTCTGGGCGAGCTGGATCTGCTGGTCAAACGCGGCGTGCGTTTCGACTACCAGCGCATTGAGGAAGAGCAGCGCTTTCTGCGTGGGCAGCTCAATGTGGTCGCACAGATGCGCCAACCTCCCGGACGGCAGCATCACTTCCAAATTCGCCATGACGTGTTTCTGCCCAATCGGGCGGAGAACCGTCTGCTCAAGCTGGCGCTGGAGCATGTAGCGAAAACGACCCAAGACGCGGCCAACTGGCGCTTGGCCAATGAGCTGCGCTCGATGCTGGCCGAGGTGCCGTCTAGCAAGCAGGTTAGCCGGGATCTGCGTGCATGGAGCCGCGATCGGCTGATGGCGCATTATCAGGCGATCAAGCCATGGTGCGAGCTGATTCTCAATCAGCAGATGCCGATAGCTGTGAGTGGTGAGTGGCGCGGCATGAGCTTGCTGTTTCCAATGGAGAAGCTGTTCGAGTGCTATGTGGAGGGCTGGCTGCGGCAACGCTTGCTGCACGGTGCGAAACTGACCTCACAAGCCAGCCGACACCATCTGTGCAGGCACGACAGCGGAAACATGTTCTGCCTGAAACCGGACTTGCTGATCGACACGCCGGAGCAGCGTTGGATTCTTGATACCAAGTGGAAGCGCATCGATGCCGGTAAACCTGAGAAGAACTACGACCTGAGTCAGAGCGATTTCTATCAGCTGTTTGCCTATGGGCATAAATACCGAAGAGGCGACGAGGTGCCGAGGCTAGTACTGATTTATCCGTATTGGTCTGGGCTCCAGAACGCGCTGCCGGTGTTTGATTACGGCAAGGACATGCAGTTATGGGTGTTTCCCTTCGACCTAGACAGCGATCATTTACTGGACGCTGAGTCTGCTGGGATCCCCTTGCGGCAGGAGCGTAGGCTCGTTGCGGAGCGCAGTGAGCTGATGGTTGTTTGAATCACCTGAACTAAGAAGAAGGCCCGCAGAGGCCGCTGAAAAACAAGCAAGGCTAGGGCTATGGACTATTCGAAGTGGTTGGACCTTTGGGATAAGGCAACACCTGAGCAACTGATTGCTCCTGTGTTTGTGTTTAGCCTTGTGACGGTGCTGTGCCTTTGGTACTTGCTGCGTTACTTCTTGCGCTCGTTTGCGTTGAGCCGGCGCTTGAAGAAGCTCGCACGGCAAGTGCGTGAGCTCAAGGAGTTGCAGCCGGGCAAACGCCGTAGCGAGCTGGAGCAGCTGTTCCAGGAGCATACGCTGGGGCATGCCTGGCAGGAGTATGCCGAGACGCTGCATGACCAGTTCGAGGTGCGCGAGGGTGAGCAGCGCATGCTGTGCTCCCGAGCCACGGCGGGCGCGGGACATTTCTTCACCGCTCAAACGGTGGTGGAGACGCCCCTGGGGACCGAGTTCTACAAGCACTTGCCGGGCATCCTGACGGGGATCGGCATTGTCGGCACCTTCTTCGGCTTGATGTTGGGCCTGCAGCACTTCGACCCCAGCACTCCCGAGCAGGTCAGCTCCAGCGTCGATCAGTTGCTCAAGGACGTGCTATTTGCCTTCCTCGGCTCCTTCTTCTCGATCTTCGCTTCTATTGGCGTGACGCTGACCGAAAAGTGGCGCCTAGGCCGCTGCTACAAGCATCTGGAATCCCTGACTGAGAGTATCGACGGGCTGTTCGACAGCGGCGTGGGCGAGGAGTACCTGGCGGAGCTGGTGAAGTCGAGCAACGAGAGTTCGATCCAGACCCGTCAGCTCAAGGACAGCCTGGTTACCGATCTGCGTGAGATGCTGCAGAACCTGGTAGATACCCAGGTGCGTGAGAACCTCAAGTTGGCCGATTCTCTTTCGGCAAGTTACCGCGACTCTGGTCAGGTGTTGGCCGAGCAGATTGGCGGCGCCATCGAGAACAGCCTCAAGTCTCCCCTGGAGGCCATCGCCGGAGCTGTGAATACCGCCAGCGGCGACCAGAGCAACCAGGTGCAGAGCCTGCTCACGGACGTGCTCACAGCCTTTATGGCCAAGCTGGAAAGTACTTTTGGTCAGCAGTTCAATGGCTTGCACGAAATGTTGGGGCAGTCGGTAGCGGCCATGCAATCCATGCAGCAGGGCTTCAATGAACTGGTCGGCGACATGCGCTCGGCGAGCGAGGCTTCATCGCAGAACAGCGCCAAGATGATCGCGCAGCTGCTGGCCGATATGCAGGCTGGGCAAAACAGCATGCAGGCTGGTATGAACGAGATGGTGGCCAATCTGCAGACGTCCATCGCGCGTATCGGCAGCGAAGGTGAGGGGGCTGGTGAGCGTATGGCCAAGCAGTTGGAGAAGCTGTTTGCCGATAGCGAGGCACGCCAGCAAGCCATGGCGGAGAATCTGCAGGCTTTTGTCGAATCCATGCAGCAGAGCATGGGCCAGGGCCAGCAGGAGGCCATGGCCAAGATCGCCGGCTCGGTGGATGTGCTGGGTGAGCAATTGGGCGGCCTCTTCAGGCAGCTTGAGCAAAACCGTACGCAGATGGAACAGGCCAGCAAGACCGCCCAGGCCGAACTGCACCGTGGTACGCGCGAGATGGTCGGTGGGCTGGAGGAGCAGGTGAAAACCCTGCTGGATGCCGTCGCCGATCAGCAAGGCGCGATGCAGGACAGCCTCAAACTACTCGGTGCGCAAACCGAGCAACACCTGCAGAGCATGCAACAAGGCGCTGAGAAGATGCGCCTGGCAGCCGAGCGCTTCGACAGCGCCGGCCAGAGCGTGAGTAAAGCCGGTGAGGCGACTGCGGGCGTACTGGGTGCGCTGCAGGGCACGAGCGGCGAGCTGGTTGGCGCTTCCCGCGAACTGACCAGTGTGGTGGCCGACTATCGCAATAACCGCGAAGCGCTAAATCAGACGCTTGCGGTCATCCAGGGGGTGGTCGCCACTACTCAGGGGGAGTCCGCTGGGCGCAGCCAATACCTGCAGGATCTGAAGCTGCAAGGCGAGCGGCTGCAGACGCTCAATCGTGAAGTGAACGACTACCTAGAGCAGATCAGTGCCGTGCTGGGCAAGGGCTTCAACGAGTTTAGTGAGGGGGTAGATCGTAGCCTGCGGCTGACGCTGGGTAGCCTGGATGCCGAGCTGCATAAGGCGATGACCAGCCTGGCCGGTGGTGTCGAAGGGGTCAAGGAAAGCCTGGAAGACTTCAGTGACATCATGGAGCGCGTTCAGCGCCGCTAAGGGGGTAGAGCATGTTCGGCAAATCAGCCGCTCCCGCTCGGGCGCGTGACGAGGGCGAGAAGCCTTTCTGGATTTCATTCGCCGACCTTATGACGGCGATGATGATCTTGTTTCTGGTGGTGATGGTGGCCTCGCTGAGCTCGGTGACGCAGCGTATTCAGCAGGCTGAGCAAGGTGAGAAACAGCGCGGTAAGGACATTGCTAAGCTTTGCCAGGATCTCAAACTGAGGGCGGGAGGGCTTAACTCCACCATCGTGGTGGACTGCCGGGATAACCGCATTAGCTTCGGTGAGGCTGGGCGCTTTGGCCACAATCAATACTTTCTCAACAGCCAGGGGCAGCAGGCCCTGCAGGATGTTGTGCCGTTGATCTTGGATGCCGCTGACAGCGAAGAGGGACGCAAGTGGCTCAAGCAGGTGGTGATTGAGGGCTTCACCGATACGGACGGCTCTTACCTGTACAACCTGCACCTCTCGCTGCAGCGCTCGGAGTGGGTGATGTGCAGTCTGCTCGATAGCCGCAGCCCGGTGCAGAAAGGGCTTTCAGCTGAGCGTCAGCAGCAGATTCGCTCCATGTTCCTGGCTGGTGGTGTGTCGTTCAACAATGCCAAGGAGAGCAAAGAGGAGAGTCGGCGGGTGGAGCTGCGCATGCAGTTCTTCGGGCTTAAGGACCAGGAGCATGAAGGTCAGGAACCGGCGCTTGAGTTTGCTTATGCGGCAAACGAAAAGTGCCAGTTGGAGATGCGCTAGATGAGCCGGGCTCTGTCGTCTCTGTCGGCGGCCATCACTTCTGGCTTGCAGCGCCAGAATGAGCGCAGCGGCGATGCCGGGTTTAGTAGCATGGTGGCGCTGAAACGCGTCAACACTGAGCTTTCTCGGCGTTTTGACCAGGTCGAAAAAGCCTTGGCACCGCCCCGCGAGAAACGCTTGCTGGCTCTTGGCAAGTTCAAGCGTGAGCAGGCGCTGACTTCATCGGAGTGGCGCCTGGTTTTTGCCGGGCTGGCTGATGACGATGAAGTCAGTGTTCCGGTGCTGGAGGACGATCACCTGTTCGACCGTGTTCATCGGGAGGTGGCTGGCCGTATCGAGCAACGGACACTTAGCCGCCGCGACTGGCTGGCGCTGTGTTTCAGCTACTTTGCCTACGATGAGCACAAACCTGACGACAACGCGAACTGGCGGGTGCTGCGTGACGATATCGATCGCGGCTTCGATGCTGTCAGGCAGCGTATCGGTCGTGAAAAAGAGTGGATGCGCATTGTTGCCGAGCATCGCGAACTGTTCGGCGCTCAGGCTGGAACCCGTCTGGCAGAGGAGATATTCGAGGGCAGGGCGCGTGATCTTTCCTCACTACAGGCCATTGCCCAGGTGCCGGATGGTAGTTGGTTGTGGCAGCGGATTTTTGCGGTTCTGCTTTCGCGCATTTTCCTGCTGGATGACGAAACCTTCCTGAAGCGCCTACCGGAGTTGGTAGCTCTGGGGCAGCTGAATACGCGCTATCTCAATCAGGTGCTAAGTGCCTGCCTGACTCGTTATCACCGTTCGCGGTATCGCGAGCAGTCGTCCTCGCTACTCAAGCAGGCTGCGTTGGAGCACTGGGGCAGCCCACAGATGCGTTCCAAGCAGAACGCATGGTTGCAGTATGTGGAGCAACCTGTTTGCGCGATGGTGGTTGCCTGGTTTGCCAAGGAGGATCTGGAGCACTTCTTCACCTTGCTCAAGGGCGAAGCGGAGGTCGACCAGTCGCGCCTGTTTTACTGGTTACGCTTTGCCAATCAGATGAGCTACACGCGGATTGTGATGGGAGGTGATGCGTGGCATGACCGGGGTAGTGATTTCGTGGCTTTTCGTGAGAAGAACAAAGGCCGCTTAAGTCAGCTCGCGGGAGGGCCTAGTCACAACAATGCCGTGGTGATGCAGATCGGCAATTACTTCTTTGTGGAGTTTTCTGGTACCGGCAATGCTTGCTACGTCTATCGTGCCGATGCCGCACCATTTAATCCTGATAAACCGGTGCTGGGGCTGGCAACTGAGCTGAAGCAGCAAGGACGGGCGCTGAAGCGTATGTCCCACTCTCCAGCCCCGCGGCGACCCAACGTAGTCGAAGGGTGGCTGGAGAAGTTTGATGATGAGCTCCGGACGCTGGGAATCGTCGCACAGCGTCCAGCGTCATTTACGCAACCCCGCCTTTCCGGTGACAAACCCGCTGTTCATACGGCTGCGTCTGCACCTGGCACGGGTGATTCGCTGGACGTGCAGGTTAGGTCGATGTTGGGCAGTGTGCCCTATAAGACCTTCGACCACCGATCGAAAAGTGGGGTCTACCAGGTTTTGCTTGCCAGGGATGATGCGGCTGCCAAAACAGCGCTGCTGCGCCTCGGCTTCAAGGCTGTGAAAAACAATGCACTCATGTTCTGGAGGCTTTGATGCTCGGCCGATTTTTTTCCGGGAAGGATCGTTCTCAATCTGCCAAGGGGGCAGCGCCTGGTGCTTACCAGATTGAGGAACAAGGTATTTGTTATGCCTTGAGTCTGGCCGATGACGATACAAGCTGGCCCGTTGCTGCCTACCTGGACCAGCTCTTCGAAGAAGACTATGCCAGCCAGCTGAGTGATCGCTGGCTGTTGCCTTGGGAGTCAATCTATCAGCTCTTGGATGATCCGGCGCACGCTAGCAGCCTTCCTTTGCTTGGCTTGCCCGCGATTGCCAAGCTGCAACCGCAGTTGGCCAGTACCGGCGGATTGTCGGATCCGGATTTCAAGGTGTTTGTTCAGTCCTGGCGCAATTCGGAGACGGGCAGCCGGGTTACTTTCGAGCGTGTTGGCGCCATGGCGCGCGATGCGGCAACCATTGAGTTGTTGCCGCGAGCGGTCTGGGAACTGTTAAAGGCCATTCGGGATTTGCATGCCGCTCAGCAGCAGGTTCCGGGAGAGGTCACCAACCAAATCGGCTGGGCCAATATCCGTAAGTTGGCCAAGCGCGCTGGTGCGGTATTGGACGGATTTCTCGACAAGACCGTGGTGGTTAGGCCTGAGCACTTGAAGCTGAGACCACGCAAGGCCGTAGTATCCGGTACGCCGATTATCGAGTTGGATGTCGCTTTTGACGGGCAGCCTGACAATTGGTTGGCCAGTTTCGATGGTTACAAGCAGGTGCAGGATAAGTACCGGGTGCCGGGCGCCGATGGATCGGTGACGCACGTGCTCATTGAGCCGGATGTAAAGGCGGTGCTTGAGTCTGTACGCGCATTACCAGGTCGGCGGGTAGCCGGTGATGAAGCGCTGTCACTGGTTCGCAACCCCTACAGCGTGATCGGGGATGCAGCCGAGAAGGTTGTTGATGCAGGCGAATATGAGGAGCAGCTGGCCGATGCGGGCATCTACTTCCATCGTTTTCGCCTGGAACCTTGTCTAGGTGAGGACGGCAAGCATATTCGGTCGATTGGTCTGTTCCTTGAGCCTATCTCGGCCAAGCTGCTACCTGAAGTTGAGCTGCGCTTCGATTTTGCCCATGAGTTCGCGCCATTCGTGAATGAGCTGCAAGTGAAGTTGGCGGCTGGTATGCCCGCGGGATTCTGGCAGGGCTATGAGCTGGAGCTGAGTGACTTCGATCTCCCGCAGTTGGCAGGGGTCAATGAGCTTTTGCGCCACTGGCAGCGCCAGGAGGCCGGCCAGACGTTCGAGGAGGTGCTGGATTTGGCCTCGTATGGTGATCGCGTTGTCGGCATCGGTGAGGCGGAGCGCATTACATCTCCATTTTTGGTGAAAGAGGCAACGGAAAACTGGTTGCCGGTCGATGTGAAAGAGCTCGGGGTGGATGGCGATCTGCTCAGTCAGTGGGATCCTGCTAGCCGTGAAGATTTTGAAGAGTTTGAGCACCGCATCGACCAGGCGCGTGTGGCGGGTGATGAACAAGTATGTCTACCGGGTACTGAAACCCCGCTACCTTTCCAGGTCGCGGAGCAGCTTTATGAGGCCTGGTCGAAGAAGCTTAATCCGGTCGAGCCTAAATCACCTGTTGTGACAGACCCCGTAGCTGGTCGTGCGGTGCTGCATATCGAGCACAACATTGAGGAAGCGACCTATGCCCAGCGCCGGGAGGCGGCTCTGTTGGCGGGGCGGCATGCCAATGCGGATATTCCAGAGCTGCTTCGCCCCGAAGTGCAGCTGCGCGATCATCAAATGAAAGGTGTGGCATGGATGCAGCACCTGTTTGGCTTATCACCGGATCATGTCGCGGGTTGCCTGCTTGCCGATGACATGGGCTTGGGTAAGACCATCCAGCTGCTGACCTTCGTCGTTTGGTATTTGGAGCAGAATCCTCAGGGTAAACCGGTCCTGATTGTTGCCCCCGTTTCCCTGCTGGATAACTGGGAGCGTGAGCTGCAGCGCTTCTTCTATGCAGATGCATTGCCGGTACTGAAGCTTTATGGCGGAGCGCTCAGCGCTGTTAAGTTCAAGAGGGACGAGATTCCGGAGGATCTGCAGGCCAAGGGGATAAAAAATCTTCTCCGGCCGGGTTGGATGGGCGATGCTCAAATAGTGCTGACCACCTATGAAACCTTGCGTGATCAGGAACTCTCCTTGGCACGGCAGCAGTGGGCCATCGTGATCTGCGACGAGGCGCAGAAGATCAAAAACCCGGCGGCGCTGATCACGCAAGCGGCGAAAGCAATCCCTTCTCGATTCCGTATCGCCTGCACGGGGACGCCTGTGGAGAACACGCTGATCGACCTGTGGTGTCTGTTCGACTTTATTCAGCCGGGCTTCCTAGGGGGGCTGAATCAGTTCGGGCGGGAGTATCAACGCCCCATTGAAGCAGGCTTGGAGCGCGATACAGCAGCGCTTGAGCACTTGCGTGGGCTTATCGAACCCCAAACATTGCGGCGTACCAAGCAGGATGTAGCGAAGGATCTACCTGCCAAGATCGAGGACCAGGAGTGTCGTAAGCTGCAGATGCATAGCTTGCAGCGCAATCTCTATTTGTCCGAGGTTGCTCAGTACACACAGAAGCAGCAGATGCAGGAACAATTGGAGCAGCGAGAGAGCGGCATGCTCGGTTTGCTGCACAAGCTCAAGTTGGTGTGCGCGCACCCATTCAGCGTGCAGCCTGATCCACGCTTGAGGGAACACTCGCCGAAGCTGCAATGGCTTTTAAGCACACTGGATAATATTGCGCGTTCGGGAAGCGGCGATAAGGTCATCCTTTTCACCGAGTTGCGGGACGTCCAACGTGAATTGCAACATGCGATTCAGGAACGCTTCGGCTTCAAACCCACGGTGATCAACGGCGATACCAGCACCAGCAGTCAGAGTGCACAGAGCCGGCAGCGACTTATCGATCATTTTCAAGAGCAGCCTGGCTTTTCGGTGATCATCCTCTCCACTGTTGCGGTTGGATTTGGTGTGAACGTGCAGGCAGCCAACCACGTTATCCATTTCACTCGCTGCTGGAATCCAGCCAAAGAGGATCAGGCCACCGATCGCGCGTACCGGATTGGTCAGGAAAAGGACGTGTACGTCTATTACCCGACTGTGCGTGATGCGAGGATACCTACATTTGAGGCGACGCTGGATGAGCTGCTACAGAAGCGACGCGCGTTGGCGCGGGACATGCTGCAGGGGGCATCTGAGCTTCAGGCATCTGAGTTTGGGGAACTGTTAAGGGCGCAAGGATGAGATTGAACAATGACTGAAGATCAGCTGGAGCAGGAAACCCTCGGCTGGCTCAGTGAACTGGGATACGTGCATCTGTATGGCCCGGATATCGCCTGCGACGGCAGTAACCCCGAGCGCGAGAGCTATCACGATGTGCTGTTGACCATGCGCCTGCGCACGGCCATCGCCCGGCTCAACCCGCAGGTCCCGCTGGCGGCGCGTGAGGACGCCTTGCGCCAGGTGCTGGAGCTGGGCGTGCCGGTGCAGCTGTCGGCCAACCGCCTGTTCCATCGCCTTCTGGTCGGCGGCGTGCCGGTGCAATACCAGAAGGACGGCGAGACCCGTGGCGATTTCGTGCGGTTGATCGACTGGGCCGATGCGCGAGCCAACGAGTGGCTGGCTATCAACCAGTTCAGCATCCAAGGGCCGAAACATACGCGCCGGCCGGATATCATCCTGTTCGTCAATGGCCTGCCGTTGGTGCTACTGGAGCTGAAAAACTCAGCTGACGTGCATGCTGATCTAAACAAGGCCTTCAACCAGATTCAAACGTATAAGGAGCAGATTCCAGACGTTTTCCACTACAACGAGATTCTGGTAATCAGCGATGGCAGTGAGGCCCGCATGGGCTCGCTGTCGGCGGACATCGAGCGCTTCGCGCGTTGGCGCACCATCGATGGTGTAACGGTCGATCCGCTGGGCGAGTTCAATGAGCTGGAGACGCTGGTGCGTGGTGTGCTGCAGCCGGCGATGCTGTTGGATTATCTGCGCTATTTCGTACTGTTCGAGGACGACGGCCAGCTGGTGAAGAAAATTGCTGGCTATCACCAGTTCCATGCGGTGCGCGCGGCCGTTCAGCAGGTGGTCAGCGCCTCGCGTCCGGGCGGCACGCACAAGGGCGGGGTCGTTTGGCACACCCAGGGCTCCGGCAAGAGCATCACCATGACCTGTTTCGCCGCGCGGGTGATGCAGGAGTCGGCGATGGAGAACCCGACCATCGTGGTGATCACCGACCGCAATGACCTGGATGGCCAGCTGTTCGGCGTGTTCTCGCTGTCGCAGGATTTGTTGCGCGAACAGCCGGTGCAGGTGGTGACGCGTGGTGGCTTGCGCGAGAAGCTGGCCAACCGGCCCAGTGGTGGCATTGTGTTCGCCACTATCCAGAAGTTCATGCCAGGCGAGGATGAAGACAGTTTCCCGGTCTTGTCCACGCGTTCGAATATCGTGGTGGTAGCCGACGAGGCGCACCGCACTCAATACGGCTTCAGCGCTTCGCTGAAGGTACAAGACGTTAAGGTGGCGGAGGCCAGTGCCCGATATCAGGTGGGTTATGCCCAGCATCTACGCGACGCTCTACCCAACGCTACCTTCGTGGCCTTTACCGGTACGCCGGTGTCCAGCGAAGACCGTGATACCCGTGCGGTGTTCGGCGACTACATCCACGTCTATGACATGCAGCAGGCTAAGGAGGATGGCGCCACGGTGGCCATCTACTACGAGTCGCGCTTGGCCAAGCTGTCGCTCAAAGACAGCGAGCTGGCGCATATCGATGATGAAGTAGATGAACTGGCAGAGGATGAGGAAGAGGACCAGCAGGCGCGGCTGAAGTCGCGCTGGGCGGCGCTGGAGAAGGTGGTGGGGGCTGAGCCGCGGATCAAGAGCGTGGCGGCGGATCTGGTGGCGCACTTCGAAGAGCGAAATTTGGGCCTGGTAGAGATGGGCCAGATGCCGGGCAAAGCAATGGTTGTGGCCATGAGCCGCGAGATTTGCGTGCACCTCTACGACGCGATCGTCGAACTGCGTCCTGAGTGGCACCACGAGGACCCAGAGCAGGGCGCGATCAAGATCGTCATGACCGGGAGCGCCTCGGACAAGGCGCTGCTGCGCCCGCATATCTATCCCAGCCAGGTGAAAAAGCGCTTGGAGAAACGTTTCAAGGGTCCCGCCGACCCGCTCAAATTGGTCATCGTGCGCGACATGTGGCTGACCGGCTTTGACGCGCCCTGCGTGCACACCCTGTACGTGGACAAGCCCATGAAGGGCCACAACCTGATGCAGGCCATTGCCCGGGTGAACCGCGTGTTCAAGGACAAGCAGGGCGGCCTGGTGGTGGATTACATCGGCATCGCCAATGAACTCAAGGCGGCACTCAAGGAGTACACCGCCAGCAAGGGTAGGGGGCGACCCACCGTGGATGCCCACGAAGCCTACGCGGTGCTGGAAGAGAAGCTGGATGTGCTGCGTGGCCTACTGTATGGCTTCAACTACAGCGACTATCTGACAGGTGGTCACAAGCTGCTGGCCGGCGCCGCCAACCACGTGTTGGGACTGGAGGACGGCAAAAAGCGCTTCGCCGACAACGCACTGGCCATGAGCAAGGCGTTCACCCTGTGCTGCACCCTGGATGAAGCCAAAGCGGTGCGCGACGAGGTGGCTTTTTTCCAGGCCATCAAGGTGGTGCTGACCAAGCGCGAAATCAGCGCCAAGAAGAAGACTGACGAAGACCGCGAATTGGCCATCCGCCAGATAATCGGCAATGCCGTGGTTTCCGGTGAGGTGGTGGATGTGTTCGAGGCGGTGGGCCTGGACAAACCCAACATCGGCCTGCTCGACGATGAGTTCCTTGCCGAGGTGCGCAACCTTCCGGAGAAGAACCTGGCGGTGGAACTGCTGGAGCGGCTCCTGGAGGGCGAGATCAAGAGTAAGTTCGCCAGCAACCTGGCTCAGGAGAAGAAGTTCTCCGAACTGCTAGATAGTGTCATCAAGCGCTACCAAAACCGCTCCATCGAAACCGCCCAGGTCATTGAGGAGCTGATCGAGATGGCCAAGAAGTTCGCCGCTGCAAGCAAGCGGGGCGAGCAACTGGGACTGAATGACGACGAGCTGGCCTTCTACGATGCCCTGGCCAACAACGAGGCCTCAGTACGCGAGCTGGGTGATGAGATCCTAGCCAAGATCGCCCATGAACTGACCGCCAACCTGCGGCAGAACGTGACGGTCGACTGGAATAATCGCGACAGCGTGCGTGCCAAGCTGCGGCTGATGGTCAAGCGCATCCTGCGCAAATACAAATACCCGCCGGACCAGCAGGAAGAGGCAGCGCAACTGGTGCTTGCGCAAGCTGAAACGCTTTGTGCTAGTTGGTCGTAGGGCATGCCTGAGTTTCCGGGGGTTGCTTCAAATCGACGAGTCCCCTGCGTTGTCGCTAAGGTGCTGCTGGGGAGTGGCGCGTTGCTTAGCGTAATTCCGGCTGCTGAATGGAGACCGACATGACAATGGCGTGCGAGCGGACAAAGGCGGTAGTTGAGACTCGACAGTTTCTCTTGCAACTCAAAAGTGATCCCGCTTTACCTGAGATGATACGCACGCAGGCTAAGGCGCTGCTAAGGCATTACCCAGAGCCTGGCCAGATTACCCAGCTCGCATTGCTGGAAAAAGCAGTGACAGGGTTGGAGGGTGCTGACCTACCGCCACTAATCTCACTGTGGTCACCGGTTTTCGAGTAGGTGCTACGCAGTTCTCTGTGGCCTTCTTTAGGCTGGTCCTAACGATCCATGCAGGGGAAAACGCATCTGATTGCCTGCGTGGTGGTAAAAAAGTGGTACGGATTTTCTTGCTTCGTCCTGTAGGTCTCTAGAAATCAGGCGATTCAAGAAAAGCGATCCGATCCATCATGGGTGCGACGGAGAACTTTCTACTTGCAACAGACTGATTCGAACGAGGACTTTGCACTATCGGGCCGGATAATTTGGAGAGTCGATGCAGGCGCACACGAGCGGTAAATGGGGGCCGCATTATACAGGATGGTGCCTATGGGCCAGCGCCCGGCTTGCAAGCCTGTCGTCCGGTCCAGATCAGTGGCGGCTGCCTTTTCCAGGTGCCCGTCTTGCGGACCAGCCAAAAACCGTGCGGTCACCGAACGACGGGGTGTCGTTCGTTGGTCGAATCTCCTATGCTCGAACGAAGCGATAGCCTTGACGCAGATCAAGCCTGAACATGCATGTGCGTGGCAGGAATCGCCGCCGGCGTCGTTGACGATGGACCGGCCGACTATAAGAACAATGCGAGTGCCTGGTGATGGAACGACTGCTGAACGAAAAAAGCAGGATCTTCGAGCATGCCGATCCGCATGCCGTTTCGGACTACGTCAATCAGCACGTGGGGGCGCACTGCATTCGTCTGCCGCGCACGGGCAGCCCGCAGGCCAGCTTGAGCCACTGCAAGTTCGGCAAACTCGACCTCTGCCAGATCAGCTATGGCGGCAGCGTTCATGTCACCTCACCGGCGCTGGAAACCATCTATCACCTGCAGCTGCTGCAGCGCGGTCATTGCCTGTGGCGCAGCACTATTTCACGCCCGGCGAGCTGCTGCTGATCAATCCGGACGACCCGGTCGACCTGACCTATTCGGATGACTGCGAAAAGCTCATCGTCAAGCTGCCGGCTTCCTTTCTGGAGAAAGCCTGTAGCGAAAACCAGTGGCAGGCTCCGGCGGAGGGGATTCGCTTCGGCAGCAACCGCCACGCGCTCAGCGAACTCGATGGGTTTGGCAGCCTGCTTGGATTGATCTGCCAGGAGGCGGGGTCCGAGCAGAGCATTCCGCAGATTCAGGAGCAGTACAGCCGGATCATCGCCAGCAAGCTGCTCTGCAGCCTGGCCAGCAACATCCGCCGCGATCCGTTTGGCGACAGTTGCCCGTCCTTCGGGCGGATTGCCGACTATATAGATGAGCATCTGAAGCGTGACATTTCCGTCGAACAGCTGGCCGAGCTGGCCAACATGAGCCTGCGCTCGCTCTATCTGTTGTTCGAGCGCAAGGTCGGCACCACGCCGAAGTCCTATATCCGCCAGCGCAAGCTAGAGCAGATCCATGGCCGGCTAAGCGATCCTTCGGCCAAGGTGCGCAACATCACCGAAATCGCCATGGACTACGGCTTCATGCACCTGGGGCGTTTCTCGGAAAGCTACAAGAGCACCTTCGGCGAGCTACCTTCGGATACGTTGCGCCGCCATCACTGAGTCCCCTTGAGTCGCTGCCGGTCCGACGGAAGCGGCTCTTTTTTCATTCCCTGCCTCTGCAGCATTCGCTGCTCGTCACCCCGTGTGATGAGCGGGCGTGTTCCTGCGTGCCTGCGTCAATCTGTCCGCTTGCGCTTTGCAGAAAACGGATAAAGGTGCTGCAGGAATCGGATATTGATGCCGTCTCCCGCGTCGTAGCCTTCATCACGTAGACACAATAACAATGGAGGCCCCGGCCATGTCCCTGGGATTCGACTACCTTGATTCGCTGCTAGAAGAAGATAAAGAGAAGGGCGTCTTTCGCTGCAAGCGCGAGATGTTCACCGACCCGCGGTTGTTCGATCTGGAGATGAAGCACATCTTCGAGGGCAACTGGCTGTACCTCGCTCACGAAAGCCAGATCCCCGAGAAGAACGACTACTACACCACCCAGATGGGTCGTCAGCCGATCTTCATCGCCCGCAACAAGGATGGCGAGCTCAACGCCTTCATCAATGCCTGCAGTCATCGCGGTGCCATGCTATGCCGCTTCAAGAGCGGCAACAAGGCGACCTATACCTGCCCATTCCATGGCTGGACCTTCAACAACTCCGGCAAGTTGCTGAAGGTCAAGGACCCGAAGGAAGCTGGCTACCCGGACAGCTTCAACTGCGACGGCTCCCACGACCTGAAGAAGGTTGCGCGCTTCGAGTCCTACCGCGGCTTCCTGTTCGGCAGCTTGCGTGACGACGTGGCGCCACTGGAGGACTTCCTCGGCGAGTCGAAGAAGATCATCGACATGGTGGTCGACCAGTCGCCCGATGGAATTGAAGTCCTGCGCGGCTCGTCCACCTATGTCTACGAAGGCAACTGGAAGCTGCAGGCCGAAAACGGTGCGGACGGCTACCACGTCACCGCCGTGCACTGGAACTACGCCGCCACCCAGCAGCAGCGAAAGCTGAAAGAGGCCGGTGACGACATCCGCGCCATGAGCGCCGGCGGCTGGGGCAAAAAGGGCGGTGGCTTCTACTCGTTCGAGAACGGCCACCTGCTGCTCTGGACCCGCTGGGACAACCCGGAAGACCGGCCGCTTTATGCGCGCCGTGACGAGATGATCGCCGAGGTCGGCCAGGCTCGCACCGACTGGATGATCGAGAACTCGCGCAACCTCTGCCTCTACCCGAACCTGTATCTGATGGACCAGTTCGGCTCGCAGCTGCGCATCGCCAAGCCGATCTCCGTCGACAAGACCGAAGTCACCATCTATTGCATCGCACCCAAGGGCGAGAGCGCCGAAGCCCGCGCCCGCCGCATCCGCCAGTACGAAGACTTCTTCAACGTCAGCGGCATGGCCACGCCGGATGACCTCGAAGAGTTCCGCGCCTGCCAGCAGGGCTTTGCCGGCCGGGCGATGGAATGGAACGACATGTCCCGCGGTGCCAAGCACTGGATCGATGGCGCTGACGAAGGCGCGCAGGAGATCGACCTGCATCCGCTGATGAGCGGCGTGCGCACCGAGGATGAAGGCCTGTTCGTGCTGCAGCACCACTACTGGCAGCAGCAAATGATCAAGGGGCTCAAGGAAGAGCAGGACCAGCTGATCCACGTGGAGGGTGCGTGATGACTCTTTCCTACGACGCCGCGCGCGACTTCCTCTACCGCGAATCGCGCTATCTGGACGACAAGGACTGGGACGCCTGGCTCGAACTCTATGCGCCGGACGCCACCTTCTGGATGCCGGCCTGGGATGATCGCGACCAGCTGACCCAGGACCCGATGAGCGAAATCTCGCTGATCTGGTATGGCAACCGCAGTGGCTTGGAAGACCGGGTGTTCCGCATCCGCACCGAGCGCTCCAGCGCGACCATTCCGGATACCCGCACTAGCCACAACATCAGCAACCTCGAACTGCTCGAGCAGGCCGATGGCGTCTGCAAGCTGCGTTTCAACTGGCACACGATGAGCTTTCGCTACAAGACGGTCGACCACTTCTACGGCACCAGCTTCTACACCCTTGATACGCGCGGCGAGAACCCGCTGATCAAGGCCAAGAAGGTCGTGCTGAAGAACGACTACATCCGCCAGATGATCGACGTGTACCACCTCTGAGGGCGCCGCCATGACTCACAAGATCGCACTGAACTTCGAAGACGGCGTCACCCGTTTCATCGACGCCAACTTAGGCGAAACCGTCGCCGATGCCGCCTACCGCCAAGGCATCAACGTGCCGCTGGATTGCCGGGACGGCGCCTGCGGAGCCTGCAAGTGCTTTGCCGAAAGCGGTCGCTACGACCTCGGCGAGGAATACATCGAGGACGCGCTGAGCGAAGCCGAAGCCGAGCAGGGTTACGTGCTGACCTGCCAAATGCTTGCCGAAAGCGACTGCGTGATTCGCGTGCCGGCCGCTTCTGACATCTGCAAGACCCAGCAGGCCAACTACCAGGCCGCCATCAGTAATTTGCGCCAGCTGTCCGAGAGCACCATTGCGCTGTCGATCAAGGGCGAATCGCTGAACCAGCTGGCGTTCCTGCCCGGGCAGTACGTCAATCTGCAGGTGCCTGGCAGCGATCAGACCCGCGCCTATTCCTTCAGCTCGCTGCAAAAGGATGGCGAAGTCAGCTTCCTGATCCGCAACGTGCCGGGCGGGCTGATGAGCAGCTTCCTGACGAACCTTGCCAAGGCTGGCGACAGCGTCAATCTGGCCGGGCCGCTCGGCGCCTTCTATCTGCGCGAGATCAAGCGGCCATTGTTATTACTGGCCGGCGGCACCGGTCTCGCGCCGTTCACCGCAATGCTGGAGAAGATCGCCGAGCAGGGTAGCGAGCATCCGCTGCACCTGATCTACGGCGTCACCCACGACCACGACCTGGTGGAGATGGAGAAGCTCGAGGCCTTCGCCGCGCGCATCCCCAACTTCACTTACAGCGCCTGCGTCGCCAGCCCGGACAGCGCCTATCCGCAGAAGGGCTACGTGACCCAGCACATCGACCCCAGGCACCTCAACGATGGTGAAGTGGACATCTACCTCTGCGGCCCGCCTCCGATGGTCGAGGCGGTCAGCGGCTTCATTCGTGAGCAGGGGCTGGAGCCGGCGAACTTCTACTTCGAGAAGTTTGCCGCCAGCGCCTGACAGCCAACCGTAGGGGTGGGCAACTGCGCCGCATTGCCCACCGAATCCCTCGCCATTCCAGAGGTTGGGTAGATGAACACACGTTTTCAGAACAAGGTCGCCGTCATCACCGGCGCGGCCCAGGGCATCGGCCGCCGCGTGGCCGAGCGCATGGGCGAAGAGGGTGGCAGGCTGTTGCTGGTCGACCGCTCCGAGTTGGTCCATGAACTGGCCGATGAGCTAGGGTCGAAGGGCGTCGAGGTGCTGACGCTGACGGCTGATCTCGAGCAATTTGCCGACTGCCATCGCGTCATGAACGCGGCGAAGGCGCGCTTCGGCCGTCTCGATATCTTGGTCAACAACGTCGGCGGCACCATCTGGGCCAAGCCCTTCGAGCATTACCAGGAACACGAGATTGAGGCCGAAGTGCGCCGCTCGCTGTTCCCCACGCTGTGGTGTTGTCACGCCGCGCTGCCGCACATGCTGGAGCAGGGCGCGGGCGCCATCGTCAACGTCTCTTCGATTGCCACGCGCAGCCTGAATCGCGTGCCCTATGGCGCGGCCAAGGGCGGGGTGAATGCGCTGACTGCGTGCCTGGCCTTCGAGAACGCCGAGCGCGGCATTCGCGTCAACGCCACCGCGCCGGGCGGCACCGAGGCGCCGCCGCGACGCATTCCGCGCAACAGTGCCGAGCAGACTGAGCAGGAAAAGCTCTGGTACCAGCAGATCGTCGATCAGACCGTCGATTCATCGCTGATGAAGCGCTACGGGACGATCGACGAGCAGGCCGGCGCGATCCTTTTCCTGGCATCGGACGACGCGTCCTACATCACCGGCGTGACCCTGCCGGTGGGTGGTGGCGATCTCGGCTGAATCACATAGACCGGCCTGACCGGACAACGCCAAGGCACCTCGGCAGCGCGGTGATTCACCGCTGCGGCCGACCGCGACTAACAAAAACAATAGAGAGTCTTGCCATGCGAAAAGTAGATGTTCACGAAATCATCGATAACGCACGCTTCAGCAGCTTCCATTGGCTCGTCGTGTGCCTCTGCGCACTGCTGCTGATCTTCGACGGCTACGACCTGTTCATCTATGGCGTAGTGCTGCCGGTAATCATGAAGGAATGGGGGCTGACCCCGCTGGAAGCTGGTGCGCTGGGTAGTTACGCGCTGTTCGGGATGATGTTCGGCGCGTTGGTCTTCGGCACCCTGGCTGACCGCATCGGTCGCAAGAAAGGCATTGCCATCTGCTTCGTACTGTTCAGCGGGGCCACCGTGCTCAATGGTTTCGCCAGCACGCCGACCGAGTTCGGCATCTTCCGCTTTCTCGCCGGCCTCGGCTGCGGCGGGTTGATGCCCAATGTGGTGGCGCTGATGAATGAATACGCGCCGAAGAAACTGCGTAGCACGCTGGTGGCGGTCATGTTCAGCGGCTACTCGCTGGGCGGCATGCTGTCGGCCGGCCTCGGAATCTACATGCTGCCGCGCTTCGGCTGGGAAGCGATGTTCTTCGCCGCCGCGGTGCCGCTGCTGTTGTTGCCGGTGATCCTCTGGTATCTGCCGGAGTCGGTGGGTTTCCTCGTCCGCCAGGGCCGCGGTGAGCAGGCCCGGGCGTTGCTGAACAAGGTCGACCCGAGCCGCCAACTGACCGCAGTCGATGAACTGGTGATGGCCGATGTGAAGGGCAAGAGCGCTTCGGTGCTGGAGCTGTTTCGCGACGGCCGTGGCGTGCGCACCTTCTCCCTGTGGCTGGCGTTCTTTTGCTGCCTACTGATGGTCTACGCGCTGGGCTCCTGGCTGCCGAAACTGATGGCCAACGCCGGTTACAGCCTGGGCTCCAGCCTGTCGTTCCTGCTGGCGCTGAATTTCGGGGGGATGGCTGGCGCGATTCTCGGCGGCTGGCTGGGCGATCGCTACAACCTGTCCAAGGTAGTGGTGGTGTTCTTCGCCGTGTCGGTAGCCTCGATCAGCCTGCTTGGCTTCAAGACCCCGATGCCGGTGCTGTACACCCTGATCTTCATCGCCGGCGCCACGGTGATCGGCACGCAGATCCTGCTGTACGCGACCGCTGCACAGTTCTATGGCCTGTCGATCCGCTCCACCGGGCTTGGCTGGGCCTCGGGAATCGGCCGCAACGGCGCCATCGTCGGCCCGCTGCTGGGTGGCGCGCTGCTGGGCATCAACCTGCCGCTGCAGCTCAAATTCATGGCCTTCGCCGTGCCGGGCGTCGTCGCCGCACTGGCCATGACCGCCTTCGCCATCTCCAGCAAGCGCAGCCCGGAAGCCGCACCAGTCGTGCTGTCGGCGGCCAAGGCGTGACCCCTGACATTGGTAAATCGGAAATCGATATGAGCCCCATCCTGATCGAAAGTATCCAGGCAATCGTCGTCGACCTGCCGACCATTCGCCCGCACAAACTGGCGATGCACACCATGCAGCAACAGACGCTGGTGATCATCCGCGTGCGTTGCAGTGACGGTATCGAAGGCATCGGCGAATCCACCACTATCGGTGGTCTGGCCTATGGCAACGAAAGCCCGGAGAGCATCAAGCAGAACATCGACAGCCACCTCGGCCCGCTGCTGGTGGGCCAGGATGCAGCGAATATCAACGCGGCCATGCTGCGTCTGGACAAGGCCGCCAAGGGCAATACGTTCGCCAAGTCCGGCCTGGAAAGCGCGCTGCTGGACGCGCAGGGCAAGCGCTTCGGGCTGCCGGTCAGCGAGCTGCTCGGCGGCCGCGTGCGCGACAGCCTGGAAGTCGCCTGGACCCTGGCCAGCGGTGACACAGCGAGAGACATTGAGGAGGCCGCGCGCATGCTCGATATCCGCCGCCATCGCATCTTCAAGCTGAAGATCGGCGCTGGCGAAGTGAATGCCGACCTCAAGCACGTCATCGCCATCAAGCAGGCCCTCGGCGAGCGCGCCAGTGTGCGCGTCGACGTCAACCAGGCGTGGGACGAGTCGGTGGCGCTGCGGGCCTGCCGCATCCTCGGCGACAACGGCATTGATCTGATCGAGCAGCCCATCTCGCGGATCAACCGCGGCGGGCAGATTCGCCTGAATCAGCGCAGCCCGGCACCGATCATGGCCGACGAATCCATCGAGAGCGTCGAAGATGCCTTCAGCCTGGCCGCCGACGGCGCCACAAGCATCTTCGCCCTGAAGATCGCCAAGAACGGCGGCCCGCGTGCCGTATTGCGCACCGCGCAGATCGCCGAGGCAGCCGGTATCGCGCTGTATGGCGGCACCATGCTCGAAGGCGCCATCGGCACCCTGGCCTCGGCGCATGCCTTCGTCACCCTCAATAAGTTGACCTGGGGCACCGAGCTGTTCGGCCCGCTGCTGCTCACCGAAGAAATCGTCGCCGAGCCGCCGGTCTACCGCGACTTCCATCTGGAAGTGCCGCGCACGCAGGGCCTTGGCCTGACCCTCGACGAAGAGCGCCTGGCGTTCTTCAGTCGCACGTAACTGGAGGCTGAACTGATGCTGTTCCACGTAAAGATGATCGTAAAACTGCCCGTCGATATGGACCCCGGCAAGGCGTTCAAGCTGAAGGCTGACGAGAAGGAACTGGCCCAGGGCCTGATGCGTGAAGGCAAGTGGCGGCACCTCTGGCGCATCGCCGGCCAGTACGCCAACTACAGCGTGTTCGATGTGGCCAGCGTTCAGGAACTGCACGACACCCTGATGCAGCTGCCGCTGTTTCCCTACATGGAGATCGAGGTCAATCCGCTGTGCCGGCATCCGTCCTCGATTCGTGAAGACGACAGCTGATCGAACCTGAAAAAGGCCGGTGTGCGCCGGCCAATCAACCCGCGTCACCACAACTACAAGACGAGGCCTGAGCCATGACTGTGAAAATCTCCCATTCCCCGGAAATCCAGAAGTTCTTCAAGGAAGCCAGCGGCTTCAACAATGACGAAGGCAGCCGCCGCATGAAGACGGTGGTCAACCGCATCCTGATCGATACCGCGAAGATCATCGAGGATCTGGAAATCACCCAGGATGAGTTCTGGAAAGCGGTGGACTACCTGAATCGTCTGGGCGGCCGCCACGAGGCAGGCCTGCTGGTCGCTGGTCTCGGTCTGGAGCATTTTCTCGATTTGCTGGAGGATGCCAAGGACCAGCAGCAGGGCTTGACTGGCGGCACGCTGCGTACCATCGAAGGCCCGCTGTATGTAGCCGGCGCCCCGATCGCTCAGGGCGTGACACGCATGGACGACGGCAGCGAGGATGATGTTGCCACGACGATGTTCCTGCAGGGTCGCGTCACCGGCCCGGACGGCAAGCCACTTGCCGGTGCGGTAGTCGACCTGTGGCACGCCAACACCAAGGGTAACTATTCCTACTTCGACAAGAGCCAGTCCGACTACAACCTGCGTCGCCGCATCGTCACCGACGAGAACGGCTGTTACCGCGCGCGCAGCATCGTGCCTTCCGGCTATGGCTGCTCGCCCGACGGTCCGACCCAGGAGGTGCTCGACACCCTCGGCCGCCACGGCCAGCGTCCGGCGCACATCCATTTCTTCATCTCCGCGCCGGGCTATCGCCATCTGACTACCCAGATCAACCTGGCCGGCGACAAGTACTTGTGGGACGACTTCGCTTACGCAACTCGCGACGGGCTGGTCGGTGACATTCACTTCATCGATGACGCCGAAGCCGCACGCAGCCGCGGTGTGCAAGGCCGCTTCGCCGAGGTCGACTTCGACTTCCAGCTGCAGAAAGCGCCCGCGCCGAAGGCCGAACAGCGCAGCTCGCGTCCGCGCGCTTTGCAGGAGGCGTAAGGCAAGCATGTCGGCGCCAGCCACGGACGGCTCTGCCGCGCCAACAATTAATGCGGGGCGGCGTGTCCCGCGGCCTTGCCGAGCCACTGAAACGATGTACCTACAACAAGAGCCGTCCGGACACTGTCACGGATAGCCAGGCCTGACTTGCGAGGCTTCATGAAGACGCTACTCAGAGACTGTTCGCTTTCTGCCGTGGTCGCGGGGTTCATCGCGACGGTGATTTCGTACGCCGGCCCCCTGGTGATCATCTTCCAGGCAGCCAAGGCGGGTGGGTTGCCCCAAGACGTACTGTCGTCATGGGTCTGGACGATCTCCATCGGCAGCGGCGTGCTCGGCATTCTGCTAAGCCTGCGCTACAAAGTGCCGATCATCATTGCCTGGTCCGCGCCGGGCTCGGCGCTGCTGGTCACCATGCTGCCCGACATCACGCTGAATGAGGCTGTCGGTGCCTATGTCGTCACCAGCGTGGTGGTGTTGTTGGTGGGCCTATCAGGTGCATTCGACCGCATCATCAACCGCCTGCCGGCCGCGATTGCCGCAGGCATGCTCGCGGGGATCCTGTTCCGCTTCGGGACTGGCCTGTTCATCTCCATAAAGGAACAGCCCTGGCTGGTGTTGGCGATGTTCGCCACCTATCTGGCGTTCAAGCGTGCCTTGCCTCGCTACGCGGTGCTCGCGGTGCTGGTTGTCGGCGTAACGATCACCGTCGCCTCTGGCGAATTGCAAAGCGAGGCCCTGGTGATCGGCTTGGCGACGCCGACTTGGATCGCCCCCGAGTTCAGTTGGCAGGTGATGCTGAATATCGCCTTTCCGCTGGTGATGGTGGCGCTGACCGGGCAATTCGTTCCGGGCATGGCTGTTCTGCGCAACGACGGCTACAGCACGCCGGCCAGCCCGTTGATCAGCAGCAGCGCATTGGGTTCGTTGCTGCTGGCGCCGTTCGGTTGCCACGGGCTGAACCTTGCTGCAATCACGGCGGCGATCTGCACGGGCCGGGAAGCTCACGAGAATCCGGCGAAGCGTTACGTTGCGGGCGTATCGGGCGGTGTCTTCTATCTGCTGCTCGGGGTATTCGGTGCGACGCTGGTCTCCATCTTCACCGCGTTTCCCCCGGCTCTGATCGCAGCCCTGGCCGGTCTGGCACTACTGGCCGCAATTGGCGGCGCGCTGAGTGCCGCGATGGCAATGCCCGCAGACCGTGAGGCTGCCTTGATCACCTTTCTGGTGACGGCATCCGGTATGTCGTTCCTCGACCTGTCCGCGGCGTTCTGGGGACTGATCTTCGGCATTGCTGCCCATCTCTTCTTGACGCTTCGCCCCGTAGCGGCAAATCACGCGCAGGAGCGACAGCCGGCCGGCTGATCTCGATTTTCACGGCGGCGCGACAACCGAGTCACCCAACATGTAGTCCTCCCCGGCACCACGCCGGAGAGCTAGCTGCGTGCACCCAGAAAACAACAACAAGAGACGAATACCATGCAGAAACGATCAATCTCGAGACTTGCTCTGACCATTGCTGCCGCTTCCGCCGTGCAGTACGTGCCTGCCGAGGCCGGTGGGTTCATGGAGGATTCGACTGCCACGCTACAGGCACGCAACTACTACTTCAGCCGCGATTTCTCGGATATCGAGGGGCCAAATCAGCAGTCGAAGGCGGAGGAGTGGGGGCAGGGATTCATTCTCAACTTCAAGTCCGGCTATACGCAGGGCACGGTTGGGGTAGGCGTCGATGCAATCGGGATGCTGGGAGTAAAGCTCGACAGCAGTCCTGATCGGGCGGGGACGGGGCTCTTGCCGGTGGCCGATGATGGCCGGGCAGCGGATGATTACAGCCGCCTGGGTGCTGCGCTGAAAGTGCGAGTCTCGAGCACTGAATTGCGGATCGGCGAGCTACAGCCAAATCTCCCGGTGTTGACCTTCAGCGACATTCGCCTGCTACCGCCTACTTATCAGGGCGTCAGTTTCGTTTCCAACGAGATCACCGGCCTTACCTTGCAGGGTGGACACCTGCGCTCGACCAGCCTTCGCAATGAAGCGGGTGATGACCGGATGCGTACGATGCTGGGCCGCACGCTGCAAGCGGGGTTCAGCGATGCCTTCAACTATGCAGGCGGCGATTATGCGTTCAATGCCAAGCGGACGTCGCTGAGTGCCTGGTACGCTCAGCTTGAAGACATATATAACCAGCGTTTCCTCGGTCTGAAGCACAGCGAGCCCCTGGGCAGCTGGACGCTTGGCGCCAACCTGGGCTTTTATGACTCGCAGGAAGATGGCAGCAAGCTTGCGGGAGAGATTGATAATCGGGCGTTCTATTCGCTGCTATCTGCCAGGCAAGGCGGCCATACATTCTATGTCGGCTACCAGGCAATGTTCGGGGACAGCGCTTTTCCTCGGGTCTTCGCCAACGTAACGCCGCTCGGCAACGAGGTGCCAACCTACGAGTTCGCCGAAAAGGATGAGCGTTCCTGGCAGGCGCGGTACGACTACGATTTCGCCGCGGTCGGCGTTCCGGGCCTGGTTGCAACGGTGCGCTATATCTCGAGCGATAACGTCGATACGGATCGGGGCTTCGAGGGTGCCGCTCATGAACGCGACCTGGACGTCAGCTATACGATTCAGAGCGGTCCGTTGAAGAACGTCGGCATTCGTATCCGCAATGTTGCTGCGCGCTCTAACTACCGCAGTGACATTGATGAGAACCGGTTAATCCTCAGCTATACATTGGCGCTGTTCTGAATAGCAGATCGCCACAGTGTCAGACATAGGAGGGGGCAGTCAGACAAATCTGGCCTAAGTGGAAATAAACGGTTGACGTTGATTTTCAGGCTCCTATAATGCGCACCACTTCCGGCGCAGTCCTTAAGCAAAACCTCTTGTAAATCAAAAGGTTAGCGAAATAAAAGGGTTGCACGGATGGCGGATTCGAGTAGAATGCGCC
>VMRT01000045.1 GCA_007713455.1 Pseudomonas sp.
CCTCGGTCGCTCACCACCACACCTTTTGGATGCAGCAGCACCGGGTGGTTTGAAGTCCGCTCCTGCAAGCCGACTTCGGAAGGCCTACTTCCATCTTCGGCACAGCAGCACAGGTCATCTGACCTGTGTTCGTGACACACAGTACTGGTTACCCTTCTTGGTCTGATGCATTTCCGGGTCGCGCTTACCGTCCTTGTTCTTGGTCGAACTCGGCGCATTGATCAGCGTGGCATCGACGATGGTGCCTTGGCGCAGCGACAAACCTCGGTCGCCCAGATAGCCATTGATGACAGCCAAGATGCCGGCGGCTAGTTCGTGCTTCTCCAGCAAACGACGGAAGTTGAGGATGGTGGTTTCATCGGGGATACGCTCCAAGCTCAGCCCCGCGAACTGGCGCAGGATGGTGGTCTCGTACAGCGCCTCTTCCATCGCTGGATCGCTGTAACCGAACCAGTTTTGCATCAGGTGCACGCGCAGCATCGCCATCAGCGGATAGGCCGGACGACCGCCTTCACCCTTGGGATAATGCGGCTCGATCAAGGCAATCAAACCCTTCCACGGCACCACCCGATCCATCTCGATCAGGAACAACTCTTTGCGGGTTTGTTTGCGCTTACCGGCGTACTCGGCGTCGGCGAAGGTCATCTGCTTCATCGGGAAACTCGGTGGGTGGAATCCGGGTATTTTGCCAAAATCTGGAAGTCTTCTTCAGAGTTTCCCTAGCATTAAGCTGGGCGCGACAACAGACGTCTAGTTGGGCGGCACCTGAAGGTTTCGACCAGCCACATAACGGCCTAGGTCAATCGACGGGCAAGAATAGAATGTCTCCTATAGTCCGCTAGTGTGCGCTCTCTTGCTTGGATGGCATTACGTTCTGGCCCAACGTTACTGTAGCGAATCCGCAGCAGTATCAATCAAAGCCTCCTGTATCCCGCGTGAAGAAAGACGCTACGTTGCGCCCGTTCTTCCACGGCTTCGCTTGCCGCCCCGCTACGGCAGATTCGAAGTATTCATCGAAATGTCATCCTTTAGAAGCAGTGCGTTAACAAGGAATTTCTACCCTTTGCATCGCGAACCGCAATTGTGCGGCCAGCAATATTGCGAAAGGTGATCAAATGACGCCCCATCCGATACAGGACGCCGTGCTGCGGGTCGACCGGTTGAGCGTCGTCTATCCAGGCGGCGTGACAGCCCTACGCGATACCTCGATTGCATTTCGGCGTGGTGAGTTCACCGTGCTGCTTGGTCTCTCGGGCGCAGGCAAGTCGACCTTGCTCCGTAGTCTCAATCGACTCGTCACGCCCACTGGCGGCAGTGTCACCAGCGAACTCGGTGAACTCGGCAGCGGCTCGGCCTTGCGTCAGCATCGTCGGCGTACCGCCATGATCTTTCAGCACCACCAGCTAATCGAACGTCAAAGCGCACTGGCTAATGTGCTTACCGGTCGGCTGGCCTTTCACAACACGCTCCGCTCGCTGTTTCCTCTGCCGCGTGCCGATCAGGAGATTGCGCTCAGTTGCCTCGCTCGGGTCGGTCTGGCAGACAAGGCGCTAAGCCGGGTGGACAAACTGTCCGGTGGCCAGCAGCAGCGGGTAGGCATCGCGCGTGCGCTAGCGCAACAGCCGGCGATCATTCTGGCCGATGAGCCGGTAGCCAGTCTCGACCCGGCCACTTCGGTCCGTGTTCTCGGATTGCTGCGCGACATCTGCAAGGAAGACGGCATCACCGCCATCGTTTCGCTGCATCAACTCGAATATGCCCGCCGCTTCGCCGATCGCGTCGTCGGGCTGGCCGATTCTCAGATCGTTTTCGATGCCGCGCCCTCGGAACTCACCGATGCGCAGCTTGAGCGCATCTATGCAGGCCGCTCTACGACTCAGCCAGCGAATGCTCCGGCTGAACCACCTGTCATGCTCGAACCTTCACTGGAGATGTCCCGATGAAACGCTTATCCGCGCTCTTATTGACTTGCTTGCTGTCCGCTGTTTCAAGTTTGTCCGCCCTAGCGGCCGATGCCGATCCGGATGTGCTAAAGGTTGCCCTGCTGCCGGACGAAAACGCCTCCGAGCTGATCAAGCGTAACCAGCCGCTGAAGGATTATCTGGAAGAGCATCTGGACAAGAAGGTGCAGCTGATCGTAACCACCGACTATTCCTCGATGATTGAGGCGATGCGCTTTGGCCGTATCGACCTGGCGTATTTCGGTCCGCTGTCCTACGTCATGGCCAAAAGCAAAAGCGACATCGAGCCCTTCGCTGCCATGGTCATCGACGGCAAGCCGACCTATCGCTCGGTGATTATCGCCAATGTGGCGTCAGGCGTGAATGAGTATGCCGACCTTAAGGGCAAGAAGATGGCCTATGGTGACCGGGCATCGACGTCCAGCCATTTGATTCCCAAAACCGTGCTTCTTGAGACGGCCGATTTGACGGGTGGGCAGGACTACGAACAACATTTTGTGGGCACGCATGACGCCGTTGCCGTCAACGTGGCGAACGGCAACGCCGATGCGGGTGGGCTGTCGGAGGTAATTTTCAATCACGTAGCCGAACGTGGCCTAATCGATCCGAGCAAGGTGAAAGTACTTGGTTACAGCGGCGAATACCCCCAGTACCCCTGGGCGATGCGCTCGAACCTGAGCCCCGAGCTGAAAACCAAGGTGCGGGATGTATTCGTCGGTATCGACGATCCCGAAGTGCTGCGCAACTTCAAGGCCGAGGCCTTCGCGCCAATCACCGACGCCGACTACGATGTGATCCGCAACATGGGATCGCTGCTCGGCCTCGACTTCGCCACGATGTGAGCACCGATATGTCTACTCATTACGACGTGCAGGCGCTGCCTGCAGAGCAACGCGAGCACATCCTTCGAGGCTTCGGCCTCGGTTGGTGGCGCCAGCTGGGGCAGGTGGCGATTGTATTCGGAGTGGTGCTGTTGGCCTGCTGGTACGTGGGGCTGCTCGATGCCACCACGCTGCTGAACGGGCTGCCCTCCATCGCGACCCTGGCAGGCGAGGCCATGCCGCCAGACTTTTCGGGCTATCGAAGCTGGATTCGCCCCTTGATCGACACCTTGGCGATGAGCATCGCCGGTACGGCCATCGCAGTGGTGTTCTCGCTGGTGGTGGCCTTCGTTGCAGCGCGCAATACGGCGCCGCACCCCCTTGTGTTCGGTGTTGCCCGGGTGCTGCTCAATGCCCTGCGGTCGGTGCCGGAGCTGATCATGGGCATCATCTTCGTTGCAGCCGTAGGGTTCGGCGCCTTGCCGGGCGTGCTTGCCCTGGGTCTGCATTCGGTCGGCATGGTCGGCAAGTTCTTCGCCGAGGCCATCGAGCACGTCGACGAAGCGCCGGTGGAAGCCGCTCGGGCGGCGGGGGCTACGCCGATGCAAGTGCTGCTGCACGCGGTTTTGCCACAGGTGACGCCGCAGTTCGCCGACGTGGCGATCTACCGCTGGGAATACAACTTTCGCGCCTCCACCGTGATGGGCATGGTTGGCGCCGGCGGTATCGGCTTCGAACTCATGGGCTCGCTGCGCATCATGCAGTACCAGGAGGTTGCAGCAATCCTGCTGGTCATCCTGGCCATGGTCACGCTAGTAGACGCCTTCAGTGGCGTGCTGCGCAAACGTTTCAAATAGGACAAACCATGCTGCCGAAACTCGTTATAACTCACCGAGTACACGATGAGATCCTGCAACTGCTGGCGCCACATTGCGAGCTGATGACCAACCAGACCGACAGCACGCTGACGCGCGAGGAAATTCTGCGCCGCTGCCGCGATGCTCAGGCGATGATGGCGTTCATGCCCGATCGGGTCGATGCAGACTTTCTTCAAGCCTGCCCTGAGCTGCGTGTAGTCGGCTGCGCGCTCAAGGGCTTCGACAATTTCGATGTGGACGCCTGTACTGCCCGCGGGGTCTGGCTGACCTTCGTGCCTGATCTGTTGACGGTCCCGACTGCCGAGCTGGCGATCGGACTGGCGGTGGGGCTGGGGCGGCATCTGCGGGCAGCAGATGCGTTCGTCCGCTCTGGCGAGTTCCAGGGCTGGCAACCACAGTTCTACGGCACGGGGCTGGATAACGCTACGGTCGGCATCCTTGGCATGGGCGCCATCGGACTGGCCATGGCTGATCGCTTGCAGGGATGGGGCGCGACCCTGCAGTACCACGAGGCGAAGGCTCTGGATACACAAACCGAGCAACGGCTCGGCCTGCGCCAGGTGGCGTGCAGCGAACTCTTCGCCAGCTCGGACTTCATCCTGCTGGCGCTTCCCTTGAATGCCGATACCCAGCATCTGGTCAACGCCGAGCTGCTTGCCCTCGTACGGCCGGGCGCTCTGCTTGTAAACCCCTGTCGTGGTTCGGTAGTGGATGAAGCCGCCGTGCTCGCGGCGCTTGAGCGAGGCCAGCTCGGCGGGTATGCGGCGGATGTATTCGAAATGGAAGACTGGGCTCGCGCGGACCGGCCGCGGCTGATCGATCCTGCGCTGCTCGCGCATCCGAATACGCTGTTCACTCCGCACATAGGGTCGGCAGTGCGCGCGGTGCGCCTGGAGATTGAACGTTGTGCAGCGCAGAACATCATCCAGGTATTGGCAGGTGCGCGCCCAATCAACGCTGCGAACCGTCTGCCCAAGGCCGAGCCTGCCGCATGTTGAATCCGGTCTGGCTGAAGAGCCTGGTAGCGATCGTTCAAACAGGCAGTTTTCAGAGCGCGGCGAGGGCGTTGGGGCTGGCCCAGCCGACGGTGTCGCAGCACTTGCAGAAGCTTGAAGAGCAGGTCGGCGTAACGCTGGTGCAGCGCAGTCGTAGCGGCTGCCAGCCTACCACACGGGCGCTGGCCTTCATGCCGCATGCGACCGCCTTGCTCGACATGCACGCCCGGGCGCTAGAAGCCCTGCATGGCAATCGTGAGCGCGTCGGGGCCAGCTCCAACATCGGCACCTACCTTCTCCAGCCATTCGTGCGCAACTATCTGACGACCGCAAATGAGAGGGGCGAGGTGGATCTGCGCATCGCCGCCAACCCGGATGTGGCCGACCAGCTACTGGCGGGCCAGCTCGACGCCGCGATCATGGAATGGTGGCTACCTCACCCCGACTTCGAACACCGCCTCTGGCGGGTCGAGCCGCTGGTGCTTATCGTCAGCCCCGACCATGCGCTGGCTGAAGCAGGGTGCATAGAACGTGATCGTCTGGTGGACCTGCCGATGCTGGGAGGTGAACCGGGTAGCGGTACCGGACGGCTTCTGACCGAATACTTTGGCGAACTGGGCGTGCCTCGCAGCGGTATGCAGCTAGGCAGCACCGAGGCAGTCAAACAAGCAGTGAGGGCGGGACTCGGCGTGTCGTTGGTGATGGCTTCCGCAGTACAAGACGAAGTTCGCAGTGGCGCGCTGGTAGCTCTTCCCATCCCGGGGCTTGAAAAGCGTCTCCAACTGATCTGGCGCAAACCTCCCGGAAATCTGCACCCGCCGGGATTTGTGCGGCACTTATTGGAGGAGGCAGATCTAGCTGGATAAGGTGATGGATGGTTGCGATCCAGCGCTTGGCTTGTCAGCCTAGGGAAACTCTGAAAAAGACTTTCTGATTTGGCAAAATACCGCGACCCCACCCACCGAGTTTCCCGATGAAGCAGATGACCTTCGCCGACGCCGAGTACGCTGGCAAGCGCAAGCAAACCCGCAAGGAGTTGTTCCTGA
>VMRT01000018.1 GCA_007713455.1 Pseudomonas sp.
TGCTCCAGCGTCGTATAACTGAACAGCTCGTTTTGTTTGAGGTCGAGTCCACGCATCGGCTTGGGCTGGCTTCGGCAGAAGAGGATGGCCGCCATTTTGCCAGAGCCACGCGGGCTCTGGCTTTTTTCAACGGCCTGCTAGTGCTGATGCAGGGTGACGCGATTGCGACCGGCCGCCTTCGAGGCATAGAGCGCCGAATCGGCCCATTCGATCAGTTGCGCATGACTGTGGGTGGGGACGCTGAGGTCCGCAACACCCAGACTGATGGTGAAGCGAATGCGGTGCTGCTCGTGCTGAACCTCGCAGCTCTCTACCGCATGCCGCAAGCGTTCCGCAAAGGTCATCGCACCCTGTTTGTCGGTATCCGGTAGCAGTACCACGAACTCTTCACCGCCGTAGCGGCCAGCCACGTCCGAATCACGCAGATTCTCGCGAATCAGCTCCGCGACCTGTTGAATCACGGTATCGCCTACCTGATGTCCATAGGTATCGTTGATCGCCTTGAAGTGGTCGATATCGAACATGACCAAAGCCGCCTGGCTGTCATAGCGGCGATGACGGGCGTAATCCAGGCGGAGCATCTCTTCCCAGTGCCCGCGGTTGTAGAGCCCGGTCAGCCGGTCAGTGCTGGACAGGCGCTGCAACTCGGCATTCGCCGCCTGCAACTGGCGGCGGTTCACGGCGACATCGGTGACGTCATAGATGATCAGGCACACCTGGTCGATGCTGCCGTTGACGCCCTTGAGAGGCAGCAGCGTGGTGTTCTGGTACATGAAGTCTTCCAGCCCGGTGATCGGCTGGTAGTTCTTGAAGCGCAGCAGATAAGGGCGCTGCTCCCAGATGGTGAAAGATGGCGTACCGAGGGTCATCACGCTTTCCACCTTCCGGCGGAACCAGTCTTCATCGACTTCGGGAAACAGCGTGAAGAACGACCGATTGCGCGCATTCTCCGGCTGCAAGCCGGAACGGTTTTCCATGAAGGTGTTCCAGACCTCGACACGGTAGTCGCGGTCCAGCACGACGACGCCCACGTCGATGCTCTGGACGATCGCCAGCAACCAGTGAAGCTCGTTCAACTCGGCGGAATTGCTCATGATCAATCCATCAGGTGGGCAAGCTTGCGGGTCAGCAGCTCGACCGAATCTTCCGTGAACAACAGCAGCAGGTCAAAGTGGATATCGTGCCCTTCCAGGCTGTAGCTGATCTCGACCGCCAGGGTCTTCTTCCATCGGGCGCTATTGAGCCGGATCAGCTCGTCGATCGATGCGTGCTGCCCCAGCACCTGCGGGTGCCCCTGGGAAAACACCACTTCGATCTGCTCGGCGATTCCGCTGAGGCATGCGCTGATCAGGAGGCTCGACAGATCGAGGAGCATCTCCATCTCCAGGTAGTCCTGCCGCCGCATCAGGCGTGCCATGTCGGCCACTTCGGAGTCATGGAACAGCAGCAGCGCCTCGCCTGCGATACCACCGCCAATATAGCCCTGGCAGACGGCAGTCAACTTCTCGCCACGCGCCGCATCGGCCAGCGCCATATGCAGCTCGCCGACTTCGAGAATATTTACATTGGGAATCGGCAACTGGATGAACACACCCAGCACTCGCGCCAGGAGTGCCGCAGCCCGCCCCATGGCGATGTTGACCACCTCACGAAAGGTATCGCGAAAACCGATCTTTTCCCCGGCAACCCTAGCGATCAGAGGCGAGACATCATCCAGCAGGCCAAGGCTCGCCAACGTCTGATGCAGGTGCACCGGATCGGCGGGCTTCTTGATGAAAGCCAGCGCGCCGAGGGCCAGGACACGGCGCACGGCCTCATCCTGAATGTCGGCGGATATCACGATGGTCTTGCACTGCAGCCGTTCTTCGCGCAGCTGCGCGAGGACCTGATAACCATCCAGCTCGGGCATGGTGAGGTCGAGCAAGAGGACGTCGACGCCACCCTCGCGAACCTGCTCCAACGCTTCGAGGCCGGTGGCCGCCTGACTGACGTCGACCGGCCAACCGGCAGGCAGCGCTTGCAGAAGCTGCTTGCGCGCCAGCGCGGAGTCATCGCAGATCAACAGGGAAATGGCAGACATGTGGTACGAGCTCTCGTTGCCCGATTAACCTTGGCACGAGAGCTTATCGCAGGAAAGGCGCGCTGTGCGCGCCATGAAGGCAAAATAGTGGCATTTCACCTTAAAAACTGCCGAGCGGCCCGGCGGTGCTACTCCGACGGGCTGTTTCGCATCAGTAATAGGCGTTCTCGCGATTGGTGTGATCGGTCACGTCGCGCACGCCCTTGAGCTCTGGAATCCGAGCCAGCAGGGTCTTCTCGATACCTTCCTTGAGGGTGACGTCCGCCTGTCCGCAGCCCTGACAACCACCGCCGAACTGCAGCACTGCGATGCCTTCCTCGACTACATCGATCAGCGTGACCTGCCCGCCATGGCTGGCCAGGCCCGGATTGATCTCGGTCTGCAGGTAATAGTTGATGCGCTCGTTCATCGGGCTGTCTTCATTGACCATCGGCACCTTGGCATTCGGCGCCTTGATGGTCAGCTGGCCACCCATCCGGTCGGTCGCGTAGTCGACCAGTGCATCCTCGAGGAAGGGTTCGCTGGTGCCATCGATCCAGGCCGTGAAGCTCTTCAGCGCCAGTGCAATGTCGTCAGGCTTCTCCTCGCCCGGCTTGCAGTAGGCGATGCAGGTTTCAGCATACGGGGTGCCCGGCTGGGTAATGAAGATGCGAATGCCGATGCCGGTGGTGTTCTGCTTCTCGAGCAGGTCGGCCAGATAATCGTGTGCAGCTTCGGTAATGGTGATCGCGCTCATGGGAACTCCTCGCAGACATGCGCTGCAGTGTACGCCAAACCACTGCCGCGGTTAAGTCCTAGTATTTTAGTCGGGTTAAACGTGGTCAAGTTCCGGCCGCAGTCGCCGCTCGCGGCGAATCAGAGATTTTCGTAGCGATTCATATCCAGTACGCCCGCTTCCAGTGGCTCGGTTTCTTCGAGATAGCGGGTCAAATCGTTGAAGTAATCCCAGAAACGCGGATGGCTGCGCCGCACGCCCCAGCGGTCGACCAGGCGCTCCAGCTGATCACTCGCCCTGACCTTCTCCAGGGCTGCGACAAATCCCGGCACCTCGGCAGCAGGCACATTGAAGAGGAAATTCGGATAGCTGCTGAGTACCCCTGGATACACCGTCAGGGTGTCCAACCTCGGCTGCCAGCGCAGCGACTCGCCGTACATGAAGGCGACGTTGCTGTGGGCGCGGTTGCGCAGCAGGCTGTATATCTCACGCCGATCGCCGTCGTACTCGATGCGCAGCAGCGTGGCCTCCGGCAAATACTGGATCGCCGGCAAGCCTCCGGCGAGTCGGTTGGTCAGACGACTGAGCGCCTGCTCGGCCCCTTGCAGGCTCGCGGGCTGCCCTGCGCGGTAGCACTGGGTACCCTGGCAACGGTTGATCGGATCGGGGGCTGCGTTGATGCCGGCGTACCTTGCCAGCATCTCTCGAGCGAACGCGCGCTTCGGATCAGCCCTGTTCAGCGTCAGCAGCGAGGGTGTCGAATCGTCGATGGAGGTGTAGGCCAAGAGCAGCTTCAGCTGCCCACCCTGCTCGTACCAGCCATCGAGGATGGCCTGGCGTGAGGCGGCCGGTAGCAGCCGAAGGAAGTTCAGCTCCGCGCCGTTGCGAATCAGGTCGAAGTAAAGCCGTGTCTGGCCCTGATGGGAGACGTTGCCGAACACGTCGAAATTGACCACGAGTTGGTAGTAGGTGCGCTCGAGCAGCGGATAGTCCATCCACCAGAGCGTCTGCGGAATCTCGCCGATCAGCCCTTTGCGCACCGAGGCGCTGTCATGCTGGCGGAAGATGCTCAGCAAGGCATTGTCATTGCCGGACCAGATCTGCTTCCACTGCGCGGGCTTGCCCGCATAGGCATTCATGCGCAGCTGTTCGTACTGATTGCGCTTGACCCGGTAGCTCTTCCAGAACGCAAGCAGGTCGCCCATTTCATCGAACTGCCCGGGCATCGCCAGCAGCGGCGTGGTCTGTTCGCGATAGCGCCGGTCGGTAATGTACAGATCGTGCTGCGGGTCCTGGAAGAACACCCAGAAGTTGTCGCGAATCACGTCCGTGGCGATCTGCCCGCGGCACACCGGCCCGCGGATAAAGGTGCGGACGAAATACTCGGCGTTATCCAGCATGAACTGGTACCGCGCCTCGGCAGGAATAGCCTGGAAAGTCTTGAACGGATTGGCTCTGTGATCTGCGCCGTAACCTGGGATGGCATCCACCGTCGAGTCACCGCTGAAGAACAGCGAACGGACCCGCGCCAGCTTCGCAGCGCTGAGTGGATAGGTGATGTGCGTCTTATGCACGATCACGTCGGTAATCGGTCGCAGGCGATAGCTGAACCGGGTACCCGGATCATCGTTCGGCCGTCGCGTCGCAATGGCGTCGACCGGCTCGCCACTGGGCGTGCGCGAACGCACCAGCTGATAGAAGCGACCGCCTCCCTCCCCTTCGAAGTACAGATGCGCGATGAAAAGGTGCTCATACAACCAGCGGCCAACCAGATTGCCGCGTGCACCGGGAGTGTTGAGCAAGCGTTCCCATTCGTCGATCTGCACGGACTCGGTTGCCGAAGGCTCGGGCGGCGAACTCGCATCGACTGACGCGCCCTGCTCCAGCCAACGCTGTAGGAGTGCGTACTCCGCATCGCTCAGCCCGGTTACGGCGAAAGGCATACCGCCATGCATGTTGCGTCGGGCGTAGCGGTCGAATTCATCCGGCAGCGGGCAGGTGTTTTCCCGGCCGATGCCGATCTCCAGCGCTGACGGCAGCTTGGCATTGGGCGTCAGCGGCTGGCTGCGACCGAGCTCGAGCATTCGTGCCATCAGCGCAGCCTGGTTGCCCTCGCCATTGAGTACCGAATTGAAGCCCTTGCGCCGCCACGCGGCGTCGTGATCGGCGTCGAGAAACAGGCGCGTGGGCTCCTGGGCCTTTACCCGTACGCCGTTGTAGACCGGCAGCTTGTTCGCGCCGCGGGATGCACCCTCACCACTGCCGAGATTGAGTTGGCAGGGCGAGTCATAACAGGCGTGGCAAGCGACGCACTTGGCGGTGAATATCGGCTGGATATCACGCTGATAAGAGAGGGCTTCGGCGCGCGCAGCGGTGAACGAGAGGAATAGAAAGCCAGCGAGCCAGAAACGAAATGACATGCATCGAACGCCTTGAGATAAGTGCGTATTCTATTCGCCTCTGCCGGGTCACGGCCAACGCCTGCCAACCTGAATAATCTTCATGCAAAAGCGCGAAGGCTAAAAAAGCATGCAGCTTTGCTATCATTCGCGCTCTTTTGTCCCAGCTTTTCAGGTAGTCCCCATGTCCACTCGCAGCTCCCGTCTTCAGGCCCTTCAGCAAGCGCTCAAAGAGCGCATCCTGATTCTCGACGGCGGCATGGGCACCATGATCCAGAGCTACAAACTGGAGGAAGAGGACTACCGCGGCGCGCGCTTCGCCGACTGGCCACAGGATGTCAAAGGCAACAATGACCTGCTGCTGCTCAGCCGCCCGGACGTGATCCAGGCCATCGAGAAAGCCTATCTCGATGCCGGCGCCGACATTCTCGAGACCAACACCTTCAACGCCACTCGCGTTTCCCAGGCCGACTACGGCATGGAAGAGCTGGTCTACGAGCTGAACGTCGAAGGCGCGCGCCTGGCCCGTGAAGTGGCGGACGCCAAGACTGCCGAAACACCGGACCGTCCGCGCTTCGTCGCCGGTGTACTCGGCCCGACCAGCCGCACCTGCTCGATCTCCCCGGACGTCAACAACCCCGGCTATCGCAACGTCACCTTCGACCTGCTGGTAGAGAACTACGTCGAGGCCACGCGCGGCCTGATCGAGGGCGGCGCCGATCTGATCCTGATCGAAACGATCTTCGACACGCTGAATGCCAAGGCGGCCATCTTCGCCGTGCAGCAGGTGTTCGAAGACGAAGGCGTCGAACTGCCGATCATGATCTCCGGCACCATCACCGATGCTTCCGGCCGCACCCTGTCCGGGCAGACCACCGAGGCATTCTGGAACTCGGTGCGCCACGCCAAGCCGATCTCCGTGGGCCTGAACTGCGCTCTGGGCGCCAAGGACCTGCGCCCATACCTGGAAGAGCTCTCCAGCAAGGCCGAAACCTTCGTTTCCGCGCATCCCAACGCCGGCCTGCCGAACGCCTTCGGCGAATACGATGAAAGCCCGGCGGAAATGGCCGCGGTGGTCGAGGAATTCGCCTCCTCCGGCTTTCTCAACATCATCGGCGGCTGCTGCGGTACCACGCCTGCTCACATCCAGGCGATTGCCGAGGCTGTCAGCAAATACCCGCCACGCGTCATTCCGGACATCCCCAAGGCCTGCCGCCTGTCGGGCCTGGAGCCGTTCACCATCGACCGCAGCTCGCTGTTCGTCAACGTCGGCGAGCGCACCAACATTACCGGTTCCGCCAAGTTTGCCCGCCTGATCCGCGAGGAGAACTACACCGAGGCGCTGGAAGTCGCCCTGCAGCAGGTGGAAGCCGGCGCCCAGGTGATCGACATCAACATGGACGAGGGCATGCTGGATTCGAAAGCGGCCATGGTCACCTTCCTCAACCTGATCGCCGGCGAGCCGGATATCTCCCGCGTGCCGATCATGATCGACTCCTCCAAGTGGGAAGTGATCGAGGCGGGTCTGAAGTGCATTCAGGGCAAGGGCATCGTCAACTCGATCTCCATGAAGGAAGGCGTCGAGCAGTTCAAGCAGCAGGCCCACCTGTGCAAGCGCTACGGTGCCGCCGTGGTCGTAATGGCCTTCGACGAAGCCGGTCAGGCCGATACAGCCGCACGCAAGCGCGAGATCTGCCAGCGCAGCTACGACATTCTGGTCAATGAAGTCGGCTTTCCACCGGAAGACATCATCTTCGACCCGAACATCTTCGCCATCGCCACCGGCATCGAGGAGCACAACAACTACGCGGTCGACTTCATCGAAGCCTGCGCCTTCATTCGCGACAACCTGCCCTACGCGCTGACCTCCGGCGGCGTATCCAACGTGTCGTTCTCCTTCCGCGGCAACAACCCGGTGCGCGAAGCGATCCACTCGGTATTCCTGTTCCATGCGATCAAGGCGGGCCTGACCATGGGCATCGTCAACGCCGGTCAGCTGGAGATCTACGACGAGATTCCCAAGGAGCTGCGCGACGCGGTCGAGGACGTGGTACTCAACCGCAGCGCCAACGGCACCGAAGGCTTGCTGGAGCTCGCTGACAAGTACAAGGGCGACGGCTCGGTCAAGGAGGCCGAAACCGAAGAGTGGCGCAGCCTGCCGGTGGACAAGCGCCTCGAGCACGCACTGGTCAAGGGCATCACCGCCTTTATCGTCGAAGACACCGAGGAATGCCGCCAGCAGTGCAAGCGCCCCATCGAAGTCATCGAAGGCCCGCTGATGAGCGGTATGAACGTGGTTGGCGACCTGTTCGGCGCCGGCAAGATGTTCCTGCCACAGGTGGTCAAATCCGCCCGTGTGATGAAGCAGGCCGTCGCCCATCTGATTCCCTTCATCGAAGCGGAAAAAGGCGACAAGCCGGAAGCCAAGGGCAAGATCCTCATGGCCACAGTGAAAGGCGACGTGCACGACATCGGCAAGAACATCGTCGGCGTGGTGCTCGGCTGTAACGGCTACGACGTGGTCGACATGGGCGTGATGGTGCCGGCGGAGAAGATCCTGCAGACCGCCATCGCCGAGAAGTGCGACATCATCGGCCTCTCCGGCCTGATCACGCCTTCGCTGGACGAGATGGTCCACGTCGCCAAGGAAATGCAGCGCCAGGGCTTCAGCCTGCCGCTGATGATCGGCGGCGCCACCACGTCCAAGGCACACACCGCGGTGAAGATCGACCCGCAGTACCACAACGATGCGGTGGTCTACGTCACCGACGCCTCGCGTGCGGTGGGCGTTGCCACGACCCTGTTGTCGAAAGAACTGAAGCCGGCGTTCGTCGACAAGACCCGCGAAGAATACGCCATGATCCGCGAGCGCACGGCCAACCGTAGCGCGCGCACCGAACGGCTGAGCTACGCCCAGGCGGTTGCCAACAAGCCGCAGTTCGACTGGGCCGGCTATACGCCGGTCAAGCCTAGCTTCACTGGCCGCCAGTTGCTGGAGGACATCGACCTGCGCACGCTGGCCGAGTACATCGACTGGACGCCCTTCTTCATCGCCTGGGACCTGGCCGGTAAGTACCCGCGCATCCTTGAGGACGAAGTGGTCGGCGAAGCGGCTACCTCGCTGTTCAGCGATGCCCAAGCGATGCTGAACAAGCTGATCGACGAGAAGCTGATCCGCGCCCGTGCGGTGTTCGGCTTCTGGCCGGCCAACCAGGTGCAGGACGATGATCTGGAAGTGTATGGCGACAACGGCGAGAAGCTGGCCACCCTGCACCACCTGCGCCAGCAGATCATCAAGCCGGACGCCAAGCCGAACCTTTCCCTGGCCGACTTCGTCGCGCCGAAGGACAGCGGCATCACCGACTATGTAGGCGGCTTTATCTGCACCGCGGGCATCGGTGCCGAGGAGCTGGCCAAGGCCTATCAGGACAAAGGCGACGACTACAACTCGATCATGGTCAAGGCGCTCGCCGACCGCCTCGCCGAAGCCTGCGCCGAGTGGCTGCATCAACAGGTGCGCAAGCAGTACTGGGGCTACGCTCAGGATGAGCAGCTGAGCAACGAGGAGCTGATCCGCGAACAGTACAAGGGCATCCGCCCTGCCCCCGGCTATCCGGCCTGCCCGGACCATACCGAGAAAGGCACGCTGTTCCAGTTGCTGGATGCCGACGGCATCAGCCAGGTCACCCTCACCGAGCACTACGCCATGCTGCCGACCGCAGCGGTCAGCGGCTGGTATTTCGCCCATCCCGAGGCGCAGTATTTCGCCGTCGGCAAGATCGACAAGGATCAGGTGGAAAGCTACAGCCAGCGCAAGGGCGAAGACATCGCCGTCAGCGAACGCTGGCTGATGCCGAACCTGGGTTACGACAACTGATCCCGCGGCGGGCGCCGCGAGCGCTCGCCGTCGTTCCGCTCAATGGAGCTTGCACCATGTCATCCGAAACACCGCTGCTGATCGACGAACTCGAAACCGCCGACATGCTGATCATCGACGACCTGCATGCCTGGCAGTTCGCGCTGAACGAGGCGCTGCTCGACGATGCCGACGCCGCCGCGGAGGCCAATCAGCCATTCGCCAGTGAGGACATCTTGCTGACCATCGATCTGGTCGACGGCCGCACGCGTCGCCAGTGGAAGTTCAGCTACAACCAGATCATGGAGGCCCAACTGCAGCCAGATGGCGAAAGCTGGCTGCTGGAAGGCCCACACCGACTGCAGTGCCTCAGCGCCATCGGCGGCGAGGACGAGGACGAGTAACGCCTAGCCTTCGCGCCCCGCCCGAGCGACGGTTAGTGCGGTAGCGCTGGTCGACGTGGTTCTGGCGGAAACCGCAGATTTCGCACCATCCATCAGCGGCCGTTCGATATAGCGATAGCTCAGACCGGCGACGATCAGCGACATCGTTACGCAAACCGCCACGCGCGGTTGCAGCGGCTGGCCGTCGAGCCAGCTCATGCACAGCAGCCAGACAGGGATGTGGCACAGGTACAGCGAGAACGATGTCTGGCCGATCGCCTCGAACGGTCGCGACAACGCGCCGAATACCGCGTCGCTAGAGCAGGCCGCGAGCATGAAGGGCACGGCCAACACCAGCGTCGTTGCCGCCCAACGAAACGACGCGTATGGCTCCAGAGCGATGGCCAGAATGCTCGCCGAGACCACCGCCAGGCCAATCACCAGCACTTTGCTGATGGCGGTCATCGCTTCGATGTCGCGCTCAACGACGCGAAACTGATCCAGCGACGACAGCTTCCACAACAGCAGCCCCATGAACAGGCCGTTCGCGCGGAACAGCCACTCGGGCGCGAACGGATTGGCGAAGCTGAACCAGAGCACGATGCCGATCACCGCCGGCCAGAACGCCCTGCCCAGTAGCAGCAGCAGCGGGAACAACAGGTAGAACTGCACTTCCAGGGCGATCGACCAGAAATAGCCGAAATCCGTCTCGTGCAACCCGTTAAAGACATTAGCGAGGAAGAACGCGGCGCTCGCTGTCACGCCGAGCAGCGTATCCAGCGAGTAAGCCGGCGCCCCACGCGGCGGCTCGATAACGCTGAACAGCAGTACTACGGCTGCCCAGAACCAGGTCGGCAGCAGCACCCGGCGGATGCGCTTCTTGTAGAAGGCGTACACCGCAAGCGCATCGAAACGCTGCTGCTTGCGCAGAAAGGTCGCACCCATTAGGTAGCCGGAAATAAGAAAGAACAGATCGACCCCAACGCCTGGCAGGAAGCGCTGCAGCAAGCCGTCCCACCAGTCGGCCTCCGCGCCGACCAGCATCACCGAGGCATGGGCCAGCAGCACCATCACGATTGCCAGGCCACGGAGAAATTGAATATTGCGATTCTTGCCGTGCATCGCTCCGGCATCACTCATAAGCAGTCCGATATTCGCAAGCCGCCGCGACTACCAGCCTTCGCCAGGGTCACTCAGGATCATTTCCCTCTCCTCGGGGGCTTGGTTCAACTTCGGCGAGCCTCCCGCTTCGCCCTTGCCTCAACCATGACCAGCGGAGACGGGCGGCGTTCAATCACCATGAGGCGCAAGACGTGCAGTCTTCGGCGGCGACGTCCGCTATGATCGCGCCCCTCGTCTGCAAGCCCGGTTGCACACCATGTCGTCTCTCGAACTGATTGCCTCGCTGCTTGGCGTAATCGCCGTATGGCTGACGGTGCGTCAGAACCCGTGGTGCTGGCCGATCGGGCTGGGCATGGTGTCGCTGTACGCCTGGTTCTTCTTCGACGCGAGGCTGTATTCACAGGTATTGCTGCATAGCGTTTTCGCCGCGATGCAGCTCTATGGCTGGTGGGCCTGGACGCGAGGTGCCGCAGGCGAACACGGTAGGCCCGTGACCGGCGCCAGCCCGCGCGAGGTAGCTATAGGCATTGCCTGCGCAGTGCTCGGCAGCCTGCTGCTCGGCAGCGCCATGGCGAGCTTCACCGAGGCCGCCTTTCCCTGGATCGACGCCACCCTCACCGCATTCAGCCTGCTCGCACAGCTGTGGATGGCCCTAAAGCGCCTGCAGTGCTGGGTTCTGTGGATCGTCGTGGATGTGCTGTTCATTGGCTTCTTCAGCTATCAGGGCTACTGGCTGACGGCCGGCCTCTACGCGCTGTTCACCGGGCTCGCGATCATGGGGCTGCGAGAGTGGCGCACTGCACTGGTGGCGACGCGATGAAGGTGCTGGTGCTCACCGGTCCGGAGTCCACCGGCAAAAGCTGGCTAGCCGGGCGACTGCTGACTACGTTTGGCGGAGCCATGGTGGGCGAGTACGTACGCTATTACATCGAGCAGACGCAACGCGACACGACGCTTGCCGACATTCCTGCGATTGCCCGTGGCCAGCTGGACTGGGAAGACGCCGCGAGAATTCAGGCACCGCATCTGCTGATTCTCGACACCCATCTGCTGAGCAACATGCTCTGGAGTCATACGCTGTTCGGCGATCGCCCCGCCTGGCTCGAGGACGAGCTGCTGGCGCGGGATTACCACCAGCACCTGCTGCTCTCGCCCGAGGGAATCGAGTGGCATGGCGACGGTCAGCGCTGTCAGCCGGATCTCAGCGAACGGATGGACTTCTTCCAGGCATGTCGCAGCTGGTTGGTGCAGCGGGACCAGCCCTTCGTCGAGGTCAGCGGCGGCTGGACCGAGCGCGAGCGGCAGGCGATTGCCCACACCCGTGCTCTGCTAGGCGAATGACTGGCCGCAAGCCCTATGGCTGGCGGTCGCGACGCAACAACAGGCCGATGGCAAGCACGACCAACAGGCTACCCGGCAACCAGTGCACACCCATGCGCGCCGGCTGATCGAAGAACAGCAGCAGCATCGAAACGAAGGGCACCAGGTAGCTATAGGCCGTGACCGCACCGGGCGTGAGCACGGACGTCGCTCGCTGCTGCAGGAAGAAGGTCATGGCGCTGGAAAAAACGCCGAGGTAGGTCACCAGCAGCAGATCCAGCAGGTTCATGCGCAGCAGCGACGCCGGTCGCTCCCAGATAAAGCCCATCAGGCCGATCAACAGCGCGCCGGCGATCAGGCTCCAGAAAGTGCGCAATCCTGCCTGCCGAGGCAGCACGCCATTCGCCAGCCCCCACTTGCTGAGCACTGGGTACAACGCCGAAGCGACACAACCGAAGAAGAAGCCCAGCTCGCCCAGGCCAAACTGCATGCCGGAGAAATCGCCGCCGTTCTCGGCCCATGCCAACCCAAGCGCCCCGCTCGCACCAAGCGCCAGGATAGCCAACAGACGGCCGGCTGGCTGCTCGACACCAAGCCCGCGGCCCAGGCAATACGCCAGTAGCGGCACGCTTACGAACAACGTCGCCATCGACAGCGCGCTGACCCGATGGGCCGCCCAGAACATGGTGCCGAAAAAGCCCGCCAGGCATAGCCCCATGGCGGCGTATAGCAACAGCGTGCGCCAACTCGGTCGCCCTTCGCTCTGGCTCCAGGCCAGCGGCGCCAGGACCAATGCCGCAATGCTGAAACGCATGGCTGTCAGCAGCAGAGGCGGCAAGCCGTCAGTGAGCAAACCCACCGCGGGGAACGACAACCCGACAAATAGCGCCCAGAGCAGCATGCCCAGATGCGCGCGGGTGGTTCCGCCACGGCTATCGCTCATGCGCGTCTCCGGCGTGTGGTTGTCAAGGCTGGTGTTGATGGCATGCGGATGGTGGCTGCGGTTCAAAAGCTCGCTCCCTGTGAATTGTCTCGCAGCCCATGGGACGATTACAGACGCGAGGGGGACCGTCGAATGACCCTGATCGAGTGACTGAGGTTCGGTTTGCGCGTCACGCTGATGGGGCGCCGGGTGACCGTATCGATGGTGATGTTCCAGAAGCCGGTACTCGGCACGACGATTTTCGCCGGGAATTTATCGAACGCCCCACCATGGTAGGTGTGCCGACCGCCGTTCTTGAAACTGCGGAAATTGGCATCGTTCATCAGGCGGATGTTGCAGGTCTGCGAGCATTCGATGACGACGATGTCGTCCTCGTTGAGATGCTCGCGCTGGTGTATGAACTTCATCGACTGCTCCGACAGCGCACGTGGCGGCAAAGCGGCCAACGATAGCATGCGCACCGTCGAATCGGACCGGTTGTGAACCACGCGGGAGGCGCACCATGGTGCCAGGCCTGCGCGCGGGTTGTTCAGTAGCGCGGGTTGTGTATCCTCTGTGTACCTATCCAACAGCTACCCTCCTTCCATGTCCAGCACGTCACTCCCCTGCTCTTCAAGCCTGCCCGCGGGAAGCCGACTGCTGTTTCTCTTCGATACCGGATTGCTGGCCCTGTGGTGAAACGTGGTTCGCCGCGCACTCAACCCATCGCCAACCCAGTTCATCGAGGAATGCCGCCCATGCTTGCGGTCCGTAACACCGTTCAGATCGACGCCCCTATCGTGCGCAACGCAACCCGTTGCGGTTTTTTCATGGCCGGCTTCGGCCTGTCCGTCTGGGCGCCGCTGGTGCCCTATGTACGCGAACGCATAGAGATGACAGATGCAGTGTTCGGCCTTTTGCTGCTCTGCATCGGCGTCGGCTCGCTGACCTGGATGCCACTGTCCGGCGTGCTGGTAAGCCGCTGGGGCATTCGCCCGGTGCAGCTGTGCAGCGTCGTGCTTCTGGCGTTGGCGCTGGCCGGCATGGCCCTGACCGACTCGATGCTGTTGCTGGCTCTGGCGCTGTTCTGCTTCGGCGGCAGCCTGGGCGTCATCGACGTGATCATGAACATTCAGGCGGTGCTGGTGGAGACTGCGGTCGGCCGTCGACTGATGTCGAACTTCCACGGCATGTACAGCCTTGGCGCCATCAGCGGCGCACTGATGCTCACCGGCCTGCTGACCCTCGGCCTGGCGCCGGAGATCGGCAGCTTTCTGATGATCGGGCTGATCGTTGCGGCGAACCTCGGCCTGGCCCGCGGCTTTCTGCCGAATCGTGCGCCGGGCGGCGGCTTCGCCTTCGTGCGGCCCACAGGCGTGGTGTTACTCGTAGGCCTGATGTGCTTTGTCGTCTATCTGGCCGAAGGCGCCGTGCTGGACTGGAGCGCGCTTTACCTGACCGGTGAGAAAGGCCTCGAAGTGGCCAAGGGCGGCCTGGGTTACGCAGCCTTCGCCCTCATGGTGACCATCGCGCGCTTCGCTGGCGGCCCGCTGGTCAATGCACTCGGCACGGCCCGCGTCATCGCCTTTGGCGGGTTGCTCGCTGCGTTCGGCATCGGCTTGAGCCTGGCCGCCGAACACTGGGCCGTGGCGCTGATCGGCTACGGATTGTGCGGGTTGGGCTGCGCGAACGTCTCGCCGGTGCTGATTTCGTCCCTGAGCCGGCAGGACGGCATGCCGGTGCAACTGGCCGTCACCGTGGCGACCACCATCGGTTTCGCCGGAGTCCTCGCCGGCCCTGCCATGATGGGCGTGGTCGCGCATTTCAGCTCGCTGGGCATGGCCTTCGCGCTACTCGCCGTCCTGCTGGTCGGCATCGTGCCGTTCTGCCGTCGCTTCACCGCGTGACCCCGGATAGAATGCGCGCCCTATGCGAATCCCAGACCTGCAGCAACGCCTCGCCGATATCGGCGCCAAGCCCCGTCATATCGGGCGAATGACCCGTGCCTGGCTCAAGGGCCTGCCGCTCGATGTCGGCCGACGCCAGCAACAGGCCGAGGACTTCCTGCCGCTGAGCGTGCGCGCAGGGCTGCCGGCGCTGAGCGCCGAGATCGACGGACTGGCGCGGCTGCGTTCCGAACATCCGGCGGCCGACGGTTCGGCGCGCCTGCTGGTGGAGCTGGCCGATGGGCAGATGGTGGAAAGCGTCCTGCTGCCGCGCGACGGGCTGTGCGTGTCCAGCCAGGTCGGCTGTGCGGTGGGCTGCGTGTTCTGCATGACCGGCAAGAGCGGACTGCTGCGCCAGCTGGGCAGTGCCGAAATCGTCGCTCAGGTCGCCCTCGCCCGACGCTTCCGCCCGGTGAAGAAGGTAGTGTTCATGGGGATGGGCGAGCCCGCGCACAATCTCGAAAACGTCCTCGAGGCCATCGACCTGCTCGGCACGGACGGCGGCATCGGCCACAAGAACCTGGTGTTCTCCACCGTCGGCGACATGCGCGTGTTCGAGCGTCTGCCGCAGCAGCGGGTCAAGCCGGCGCTGGCCCTGTCCCTGCACAGCACCGATGCGGCGCTGCGTCAGGCCCTGCTGCCGCGGGCGCCACAGATCGCACCAGACGAACTGGTCGACCTCGGCGAAACCTACGCCCGCGCGACCGGATTCCCGATCCAGTACCAGTGGACACTACTCAAGGGCATCAACGACAACCAGGATGAGATGGATGGCATCCTGCGCCTGCTCAAGGGCAAGTACGCGGTGATGAATCTGATCCCCTACAACAGTCTGGAAGATGACGAATATCAGCGTCCCGATGGCGAGCGCATCGTGCAGATCGTGCGTTATCTGCACAGCCGCGGCGTGTTGACCAAGGTACGCAACTCGGCCGGCCAGGACATCGATGGCGGTTGCGGCCAGCTCCGCGCCCGGGCCGAGCAGGTGCTCGATCGCAAGCGACGCGTTGATCGCGGGGCCTGAACCCGCAAGCCGCAGTCACTGTCCCAGCGCAATACGATTGATGGCCCGCCCGCCTCATACAGCAAGGAAAGCGCAAGCCGCATGCACACACTGGAACAACTGGAACGTGGTGAACTGACAGGAATCCGCCGTCTCGATCTCTCGGCCGACCTGCAGCATTTTCCCGAGGCGATCTTCGCTCTCGCCGATACGCTGGAAGTACTGAATCTCTCCGGTAACCGACTCAACAGCCTGCCGTCCGACCTGTCCCGCCTGCGCAAGCTGCGCATTCTATTCTGCTCGGACAACCTCTTCACCGAGGTGCCGGACTGCCTCGGCGACTGCGAGCAGCTGGAGATGATCGGCTTCAAGGCCAACCAGATCCGCCATCTGCCTGGCGCCGCGTTGCCGCCGGCGTTGCGCTGGCTGATCCTCACCGACAACCAGCTGCAAGCGTTGCCTGACGAGATTGGCAATTGCCGCCACTTGCAGAAACTGATGCTCGCTGGCAACCAGCTGTCTTCGTTGCCGGATACGCTGGCCAATTGCGTCAACCTGGAATTGCTGCGTATCGCCGCCAACCGCCTGCCAGCGCTGCCCGACTGGCTGCTGACACTGCCTCGACTCAGCTGGCTGGCCGCTGCCGGCAACCCCTTCAGCGACACCAGCGAAGCGATGAGCCTCGCTCGTCATTCGCTACCGGCGATCCCGCGCGAACAGGTCGTCCTGCACGAGCAGCTGGGCCAAGGTGCGTCGGGCATCATCTACCGTGCCGCATGGCAGCCGAGCGGACAGTCGCCCAAGCAAATGGCCGCCAAGCTGTTCAAGGGCCATGTCACCAGCGACGGCCTGCCCCACAGCGAGATGGCAGCCTGCGTATCCGCTGGCGCCCATCCAAACCTGATCGATGTTGCCGGGCCGCTGGCTGATCAGCCGGGCCAAACGCCGGGGCTGCTGATGGATCTGGTCGAGCCGGCCTTCCAGCCACTGGCTGGTCCGCCGTCGCTGGTCAGTTGCACACGCGATTGCTACGCCGAGGATCGAACCTTCACCGTGGAGCAGGCGCTGCGCATCGCCCGCGGCACCGCCTCGGCGGTCGCTCACCTGCATCAGCGCGGCATCCTGCATGGCGATCTGTACGCCCATAATCTGCTGGTCGACCCAACCGGCGAATGCCTGCTCAGCGATTTCGGCGCTGCCTCGTTCTTCGAGCCGGACAGTGCCACTGGCCAAGCGCTGCAACGCATCGAATCGCGCGCTTTCGGTTGTCTGCTGGAAGAGTTGCTGCAACGCTGCCCAGACCTCGAAAACGATTCGCATCGGCACACTCTGTTCGAGCTACAGAATCAGTGCATGTCAGAGCAGCCAGAAGGCCGTCCAAACTTCAGTCAGTTGCACACCACTCTCGCCGCGCTCTGACGCGCTTTCCGGAGCGACCCCGCAATGAACTCACCCAAAGCAGACGAAGAACATACGCCCTACCCTAAACCCTACTCGGATGCGGCGGTCGATCAGGACCCGTTCATTCGTGGTTTGAAACAGCGCCTGCCCGAGCACTTGCGTGAATCCTTCAGCGAAGAGCAGCTCGATGCCCTGCGTGGGGTGTTCGGCGCACGGTCATGGGTCAAGCACCGCGTCGATCTGCGCGGTACGGTAAAGGTGTGGCGCGACCGCTATTACTTCGCAATCGTCGCCGGTCGCAACAAGCGAAACCTGACCCGTCCCCAGCAAAATCTCTCGCTGGTGGCCAAGGCTGCATTGGCGACCTTGTTCCTGCTGTTTTCTGCATTGGTAGGGCTGGTGATCCTGTACGTGCTCAAGTCAGCGCTGGGGATCAATCTTTTCCCGGGATTCTCGTTGGGACTTTGGGACTGGCTCAAAGAGAGTCTCTAGATGAAGCCCGCCACAACGTGCGGCGAGAATGTACCGCTCGACTAGACTCCGGAGAAGCCGCGATTGGAGGCAGTCATGTCCGAGACACCAATGAAAGACGATCAGGAAAAGACTCTGACGCTTCGCGAAATGCTGAGCAGCGTTCTGGCTGCGGCACTGGGCGTACAGAGCGGCAAGAACAGGGCCCGGGATTTCAGCCATGGAAAACCCAGCCACTTCATCATTCTCGGCGTGGGTTTCACCGTTCTGTTCGTGCTGGTGATCCTGGGGTTGGTGAAACTGGTGCTCTATCTGGTTGGGAGCTGAGCTTTTACTACTGATGGCTGACCCAGAAGATCGCGGTGCCCACCGCGAGCATGATCAGACTGAAGATAGCCGCGGCGTCCACCACACTGTCGCGCTGTTTGTTTCTCACGGAAGTTCTCCTCTAGCGGTTCGATGATATCGACAGCTTCTTTGAGGCAGTTAAGACCACTGTTGTGCGTTGCTCAAGGGCAGCGGGTTATAAGTCCATTTGGCTTGGTTTGGTTCTAAACATATTCCCAAACATCACTTTTGCGTATAACCACGAGCTGGTATCGTGCCGCCCTCCCTTAATGGGTGCGCGGCCGTGCGCGCGAATGCTGTAGACAGCCTGAAAACAGGACACTTATGTACGTTTACGATCAGTACGACCAACACATCATCGAGGATCGGGTCCGGCAGTTCCGCGACCAGACTCGCCGCTTCCTGGCTGGCGAACTCGCTGATGAAGAATTCCGCCCGCTGCGTCTGCAGAATGGCCTGTACATCCAGCGCTACGCGCCGATGCTGCGCGTAGCCGTGCCTTACGGGCTACTGTCCTCCACCCAGGTACGCAAGCTGGCCGAGATCGCACGTCATTACGACAAGGGCTACGCGCACATCAGTACCCGAACCAACGTGCAGTTCAATTGGCCCGAGTTGGAAGACGTGCCGGAAATTCTTGCCGAGCTGGCCACCGTGCAGATGCACGCCATCCAGACCAGCGGCAATTGCATCCGCAACACCACCACCGACCAGTTCGCCGGTGTCGCCAAGGACGAGCTGATCGATCCCCGCCCGTGGTGCGAGATCATTCGCCAGTGGTCGACCTTCCACCCCGAATTCGCCTTCCTGCCGCGCAAGTTCAAGATCGCCGTCAACGGCGCGGTCAGCGACCGGGCCGCCATCGAGGTGCACGATATCGGCCTGGAAGCGGTGAAGAACGAGGCCGGCGACCTGGGCTTCCGTGTTTCGGTCGGCGGCGGCCTCGGGCGGACCCCAATCGTCGGCAGCTTCATCAACGAATTTCTGCCTTGGCAGCACCTGTTGAGCTATCTCGACGCCATCCTGCGGGTCTATAACCGCTATGGCCGTCGTGACAACAAGTTCAAGGCACGCATCAAGATTCTGGTCAAGGCGCTCACGCCAGAAGTGTTTGCCGAGCGCGTCGATGCCGAATGGGCGCATCTCAAGGACGGCCCGACGACGCTGACCGAAGCTGAAGTTCAGCGTGTCAGCAAGTTTTTCGTCGATCCGGAGTACAAAGCCCTGGAAGACCAGAGCGCTGCGCTCGCCCAGCTGGACGCAGAGCATCCAGGCTTTGCCCGCTGGCGCCAGCGCAACGTGGTCGCACACAAGAAGCCCGGCTACGCGGCAGTCACCCTCTCGCTGAAGAGCACTGGCGTGGCGCCCGGCGACGTCACCGACAAGCAGCTCGATGCCATCGCCGATCTGGCCGATCGCTACAGCTTCGGCGAGGTGCGCAACTCCCACGAGCAGAACATGATTCTGGCCGATGTCGAGCAGGCCAAGCTGTTCGAGCTGTGGCATGAACTGCGCGAATTGGGTCTGGCCACGCCGAACATCGGCCTGCTGACCGACATCATCTGCTGCCCTGGCGGCGACTTCTGCTCGCTGGCCAACGCCAAGTCGATCCCAATCGCCGAATCCATCCAGCGTCGCTTCGATAACCTCGATTACCTGTTCGACCTGGGCAACATCGACCTGAACATCTCAGGCTGCATGAACGCCTGCGGTCACCACCATGTCGGCCATATTGGCATTCTGGGCGTGGACAAGAAGGGCGCGGAGTTCTACCAGGTTTCGCTGGGCGGCAGTTCCGGCCGTGACGCGAGCCTCGGCCAGATCCTCGGCCCATCCTTCGCCCAGGACTCGATGCCAGATGTGATCGAAAAGATCATCAACGTTTACGTGGAGCAGCGTACCGAAGATGAACAGTTCATCGACACTTACCGCCGCATCGGCATTGATCCCTTCAAGGAGCGCGTCTATGCAGCGAATCATTAAGAACGATCAACTGGTCGACGAGACCTGGCATCTGCTGCCCAAGGAACAGACGCTCGACGACCTGTGCAATAGCGACGATCTGATCGTGCCGCTGCATCTCTGGCTGGACCATGCCCATGCGCTGAAAGCCCGCGACGGCGGCCTCGGGGTCTGGCTCGATGCCAACGAGCAGATCGAGGACATCGCAGACGACCTGGCGCACTTCCAGGTCATCGCGCTGAATTTCCCCAGCTTCACCGACGGCCGCCACTACTCCAGTGCCCGCCTTTTGCGCGAGCGCTACGGCTACAAAGGCGAGATCCGCGCCATCGGCGATGTGCTGCGGGACCAGCTGTTCTACATGCGTCGCTGCGGCTTCGATGCGTTCGCCATTCGCGCCGATCGGGACCCGGTCGACGCGCTGGAAGGCTTGAAGGACTTTTCGGTGACCTATCAGGCCGCGGCCGACGATGAGCGCCCGCTGTTCCGCCGTCGCCAGAGCTGATACCAGCCCGGTCGATTGCGACAAATAAAAAGCCCGCCTATTGGCGGGCTTTTCATTGCTTCATTGATACATCCAGAAGTTGGGGTGTTCGACCGGCGTGGTGACTACATCGGCCTTTTTTCCGGCAGCGATCTGTTTGATCTTCTCGGCGAGCTTCTTCATGAGACATTTCCTCGGTTGCGATCAGGAGTGGCGCTAGATTCCGCCAATTACCGCTGCCGAGGAAATTCATTGCCACTATCGCGGCGATAAGCCAGCACGTGTGGAATTCAGTCCACGCGGACCAGCACTCGACCCACCTGGCCGCCGGCCAGAATGCGCTCGATCGCCGTCGGTAACTCCTCCAGCCCGACCTCCTGCGAGAGGTCGTCCAGATTGGCCAGCTTCCACTGCAGCGATAGCTTGTCCCACATGGAAGCCTTGACTACCAGCGGGATCTCCACCGAATCAACACCCAGCAGATTCACGCCGCGAAGAATGAACGGAAGCACGCTGGCCTGGAAATGCGTCCCGGCGGTAAGGCCGCAACAGGCCACGCTGGCACCGCGCTGTAGCGACTTCACCACGTTGAACAGGATGTCTCCGCCAACGGTGTCCACCGCCCCGCCCCATTGTTCCTTGAGCAACGCTTTCTCCACACCAGCCTGCAGTGCGGCGCGCTCGACGATCTGGCTAGCCCCCAGGCGAGTAAGGAAGTCCGCCTGATCAGCCTTGCCCGTGACCGCCGCAACCTTGTAGCCAAGACTGGCCAATAGCGCCACCGCTATGCTGCCAACGCCACCCGTCGCGCCAGTGACCAGCACGGGCGCTTCGCCTGGCTCAAGACCCGCCTGTTCCAGCTTGTCGACGCAGAGGGCCGCGGTCAGCCCGGCCGTGCCGAGGATCATAGCCTCGCGCAACGAAAGCCCCTGCGGGCGCTTGATCACCCAGGCCGCCGGAACGCGGATGTACTGGCCGAAGCCACCGGCGGTGTTCATGCCCAGGTCGTAGCCCGTGACAATCACCTCATCGCCTTCGGCGAACTCACCGACGCTGGACGAAGCCACGACACCCGCGGCGTCGATGCCTGGCGTATGGGGAAATGAGCGGGTCACGCCGCGATTGCCGCTCGCCGATAGCGCATCCTTGAAGTTCAGCGAGGAGTAATGCACCCGAATGAGTACCTCACCGGCTGGCAGCTCGTCGGTAGTACGTTCGACGATACGGGTTTCGAAACGACCCTCGGTCGTCTCGCTGACTTGTAGTGCCTTGAAGCTGCTCATGCGGTTCCCCTTGTCATTGCCAAAAACGTTGTTCGTTCAGCCGGCTCCAGCCTTTCAGCAAGCCGTGCTCCATAACCGTACTGGCCGCCATGCCGAAGCGCTCGGGCAAGCTTTTCTTCTGTATGTAATGCAACTGGAACAGTTCCGCTTCCTGAGCGCGCTCGGCGAGATACTGATCGCTGGTCTTGAGCTCGTCCGCCAGATGCTTGCCCAACGCGGCAATGCCCAGCCACACCTCTCCCGTCGCCACATCATCTATCGACAGGTTCTGCCGGTAACGCGCGACGAAGTTCTTGAACAGCTCGTGGGTCGTCTCCAGGTCTTCCTGGAACTTCTCGCGGCCCTTCTCGGTGTTCTCGCCGAACACGGTCAACGTGCGCTTGTACTCGCCAGCGGTCAGCACTTCGAAATCGACATCGTGCTTCTTCAGCAGTCGATGCACATTCGGCAGCTGTGCCACCACGCCAATGGAACCGAGGATGGCGAACGGTGCGGTGAGGATGCGATTGCCGATACAGGCCATCATGTAGCCGCCACTGGCTGCGACCTTGTCGACACAGACGGTCAGAGGCACGCCGGCATCACGAATGCGCACCAGCTGCGAGGCAGCCAGGCCATAGCCATGGACCATGCCGCCACCACTTTCCAGGCGCAACACCACCTCATCCTGCGGCGTCGCCATGGTCAGCAATGCTGTGATCTCGTGGCGCAGGTTGTCTACTGCAGACGCGCGAATATCGCCATCGAAATCGAGAACGAAGACTCGAGCTGGAGACTCGGCCTTCCTGTTCTGCTTGGCCGCCTTCGCTTCGCGCTTGCGCAATGCCTTGAACGCGTCCTTCTCCATTACGGCCTGCTCCAGGCGCTCACGCATGGATTTGTAGAATTCGTTGAGCTTGTGCACCTCGAGGTGCCCACCACTCTGTTTGCTGCGTCCCCGCCGCATCGAAGCCAGCGCGATGAGCACGATCACGATCGCCACGACCAACGTGACAGTCTTTGCCAGGAAGCTGGCATAGTCGACAAGAAATTCCACGTATCCCCCTCGATGAGTTCCGGTCGCCGACAAACTACCTTCGGCGGCATGCCGCCAGCATACCGGCGGGCCTGTGGCGGAGCCAGCGCGAGCGATTCAAACAAACGTTCGAATTATCGTTGACACTCCTGGACGATGTCCCTACCCTCGCGAAAAACAGTGCCGGCCGGAGCAGCAGCATGGGCAGTATCTACCTGATCAGGCATGGTCAGGCGTCTTTCGGCGCAGAAAACTACGACGTGCTGTCCCCGCTGGGATATCGCCAGTCCGAAGCCTTGGGTGACTACCTGGCGCAACTCGATGTGTCTTTCGATAGATGCCTGAGCGGCGAGCTGGAACGCCAGCAGAATACCGCCCGCGCCACGCTGGCGAGGCTAGGCGCTCAGCCTGAGCTTGAAGTCGATGCTGCCTTCAATGAGTTTCACGCCGATGCGGTTATCCGCGCGCATCTTCCTGACCTGCTCCAGGTGGAGCCGAATGCGATGCACATCCTGCGCAACGCCGCCGATCATCGTGCCGACTTTCAGCGCCTGTTCACCCATGTAGTGCATCGCTGGATATCCGGTGAACATGAGAAGGACGACCTGGAGAGCTGGCAGCACTTTCTCGACCGTGTACGTGGTGGTCTTGAGCGCGTTCTCGATCAAGCCGGCAAACGCGACCGTATCGCCATCTTCACCTCCGGTGGAACTATCACCGCGCTGCTGCAACTGATCATAGGCGTGCCGCCGATCAAGGCGTTCGAGATGAACTGGCAGATCGTCAACACCTCGCTCAGCCTGTTGAAATTTCGTGATCGGGATGTCGCGCTGGCTTCGTTCAACAGCCATGCGCACCTGCAACTCCTGAAGAATCCGGAGCTCGTCACCCATAGATGAGCCCAGCCCCAAGCGGCCAAAAGCTGCGTGTACCCATAACGACCAAAAAGGAAACCCTCATGAGCAACGTCGCCGAGACTTTCAAAGGCATGCAGTCGAAGTTCAACCCCAGCGCCGCTGCCGGCCTGGATCTGGTCTTCCAGTTCAACATCACTGATGCCGAAAACTACTACCTGGTGGTCAAGGATGGTACCTGCGATCTGCAGCAGGGCGATTCCAGCGACGCCAACGTCACTCTGATCATGGACAGCGAAACCATGCAGGGCATCGTTAGCGGCGAAACCGACGGCATGCAGGCCTTCATGGCCGGCAAGCTGCGCGCCGATGGCGACATGATGCTGGCCATGAAGCTCAGCGAACTGTTCCCAGCCTGAGGCGAAAGCTGATTGCTGAGATGCAAAGGAACCGAAGTCTCAGACTTCGGTTTTTTTATGCCAGCGATTCATACGCGGACGAATCAGGGAGCTTGATTAACCAGCAACACTCCGGCCAATAACAGCGCGCATCGCTTGGTCTACGCAACCTTGAGCATTAGATTACTGAATCATCTTGGGCACCGAACATAAGTAGAAGGGATAACAATGGCGCTTACAGATCAAACCACCCGCGTCCGTGCAGGCGAGGAGTTGCCGGTCGATATCATCGACCAATACTTGAAGGCGCATATCCCTGGCCTGAACGGTACACCGCAGATTTCCCAGTTTCCCGGCGGCGCATCGAATCTGACCTACCTGCTGCAGTACCCCGATCGCGATCTGGTCTTGCGCCGCCCTCCCTTCGGACACAAAGCCAAATCAGCCCACGACATGGGCCGCGAATTTCGCATTCTCAATCAGCTCAACGAAGGCTTTCCCTACTGCCCGAAGGCGTACGTGTACTGCACCGATGATTCAGTGATAGGCGCGGAGTTCTACGTGATGGAGCGCGTCAACGGCATCATCCTGCGCTCGGAGCTGCCGCCGGAACTGAGCCTCGATGAAGGCCAGACCCGTGCCCTCTGCGAGAGCTTCATCGACAAGTTCGTCGACTTGCACAATGTCGACTATCAGGCCTGCGGCCTCGGCGACCTGGGCAAGCCGGAAGGCTACGTGAAGCGCCAGATCGAGGGTTGGAGCGAGCGCTACGAACGCGCCATCACTCCCGATGCGCCCGCCTGGGAGGCGGTGAAGGCCTGGCTGAAGGACAAGATGCCGGCGGATCACCCTAAGCCGGGAATCATTCACAACGACTACCGTTTCGACAACGTCATCCTCAACCCGGACAACCCGATGGAGATCATCGGCGTACTGGACTGGGAAATGACCACCATCGGCGATCCGCTGATGGATCTGGGCAATACGCTGGCCTACTGGATCGAAGCCGCTGATCCCCAGCCAATGCAGGCAATGCGTCGCCAACCGAGTCATCTGCCCGGCATGCATACCCGGCAGGGCTTCGTCGATTACTACGCGCAACGAGCCGGCATCGAGATTCCCTGCATCGACTTCTACTACACCTATGGCCTGTTTCGCCTGGCTGGAATCGTTCAGCAGATCTACTACCGCTTCTATCACGGTCAGACCCAGGACCAGCGTTTCGCCTCATTCATCCACATGAACAAGTTGCTCGAACACAAGGCGCTGCAAGTGATCGGGCAATCGACGCTCTGAAGCTATCCAAACCCTGTGGCACGCCACAGGACCGAACAAGAAAAGAGGAACGACCATGTCCAAGACAACCCTGTTCGACCTAGACGGCAAGATCGCCTTCGTTTCCGGCGCCAGCCGCGGTATCGGCGAAGCCATCGCCAAACTGCTCGCGCAGCAAGGCGCCCATGTGATCGTATCCAGCCGCAAGATCGAAGGCTGCCAGGCGGTAGCCGACGCGATCATCGCTGAAGGCGGCAAGGCCACCCCGGTCGCCTGCCACATCGGCGAGATGGAACAGATCCAGTCAGTGTTTGCCCAGATCCGCGAACAGTTCGGCCGCCTCGATATCCTGGTCAACAATGCGGCGACCAATCCCCAGTTCTGCCACGTGCTGGATACCGATGTTTCGGCCTTCCAGAAAACCGTCGACGTGAATATCCGCGGCTACTTCTACATGTCCATCGAAGCCGGCAAGCTGATGCGCGAGCACGGCGGCGGCAGCATCATCAACGTCGCTTCCATCAACGGTGTGACACCCGGCAACTTCCAGGGCATCTACTCGATCACCAAGGGCGCCGTGATAAACATGACCAAGGCCTTCGCCAAGGAATGCGCGCAGTTCGGGATTCGCTGCAATGCGCTGCTGCCTGGCCTGACCGATACCAAATTCGCCTCAGCGCTGGTCAAGAACGAGTCCATCCTGGAGATGGCACTGCAGCACATCCCGTTGAGCAGGGTCGCCCAGCCGAGCGAAATGGCCGGTGCGGTGCTCTACCTGGCCAGCGACGCGTCCAGCTACACCACCGGTGTGTCACTGAACGTCGACGGTGGTTATCTGGCCTGATCCTTCGCCGCACAAAAAAGGGAGCCAAGCGGCTCCCTTTTTTGTCTGCCCACGCTTACCAGTTCTTCAGTGCCTCGGTCGCAGCGGCATTCACCGGTTTCGCCAGTAGCCCCGTAGGCGCCAGTTCCACGGCATAGACGGCCCCATCGGCGATTGGCATGTAGTCGACACGAAGCACCTGCGGTTCAAGGAAGTGCAGATCGCGGCGCTCGAGCTGAAGCGCGTCCCATATATCCACGCCCAGAGGGTTCTCGCTCAGTACAACGCGACCATGGCGGGCGAGGTTCTGTTGCTCCACGGCGAGATATCGCCCAGAAAGCCGCTCCAGTCGATACCCTGACTCCAGACCTATCAGCTCAGCCAGGCTCTTCCAGCGAAGTAGATGGAGATCGAGCTGCCATAGATCACCTTCCAGCATCACCGTTCGCGTCTCATTGCCCTGTTCCAGGCTGACTTCGTAACGCTGCGGACCCTGGGCGTGGAAACTCACAGTGACCAGCGGCTTCTTGTCAGGCAGCGCAGCGTAGGTGCTGACGTCGTAGCCAATCAGGCCAATCAATCCGGCGAACAACAGGACCAAAAAGCCGCAAGTCCCGCGCAACCATCCCATCAGCCAGTGCCCCCCCAGTAGCAAGCGCAGCGCGACCAGCAATACGATCACAGCCAGCAGTGCGATCACGATCGCAAGCCCGAGATATTGCATAACCATGCGTCCTTTCAATTGGGTGCGACATTATCCGCAGGAGCAATCAGAGCAGCCAGCATCTGCATGGGACGGCCATCACGCGCTGACACTCTTGTCTATCAGGACGTGGATCTCGGTCATACGAGCAAGCTCTTTCGCCGACGTGGCCAGTCGCATTATCCTCCGCTGCCGTTCTGCCTATTGAGGCCCGCATGCCCTTCGCACTTGAGCTCGCGCTCGATCCTGCCACGCTGGTGATTCTGGTCGCCGTAGCTTTCACTGCCGGGTTCATCGACGCCATCGCCGGGGGCGGCGGGTTGTTGACCATTCCTGCCCTGCTGACTGCCGGCCTACCACCGCATCTCGTGCTGGGCACCAACAAGCTGTGCGCCACATTCGGCTCGGCCACAGCCAGCTACACCTTCTATCGCCGCCGACTATTCGAGCCGGGCCTGTGGCGACGAGCGCTCACGGGCACGGCGATCGGCGCCGCAGTTGGCGCAGTAGTCGCGCAATTCATGCCGGCAAGCTGGCTTAACCAGCTATTGCCGCTGGTGGTTTCTGCCTGCGGGATCTATCTGCTCTTCAGCCATATGCCGGCCAAATCAGCCAGCGATGCAGTGGTCATCGGCCGCAGACGCCAATGGCCACAGAGCCTTTCACTGGGCTTTTACGACGGCGTAGCCGGCCCGGGAACCGGCGCCTTCTGGACGGTCAGCAGCATGCTGCTCTACCCGCTCGACCTGCTGAGAGCGAGCGGCGTGGCGCGGACGATGAATTTCGTCAGCAATGCCATGGCACTTGCAGTATTCATAATCGGCGGCCACGTCGCCTGGGTGCTGGGCATTGGGATGGGGCTGGCCTTGATGGCAGGGGCCTACTTCGGCGCGCGCACGGCGATCCGCGGTGGCTCGCGGTTCATCCGTCCGGTATTCATTCTGGTAGTACTGGCGATGAGTCTGCGGCTAGCCTGGCAACACTGGTTCGGGGTGGCCTAGCCGACGGGCCAGATAAAGCTCGATCAGATAGCGGGCGATGGATTGGCGCGCGGGCAACGCCGGCAGGTTGTCGATGGCGAACCAACGGGCATCCTCGATTTCCTCGGGCTGCAGCACGATATCGCCACCGGCATATTCCGCGTGGAACCCGAGCATGAGGGAATGGGGAAACGGCCAGCCCTGGCTGGCGATGTACTGCGGCGCATGAATGGCCACACCGACTTCCTCTCTTACCTCGCGCGCGACGCACTGCTCCACCGACTCACCCGGCTCAACATAACCGGCCAGCGTGCTGTAGACACCAGGCGCGAAACGCGGTGAGCGCGCCAGCAACAATTCGTCTCCACGGGTGACCAGGACGATCATGCTCGGTGAAAGCCGCGGGTAGTGCTGAACTCCACAGGCTGGACAGTACATGGCACGCTCACCGGCTCGCGCCTGCATGGGCGAGCCACAGCTGCCACAGAAACGATGCTGGCTGACCCAGGTACCGATCTGCGTGGCATAGCCGAGGAGCCGGAACAGATCGCGATCGTCCTCCTGCATGAACTGGCGCAGGCCCTGCCAGCGCGCGCCTGGCACATCGGCCGGAAAGTCCAGTTCGAAAAGAAACACCGGTTCTCCGTCGAAGTGCCCCAGACCCTGTTCGCTGAGCAGCGGCAGATCCAGGCGCTTGAGCCAGTCCCGCGGAAAGAGCGCACCGTTGCCATCGAGCAGAAACTGCTGCCGGCAGTGCACCACCGCCCAGCCCCCAGCCATCAAGGGATCGAGCAGCGCCGCCTGCCAGCGCAAGCTCATCAGGCGGCTACCGGCATGCCCAGCGCGCGCACGCTCTCGCTGGCCAGATCAAGCACGCTCACGCGCGAGTCGTCACGTCGCAATACCGCGCCACCTTCAAGGTAGTACTCCAGGCTGGTCAGCGCATCGGCCAGAGTTTCCAGCAGTTGCTCGGGGGGCATCTGGTTCGATTCGAGCATGTGCTTTTGAATGAAATCAGCGCAGGCGCCGATCAGGTCCGCCGCGCGCTCCTGCTCAAGAAAACGCAGACCGCCGCGCACGGCCTGCAGGCTGAACGGCACGTTGGCCAGGTGCAATTTCTCCCCGTTGGACTCGAGATAAGCGGTGATTGCCCGCTTGGCCAGCGCCAGGCCTGCGGTCGCCTCATCGATTACCACGATGCACGCTTCGGTGAGCTGGTGATTGGCAAAGGCTTCCGCTTCCATGCCGGGTCGGGCGACCTGAGGCTTGCTATCGCGTCGATCGCCGCGCTCGAGGCTGGCGACCATGCTCTCGACATACAGCACGGCATCGGCAAGACGCTGGATGACATGCGGTTCCGGCGCATGCTCCAGGCTCCAGCCAGACACGTCACCCAGCTGCGCCTGCAGCGTGCTGGCCGCAGATGAAAGGCCAACCATGCCGAGGGTCTTGGCCATCTTCCCGAGCAGGTTATGCAGGTTCGAGTAGGCTTCCGCCTGGGCGGTACCTCGCTCGATCAGATCCAGCAGATCCTTCAGGCTCGCCAGTTCCTCACGGATCGCCGAGGACAGCGAACGCATGACGGCCTGGCCCGGGCCGGCCAGGCGCTGGGATTCATCTTCCAGCAGGTGGTCGGTGAACGGCAGCGAACCCAGCGAGAACACCTGACGGACCTGGCTGGCGATAGGCCCATGGGTGTCCGCCAGCGCGACGACGTATAGCAGCTCTTTGAGCAGGCTGCGTGGCGCCTCGTATGCAGGGTTGCCAATGACCTGCTTGAGTTCCCGGTCCAGACGGGAAAACAGCTGCTTGCGCGACTTGCGCGGCAATAGCTGGCCGTCCAGTTGCGATTCGACAGCGGCGCTGCCGATCCAGCACAGCCGACCTCCTGGCGACTCGACGAATAGATGATCCAGCCGCGTCAAAGCGCGGCCCATGAGTTTCAGGCTGGCTGGCAGATTCTCTTCACGAATGAAGCCGAGCAACCCGACCTGATACATCTGACGCAGCCGCCGGGCCTCGGCAACTGGCGCGACTCCCGAACGAACCGGCACGTCCAACGCAGGACGGGCATGGTCGAGCCGGACGCTGAAAAAGAAACTTTCCGGCAACGGCGGCTGCGCGCACGCCTGGCGCAGCGCGTTGATGGCTGGAAGCAGCAGCTCGGGGATTTCCTGGCGGCTGGCATCGACGCTTTCCAGATAACGCCGCAGCACGTAGAGCGCGTTGCTCAGCGCGGCGAGTTGCACGTCGCGGTCCTCGCCGGCGCCGACCGGGATGTCGGTAGCCAGCTGCAGTATTTCTTGCGCGAGCAACTCGGCGCCGGTCAGCTCGATGAGGTTGAGCGTGCCGCGCACCTGCTTGAGGTTCTCCACGGCCTGCTGCAACAGGCCGCCGTTGTTGCGGTCGATGATGAAATGCTCGAGGCTCTGCTCGGCTTCTTCCATGGTGGCGAACAGTTCGTCACGTACCAGACCGAGTGAAGTAGCTCCAGTAACCATGCCTAGTGCGCCTCCCGCGCAAACGTGTGGTGACGCATCAGTCGGCAAAGTCCGGCTTCTGTTTGCTCATATGAGCGGCGATGGCGACCTTGATGTCGGCCGACTGCAGCATGGCCGCATTCCAGGTGGCGATGTACTCGAGACCATCGTCGACCCGGTGATCGCGCATGTAACGGATCATCTCCTTGGTGCCGCGAATGGCGAGCGGTGATTTGCTGGCGATGTCACGGGCCAGCTCCAGCACGGCGTCCATCAGCATCTGCTGATCGGCATAGGTGCGATTGACCAGCCCGATGCTGCGCGCTTCCTCGCCGCTGATGGTGCGGCCGGTAAAGGCCAGTTCGCGCATCATGCCATCGCCGATGATGCGAGGCAGGCGCTGCAAGGTGCCGACATCGGCCGCCATGCCCATGTCGATTTCCTTGATCGAGAATTTCGCGTCCGCCGTGCTGTAACGCATGTCACAGGCGGAGATCAGATCGATGGCGCCGCCCAGACAGTAACCCTGGATCGCGGCGATGACCGGCTTGCGGCAGTTGTCCACGGCATTGAACGATGCCTGCAGAGAGAGGATCTTGCGCCGCAGCTGCTCTGCATTGCGGCCGACGTCGTTGCCAAGCTGGCTGCCGACCGAAGCCAGCATCTGCAGGTCTATACCGGAAGAGAAGTGGTCACCGGCGCCACTGAGGACGACTACGCGCACTTCGTCGGTTGCATCGATCCAGTTGAAGATATCAATGATTTCCGACCAGAACGCAGCGTCCATCGCATTGATCTTTTCAGGCCGATTGATCACGACGCGGGCAATCTTGTCTGCCAACTCTACGCGGAAGGCTTTGTATTCGGTCACGCTATCATCCTCGACAGCAAGGGCGCATGGGGAGCGCCGTGGCGGGCAAACCCGTACGACGGCGGGCAACTATAACAACTGCCACCACGACGAGTGAATGTCGATGCAGACGATGTGATACAGACCACGCCGCCGGACGACCTGTTCATGCCGTTGTAGACGGTGGCGAGCATCGACGCATCATTCTTCGCGGATACAGTCGACGGTGTACACACATCCATCCGCGCCTGCCTCATGTTGCAGGCCATGAACGTCGGCATCGAACCCGGGGAAACGCTCGGCGAAATCACGGGCGAAACGAAGGTAATCGAGAATCGAGCGAGTCTCTTCGGTAAAGCGCTCGCCCGGCATGATCAACGGGATACCCGGCGGATACGGCACCAGCATGACCGCCGCAATCCGGCCCTGCAGTGCCTCGATCGGCACCGCTTCGACCTCGCCGCGAACCAGCTTGTCATAGGCCTGGGCCGGAGTCATCGCAGGCTCCGGCAACGCCGTGTACATCCTGCGCATGGCCCGCGCCGTGGCGTTTTCGCAATAACAGGCATGCAGCTCATCGCAGAGAACACGCAGCCCCATACCCGCATAGGCCGCTGCACCGGCGCGCGCAATCGATGGCAGGGCCTCGACCAGCGGGATATTGGCGTCGTAGTGACGCTTGAACTCCAGCAACTCGGTCAGCAGGGTGCTCCACTTGCCCTTGGTGATGCCCATGGAGAACAGCACCAGCATCGAATACAGCCCGGTTTTTTCCACCACCAGACCACGTTCCCAGAGAAACTTGCTGACCACCGCCGCCGGTATGCCACTTTCACCCAGTGCGCCGGATGCGGTAAGGCCCGGAGTGACGAGCGTGACCTTGATTGGGTCGAGCAGTACGTAATCGTCGGCGATATCGCCGAAGCCATGCCAGTCAGCCGTTGGCTCGAGAAGCCAGTCCGGGGTCACCAGCGCCTCGGCGCCGTCGACCAGTGGTGGCTGCCAGATGCTGAACCACCAGTCGTCGGCATCGATGTGCTGGCGCAGGTTGGCCAGCGCCCGACGAAAGCTCAGCGCCTCATCGAACGTCTCTTGAATCAACGAGCGTCCCGCCGGGCCTTCCATCATGGCCGACGCCACGTCCAGCGATGCGAGGATGCCGTACTGCGGCGAGGTGGAGATGTGCATCATGAAGGCTTCGTTGAAGCGATCGCGGTCGAGCTGCCGTGTCTGGCTGTCGAGCACATGGATCATCGAGGCCTGGCTGAACGCTGCCAGCAACTTGTGCGTCGAGTGGGTGGTGAACACCAGCGGGCCCTGCTCCCGCGTATCCATGCCGTAGCGGCCGTCATAGAACTCGTGGAATGCCGCGTAGGCGTACCAGGCCTCGTCGAAGTGCAGCACTTCTACGTTGTCAGCAAGGGTGCGCTTGATCAGGTTGGCGTTGTAGCAGAGCCCGTCGTAGGTCGAGTTCGTCACCACCGCCAGCTTGACCTTCGGCGGCCGGCCACGCGCCAGCGGGTTGGCGGCGATCTTCGCCTGGATGGACTCGCGGGTGAATTCTTCCAGCGGAATCGGGCCGATGATGCCCAGCTCGTTGCGCGTCGGGCTCATGTACAGCGGTATCGCGCCCGTCATGATGATGGCGTGCAGAATCGATTTGTGGCAGTTGCGATCCACCAGCACCAGATCGTCTCGTGCGACCATCGAATGCCAGACGATCTTGTTCGCCGTCGAAGTGCCATTGATCACGAAGAACGTGTGATCAGCGCCGAAGTTGCGTGCGGCGCGGGCTTCCGCCGCCGCTACCGGCCCGGTGTGATCGAGCAACGAGCCAAGCTCGGGTACCGAAACCGACAGGTCCGAGCGCAAGGTGTTTTCACCGAAGAACTGGTGGAACGCCTGGCCGACCGGACTCTTGCGGTAGGCCACGCCCCCACCGTGTCCCGGCGTATGCCAGGAATAGTTCGACTCGCCGGTATGGCGTACCAGCGCGCTGAAAAACGGTGGCAGCAGATCCTCTAGATAACCGCGTGCGGCCCGGGCGACCTGGCGCGCCAGAAACGGCACGGTGTCTTCGTACAGGTAAAGCAGGCCACGCAACTCGTTGAGATCGGCCATTGCCTCGGCAGGCGCATTCTCGATGGTGATCTGCTCGCCCAGTGCAAAGATCGGCAGACGCGGCGCGCGGCGACGAGCGACGCGGATCAGTTCCACCACGTCGTGCAGCAGGCGCTGATTGTCACCGGCGCCTTCTGCCGCAACCAGGATGCAGGCCAGCCCATGGTGCGTGGAGGCGACGATTCGTCCCTCGTTGGAGCTTGCTGTAGGCAGGATATTGAAGCCGTCGCGCTCCAGTTCGGAAGCGATGCCACGCACTCGCTCACCGGCAACGGTATCGGCCTTTATGTCACGGTGAACGATGAGGATGGGGAATTTCAGGTCTTTGTACATGCGCACTCTCTGCGAACGATCCACCTACAGGGTAGAAGCGTCCGCAGCAAAGGAACAGCGCATTGAAACGAGCGGTTGCGAGGCAGCGTCGCAAGTTGGCGGCAATGCCGAGCCATTCAGACTTCGAGCTGAGCCCAGAGCGGAGCTGCGCCGGCGGCTTTCTCGATCGCGGCCATTCGCGCCATGTGCGCGGCAACCTCTTCTTCGGTAGCGCGCAGCACCGCAGTGCGCGGCCGATCGGCGGGTAGCCGGCGGATCGGCGTGGGCTGGGGGCGACCGCCGTCGGAACTTTCACCATCGCCCGCGAGGGACAGATTGGTCTGCCCGCCGGTCATGGTCAGCCAGACGTCGGCGAGAATCTCGGCATCGAGCAGAGCGCCGTGCAGATCGCGGCCCGAGTTGTCCACGCCGTAGCGTTTGCACAAGGCGTCGAGGCTGTTGCGCTGGCCCGGGTGACGCTCCCGAGCCATCAGCAGGGTATCGAGCACCGAGCAGTGGTCGGTGATCTCGGCACGCTCCTGCTGACCGAGCAGCGCGAACTCGTTATTGATGAAGCCAAGGTCGAACGCGGCGTTGTGGATGACCAGCTGCGCGTCCTTGATGAACTCGAAGAACTCGTCGGCGATGTCGCGGAAACGCGGCTTGTCGACAAGAAACTCGTTGGTGATGCCGTGAACGGCAATCGCGCCCTCGTCCACTTCACGATCAGGTTGCAGATAGACGTGGTAGTGCCGCCCGGTCAGGCGGCGGCCGATGACTTCGACACAGCCAATCTCGATGATCCGGTGGCCATCGGTCACCGGCATGCCGGTCGTTTCGGTATCCAGCACTACGCTGCGCATATCGTTTAGCTCACTTACACAATCGGTTGTCGTTTGGCCTGTACTACGCCGCGATTCGCAAGCAGGTCGGCATGCTCGTTACCGGGATGGCCGGTATGACCGCGAACCCACTCCCAGCTCACCTGATGGCGGTTGACCTGCTCGTCGAGCTGCTGCCAAAGGTCGGCATTCTTCACCGGCTGCTTGCTCGCCGTTTTCCAGCCGCGCTTCTTCCAGTTGGGCATCCAGTCGTTGATGCCCTGCATGACGTACTGCGAGTCGGTCACCAAACGAACCTTGCACGAGCGCTTCAGCTCCGCCAACCCGCGGATTGCCGCCATGAGCTCCATGCGGTTGTTGGTGGTGTCGGGCTCGCCGCCCCAGAGCTCACGCTTGACGCCCTTATAGATAAGTAGCGCCCCCCAGCCGCCTGGGCCGGGATTGCCCTTGCAGGCACCGTCGGTGTAGATCTCGACCCAATCGTCGCTCATGTGGATTGCTTACTCTGTTTGCCGACAGGCTCGGGGCGTCAAGGGAGTCGGTGTTGTTCGGCTTCGCGGCGGCTGACTTTGGCGACGGGCATCGGCAATAGCTTGCCCATGCGTTCGCGGCGCTCCTGGCGCAAGGGCCGCAGGCCGATCATCAACTTGCGCGCGACCAGCAGATAGAAACCGCCAGTTGGCGCCTGCAACTGCTGCCCGACGGACTCCAGACGAGACAACCGCGCCTGCCAGTCGCTCGAAGAAAGCGGCGGACAATAGCATCCGAAGCGACGTTTCTCCAGCGCGAATCCCAGCAGGTTCAGCCAGTCCCCTACCCTTGACAGACGAATGCAACGCGCCTGCCGAAACGCCTCGCGCGAGACCAGATGACGCAGGCCCCAGGCACTCCAGGGGTTGATACCGACGATCAGCAGATGCCCGCCCGGACGAACGCCACGCGCCGCTTCACGCAACAACCCATGGGGCGACAGGCTGAAATCCAATGCATGCTGCAGCACCACGACATCAGCAGCATGCTCGCCGAGCGGCCAGGCCTGCTCCTCGCAATGAATCTCCACACCAGGCAGTGGCGCACCGAGGCGAACGCTGCGTTTGATGTTCTGTGGTTGCACCGGCTCGCCGCTGAACGGACCGTTGTGCACCAGATAGCTGCCGAAACAACGCGCCAGCTCTTCGGTCAGGACTTGCTTCTCCTGAACCAGCAGCTGCTGGCCCAGCGGCCCCTCGAACCAGGCGGACGCCTCATTGATCATGGACAGCCAATGGTCGCTGCCTTGGGTGGACGGTCGATCGTTCATCGCTCGGCTCCGTTCGCCGCGCGATCTGCGCGGCGCTGAGTTCGCTCGGGTTCAACTTTCCCATGGGACTGTTAGGATGCGCCTTTGTCACTCAATTGGCGACCCGCCCATGTTGAAGATCGAAGCCCTGCCCGCCTTCACCGACAACTACATCTGGTTGCTTCTGGACGAGGCCACTCAACGCTGCGCTGCCGTCGATCCCGGTGATGCCACGCCAGTCCTGAAGTGGCTGCGCGACCACTCGGACTGGCAGCTCAGTGACATCCTGATTACCCACCACCATCACGACCACGTCGGCGGCGTCGAACGGCTCAAGACACAGACCGGCGCGCGCGTTTATGGACCGGCGGCCGAGAACATTCCCGCGCGCGACGAGGCGCTGAGCGACGGCCAGCAACTCGAGGTACTCGGGACGGACTTGCAGGTCATCGCCGTCCCTGGCCACACGCTTGGCCATATCGCTTATTTCCATGCCGACCCCGTGCAGCCCTGGCTGCTCTGTGGCGATACGCTGTTCGCCGCCGGGTGCGGGCGTCTGTTCGAAGGCACGCCCGAGCAGATGTTCCGCTCGCTGCAGCGCCTGGCCGATACACCGGATAGCACCCTCGTCTACTGCACCCACGAATACACGCTGAGCAATTTGCGCTTTGCCCGGGCAGTGGAACCGGACAACCCGGTCATTGGAAAACGCATGCGCAAGGTGACCGAACTGCGCGAATCGAACCGCTTCAGCCTGCCAAGCAGAATGGATATCGAGCGCGCGACCAACCCTTTTCTGCGTTGTGGTGTAGCCGCCGTTCAGCATGCGGCAAGCGAGCGCAGCGGCGGCCAGCTAGACGGCGATGTCGCGGTTTTCGCGGCTTTGCGCGCCTGGAAGGACGCCTTCTGACAAGGTCGACAGGTTCCCGAAACGCGGCATGCAGCCTTGACCCCGCCAGGGGGCGTTCCTAGAATCCCCCGAATTTTGTTTCCGGGGAAGATTCCAGCCAATGCCGCCAGCTCCCAAGAAACGCCTCGAACCGGACGCCTTGGCAGCCTCTGGTCGGGCGTTGGCTCTAGCCGTTTGCGTCGCCCTAGCGGGCTGTCAGAGCAACGCCGTGCGTGATGATGCACGCGATCAGGCAAGCCGCACCACGGCGCCTGTGGCACAAGAGCCCTTCTGGCTGAACGACACCCCCGTCATCACCGAACACCAGGACATCTGGGAGCGAATCCGCGAGGGTTACAAGCTTCAAGAGCATCTGGACAGCAACCCCCGCATCGAGCAACAGCGCCTGCTGTTCTCCAGTCGCCCAAGATCCATCGAAATCGCCAGCGAGCGCGGCAGCCCCTATATCCACTACATTGTCGAGCGCCTAGAAGAGCGCGACATGCCGCTGGAACTGGCTTTGCTGCCGATCATCGAAAGCTCCTACGATCCCTTCGCCTATTCGCCCGCCCATGCCGTCGGGCTCTGGCAGTTCATTCCCGCCACCGGCCGGCACTTCAATCTTCGGCAGACAAGCTGGTACGACGGCCGCCGTGACATCACCGCCTCGACCAATGCAGCCCTGCGTTATCTGAGCTACCTGCACGGCCTGTTCAACGGTGACTGGCTGCTGGCACTGGCTGCCTACAACTCGGGTGAAGGCACCGTGAGCCGGGCCATCGAACGCAACCAGAAGCTAGGCCTGCCGACCGACTACTGGAACCTGCCATTGCCGCAGGAAACCCGCGACTACGTGCCGAAGCTGCTGGCCCTGTCGCAATTGATCCAGGCCCCCGAGGCCTATGGCATCAATCTCAATCCGATCGCCAACGAGCCCTACTTCGAAGTCATCGCGCTCAAGCAGCGCATGGATCTGGCGCGGGTCGCCAAACTCGCCGACCTGGACGAGGACGAGCTCTACCAGCTGAATCCTGCCTTCACCCGCCGAATTACCCTGGATGGTCCGCAGCAGCTGCTGGTGCCAATGGAAAAGGCTGAAATGCTGGCAGCCAACCTGGCGCTGATGAAGCCGCAGGATCTGGTCGACTGGCAGCAGTATCAGGTGCGCGCAGGGGACACCCTGGGCGTCATCGCCAACCGTCATCATCTGACCGTCAACATCATCCGCGACGTGAACCGGTTGAAGAGCGACACGTTGCGGATCGGGCAGGTCCTCAGCCTCCCAACCAGCGGTGATGCCGGCGCTTCGCGGGAGTTGCTGCACGCTGTAGCGCGTCAGCCGGCCGCCACGCCGCGCAGCTACCGGGTCAAATCTGGCGACAATCTCTGGGACATCGCCAAGGCTCAGCGCGTCTCGGTACGCGACCTGCAGCGCTGGAACAAGCTCTCCGGCAGCCAGCTCAAAGTGGGCCAGGCGCTGTTCCTGCAGGGCCCGGCAGTCGCCAAAGCGCAGAGCAAGGCAAATTCGCCTACCTATTACAAAGTGCAGAAAGGCGACTCGCTGTACCAGATCGCCAAGCGCTTCAACGTCCAGCTGAACAACCTGAAGACCTGGAACCCGAAAGGCACCAGCGTGCTGCGCCCCGGCCAGCTGCTGACGCTATACCTCGCCAACTAGCCCTCCGCCATTCACCCAGCCGGACGCTTGCTCAGGGACTCCAGACAGCGTCCAGTCAGCTGGGTAAAGCGCTGAAACGCGACGAACTGTTCGTGTTTTAGCGCCCGCCCCGAAAGCCGGCAATCGCCGTAGATCACACCTATTTCACGCGTCCCCGCCATCAGCGGTGCGATGAAGAACATGCCATTGCCAAACCACTGTCGCAGCGGCTGGGTCACCAGGTCGGCCAAGTTATAACTTGCCGGCACGCCCATCCAGAGTGACTGCCGATGGCGCAGTGCGTAACTGAACACGTTCGGCTGCTCGGGTTGGTCAGCGGGAAGCACGAAGCCCTGAATCCAGGTCTCGGTCCCTTCACCGACGGCGCAACGCACCTTGAAACGCGTCTGCTGATCGGCCAGCACCGCCACCATCACACGTTCCATGCCAACCCCGCGGTGCAGCCCCTTCAGCAGCGTATCCAGAATCAACGTGGCATCGCCGCCGCCCGAGGCCATGAGCCCCAGGTCCTGCAGCGCCTGTTGCATCAGCAACAGATCCGGTTGCAGCAAGGCTGCCTGACGCTGGACCTGCTGCAGGCGGATCTGCTCGGGATCGGTACTGGGAATGAGCCGGCCCAGACGACTGGCGCCAAATGTGGTCGCCACCTGCACGGTTTCATCGGCGCTGGCGAGTATCTGCTGCAACGCATCAGCTTCATCCACTCCGGTGAACTCGGCCACGGCCCTGGTCAGTGACGTCATCCGCTCGCACTCCCAGCCTCCGAGTGCGGCTTCGCTGATCTGTACGCCCAGCGCGACCGCGCGAGCGGCCGGATCGCTGCTGGCCACCTGAGTGTGCGCAAGACTGGTCAACTCTCCCAGGTTCCAGCTTCTGACCAGACCCAGGCTGAGCTGCCGGAAGCTGGTGCCCAACACGCTCTGCACCGCATCGTCAGGCTTGATGCCCGGCTGCGTCAGCTGCAGGGCCAGCTCATCTGCCTGCTCTCCACCGCAGCCCCAGAACGCCAGCTCGCCCACGTTGTAGAGCAGCGCGGCAATGAATACTTCTTCCTCGTGACGCGAAAGCACATAGCCGGCGATGTTGCGGGCTTGCACCGCGGCGTGAAACGAACGGGCCAGCAGTTCCAGCAGCTGCTCCCTCGGGGCGCGCTCGAGCAGGCTGTCGATCAGCGTGACCGACAGACTGATCAGGCGCACGTTCTCGAAGCCCATCATCACGATGGCCCGAGAAATCGTCTTGATGGTCTCCTGGGAGGGGTTGTAATAGCTGCTGTTGCCGACCCTCAGCACCTTGGAAGTCAGCGAGGCATCACGAAGCAGTACATCGGCCAGTTGCTGCACCGAAGCATGTTCATGCACGGCAAGACGCTGCAGATCCTTGACCACGGACGCCAGCGCAGGCAGCTCCGATTGATTCAGGCGGTCTATCCATGCCTGAAGACCCTGGGCACGTACATCCAAGAGGTCACCTCTGCACAATGCCATTACGGGAAATGACCGGCAGTTTGCCCGAGTTGCCCGGCCTTTTTCCAGCGCATACAAGCTGTTACTGTACCGGCCCGAGAAGCCCCTAAGCGCCAAGGATCGGATTCCCCATCTGATGCGAGCCCTGCTACCGTTACTGACCTGCCTGGCCTTGAGCTTTCCCGCCTTCGCCACCATCAGCGAAAGCCATGGTTATGCGCAGTTCGGCACTCTTAAGTATCCGGCCAACTTCACCCACTTCGATTGGGTGAATCCGCGCGCGCCGAAGGGTGGCCAGATCAAACTGATGGCCTCCGGGACGTTCGACACCCTGAACCCCTACACTTTCAAGGGCACCAGCCTGAGTTCGGCACCCGGCTTTCTGCAATACGGCATCAGCGAGCTGAACGAGCCACTGATGGTCGGCACCGGCATCTACGACCCGTCCGGCGACGAACCTGCCTCCAGCTACGGTCTGATTGCCGAGTCGGTGGAGCACAGCGATAACTACAGCTGGGTGGTTTTCAACCTGCGCAAGGAAGCCCGCTTTCATGACGGCAAGCCGATTACCGCCTATGACGTCGCCTTCTCCTATCGCACCCTGATAAAGGATGGGCACCCCCAGTACCGCTCCAACCTGCAGGGGGTGAAGCGGGTCGACATCCTCAACCGACATCGCATTCGTTTCGTATTCGAGCAACCGAAAAATCCGCTGCTGATCATGCGTCTGGGCGAGTTGCCTGTGCTGCCACAGCACTACTGGAAGAATCGAGACTTCAGCGCGACCACCTTCGAACCCCCACTGGGCAGCGGCCCCTACCGCATCACGCATGTGCAGCCGGGCCGGCAGGTAGTCTTCGAGCGAGTGCGGGACTGGTGGGGCGCCAAGCTGCCGGCCAATCAGGGTAAATACAATTTCAACCGAGTCTCGGTCGAGTTCTATCGCGATAGCGTGGTGGCCTTCGAAGCCTTCAAGGTCGGCGAGTTCGACTTCTTCATCGAGCACCAGGCGAAGAACTGGGCCAATGGCTACCAGTTTCCGGCGGTGATGCGCGGCGACATCATTCGCGCTGAAATTCCCCACCAAATTCCGACCCAGACCCAGGCGCTGTTCATGAACGGGCGCCGCGCGACCTTCGCCGACAATCGTGTGCGCGAAGCGCTCGGCCTGATGTTCGACTTCGAATGGACCAATCGTGCCCTGTTCTACGGCGCCTACCGCCGTAGCGAAAGCTACTACCCCAACAGCGACTTCACGGCGACAGGCAAGCCCGAAGGTGGCGAGTGGCTGTTGCTCTCGCCGTACCGCAAGCAGCTCCCGCCCGAACTGTTCACCGAGCCCTTCCAGCTTCCGCAGACCGAAGGCCGCGGGATTCCGCGGGAAACCTTGCGCCACGCGCTAAAACTGCTCGCCGACGCAGGCTGGAAAGCCTCGGATGCCGGCCTGTTGAACAGCGCCGGACAACCGCTGAGCTTCGAGATCCTGCTGGTCAACCCGCGGCTCGAACGCATCCTCCAACCCTACGTCGAGAACCTGGCACGCATTGGCATTCAAGCCAATCTGCGCACCGTGGACAGTGCCCAGTACAAGCAGCGCCTCGATCACTACGACTACGACATGATCCTGATGACTCTGGCACAGAGCCTCAGCCCCGGGATCGAGCAGTATCTGTACTTTCATTCCAGTCAGGTCGACGTCAAGGGCGGTCGCAACTATGCCGGCATCGCCAATCCGATCGTCGACGACCTGATTGACAAGCTGCTCGCCGCGCAGACCCGCGACGAGCAAGTCGCCGCCGCCCGCGCAATCGACCGCGTGCTGCTTTGGAACCACTACACCATTCCGAACTGGTTCATCAGTAACCACCGCCTGGCGTACCGCAATCGGGTCGCCCACGTCACCACGCCACCCTATACGCTGGGTTTGCGCGCCTGGTGGCTGAAGAGCCTGGAGAAGACCAAATGAATGATCGCGCGCGCCATCCGCTGCTCCGCGCCGGGCTGCTGGGGCTGCTCTGCCTCGCTGCTATCGCCGAAGCCGCTCCTCGCCATGCCCTGACGCTGTATGACGAGAAGCCGAAGTACCCGGCCAATTTCCAGCATTTCGAATATGCCAACCCCGACGCTCCCAAGGGCGGGACGTTGCGACAGGCTGGTTTCGGCGGCTTCGACTCGCTCAACCCCTTCATCAACAAGGGCGTTGCAGCCGACGATATCGGTCTGATCTACGACACCCTCACGACCAACAGCCTGGACGAACCCTTCACCGTCTACGGCTTGCTCGCGGAAAAGATAGAAAAGGGACCGAACAACAGCTGGGTGCGCTTCCACTTGCGCCCGCAGGCACGCTTCCATGACGGCGAGCCGGTAAAGGCCGAGGATGTGGTGTTCACCTTCGAAACCCTTATGAGCCAGGGTGCCCCGCAATACCGCGCCTACTACGCCGATGTGGAGAAAGTGACAGCGGAAAGCCCGAGGCGGGTGCGCTTCGATTTCAAGCACGCTGGCAATCGCGAACTGCCGATGATCCTCGGGCAGATGCCAGTGTTGCCGAAGCATTGGTGGGAAGGAAAGGAATTCACTTCGGGCAGCCTCGAACCGCCTCTGGGCAGTGGCCCATACCGCGTCGAGAAGGTCCAGGCCGGCCGCTCGATCCGCTATGAGCGCGTAGCGGACTACTGGGGCAAGGACCTCCCGGTGAATCGCGGTTTCTACAACTTCGATCACATCAATTTCGATTACTACCGCGACAACACCGTCGCCTTGCAGGCGTTCAAGGCCGGGCACTTTGATTATTGGGAGGAGCGCACAGCCAAAAGCTGGGCCACCGCCTATGACATACCAGCGGTGAGAGACGGTCGGATCATTCGTGACGAAATTGCGAACGAGAACCCTGCGGGAATGCAGGGCTTCATCTTCAATATCCGCCGCCCGCAGCTGGAGGACCGCCGCGTCCGTGAAGCCCTCGGGCTCCTGTTCGACTTCGAATGGACCAATCGCCAGCTTTTCAATGGCGCCTACACCCGCACCCGCAGTTACTTCGACAACTCCGAGCTGGCGTCATCCGGCTTGCCAAATGACGACGAGTTGAAGGTGCTCGAGCCGCTTCGCGGCAAGATCCCGGCCGAGGTGTTCGACAAACCGTTCGAGCTACCACGTACCGAAGGCAATGGTGTGATCCGCGAACAGCAGCGCAAGGCATACCGGCTGCTCACCGAAGCAGGCTGGAAGGTCGAGAACGACCGCATGCTGGACGCTGCCGGCAAGCCGGTGAAGCTCGAGTTCCTGCTGGTCCAGGCCGAGTTCGAGCGGGTGCTGCTGCCCTACAAGCGCAATCTGGCCGATCTCGGCATCGAACTGGAAATCCGACGGGTCGATGTTTCACAGTACATCAACCGCCTGCGTTCGCGCGATTACGACATGATCGTCAGTGGCTTCGGCCAATCCAACTCGCCCGGTAACGAGCAACGCGAGTACTGGCACTCGGCGAGTGCCGACAACCCGGGCAGCCGTAACTTCATCGGTCTCAAGGACCCGGCAGTCGACAGCCTTGTGGAAGGTTTGATAGGGGCCGACTCACGCAAGGAATTGATCACCTACACCCGAGCGCTCGATCGTGTGCTGCTCTGGGGGCATTACGTGGTGCCGAACTGGCACATAAAGACCTGGCGGGTGGCGTACTGGAATCACCTCGCGCATCCAGAGGTGACGCCCCGGCAGGACATCGGCCTGATGACCTGGTGGCGCAAACCCGACGTCACGACACCTGTCGCCGATCCCGTCGAAGCGAAGAAGGCCAAGGAAGCTGGCGCTGCGGTCCCGGCTGATAGCGTCGAGGCGGAGCGCTAAGCATGCTGGCTTACATCGTTCGCCGACTGCTGCTGATCATCCCCACGCTGTTCGGCATTCTGCTGATCAATTTCATCATCATCCAGGCCGCACCTGGCGGCCCGGTGGAGCAGGCAATCGCCAAGCTGGAAGGCTTCGAAGGCGCCACCAGCCGGATCTCTGGCGGTGGCTCGGAAGTCGCGGTCGCCGGCACCAGTTACCGGGGTGGCCAGGGTCTGGACCCCGAGCTGATCGCCGAGATCGAGCGCCTGTACGGCTTCGACAAACCACCCGCAGAGCGCTTCTGGATCATGCTCAGCAACTATCTGCGGCTGGATTTCGGCGAGAGCTTCTTCCGTGACGCCAAGGTGACCGACCTGATCATCGAGAAGATGCCGGTTTCCATCTCGCTGGGTCTGTGGAGCACGTTGATCATGTACCTGGCCTCGATCCCGCTGGGCATCGCCAAGGCCACGCGTCACGGCAGCAAGTTCGACGTCTGGACCAGCTCGGCGATCATCGTCGGCTACGCCATACCGGCGTTCCTGTTCGCCATTCTGCTGATCGTGCTGTTCGCTGGCGGCAGTTACTGGAACTGGTTCCCGTTGCGCGGACTGACGTCGGCCAACTTCGATGACCTGACCCTGGCCGGCAAAATCATCGACTACTTCTGGCACCTGGCCCTGCCCGTCACCGCGCTGGTGATCGGCAACTTCGCCACCCTGACGCTGCTGACCAAGAACAGCTTTCTCGATGAGATCAACAAGCAGTACGTGATCACGGCGCGGGCCAAGGGCCTGAGCAAGAATCGCGTGCTCTACGGCCACGTGTTCCGCAATGCCATGTTGATCATCATCGCCGGCTTTCCGTCTGCCTTCATCGGCATGTTCTTCACCGGCTCGCTGCTGATCGAGGTGATCTTCTCCCTTGACGGGCTCGGCCTGCTCAGCTTCGAGGCGGCAATCAACCGCGACTATCCGGTGGTGTTCGGCACCCTCTTCCTCTTCACCCTGCTCGGACTGGTGGTGAAGCTGATCGGCGACCTGACCTACACCCTGGTCGACCCGCGCATCGATTTCGAAAGCAGGGAGGCCTGAGATGCAGTTGTCCCCCCTCAACCAGCGCCGGCTGGCGCTGTTCAAGGCACACAAGCGTGGCTGGTGGTCGCTGTGGATCTTCCTCGCGCTGTTCGTACTCAGCCTTGGCGCGGAGATCATCGCCAATGACAAGCCGATCGTGGTGGGCTACGACGGCGAATGGTTCTTCCCGGTGTTCAAGCGTTATCCGGAAACGGCCTTCGGCGGCGAATTTCCGCTGCAGGCGAACTATAAGAGTCCCTATATCCAGGAACTGATTGCCGAGAAGGACGGCTGGATGGTCTGGCCGGTCATTCCCTTCAACTATTCGAGCATCAACTACGAACTGCAGGTGCCCGCCCCTGCGCCGCCGTCACTGGAGAACTGGCTGGGCACCGATGACCAGGGCCGCGATGTACTCGCCCGGGTGATTTACGGCTTTCGCATCTCGGTCCTGTTCGCCCTGACCCTGACCCTGATCAGCTCGGTGATCGGCGTTATCGCCGGCGCCCTGCAGGGCTTCTATGGCGGCTGGGTCGACCTGGTTGGCCAGCGCCTGCTGGAGATCTGGTCCGGGCTGCCGGTGCTCTATCTGCTGATCATTCTGGCCAGCTTCGTGCAGCCGAACTTCTGGTGGCTGCTGGGCATCATGCTGCTGTTTTCCTGGATGAGCCTGGTGGACGTGGTACGTGCCGAATTCCTCCGTGGGCGCAACCTCGAGTACGTGCGCGCCGCTCGTGCGCTGGGCATGCAGAACGGCGCCATCATGTTCCGCCACATCCTGCCGAACGCCATGGTTTCCACCATGACCTTCATGCCGTTCATCCTCACCGGCGCCATCGGCACGCTCACCGCGCTGGACTTTCTCGGTTTCGGTCTGCCGGCAGGTTCGCCGTCGCTCGGTGAACTGGTCGCCCAGGGCAAGGCCAATCTGCAGGCGCCCTGGCTGGGCATCAGCGCCTTCATGGTGCTGGCAATCATGCTGACCCTGCTGGTGTTTATCGGGGAGGCGGCGCGCGATGCCTTCGACCCAAGGAAATAACATGGCCGAACAACCGATAGCCGAGAATCTGGTCGAGGTCCGCGACCTGGCCGTCGAGTTCGTCACCGGCGAACAGGTCCAACGTGTCGTCGAAGGCGTGACGTTTGACATTCGCAAGGGCGAAACGCTGGCCCTGGTCGGGGAAAGCGGCTCGGGCAAGTCCGTGACGGCTCATTCCATCCTGCGACTGCTGCCCTACCCGCTCGCCCGCCATCCGCAAGGGCAGATCCTCTTCCACGGTCAGGACCTGCTCAAGGCCGACGAAAAAGCCATGCGTAAAATCCGTGGCAATCGCATCGCCATGGTCTTCCAGGAGCCGATGACCTCGCTCAACCCGCTGCACACCGTGGGCAAGCAGATCAACGAGGTGCTGGAGATTCACAAGGGCCTGCGCGGCAAAGCCGCAACCGCTCGCACCCTGGAGTTGCTGGAACTGGTCGGTATCCCGGAGCCGCGCAAGCGCATCCGCGCCTACCCGCACGAGCTGTCGGGCGGCCAGCGGCAACGGGTGGTCATCGCCATGGCGCTGGCCAACGAGCCCGAGCTGTTGATCGCCGACGAACCGACCACAGCACTCGACGTCACCGTGCAGCTGAAGATCCTCGAACTGCTCAAGGAACTGCAGGCACGCCTGGGCATGGCGCTGCTGCTGATCAGCCACGACCTCAACCTGGTTCGGCGCATTGCCCATCGCGTATGTGTCATGCAGCGCGGTCGCGTCGTCGAACAGGCGTTGTGTGAAGATCTGTTCCGCGCACCTCAGCATCCGTATACCCAGGAACTGCTCGCGGCCGAGCCCAGTGGCGGTCCGGTGGCGGTCGAAGAAGCGGCGCCATTGCTGGAAGTGGACGACCTGCGGGTGTGGTTCCCTATCAAGAAGGGCCTGCTGCGGCGCACTGTCGACCACATCAAGGCAGTCGATGGTGTGAACTTCAGTCTGCCCAAGGGGCAGACGCTGGGTATCGTCGGTGAGAGCGGCTCAGGTAAGTCCACCCTGGGTTTAGCTATCCTTCGTTTGTTGGGTAGTCGCGGCGAGATCCGCTTTCAGGGCCAGCAGCTGCAAAGCATGTCGCAGCGCCAGGTCCGGCCGCTGCGAAGGCAGATGCAGGTGGTCTTTCAGGATCCGTTCGGCAGCCTGAGCCCGCGTATGTCGGTTGGGCAGATCGTTGGCGAGGGGCTGCACATCCACCGGATGGGCAATGCCAAGGAGCAGGAACAGGCAATCATTGACGCGCTCGTGGAGGTTGGCCTTGATCCGGATACCCGGCATCGCTATCCCCACGAGTTTTCCGGCGGGCAACGGCAACGCATTGCCATTGCCCGAGCTCTGGTGTTGAAGCCGGCGCTGATACTGCTCGACGAGCCGACTTCGGCGCTCGATCGCACGGTGCAGCGACAGGTGGTGGAGCTTCTGCGCTCGTTGCAGGCCAAGTACAACCTGACCTACCTGTTCATCAGCCATGACCTGGCGGTGGTCAGGGCGCTGAGCCACCAGATGATGGTGGTCAAGCAGGGCCAGGTGGTGGAACAAGGTGCGGCCGCTGACATTTTTGCGGCACCACAACATCCGTATACACAGCAGCTGCTGGAATCCGCCTTCATGGCGCCCGGCACTGCCGAACAACCAGAAGAGGGACAAGCACATGGGTTTTCTCACCGGTAAGCGCGTACTGATCGTCGGCGTTGCCAGCAAACTTTCGATTGCCTCCGGCATCGCCGCCGCCATGCATCGCGAAGGTGCAGAACTGGCTTTCACCTACCAGGGCGACAAGCTCAAGGGTCGCGTCGAGGAATTCGCTTCTGGTTGGGGCTCGAGCCCTGAGCTGTGCTTCCCCTGCGACGTCGCCAACGATGAAGAGATCGCGCGCGTATTCGAAGAGCTGAGCAAGAAGTGGGACGGCCTGGACTGCATCGTGCACTCGGTCGGCTTCGCTCCGGGCGACCAGCTCAACGGCGACTTCACCGAAGTCACCACCCGTGAAGGCTTCAAGATCGCCCACGACATCAGCGCCTACAGCTTCGTCGCCCTGGCCAAGGCCGGTCGCGAGATGATGAAGGGCCGCAACGGCAGCCTGCTGACCCTCTCCTACCTGGGTGCCGAGCGCACCATGCCGAACTACAACGTCATGGGCATGGCCAAGGCCAGCCTGGAAGCCGGCGTTCGCTACCTGGCCGGCAGCCTCGGCCCGGAAGGCACCCGCGTGAACTGCATCTCTGCCGGCCCGATCCGTACCCTGGCCGCCTCCGGCATCGCCAGCTTCCGCAAGATGCTGGCTGCCAACGAGAAGCAGACCCCTATGCGTCGCAACGTCACTATCGACGAAGTCGGCAATGCCGGCGCCTTCCTCTGCTCGGACCTGGCTTCCGGCATCAGCGGTGAGATCCTCTACGTCGACGGCGGCTTCAACACCACCGCAATGGGCTCGCTGGAAGACTGATCCCGCGCCCGTCTACGTAAGCACCGAACCCCGCCTACTGGCGGGGTTCGTGTTTCTGCGCAGTGGCTCAGCCGGCCGTAACCGTCATGCCGCCATCGGCCATGACCACCGAGCCCACCAAGAAGCTCGCCCGCTCCGAGGCGAGAAAGGCGACGATCTCGGCGATCTCCTCCGGTTGCGCCGCGCGCCCGATGGGTGCGGCTTCGCCATGCTGGGCGAGAAAGCCCGGGCCGTCCTCGACCACGTCGTTGAGGATGTTGGTCACCACATCGCCAACACCGATGGCGTTGACCCGGATGCCATGCTCGATCGCCTCCAGCGCCAGCGTGCGGGTCAGCTGCGCCAGCGCGCCTTTGGATGCCGTATAGGCGGCGATGACCTTGGCGCCCCGATCGTGCAGCAACAAGGCAATCGCCCTGCCGATGCCGCTGGCGGCGCCGGTGACCAGCGCGACCTTGCCTGCAACTTCCTGAACGACGATGTGATTCGAATCAGTCATGGTGCTCTCCTCTCTTTCGGGCTGCGCCACGAGGCGCGATGGGTTAACTGTCTCCCATCGCAGCAGGCCGGGCTTTCGAACGCTTGCGCTGGCTGTTGCGGTTTTGCGCGCAGCAGTGATCTGCCGGCGCGCAGGGTCCTGCGCTAACCTTTCGGCGCTGAACGCTTTCAAATGTTTGCCAGGAGCACGTCATGCCGCGGTCATCACAAGCCCCGCCACGGCCCCATGCGGGGCAGACCTGCCCGCAGTCGATGAGCCATTACCTGCCTGGTGAAGCGCGAGCGACCGCACAGCAGCCGCCGATGCAGGACGTGGTGGTGCAGCTGTTCAGCCATCGCACGATCGTCGAACCGATACAGGTACCAGCACTGTTGGAGCCGCTGCTGGTGCTGGTACTGGCCGGTGCGGCACGAGTCGAGGAACGTGCGCCGGGTGGGCAATGGAGCGCAGCAACCGTCAGGGCCGGCGACTTCTTCCTGACCGATACCCACGAGCCGTACGAAATGCGCTGGCAGACGCTGGAAGGTGAGCAATTCGAGGTGATGCACCTGTATCTCGGCCTGCCGCTCATCGACCAGGCCGCACGGGAACTGCTCGGGCCGCAGAGCACAGCGGTTGCCTTGCGGGACGTCTCCGGCGCCCACGACGACACGGTTCGCTGGTTGATGGAGAAACTGCACCACGAGCTGGTCGAGCAGCGCCAGCCCAGCCCGCTCTGCGTTCGCGGCCTGGCCCAGGCACTGGCCGTGCATCTGGTGCGCCACTATCGGGATCGGCAAGACGCCGTCCGGCGCAGCAACGCCTTGCCGGCCTACAAGCTGCGCCGGGTCATCGAGGCGATGGATGCGCAGTTGGCCGACGATTTCAGTCTTGCTCAGCTGGCACGAACCGCCGAGCTGAGCGAGTACCACTTCAGCCGGATGTTCAAACGAGCCACCGGGCTTTCGCCGTCTCAGTACTTCATCGGCCTGCGCATGGCACGGGCGCGACGGCTGCTGATCGAAACGCAGCGCAGCGTCATCGATATCGGGCTGGAAGTGGGCTATTCGAGCCCTAGCCACTTCTCCCAGGTATTCCGCCGCGAGGTGGGCGTTACCCCCAGCGCCTATCGCCAGGCATGAGCTGCCTTTGCCTGGCGGCAGAACGACAAAACCCCGGCCATGACGACCGGGGTTCTGTTTGCGCAAACCCGACGATCGCCGGGTTTGCGTCACGCAGGCTGATCAGCGCTTGGCGACCAGATCCTTCGGCAGCTTGAAGGTCCAGACCATACCGCCCTGGTTGAAGTCCTTCACGCGCTTGGCGACCTCGCCGCCCCACAGCGGTACCGCACCACCCCAGCCGGAGAGAACGGAAACGTACTGCTCGCCATCCATTTCCCAGGTGACCGGAGAACCGATGACGCCCGAGCCGGTGTTGAACTCGTAGACCTTCTTGCCGGTCTTGGCGTCGAAGGCCATCAGGTAGCCCTCAGGGTTGCCGGTGAACACCAGATTGCCCTTGGTGGCCAACACGCCGCCCCACAGCGGAGCGTAGTTGTTGTAGCGCCAGACTTCCTTGCCGGTCTTCGGATCGATTGCGCGCAGCACACCGATGAAGTCGTCGTTGAGCGGCTTGATGGTGAAGCCGGCACCCAGGTAGGCGGCACCCTTCTTGTAGGATACGCCTTCGTTCCAGATGTCCATGCCCCACTCGTTGGACGGCACGTAGAACAGGCCGGTGTCCTGGCTGTAGGCCATTGGCATCCAGTTCTTGCCGCCGAGGAAGGACGGTGCGACGAACACCGACTTGCCCTTGTCCGCGTCGGCAGGATTGCCCGGGCGGTGGGCTTCGTCGTAGATCGGACGGCCAGTCTTGTCCAGGCCCTTGGCCCAGGTGATCTTGTCAACGAACGGGAAGCCACGGATGAACTTGCCGTTGGTGCGATCTAGCACGTAGAAGAAGCCGTTACGGTCTGCGGTGCCGGCAGCCTTGATGGTCTTGCCGCCGTCCTTGTAGTCGAAGGAGATCAGCTCGTTGACGCCGTCGAAGTCCCAGCCGTCATGCGGGGTGGACTGGAAGTGCCACTTGATCGAGCCGTCATTCGGGTCCAGCGCCAGACGCGAGGACGAGTACAGGTTGTCGCCAGGTCGCAGGTGCGAGTTCCACGGCGCCGGGTTACCGGTACCGAACAGCAGCGAGTCGGTGTCCGGATCGTAGTAGCCGCCCAGCCATGGAGCTGCACCGCCGGTCTTCCACAGGTCGCCCGGCCAGGTCTTGCCGGCTTCGCCGCCGGAGATGCCGCTCTCGACCTTCTTGCCGTCCTTCCAGACGTAACCCATGTGGCCTTCCACGGTCGGACGGGTCCACAGCAGTTCACCGTTCTTCGCGTCGTAGGCTTCGATCTTGCCGACCACGCCGAACTCACCACCGGAGACGCCGGTGATCAGCTTGCCATTCACCACCAGCGGCGCGGCGGTCAGCGAGTAACCGGCCTTGTAGTCGGCGACAGTCTTCTTCCAGACCACCTTGCCGGTGTCCTTGTTCAGGGCGACCAGCTTGGCATCGAGGGTGCCGAAGATCACCAGATCGCCATACAGCGCGACACCACGGTTGATCACGTCACAGCACGGCATGATGCCGTCGGGCAGGCGGGCATCGTACTGCCACAGTTCCTTGCCGGTACGGGCGTCCAGTGCATATACACGCGAGTAGGAGCCGGTGATGTACATCACGCCGTCCTTGATCAGCGGCTGCGCTTCCTGACCGCGCTGCTTTTCACCGCCGAGAGAGAAGCCCCAAACCGGTCGCAACTGATTGATGTTATTGGTATTCAACGTGTCCAGCGTACTGTAGCGCTGGCCCTGCAAACCCAGACCGTTGGTGACGATCTGATCGGTGGATTTGGCGTCGTTGAGGATTTCCTGGTCGGTTACGGCCCAGGCGTGCAGGCTGGACATCGCCACCGCGGCGCATAGCGCCGTCAAGGCGAAGGGCTTGCGAAGACCGGTGTGCTTCATTGCGGCTACCTCTGCGGGTTCATTGTTATGCCGGGAAATTTTCCCGGTCTGTTGTTGATTCTTGGTTTGCACCGCCTCGCCAACAATTGCCCGCAGTGCCGATTTTCCTCCTCCCTTGGTAGCAATACGCCGCCGCAGGCCACGAAAGACGCGTGATTCGGCCCGCCGTCAATGCCGGGCGGCACCGAAAGTCGCACCCATATGGCCTGAAAAGACTATTCCGCTGAGCCCGCCCCACGCCCTACAACGGACGCCCCCTCGCTCAGAAGGATAAGAGCCATGCTTCGCCCGACATTGGTCATCGCCCTCATCGTCTTCACCTTGCAAAGCGCCCACGCGTCCGAACCGATCCGTCTGGGTCTCAACTACCCGAGCACCGGCAACTACAAGTCCGAAGGTCTGGAGCTACGCCGTGGCGCCCTGCTTGCCGTCGACCAGATCAACCAGGGTGGTGGTTTGCTGGGCCGACGCCTGGAGCTGGTCAGCCTGAATTCGGCCGCGCGCGCGGAAAAGGCGCGTGCCAACGTCGACCGTTTCGCCAAACAGGGCGCAGCGATGATCTTCGGCGGCGCCAACAGCGAAGAGGCGATGAGCGCCGGCCAGCGCGCACGCGAACTCGGACTGCTGTACTTCCCCACCCTCGGCTACGCCAACGAGATCACCGGACGAGACGGCCATCGGCATCTATTCCGCGAATCCAACAGTGCCTGGATGAGCGCGCGGGTACTCGGCGAGTACCTCAGCTGGCACATGCCCAACCGCCGCTATCACTACATCAGCCTCGACGATGCCTGGGGCCACAGCATGGAGCAGGCCCTGCGTGAAGCGACCAAGAGCCGCGACCGCGCACGCCACGGCTACTCGAAGATCGCCGCGCGAGGTGCCCGCCGCGATGACTACCTGAGCGCACTGCAGAAGGCTGCCGCCAGTGATGCGGATGTGCTGGTGATCGTTCTGCTCGGCCAGGATCTGGTGCAGACCATGCGCCTGGCGCACACCCTGGAGCTGGGCAAGCGCATGCAGATTATCGCGCCCAACCTCAACCAGAGCATCGTCGAGCAAGCCGGACCGCTGGTGATGGAAAACGTGATCGGCACCGAAGCCTGGACCTGGCGGGTACCGCAGCGCGAGAAAAGCGAAACCGGTCAGGCGTTCGTTGAGCGCTACATCGCGTTGCATCAGGCCTACCCCGGCAGCACCGCGGCGTCGGCCTACGGCATCGTCCGGCAGTGGGCCGATGCCGTGGGGCGGGCGGGCCGACTGGATAGCGAAGCAGTCATCGCCGCGCTGGAGAACCATCGCTACAGCCTGCTGAAGGACGAGCAGTACTGGCGCGACTTCGACCACCAGAACGTCCAGAGCATCTACGCGGTACGGGTTCGCGATCGCAGCGAGATCATGCAGGACCGCTTCAAGCAGGACTACTTCACCATCATCCATCGCATGGATGGCGAGGAAGCCGCGCCTAGCTTGGACGACTGGCAGCAGGAGCGCGGCGATCAGCTACAGCTGCAGTGACCGGATGCAGCGACTGGAGTGGAACACCAATAGGCGCGCCGCGGGCGCGCCTTCACTCGTCGACGCGCTGCAGCGCCATCGCTTCATAGCGCGGATACAGATGGCTGACGCTACGTATCAGCTCATAGCGGGTCAGGCTGATGCCGGCGAAGCGCTCGGGAATCGGGCTCTGGATCACCTCGTTCATGTCCGCCCCGCCGCTGGCGGCATCCCGCAGCAAGCCGTCGAGCCAGCCGAGGTAGTCGCGCATCTGTACGAACGGCGCGGCGTCATCGGCCACCGGGCCATGGCCAGCGACCAGGCGTTTCCAGGGCAGCGCCTCTAGGGTATCGAGGTCTTCCAGCCAGACATCCAGGCCTGGGCTGTTGGGCGTCGTCAGCGCGCGTTGGTAGAACAGGATGTCGCCGGCGAAGAGCACGCCACTGCGTTCGTCGAGAATGGCCAGATCGGCACCGGTGTGACCGCGCAGGGCGAGCAGGCGCAGGGAGCGCCCGCCGATCTCCAGCGTGCCGGGCGCCAGGGTCTCGGATGGCAGCACCACCTCCGTACCGCGCATCCAGTCACCTACCAGGCGGTACATGTTCTCGGCCATGGCATTGCCCTGCTCGCGCAACAGCTCGGTCGTACCGGCGAGCGCGGCGATGGGCACATCGGCAAATGCCTGGTTGCCGAGGACGTGGTCGGGGTGATGATGGGTCAGCAGCAGCTTGATGACCGGACGATCGGTAACGCTCGCGATAGCCGCGCGCATCGCCTCGCCATAACGCCGCGACGGGCCGCTGTCGATCACCACCACGCCGGCCGCGGTGACGATGAAGCCGGTGTTGACGATATTGCCGCCGTTGGCCTTGTCGAAGTTGTCGGTCGAGCCTTCCAGCAGCCACACGTCATCGGCAATCTGCCGCGGCTGCAGCGTGTAACGCAGCTCGGCGTGTGCGGGCAGGGTCAGACAGAACGCGAACATCAGGAGCAACAGGCGCATGACGCCTCCTTGGCTTGGTTGCTGGCTCTCGGAGAGAACGCGAGCTGGTCAGCTCAGAGCGCGGCTTCGAACTCGTTGCCGTTGTTGTCACGCAGCCACAGGCGGGTGTCCTGCGCGCCCTTCACTTCCAGGCTCAGACTCGGATTTTCGGCGACCGCCGGATACAGTTCCAGCTCCGCCAGGACCTGACCGTCGGCATCGCGCAACTCGGCCTGGTTGAGAAAGAATTCGGGAATGCCGCCGACCAGGCCGTTATCCATCGGATGGGAGACCTGCAGGCGCAAACGACTGAAATCGCCGCGGGCGAAGCGCCCACCGATGACCTCACCGAGGCGGTCTTCCCAGCCTGGCTGGGCACGCACCACGCTCGGCGCCGTACAGCCGCCACCAGCAGCATCGACCTTGGCCGAACCGATGTGCCAGACACCATCACGGGTCAGCACCGCTGCACGGATAGGTGTCGCCTGTTCCACGCGTATGCGGATGGCGACCAGCGGCACGACCTGCTCGCCGGGCGTGAAGGTGAAAATACGTGGAATGGGATTGGGGTCGGCCCAGGCCTCGATACGCACCACCTCGTCACCGAGGGCTCTGGCATCGATGTGCACCGGCACCTGTCGCGAATCCTCGGCGAATGGCGGCACCTGGACCTTTACGCGCTCGTCGAACACATAGGGCTCGCTGTTGAGCAAGCCCTTGTGGTGGTATTCCCACATCACCGATTGCAGCGGATCGGCCTCCGCCGCCAGGGCGCTCGGCGCGTGAAAGACCATCAGCAGCAGCAAGACTCGGACGCTCATGTCGACTCCTCGAACAGCGATCCGCAGCGGGATCGGCATGGCGCGACCGGTCAGCGTCCGGCCACGTCGCTCTCCACATCCTGGTACAACCCGGGCAGCTCGTAGCTCAAGCCGTAGCTGGCGTAGAGCTTTTCCAGCTCGCCTTCTAGAATCAGCGGCTCCAGCACTTCTTCCAGCGCATAGGCCAGCTGCCGGTTGGATTCATGCACCGCCATGCCAAGATCCCACACCTGCTTGCCCATGTTCGGGTAAGCGTTCTCGGCGAGCTTCAGGTGCTTGTCGTCGGCCTGCTCGAGCAGCCACTCGATCTCCGCGCGCATGGCCATGGTGGCGTCCACCTCGCCCTGCTGCAGCGCAGCGAATGCCTCGCGGATGCTCGGGTAGTGGTGGGTGTGCTTCGCCAGTCGGCCCTCGAATACCGAAGACAGGTAGAACGAGGGCACGCTGTCCACTTCGACGCCGATCGGGTGATATTGAAAGACCGCCACGCTCGGCACCTCGTCGATGCGGCGGTCGTCATACGCGGTCTGCCAGCGCTCGCGCTGGTAGGGCGCGAACATCACCACCAGCTCGTTGATCACTTCACCCAGCTCGTTGCGCTTGTAGGCGAACTCGCGGTCGTAGGGCACACGCAGCATCACGTCTGCCAGTACGCCAGGCCGCAGGTAGTGGCCCTTCCAGATGAAGTTGCGCAGGTCGTCGTCGAGGGTTTCGTCCGGCGTTACCCACAGCACTTCCAGCTTCAGGTCCAGCCCCTCGGCGAGCTTGCGTGCGAGTTCCACATCGACACCGCGCGGCTGGCCATCCTGCTGGTAGCTGTACGGCGGGAAGTTCTCGTACATCGCCACCTTGAGCACGCCGGATTCGATGATGTCATCGAAGGCGCGTACCTTGACCACGTCCGCCTGCGCCAGTGCGCAGCACAGAGCCAGCCACAGCGACAGAACCAGCCGGACGGCGTTCATCACTGCTTGGCCGCTTCGCTTTCGATATAGGTCCGGATCGCCCACAGCGCTTCCTGGCTGAGGGTGTCGGCCATGCGCGGCATGTACACGGCACCGTCACGGACCGCGCCATTGATCACGCGCTCCTTGTACCACTCGTCGCCGTCGTAGCTGGCTTCCAGCTCACGCAGGTCGGGGGCGATACCGCCGGAAATGGCTTCCAGACCGTGGCAACGCGCGCAGTTCTGGTTGTAGGCGGAGGAACCGATCTCGACCGCCAGGTCGTGGTGCTCGTTGGGCGCACGATAGGGGTTCTCGTCCAGCCATTCTTCACCGAGTTGCGGCAGGCCCTTGGTGTTGACCGCTTGCGGCGTCACGTCGCCATGCGCCAGAACCAGGCCGGACATACCGAGAACACCCGCTGCCAGCAGTGAGCGCAAAAAGATCTTGTTATTCATGACTACCACCCTCTATTCGAGAACCTGTGCAAGGCAGCCCCACTCGGAGCGCATGGTGGTCATGTTGGCCGTGTCAGTGCATCGGCAGAATCCTGCTTTGGATGCCTGCATCTCCTCCCTTGGTACTGGGTTTTGCTACCGCCTCCCGCCCCCCAGAGGTAGCAAGGCTAAATCAGCAGGGTTCGGGAAGGATTCCCGGCATCGGCGGGAGCTTTTCCGTGTCGGCGCCCATGGCGCGCTTCCAATAATCGAATCGCCAGGCCACCGGCATACGGCGGCCTCGTCCGAATCGACCAAGGGAATCGCAACCATGACAACAAGATCGCACCCCGGCAGCAAACGCCCCCTCGCCATTGCCGTGCAATGCCTGGCGCTGACCGGCAGCCTCGCGTTGGCCGCAGCCGCCCAGGCCAAGCCGGTCAACTGGGAAGACATCGCCAACGATCACCTGTCCACCGAGAACGTCCTGCAATACGGCATGGGCACCAGTGCACAACGCTGGAGTCCGCTGGCACAGGTCAATGAAGACAACGTGTTCAAGCTGACCCCGGCCTGGTCGTTCTCCTTCGGTGACGAGAAACAGCGCGGCCAGGAATCCCAGGCCATCGTCCATGATGGCGTGATCTACGTGACCGGCTCCTATTCGCGCGTCTTCGCCCTCGATGCCAAGACCGGCAAGCGCCTGTGGAGTTACGCCCATCGCCTGCCCGACGACATCCGCCCGTGCTGCGACGTGGTCAACCGCGGTGCCGCCATCTACGGCGACAAGATCTACTTCGGCACCCTCGACGCCCGTGTCGTGGCGCTGAACAAGGACACCGGCAAGGTCGTCTGGAACAAGAAGTTCGGCGATCACGGCGCCGGCTACACCATGACCGGAGCTCCGACGCTGGTCAAAGACGCCAAGACCGGCAAGGTGCTGCTGGTACACGGCAGCTCGGGTGACGAGTTCGGCATCGTCGGCAAACTGTTCGCCCGCGACCCGGATACCGGCGAAGAAGTCTGGATGCGCCCCTTCGTCGAGGGCCACATGGGCCGTCTCAACGGCAAGGACAGCACGCCGACCGGCGACATCAAGGCGCCGTCCTGGCCGGACGACCCCAACCACCCGACCGGCAAGAAGGAAGCCTGGAGTCAGGGCGGCGGCGCGCCGTGGCAGAGTGCGAGCTTCGACCCGGAAACCAACACCATCATCGTCGGTGCCGGCAACCCCGCCCCGTGGAACGGCTGGGAGCGCACCAGCGATGGCGGCAACCCGAAGGACTACGACAGTCTCTACACCTCCGGCCAGGTCGGCGTCGATCCGAGCACCGGCGAGGTGAAGTGGTTCTACCAGCACACCCCGAACGACGCCTGGGACTTCTCCGGTAACAACGAGCTGGTGCTGTTCGACTACAAGGACAAGAACGGCAAGACCGTCAAGGCCACGGCCCACGCCGACCGCAACGGTTTCTTCTATGTCGTCGACCGCAAGGACGGCAAGCTGCAGAACGCTTTCCCCTTCGTCGACGGCATCACCTGGGCCAGCCATATCGATCTGAAAACCGGTCGCCCGGTGGAGAACGAGGGCCAGCGTCCACCCAAACCGGAGCCGGGCGAGAAGCACGGCAAATCGGTTGAAGTATCCCCACCCTTCCTCGGCGGCAAGAACTGGAACCCCATGGCCTACAGCCAGGACACCGGCCTGTTCTACGTACCGGCCAACCACTGGAAAGAGGACTACTGGACCGAGGAAGTCAGCTACAAGAAGGGCTCGGCCTATCTCGGCCAGGGCTTCCGCATCAAGCGCATGTACGACGACCACGTCGGCATCCTGCGCGCCATGGACCCGACCACCGGCAAGGTGGCGTGGGAACACAAGGAAAAGCTGCCGCTGTGGGCCGGCGTGCTGGCGACCAAGGGCAACCTGGTATTCACCGGCACCAGCGACGGCTACTTCAAGGCCTTCAATGCCAAAACCGGTGACGAGCTGTGGAAATTCCAGACTGGCAGCGGCGTGATTTCCCCGCCTGTGACCTGGGAGCAGGACGGCGAGCAGTACATCGGCGTGACGGTCGGTTACGGCGGCGCCGTGCCACTGTGGGGCGGCGACATGGCCGTACTGACCAAGCCGGTCGCCCAGGGTGGTTCCTTCTGGGTATTCAAGCTTCCGGATTGGGAGAAGAAGACCGCCAAGCGATGAGCCGAGCCGTGCCCGCCACCGCGCGGGCACGCCTCGTGTTTTCAACGTACAGCGGCTCGCGCGGCGCGTCTGGCCCAGCCGGCTCCGGGTTGGCGCTCTCGTCGACAGGCCAGAAACGCCACGCGACCGCTTTTCTCTATTGCCCTGCCCCAGGTGACTTCCCATGAACAGCCCTAACCGCTTGCTCCTGCCACTGGCCCTGTTCGCCAGCGCGTCCGCCTTCGCCGCGGATGACGGTCCTCTGACGATCAACGGCTGCGTACTCCAGCCCGAGAGCCAATGTGCCAACGCCGATCTGCGCGGCGCCGACCTCAGCAATCAGGACCTGCGCCGCATCAACCTCGCCGGTGCCAACCTCTCCGGCGCCAACCTGCGCCACGCCAACCTCGACCTGGCCAATCTGGAAAAAGCCAACCTAACCGGTGCCACGCTTAACCGCGCCAGCCTGCAACAGGCCAACCTGCGCCTGGCCAATTTCACAGATGCCCGGCTGATCGCCATCCAGGGCTGGGGCCTGTTCGCCCAGGCCGCCCAGTTCAAGGGAGCCGACCTCACTGGCGCCTACCTTGAGTTCGCCCGCATGAGTGGCGCCAGGATGCACGGCAGCACGCTGCACGCCGCCGACCTGGAAATGACCTGGCTGAGCAAGGCCGATCTCGAGGGTGCCGATCTGACCGACGCTAACCTGCAGGAAGCCAAGCTCAACGACGCCAACCTCGGTAAAGCGGTGCTAACCGGCGCGCGCCGGCACTACGCGACGTTTCAAGGCACCAACATGGAAGGCTGCAAGGACTGCCCGGTCGATTGGGAGAAATGAAACCACCGCCGATAGGCCAATTCAATCGCCGGTATAGAGCAAACCATTGGCTGGCAAGCTCAGGAAAATGACTCAGGCGCCGATCAAGTGACTGGGCTGTTTTGCCCTTCACCGGATGCCAATAAATGTTCAACAAGAACCTGAAACGGGAACTGGCTGAATTGCGCGAGGAAGCCGCAATCAATCAGCAGATCAAGAACTCGTTGTACAGGGAGATGATGGTCCTGGAACTGGACCCGCAAGGACGCATTCAGCACGCCAACGAGCTGTTCCTTAGCGAAATGGGCTATCGCCGCGACGATCTCATCGGCCGCTCCGTCGACGACTTCTTCAGCCAGCAGTTTCGTACCGAACCGAACTACTCACGCCTCAAGAACGCCATGCAGCGCGCGGAGCACATCAGCGGCGCCTACCGACTGCTACAGGCTGACGGCCAGGAAGCCTGGCTGCGTTCGATCTGGCAGCCGATCACGGGCTCGGATGGCAGGTTACATCACTTCACGCTATGCGCCACCAACCTGACCCGCACCATCGAGACCTCACGCGAGCACGAAAGCGTAATCAACGCGCTGTTGCGCTCCACCGCGGTGATCGAGTTTGACCTCGGCGGGCATGTCATCACCGCCAACCAGCGGTTCCTCGACGGCATGGGCTACCGCCTCGAGCAGATCAAGGGCAAGCACCACCGCATGTTCTGTGAACGGGAGGAAAGCGAGTCGCCGGCCTATCGCGAATTCTGGGCTAGCCTCAACCGTGGCGAGTACATCGCCGAGCGCTTCAAGCGTATCGATGCCCACGGTCAGACCGTCTGGCTCGAGGCATCCTACAACCCGGTGCTCGATGCCTACGGCAAGCTGTACAAGGTGATCAAGTTCGCCACCGTCATCACCGACCAGGTCAACCGGGAGATGGCCGTGGCCGAGGCCGCAACGATTGCCTACGACACATCCCAGCACACCGACCTCAGCGCCCAGCGCGGCGCGCAAGTGGTCCAGCAGACGGTCGAAGTGATGCATCGCATCGCCCAGCAGATGCAGGAAGCCTCCGACGGTATCGAGGCGCTGGACAAGCAGTCGCAGCTGATCGGCGCGATCCTCAAGACCATCAGCGGTATTGCCGATCAGACCAACCTGCTGGCACTCAACGCCGCCATCGAAGCCGCACGGGCCGGCGATCAGGGCCGTGGCTTCGCGGTGGTGGCCGACGAGGTTCGCCAGCTGGCGGCCCGCACCAGCAAGGCCGCCGAGGAGATCGTCGGCGTGGTGCAGAAGAACCAGGACCTGGCGCAAGCCGCCGTGCACAGCATGAGCGCGAGCCGTGACCAGGCCGAGCAGGGACTGGAATTCGCCAACCAGGCCGGCGCGGTGATCGTCGAGATCCAGGACGGCGCGCAGCGCGTGGTCGGCGCGGTCGGGCAGTTCGCCAGCCAGTTGAAGAACTGATGGCGAGCCTGTCCACAGCAGATCGGCACATGAGGGCTGGCCGCGCTACAGCCGAGTCGGCACCGCTGCAGGCTGACTCGATCATCAGCGTTCGGAGGACGCCAGCTTGACGCAGAAGCTGATCATTCATATCCGCCAGCATCCGAATGTCGACGGGCTGCCGCGCTTCGACGGGCTGACGTCGGCGAGCATCGTCACCCCCGCGGCGGCGGACGAGTTTCGCGCGGCGGTGGAGGAAATCATGGGCTTTGCCTGCATCGGTTTCGATACCGAATCCAAACCGACCTTCAAGGTGGGCGAAGTCTCCAGCGGTCCGCACCTGATCCAGTTCGCCACCCCGGCAAAGGCCTACCTGTTCAGGATCGGCGTGCCCGGCTGCATCGAAGCGGCCAGCGCAATCCTGCAATCGCCCGCGCTGGCGAAGATCGGTTTCGGGCTGAAGTCGGATCGTTCCAGGCTGCACGGCAAGCTCGGCATCCGGCCGACCAGTCTGCTGGACCTGGGCTCGGTGCTTCGCTATCAGGGCAAGAAGGGTCAGGTCGGCCTGCGCGGTGCGGTGGCCGCGGTGCTCGACGCACGGATCGAAAAATCCCGCAGCGTGGCCACCTCGAACTGGGCGAATCCCGCGCTGACCGAGGCACAGCAGGCCTACGCGGCCAACGACGCCTACGCCGCGCTGTGCGTGTTCCTCGGCCTGAGCGCAGAGCAGCAGGCGATGCTGCTCGCGGCGCTACCGCGCTGACAGGGCTTCGGCGGCAGTCAACAGGAGTCAGGCCAGCCCATGCGCCCGGCGTTGCAGGAAGGTCAGCGCTGCATACGCCATGACGCCCAGCGCCGCCGACAGCCACAGCGCCCGCGTACCGAAGTCGTCGATCAGCAGCGCGAACACCAGCGGCGAAAATGCTTGGGCGAAACGTGCCGGCACCATCAGCAGCCCCTGGCGCAGGCCATAGCCATGGGGGCCGAATATCGCCAGCGGCAAGGTCCCTTTGGCGATGGTCAGAATGCCGTTGCCGCCGCCATGCAGAAGCACGAATGCGGTGGTCGCAGGCGCACCCACCAGCATCACGCCAGCCGCGCCGATGGGATGGGCAATGGCGGCGAGGCGGGCCGAGATCAGCGGATGGAAGCGCTGCAGCAAAACGAACTCCAGGCAGCGCGCCCCGACCTGGGCCGGCCCGACCATCGCCGCGATTCCGATGGCCGCGGCCGCTGACAGCCCGGACTCCTGCAACAGACGTGGCAGGTGCGCCGCCATCGCCGTGCTGGTGAACCAGGTGGCGGCGAAGACGAAGGCCAGCAACGCCATGGTCGATCCAGCACCCGAGCGGTCGTTTGTCTGCGCTTGCTCTGCCGCGGTCGGGGCCGGCTGCACGCCAACCGGGATCAGCAACCGGTTCAACGGCAGCCCGAGCAGCAGATGCGCTCCGGCCCATGTGAGGCATGTGGCGCGCCAGCCGAATTCGGCGTTCAACCAGCCGCTGATCGGCCAGCACACCGTACTGGCGAAGCCGGCGAGCAAGGTGATGCCGGTGATCGCGCCACGCGCATCGCGACCGTAGATGCCGGCAAGCGTGGAGAAGGCCGACTCATAAAGGCCGAGCGCCATGCCGATGCCGATCACCAACCAGCCGGCCCAGAGCATCAGCGGTCCGTTGGCCAGGCCGAGCATGGCCAGGCCAACGGCAAAAACGATGCTGGAAAGCGCCAGCACATCGCGCCCGCCATGATGGTCGATGCGCTTGCCCGACAGCGGTCCGAGGACGGCCGTGACGATCAGTGCCAGGGAAAATGCAGCGAATACATTGCCTGTGGAAATGCCCAGCTCGCTCGCCATCGGTTCGGCGAGAATGGCCGGCAGGTAGTAGGTCGAGCCCCAGGCCAGGGTCTGTGCACTGCCGAGTGCAAGAACGATGCGCAGACGTGACGGCATGCTCAGCGGCACCCGCCAGCAGCACGTTGCGAGACGAGGGGGTAATGATGGACGCGGTTCATCCGTGCTCCTGTGCTGCCGTCAACCAATCGGCCAAGCTCGCCAGGATACGCAATCGCTCGTGACGATTTCACGTCAGAACCTTGAACCGCGAGCACACCGAACACCGCAGCCAGGCCGGACGCGAACATGCCGGGCGCAAAGGCCCGGCATGCTCGGTGCTGCTGCGACTGATCGGTTATAGCGCATCCCAGCGATAACGCACGCCCACCCAGCCCGCCCGGGGCGCGCCTGGGGCGATGAACTGCTCGTGGCGCCATTCATCCGGGTCCGACTCGAAAGCGTTGCCAGCACCGACGAAGGAATTCTCGGCCAACGCACCGCCGGTGGCGTACCGCTTGTCGAAGAGGTTGTCGACCCGGCCGAACAGCGTCCAGTCACGGGCGAAGCGGTAATCGGCAGTGAGGTTGACCACCGCGTAACCTGGCAGCTTGCCGCTGCCCTCTACCTCTTCGTTGGGCTGATGACGGTTGTTCTCGTTGCCGCGCACGTACTGCGACGAGTACGCCAGGACGCTGGTGCCGACTCGTAGGCGCTCATTGAGATTCCAGTTCAGCCCCAGCTTGAGGTTGTGCTTCGGCAGGCCTGGCAGATAGTCACCGCTGGACACGCGAATCTCGTCGTCCGGGCAGCCGCCCTCGCCTTCGGTGCTGTTGTTCTCGGCCAGGATGCAGGCCCCGGAGCGGAAGGTGGCGTGCAGGAAGGTGTAGTCCACCCGCCAGTCGAATGGCCCCTGCTCGCCAGCCAGACCCAGTTCGATGCCCTGACGACGGGTGCGGCCAAAGTTGGTGAAGTAGCCCATGCTACCGCCCGTGCCGACAAACAGCAGGTCATCATGGTTCACGCTGCGGAAAGCCCCGAGGTTCCAGCGGGTGCCGCCGGCCAGTTCGCCGCGTACACCGACCTCCAGCGTGCGGGTGACAACCTGCTCGAGGAAGGGGTCGGCCGCCATGGCGTTTGGCAGGCTGCATGGGTTTGCAGGGTCCGCGCAGCCCAGCTCGATTGGCGTCGGCGCGCGGTTGCCCTGGGAAAAGCCGCCGTAGACTGTGACCGCCGGTTGTAGCTGCCAGGCAAAACCCAGCGCGGGATTGAGCTTGCGATAGGTGAAGTCGCCATTCAGCGCATCGCCCATGCGATCGGTGTTCACCACGCGGGTGCGATTGTAGCGCAGCGAGCCGGTCAGCTGCAGCGCGTCGGTCAGCGCCCAGGTGTCGGTGGCATAGAGGCTGGAAGTACGGGTGCGCCCCAGCAGGCTGTTGGCCTGTTCCTCCTCTTCGTTGGCGGCGATTCCGCGCTCGTCGGTCAGCTCGCCGCCCTGCTCGCTCTGGTGGAAGCTGGCGCGGGTGTTGTCGTGGGACAGTCCGAAGGCGAATTGATGCGCACCTACATGCCGCGCCCACTGCAGCGCCAGACCGTAGGCACGTTGCGCGGTGCGGGTACGGTTCAGCACGCCGCTTTCCGGCCCTTCGCCGATAAAGCCGCCGTCTTCCCACGCCTCGTATTCGTCCTCGTACTCATCGTTGCCGTCGCCATTGAGCGTCGCGGTACGTGTGCGGCGCAGATAGACCGTGCCGGAAAGCCGATCGTTGTCGTTGAACCAGTGGCTGGCGGACAGGGCCATCAGGTGGCTGCGGTTCTCGGTCTGGTCGGGATAGGTGAAGATCGACTCGCGCCGCTGGTCGTACATGCCCTCCGGGATAAGGCCGTTGCCGATCAGATCGTTGTCGGCATGCGCCAGCGTCAGGGCCAGATCGGTGGTGTCGGTAGTCCAGGCGAACTTGCCGAACAGCTGGCGCACCTCGGACGGCGAATGGTCACGCCAGCCGTCCTCATCCATGCCTTCGGCGGCCAGGTACCAGGAGAACTCCTCATGGCTACCACCCTGTTCGATTGCGCCGCCCTGGCGTCCGAACGAGCCGCCGTAGAGTTCCGCCGAGCCACCGGGATGGGTATCGCCACGCTTGGTCTCCAGCGCCAGCGCGCCGCCCAGGGTGTTCAGGCCGTACAGCGGGTTCGAGCCCGGCACCAGGGCCATGTTGGCAATGGCGGTGTTCGGGATCAGATCCCAGTGCACCACATCGCCGAACGCTTCATTGACCCGCACGCCGTCGAGAAAAACCGAAAGCCCCTGCGGCGTACCGAGCAGCGGCGAGGCGGTGAAGCCACGATAGTTGAGGTCCGCCTGGTACGGATTGCCCTGGATCTCGTTGATGTTGACGCTCGGCAATCCGCGCTGCAGTTTCTCGGCCAGCGACTGGCCGCCGAGCCGCCGCAGGTCCTCGTCATCCAGCGACTGGATGTTGGACGGCACCTGATCCTTTGGCAGCTCGATGCCCGGCAGCGGCGTGGTACCGACCACCTCCTGGCTGCCGAGATCGAGCGTCTGCTCGGCATGAACGGACGCCGGCAACAGCGCGGCGATGGCGAGGGACAGCAGCGTACGTCGGGGCGTCGCGCTGCTACAGAGCTGGTACGGCATGGGTGGTCCTTGTTCTTGTTGGCCAATCGGACTGGCCAGGCCACCCGCATTCGCGACGCGGCAAGAACCGCGGACAAGCGCATGCTGGCAACCTGCCAGATGCGATTATCGAGAGCCGCGGCGCGGTGCCGACAGGGAAGAATTCCCGACTCGAGCGGGAAAAATTCCCGGCCGCATGGAGATTGGTCTTACGACCAGCGCACTAGCTCGGGCCCACGACTTTCGCAAGGCACAAGCGCCCCGTCCGCCTGTTACAGGCGGGCAGGTGCTTGGGAAAAATTGGAGAGGTGCTGCGGCTTCAGCACACAGACATGTCGCGCTGCATCGCCCAAAGAGGCAGCGCAGCAGGAAGCCGAAACAGCTGAGGGCCGATCAGGCCTCGCACACCATGCGGTCACCGACGCGGAGCAAGCCCTGGTCGATGGCCAGGTGCACGAGCTCGGCCTGGGAGCTGACCTCCAGCTTGCTTTTCAGCAGGGCCATATGGTTCGAGACGGTCTTGCTGCTGATGCACAGCCGCTCGGCGATCTCCCGATTGCCTATGCCTCGCGCGAGCATGATGAAGATTTCCATTTCACGTGGCGTCATATCGGCCAGTCGCCCCTTCATCGGCGACTGCGAAGGGCGCTGGCAGGCCAGCTCGGTCGCCAGCGGCTGCTCGATGAAGGTCTGCCCGGCAAGCACCTTGCGCACCGCCTCCACCAGCACGTTCGGCGCGCAGCGCTTGGTCAGATAGCCGGAGGCGCCAGCATCCAGTGCCTGCCGGACGAGTGCCAGCTCGTCGTGCATGCTGAAGATCAGCACCGGCATCAGCGGCAACCGCTGACGCAGGCGCCGGCAGGTTTCCAGCCCACTGATGCCCGGCAGACCGAGGTCGAGCACAACCAGGCTGGGAATCGATTCCTGCACCTGCTCCAGCGCCTGCTCACCGCTGGCGGCTTCACTGACTGTCACCTCGAGAAGCAAAGCCTTGAGCAGGCTCGCGTAGCCCTGACGCACTACCGCGTGGTCATCCACCAGCAGAATCTTCATGACGTGGCTCCTTGCAAAGGCAACTTGAGATAGAGCGCCCAACCCTTGCCGGCGCGGTGGCGCACACGCAGCCGGGCACCCAGACAGCGCGCGTGCTCTACCATCGAGCGCAGGCCGACTCCCGGCCGTTCCGGCGGCAACCCATGGCCATCGTCTCGCAGCAGCAGGCGCAGCCCGTTGTTATCCCCACACAGATGCAGGCACACGCGAGTCGCACGCGCATGCCGCGCCACATTGGTCAGCGCCTCCTGCACCATGCGATAGAGATGCACCTTGGCGTCCATCGACAGTGCTGGAATAGCTCCACGAAGCCGGACATCGCATTGGATACCTTGAGTGTTCTGCCACTGCTCAGCGAGTTGCCCGATGGCGTCTTCCAGGTTCAGGTGATCGAGCATCACCGGATACAGATCTCGCACCAGCGTGCGAAAGCCGTTCTGCAGATCGAGGCTGTGCTGCTCAAGGTGCGCCGCGGTCTCGCGAACGGCGTCGGGCTGCTCAGCCTGGACGCGCAGCAGACAGGCCCGGGCACGGATACCGGCCAGATACTGGCCGAGGTCGTCATGCAGCGCTTGCGCCAGACGGGTGCGTTCACGTTCCTGCAGCGCCAGCAGCGCCTGGGTCAGTTGCTCATTTTCGGCCCTCGCATCTTCGAGTGCAGCGGCCATGTGATTGAAGCGTTCGGCGAGCCTGCGCGACTCGGCGAAGCGATGCGATGGCAGGCGGGTGTCGAGTCGGCCGTCGGCGATGCTCACCAGTGCACCAAGCAACTCGCTGAGCACTCGCATGCCCGGACGCACGGCCCAGCGGATCGCCAGCAGGCAGAGCAGCAGCGCCAGGCCGAACAGCACAAGCAACTGCAACAACGAATCGCTGACCTCTTCGACTTCGTCATGCGGATCGACGCTGATGTGCAGCCGCTGGCCGTTGGAAAGCTGAAGGACGCTGGGTGACGACAGTTCGGCTGGGTACAGCCAGGACCCGAGCCAGTTGTCGAGCGCTGGATCGACCCCGACAGGCATCGATTCAGTGGCGTCCAGCCTGCGCACACGAATGTGGCGCAGGCTATCGGTCAGGCCCGGGCGCAGCGAGTTGGGATCGCGCTCGGCCATCTCGCCGAGATAGCCAACCACCGCCGCCGCGGCATCGAGCTCACGCTTTACATCGTGGGCGGCCTGGCGCAGCAACACCGCCAGACAGACCATGGTGATCAGGGTGAAGAGCAACGTGACCAGCAGATTGATTCGCCAGAGTGCGGACATATCGGCAACTCCCCGTGATCAGCGCCGAGCGCCAGTCCGCTTCACTTGACTACGAACCGGCCTTCCATGCCCTTGTTCTGCAGCCCCTTGCAGTAGAACGGGTAGCTGCCCGGCTTGACGGGCAGGAAGAAGATTTCCGCCTCGCCGGCATCCTCGAACTCCAGCTCGACCAGCGTGATCGCCTTGATCTCCACACCACCGGCCTCGACCTTGCGCAGATAGATCGACTGGGCGAACTCGGGCGCCTGGAACGCGCACTCCTTCTGGCCATCGGAGCTGACCTTGAGCTGGTAGGCGACGCCGGTTTCCAGCTGATATTCCTTCTGCGACACAGCGTAGTCGCTCTGCTCGGAACCGAACTTCAGATCCGGCAAAGCCTCCGTACGACGGGTCAGGTCGCCAGCGGCGTGGCTGTGATCGAATCCGACCAGGCTGCCAATGAACAGCAGGTTGAGCAACAGCGCTTTGTAAGTGGGCATGGGAATGGGCTCGTTATTGTTTTCGGTGTCGCCATCCTAAGGCGCCGAGCCCTGCCCAGCTTCCTACCTTGGTAGCGTTCAGGGGCCGTTGAATCGGGCGCTCCAGACTCTTTCATGGCAGTGGCGGCGATCCAAATCTGCGCAAACACCGGCTGCGTCACCCGTTTCGGCAGCCTGACGGCGCGCACCCCGGGTGCCGAGCGAGCCGAATCAGTACCAAGGTCGCAGTACCAAGGTATCGATCAACTTCCTGCTAGCGCGGCCGCCATATCCAGGTATGCATGATGCCGATTGGACATCATCCGATCTTTGGCCGCCCCAAGTGAGACCGTCAGCGTCCCTGGGCCCGCCACCGCTGGTTCTTTTGCGTTATCAGGAGTAGGAACCGTGATGTCTCTCAAATCCATACAGCAGCGAATAGCGATCACCGGCGGCTTATGCCTGCTGGCAACCGCTGGCATCTTGATTGGCTAAAGCGTCTACCTTGCCAGCTCGACCCAGGGCATGGTGTCCGACCGGGTCAGTCAGCAGGCGCAGGAAGATGCCTTGCAGACCCTGCAGCACCTCGGCGGGAAATACGCCGGAGAAATCCGCTCCGAGTTCACCGAGGCGCTGGAAGCGGCGCGGGGCATGGCGACGACCTTCGCGGTCGGCAAGCTGAACCCAGTGGGTTCGGGTGGGCTGCAGATTGGCCGGGACGAGGTGAACTCGATTCTGCTCAACGTGCTGAAAAGCTATCCGGACTTCAACGGCACCTACTCGTGCTGGGAGCCGGACGCAATCGACGGCCAGGATTTCCTATTCACTGGTGGCCAGAACGGTAACAACGAGCAGACCGGTCGCTTCACGCCCTACTGGACGCGGGGCGCAGACGGCAAGATCGCGGTGCAGCCGCTGGTCGAGTACGACACCATGGACAAGCACCCCAACGGCGTACTCAAGGGCGGCTGGTACATCGGGCCGCGGGAAACGCTCAGGGAGAGCGTGCTTGGCCCGCTGCCCTACATCGTGCAGGGCAAGCAGGTATGGCTAGCAACGCTTTCGGTTCCGATCATCGTCGATGGCCGCTTCATGGGTGTGGCGGGCACCGACTACAACCTCGACTTCGTGCAGAAGATCAGCCAGGAAGTATCCGGCAAGCTGTTCGAGGGCCGAGGCGAAGTGGCGATCATCAGTGACCAGGGGCTGATCGTGGCGGAGAGCCGCTCGCCAGACCTGATTGGCCAGCACTTCCAGAAGGTATTGCCAAACGAGTGGCAGACCGCCCTGAGCGCCGTGCAGAAAGGCGAAGAACTCGCCCGTCTGGACGCGGACGGCACGATCGTGGTGTTCGCGCCTATCGAGCTGGGTCGTACCGGCAAACCCTGGTCGATGATGCTGAAGATCAACAAGGAAATCGTGCTGGCCAAGGCCACCGAGCTGAAGACCGAGATGGACGCCAAGAGCGATCGGAGCATGCTGCAGCAGATCGGCGCAGGCGTGCTCATCTCGATCCTCGCCGTGCTTGCGCTGTGGTTTTCTTCCCGCTCGGTCGCCCTGCCCATTCGCAAAGCCGCGCAGCTGGCCGGTGCCATTCAGAAAGGCGACTTTTCCCAGCGCCTGGCGCACCAGTCCGCGGACGAAGTCGGCCAGCTATCCGCCAGCCTCGACCGAATGGCCGACAGCCTGCAGGAGCAGGTACACGTGGCCGAACGCATCTCCCAGGGCGACCTGGCGGTGGAAGTCCGTCTGGCCTCGGAGCACGACCAGCTCGGGCTTGCGCTCAGGCGAATGGTCGACAACCTCAACGAGTTGGTATCCCAGGTCCAGCAGAGCTCAGGGCTGATCAACGACAAGGCCGGCCAGGTGACGAGCCTCAGCCAGGATCTTTCCAGCGGCGCAACGGAATCGGCCTCCGCGGTGACTGAGATCAGCGCCACCATCAACCAGATGGCTGCGCAGATTCGCCAGACCTCCGAATACGCCAGCGAAGCCAACGCCCTCTCGCGCGATTCCGAGCATTCGGCCCGCGGTGGCAACGAGTTGATGGTCACCCTGAAAGCGGCAATGCAGGAAATCAACCAGTCGGGTCTGGATATCACCAACATCATCAGGGCAATCGAAGAGATCGCCACGCAAACCAACCTCCTCGCACTGAACGCGGCCATCGAGGCGGCCCGTGCCGGCGAGCACGGCCGCGGGTTCGCGGTGGTCGCCGATGAAGTCCGGCAGCTGGCAGCCCGCAGTGCCGAGGCCGCACAGCGCTCTACCCGCCTGATCCAGGAGTCCAATGCGCGGACGATCAAGGGCATGGAGCTCACCGACGACACGGCACGGGCGCTGGAAGCGATCGTTCAGGGCGCGGCACAGGTTTCGCAGCTGGTCGACGAGATCGCCTCGGCGTCGAGCCAGCAGGCATCCGGTATCGAACAGGTCAGCCTGGCCATCGGCCAGATTGATGAAGTGGTGCACCACAACAGCAGCAACTCCGAGCAATCGACCCAGGCCGCACAGGAGCTGACGCAGCAAGCGCAGCAAATGATCGTGCAGGTCGGCCGATTCAAGGTCAGGCGAGTCCGCTAAGGGCCGGGGCGGCGCAGGGCCTGCGCCGCCTTTTCATCGTCATTTCTACGACCTTGGTACACAGCGACTGGTACTTTCTGCATATTCCCCCGCTCTGCCATGGTTCCTATGCTGCCTGCAACGTCACAGGAGCTGCCCATGAGCCACGTATTACGACGAGCCGGTTTCCTGATCGCCCTCACTTGCTGCACGCAGTTCGCCGCAGCGGCTGCCAGCACGGAGCTGGCGATACGCATCGGTTATCTCGGTTATCGCCCAGACACCGGCCCGGTGCTCTCCAACGTCATTCCTGAGCCCGAAGACGCCGGCCTGCGCGGCGCCGAACTGGCGATCACCGACAGCAACAGCACGGGACGTTTTCTCAAGCACAGCTATGTGCTCGAAGCGGCCACCAGCGAAACGCCGGAAGAGCTCCTGGAACAGGCGGGCAAGCAATACGCCGACGGTCTGCGCCTGTTCGTGGTCAACGCTCCGGCTGCGTCCCTGCGCCAGCTGTCGGACGCCATGCCGGAAGCGCTGCTGATCAACGCCGGCAGTGCCGACGATGCACTGCGCAGCCAGAGTTGCCTGGCGAATGTCCTGCACACCCTGCCCAGCCGCAGCATGCTCGCCGATGCGCTCGGCCAGTTCCTCGCGGCACGCCGTTGGAATCGCTGGATGCTGATTGTCGGTCCGACCGCTGAGGATAAGGCCTATGCCGATGCTTTGCGCCGGGCGGCCAAGCGCTTCGGTCACCGCATCGTGGTGGAGAAGCCCTGGAGCTTCGATAACGACCAACGCCGCAGCGCCCAGGCCGAGATGCCGTTGTTCACCCAGGGTGCCGAATACGACGTGGTGCTGGTGGCCGACGAACGTGGCGACTTCGGTGAGTACGTGCCATATCACACCTGGTTGCCTCGCCCGGTGGCAGGCACCCAGGGCCTGACCGCCACCGGCTGGCACAAGACGGTGGAAACCTACGGCGCCGCCCAATTGCAGAAACGCTTCGAGGCGCATGCCAAGCGCTGGATGAACGACCGCGATTTCGCCGCTTGGATGGGCGTACGCAGCCTTGCAGCGGCGGTCACTCGCCTGCGCAGCACGGACGCCGCAGCAATCCGTCAGCTGTCGCTTAGCGGTGAGCTTCCGCTGGATGGTTTCAAGGGCCGCAAGCTGAGCTTCCGCCCGTGGAATGGCCAGCTACGCCAGCCGATCCCGCTGGTACACCCGCGGGCGCTGGTATCGAACTCGCCGCAGGACGGCTTTCTGCATCCCACCAGCGAACTGGACACCCTGGGCTTCGACGCACCGGAAAGCAGCTGCCGCCTGAGCGAGGTGCGCCCATGATCCGTCTCGCTGCTGCCGCCCTGCTCGGCCTTGCCACTCTGCCCGCCAGCGCCGACGAGCTGGGCTATGAAGCCTATGTCGACAGCCCCAAGCGCATCAAATGTCTCTACGGCTACGTGACGGCGAAGACCGGTAACTTCGATGCCGCCAAAGCCATCTTCGAAGACTGCGTGGCGCGCTGGAACGACGTCTACTCGATGATTTCGCTGGCGCAAATGTACGAGAGCGGCAGCGGCATGGAGCCGGATCTGAGCAAATCCGCCGCGCTACTGAAGAAAGGCGCGGAGCAACCGGACGACGCCAGCTACGTCAGCCTGGCGCGCTACCACTGGGGCGTCGCTCTGGCCGAAGGGCGTGGCGTCGAAGCCGATTCCGTCGCAGCACGCCATTGGTTGCAGCGAGCAGCCGCCGGCGGCCAGGAAGAAGCCGAAGAATACCTGCGCCAGCTGGACCACAACGACACCACTGCCCCCATCACACAATAACGACAAGAGAGCCCAACCATGCCCAGAACTGCCCTTGCCTCCGCCATCGCCATTGCCATTGCCCTCAGCCTTGCCGCAGGTTCGGCTGCCGCCGCCACGGCCTACGTCTCCAACGAGAAAGACGACAGCATCAGCGTTATCAACCTGGACACGATGGAAACCGTCGAGACCCTGGAAGTCGGCATGCGCCCGCGCGGCCTCACGCTCTCCCATGACAACAAGCTGCTGTACATCTGCGCCAGCGACTCGGACACCGTGCAGGTGATGGACCTGGCCACGCGGCAGATCATCAAGCAGCTGCCGTCGGGCGCCGATCCCGAGCAGTTCGCCCTGCACCCGAACAACAAGTGGCTGTATATCTCCAATGAAGACGACGCGCTGGTGACCGTGGTCGACGTCGACAAGGAAGAAGTGCTGGCGCAGATCGACGTCGGCGTCGAGCCCGAGGGCATGGGGGTGAGCCCGGACGGCAAGTGGGCGGTCAACACCAGCGAAACCACCAACATGCTGCACTGGATCGATACCAGCACCAACGAGCTGGTCGACAACACCCTGGTCGACCAGCGCCCCCGCCACGTCGAGTTCACCAAGGACAGCAGGCTGCTCTGGGCCTCGGCCGAGATCGGCGGCACGGTCAGCGTGGTGGACGTGGACAAACGCGAAATCCTCAAGACGCTGACGTTCAAGATCAAGGGCGTGCACCCGGACAAGGTCCAGCCGGTGGGCATCAAGCTTACCTCCGACGGCAAGTACGCCTTCGTCGCGCTCGGCCCGGCCAATCATATCGCCGTAGTCGATGCCAAAACCTACGAGGTGCTCGACTACCTGCTAGTGGGTCGCCGTGTCTGGCACATGGCATTCAACCCTGACGAGAGCCTGCTGCTGACCACCAACGGTGTCAGCGGCGACGTCTCGGTGATCGACGTCGACAAGCTCAAGGTCACCAAGTCGATCAAGGTCGGCCGCTATCCCTGGGGCGTGGTGGTCAGCCCATGAACTTACTGGAGGTCAGCGACGTCGCCTTCGCCTATGGTGAGCGGCTGGCGCTGGATGGGGTGAGCTTTACCGCAGCGCAGGGGCGTTTCACGGCGTTGCTTGGTCCGAACGGAGCCGGCAAATCGACGCTGATTGCGCTGCTGACCCGCCTGTACGACCTGCAGCAGGGGCAGATCCGTATCGCCGGCTTCGATCTGCGCGAAACGCCGCGCAAGGCCCTTGCGCGCCTTGGCGTGGTGTTCCAGCAGAGCACACTGGACCTGGACCTCACGGTCGAACAGAACCTGCGCTACCACGCCGCGCTGCATGGTATGCCGCGGGCCGTGGCGAACGAACGTATCGAGCTGGAACTGCAGCGCCAGCAGCTCGGCGAGCGGCGACGCAGCAAGGTGCGCGAACTCAATGGCGGTCACCGTCGCCGTGTGGAAATCGCCCGTGCGCTGCTGCACCGGCCCGAGCTGCTGTTACTCGATGAGGCCAGCGCCGGCCTCGACCCCGCCAGCCGCCAGGCGCTCAACCAGCATGTACGCCTGCTCTGCCAGGAGCAGGGTATGAGCGTGCTGTGGACCACGCACCTGCTCGATGAAGTCCAAGACGACGACGATCTGCTGATACTCAACCGCGGCCGCCTGGTGGCTCAGGGGCGTGCCGCGACCTTGGCCACCGAAGGCGAAGACCTGGCCGCGAGCTTTGCACGGCTGACCGGCAGCGGCCTCGATCACCAGAGCGCCCTGCTCGACAGCACGCCGCGAGCAGTCGAAACCGGGCACGCGGCGTCTGCGACGCCGGCCTCCAACCCTGAGGCTGCTCGCTGCACGCGCGCGCCCCTCGATTCCGGGCGGAAAAGTTCATGATCATCTACTGGGAATGCCTGCGCGGCATCGTTCTGCGCGAATGGCTGCGCTTCGTGCAACAGCGCTCGCGCTTCTTCAGTGCCCTGGTGCGGCCGCTACTCTGGCTGGTGGTTTTTGCCGCAGGCTTTCGGGCGGCGCTCGGCATCGCGATCATCGAGCCGTACGACACCTACATCACCTACGAAACCTACATCGTGCCGGGGCTGGCCTGTATGATCCTGCTGTTCAACGGCATGCAGGGTTCACTCTCGATGGTCTACGACCGCGAGATGGGCAGCATGCGCGTGTTGCTGACCAGCCCGTTGCCGCGCAGCTTTCTGCTGGCCAGCAAGCTCGTCGCCACGGCGTTGATCTCCTTGCTGCAGGTCTATGCGTTTCTCGCCATCGCCTGGTTCTACGGCGTACAGCCTCCACCGCTTGGGCTGATCGCCGCCCTGCCCGCCCTGCTGCTGGTGGCGCTGCTGCTCAGCGCCCTGGGTTTGCTACTCTCCAACGGAATTCGTCAGCTGGAGAACTTTGCCGGCGTGATGAATTTCGTGATCTTTCCGATGTTCTTTCTCTCGTCGGCGCTCTACCCGCTGTGGAAGATGCGTGAGGCGAGCGAGTGGCTGTACTGGATCTGCACCCTCAACCCCTTCACCCACGCTGTGGAGTTGGTTCGTCATGCGCTTTATCTGCGCCTGGCACCGACCGCACTGATGGTTTGCCTCGGACTGACCCTGCTGTTCAGTCTTCTCGCAGTAATCAGTTTCAACCCACAACATGCGGCCTTGCGCCGCTCAGCCTGAGCGATCTACTACTTTGGTACCGATTTTCCCCTCCATCGTAGGATTTAAAAGACAGGCCCTTTGCTCTGTAATCGACCTATCGAAACGCCATGGAATACGGACTATGTTCAGGTCGCTGCTGCCCTTGCTGATCGCCGCGCTGCCTGGGGTCTGCCTGCCCACGATTGCCGCGGCCGAAGAGCAGCTCGCCCTGTTCTCCACCGACGGCTATCGCCAGACGCAGTACCGCAGCCCGACACCACCTTCCATCGACGGTGCACAGACTCTGGATACGGCCGCGTTAAAGGCTTTGCTGGAAGAACAATCCGATGTGGTGCTGGTGGACGTGTATCGGAGCCAGTGGCTCGCCGGCCGTTTCATCGACAGCGAACCCCATGCAAACCTGCCCGGCAGCATCTGGCTGGCGAACACCGGCGATGGCAATCTGCAATCCGAATGGGCAAGCTACTTCAGCAACAACCTTGCCCGCGTCAGCCAGGGCAACCTGCAGCGGCCGCTGGTTTTCTACTGCCGCTCGGACTGCTGGCTCGGCTGGAACGCCACCAGGCGTGCCCATGCGCTGGGATACAAACGACTGTACTGGTATCGCGATGGGGTGGACGGTTGGGAACAGGCGGGCCTGCCCTTGCACCCTGCTTCTCCGGAGCCTCTGCCTGGCGATGAGTAGCATCACCTGACCAGCATGCCCCCACCATAATCACAACAAAGAGGTGACCGGCCTTGTACAAGATCCTGATTGCGGACGACCATCCGCTGTTCCGTGAAGCCATCCATAACGTCATTCGCGACGGCTTCCCCGACAGCGAAATCCTTGAAACTGCCGACCTCGACAGCGCGCTGGCGCTGACCCTGGAACACGACGATCTCGATCTGGTGCTGCTGGACCTGAACATGCCCGGCATGCACGGCCTCAACGGCCTGATCAATCTGCGCAACGAAGCACCGACCATTCCGGTGGTGATCGTCTCGGCGGAGCAGGACAAGCAGATCGTGCTGCAGGCCATTACCTACGGCGCCGTCGGCTTTATCACCAAATCCTCGCCGCGTGCGCAGATGACCGACGCCATCGAGCAGATTCTCAACGGCAACGTCTACCTTCCTTCGGACATCATCCGCAGCCAGAAGCCCAGCAGCCGCCACTCCCATCACAACGAGCAATCGATCCCGCCGGAACTATTGCAGGCGCTGACGCGCAAGCAGCTGCTTGTGCTCGAGCGCATGACCAAGGGTGAATCCAACAAGCAGATCGCCTACAACCTCGACATCGCCGAGACCACGGTGAAGGCACACGTATCGGCAATCCTGCGCAAGCTCAACGTGCACAATCGTGTACAGGCGATCCTTTCTGCCGGGGACATCGACTTCACCGCCTATCTGCGCCGCTGAAGCGGCGCAGATAGCGTCGACCTCTTGCTAGGCGCTCGCCTGGGCGCCCTCGAACCAGGCCAGTTTCTCGCGTAGCTGGACCACTTCTCCGACGATCAGCAGCGTCGGTGCCTGCACCTGCTCCTGGGCGATACGCTGGGCGAGGGTTTCCAGCGTCCCGGTGAATACACGCTGATTGGTGGTGGTGCCCTGCTGCACCAGCGCCGCCGGCGTATCCGCCGAACGTCCATGGGCTATCAGTTGCTGGCAGATCACCGGCAGGCCCACCAGGCCCATGTAGAACACCAGCGTCTGTGCTGGCGCGGCGAGTTCCGCCCAGGGCAGATCGCAGCTGCCGTCTTTCAGATGACCGGTGACGAAACGCACCGATTGCGCATGATCTCGGTGGGTGAGCGGAATGCCGGCATAAGCGGCACAGCCGCTGGCGGCAGTAATACCCGGCACGACCTGGAACGGCACACCGTTGGCTGCCAGTTCCTCGATCTCCTCACCACCGCGGCCAAAGATGAACGGGTCACCGCCCTTGAGCCGCAGCACGCGCTTGCCTTCCTTGGCCAGGGTCACCAGTTTCTGGTTGATCTGCTCCTGCGGCACCGCGTGTTCCGAACGCTGCTTGCCAACATAGATGCGATCGGCATCGCGCCGGCACAGGTCAATGATCGCTGGCGCCACCAGGCGATCGTAGAGCACGACATCAGCCTGCTGCATCAGGCGCAAGGCACGGAAAGTCAGCAGGTCAGGATCGCCCGGGCCAGCGCCTACCAAATAAACCTCGCCCAGCGCGCGCGGCGCTGCACCGGCAAGCTTCTCTGCCAGCAGGCGCTCGGCTTCGGCGCTGCACCCAGCCAACGCCTGTTCGGCGATCGGTCCCTGGAAGGTTTCCTCCCAGAACACCCGCCGCTGCTGAACGTTGGCAAACTTGGCTTTGACCTGAGCGCGGAACTGCTTGGCCAGACCGGCCAGCTGGCCGTAGGCCGCGGGAATCCAGGTCTCGATGCGCGCGCGGATCAACCGCGCCAGCACCGGTGCATCGCCACCACTGGAAACCGCAATCACCAGCGGCGAGCGGTCGACGATCGCCGGAAAGATCACGCTGCACAGCTGCGGCGAGTCGACCACGTTGACCGGCATGCCCAGCGCGTTGGCGTGCTGCGAAACCGCGGCATTCAGCGGCTCGTCATCGGTGGCAGCGATGGCCAGCACACAACCTTGCAGGTCTTGCGGGTCATAGCCACGATCGAGGCATTCGCCATCGCCCGCCTCTACCAGTTCGGCCAGTTGCGCCTCGATGCTCGGCGCCACCACCCGCAGCCGAGCTCCAGCTTCGCTCAGCAGCCGCGCCTTGCGCAGCGCGATCTCGCCACCCCCGACAATCAGTACCGTGCGGCCTTTGAGGTTGTGGAACAGCGGGAGGTATTCCATGGGCGAATCCTGGAGGGTCGTTGGTGGTAAGGGCATCACAGCCATTACGGCCGCGATGCCCCTTGTCGAATATCAAGGATCCGGCCTGATGCCAAGCCGCGATGACGCAGCGCCGCAGCCTCAGCCTCAGCCTCAGCCTCAGCCTCAGCCTCAGCCTCAGCCTCAGCCAATGACTTCGATACCACCCATGTATGGTTTCAGCACGTCGGGTACCACAACGCTTCCGTCAGCCTGCTGGTAGTTCTCCAGTACGGCGACCAGAGTACGACCGACCGCCAGGCCGGAACCATTGAGGGTGTGCACGAGCTCCGGCTTTCCGGTTTCCGGATTGCGATAGCGCGCCTGCATGCGCCGCGCCTGGAAGTCACCGCAGTTGGAGCAGGAAGAAATCTCGCGGTACTTGTCCTGGCTCGGCACCCAGACTTCCAGGTCGTAGGTCTTGGTCGCGCCGAAGCCCATGTCACCAGTGCACAGTGACAACACACGGTAAGGCAGCTCCAGCAACTGCAGCACCTTCTCGGCGTTGCCGGTCAGCGCTTCCAGCGCCTCGAAAGACTTCGACGGCTCGACGATCTGCACCATCTCGACCTTGTCGAACTGGTGCTGACGGATCATGCCGCGGGTATCGCGCCCGGAGGCGCCGGCCTCGCTGCGGAAACACGGCGTGTGGGCGACGAACTTCAGCGGCAGTTGCTTGGCATCGAGAATCTCGCCGGCCACGATATTGGTCAGCGACACTTCCGCAGTCGGGATCAGGTAGAAGTCCGCTTCGCCTTCGCGGCTGATCTTGAACAGATCTTCCTCGAACTTCGGCAACTGACCAGTACCCTGCAGAGCAGGTGCCTGCACGAGGTACGGGGTGTAGGCTTCTTCATAGCCATGGTCACCGGTATGCAGATCGATCATGAACTGCGCCAGGGCACGATGCAGGCGGGCAATCGGCCCGCGCATCAGGGCGAAGCGGGCGCCGGACAGCTTGGCGGCGGTTTCGAAGTCCAGCCAGCCATGCTGCTCGCCCAGCGCGACGTGATCCTGCACCGGGAAGTCGAAAGTCTTCGGCGTGCCCCAGCGGCGCACCTCGACGTTCTCATCCTCGTCCGCACCTACCGGCACCGACTCGTGCGGCAGGTTGGGAATGCTCAGCATCAGCTGATCCAGCTCGCTCTGGATGCGGTCCAGCTCCTGCTTGCCGGATTCGAGTTCGCTGCCCATGCGATCCACATCGGCGAGCAACGGGGCGATGTCCTCACCGCGCTGCTTGGCCTGGCCGATTGACTTGGAACGCGCGTTGCGCTCGGCCTGGAGTTGTTCGGTGCGGGTCTGCACGGTCTTGCGCTGAGCTTCCAGCGCTTCGATGCGCGCCACGTCCAGCTGGTAGCCACGGGTGGCCAGGCGGGCCGCCACGTCCTGTAGCTGAGTGCGTACCAGTTTCGAATCAAGCATGGTGGGTCTCGTCTGTGAAAGCTTGGATGAAGGGCGAAGAGGGAGCGAAGTTTACTGTGAACGGTCGTCGGTTCATAACCTTGCGAGCATGAGGCCCGCCCAGGCTGCCAGCAAGCCACCGAGTACGCTGCCTCCGACGTAGGCGAAGGCGGTAGCCAGTTGACCACTTTCCAGAAGCCGCAAGGCGTCCAGCGAGAAGCTGGAGAAGGTCGTCAGCGCGCCGAGAAAACCGATGATCAGCGCGCCACGCAGCTCAGGCGAAATGTCCGGTCGCGCGAGAAAAGTGGCGTAGAGGTAGCCGATGAGCAGGCATCCCAGCAGGTTCACCGCCAGGGTGGCCAGATAGAAATGCCGTGGCCACTGCGTGCTGACCCAGGTGGCGACGGCAAAGCGCAACAATGTTCCAACCACACCGCCGCAGGCGACGGCGATCGCCATGCGGATCATCCCTTTCTCCGTTGTATGGGGCTTTCTCGATCGAGCCGGGCCAGATGTTCGAGCTTGTCGCGAATCTTGCTCTCCAACCCGCGCGGAGCAGGATGGTAGTAGCGACGCGGCTCCATGGCCTCGGGAAAATAATCCTCGCCCGCGGCATAGGCATCCGGCTCGTCATGGGCGTAGCGGTATTCGTTACCGTAGCCGAGTTCTTTCATCAGTTTGGTCGGCGCATTGCGCAGGTGCAGCGGCACTTCCTGCGAACCATTTTCGGCGGCATCGCGCATCGCTGCCTTGAACGCGGTATAGACGGCGTTGCTTTTCGGCGCGCAGGCGAGATAGACGATCGCCTGCGCCACGGCCAGCTCACCTTCCGGACTGCCCAGCCGCTCCTGCACGTCCCAGGCATTCAGGCACAGCGGCAGCGCGCGGGGGTCAGCATTGCCGATTTCTTCACTGGCCATGCGTACGACGCGCCGGGCCAGGTACAGCGGGTCGCAGCCACCGTCGAGCATGCGCGCAAACCAGTAAAGTGCCGCGTCTGGATTGGAGCCTCGTACCGATTTGTGCAGTGCGGATATCTGGTCGTAGAACGCCTCGCCGCCCTTGTCGAAACGGCGCCGGCTGTCACCCAGCAAATCCTGCAGCAGATCGGTACTGATGGTGCCGCCCTGCTCCGCCAGATCGGAGGCGTTCTCCAGCAAGTTGAGCAGCCGCCGCCCATCGCCGTCAGCCGCGGCCAGCAACATCTGAAAGCTCTCTTCCGGCAATTCGAGGTGCAGGTCACCCAGCCCTTTTGGATCGCTCAGCGCACGGGAGACCAGTTTGCGCAACGCTGCCTCGTCAAGGCTTTTCAGCACGTAGACGCGGGCCCGCGAGAGCAACGCATTGTTGAGTTCGAAGGATGGATTTTCGGTGGTCGCGCCGATGAAGATCAGCGTGCCGTCTTCAACGTAAGGCAGAAAGGCATCCTGCTGCGACTTGTTGAAGCGATGCACCTCATCGACGAACAGGATGGTCCGCCGGCCATATTGCGCAGCCTGCTGCTTGGCGATCTCCACTGCCTGGCGGATTTCCTTCACCCCGGCGAGCACGGCCGAAACCGTCTCGAAATGGGCGTCTGACACCTTGGCCAAGAGCCGCGCCAGGGTGGTCTTGCCGACCCCGGGCGGGCCCCAGAACACCATGGAATGCAGCGCGCCCTGCTCCAGCGCCTCGCGCAACGGCTTGCCGCGGGCAAGCAGGTGCTCCTGCCCGACGTATTCGTCGAGGCTGGCTGCGCGCAGACGCGCGGCAAGTGGCTGGGCGACGGGTTCGCGGCTGAACAGGTCCATTGCGGACGGTTACCTCAATTGCAGCGGCCTGCAATTACGCAGGCCGCTGAAAACGATATGCCGGACGTAGGTCACTCGGAGATGACGTCGGCACCCTCGGGGATTTCGAAGGTGAACAGATCGGCCTTCAGCGGCTGGTTCATCTTCACACCCATGAACAGGATATTGGTGCGCTGACCAACGCTGTCGATCAGTTGCATGTCATTGATCACTCCGTTGCGAAATGACAGACGCAGGTTATCGAAAAGCGTGTCCTTGGCCTTGGGCTTGAGCGTGAAATCCACGACCTCACCGGCCTCCTTGTGGGAAACCTCGAAGTTCTCGCTGATGGTGGAAACGTCGCCGGACAGCAGCAGCGCCGGAGTATGAGTCAGGCGCTGGTCGAGCTCCTGGATGGTGACCTGCTCGAGATCCGGGTCATACAGCCAGACTTTCTTGCCGTTGGAGACCAGCAGCTGCTCCATCGGTGCGTCGGTGTGCCAGCGGAACTGGCCGGGGCGCTTCAATGCCAGCTCGCCCGAGGTCTCCTGCAACTGGGTACCGCTGCCATCGAGCGAAAGCTGCGAGAAGCGGCCAGTCAGGGTTTCGGCCTGATTGAGCAGACCGGTCAGTCGTTTGGTGGATGCAGCCTGGTCGGCGTGAGCCGGGGCCAGGGCAACCAACAGGACAGATGCACACAGCAAACGGATCAATTGCATGTAGCCCTCGAAGCGATTCAATCGCGCATAGGCGGCGGCGCGATGACTTCGCGCGAGCCATTGGTGTTCATGGATGTCACCACGCCAGCCATTTCCATGGCTTCGATCATACGGGCGGCGCGGTTGTAGCCAATCTTGAGCTTGCGTTGCACGGCGGAAATCGAGGCACGGCGGCTTTCCGTGACGAAACGAACAGCCTCGTCGTACAGCGGATCCTCTTCGCTGCCTTCCCCGCTACCCTCGCCACTACCACCATCGAAGCCGCTGCCCGCCTCTTCGACGCCGGCCAGAATATCTTCGATGTAGTCGGGCGCGCCACGGGCCTTCCAGGCTTCGACGACCCGGTGCACTTCCTCATCGGAAACGAACGCGCCATGTACCCGGATCGGCAGACCGGTACCGGGCGGCAGATAGAGCATGTCGCCGTGGCCAAGCAGCTGCTCGGCGCCGCCCTGGTCGAGGATGGTGCGCGAGTCGATCTTGCTGGATACCTGGAACGCCATGCGGGTCGGAATGTTGGCCTTGATCAGACCGGTGATCACGTCCACCGACGGACGCTGGGTGGCCAGGATCAGATGGATGCCGGCTGCGCGAGCCTTCTGTGCGATGCGGGCGATCAGCTCTTCGACCTTCTTGCCGACGATCATCATCATGTCGGCAAATTCGTCGACCACCACCACGATGGTCGGCAGGCTCTTCAGATAGGGCGGCTCGTCATCCATCGACTCGCGCTTGTACAGCGGATCGTGCAGCGGCGTGCCGGCCTCTTCGGCTTCCTTGATCTTGCGGTTGAAGCCCGCCAGGTTGCGCACGCCCATCGCGGCCATCAGCTTGTAGCGCCGCTCCATCTCGGCGACGCTCCAGCGCAGTGCGTTGGCCGCCTCCTTCATGTCGGTGACCACCGGGCAGAGCAGGTGCGGAATGCCTTCGTAGATCGACAGTTCGAGCATCTTCGGGTCGATCATGATCAGCCGCGCCTCTTCCGGCGTCGACTTGAACAGGATCGACAAAATCATCGCGTTGACCCCCACCGACTTACCGGAACCGGTGGTACCGGCCACCAGCAGGTGCGGCATCTTCGCCAGGTCGGCGATGACCGGCTTACCGCCGATATCATGGCCGAGTGCCAGGGTGACCGGTGATTTGGCGTCGTCGTAGGGGGCCGAAGACAGCACCTCGGAGAAGCGCACGATCTGACGATCCTCGTTGGGAATCTCGATGCCTACAGTGGTCTTGCCCGGAATCACTTCGACCACCCGCACGCTGATCACTGCCAGTGAGCGCGCAAGGTCTTTGGCCAGATTGGAGATACGGCTTACCTTCACACCGGCTGCCGGCTGGATTTCGAAGCGGGTGATCACCGGGCCTGGATGTACCGACTCGACGATGACCTCTACACCGAACTCCTTCAGCTTGATCTCCAGCAGCCGCGACATCGCTTCCAACGACTCAGGCGAGTATTGCTTCTGCTGTTTCTCGGCAGCATCAAGTATCGAGATCGGCGGCAGGCTTCCCTCGATCAGCGGATCGACAAACAGGTTGGCCTGCTTTTCTTTCAGCACGCGCTTGCTCGGTTCGGCGGCTTTGGCAGGAGCAGGCGGAGCGATCACCGGAGCCACACGCTTGTCGCGCTCGCTCATGTGCTTGGCCAGGGACTCGTCACGTTCGATGATGCGTTCCTTTACCTTGGCCTGCTCACGACGGTCGCGCACCATCGGCGCAGCCACCTCGCTCACGACATCGTCGACTTCTCGCAACTGGGCGACCATCTGCTTGCGCTCGGCGCGGGCGCTCCACCAGCGACTGAAGAAGCTCTGGATCAGCTCGATGAGGTCGAGAGTGATCTTGCCGGTGATGTCCATCACTTTGAACCAGGACAGATCGGTGAACACCGTCAGGCCGAACAGGAAAAACGCCAACAGCGCAAGGGTGCTGCCCTGTACGTTAAGGGACAGAACGGCCAACTGACCGAGGCTCTCTCCCAGCGCACCGCCGGCAGACGCGGGCAAGCCAGGAGCGGCCTGGAAATGGATATAGGCCAGCGCGGACCCGGACAGGACCAGGAACACCAGACCGATCAGGCGCCAGGAGAACAGCCAGCCGTTCCACACCCAGGGCTGATGACGCGCGCGGAACACTTGCCAGGCCTTGACGCCAAGCAGCAGGGGAAACAAATAGGCGAAATAGCCCAGCGCCATGAACAGAACATCGGCAAACCAGGCGCCGGCACGGCCGGCAGCGTTGCGGACCTGATCGACATTGCTGGTGTGGGTCCAGCCAGGATCGCCCGGGTCGTAGGTAAGCAACGCCATCCACAGGTAGACGCAGAGCGCACCGAGCGCTATCAACGCGCCTTCCTTGAGGCGATAGTGCAATTGTTGTCGCCAGACGGTTGCCGGCGCGGTAGATGAGGAATTCTTCAAAACGCTTTCTTTCCTGCGCCTGCGGCGCGATGAACCGTAGTCAGCCAGAACCCCGGCATTGTACGGGTTTGTCGATTCGATGGCATGCAGGTTCCGCGGCGGCTTGGGCTTTTGCCGATGCTTCGGTGTAGCATAAACGCCCGATTTCCCGACGCGGCTCGACTGGAGCACGCTTCTCTATTTGCAACAAAGGCTTATGAGGGCTTTTTATGAGTGAAGTCAAGCATTCGCGTCTGATCATCCTCGGCTCCGGCCCGGCCGGATATACCGCTGCGGTATACGCTGCCCGCGCCAATCTGAAGCCACTGATGATCACCGGCATCCAGCCCGGCGGTCAGCTGACCACCACCACCGAAGTCGACAACTGGCCCGGCGATGTCGAAGGTCTGACCGGCCCGGACCTGATGGTCCGCATGCAGAAGCACGCCGAGCGCTTCGACACCGAGATCGTCTTCGATCACATCCATACCGCAGAGTTGCAGCAGCGCCCATTCACCCTGCGCGGCGACAGCGGCGTCTATACCTGCGACGCATTGATCATCGCCACCGGTGCCTCGGCACAATACCTCGGCCTGCCCTCTGAAGAGGCGTTCGCTGGCCGTGGTGTATCGGCCTGCGCCACCTGCGACGGCTTCTTTTATCGCAACCAGGTCGTCGCGGTGATCGGCGGCGGCAACACTGCGGTCGAGGAAGCGCTGTACCTGTCCAACATTGCCAAGGAAGTCCACCTGATCCACCGCCGCGACAAACTGCGGTCGGAGAAGATCCTGCAGGACAAGATCATGGACAAGGCGGCCAACGGCAACATCCGCCTGCACTGGAACCATACCCTCGAGGAAGTACTCGGCGATGCCAGCGGCGTGACCGGTGTCCGTTTGAAGAGCACTCTCACCGGCGAAGAGAACAAGCTGGACCTCGCCGGCGTATTCATCGCCATCGGCCACAAGCCGAACACCGACCTGTTCCAGGGCCAGCTGGAAATGAAGGATGGCTACCTGAAGATTAGAGGTGGCGGCGAGGGTGATGCCACCTGCACCAGCATCCCTGGCGTCTTCGCTGCTGGTGATGTGGCTGATCACGTCTATCGCCAGGCGATCACCTCGGCCGGTGCCGGCTGCATGGCCGCTCTGGACGCAGAAAAGTACCTCGACAACTGATCTAGTGGCGGGCCCTCGGCCCGCCCTCTCCTACCTGCATATGCGTGGCGACATGCTGACCTGGCTAAAGCGCGACGATCTCTGCTTCCCCCCTCTCGAAGCGGCTTTGCGAGAACCCAACGGCCTTTTGGCTGCTGGGGGTGACCTTAGCCATGAACGCCTGCTGGCCGCCTATCGCCACGGCTGCTTTCCCTGGTACCAGGATGGGCAGCCGTTGCTGTGGTGGTCTCCCGATCCGCGAACGGTGCTGTTCCCGAACGAACTGCATGTGTCGCGCAGCCTGCGCAAGCGCATCCGTCAGGCCGAATTTCAGGTGACCTTCGATCAAGCGTTTACCGACGTGATCCAAGGCTGTGCCGGGCCTCGTAGCTATTCGGACGGAACCTGGATCACCACACCGATGCAGCAAGCCTATGTTCAGTTGCACGAAATGGGTGTCGCGCATTCGGTAGAAGTCTGGCAGGAGCAGCATCTCGTCGGCGGACTCTACGGACTGGCAATCGGTAAGCTATTTTTCGGCGAGTCGATGTTCAGTCGCGCTACCGATGCGTCCAAGGTTGGATTCGTCACACTGGTGGAACAGCTGCGTGACTGGGGTTTTGTCCTGATTGACTGCCAGATGCCGACACGTCATCTGGAAAGCTTTGGCGCCCGCAGCATTGCGCGTGAGCAATTCGCCGCCGCACTTGCCGAGCATCTGGATCAGCCCAGCGCAGCCGACTGGCGCGCCTAGTCGGCTACCGCAAGCTGACCTACACTCAGCTCATGATTTCTGAGAGTTGACCATGACTTCACTGGCTCGCCTCAAGTTCTACGCCACACAGCCCCATGCGTGCAGCTATCTGCCCGATGAACAGGCCACCACGCTGTTCCTCGACCCTAGCCAGCCGATGGACGCGCAGGTGTACGCGGAACTCTCCGAGATGGGCTTCCGGCGTAGCGGCGATCACCTCTACCGCCCCCATTGCCAGCGGTGCTCGGCCTGCATTCCGGCTCGCATTCCGGCAAGCTCGCCAGAGCTCAGCCGGCAACAGAAACGAATCCTCAAACGCAACGCTGACCTGCAGGTACGTTGTGTTCGCCCGGCGTTCAGCGAGGAGCTCTACACGCTCTACGCGACCTACATCGAAAAGCGCCATGCGGACGGCGACATGTACCCCCCCAGCCGCGAGCAGTTCAATACCTTCCTCGTGCGCGACCTACCGTTTTGTCGATTCTACGAATTCAGGCTGGATGGACGACTGCTCGCAGTCGCCGTCACCGATGTACTGCCCAATGGACTGTCCGCCGTTTACACCTTCTACGATCCCGAAGAAGAACGGCGCAGCCTGGGGCGCTACGCGATTCTCTGGCAGATCGGCGAAGCAGCGCGTCTCGGCCTGAAGGCCGTGTACCTCGGGTACTGGATCAAGAACTGCCGGAAGATGAATTACAAGACCGAATATCGCCCCATCGAACTGCTGGTCAACCAGCGCTGGGTGACGCTCAGCTGAAGTCCTTGGCTCATCGACCCATTTCGGGCACAATGCTTGCCGCTTTTGCCCGCGCACGCATGCGCCGGGTCACTCATTTGGACACCGAGGACTTTACTGAATGTCGAAAGAAGACAGCTTCGAAATGGAAGGTACTGTCGTCGACACCCTGCCTAACACCATGTTTCGTGTGGAGTTGGAAAACGGGCACGTCGTTACTGCGCACATCTCCGGAAAGATGCGCAAGAACTACATCCGGATTCTTACCGGTGACAAGGTTCGCGTGGAACTGACCCCCTACGATCTGAGCAAGGGTCGCATCACCTACCGCGCCCGCTAAGCGAGCCGCGAGAAAAATGCCCGGTTTATGCCGGGCTTTTTTGTTGCAGCAGCAAACAGCCGGAAACGGACGCACGCAATGCCGGAACGAAAAACGCCCGGCCGAAGCCGGGCGCTCGATTCCATCAAGGGTCAGGCCAGCTCTGCAGTGGTCTCGAATTCGAAGAACGGCTCGCCGCCCCGAATATCGATGTGAACCACGCCACCATGTTCGGCCAGCTCACCGAACAGGATCTCCTCGGCCAACGGCCTCTTGATCTTGTCCTGAATAAGCCGTGCCATCGGCCGCGCACCCATCTGCGCATCGTAGCCATGCTCCGCCAGCCAGCTGCGCGCAGCATCTGACACCTCCAACGTCACATGCTTGTCTTCGAGCTGCGCCTGCAGCTCGATCAAGAACTTGTCGACGATGCTCTTGATGACTTCGTGACTCAGACGGCCGAACTGGATGATGGTATCCAGACGATTGCGAAACTCTGGCGTAAAGCTCTTCTTGATGACCTCCATCGCGTCAGAGGCATGATCCTGCAAGGTAAAACCGATAGAAGCCCGCGCCGCGGTCTCCGCACCAGCATTGGTGGTCATGATTATGATCACGTTGCGGAAGTCGGCCTTGCGACCGTTATTGTCCGTGAGCGTGCCATGATCCATGACCTGCAGCAGCAGGTTGAAGACCTCGGGGTGCGCCTTTTCGATTTCGTCCAGCAACAGCACGCAATGCGGCTGCTTGGTGATGGCCTCAGTCAACAAGCCACCCTGGTCGAACCCAACGTATCCCGGAGGCGCACCGATCAGACGAGATACAGTGTGACGCTCCATGTACTCGGACATGTCGAAACGGATCAGCTCGACGCCCAGCGCTCGAGCCAGCTGGCGTGCAGCCTCTGTCTTACCCACGCCGGTAGGCCCGGCAAAAAGGAACGATCCAACCGGCTTGTCCGGAGCCTTCAATCCAGCACGTGAAAGCTTGATGGCTGTGGCCAGCGAGTCGATCGCATCATCCTGGCCAAAAACCGTGAGTTTCAGATCGCGCTCGAGGTTACGCAGCAGCTCCTTGTCAGAACTGCTGACGTGCTTCGGAGGAATCCGCGCAATCTTTGCCACGATGTCTTCGACCTGTTCGACATCAATGCACTTGACCCGCTGCTCTTCCGGCTGCAGGCGCTGATAGGCGCCCGCCTCATCGATCACGTCGATGGCCTTGTCAGGCATATGCCGATCATTGATGTAGCGCGAGGCCAATTCTGCCGCAGCACGAAGCGCCTCATCGCTGTATTCGATGTTGTGATGCTGCTCGAAACGCCCCTTAAGGCCACGCAGAATGCCGATCGTGTCTTCGACTGAAGGTTCGCTGACATCGACTTTCTGGAAGCGACGCGCGAGGGCGCGATCCTTCTCGAAGATCCCACGGAATTCCTGGAAGGTCGTAGAACCGATGCAGCGGATTTCACCGGAAGAAAGCAAGGGCTTGAGCAGGTTCGACGCGTCCATCACGCCGCCAGACGCAGCTCCGGCACCGATGATCGTATGGATCTCATCAATAAAAAGAATGGCATGCGGCCGCTTGCGCAACTCTCCGAGCAACGCCTTGAAGCGCTTCTCGAAATCACCTCGATACTTCGTACCCGCCAGCAGCGCACCCAGATCTAGCGAGTAGACGACGCTATCAGCGAGCAGGTCCGGAACCTGATTATCCACTATGCGTTTTGCCAGGCCTTCAGCAATAGCGGTCTTACCGACGCCAGCTTCACCTACGAGAAGCGGATTGTTCTTACGCCGACGCGCGAGAATCTGCGCGACACGCTCGACTTCGTTCTCACGCCCAACCAGCGGATCGATCCGTCCTTGACGCGCCAGCTCGTTCAGATTGCTCGCATAGGCATCCAGAGGATTGCCTGACGCACCCGGCTCGCCACCGTCCTCATCCTGCATCTCCGCATCGTTCTCCGGGCTACCAGCATTGCCAGGCACCTTTGAAATACCGTGAGCAATGTAGTTGACGACGTCGATACGCGCGACGTTCTGCTGCTTGAGAAGGAATACGGCCTGGCTCTCCTGCTCGCTGAAAATCGCGACCAGCACGTTTGCCCCGGTCACTTCCCGCTTGCCAGAGCTTTGGACATGGAATACGGCACGCTGTAGTACGCGCTGAAAGCCAAGCGTAGGCTGGGTTTCGCGCTCCTCATCGTGCTGTGGAATTAGTGGAGTGGTGGAATCAATGAACTCCTGCAGATCATGGCGCAGCTTGTCCAGGCTCGCGCCACAGGCCCGCAGCACGGTGGCTGCCGCTTCATTGTCCAGTAGGGCCAACAGGAGGTGTTCAACCGTCATGAATTCATGACGCTTGGTACGTGCCTCTTTGAAAGCCAGATTCAGAGTGACTTCGAGCTCACGGTTCAACATAGCTTTCACCTCTTCTCCAGCAGTCGGAGTTAACCGTCCTTCTCGATCTCACAGAGCAGCGGGTGCTGGCATTCCCTTGCATATTGATTCACTTGCATCGCTTTGGTTTCGGCTACGTCGCGCGTATAGAGCCCGCAGACGGCCTGCCCCTCGGTATGGACGGCCAGCATGATCTTGGTGGCCTGCTCCCTGCTGTGATTGAAAATGCCTTCCAGCACCTCGACGACGAAATCCATCGGTGTGTAGTCGTCATTGAACATGACAACTTTATACATCGGTGGTGCCTTTAATTCCGGCTTGGCCTCCTGGACAGCGAGACCAGATGCGTCGTCTTCGTCCCGTTGAGGCCGGTCCTGATTGAATGTTAGTCGAATCTGAGCAAATGCATGCATGCGCATAACGGTTCTAGGTCGTGGCGCGGGGGCCAGATAAATATGGACAGCTTCGCAGCCAGCTGACGAGTCGCCTTGACTATCGGCAAAACGGTGATACAAACAGTATGTGCCTACAAGGGCAAACGGGTTGCGCAACATGAGGCCTCGGGCTGCATAAGCGCGGAATGAAATGGATGTTACTCCAGTAATGGACTCCTTTGCAGAGGGATAACAGCATGCTAAGCGGTAAGGTCAAGTGGTTCAACAACGCCAAAGGCTACGGGTTCATCGTAGCAGACGGCGGCGATGAGGACCTGTTCGCCCACTACTCGGCCATCCAGATGGAAGGCTATCGAACTCTGAAAGCTGGGCAAGCGGTCATGTTCAACATCCTGCAGGGTCCGAAAGGCCTTCACGCAACCGACATCAGGCCACAGCAGGCCGTGTCCGAGGCGACGACCCCTGCTGCTGCCCAAGGCGTCTCGACGGTAGATGCCTGATTTGTCCTGAAACAAAAAAAAAGGCCGATCATCTGATCGGCCTTTTTCATTCCACGCCTTACATATGGCTGATCATCGCGTCGCCAAATTGCGAGCATGACATCAACTGGGCGCCCTCCATGAGACGCTCGAAGTCGTAGGTGACGGTCTTGGCGGCGATAGCGCTCTCGGTCGACTTGATGATCAGGTCTGCCGCTTCCACCCAACCCATATGGCGCAGCATCATCTCAGCCGAGAGAATCAGCGAGCCCGGATTGACCTTGTCCTGACCGGCGTACTTCGGCGCGGTACCGTGCGTAGCTTCGAACATGGCGACCGTGTCAGAAAGGTTTGCCCCGGGGGCAATACCGATACCGCCGACCTCAGCGGCAAGCGCGTCGGACAGGTAGTCACCGTTCAGGTTGAGTGTTGCGATGACGTCGTACTCGGCCGGGCGCAGCAGTATCTGCTGAAGCATGGCATCGGCGATGGCGTCCTTGACTACTATGTTCTTGCCGGTGTTAGGGTTCTTGAACTGCATCCAGGGCCCGCCATCCAGCATCTCGGCGCCAAACTCGTCGCGGGCCACTTCATAGCCCCACTCCTTGAAGGCACCCTCGGTGAACTTCATGATGTTGCCCTTGTGGACAATGGTGACGGAGCTGCGGTCATTGTCGACGGCGTACTGCAACGCCTTGCGAACGAGACGCTTCGTACCTTCCAGTGAAACCGGCTTGACCCCAATTCCGCAGTTTTCGGTAAAACGGATCTTCTTGACGCCCATTTCCTCGGTAAGGAACTTGATGACCTTCTCCGCTTCCGGGGAGCCTGCCTTCCACTCGACACCGGCGTAGATGTCTTCGGAGTTCTCCCGGAAGATCACCATATCCACGTCGCCCGGCTTCTTGACCGGGCTCGGCACACCGGTGAACCAGCGAACCGGACGCTGGCAGACATAGAGATCAAGCTCCTGGCGCAACGCAACGTTCAAGGAGCGGATGCCACCGCCGACCGGAGTGGTCAGGGGGCCTTTGATCGACACGACGTAATCGCGGACAGCTTCGAGGGTTTCCTTCGGCAGCCAGGTGTCCTGATCGTAGACCTGCGTAGCCTTCTCGCCCGCGTAGATCTCCATCCAGGCAATCTTGCGCTTGCCGCCATAGGCCTTCTGAACAGCGGCATCCACGACCTTGATCATCACCGGGCTGATGTCGACGCCGATACCGTCCCCTTCTATATAAGGGATGATCGGGTTGTCGGGGACGTTCAGGGTGTTATCGGCATTAACGGTAATTTTGTCACCGCTGGATGGCACCTGGATCTTTTGGTATCCCATGCTGGACTCCGTCTTCGTGGTTAGACATCGATCATCTTTGAGGGTAACCCACTCGAATTGCCTGAAACTACATGTTCGTTCGTCGTATGCGCAATGCCGTTCTGCCCGAGGCTGGCTCGATGGTATACTGCCGCGATGACTCACAAGTCATAAGGGACGAACCTGTCTTGTACAAGTCCCGCCCCTTGAAACCTCAGAGTCGCTACCGCGGCTCGGCGGTTCAAATGCTCGACACTCTATTGGTGCATCCATCATCACCGCGGCGAATCCCCCTTCTGGTTTCATCTAGACGGAGAGCCAGAGCGCCTACCCGGCGCACTCGGGATTCTGTGCACGCCCTGCAAGAAGAGAGTTATCGCTAAATGTCCACCCCTTCGAAGATCATCTATACCTTCACCGACGAAGCCCCTGCGCTGGCTACCTATTCGCTTCTTCCTATTGTAGAAGCCTTCGCCGCCTCCGCTGACATAGCCGTCGAAACACGCGACATCTCTCTTGCAGGGCGCATTCTTGCGAGCTTTGCCGACCAGCTCGACGCTGACAAGAAAGTCGACGACGACCTGGCCAAGCTTGCCGAGCTGACCGTTCAGCCCGATGCCAACATCATCAAACTGCCCAACATCAGCGCTTCCGTGCCGCAGCTCAAGGCCGCCATCGCCGAATTGCAGGCCCTGGGCTACAACATCCCCAACTTCCCGGAAGACCCGCAGACCGATGCGGAGAAAGATACCCGCGCCCGCTATGGCAAGGTACTCGGCAGCGCCGTGAACCCCGTGCTGCGCGAAGGCAACTCCGACCGCCGCGCGCCGGCCGCCGTGAAAGCCTACGCTCGCAAGCACCCGCACTCGATGGGCAAGTGGAGCAAGGCTTCGCAGTCCCATGCCGACTACATGCGTGGTGGCGACTTCTTCTCCAGCGAGCAGTCGATCACCATGGACAAAGCTGGTGATGTGCGCATTGAGTTCGTCGGCAAGGACGGCAAGGTCGAGGTCAAGAAGCAGCTCTCTCTGCAGGAAGGCGAAGTGCTCGACGGCATGTTCATGAGCTGCAACAAGCTGCGCGCCTTCTTCGAAGACACCCTGCAGGACTGCAAGGAAACCGGCGTGATGTGGTCCCTGCACGTCAAGGCCACCATGATGAAGATCTCGCACCCGATCGTCTTCGGTCATGCGGTCAGCGTTTACTACAAGGATGTGTTCGACAAGTACGGCGAGCTGTTCAAGGAACTGGGCGTCAACCCGAACAACGGTATCAGCAGCGTCTACGACAAGATCAAGTCGCTGCCGGTCTCGCAGCAGGAAGAAATCCTGCATGACATCCATGAGGTTTACAGCCACCGCCCTGAAATGGCGATGGTCGACTCGGTCAAGGGCATCACCAACCTGCACATCCCGAGCGACGTAATTGTCGACGCCTCGATGCCGGCGATGATCCGTAACTCCGGTCAGATGTGGGGCAAGGACGGCAAGCAGAAGGACACCAAAGCGGTAATGCCGGAGAGCACCTATGCCCGCATTTACCAGGAGATGATCAACTTCTGCAAGACCAACGGCGCCTTCGACCCGGTAACCATGGGTAGCGTCCCGAACGTCGGCCTGATGGCACAGAAAGCCGAGGAATACGGTTCGCACGACAAGACCTTCGAGATGCAGGCCGACGGCACCATGCGCGTCGTTCTGGCCGACGGCACCGTGCTGATGCAGCACGAAGTCGAGAAAGGTGACATCTGGCGTGCTTGCCAGACCAAGGACGCTCCGATCCGCGACTGGGTCAAGCTGGCCGTGACCCGTGCTCGCCAGTCGAACACCCCGGCGATCTTCTGGCTTGACCCGGAGCGCGCCCATGATCGTCAGTTGCAGAACAAGGTCGAAACCTACCTCAAGGATCACGACCTGAGCGGTCTGGACATCCGCATCATGGATTACAACGAAGCCATCCGCGTCAGCATGGAGCGCATGATTCGTGGCCAGGACACCATTTCGGTGACCGGCAACGTTCTGCGCGATTACCTGACCGACCTGTTCCCAATCATGGAACTGGGCACTTCGGCCAAGATGCTCTCAATCGTTCCGCTGATGGCGGGCGGCGGCATGTACGAAACCGGCGCCGGCGGCTCCGCACCAAAGCACGTGCAGCAGCTTGTAGAAGAGAACTACCTGCGCTGGGATTCCCTGGGTGAGTTCCTTGCTCTGGCTGTGTCCCTGGAAGAAACCGGCATCAAGACCGACAACATCAAGGCCAAGATCCTCGGCAAGACCCTTGACCAGGCCACCGGCAAACTGTTGGACAACAACAAGTCACCGGCGCGTAAGGTTGGTCAGCTGGACAACCGCGGCAGCCACTTCTACCTGGCTCTGTACTGGGCGCAAGCTCTGGCCGCGCAGGATGAAGACGCCGAACTGAAGGCCCACTTCACCCCGCTGGCCAAGCAGTTGACCGAGCAGGAAGCAACCATCGTCGCCGAACTGGCCGAGGTGCAAGGCAAGCCGGTGGATATCGGTGGCTACTATCGCTCCAACCCGGAACTGACCAGCAAGGTGATGCGCCCCAGCGCAACCTTCAACGCAGCCCTGGCCGCGCTGAACGCCTGAATCGACGCTTGAGTGTTATCACGAACCCCGGCCTGGTGCCGGGGTTCGTGCTTTCTGAACGGAGGTGGCTGTTATCATCCCGTCCTTTACACAAGGCAGCTCTTATGGACTGGCAACCGCATATCACCGTCGCGACCGTTATCGAAGACCAGGGACGCTTTCTGTTGGTAGAAGAGCTCAAGGCGGGCCGACTCGTACTCAATCAGCCTGCTGGGCATCTCGAAGCCAATGAGAATCTGCGCCAGGCGGCTGTACGGGAAACCCTCGAAGAAACCGGCTGGGAGGTCGAGCTCATTGGCGTTGTGGGAATTTATCTGTACACCGCGCCCAGCAATGGCGTGACATATCAGCGCGTATGCTTCGCCGCCAGAGCCCTGCAGCATGATCCGCAGCGTCATCTCGACGAGGGCATTGTCGCGGCTCGGTGGCTGAGCCGCGACGAGCTGGAGGCGCAACCTGAACGCTGGCGCAGCGAACTGGTGCCCCGCTGCATCGATGATTATCTGACCGGGCCGCTGCATTCGCTTGACGTGATTCGCAACTGAACGCGGCTTCGTCATGCCTGCTGCAGCCTGATAGAATTCCGCCCCTTTGCAGAGCCTCAGCGTGTTCCTATGCCTGTAACCACCCTCACTGCCCCGGAAAAAACACGTGTCATCGTCGGCATGTCCGGCGGAGTGGACTCCTCCGTTTCCGCCCTCCTGCTGCTCGAGCAGGGCTATCAGGTCGAAGGCCTGTTCATGAAGAACTGGGAAGAGGACGACGGCACGGAATACTGCACCGCCAAGGAAGACTTGGCCGACGCCCAAGCGGTGTGCGATCGGATCGGCATCAAGCTGCATACGGCGAACTTTGCAGCCGAATACTGGGACAACGTCTTCGAACACTTCCTTGCCGAATACAAAGCGGGACGCACGCCGAACCCGGACATCCTTTGCAACCGGGAGATCAAGTTCAAAGCCTTTCTCGACTACGCATTGATGCTGGGGGCGGACCTCATCGCGACCGGCCATTACGTGCGTCGTCACGACGTGAATGATCGTAGCGAGCTGCTCAAAGGGCTGGACCCGAACAAGGATCAGAGCTACTTCCTGCATGCGGTCGGCGGTGAACAGCTGAGCAAGACGCTGTTTCCTGTCGGCGAGCTGGAAAAGCCCGAAGTGCGGGCGATCGCCGAAAAGTACGGGCTTGCCACGGCGAAGAAAAAGGATTCCACCGGCATCTGCTTCATCGGCGAAAGGCGCTTCAGCGACTTTCTCAAGCAATATCTTCCGGCCCAGCCCGGCAATATCGAAACCATCGATGGTGAAGTGATCGGCCGTCATCACGGCTTGATGTATCACACCATCGGTCAACGCCAGGGCTTGGGCATCGGTGGCCTCAAGGCTGCTTCCGACGAGCCCTGGTACGTGCTGAGCAAGGACCTGCAGCGCAACGTGCTGGTGGTCGGCCAGGGCAACGATCATCCGTGGTTGTTCTCGCGCGCGTTGCTGGCATCGGAAATCTACTGGGTGAACCCCATCGACCTCAGCGCTCCGCTCCAGCTGACCGCCAAGGTCCGCTATCGCCAAAGCGATCAGGCCTGCACGCTGGAAAAGACGGCAGACGGCTATCGTGCCGTCTTCGAAGCGCCACAACGGGCGGTGACACCGGGCCAGTCGGTCGTGTTCTACGACGGCGAAGTCTGCCTTGGCGGCGGCGTGATCGAGCAGGCCGAACCCTGGTTTGAGGGTCGAGCATGAATACGCTCGACGAACAACTAATTGCACTCGGCGCAGTGTTCGAAGCCGCAACGTTAGTGGACCGCATCGCTCGCACCGGCCAGGTTCCGAACGCCTCGCTCGGCTGCATGCTGGGCAGCCTGCTGGCCCGCAACCCGGAAACCACACTGGAAATCTACGGCGGTGATGACCTCAATCTGCGTGACGGCTATCGAGCGCTCGTAGGCGCCCTGGAGCGCGACAGCAGCGCACTGCAGCGAGAACCACTGCGCTACGCACTGGCAATGATCGGTCTGGAGCGCCAGCTGGACAAGCGCGACGACATGCTTCAGGTCATTGGCAGCCGTCTGGATCAGATTCAACAGCAGGTCGAGCACTTCGGCATCACCCACGAAAATGTCGTGGCCTCGTTCGGCGGTTTGTACCAGGACACCCTGAGCACATTTCGCCAGCGCATTCAGGTTCAAGGCGACATGCGGCACCTGCAGCAGACGGACAATGCAGCCAAGATTCGCGCCCTGCTGCTCTCCGGAATTCGCTCGGCACGTCTGTGGCGCCAGCTCGGCGGGCACCGTTGGCAAATGATCTTCAGCCGCCGCAAGCTGCTCGATGCGCTCTATCCACGGCTGCGCTCGACCCAGGATGACGACCGCTAACGGTGGCGAATGTACCGGGCCCACCCGGTCCATTCGTGTATAATCTGCGCCCTCTTTTCGTTGCCTGACTGTCCGAGAATGCCCTCTATGCAGCTTTCCTCGCTCACGGCGGTTTCCCCCGTCGACGGCCGCTACGCCGGCAAAACCAGCGCCCTGCGCCCGATCTTCAGCGAATTCGGCCTGATTCGTTGCCGCGTCCAGGTCGAAGTCCGCTGGCTCCAGCGCCTGGCAGCCCACCCAGGCATTCCGGAAGTCCCCCCCTTCTCCGCCGAAGCCAACTCGGTGCTGAACCAGCTGGCCGAGAACTTCCAGCTGGAGCACGCCGAGCGCGTGAAGGAATTCGAGCGAACCACCAACCACGACGTAAAAGCCGTTGAGTACCTGCTCAAGGAGCAGGCCAAGCAGCTGCCGGAACTGGCCAAGGTCAACGAATTCATCCACTTCGCCTGCACCAGCGAAGATATCAACAACCTCTCCCACGCGCTTATGCTGCGTGAAGGCCGCGACAGCGTTCTGCTGCCGCTGATGCGCCAACTTGCCGAATCGATTCGCAGCCTGGCCGTGCAATTCGCTGACGTACCGATGCTCTCGCGTACGCATGGCCAGCCGGCGTCGCCGACGACGCTCGGCAAGGAGCTGGCGAACGTGGTGTACCGGCTGGAGCGCCAGATCGCCCAGGTCGCCGCCGTTCCGCTGCTGGGCAAGATCAACGGCGCAGTGGGCAACTACAACGCCCACCTGAGCGCCTATCCTGAGATCGACTGGGAAGCCAACGCCCGCGAGTTCATCGAAGGCGACCTCGGCCTGACATGGAACCCCTACACCACGCAGATCGAGCCGCACGACTACATTGCCGAACTGTTCGATGCCATCGCCCGGTTCAACACCATCCTCATCGATTTCGACCGCGACGTCTGGGGCTACATCTCGCTCGGTTACTTCAAGCAGAAGACCGTTGCTGGCGAGATCGGCTCGTCGACCATGCCGCACAAGGTCAATCCGATCGACTTCGAGAACTCCGAAGGCAACCTGGGTATCGCCAATGCACTGTTCCAGCACCTGGCCAGCAAGCTCCCGATCTCCCGCTGGCAGCGTGACCTGACCGACTCCACCGTGCTGCGCAATCTTGGCGTCGGCTTTGCCCACAGCGTCATAGCCTACGAAGCGAGCCTCAAGGGTATCGGCAAGCTGGAGCTCAACATCGCCCGCATCGCCGAAGACCTCGACGCCTGCTGGGAAGTGCTGGCCGAACCGGTACAGACGGTCATGCGCCGCTACGCCGTGGAAAACGCCTACGAAAAACTGAAGGACCTGACCCGCGGCAAAGGCATTACCCCCGAAGCCCTGCAGTCTTTCATCGACGGTCTGGATATTCCTGCCGAAGCAAAGGCCGAACTACGCAAATTGACGCCGGCCAACTACATCGGCAACGCCGTTGCCCAGGCCAAGCGCATCTGAGTTCGACCATGTATGCACGCCCGGCTGTGCCGGGCGTTTTTATTTTCAGCTCTGTATATAGAGCAAGGTGTTACGCATGACTTCTGATATTCCACTTCAAATTCTGGGCGGCATCAGCGCCCGGGAATTTCTGCGCGACTACTGGCAGAAGAGACCGCTGCTCATTCGCCAGGCCATCCCAGACTTTCAGAGCCCCATCTCGCCGGACGAACTGGCTGGCCTTTCGCTGGAAGAGGAAGTCGAATCCCGCCTGATCATCGAGCACGGCGAAAGCCCCTGGGAGTTGCGTCGCGGTCCCTTTGCCGAAGACACCTACCAGCAGCTGCCCGAGCGTGACTGGACCCTGCTGGTCCAGGCCGTCGACCAGCTTGTACCGGAAGTCGCCGATCTAATCGAGCACTTCCGCTTCCTTCCCAACTGGCGGATCGACGATGTGATGATTAGCTATGCCGCACCGGGCGGCGGTGTCGGCCCGCATTTCGACAACTACGACGTATTCCTGCTGCAGGCGCATGGTCAGCGCCGCTGGCGCATCGGGCAGATGTGCGACAGCGAAAGCCCCATGCTGAGCCACGGCGATCTACGCATCCTGGCCGAATTCGAAGGCACCGATGAATGGGTGCTGGAACCCGGTGACATGCTTTACCTTCCGCCTCGCCTGGCCCACTTCGGCACCGCAGAGGATGCCTGCATGACCTATTCGGTCGGTTTCCGTGCCCCTAGCGCTGCCGAGGTACTGACCCACTTCACCGACTTCCTGGCGCAGTTCCTGCCGGACGAGGATCGTTACAGCGACGCCGATCTACAACCGAGCGACGACCCCTACCAGATCCAGAGCGACGCTCTGGACCGATTGAAAGCGCTGCTTGCCGAGCACATGAGCGACGAGCGTTTGTTGCTCACCTGGTTCGGCCAGTTCATGACCGAGCCGCGCTATCCGGAGCGGGTGGAGGGGCCTGAGCTGGAGGAGATCGATCTGCGCTCGGCAATCGAAGATGGCGCCCTGCTGGTCCGCAACCCGGCGGCACGCCTGGCCTGGAGCGAAGTCGACATCGGCCTGCTACTGTTCGCCAGTGGCCAGAGTCGCCTGCTTCCCTCTAAGCTGCGCGAACTGTTGAAACTGATCTGCTCGGCTGATGCGTTGCACGCCGATAACATCGGCGACTGGCTGAGCGACGACGATGGCCGGGGGCTTTTGTGCGAACTGGTCAAACAAGGAAGTCTGGAGTTTGCTGATGAATAGCGTTCAGGTACGGATCGCCGACTGGCAGCAGGACAACGCCGAACTGCGGCGCATTCGGGAGGCCGTGTTCATTGCCGAGCAGGCCGTTCCGCCCGAGCAGGAGTGGGATGCCGACGATAACGAAGCCGTGCATTTTCTCGCCCTCGAGGGCGACTATCCGATCGGTACCGCACGGTTGCTGGCCGACGGGCAGATTGGCCGGGTAGCAGTCCTGCGCGACTGGCGCGGCATGAACGTGGGCGATGCGCTGATGCGCGCCGTCCTTGCGGAGGCGGAGCGCCGGGGCCTGACGGAGCAGACACTGACTGCGCAGGTTCACGCCACCGCCTTCTATGAGCGACTTGGTTTTGAAGTGGTCAGCGATGAGTTTCTCGAAGCCGGAATCCCCCACGTCGACATGCTCCGCCGGAGCCACTGAGGCCGTATGAGCGACAGCGCCCCTGACGAAAGTAGCGATCAGGCCGAACTCCCGGCCATAGACTTTCACTCTCCGGGGCGTTTTGCCGTTCACAACCCCCAAGCCGACCTTCCCGAGCCTCTCGCTTGGAGAGCGGCCGCCTTTGAGCTTGGACAGGACACCGAACTGCAACGCTTCAGCGAACCCAACGAGGTTCGCCAGCATGCTTTGGCCATGCTGCAGCAGGCGACTCGCTCGCTGTGCATCTACAGCACGGATCTGGAACCCTGGCTTTATCATCACAGCAGCGTTCAGCAGGCGTGCACTCGCCTACTGCTGGCCCACCCGCGCAACCGCCTGCGTATCTTGATCGGCGACCCGACACGAGCGATCAAAGAAGGCCACCGTCTTCTGCAGCTTGCTCGGCGATTGACCAGCAATGTACATATCCGCAAGCTGAACCCCGATTATCCCGAGCAGAACGGCGCCTATCTGATCGCCGATGATTGTGGTCTGCTGCAACGCCCCAAGGCTGACCAATACGCCGGCTATGCCCTGTACCACGACCTCGCCCGGGTGCGCATACGCCAAGCGGAATTCGACAGGGCCTGGGAACATGGATTAGCGGATGCAAACCTGCGGAGTTTTCTGCTATGAGCCCTCGAATCTTTCTGCTGTCCGTTGCTGTCAGCATCTGTCTTCCGTTACAAGCGGCGACCGAAGTCATTCAGCTCGACAACCGCATGGCCGAAGACGTTATTCCCGTAGCGGAGTCGGTGCTCGGTGGCCAGGGGCGGGTCACAGCCTACGGCAGCCAGCTGATCGTCAATGCACCGGACGCGCTCATCAGCGAACTGCGGCAGGTGATCGATCAGCTGGACGTCGAGCCCAAGCGTCTGCTTATCAGTGTCGATACTCAGGACTCGGCCAGCAGCTCCGCAGGCGGTTATCAGGTGGACGGCTCGGTACGCTCCGGCGACGTGGAGTTTGAAAGCGGACGCGGAGAGATTGGTGGGCGTGATCGGGTGCGAATCATCCGCCGCAGCACGAACAGCAGGGATGGCGGCGTTCAGCAGGTTCAGGCCAGCGAGGGTTATCCGGCGCTGATTCAGGTGGGCCAGAGTGTGCCGCTGACCACCCAGGGCACAGATGGCTACGGCCAGATCTACCAGCAGACGCAATATCGCGACGTTCTCCGCGGCTTCTACGCCACCGCCACAGTGCACGGCGACCGGGTGCAAGTCACCATAAGCAGTACCCGAGACCGGCTTGCGCAAGGCCGTGGTGGCGTGGTGGAGGTTCAGAACGCGGACACTCGGGTAAGCGGTCGTATCGGTGAATGGATCACCATCGGCGGCGTCGATGAAAGCGCGAGCTCCGAGCAGCAAGGCACGTTACGTCGCTATTCCACCCAGGGCGGCCAGAACCTGTCGATGCGCCTCAAGGTCGATGTTCTGGACTGAACATCAGCAGGTCCCTGACAGCCACGCCACGATGTAGTGCCCCGAAAAAAACACTACAAAACGATTGACGATGCAATTTCAGCGGAGCATTATTGCCCCGCTCCCGCTAACCAGGGGCCCTGGCAAGGGTCTCCGGGGCGTGCTCAAGCCAACCAGCCGAGCCGTTCCGTGACTGTACTGCCCACAAGGCGGACTGACGAGGTTGCGACTGGAACGAGTCGTCCTGAGGGACGGGGTAGCGATTGACGCATCAGCCAGACTGAAAGCTTCTCGTTGTTGTAGCGCACACGGCAGCCACGCCGGCTGTGGGCGCAGCAACCGGAACCAGCCCGGCGGTCGTATCCCCCCTTCTCTTGGTTCAATCCTCGTCCCGGTCGATATTTCGACGCTCTGCCGCGTGTTGCCCGCAATGATCAGCGATAGCACGTAGGTTTCGGTGGGAAAAGTCGGTGCTCAACCACACTCATTTTTGAAGGATTGAACATGTCCGCATATCAAGACGACATCAAGGCAGTTGCCGCCCTGAAAGAGCAATACGGCAGCAGCTGGGCCGCCATCAACCCTGAGTCCGTCGCTCGCATGCGCGCCCAGAACCGCTTCAAGACCGGTCTGGAAATTGCTCAGTACACCGCCGACATCATGCGCAAGGACATGGCCGAGTACGACGCCGACTCGTCCGTCTACACGCAGTCCCTCGGTTGCTGGCACGGCTTCATCGGTCAGCAGAAGCTGATCTCCATCAAGAAGCACCTGAAGACCACCAACAAGCGTTACCTCTACCTGTCCGGCTGGATGGTTGCTGCTCTGCGCTCCGAGTTCGGCCCGCTGCCGGACCAATCCATGCACGAGAAGACTGCCGTTTCCGACCTGATCGAAGAGCTGTACACCTTCCTGCGTCAGGCTGACAGCCGCGAGCTGGACCTGCTGTTCACCGCTCTGGACGCCGCTCGCGAAGCTGGCGACAGCGCCAAGGCTGCCGAGATCCAGAACCAGATCGACAACTACGAAACCCACATCGTACCGATCATCGCCGACATCGACGCTGGCTTCGGTAACCCGGAAGCCACCTACCTGCTGGCCAAGCGCATGATCGAAGCAGGCGCTTGCTGCATCCAGATCGAGAACCAGGTTTCCGACGAGAAGCAGTGCGGCCACCAGGACGGTAAAGTGACCGTTCCCCACGCCGACTTCCTCGCCAAGATCGCAGCTGTGCGTTACGCCTTCCTCGAGCTGGGCATCGACAACGGTGTGATCGTTGCTCGTACCGACTCCCTGGGTGCCGGCCTGACCAAGCAGATCGCCGTGACCAAAGAGCCGGGCGACCTGGGCGACCTGTACAACTCCTTCCTGGATTGTGAAGAAGTCTCCGCTGCCGATCTGAACAACGGTGACGTGGTTCTGAACCGCGAAGGCAAGCTGCTGCGTCCGAAGCGTCTGCCGTCCAACCTCTTCCAGTTCCGCGCTGGCACCGGTGAAGCACGCTGCGTACTGGACTGCATCACCTCGCTGCAGAACGGTGCTGACCTGCTGTGGATCGAAACCGAGAAGCCGCACGTTGGTCAGATCGCGGCCATGGTTGACGAAATCCGCAAGACCATCCCGAACGCCAAGCTGGTCTACAACAACAGTCCGTCGTTCAACTGGACGCTGAACTTCCGTCAGCAGGTCTTCGATGCGTTCGTCGCCGAAGGCAAAGACGTTTCCGCCTACGACCGCGCCAAGCTGATGAGCGTCGAGTACGACGAAACCGAACTGGCCCAGGTTGCAGACGAGAAGATCCGTACCTTCCAGCGCGACGGTTCGGCTCACGCCGGCATCTTCCACCACCTGATCACCCTGCCGACCTACCACACCGCCGCGCTGTCCACCGACAACCTGGCCAAGGGGTACTTCGCCGACCAGGGTATGCTGGCGTACGTGAAGGGCGTTCAGCGTCAGGAACTGCGTCAGGGCATCGCCTGCGTCAAGCACCAGAACATGGCTGGTTCCGACATCGGCGACAACCACAAGGAGTACTTCGCTGGCGAAGCCGCTCTGAAGGCAAGCGGTAAAGACAACACCATGAACCAGTTCCACTAAGAATCGGTTCGCGGCCCTCACCGGCCGCAGGTGTTAACAAAAAGCCTCGGCATCTGCCGAGGCTTTTTTTTGCGAGCAAGCAGACTGCGTAGACGAGGCGACATTTCGTCGGCACGACCCCTACCTGTCATTCTGTTGTCGCATATCGAATTTAGCGTCATGGCTCCGACAAAAATCGTAATGGAGCTGCGCCGTGACTACTGAGAACAACGACATTTTGTTTGGCAACGGGGACGAGTTGCACAGTAACCACTCGACAAACCCACACATTCAGGATGTGATCTCTGCTGGCCGTCGAAAGGTAGTGGTTGGCGGCGCAGCCCTGGGAGCCATGGCCTTTCTAGGTGCGGCTATTCCCGGACTTGCGCAAGCGGCTGAACCATCCGCGCAAGGACTCAAGGACCTCCCCTTCCGACGCCGTACCCGTCTGCCGTTTTCGCCAGTGGCGGTAACGCGGGCCGATGCTATTACCGTTCCTGCTGGCTATTCCGCGACCACTTTCATTCCATGGGGCACCCCAATTACCGGTAGCTACCCGACCTGGATGGAAGACGCGAGCAATAGCGCCGAAGACCAGGCTCAACAAGTCGGCATGCATCACGACGGAATGCATTTCTTCCCGATGAACACAAAACTCGGCGGGCGCCAGAGCGATCACGGCTTGCTGGTGCTAAATCACGAATACATTCAAGCGCCTTTGCTCCACCGCAACGGCCCGACGGTGGTCGATGGTAAGCGTGTCGATGTCGACGAGGTCCGCAAGGAAATCAACGCCCACGGCGTTTCGGTAGTAGAAATCCGCCGCGGCCCGCGTGGCGATTGGTCGGTCTTGCCGACAGCCCGTAACCGCCGCATTACGGGTGCCACGCCGATGCGCATTGAAGGCCCCGCGCGCGGCCATGCGCTGATGCGCACCCGCTACAGCCCGAGCGGCACCTCAACCCGCGGAACCCTTAACAACTGCGCCAACGGGCATACGCCTTGGGGTACCTACCTCACCTGTGAGGAAAACTGGGCAGGTTACTTCGCCACCGCCGACAGCGACCTACCTCGTGAACTTAGCCGCTATGGTGTGCGCGGTAGCGGTCGTTATGGCTGGGAGACAGTTGCCGGCGATGAGTTCGAGCGCTTCAACGCCTCGCGCATCGCGACCGATCCACAAGCGGATTATCGTAACGAGCCCAACACCTTTGGCTGGATCGTCGAGATAGATCCGTTCGATCCGAACTCAACACCAGTCAAGCACACGGCCCTCGGCCGTTTCGCCCACGAAGGACTGGTGTTTGCCCCCGTCAGACCGGGCCGCCCCGTTGTCTGTTATTCCGGCGACGATTCACAGAACGAATATATCTACAAGTACGTCAGCCGCGACCGCTATCGGCCGCAGCGAAGCGATGGGCGGCTGCTGGACGAGGGGACTCTCTATGTCGCGCGTTTCAACACCGACGGCAGTGGTGACTGGCTCGCTCTCGATCATGCCGATCCGGCCTTCCAGCGGGCCTGCGAGACCGCCGGCGTTCAATTTGCCGATCAAGGTGAAGTCCTGATCAACACCCGTCTGGCCGCCGACATCGTCGGAGCCACCAAGATGGATCGCCCAGAATGGGGGGCGGTTAACCCAGATAGCGGCGAGGTCTACTTCACCCTCACCAACAACAGCGGACGCAAGGAAACCGACGCCTCCAATCCGCGAGCACCAAACGCATTTGGTCACATCATTCGCTGGCGTGAAGCGAGCCGCGACTTTGCAGGCACGCGATTCAACTGGGATATCTATTTGCTTGCCGGGCCACAGGACAACAGCCGGGGGCCGAAGGGTCGAGCGCTGGATGAAAGCAACATCATGGCCAGCCCGGATGGGTTGTGGTTCGACGACGAGGGTCGACTGTGGATTCAAACTGACATGAGCGGTAGCCAACTGCGCAGCGGGCCGTTTGGTAACAATCAGATGTTGGTTTCCGACCCCAGAACCGGTGAGACCAAACGGTTTCTCGTCGGGCCTCAGGGCGCTGAGGTAACCGGAATCACAGCTACACCGGACTTCCGGACCCTGTTCGTCAACATCCAGCACCCTGGCGAAGACTCGACCGCGACGAACTACACGAGCACGTGGCCGGACGGGCCGGGTCGCAGACCCCGCTCAGCAACCGTCATCGTCACGCGGGACGACGGAAAGCGCCTGATGTAACTGCGGAGGGGCCAAGCCGCAAGGCTGGCCCCCCTATCAATCCACTGAGCACACTCAAGGCTTATCTGGTGAGGTGAAAAGGCCCCAGGTCGATATGAATAGCGCCGCGACCAGCGGGCCGATCACGAAACCATTCAGTCCGAACAATGCCAGCCCCCCCAGCGTCGAGATAAGCACGACGTAGTCCGGCATCTTTGTATCCTTTCCAACCAGAATCGGTCTGAGGATGTTGTCCACCAGGCCGATTACCAGCACACCATAAAGCGTGAGTATCACGCCCTGCCAGATCGCGCCGGTCATCAGGAAATAGATGGCTACCGGCGTCCATATCAGGCCCGCCCCGACAGCGGGCAACAATGACAGAAATGCCATCAGCACGCCCCACAGCAGCGCCCCGGAGATCCCAAGCACGGCGAAGATGATTCCGCCGAGCGCTCCTTGGGTAACGGCGACGACAATGTTTCCTTTTACCGTCGCGCGTACGACTCGCGTGAACTTGCTGAACAGGCGCCGCTTCTGAGCATCGCTGAGCGGAATGGCCTTCCTGATACGCGCCACCAGATCACGCCCGTCGCGAATCAGGAAGAATAGCAGGTACAGCATGACAAAGAAGCTGACCAGAAACTGGAACGTCCCCTGGCCAAAACTGAACGCTTTTGTCGCGAGGAACTGACTTCCCTCGAGCGCCCCAGAGGCCAGCCGTTCACGCATGGAATCGAGGTCACCGAAACCGAAGCGCTGAAGCTGCAGCTGGATCGATTGAGGCAGGAGCTCGCGGAAGTTGACGACCCAGCTGCCGATGTCCAGCTCGCCACTTTCGATCTGCTTGTAGAGGATCGCCCCCTCTTGAACCAGCATTCCGGCGATCAAAATCACCGGCAGTACGGCGACCAGCAACGAAACTAGCAAGGTGATCAGAGCTGTCAGGTTGCGTCGCTGGCTAAACCGTCTGTAAAGATAGCGCTGCAAGGGGGCGAAGATGATCGCCAGTATCACCGCCCAGAAGACTGCCCCATAGAACGGCAGCAGGATCCAGCCAAAAGCCAGAGACACCACCACCAGCAGCGCAAGAAAGACCTTCTGCTCGAGCCTCGAATTGTCCATTGTTGACCCTGTCGCTGCGATTGGTTCTGTTTAGTCAACGAGCGACGGTACGAGTGCGGGTCTGGCAGATGATTCAGTGTCAGGCCGGGGTTAGGCGTACAGCTGACACTGAATTTGATGCGTTACAGCGTCATTGCCGCCAACCAACCAAATGCCAGAAGTGGCAGGTTGTAATGTAGAAACGTCGGCACGACAGTATCCCAGATATGATTGTGCTGACCGTCCGCATTCAACCCGGCGGTCGGACCGAGAGTGGAGTCCGATGCGGGAGAACCGCCATCGCCCAGAGCGCCGGCAGTCCCGACCAGACTGACGATCGCCAACGGACTGAAGCCAAGCTCGACACCTAGGGGAACAAAAATCGCGGCAATGATCGGCACTGTGGAAAAAGAAGACCCAATTCCGATGGTTACCAGCAATCCCACCAGGAGCATCAACAGCGCGCCGACAGCCTTGCTGTCGCCGATCCATTGAGTCGAAGCGTCTACCAGCAACTTGACCTCGCCCGTTTCACGCATCACCTCGGCAAAACCAGCGGCCGCGATCATGATGAAGCCAATCATGGCCATCATCTTCATCCCGTCGGTGAACAGGTCATCCGCTTCGCGCCAGCGCACCACGCCGGAAACGGAAAAGATCACGAACCCAGCAAGCGCGCCAAGTATCATCGAGTCCAGCCAAAGCTGAATCACGAAGGCCGCTGCAACTGCGACAGCAGCCACCAGCAGCGTGAGGGGACTGTAGGTCACTGTAGTTTTTTCAAGCTGCTCGACACGCACGAGGTCGTATTCGCGGGGCTTTCGATAGCTATAAAAAGCAATCAGCAATCCCGCGAGCATCCCGATTGCGGGGATCAGCATTGCCTGCGTGACTTTGATTCCAGTTACATCCACGCCACTTTTAGCAACGTTTGCCAGCAAGATCTCGTTCAAGAAAATATTGCCGAACCCGACCGGGAGAAACATATACGGGGTAATCAGACCGAACGCGAGCACACATGCAATCAAACGCCTGTCGATCTTCATCTTCGACAGCACAAAAAGCAGCGGGGGAACCAGTAGGGGAATAAATGCGATATGAATAGGAAGGATATTCTGTGATGAAACAGCAACGGCAAGCAGCAAGCCGATCATCATCCACTTAACCGCTCCGCCCCCTTGCGCTCCTTGCTTTCCAACCAAAGCTAGCGCCTTGTCAGCAAGGGCGTGAGCCAACCCGCTTTTTCCAATGGCAACGGCAAACGCACCCAGCAACGCATAAGACAAGGCAACTGTTGCGCCACCGCCTAGCCCCTTGTTGAATGCCGCCAAGCTACCCTCAATTCCCAAGCCACCAATCAAACCGCCAGCCATGGCTCCAGCGATGAGCGCGACCACTACATGCACGCGGCAAAGACTCAGGATCAGCATGATGCCAACAGCCGCAACAACTGCGTTCATTGAACTCTCCATACAAACGACAAACGTCGCGAAAAAAACGCCGTACTCTGCAATAACGGAACTGGGGTGTCAAAAGCAGATCTGCACGATAAGCAACTTACACGTATCTACCTGGGCAACGCGCTGCACGAGAATGCTTTACCCAAATGCCTACTTAGCCCACTTTGTCTGATATAGATGCCAAGCATAGGAATGATCAGACCGCACGCTCTGGGCAATGCTTAATCGCCGCAGTACTCACAACCGCTTGTACAGGTTTCATGAATACGGATGCGCGAAAGCTCAGGCAGAAGCGGTTTGAGCTCAGTCCAGATCCATTTCGCAAGATTCTCGCTTGTGGGGTTTTCTAACCCAGGAATATCGTTCAGATAATTGTGATCCAGCAGCTCATACAACGGCTTGAAGACAGACTTGATTTCACCAAAATCGCGGATCCAGCCCGTATGCGGATCCACCGTACCGCTGATATATAACGCTACCCGGAAAGAATGCCCGTGCAGTCGGCCACATTTGTGTCCCTGCGGTACATTCGGCAAACGATGTGCTGACTCAAACGTAAACTCTTTGAATATTTCCACTAGATAGACTCACAGTCTGGTCGCCAGATTGAGGGGCGATTTTACGCATTTTGACAGCGTGGCACATGCATTACACCAGCTGTAGATGCTGGGCGATGAGCGAATGAATGGCAGTGGAAGTGCTGAAGCACTAACGGCACGCGGAGCCGGAAAACTGCAAAGGACTACGTGGTTGGTCGCCCCCCCCGGCTCCAGGCAGACGAAAAACAGCACAAGATAACTGCAGTTCAGTTGCACTATCGACAATTCCAGCACCGCCTTAGCGCCCTGTGCTTTTCTCTGCCCCAAAAGCAAACCCCCGACCAGCTTACGCGGGTCGGGGGTTTGGGAAAGGAGCTTGACGATGACCTACTCTCACATGGGGAGACCCCACACTACCATCGGCGATGCGTCGTTTCACTACTGAGTTCGGGAA
>VMRT01000044.1 GCA_007713455.1 Pseudomonas sp.
AGTGCGACCTGAAAGTCGCATGGGTTTCTGTTCCGCAGGTTAACGCCCGACGGAACCGACTGTTCCACCACTCGTTCCCTACCCAGACAGGCGTGGCCGGTAACAGCCGGGTCTGAAGCTCTGGGGACAATGTAACCGCCGATATTTCGGTAGGTCGAACCGCGAGGCCAGACTGAATCTGCCAGCATCAAGGCGGAGAGGCGCTAGGGATGAACAGGTACGGCTAACACAAGTGAACCTCATATAAACGTCGTCATAGTAGCCAAGCCAAAGATGCTGACAGGCTTGTACCAAAAGGTGCGCGGCCAGGCAGGGGCTCTTACCGATAGCCCCTCGTGGATGTGGTGCCGCCGGCGAAATCGAGGAGCCCGACCCGTTCGGAAATCCATGCGGAACAGGGTAAGCCCGTAGCGTTGCCGACTTCGGCAGGTGAGCTGTAAAGCAAGCTGTTGATGCTGCGGGTAAAGGAATGTGGAAAAAGCGAAGGTCACCCTGTAATGGGGTGAATACAGATTGAAACATCATCTGGCGCGAAAGCGAGCAGACTTCCACACGGTCTTCCATGGCGAGAAAACCTTGATCAATCGTTGCACGGAGGAAAGCAGATGGCAGTGCTCGCACCCAATGCGCAAGCAACGGCGAGCACTGGTGCGCCTTCGAACTTCATATCGGCCTGGCCCCAACACTGGAACCAGATCGAGTCGCAAGTGAAACGACTCCAGGTCCGTATCGCCAAGGCAACACGAGAAGGCAGGTGGGGCAAGGTGCAAGCCTTGCAGCGACTGCTGACTCGCTCGTTCAGCGGCAAAATGTTGGCCGTGAAGCGAGTGACGGAAAACAGAGGCAAGAGAACACCGGGCGTTGATGGCAAGATCTGGTCGACTCCGGTGGCCAAATCGACGGGAGCACAAGCGTTACAGCATCGGGGCTATCGGCCTCAACCGCTGAGACGCATCTACATACCCAAAAGCAATGGCAAGAAGCGTCCGCTGGGGATTCCAACGATGCGGGATCGTGCGATGCAGGCGCTGTGGAAACTGGCACTTGAGCCGGTTGCCGAAACGCGTGCAGATCCCAACTCCTATGGATTTCGGCCGCAGCGATCCACTGCCGATGCAATCGCACACTGCTTCAATGCACTGGCGAAACGTGGTTCGGCGCATTGGGTGCTTGAAGGTGACATTCGAGGCTGCTTCGACAATATCAGTCACGATTGGCTGCTCACCAACGTACCCATGGATAAGGTGGTTCTGCGCAAATGGCTTCGAGCGGGGTATGTCGATCAGGGAGCCTTGTTCGCAACGGAGGCAGGAACCCCGCAAGGGGGGATCATCTCTCCGGTACTTGCGAATTGGACGCTGGATGGCCTGGAAGATGTCGTCTATGCAAGCGTGGCTTCGACAGCGCGCAAGCGTAAGCCATTCAAGATACACGTCGTACGATATGCCGATGACTTCATCATCACAGGGGCCACGAAAGCTGTTTTGCAACATCAGGTTCGTCCTGCAATTGAGGCGTTCCTGAAAGAGCGAGGCTTGGAACTCTCTGATGAAAAGACTCAGATAACGCATATCTCGCAAGGCTTCGATTTTCTGGGCCAGAACGTACGCAAGTACGCCGGCAAGCTACTCATCACTCCGGCTCGCAAGAGTGTGAAGGCATTGCTGGATAAGGTGCGGGAAATCGCGAACGCAAACAAGACGGCGACTCAAGCTAACTTGATCTTGACCCTGAACCCGGTGATCCGAGGATGGGCCATGTATCATCGCCATGTTGTCGCCGCCAAGCGTTTCGCATGGATCGACCATCAGATTTGGCAAGTGTTATGGCGCTGGGCAGTTCGCCGGCACGCCATGAAAAGTGCCCATTGGGTAAAACAACGCTACTTTCGTGTCGTGGGTCAACGGCACTGGGTTTTCGCCACCCAGGAGAAAGCGCGCGGCATGAGTCAACCCGCTTGGCTGTATGCCGCCGCCAGTGTTTCGATCGTGCGGCATATCAAAATATGCAGTGCAGCGAACCCGTTCGATCCGGCATGGACGTTTTACCTTGAGCGCCGAAGAGCGCATCGTCAGGTTACCCAGTCTCACTCAGGCTGCTGGAAGGCTTGAGCCGTATGAGGGGTGACTCTCAAGTACGGTTCTTAGGGGAGGCAGGAGTGGTAACACTCCTGCTTTACCCGACTGAAG
>VMRT01000033.1 GCA_007713455.1 Pseudomonas sp.
CTATGACCATCCGTTCCTGTGGGGCTCCAAGCGTACCGGTCCGGACCTGGCCCGTGTCGGTGGCCGCTACTCCGATGACTGGCACCGCGCGCACCTGTACAACCCGCGCAACGTAGTGCCCGAGTCGAAGATGCCGTCCTACCCGTGGCTGGTCGAGAACACCCTCGACGGCAAGGACACCGCCAAGAAGATGTCGGCACTGCGCACCCTCGGTGTGCCGTACAGCGAAGAGGACATCGCCGGCGCTCGCGACTCCGTCAATGGCAAGACCGAGATGGACGCCATGGTGGCCTATCTTCAGGTGCTCGGCACGGCTCTGACCAACAAGCGCTAATCGCACAGCCAAGAAAAATGACGGCTGGCTTCGCAGCCGTCAGGGACTTCAATCGCGGACAGCCAGAGTTGCTCGGGCTGTCCAGGAGTAGCACATGAGCACTTTCTGGAGTGGATACATCGCCCTGCTGACGCTGGGCACCATCGTCGCTCTGTTCTGGCTGATCTTCGCCACCCGCAAGGGCGAGTCGGCCGGCACCACGGACCAAACGATGGGTCATGCCTTCGACGGCATCGAGGAATACGACAACCCGCTGCCGCGCTGGTGGTTCCTGCTGTTCATCGGCACCCTGGTGTTCGGCATCCTTTACCTCGCGCTCTATCCGGGCCTGGGTAACTGGAAAGGCGTACTGCCCGGCTACGAGGGTGGCTGGACTCAGGAAAAGCAGTGGGAGCGCGAGGTCGCTCAGGCCGATGAGAAATACGGTCCGATCTTCGCCAAGTACGCTGCCATGTCGGTGGAAGAAGTCGCTCAGGACGAGCAAGCCGTGAAGATGGGTGCTCGCCTGTTCGCCAACTACTGCGCCATCTGCCATGGTTCCGATGCCAAGGGCTCCCTGGGCTTCCCGAACCTGGCTGACCATGACTGGCGCTGGGGTGGTGATGCAGCCTCGATCAAGACCAGCATCCTCAACGGCCGTATCGCAGCAATGCCGGCCTGGGGTCAGGCTATCGGCGAGGAAGGCGTGAAGAACGTGGCAGCCTTCGTCCGCAAGGAACTCGCTGGCCTGGCGCTGCCGGAAGGCACCGACGCTGATACGGGCAAAGGCAAAGAGGTCTATGCACAGACCTGCTCCGTCTGCCACGGCCAGGGTGGAGAAGGTATGGCGGCACTGGGTGCGCCGAATCTTCAGCATGCCTCCGGCTGGATCTACGGCTCGAGCCTCGCCCAGCTGCAGCAGACCATCCGCCACGGCCGCAACGGCCAGATGCCTGCCCAGCAGCAGTACCTGGGCGACGACAAGGTTCACCTGCTCGCCGCCTACGTCTACAGCTTGTCGCAGAAACCGGAACAACTCGCCAAGCAGTAAGTCGTAAAAGGGCGGTACACTCGTACCGCCCTTCTCGCCTTGTCTTCAGGCAACTCTCGTCGCGCTGCGACCATCTGTCGCATCATCAGCCGACCGAAGACCTTCCCCGCCCGCCCACGCACTTCTAAGCTTTGCTTCCGACTCGCCGCGCCACCTAGAAGCATAAGGCGAACTCGGTATTTCTGGCGCACCGGCCTGGTGCGAAACATCCCTGCGCAGCGCATGGAAAACGCTTTAAATCAGGGTTTTGGCCAGCAAAGAGAGCCCGGGCGTCGTTTGCATTGCCCCCATGCTTTCTCCATACTTGCCGCCGTTTTTGCCTTCGAAAATGCCATTAGCGTGGAAGCCTTGCATGAGCACAGCAATAAGTGAGACTGCTTATAACTATAAGGTGGTTCGCCAATTCGCCATCATGACGGTGGTATGGGGAATCATCGGGATGGGCCTGGGTGTTTTGATCGCCGCGCAGTTGGTGTGGCCCTCGCTCAACTTCGACCTGCCGTGGACGAGCTTCGGCCGTCTACGACCATTGCACACAAACGCGGTGATCTTCGCATTCGGCGGTTGCGCACTGTTTGCCACGTCCTATTACGTGGTTCAGCGCACTTGCCAGGCGCGTCTGTTCTCCGACGGACTCGCGGCCTTCACCTTCTGGGGTTGGCAGGCTGTGATCGTGCTTGCAGTCATCACGCTTCCACAGGGCTTCACCAGCTCCAAGGAATACGCGGAACTGGAGTGGCCGATCGACATCCTGATCACGCTGGTGTGGGTGTCGTACATCGGCGTGTTCTTCGGCACGATCATGAAGCGCAAGGCCAAGCACATTTATGTGGGTAATTGGTTCTTCGGTGGCTTCATCCTGGTCACGGCGATGCTGCACATCGTCAATAACCTGGAAATCCCGGTGTCCTGGTTCAAGTCCTACTCGATCTATTCGGGTGCGACCGATGCGATGGTGCAGTGGTGGTACGGCCACAACGCAGTGGGCTTCTTCCTGACCACCGGCTTCCTGGGCATGATGTATTACTTCGTGCCGAAGCAGGCCGAACGCCCGGTGTATTCCTATCGCCTGTCGATCGTTCACTTCTGGGCGCTGATCACCCTTTATATCTGGGCCGGTCCGCACCACCTGCACTACACCGCTCTGCCGGACTGGGCACAAAGCCTGGGCATGGTGATGTCGATCATCCTGCTGGCTCCGAGCTGGGGTGGCATGATCAACGGCATGATGACCCTTTCGGGCGCCTGGCATAAGCTGCGCACCGACCCGATCCTGCGCTTTTTGGTGGTATCTCTGGCGTTCTACGGCATGTCGACCTTCGAAGGTCCGATGATGGCGATCAAGACAGTCAACGCGCTGTCGCACTACACCGACTGGACCATCGGCCACGTACACGCCGGCGCCCTCGGCTGGGTGGCGATGATCACCATCGGCTCCATGTATCACCTGATCCCGAAAGTGTTCGGTCGCGAGCAGATGCACAGCATCGGCCTGATCAATGCGCACTTCTGGCTGGCCACCATCGGCACCGTGCTCTACATCGCCTCGATGTGGGTCAACGGCATCACCCAGGGCCTGATGTGGCGCGCGATCAACGAAGACGGCACGCTGACCTACTCCTTCGTCGAGGCACTGGAAGCCAGCCATCCCGGCTTCATCGTCCGCGCACTGGGCGGCGCCTTCTTCCTCGCCGGCATGCTGCTGATGGCCTACAACACCTGGCGCACTGTGCGTGTCGCCAAAGCAGCTCAGTACGACGCTGCTGCGCAGATCGCTTGAGGAACGGATAGATGAAGAACCACGAAATACTCGAAAAGAACATTGGTCTGCTGACCCTGTTCATGATCCTGGCGGTGAGCATCGGCGGTCTGACCCAGATCGTCCCGCTGTTCTTCCAGGATGCTGTCAACGAGCCGGTCGAAGGCATGAAGCCCTACACCGCGCTGCAACTGGAAGGCCGTGATCTGTATATCCGTGAAGGCTGCGTCGGCTGCCACTCGCAGATGGTGCGCCCGTTCCGCGCTGAAACCGAGCGTTACGGCCACTACTCGGTCGCCGGCGAAAGCGTCTATGACCATCCGTTCCTGTGGGGCTCCAAGCGTACCGGTCCGGACCTGGCCCGTGTCGGTGGCCGCTACTCCGATGACTGGCACCGCGCGCACCTGTACAACCCGCGCAACGTAGTGCCCGAGTCGAAG
>VMRT01000028.1 GCA_007713455.1 Pseudomonas sp.
CGAAAGGCGTGAACGTGGTGCTGAAACCTGTCAAAAAGGCCTGAAGTCAGGCCTTGTGTGGACTCCGTTAGGCCAAAGCGCTTGAAAAAGCGCCAAACCGGACGGGTTGGGGCAGTTGAAGCCGAGTTTTTCAACGGCCTGTTAGCGGACCAAGAAAAAAATGATACGACGGGGGTGCGTTCCACAGGAACGCGTTACCGTTGCTATTGTTTATGAATACTGAATCCCTCTTGATACCGGGAGCTGTCTGCAGAGCTATCGACATCTGTATGGCTGGCTCCCACGCCAGGAGTCTTGGCCAAACACACCAACACACCAAATAGACGGTGACGTCACTGTCACCTGCACGCCGTCACCGGATTGTCCCGGCACGTCGGCATCATCGTCGATGAGGAGAAAACCATGGGAATGTGGAAACTGAAGCGCCGGGATTTTCTTAAAGGGCTGAGCGTGACGGGGGCGGGCGTCATGCTGAGTGGTAACGTCTGGGGACTAAACCGCCTTGAACCCGTGGGCGAGACCCTGGCCAGCGAATATCCCTATCGTGACTGGGAAGATTTATATCGCAACGAGTGGACGTGGGACTCCGTCGGCCACGCGGCACACTGTATCAACTGCATGGGTAACTGCGCCTGGAACGTCTACGTTAAAGATGGCATCGTGGTCCGCGAAGAACAGATTGCCAAATACCCACAGGTTCACGAAAACATCCCGGATGCCAACCCTCGAGGCTGCCAAAAAGGTGCGATTCACTCCACCTCCATGTACGAAGCTGACCGCTTACGCTATCCATTGAAACGTGCCGGCGAACGTGGTGAAGGCAAGTGGCAGCGAATTTCCTGGGATCAGGCCACTGAAGAAGTGGCTGACAAAATCATCGATATTTTTGTCAAACACGGCCCTGGCAAGCTGAAAACTCACCAAGGTTCGGGTAACAAGTCTATGGTCCGTTACGCCGGCCCTGCACGCTTTGCTGCGCTGGTCGGTGGTATTCAACTGGACCATATTACCGCGGTGGGAGATTTGATTACCGGTGCGCATCTGGCGTACGGTAACCCGCAGGAAAGTTTCACCTCCGATGCCTGGTTTGATGCCGACTACATAATGCTCGGCATGATTAACCCGAACGCCACCCGTATCCCGGATGCCCACTATATCTGGGAAGCCAAATACAATGGCGCACGCATCACCAGTACCGCACCGGATTACAACCCCAGTGCTATTCACACCGATCTGTGGATGCCGATCCATCAAGGGAGTGATCCATTCTTGGCCATGTCATTTGTCAACGTGATCATTGCCGAGAAGCTGTTCAAACCTGAGTTTATGAAAGAGCAAACCGACTTGCCGATGCTGGTGCGTACCGACAACGGTAAGCTGCTGCGTGAAGCGGATCTGGTGGAAGGCGGTTCTGATCAGGTGTTCTACCACTGGGATCTGAACAGCCAGCAAGCAGTAAAAGCGAAAGGCACTATGGGCGATGAAGACAAGACCCTTAAGTTGGGTAATGTCGATCCGGCCATTGAGGGCACCTTCGAGGTAGAAGGCATTTCGGTCACCACGGTATTTGAACAGGTTAAAAAAGAAGCCGCCAAGTACACTCCGGAAAAAACCCAGGAAGAGACCAATATTCACCCGGATATTGTGCGCCAGGAAGCCCGTCATCTGGCGGCGGCTAAAAAAGCCATCATCATGCTGGGCTTTATGACTTCAAGTTACTCCAACTGCTTGTACACCTGCTGGGGCTATGCATTAACCCTGGCACTGACTGGACATGGTGGTCGTACCGGTGGTTTGGATACCTCCTGGGTGGTGGCGTGGAATCACCCACGCTGGAAGGAATTGGCGGGCTTTGAAGGCAAGAAGTCAGCGCGCAAGGAAGCCGGTGGTTTGGGTGAGTTTTTGCGTGGCGGCATGATGGAAGGTGCCCGTAACCATTTCGATAACAAAAAACTAAAAGAGCGCGTCGGCTTCGATCTCGATGAGATGGAAGAGATGATGAACGAATCCATCGAAAAAGGCTGGATGCCGTACTACGGCGAAATCAAAGGCATGATTTCCATCGCGGACAACACTTTCCGTCGTAACAAGATGTCGGAAAAGTACCGCGAAGAGCACTTACGCCAGGCTGAAGAGTTGTATGTGAACATTAACGTGCGCATGGACTCCACCGCCGAGTGGGCAGATTACGTGCTGCCGGCGGCCAGCCATTATGAAGCCTGGGATATACGCACCCAGGGCTTTCACCGCTTTGCCAACATTTTCACCCGCCCGGTAGAGCCGGTCGGTGAGTCAAAGCCAGACTGGGAAATCATGGCGCTGCTGACCAAAAAAATTCAGGAAAGAGCCATTGCGCGCGGTATAGGCCCGATTCAGGATGGTGATGTTACCCGTGATCTGCATACCATTCACGACGACTTTACCCGTAATGGCGCGCTCAATACCGATTACGATGTACTGAAACATATCATCGAAGATTCGCCGGAATTCGGTGGTGTCACCATCGAGGAAGCTGCCGAAAAAGGCTTCATTGTGATGAATGAGCATGCGGGCCTGAACCAGCCGTTAAAGCCAGATGAAGGTTATAACCCGTTCACCGCACAAACCGATGGCAAGGAGCCCTACGATACCTTGACCGGTCGTATCACCTTCTATTGTGACCACCCGTGGTTTGAGAAGTTGAAGTCCACAGTGCCCACCGCGCGTTTGCACGCCGGGCCTAAGGCATCCAACTACCCATTGAAGTTCTACTCGCCACACGCACGCTGGGGTATCCACTCCAACTGGCGCAGTAATAAATACCTGCTGCGTTTGCAGCGTGGCGAACCGAATATCTACATCAACCCGAAACTGGCAGCACAAAAAGGTATCAAGGACGGTGACACGGTACGGCTGTTTAACGGCAACGGTGACTTTTTTGCTCAGGCGAAGTTCTATCCGAGCATTCCTGCCGACTCGATCATGATGGAGCACGGCTGGGAGCCGCATCAGTACATCAAGCGCAGAAATATGAACATTTCCCACGCCATATTCTTGCAACCACTGGAGCTGGTGGGTAACTGGGGGCACCTGAAGTACGTTTACGGCGGATGGAACGCCAACCAGCACATTCATGAATCAAGCTACGACATTGAACTGGCGAAGCCGGAAGACATTAACGACCCACGTGCCGTTTAAGAGGAAATTATTATGACTGTTAAGCGCCAGCTCAGCATGGTTTTAGATTTAAACAAATGCATTGGTTGCCAGACCTGTACTGCCGCGTGCAAGTTGATGTGGACCAACCGTAATGGCCGCGAATTCATGTACTGGAATAACGTGGAAACGATGCCGGGTAAAGGCTATCCCCGTGATTATCAGAACATGGGCGGTGGCTTCGACAAAGACGGTGCCTTGCGTTTAGGCAAGCAACCAAGCCAGGAAGACTACGGTATTCCCTGGGAATACAACTACGAAGAAGCACTGATGACAGGTACCGACCCCTGGCTGCGTCCTCACGTCAAACCAACCTGGGGTGCCAACTGGGATGAGGACGAGGGTGAAGGCGACTACCCGAACAGTTACTACTTCTACCTGCCACGCTTGTGTAACCACTGCGCCAACCCGGCCTGTTTGGCGGCCTGCTCGCGCAACGCCATTTACAAGCGCCAGGAAGACGGAATCGTACTGGTGGATCAGGAGCGTTGTCGCGGTTATCGCTATTGCGTCAACGCCTGCCCCTACAAAAAAATCTACTTCAATGAGCAAATCTCAAAGTCCGAGAAGTGCATCTTCTGCTATCCGCGCATTGAAAAGGGGTTGCCCACCGCCTGTGCCCAGCAGTGTGTAGGGCGCATTCGCTGGATAGGCTATCGTGATGATGAAGCAGGTCCCATCCATTTGCTGGTAGAAAAGTACAAGGTTGCCTTGCCGCTGCATGCGGAGTGGGGGACGCAGCCCAACGTGTTCTACGTACCACCGACGTCACCACCCAAGTTCGGCCCCAATGGTGAACAACTCGAGGAGTCGCGGATCCCCTTGTCTTATCTGGAAAGCCTGTTTGGCCCCAGAGTAGGAGAAGTGCTGGATACCCTGGCCGAGGCCCGTCAGGCCAAGGCAGACGGTAAAGACAGTGAGCTGATGGACACCCTGATCGGCTTTAAACACGCTGAAATGTTCAAGCTGAGCTAACGGCGGGAGTAACCTTATGACAAATGCTAATACGTCACTGGCTCGCCAGCTGCAAGCCGAACGGGCCGAGGCTCGCGAGGCTATTTACCGCCTGGCTGCGGTCGTGCTTGGCTACCCATTGGCAGAGACCCAGCAGGCACTGGAAGAAGGTCGGCTGCAGATGGCGCTGGATCAAGCCTGGCAGACGCTGGGCGGTGAACCCTGGCCGGAATTTGATATCAGCGAAAGCCTGGAGCAGCTGGAGGTGGGGTATATGTCCACCTTTATCCATGGCCGTCGTGGCAAGCCGCGGGTGCCCTTGGTGGCCAGTGCTTATGCAGGTTTGGTTGACGGGCTCACCCCCGGGGCCTATCTGCTGAATGTGCAGGCCTTTTACACTCACTTTGGCTTGACTGCCGCCGTGAGCGACGAAGGCCATAAAGACGAACCAGATCATCTGGTGGCCATGCTGGAGTTTTGTGCTCTATTGTGTCACCTCGAATCACGGGCGCTGGCGAATGACAGAGATGCCGCCCCTTATCGCCGTGCCCAGCGTGACTTTTTGGCTCGCTACCTGGCACCGCTGCTGCAAGCGATACGAGCCAGCTACGCCAAAGAGAGCCATCACGGTCTGGATCCTAATCTGGAGCACCTGGTGGAGATGTTGCCCGCATGGGCCAATGCCCAGCTGCTGTCGTTAGAAACCCTGGTGGGCCCGAGCCCAAAGCCGGGAGAAGAACGAGCCGCCCCTGCCAATCAGTCCATGTGGGACTGAGCGAGCCATTACCGATGAGGAATCATGCCATGAAACTGGGTCATTTTATGAAAGGCAGCCTTACCCTGGCGCTGGTGTTGGCCAGTGCAGGCGCCCTGGCCGAGCGCAGTGAGCAAAACCCCAATATTCTAGAAATAAAGCCCGGCGATACGGTCAAGGTATCGACAATACCCGATACCATTTTTTTGCGTAGCCAGAACGATCCTGACGATCTGATTTGGAGTCGACTGCCGGTCTACAGTACCTATCTGCTGCCGGCACCGCCGGTGCATCAGTCGGCTAAGTTACGTTTCGATGACGGCGCCACCCGGGGTAAACACATCTATTTCCAGGTTGCCCGCTCTAGCGATCGCTTTTATGTACGGCTGCGTTGGAAGGATGCCACCGAAGACAGGGCAACGACCGTCGATGATTTTCGCGATGGGGTGGCGGTGCAGTATGCCCTTAACGATACAGACACTTCCTATATGATGGGCTCTGGCCCAGAGCAACCGGTGAATATCTGGTATTGGCGCGCCGACCAGAATCGAGTAGAAAATCTGGCTGCCGGCGGCTATGGCAGCACGACTACTTTAACGGAACAGACGGTGTCCGGTGATAGTGCGTACGTCACCAATCAGGTCCCCCAGCACAGCAGCTGGCAGGTCGTCATGTCGCGGCCATTAGCCGCCAAGGGGGAGTTTGAGGTGGATTTTGAGCGCGCCATCGTCCCCATGGGCTTTGCGGTGTGGCAGGGAAGTGACGAAGAGCGCGATGGCAACAAACGCGTGACGCACACCTGGATTCTGCTGGATACCGGGTACGACGGTACTACTAAAAAATAAGGATCTCTCTATGTCGATTTCTCACTTTGATCCCCAGACCCTGGCACCCACAGATTGTGGCCGTGGCCACGCCTGTCAGTTTTGCCCACAAGAAGAACAATGCCAGCCGGATAAAGGCCGTCATGAAAAGCGGCTGATTGAATCGCGCCTGGCAGATATTGGCCAAATCATCATGGTCATGGCCAACAAGGGGGGGGTGGGTAAAAGCACGGTATCGGCCAACGTGGCCGCCGGTCTTGCCGCTCAGGGTTATCGGGTGGGGGTGGCCGATGCGGATATTCATGGGCCCAATCAGAGTCGATTTTTCGGCTTTGTCGGCCAGCGAGTGCGCTTGACTAACCAAGGGCTGCCCCCTCAAGCCTTTGCCTATGAAGGTATTGAACATCCGGTGCGAGTGGGCTCGCTGGCGTTCATGATGGAGCGCGACGATACCCCTATTGTGTGGCGTGATGCCTACAAGCATGACTTTATGCACCATTTGATTGGCTCGTTCGACTGGGGGCCACTGGATTTTCTGGTCATTGATATGCCACCGGGCACGGGTAACGAACTGATCACCCTGGCCGACATGCTGGAAGGCCATGATGTGGCGGCGCTGTTGACCACCACGCCGCAAGAAGTGGCATTAATGGACAGCCTGAAAGCGGTGCGTTTTTGCCAGGAGCGCAAGCTGCCCCTGATTGGCGTGGTCGAGAACATGGCGGGCGTCACCTGCCCCCATTGCAGCGGTCATTTTCACGTGTTTCCGCGCGCCCATCTGGCGGCGGCCCTGGCGGAAGTCGAAGTGGAGTCGATAGCACAAATTCCCTTGTCGCTGGCGTTATCCAGCGGCTCCGATACCGGGGTGCCTGTTATTTTATCCGCGCCCGATGGGGCCGAAGCCCGAGCCTTTGCGCCCGCGGTGGCGGCGGTGCGTGCCCATGGCGAGGCCATTTTTGCCGAAGCGGCCGCCGCGTCTCTGCACAGCCTGACCCAGGCCGGGCTGGAAGCCCCCGAGCTTGAGCAAGCGCTGAATGCGGTGGCGCCGGAACAAAGAGCGGCGCTGCGCGAACAACTGGCCTCTTTGCTGGGCAATAGTCAGGGCCCCATTCATTAGAGTGGGTGCTTTGTCGCCGATGCTCGTCATCGATTTATTTCTAAATATGTGAGAGTGCTGTCATGACCGAAACCCGTACCCCCAATCGTCGTCATTTCTTTCGTCAACTGTTGGGCACTGACCAACATGCGCCCAATCGCGCCCCCTGGCATAGAGTGCCCGAAGTGGGGGCCGGCGACGGGGATGTGCTGTGGTCCGGCTGGAGTGGCGATGGCGAACTGTTTGTAGTGGGCGACGAAGGTCGGGTGCTGCGCTATACCGGTGTGGCCGATGCCGAAGGTCGGTTATTGCAGACGATGGCGGTACCAGAGCGCCTGCCATTACACGGCATCTGGGGATTAACGGCCGATAACCTGTATGCCGTGGGCTGGATGGGTTGCCTGTTGCATTATGACGGTGAGCAGTGGCACAAGCTGCGCGGCGGACGTATTGATGAGCGCAGCGGACGCTTTGCCGCCAGCGAAGAAAACACGCCGCTGTTTGCCATCGATGGTAACGAGCTGGGCCAGGCCTGGGCGGTAGGTGATGATGGCGTTATTCTGCATTTTGACGGCGTTAGCTGGCAGCGCGAGACCTGCCCTACCCAGATTAATCTGCGTGCGGTGGCCTGCGCCGATAACAGTACTGTTTATGCGGCCGGCGGCGAAGGTACCGTGCTCAAGCGGGACGCCAGCGGGGTGTGGGCGGCGCTTGATTGCCCGCTGGGCTCCGGTTTTCAAACCATGTTGGTGCAGGATGACGGTAGCTTGCTGTTGGGTGGCGGCCGTTATTTTGTCGATCACGGCGGCTTTCGGGGCGAACTGGTGCGCTATCAAAATGGGATGTTTCAGGCTCTGAACTTCGACGAGCCCATGCCGCGCTTGCGCGCGCTCAAGTCCTACAAAGACGGCGTGCTGATCGTCGGCGATCAGGGCCACTTGTATTACCTGAACGACTTGCGGCTGGACAAGCTCGAAAGCAACAGCCGCCACGATCTAATGGATATTATTGTGTTGTCCACCGGCGAAGCGTTGGTGGTGGGCGATTTTGGCACTATTATGACCGCCGCCGAAGACTTTACCCAGGCGCTGGCACCGCCACCCCAGGCAGCGGATGCCAGCCCCTGGGAGCTAATGGATGTGCCCAGCAAACATCAGCTGTGGGGTATTATCGAAGGCGTTGACGGTAGCTGTTACGCCTGTGGCGAAGCCGGTAGTGTGTGGCGCTTGCGTGACGGAGAAAATAGCTGGGAAGCCTTGCCGGCCCCCAGCGAGCTGGCGGTGCACTGCCTGTGGGACAGCGGCAATGGCTTGTTTGCTGCCGGTCAGCTGGGGCGTATTTATCGCTTTGGTGGCACCGAGTGGACACTGCATTTTGAGCTGCATTTAGATGTGACCATAATGGCGATGTGGGGCAGCGGACCGGATTCCATTTACGCCGTAGGCGATGAAGGCCTGATACTGCACTTTGATGGTTTGCGCTGGCAGCGTATGCCCAGCGGCACCCAGTCTGCGTTATATGGTTTATGGGCCTGGGACAACGAACACTTGCTGGCGCCAGGCGACTTTGGCCTGATGCTGCGCTACAACGGCAAAGAGTGGACCGAGTTCAACGTGGGCACCGAGAGCTTTTTATACGGTGTTTGGGGCGACAGCCTGAGCAATATTTATACCATTGGGCTTTCTGGCACACTGGCGCACTTTAATGGCCAGCGCTGGCAGCAAATGGCCACCCGGTTGCGTGACGATCTGTTGGCCATCTCCGGCTCGCCTGCGGCGGGGGCTTATGCGGTAGGCACACGGGGTTGCGTGCTGCGATTAGAAGGCGAGCAGTGGCTGACTGAGCCAAGCGGCAGCGAGGTTGGGCTGCGCGCGGTATGCGCCACCCAGGGCGGCACCGTATATGCGGCAGGTGATCGAGGCACCATTCTGCGTCGGCTAACAAAAAAATAGGGGTAAGCGGATTAAATGGTTGATCTTACCTTTGCATGAGAGTGAGACAGACCGGCATCTCATCGGATTATCTGGTTGATGCTTCACCTACTGCTGGTGCATGTTTCCTTCGCTAATTCCAGCAAGAACCCCACACGCCTC
>VMRT01000022.1 GCA_007713455.1 Pseudomonas sp.
GGAAATGGCCACCGGAGTGGGGTCCGGGTGGCGAAAACGTAAGAAATACTCGTCGAATTGATTGTTTTTTGATCATTTGGCGAGTTTAAAAGTTGCGCTAGGTGGTATGCCGGGGAAATACATGGCTACTTCAGACCATCCCTAGTTCTTTTGCTCGGGCCCTGGTCGCGTCGCGGCCGCAGGACTTTTGCTTAGCAAGATGGCAAAGGCGGAGTCTGAAATCATCCGGCAGCGAGAGTATGTAAACCAGAAGGCCAAGGGCTCCCCATGAGATACGGCTATCGCGTATCAAATCATTAGGCAGCGTAGTGAAGTCTCTTCTGACTTTGCGCTTGATAATAACAGTGTCAGACATGCGCTTAGGCCCTGATGCCGCTGGCAGCGGGAGAGAGTTCTAAAGCGTCTTGTACTTGCAGAGTCCTAAAGTAAACGCGACGGCCTATACGAACCATTGTTGGTTTTAGTTTTCGCGATAAGTCAGTGTCCGAGTACAGCGAGACGCGCAGGCCGTCCGCTGATCGGTTGAGCAGCTCAGCTATATTTGCAAGGCTCATTAATGGGCCGAAGCGTGAGAGAAGATATTCTTCCGTAGACATTGGCGCACCTTAAGTAGTTGGGCGTAGGTGGCCGTATTTTTATCTTTTACAGATAGAAGTCAAATTGCTGGCTGGCTGTTTTGCTTGGTGTTTGTAGTTTGATTATTTAATGTTGGTAAGTTTGATATGTCAATATTATATATATTGATGGTTGTGTGATTTATTTTTCCTTTGCGGGTCATATGCTTATCGGTCGGATGGGATTTTGCATGGACTTTTTAGATATTTTTTTGAAGTGTTGGCTGGCCGCTGGCCGCTGGCAGTCCGGCATGGGCAATGCTTTTTAGTAGAGGCGCGATTCAGTTAGGTGGACGTGTCCGCCTAGCTGGAGCGTGCCAGTGTGTGAAGAAGTGCGGTTCGCCAGAAATAATAATAATAATAATAATATTATTATTATTATTATTTCTGGCGCTATGCGGTTCCGCTCGCGAGCGCGTGACCTTATGTTTGTGTTTGCTTTGATTTTTCGTTGATCGCGTCCAGTTCGGCAACCAAGTCTTCCGCCCGCAAATGAGTGTAGCGACGAAGCATTTGCATTGACTTGTGGCCGCTGATCGCCGCGACTTGTTGATCGCTCAGGCCGCCCTCGACCAATCTGCTTACTGCCTCATGCCGAAGATCGTGGAAGCGTAGATCAGGCATGCCGAGCTTAGTCTTCAGCAAGCCCCAGGTCTTGGTAAAAGCATAGGGGGCGCGCTTGCCGTTTTTGCCTGGTTCGCCAAAGAACACCAGGTCACAGTCAATCGGCCGTACTGGGTTGTTCAGTGCCGCCTGAAAGGTCTCTGTGGCCCATTTGCTGAGCGGAACGGTGCGTGCGCTGTCGTTCTTGGTATCTGAGAGGCGCACCACGCGCTTTTTCATATCGACCTGATGCCTGCGCAGGGATGTGATCTCGGATGAGCGCATGCCGGTTTCCAGGGCGATGCGGACGATCCAGCCGAGCATGGGGTTGCTGTGATTGTTTACGGCTGTCAGCAGGCGGCGCTCTTCTTCGGCGGATAGGCGACGGTCGCGGCCTTCACCGGGGCTCGGTTTGCGGATGTTCAGCACTGGGTTGAAGCTCAGGCCCAGACCCCATTCCTGAATCGCCACTGTGAACAGGTGGCTGAGCAGGGCCAGCTCCAGGCGCACGGTGTTGTTGCTGGTGGGCTTACCGCGATTGGTGATCGAGGCCAGGCGGGTATCACGGTAGCCGGCGATGATCTCCGCTGAGAGGGCTGCCATGGAATATTTGCCCAGGTGGCTGATCAGCTGTTGCGCCTTGGTGGCTTCGGCGCGCTGGGTGGTCGGCTTCTTGGTCGGGCTGATTTCGCTGAGGTAGCGTTTCAACGCCATTTCCAAAGTCATGCGCTCGGAGCCGCTGCGCTGGATGTACACGCCTCTGACCATTTCGTCTTCGGTGCGGCGCGCCCAGTCTTCCGCGTCGCGCTTGGTGCGGAAGGTTTTGATGTTGGTTGGCCAGCCGGATTTGCGTACCAGAGCCTTCCAGGTGCCGGCATCCGTTTTGACTATTGTGGCCATCTTTTCCTGCTCCAAAAGCGTACCGCTGCGCCGGCACTGTACTGAATTTGTACCTTTGGACTATAGGACTGGTCTAGCTGTTTTTGTAGCGGACATGAAAAAGCCGCGCAGTGCGCGGCTTTAAAGGTGGTGGGCCCACACGGACTCGAACCGTGGACCAAAGGATTATGAGTCCTCTGCTCTAACCAACTGAGCTATAGGCCCCCAGAAGGCCGGCGGATTATACCGGCGGTATGGCGGCTGCGCCAATCGAAGCTAGCTGCTCCGAGGTATACGGCAGAAAAAAGAACCCCCGGCATGCCGGGGGTTCTGGTCTTACTCGTCGAGGAAGGAGCGCAGATGCTCGCTTCTCGTCGGGTGGCGCAGCTTGCGCAGCGCCTTGGCTTCGATCTGACGGATTCGCTCGCGGGTGACATCGAACTGCTTGCCGACTTCCTCGAGGGTGTGGTCGGTGTTCATGTCGATGCCGAAGCGCATGCGCAGTACCTTGGCTTCACGTGCGGTGAGGCCGGAGAGCACTTCGCGAGTGGCTTCCTTGAGGCTTTCCACAGTGGCTACGTCAATTGGCGACTGCATGGCCGAGTCTTCGATGAAGTCACCCAGGTGCGAGTCTTCGTCGTCACCGATTGGCGTTTCCATGGAGATCGGCTCTTTGGCGATCTTCAGTACCTTGCGGATCTTGTCCTCGGGCATTTCCATGCGTTCGCCCAGCTCTTCAGGTGTGGGTTCGCGACCCATTTCCTGCAGCATCTGACGGGAGATGCGGTTGAGCTTGTTGATCGTCTCGATCATGTGCACCGGGATACGGATGGTCCGCGCCTGGTCGGCAATGGAACGAGTGATCGCCTGGCGAATCCACCAGGTGGCGTAGGTCGAGAACTTGTAGCCGCGGCGGTATTCGAACTTGTCCACCGCCTTCATCAGGCCGATGTTGCCTTCCTGGATCAGATCGAGGAACTGCAGGCCGCGGTTGGTGTACTTCTTCGCGATCGAGATGACCAGGCGCAGGTTGGCTTCAACCATCTCTTTCTTCGCACGGCGGGCTTTGGCCTCGCCGATGGACATGCGACGGTTGATGTCCTTGATGTCAGCGATGACCAGGTCGCATTCCTGTTCCAGCTCGATCAGCTTCTGCTGGCAGCGAACGATGTTTTCCTTGCGGTTGCCGATGGCTTCGGCGTACTTGCCTTTGCCGGAAGCCAGCTGCTCGGCCCAGTCGAGATTGGTCTCGTTGTTCGGGAACTGACGCAGGAAGTCGGCGCGCGGCATGCGGGCGTCACGCACGCACAGCTGCATGATGGCGCGTTCCTGGGCGCGGATCTGGCTCAGGGCGTTGCGAACGCGCTCGACCAGTGCGTCGTACTGCTTGGGTACGAGCTTGATCGGCATGAACAGGATGGCGAGTGCTTCGAGCTCCTCGACGGCCTGCTGGCTGGCGCGGCCGTGCTTCTTCAGCGCCTTCTTGGCTTTCTCCAGCTGCTCGGCGACTGCGCCGAAACGCATACGCGCGACCTCGGGGTCGGGGCCGCCATCGCCTTCTTCCTCTTCGCTGTCGGAGTCGTCCTCTTCCTCATCATCCTTGTCGTCGGCCGCCGGCTTCGCGGTGGTCTGCGGCGTTTCCGGCTCGACCTCCTGAGGACCAGCGGCGCCGTCGTCGTCAGGGTCGATGTAACCGCTGAGGATGTCAGACAGGCGGCCACCTTCGGTCGTCACTCGCTCATAGTCGGCGAGAATGCTGTCGACGGTGCCAGGGAAGTGAGCGATGGCGCTCATCACTTCGCGAATGCCTTCCTCGATGCGTTTGGCGATTTCGATCTCGCCTTCGCGGGTCAGCAGTTCGACCGTGCCCATTTCACGCATGTACATGCGAACGGGATCGGTGGTTCGGCCGATGTCGGTCTCGACCGCAGCGAGTGCGGCTGCGGCCTCTTCGGCAGCGGCTTCATCGGTATCGGCTTCGGCCAGCAACAGGGCATCGGCATCCGGGGCAACCTCGAATACATTGATACCCATGTCATTGATCATGCGAATGATGTCTTCCACCTGTTCCGGATCGGAAATATCCTCCGGTAGGTGGTCGTTGACCTCTGCGTAAGTCAGGTAACCCTGCTCACGGCCACGCTGGATCAACTCTTTGAGGCGGGACTGCTGTTGCGCTTTTCCGGACATATAACCCTATCCACTGAAGGTTCTGGCGGGCTGAAAACAAGCTGAGCATTATAGCCGAGCTAGGACCTCAGACGCCAGTTGAGGTCGGTGTAGCGGGTATTGCATTACGGCTCAGCAGGTTACGCAGTTGGTCTTTTTCCTCTGCGCTGAGTTCACCTTGGCGAGCCTTACGCAGCAGGCTTTCGAGTCGGCGTTCCCGCTGTCGGGCGGCAAGGCTATTAATGGTGTCGAAAAACTGCTGTTCAAGGTTATCGGCCGAGATCAGCCATTCTTTCTCTGCAAGTGCGCGTAAAAGTCGCCCTTGGTCGGTTCCATGCCAGCGGGCAATCAGCTGCAGGCTGCGCAGCTTCGGGTTCTTCTGCAGCGTGCCAAGCAGAGCAACGAGCAATTGTGCGTATGTGTCGTCTTCTGCGGCGAAATGGCTGACGTCCTCGACCTTCTGTGCTAGCTCCGGATGGTGCAGCAACGTCCGCAGCGTGGTCAGGGTCGGCGGCTCGACGGTAGCTGGCGTACGCGGACCGCGAGGTTTGAAGTCTGGTCGCTGCCCGGATTTTTTCCAGTCTTTCTTCCATTCCTTTTTTTCGCCGCGTTGTGGCTTGGGCGCTTCGGGAGGTTGGAAGAAGTCGGTCTCGGCGTAGTGCGAACCCGTGTCGTAATAGGCGGCGTCGTCGTACTCGACCGAGTTGTTGCTGGGAGCGGTGGTTGGCGCTGCTGCCATATGCTGCAGTGCTTCCCCGTTCAGGCCAGTGATCTCGGTGAGACGCTGGCGCATCAATGCGCGCAGGTTTGCACCGGGAATCTTTTCGATAAGCGGCGCTGCCAGGGTGGCCAAGTGGGCCTTGCCTTCCAGTGAGCGTGGATCGGCTTCGTCGCTCAGTTGTTGGAAGAAGTAATCGGCCAGTGGCTGTGAGTGCTGCTGAATGCGCGCGCGAAATGCATCGGTGCCCTCGGCGCGGACCAGTGTGTCCGGGTCCTCTCCGTCGGGCAGGAACAGAAAGCGCGCCCGGCGGCCATCCTGCAGGTTCGGTAGCGTGGCTTCCAGTGCTCGCCAGGCGGCTTTGCGTCCGGCCGCGTCGCCATCGAAGCAGAACAGCACGCTGGGTACGATGCGGAACAGGCGCTTGAGATGCTCTTCGCTGGTTGCCGTACCAAGGGTGGCCACGGCGTTGCGCAAGCCTTGCTGGGCCAGTGCAATGACGTCCATGTAGCCCTCGACCACCATGATCTCGTCGAGATCTCGGTTGGCCTGCCGCGCTTCGTAAAGGCCGTAGAGTTCCTGGCCCTTGTGGAATACCGGGGTTTCCGGCGAATTCAGGTACTTGGGCTTGTCGTCGCCCAGAACGCGACCGCCGAAGGCGATGACCCGGCCGCGGCTGTCGCGGATGGGGAACATCACGCGATCGCGGAAACGGTCGTAGCGTTTGCCGTTCTCGGCGTTCTCGATCAGCAGGCCGGCGTCGATCAGCGCTTTCTGCTGCAGCGCATCGCCGCCGAGATGCTTCATCAGGTTGTCCCAGCCGGGCGGGGCGAAGCCCAATCCGAAATCCCGGGCAATCACGCCGGACAGGCCGCGGCCCTTGAGGTACTCCACGGCCGACTTGCGGGTCGCGTGGCTTTTCAGGGCTTGGCGGTAGTAATCGGCGGCGGCAGCCAGCAGTGGGTAGAGCGGCGAATCGACCGGCTGGCGTGGCTTGTGTTTGCGGCCGCTTTCCTCGTGGGGGACTTCCATTCCCGCGCGCTTGGCCAGTTCCTCGACTGCCTGGGGGAAGTCCAGCTGGTCGTGGTCCATGACGAAGCCCAGCGCATTGCCACCAGCGCCGCAGCCGAAGCAATAGTAGAACTGCTTGTCCGGACTGACGCTGAACGAGGGTGTCTTTTCCTTGTGAAAAGGGCAGAGGGCGCTGTAGTTCTTGCCGGCCTTTTTCAGTTGGATGCGCGAGCCGACCACCTCGACGATGTCGGAGCGGTTGAGCAGGTCGTCGATGAAGGATTGGGGGATCAGGCCGGCCATAGAGGTATCTGATTACGCTCGCATTGCATGAGCCGGAAATGAAAAAACTCCGGCCTTTCGCCGGCTGGCGAAGCGGAGTAAGCATGCAATGCAAAGCCCGGCCTGAGCCGGGCTTGATGCGACGTCAGCTGTACTGGATTAGTACAGGCGGACGCTGCGGCGCTGCTCGCGCTGCACTTTCTTGGCGTGACGCTTGACTGCAGCGGCAGCCTTGCGCTTGCGCTCGGAAGTCGGCTTCTCGTAGAACTCGCGCGAGCGGACTTCGGCCAGAACGCCTGCTTTTTCGCAGGAACGCTTGAAGCGACGCAGTGCTACGTCGAAGGGTTCATTCTCTTTAACTTTGACAGCGGGCATCCAGGACTTACCTTCACTTGATTACCGGTGGCAACGCGCTTCGGCAATGACTCGCAAGCACGCTGGTTTTAAGGGTTGCGGATGTTACCCGCTCCAATTGCGGAATGCAAAGCCCCTGATCGAAAAGCGCTGGTCGGTCGGACGGCCCGACGATTAATATGCACGGCTTCATTCGCCCTCCGGAAAGGTTGAACCCATGCTGGTGCTGGGGTTGGAAACGTCCTGCGACGAGACTGGTGTCGCGCTTTACGACAGCGAACAGGGCCTGCTGGCCGACGCGCTATTCAGCCAGATCGACCTGCATCGCGTCTATGGCGGCGTGGTGCCTGAGCTCGCCTCGCGCGATCACGTGAAACGCATGCTGCCGCTGATTCGCCAGGTGCTGGAGGAGGCGGGCCGCGAGGCCGGCCAGATCGATGCGGTGGCCTATACGGCCGGTCCCGGACTGGTCGGTGCGCTGCTGGTTGGGGCCTCCTGCGCCCAGGCGCTGGCGTTGGCCTGGGGCGTACCGGCTGTCGGCGTGCACCATATGGAAGGTCACCTGCTGGCACCGATGCTCGAAGCGCAGCCGCCGCAGTTCCCGTTCGTCGCTTTGCTGGTGTCGGGTGGCCATACGCAGCTTGTTCGCGTGGATGGCATTGGCCGGTACGAGCTGCTCGGCGAATCGGTGGACGATGCCGCTGGCGAGGCCTTCGACAAGACCGCCAAGCTGATGGGCCTGCGTTATCCCGGCGGGCCGGAAATCGCCCGTCTGGCCGAGCAGGGCACTCCGGGACGCTTCGTCTTTCCGCGGCCGATGACTGATCGGCCCGGTCTGGATTTCAGTTTCAGCGGCCTGAAGACCTTTACCCTCAATACCTGGCAGCAGTGCCGCAGTGCGGGCGACGAATCCGAGCAGACCCGCTGCGACATCGCGCTGGCGTTCCAGCAGGCTGTGGTCGAAACCCTGACCATCAAGTGTCGCCGAGCCCTTAGGCAGACGGGCCTGACGTCGCTGGTCATCGCCGGCGGGGTCAGCGCCAATCAGTCTCTGCGCCAGTCGCTGGAGCGGATGCTCGGTGAGTTCAAGGGTCAGGTCTTCTATGCGCGGCCACGTTTCTGCACCGACAACGGTGCGATGATCGCTTACGCTGGCTGTCAGCGCTTGCTCGCCGGGCAGCATGATGGTCCGGCGATCACCGTACAGCCGCGTTGGTCGATGGACACACTGCCGGCGATCTGATGAGCGTCAGAGCGGTCAGAAATGCCGTTCCCGGCCGGCGAACAGGTCGCGCACGTTGCTGCGATGGCGCCAGACGATCAATGTGGCGAGCAGGCTCATCGGCAACAGCGCGCCGGGTTGCTGCCAGGCCAGCAGTGGCAGGCATAGCGGCAGGGCGATAAGGGCAGCCAGCGAGCTGGTCCGGGTCAGGCGGAATACCAGCAGCCAGGCGACGATGGCCAGCAGTGCTGCCGGCGGGTAGAGCGCGAGCAGGGTGCCGGCGGCGGTGGCGACCCCCTTGCCGCCACGGAAGCGAAAATACAACGGATAGAGATGGCCGCAGACCGCTGCCAGACCGATCCAGGCCTGTTGCTGGACGGACATGTCCAGCGAGGCGGCCAGCAGTACGGGCAGCAGGCCTTTGAGCAGATCGCCGAACAGCGTGCAGATCGCCAGTCGCTTGCCTGCCAGACGAAGCATATTGGTGGCGCCGGGGTTGCCGGAGCCGCCGGCACGCGGGTCGGGCATTCCGGCCAGGCGGCTAAGCAGTATGGCGAATGACAGCGAGCCGATCAGGTACGCGAGCAAGGTCAGCAGCCAGAACATGGAATCCATCCGGGGCAGGGAGCCTCTGAGTCTAACGGCGCGTTTCGAGCTTGTCGTGCCGCAGGAGAACGTTGCGTGGATACAGTCTTCATCGAAGGCCTGGAAGTGGATACGGTAATCGGCGCCTACGACTGGGAGCGCGGGATTCGCCAGTGCCTGCAGCTCGATCTGACGCTGTGCTGGGACATCCGTCCCGCCGCCGAGCATGACGAGCTGGACAAGGCGCTGGATTACGCCCAGGTCGCGGCGACCATCGATCGCTTTGCTGCCGAAGCTCGCTTCGAATTGGTCGAGACGTTCGCCGAGCGTCTGGCGCAAAAGTTGATGAGCGAGTTCGGCATCGTCTGGCTGCGCCTGCGGGTCACCAAACCAGGCGTCAATGCCCGTGCCCGTGCGCTGGGCGTGGAGATCGAACGCGGATGTCGCTGACCCCCGTCATGCTCGGCCTGGGCAGCAATGTGCAGCGCATCGAGCGCCTGCATGCCGGGCTCGATGCACTGGCCGAGCTGCTGCAGGATATGCGTTGCTCGCCAGTGTTCGAGAGCCTGGCGGTGGGCTATAAGGGCGACAACTTCTACAACCTGGTGGTCGCCGGCTACACCGACCTGCCGCTGACGGAACTGGACCGCCGGCTCAAGTTCATTGAGGCGGACAACGGCCGTTACGCGCCGGATCGCAAGGGGTTGCCGCTGGATATCGATGTGCTGCTGTATGGCGAGCTGGTCGGCAACTTCCATGGCTTGCTGCTGCCGCGTGCGGAGATCCTGAAGAACGCCTTCGTGCTCTGGCCGCTGGCGTTATTGGCGCCGACCGTCAAACATCCCGCTGCAGGCGAGGCCTTTGCCGATCTGTGGGCGCAGTCATCCATCGACCAGCAGCTCTGGCCAGTGCCGTTTCAGTGGCGCGGCAGCGAGCTTACGCCTGCCGATCTGATCCGCAACCATCCTCCACAGCGCGCCTGAATTGCGTTACTGCGAATATTCCCGGCAGTAGATGCTCAGGGCATCGAGACGCGCAGCACCGAGCGCTTTGCCCAGCTCGGCACCTTTGAATCCTTGCTCCAGCAGCGGTTTGACCGGCACGGCACGGGCCGCGCTGGCCGCGCCGTGCAGATAATCGGCTTCGAAGAGCAACGCGCCGGGCGTGCCTGCCAGGGCGCGCATTTCACAAGCCGCGACGAACTGCTCGAAGCGCTCCGGCCGCCGGTAGATGTCGAAATGCTGCAGCATGTCGAGCAGTGCATCGGCATGCAGTTTCTTGGCGTTGAACGCGTCATCGTGATACCTGCCGAGCAGCATCGCCAGCTCTTGGCAATCCCTCGGCGCCTTGCAGCGCTGGTTGAGTGTATCGATGGCGGCTAGACGTGGTTGCTGGCTATCGGCCGACGTTGTGCAGCCAAGTAGCAGGCAGGCCCAGCGTACCGGCAGTGGCTGGGCATGTTCGGCGCACTGCCGAAGCGTGCCAAGCAGGTGTCCACCGGCAGCATTGCCCTTGGCAAAGGTGGCGGCCAGTTCCGGGAACAGCTCGGCCAGCGCATCACAGTCCTGCAGCACCTGAATGAATACTTCCGGCCGCGGCTCCATCAGCGCACGCGAAATCTCTTTCCAGCTGCGCTCCGCCGTCAGCGCCGACAACTCGCCGGAGCGCGCCAGCCGGCGCATCAGCTCAAGCGTCTCGCCGGCGATACGGAAACCCAGTTCGGCATAGCGTGCGGCGAAGCGCGCCACACGCAGAACACGCAACGGATCTTCGGCGAAAGCGGGGGAAACGTGGCGCAATAGCCGTGCCCGCAGGTCGCGCTGACCGCCGTATGGATCAATCAGCTGGCCCTGGTCATCTTCGGCGATGGCATTGATGGTGAGATCGCGGCGCTGCAGATCTTCTTCGAGGGTGACGTCGGGGCTGGCATGGAAGGTAAACCCGCCATAGCCACGACCGCTTTTGCGCTCGGTGCGCGCCAGGGCGTATTCCTCGCCGGTCTGCGGGTGCAGGAAAACCGGGAAGTCCGCACCGACCGGGCGGAAGCCGCTGGCCTGCATTTCTTCCGGCGTGGCACCGACCACCAGCCAGTCGACCTCGGTTACCTGGCGCCCCAACAGACGGTCGCGCACCGCGCCGCCGACTTTATAGATATGCATGTCCACCTCCGTTGGCGCGGAGGATAAAGGATATCGGCGCTGAGGCTACAGTGTGGCGGGTAAGGGAGGGTCGCGGAGGTCGGCCGCGGCCCACTGTCAGGCGAAGTTCATGCCGGGAAAACGGTTGTCGGTCTCTGCCTCGCTGCTGGGTCTTGGTGGCATGTGATGGGTATTGACCAGCTTGTCGTCCTGCATCGACTGCAGGTGCACATCGAAGCCCCACAGCCGATGCAGATGCTTGAGCACCTCTTCGGTGGACCCGCCCAATGGCTTGCGGTCGTGCTGCATGTGACGCAAAGTCAGCGAGCGATCGCCGCGACGGTCGACGTTCCATACCTGGACGTTGGGCTCGCGGTTGCCGAGGTTGTATTGCGCGGCGAGCAGTTCGCGAATGGTGTGGTAACCGCTTTCATCGTGGATCGCCGGGACCAGCAGCTCGTCCTTGCGGTCATCGTCAAGGATGCTGAACAGCTTGAGGTCGCGGATCACCTTAGGCGAGAGAAACTGCAGGATAAAGCTCTCGTCCTTGAAGTTGTTCATGGCGAACTTGACGGTAGTCAGCCAGTCGCTGCCGGCGATCTCCGGGAACCAGCGCTTGTCCTCCTCGGTGGGGTGCTCGCAGATCCGGCGGATGTCCTGGTACATGGCGAAGCCCAGGGTGTAGGGGTTGATGCCGCTGTAGTAGGGGCTGTCGAAGCCTGGCTGGTAGATCACGCTGGTATGCGACTGCAGGAACTCCATCATGAAGCCGTCGGTGACCAGGCCCTCGTCATACAGATCGTTGAGCAGGGTGTAGTGCCAGAATGTCGCCCAGCCTTCGTTCATCACTTGGGTCTGGCGCTGTGGATAGAAGTACTGCGCGATCTTGCGCACGATACGCACCACCTCGCGCTGCCATGGCTCCAGCAGCGGGGCGTGCTTCTCGATGAAATAGAGGATGTTTTCCTGCGGCTCTGCCGGGAAACGCTGACTGTCCGCCAACCCATCGCCCTTGTCCGTGCCCTTGGGAATGGTGCGCCAGAGGTCGTTGATCTGCCGTTGCAGATGCTCCTCGCGATCCTTCTGGCGTCGGCGCTCTTCTTCTGCAGAGATGGGGTAGGGACGCTTGTAGCGGTCGACACCGTAGTTCATCAGTGCGTGGCAGGAGTCGAGCAGGTCTTCCACCGCATCGATGCCGTGGCGCTCCTCGCATTGCATGATGTACTGCTTGGCGAACACCAGGTAATCGATGATCGAGCTGGCGTCGGTCCAGGTGCGGAACAGGTAATTGCCCTTGAAGAAGCTGTTGTGCCCGTAGCTGGCGTGGGCGATCACCAGTGCCTGCATGCACATGGTGTTCTCTTCCATCAGGTAGGCGATGCAGGGATCGGAATTGATGACGATCTCGTAGGCCAGACCCATCTGCCCGCGCTTGTAGTGTTTCTCGGTGTGCAGGAACTGCTTGCCGTAGGACCAGTGGTGGTAACCCAGCGGCATGCCAACCGAGGCGTAGGCGTCCATCATCTGCTCGGCGGTGATCACCTCGATCTGGTTCGGGTAGGTGTCCAGCGCGTAGCGCTCGGCGATACGGCCGATCTCGCGGTCGTACTGCCGAATCAGGTCGAAGGTCCATTCCGAGCCGGTGGAAATGGGCTGTCGCTTCATGCTGCACACCTCAGCTGGTCATGCGCCGCTGGAAGAGTTCGCGGAACACTGGGTAGATGTCCCCGGCGCTGACCAACTGCTGTTGGGCGAACGCATCGGAAAAGGCTTCTGCGACCTGGTTGTACTCGTACCAGAGCGCCTGGTGTTCGCGCGGGGTGATTTCAACGTAGGTGAAGTACTGCACGAACGGCATGATCTGGTTGATCAGGATGTCGCGGCACAGCGGCGAATCGTCGTTCCAGTTGTCGCCGTCGGAAGCCTGAGCGGCGTAGATGTTCCACTCGTTGGCCGGGTAACGCTCGGCCATGATCTCCTGCATCATCTTCAGGGCGCTGGAGACGATGGTGCCGCCGGTCTCCCGCGAGTAGAAGAACTCTTCCTCGTCGACTTCCTTGGCGCTGGTGTGGTGACGGATGAACACCACATCGATCTTGTCGTAGTTCCGCTTGAGGAAAAGGTACAGCAGGATGAAGAAGCGCTTGGCGATGTCCTTGGTGGCCTGAGTCATGGAGCCGGAAACGTCCATCAGGCAGAACATCACCGCCTTGGAGCTGGGGTTGGGATGCTTGACCAGCAGGTTGTATTTCAGATCGAAGGTGTCGAGGAATGGCACGCGTTTGATGCGCGCCTTCAGCCGTTCGATCTCCTCTTCGGTGGCCTTGATGTCGCCGAAGTTGTTCGGCTCCTCAAGACGCAGTCGCTCCAGCTCTGCCTTAAGTGTGCGCAGTTGTGCACGGCTGCTGCCAGAAAGCGCAATGCGTCTGGCATGGGCCGAGCGCAGAGTGCGCACGATGTTGATGCGCGACGGGTTGCCCTCGTTGCTGATGCCGGCCCGCACGGTTTTGAAGGTATCGGTGCCGGTCAGGTGACGCTTGACCAGGTTGGGCAGTTCGAGGTCCTCGAACATGAAATCGAGGAATTCTTCCTGGGTGATCTGGAAGACGAAGTCGTCCATGCCGTCGCCGCTATTGCTGGCCTGGCCGGCGCCCTGGCCACCGCCGCCGCCCTGCGGTCTGGGGATGCGTTCGCCGGCAACGAACTCCTTGTTGCCCGGATGGACGATGGTCTGGCGGCCGCCGCGGCCGTGGTGCAGCACCGGCTCATCGATGTCGCGGCCGGGAATGCTGATCTGCTCGCCATGTTCCATGTCGGTGATGGAGCGCCGGCCGACGGCTTCCTCCACCGCCTTCTTGATATGCCCACGGTACCGCTGCAGGAAACGCTGGCGGTTCACCGTGCTCTTGTTCTTGCCATTCAGGCGACGATCAATCACGTAGCTCATAGGCCCTCCGGGCTTGGCTGAAACCATAGGCCTGAAGCTGGAAGCGTGCCGCGATGCTTCCAGCTTCAGGCTTCCAGCCACTTACTGCGATTTACGCACCCGCAGATACCATTCGGACAGCAGGCGAACCTGCTTCTCGGTGTAGCCACGCTCGACCATGCGCACGACGAAGTCGTTGTGCTTCTTCTGGTCTTCCTTGCTCGCCTTGGCGTTGAAGCTGATGACTGGCAGCAGGTCCTCGGTGTTGGAGAACATCTTCTTCTCGATCACCACGCGCAGCTTCTCGTAGGACAGCCACGACGGATTCTTGCCGTTGTTGTTGGCCCGCGCGCGTAGCACGAAGTTGACGATCTCGTTGCGGAAGTCCTTCGGATTGCTGATGCCGGCCGGCTTCTCGATCTTCTCCAGCTCCTCGTTGAGCGCCACGCGATTGAGGATCTCGCCGGTTTCCGGATCGCGGTACTCCTGATCCTGAATCCAGAAATCCGCATACAGCACGTAGCGGTCGAAGATGTTCTGCCCGTACTCGCTGTAGGACTCGAGGTAGGCAGTCTGAATCTCCTTGCCGATGAACTCGATGTAGCGCGGCGCCAGGTACTCCTTGATGAAGCGCAGGTAGCGCTCGCGGACTTCGGCGGGGAACTGTTCCTGCTCGATCTGCTGCTCCAGCACGTAGAGCAGGTGCACCGGGTTCGCCGCGATCTCGTGCGGGTCGAAGTTGAAGACTTTGGACAGGATCTTGAAGGCGAAACGAGTGGAGAGACCGTTCATGCCTTCGTCGACACCGGCGGTGTCGCGGTATTCCTGAATCGACTTGGCCTTGGGATCGGTATCCTTGAGGTTTTCGCCGTCATACACGCGCATCTTCGAGTAGATGTTGGAATTCTCCGGCTCCTTCAGGCGGGACAGCACGGAGAACTGCGCGAGCATCTTCAGGGTGTCCGGCGCGCAATGAGCATGGGCCAGCGAGCTGTTGGCCAGCAGCTTGTCGTAGATCTTGATCTCGTCACTGACCCGCAGGCAGTAGGGCACCTTGACGATGTAGATACGGTCGATGAAGGCTTCGTTGTTCTTGTTGTTGCGGAAGCTGTGCCATTCCGACTCGTTGGAGTGGGCCAGCAATATGCCGCTGTAAGGAATCGCGCCGAGGCCTTCGGTGCTGTTGTAGTTGCCTTCCTGGGTGGCGGTCAGCAGCGGGTGCAGCACCTTGATCGGTGCCTTGAACATCTCGACGAATTCCATCAGGCCCTGGTTGGCCCGGCACAGCGCACCCGAATAGCTGTAGGCGTCCGCATCGTTCTGTGGAAACTCCTCCAGTTTGCGGATATCGACCTTGCCCACCAGCGAGGAGATGTCCTGGTTGTTTTCGTCGCCCGGTTCGGTCTTGGCAACCGCGATCTGGTTGAGGATCGACGGGTACAGCTTGACCACGCGGAATTTGGAGATGTCGCCGCCGAACTCCTGCAGGCGCTTGGTGGCCCAGGGCGACATGATCGAGTTCAGGTAGCGCCGAGGAATGCCGTAGTCCTCCTCGAGGATCTGCGCATCTTCGATTGGGTTGAACAGCCCCAATGGCGACTCGAACACTGGCGAGTCCTTGATTGCGTAGAAGGGCACATGCTCCATCAGCTGCTTGAGCTTCTCGGCAAGCGACGATTTACCCCCGCCCACCGGACCGAGGAGATAGAGGATCTGCTTCTTCTCTTCCAGCCCCTGCGCGGCGTGACGGAAGTAGGAAACGATCTGGTCTATGCACTCCTCCATGCCATGGAAATCTTCGAAGGCCGGATAACGGCGGATCACCTTGTTGGAGAAGATGCGCGACAGTCGCGAGTCGACCGATGTGTCGACCAGTTCGGGCTCGCCGATCGCCATCAGCAGGCGCTCGGCGGCGCTGGCATAGGTACCTGGGTCCGCCTTGCACAGATCGAGATATTCCTGGAGGGAATACTCCTCCTGGCGGGTCGCTTCGAAACGTTGTTGGAAGTGGCTGAAAATGCTCATGACTTCACCTCGATCGATGCACGAATAGGCGCGTCATCAGGCACTCTGGGCCCGGCCGAAGTGGCGGCCAGTGGAGTTCCCCCGAACACCTAATGGTCGAAACCCTGAAATCCGTCAGCCGTTTCCCGGCTTCGTTTATTTGGATGGCCTGAACTCAAGGATAGTTCGGATTCGGCAAGATCAAGGGCGAGGAGGGGATTTAGGCGCTGCCGTTCGGCTGTTGATAGCGCCTAGCCCGCGGATGGCGGGCTATCGGGGGGAAATAAATTTTTACGCTTGTTCTTCGCCGCGCTCGACATCGGCCGGATAGGTGTGGCGCCAGAGTTCGAAGCCGCCGTCGAGGCTGTAGACGTCCGAAAAGCCCTGATTGACCAGATAGGCCGCTGCGCTCTGGCTGGAGTGGCCGTGATAGCAGGTGACGATCAGCGGCTGGTCGAGATCGGCGGCGGCAATGAAATCCGGCAGCGAGTGGTTGTCCAGATGCAGCGAGCCACTGATATGGCCATTGGCATAGCTGTGCGGATCGCGGATGTCCACGATCACGGCGCCGCTGCTGCGCATGGTCTGCGCCTGTTCTGGCGGGATGCGTTTGAAGTCTGTCATGCGGGTTTCCCGTGTTCACATTCGCAGCGGTGCATTTCGCCGCTGTCGAGGTTCATCAAGGTCATGGCGTTGCCCCAGACGCAGCCAGTGTCCAGCGCGAAGACGTTCGGCTCGTCGCACTGACCTTCCAGCGCGGCCCAGTGACCAAAGATCAGTTTGACGTTGCGGGTCTTGCGATTGGCGTGGCTAAACCAAGGCGAGTAGCCGGCGGGGGCGCTGTCGGCGCCTTCCTTCGCTTCCAGATCGAGCGTGCCGTCGGCCTTGCAGAAACGCATGCGGGTGAAGTAATTGGTGATCAGGCGCAGTCGCGGCACCCCGTGCAGCTCCTTGTTCCATTTCGACGGTTGATTACCGTACATGCCGTCGAGGAACGGCATCAGCAGTGCGTCTTCCTGCAGTGCCTGCTCGACTTCCGAGGCGCGCTTGATTGCCTTTTCCAGCGACCACTGCGGCGGAATGCCGGCATGCACCATCGCGGTGTGGCGCGCGGCTTCGTAATGGATGAGCTTCTGCTGGCGCAGCCAGTCGATCAGGTCGGTCCGATCCGGCGCGACCAGAATTGCTTGCAGCGTGTCGGACTTGCGCATGCGCTCTATGTTGTGAGCCACAGCCAGCAGGTGCAGGTCGTGATTGCCGAGGACGGTGATTGCGGACGACCCGAGATCGCGTACGAAGCGCAGTGCCTCGAGCGATTGCGGGCCGCGGTTGACCAGGTCGCCGGCCAGCCACAGGCAGTCTCGCGAAGGGCTGAAGTCGACGCGCTCCAACAAACAGGTCAGCGGTTCGAGGCAACCTTGCAGGTCGCCGACGGCATAGGTCGTCAATGCAATGCTCCGGGTACGGCCAGGCGGAACGGCGCAATGAGCGCATCGAAACTGTGACCATCCTCGGCCAACATCTCATAGCTGCCTTGCATGCTGCCGACACAGGTGGCCAGCAGCGTTCCGCTGGTGTAGACGTGGTGTTCGCCTGGTGCGATCAGCGGCTGCTCGCCAATGACGCCGGCACCGCGCACTTCCTGCACCTGACCGTCGCCATCGGTGATGATCCAGTGTCGCGACAGCAGCTGCGCTGCCACCTCGCCATTGTTTTCGATGGTTACGGTGTAGGCAAAGGCATAGCGGTTTTGTTCCGGCTCCGATTGCGCGGCCAGATAGCGAGGCGTGACGCTGACGTCGATCCGGTAGCGGTTATCGTCGGACATGAGTCTGCTCGCTGTTGAAGGCAGGGTAGAGACCGAAGCCTCAGCTGCGTTCTGTCAATTGATCGGAAAGGCGAACGAAGGCCGCCAGATCCAGTTGTTCGGGCCGCAGGCTGCCATCCACATCCGCCGCTGCGATGGCGTCGGCGTCCAGCAGCCCCTTGAGGGTGTTGCGCAAGGTCTTGCGCCGTTGGTTGAACGCCTCGCGCACTACGCGCTCCAGTTGATGGTGATCGCGCGCTGGATGCGGCAGCGTCTCATGTGGCACCAGGCGAACGATCGCCGAATCGACCTTTGGCGCCGGGTTGAACGCGCCCGGCCCGACGTTGAACAGGTGCTCTACCCGGCAGTGATACTGCACCATGATCGACAGTCGGCCCCAGTCGCCGCCGCCCGGCAGCGCGGCCAGGCGTTCGACCACTTCCTTCTGCAGCATGAAATGCATGTCGCGGATCAGGTGCGCGTGGTCGAGCAGGTGAAAGATCAGCGGGGTAGAGATGTTGTAGGGCAGGTTGCCGACGATGCGCAGGCTGTTCGGCTCTGCGCTGAGGCGACCGAAGTCGAACTTCAGCGCGTCGCCCTGGTGCAGATTGAAGTTCTCGCGCCCGGCGAATTTGCCCTGCAGGATGGGGATCAGGTCGAGGTCGAGCTCGACGACATCCAGATGTGCGCCGCTGTCGAGCAGTCCTTCGGTCAATGCACCCTGGCCTGGGCCGATCTCCACCAGTCGCTCACCCGGCTTGGCATGAATCGCCCGCAGGATGCGGTGAATGACGCCAGCGTCGTGCAGGAAGTTCTGGCCAAAGCGCTTGCGTGCGCGGTGCTGATAATCGGACATCGGGGCTCCAGGGCGCAGCTTGAAGCCTGAAGCTCAAAGCTGAAAACGAATAAGGCGCGTATTTTAGCAGGCGAGGGCGGCAAGAAGATCGTTCCAGCCGTGTGGGGTGCGTGCTAGCTCTGGCTGCCGACCATCTGGTAGGCCGTTTCCAGTGCGACCCGCAGGCTGCCTGTGTCGATCTTGCCGCTGCCGGCCAGATCCAGCGCGGTGCCATGATCTACCGACGTGCGAACGATCGGCAGGCCCAGGGTCACGTTGACCGCGGCACCAAAACCCTTGTACTTGAGTACCGGCAGGCCCTGGTCGTGGTACATCGCCAGCACTGCGTCGCAGAACTCGAGATTTTTGGGGGTGAACAGCGTGTCGGCTGGCAGCGGGCCGATCAGATCAAGCCCCTCGTCACGCAGCCTGGTCAGCACGGGCTCGATGATCTCGATTTCTTCGCGGCCCAGGTGGCCGCCCTCACCCGCATGCGGGTTCAGGCCGCAGACAAGAATACGTGGTTGGGTAATGCCGAACTTGCTGACCAGATCGTGGTGCAGGATTCGCGTAACCCGCTCCAGGCGCTCCGCGGTAATCGCTGCGGCGACATCCTTGAGCGGCAGGTGGGTGGTGACCAGCGCGACACGCAATCCGTGCGTGGCCAGCATCATGACCACCTGCTCGGTGCGGGTCAGCTCGGCGAGAAACTCGGTATGGCCTGAAAAGGGGATGCCGGCCTCATTGATCACACCCTTGTGCACCGGCGCGGTGATCATGCCGGCGAAGCTGCCGTCGAGACACCCGTTTCCAGCTCGGGTCAGCGTTTCCAGTACGTAGTGGCCGTTGCGCGCGTCGAGCTGGCCCGCGATCACCGGTGCATCCAAGGGAGTATCCCAGACATACAGACAGTTGCCCGGCGCCGGTTGGCTTGGCCAGCCATGTGGCCCGACTTCCCGCAGCTCAATCGTCAGCCCCAGTTGCGAGGCGCGCTCTGCCAGCAGCGAACAACTGGCGATGGCTATCAGGATCTGAGGCTGGGCCTCGCGCGCCAGCAGCAGGCACAAGTCCGGGCCGATGCCGGCCGGTTCGCCGGGGGTGAGAACGAAGGGGCGGGGAGCGGTCATCAGGCTTCTCTCTGCATGGCGTGTGGCGTTCAACCGCCTGAAATGAAAACGGGGTGGCGACCCTTCGGCCATCACCCCGCATTCCTGTTGCTTGTAGGTACAGCGTGAAGCTTAGAGCTTGATCTCGACGTAGGCTTCGTCGCGGATCTGGCGTAACCACGCCTGCAGCTCTTCGTCGTACTTGCGGTTGCGCAGCAGGCTCAGCGCCTGTTGCTCGCGGAACTGCTCACTGGCATCGGTCGCACGGCGGCCGAGCACCTCGAGGACGTGCCAGCCGTAGGGAGACTTGAACACCGGGGACAGTTCGCCGCTTGCCGTATTGGCCATGACTTCGCGGAACTCGGGCACCAGAGAGGCCGGGTCGATCCAGTTCAGGTCGCCGCCGTTGAGCGCCGAACCAGGGTCTTCGGAAAAGCTCTTGGCCAGCTCGGCGAAGTCTTCGCCAGCGCTGATGCGATCACGCAGGCGTTGCACCAGCAGGCGGGCCTCTTCTTCGCTACGGATTGCGCTGGGCTTGATCAGGATGTGGCGGACATGCACTTCGTCGCGCACCTGTGTTTCGCCTCCGCGCTTCTCCAGCAGCTTGACCATGATGAAGCCTGGCGGCGTACGGACCGGTTCGGTGACTTCGCCAACCGCCAGCTCGCGCACGGCGGTATCGAAGGGCGGTGGCAGCTGAGCCGCTTTGCGCCAGCCCATGTCGCCGCCTTCCAGCGCGTTCTCGCTGCCAGAGCGCGCGACGGCCAGGCGAGCGAAGTCTGCACCCTGCTGAAGCTGCTGGTAGGTATCCATGGCAGCGCGTTCGGCGGCCTGGATGGTTGCGGAATCCGCAGCTTCTGGTACCGGGATGAGGATATTGGCCAGGTGGTATTCCTCGGACAATTGCAGCTTGCCGAGGTCGGAGGCCAGGAAGTTCTGCACTTCCTGGTTGGACACCTGAATGCGTTCCGCCACTCGACGCTGGCGCACGCGGCTGATGACCATCTCGCGACGGATCTGCTCGCGGGCCGTTTCCAGGCTCAGGCCGTCGCGCACCAGAGCTTCACGAAACTGCTCCGGCGACATGTTGTTGCGCTGGGCAATGGTGCCCATGGCCTGATTGAGCTCTTCATCGGAAATGCGGATGCCGGAGCGTTCACCGATCTGCAGCTGCAGGTTCTCGGTGATCAGGCGCTCCAGCACCTGCTGTTGCAGGACGTCCATGGGCGGCACATCGGCGCCGCGCTTGTCGATGGTCTGCTGAACTTCGCGAATACGCTGTTCGAGCTGGCTTTGCATGATGACGTCGTTATCGACGATAGCCACCACGCGGTCGAGGGGTTGAACCTGGGCGAGGGCTGCAGGCGCGAGGCTCGCGCCGCTCAGCAGCAGAGCGCCGAGCGCGAGCGGGCGCAGTACTTCAGAAAGCTTGATCTTCACGTTCACGGTAGCCTTGGATGCCTTCGTCGAGGAAAGTTTCGGTCGCATTGCCGACTACGCCGCCGAGCCCTTTGAGCACGATCTGCAGGAAGATGCCGTTATCCGGCTCGTCGTTGCGATCAGGGTTGAGGCTGGTCTCGTCGTAGTCGATCCAGTAGCGATTGATCAGGCGCAGTTTCCAGCAGCAGCTGTCGTACTCGAAGCCACCGAAGGCTTCCAGAGTACGGCTGCGGCTGTAGTCGTGCTGCCAGCGGGCGATGACGCTCCATTGCGGGACGATCGGCCAGATGACGGAGAAGTCATGCTGGTTGATCTTGTAATAGTCCTTGATGTACTCCGGCGTGCCGGGGGTGCCGTAATCGCCACCATAGGTCCACTCGCCAGTTGCCTGGTCGAAACGCATGGTGTCGTTGCGATAGCGATAGCCGACGTTGACGATCTTGCCGGGATTGTCCGCTGGCTGGTAATGCCACATGGCACTGCCGGAGCGGGTGCTGTGGCTATCCGGATCCCAGTTGAAGGTCGAGGTGAAGCGCCAGTCGCGGTTGTAGCGATACATGTATTCCAGCGCATACGGCGATACGTCGGAGGTGGCGTTGGAGCGGGTGCGGTAGTCGATACCGCGCAGCTGCACCTTGCGATCCTCGAAGTAGAACGCCTGGCCGATGCTCAGGCGCTGGCGCTCGAAGCCGTTGGGCTCGACCCAGCGACTGGTTACGCCGAGCGATACCTGGTTTGCATCGCCGATACGGTCCTTGCCGGAGAAGCGGTTTTCGCGCCACAGCGATGAATAGCTGAAGCTGCTCTCGCCGGTATCGAAGATCGGGATGTCATCCTGATCCTCCTCGGGAACGTAGAGATAGAACAGGCGCGGTTCCAGTGTCTGGCGATAGTCCTTGCCGAACCATTGGGTATCGCGGTCGAAGTACAGTCCGCTGTCCACGCTGAAGATCGGCACACTGCGGTTCTGGCTGCTGTCGAACGATTCGTAGTTGGCCAGTGTGCTCTGGCCACGGTCATCCAGGTCCAGGTCGTACTGCGTATAGGCATATTTCAGCGAGGGCTTGAGGAAGCCCCACGACCAGTTCAGCGGCAGGCTGACGCCCGGCTCGAGATGTATGCGCTCGCCCTCGGCGCGCGTCAGGCCACGCAGGCGATCGTCGTACCACTGCTCTGGGTTGCCGTCTTCGTTGATGAAGTTGCCGTCGCGCAGGCTGCGCTGGAAGCTGACGAACTCGGTCTTGTAGGCGAAGTTCAGACCGCCCGGCTGGAGGGGCAGGCGTCCGTCCAGGGTCAGCTGCGGCAGGCGCTCGTACGGCGTGATATCGGCCACCGTGGCGCGCTCATAGGCGTGCATGTTGAGGCGTGCGGTATAGGTATTGCCGCGGTAGGTAAGCGTACCGCGCTGATCGAGGTGATCCGGCTGATCGATATCCAGATTGGTGTCCAGATCCTGGAAGTAGTACGGATCGCTGAGATCGGTGTAGTCCACTTCGGCGAGCCAGCGCGAGTCCAGCCCGGTACGGTTCTGCCAGCTGTACATCCAGCGCTGGTCTTCGTACTCGGACTGCAGTTCGCGGTCGTCGTTGCTGTCGTCCAGGTAAGCCGCGCCGAACTGGCCCTCGCTGCTGCGGGTCAGGTAGCGGAACTCGCCTTCCATCAGCAGGCCGCGGTCGGTCATCAAGTGCGGATACAGCGTGGCGTCGAAATTCGGCGCCAAGTTGAAGTAATAGGGCGTCTGCAGCGAGAAACCGTTGTCGCTGGACGAGCCGATGCTCGGTGCGAGGAAGCCCGATTGGCGGCGATCGTCGATGGGGAAATGGATGTAGGGGGTGTAGAACACCGGAACATCCTTGACCCGTAGCGTGACGTTGGTGGCCGAGCCAAAGCCTGTGGCCGGGTTCAGCGTGACGTTGTTGCCTTGCAGATGCCAGCTGTTTTCGCCGGGCTCGCAGCTGGTGTAGGTACCGTCCTTGAGGCGAATGATCGCGGTTTCTTCACGCTTGGCGTATTGCGCGCTGCCACGCACCTTGCCGGAATGCACGACGTACTCGGCGTTTTCCACCTTGGCTTCGCCGCTGTCGAGGAAGATCTCGGCGCGGTCGCCGACCAGCAATGCATCGCGGTCGCGGAAGCGCACATTGCCGGTCAGCTCGCCGCGATTTTCCAGCTGGTGCAGGCTGGCTTCGTCCGCCTCGACCTGAATGCTGCCCTGACGCAGTAGCACGTCACCGGCGAGGGTGGCGACTTCCTGTTCCTGCTCGTAGCGGGTGGCTTTGGCCGACACATAGGTCGGCGCTTCGCTCATCGGGGTGGTGTCGAACTTGCCGGGACGGTCGGGCTCGACATAGGTACCGGCGCAGTAAGGACCGGTTTCGGCGAGCTGAGCCGGGGTCAGCTGCTCGCGCGGAACCCAGTCGAGATGGCTGTAATCGGCGCTGCGAGAGGCGAGGGCGCGGCCCTTGCTTTCGGTGACCAGCTTGGTCGTCGCCGTTGGCGCTTGCGCCTTGCTGCTCGTCGACTTGGCGGTGCTCGATGTGCTCACGGTGCTGCCGCTGTGTACTGGGCGCGGTGGCAGGGTCTGACTGGCTTCATTGGACGCGCAATTCCAGCCGCCGGAGGCGTCGGGCTGGCAAGCGAACTGTTCGGCTGCGAAGACAAAAGGTACAGCTACCGGTTGCAATGCAAGCAGACCGCCAGTAACCAGTAGAGGGAATTTTTTACGAAACGCGGGGTATTTGACTGCCATCTTGTTTTTTGGTCCGTGCTTGCGGCGAGCCATCGGCCGGCTGGGCCGCACGCCTCTCGATGGGCTGAGAAAGATGCAGGATAATAAAGCATGACCCGCCTATCGGCTAGCGCCGTGGAGACCCCCTGGATGCCGCATCAAGATCAACGTCTGCTGGACCTTAGCGCCTGGCTGGAACAGCAATTACCCGAAGTCTTCGTCCGTTGCGGCTGGGGCGAAGTGCCGGCGGCGCAGCTCACTGCGGCCAGCAGCGATGCCAGCTTCCGCCGTTACTTCCGCTGGCAGGGTGGCCAGCGCAGCCTGATCGTGATGGATGCGCCGCCGCCCCAGGAAGACTGCCGGCCCTTCGTCAAGGTCGCGCAGATGCTGGATCAAGCCGGCGTCCATGTGCCGCAGATACTGGCCTCCGATCTTGAGCGCGGCTTCCTGCTGCTGACCGATCTGGGCCGCCAGACCTATCTGGATGTCATCGATCAGAGCAATGCCGAGCAGCTGTTCGAGGATGCCGTGGAGGCCTTGCTGAAGTTCCAGCTGCATCCGGTGGCGCAGCCGATGCCGGCCTATGACGAGGCGTTGCTACGTCGCGAATTGCAGCTGTTCCCCGAGTGGTATGTGCAGCGCCACCTTGGCCACAGCTTCAGTGAAGCGCAGCAGGCCGCGTGGGAGCGTATCTGTCGGCAACTGATCGACTCGGCGCTGGCGCAGCCACGGGTGCTGGTGCATCGCGACTACATGCCGCGCAATCTGATGATCAGCGAGCCCAACCCTGGTGTACTGGATTTTCAGGACGCGGTGCTCGGCCCGGTCAGCTACGACATCACCTCGCTGTTCAAGGACGCCTTTCTCAGCTGGCCCGAAGCGCAGGTGCGGGCCTGGCTCGAAGGCTACTGGCACAAGGCGCGCGCTGCTGGTGTGACGCTGCCCGAATCGCTCGACGAGTTCCTGCGTGCCAGTGACCTGATGGGACTGCAGCGCCACCTAAAGGTGATCGGCATTTTCGCGCGCATCTGCCATCGCGACGGCAAGCCGCGTTACCTCGCTGACGTGCCGCGCTTCTTTGCCTATATCGAGGCCGTGCTGGCGCGCAGACCGGAGCTGGCCGAGCTGCAACAGCTGCTGGAAGAGCTGCCGCAGGCGCCGCACGCATGAAGGCGATGATTCTGGCCGCCGGCAAGGGCGAGCGGCTGCGCCCGCTGACGCTGCACACGCCCAAACCCTTGGTTCGCGCCGCCGGCGTGCCGCTGATCGAGTACCACGTTCGTGCGCTGGCCGCCGCGGGTTTCGAGGAACTGGTGATCAACCACGCCTGGCTCGGCCAGCAGATCGAAGACTATCTGGGCGACGGCAGCCGTTTCGGCGTGACCATCCGCTATTCGGCCGAGAGTGAACCCCTGGAAACCGGAGGCGGGATTCACCGGGCGTTGGGGCTGCTCGGCGATGAGCCGTTCCTGGTGGTCAACGGCGATATCTGGACCGACTACGATTTCGCCCGGTTGAGACGGCCGCTTCACGGGCTCGCGCATCTGGTGCTGGTGAACAATCCGCCGCACCACCCCAGGGGTGATTTCAGCCTGGGCGAATCGGCCGTCACGGAGCCCGAGGCCAATGGCGACGCGCTGACCTACAGTGGCATTTCCGTTTTGCATCCGACGCTGTTCGAAGGCTGCCAGCCGGGAGCCTTCAAGCTGGCGCCGTTGTTGCGCCGCGCCATGGCAGATGGGCAGGTGTCCGGCGAGTGCTTTGGCGGGGCCTGGATCGACGTGGGTACCCATGAGCGTCTGGCGGAAGTCGAGCAACTACTGGAGGCGCGACGCTGACATGTTCTGGCCCATCACGCTGTTGGGGCTGCTGATCGGCTGGTTGCTGGCCAGCATTCCGGGGGCTTTGCTCGGCGGTCTGCTGGGTCAGGTGCTCGATCGTCGTCTGGGGCTCGATTCTTGGGCCAGCCTGCGTGCGCGCCTGGCCGGCAAGCCGGTGCTGCAAGGCCGGGATTTGCTGTTCTTTCTGTTGGGGCGTCTGGCCAAGAGTGGCGGTCGCGTGAGTCCGGCGCATATCCAGGCCGCACGTGACGAGATGCGCCGGCAGGGGCTCGATGCCGCCGCGCAGCAGCAGGCCATCGCCGCCTTCAACCGCGGCAAGTCGAGCGGTGACGGCCTGCGCGATACCCTGCAACGGCTGCGCAGCCAGCGCGAGGAAAGCCGCCGCCTGATCCAGGCCTGCTGGCGCATGGCACGTGCGCAGGGAAGCATGGGCGCACGCGAGCACGAGCTGGTGCTGCTCTGGGGCAAGTGGCTGGGTTGGGATGCCGCCGAGGTGGCCGCGCTCGATCCGGGCGCGGCCCGACGCAAGGAGGCGCCGGCCGGGCGGGGTGGTGCTTACGAGCAGGCCATGCAGTTGCTGGGTGTGCGTCCGGATACCGACCCGCAGCTGATCAAGCGCGCTTATCGGCGCCTGCTGAGCAAGCACCATCCGGACAAGCAGGCGGGGGCTGGTGCGAATGCCGCCCAGGTGCGCGACGCCACCGAGCGCACCCGCGAGCTGCACAGTGCCTACGCATTGATTCGCGAGCGCCGCGGCTTTCGCTGAGCGGGCGTCACTGTGGCGGCTTGCGCTCCAGCCAGCCCCGCACGCGGCGCACCAGTTGTTCCTGTTCGGTATTACGGTCACCGGTCAGACCTGGCAGTGCGAGCAGGCGGTAGTCCGGGTGCCCGGCACGGCGCGCTGCATTGCGCCGTTGCAGTGCCTGCTGATTTGCGGCTGCTCCGGTGCCCGTATAGAAGTCGCCGATGGCGGCGGGTAGCGTTGCGAGATAGCTCTCCAGCGGCTGTTCCCCCTGCAACGGTGCGCGTGGATCGATCACCACCAGTTGCCCGACATCCTTTGGCTGAAGCTGTGCCAGGTACTGGCTCGCCCAGTAGGCGCCGGTGCCATGGCCGATCAGAACAATCGTCGACGCCTGCAGTGAGCGTGCGTGCTCGATGGCCGCATCGAGGCGCGCCAGCATGCGCTCGGCATGAGTTGGCGGCGGCGTGTCCCGCTCGGCTTGCGTCGGCGGCGTCGATTCGTCGTTGTCCGTAGCTGCCGTCTGCTCGGGCAGGTAGCCGGCTGAAGTCGTTTGCGCCGCGGCTGGCTGGGGAACGGCGGTGCCAGGCTCAGCGTCTTCCTCCGTTTCCGACTTTTCTTCCGCAGCCGGGACTTCTGGCGCTGGCGACCGCGGGCCAGGGCTCAGCGCCGGATCAGCGGGTGTCAGGCTCAGGGTATGCCAGCCATGCTCGGGAAGGCCGCGCCGCAGCGGGCCGATTGCGCGTGGCCAATCGGCGGTTTCGCCTTCGCTCGGCACGATGACCAGCACGCCGCGGGCCTTCGCAGTATTGGCCGGGTGCCAGAGCGCGAGGAATTTGTCCTCGTCGCCGAGCTGCAGCTGGGCGGCGGCCTCGAGCTGTCGTTGCAGCCCTGCGGCCAGCGCCTCGCTACGAGTTTGTGGCGATGGTCGTGGCGTTGCTGCTGGCTCCTCTGCCGGTGCTTCCTGAGGCGCCTCCGGTTCCTGCGCCGCTGCGATGTACGGCCCGCCGCCGCCAAGCGCGACGCCGAACAAAAGCACGAAAGCATAAAAGCGACGCATGGATTGTCTCCGCTATGGATGCCGGCACCACGCTGGCGCCGGCAGGGGTTATGCATTACAACAGCGTGTCGGCACGCCCATCAATTGCAATATATGCCCGCCTTATACCTGCGTTTCCTTCTCCTCCTTGGCCTGACGCTGTCTTTCGCAGCTGGTGCCGTGTCGCTTGACGACGATAGTCGCGCCTGGCTGGAGCAGCATCCGGAGTGGCGTGTCGGGGTGGTGATGGGCGCGCCCTATGCCGAGTATGACCAGCGCCAGCGGCGCCTGTCAGGCTTTCATGTGCAGCTGATGGAGCATCTGGCGGACGACCTCGGCGTGCGCCTGCACTGGCGCCGCTTCGCTGACGAAGAAGCGCTGGAAAAGGCCGCCCGCGAAGGCCTGATCGATGTGGCGCCGGGCCTGCGCCAGACGCCGGTCGGCCTGCGGCTGTGGCGCTACAGCGATCCCTTCCTGCGCATTCCGCGCTTGCTGGTTGGAGACCGTGGCGGCCCGCGCGCCATCGATCTCGAATATCTGCACCCGAGCGAATTGGTCTCCGCCGTCGGGCCGGGGCCGATCACCGAATTCCTTGCCAGCAACTATCCCAACATCACCGTGCTGACCGCGACCAGCCAGGCCGATGCGCTGCGTCAGGTGCTGGAGGCGAAGGCCAGCTATGCCGTGATCGACGAACCGGTGTTCGCGCGGCTGTCGCAGCAGGTGGAGTACGACTCGCTGGCGGTGGTCGGCGATCTGGGCAACCCGCAGCTTCTGCGTATCGCCTCGCGGCGTGACAGCCCCGAACTCGCTGCGGTGCTCGAGGCGGCGATACGGCAATTTCCGGCGCGGGAATTCAGTCAGCTGCAGGAACAGTGGCTCAAGACCCGCAGCATCGACCTCGGTCGCGAGGTCAGCTACTGGCGCAGTCTCAGTCTTTTGCTCGGCGTGTTGTTGCTGGCCTGCCTGCTGATGCTGGCCTGGCAGCGGCATCAGCATGGCCTGCTGGAAAGCCGGCTGAAGACCGCCCGGCGCGATATCGAGCTGCGCGAGGCGGCCGAAGAAGCGCAGCGTTTGACGCAGTTTTGTCTGGATCACAGCACCGTCGGCATCCTCTGGCTCAACTGGGACAGCCGCGTGCGTTACGCCAACCAGGCCGCCGAGGTGCTGCTCGGGCATTCCTCCGGCGGACTGCTGGATCAGCCGCTGGAAACCTTCGACCCGGCGCTGGGCATGGATGCCTGGCTCGCGCGCTGGCGCGCTGCCCGCACGGGCGAGGATGATCGCCAGGTGCATGAATGCGAGTGGCAGCGCGCCGACGGCCAGCGCTTTCCGGCGGCGGTCACCTACAGCTTTCTGCGCTTCGGCAGTCGTGAGTATCTGGTGGTGTTTCTTGCCGATATCACCGAGCGCCGTCGCGCCAGCGCTCAGCTGCAGGAGAGCGAGGCGCGGCTTAAGGCCATGGCCGGCAACGTGCCGGGGCTGGTGTTCCGCCTGGAGCGCGACGGGCCGCAGGCCCCGGTGCGCGTCGCCTACATCAGTGAGGCCAGCCAGCGCCTGGTGGGCTATTCCGCCGAGCGCCTGTTGCAGCCGGGGCAGGGTATCCGCAGCCTGGTGCACGCCGACGACGAGGCCGGCTACTGGGCCAGTCAGCAGCTGGCATTGGAGAAAAGTCAGGACTGGCGCTGGCAGGGGCGCATTCTCAATCGCGATGGCGAGGTGCGCTGGGCCGACATCCGTGCCTCCGTGCGCGGCCAGCCGGATGGCCGCCAGGTATGGGACGGCATCGTCTGGGATATCACCGACAACAAGCGCATCGAGCTGGAGCTGGATGCTTCGCGGGCGCAGCTGCGTCAGCTAGCCGCGCACCTGGAGACGGTGCGCGAGGAAGAGAAGGCGCATATCGCCCGCGAGGTGCACGACGAGCTGGGCCAGGTGCTGACCGTACTCAAGCTGGAAACCTCGATGTGCGAGCTGGGCTTCGCCGACCTCGACCCGGCCCTGGCGCAGCGGCTGGAAAGCATGAAGCGGCTGATCGCCCAGCTGTTCCAGCGGGTGCGCGATGTCGCCACCGCGCTGCGCCCGCCGATTCTCGATGCCGGCATTGCCTCGGCGGTGGAATGGCAGGCGCGGCGCTTCGAGGAGCGCAGCGGCGTGGCCTGCCTGGTCGAGGTGCCGGAATGTCCGCCACTGCTGGGCAACGCCAAGGCCATCGGCCTGTTCCGCATTCTTCAGGAGTCGCTGACCAACGTGATGCGGCACGCCCAGGCGCAGACGGTCAGCGTGCAGTTACTCCTCGAAGGCAACATGCTCTGTCTGCGCGTCAGCGACGATGGTTGCGGTTTTCCTGTGGCCGCGCGCGGCGCCGGCAGTTCGTTCGGCCTGGTCGGTATGCGCGAGCGGGTGCAGATGCTCGGCGGGCAACTGATAATCGACAGCCAGCCCGGCGAGGGCACCACCATCACGGCGCGGGTTCCACTGGACCCGGTGCCGCTTCCATCAGCCGCAAGCACTGGAGCATTGCCGTCATGATCAGGGTCATGGTCGCCGAAGATCACACCATCGTCCGCGAGGGCATCAAGCAGCTGATCGGCATGGCGCGTGACATGCAGGTGGTCGGCGAGGCTGCCAATGGCCAGCAGTTGCTCGACCAGTTGCGCCAGATCAGTTGCGATGTGGTGCTGCTGGACATCTCCATGCCCGGCGTCAACGGCCTCGAGGCGATTCCGCGGATCCGCGCGCTCATCCAGCCGCCGGCGGTGCTGGTGCTGTCGATGCACGATGAGGCGCAGATGGCGGCGCGGGCGCTTAAGATCGGCGCGGCCGGCTACGCGACCAAGGATAGCGAGCCAGCGCTACTGCTTACCGCCCTGCGCAAGGTCGCCGGTGGCGGGCGCTACATCGACCCGGCGCTGGCCGATCGCATGGTCTTCGAGGTTGGCCTGACCGATTCGCGGCCGCCCCACGCGCTGCTTTCCGAACGCGAATACTCGGTGTTCGAACGGCTGGTGCAGGGCGATTCGGTAAACGACATTGCCGGCAAGCTGGCGCTGAGCAGCAAGACCATCAGCACCCACAAGGCCCGCCTGATGCAGAAGCTGGCGGCGCATTCGGTGGCCGATCTGGTGCGCTACGCCATGGAACACAAGCTGGTCTGAGCGCCAGCCACCGACCCGCCGTGTAGGGCGTTCCCTACACGCGACTCTCCCTCACGCCTAGGCCAATCGCTCCGCTGTACCGATTTTTCCGCCGCCGCTGCGCTTCTACGCTGTGGCCACGGTTCAACGGTTACGCAGGTGCAGCAGCATGGTCGAGTCAACGGCGAACGATATCCTGGTGAGCTTTCGCGGCATCCAGAAGAGCTATGACGGTGAGTCGCTGATCGTCAGGGATCTGAATCTGGACATCCGCCGCGGCGAATTCCTCACCCTGCTCGGGCCGTCCGGCTCGGGCAAAACCACCAGTTTGATGATGCTGGCTGGCTTCGAAACGCCCACGGCGGGAGAAATCCTCCTCGATGGCCGGGCGATCAACAACGTGCCACCGCACAAGCGCGACATGGGCATGGTGTTCCAGAACTACGCGCTGTTTCCGCACATGACCGTGTCGGAGAACCTGGCGTTTCCGCTCAGCGTCCGCGGCATGGCCAAGCCTGATATCAAGGAGCGGGTCAAGCGCGCCCTGGCGATGGTCCAGCTGGAGGGCTTTCGCAACCGCTATCCGGCGCAGCTCTCCGGCGGCCAGCAACAGCGCGTGGCACTGGCCCGGGCGCTGGTGTTCGAACCGCAGCTGGTGCTGATGGACGAACCCCTGGGCGCGCTGGACAAGCAGTTGCGCGAGCAGATGCAGATGGAGATCAAGCACCTGCACGAGCGCCTCGGCGTCACCGTGGTGTACGTCACCCACGACCAGGGTGAGGCGCTGACCATGTCCGATCGGGTGGCGGTGTTCCATCAGGGCCAGATCCAGCAGATCGAAGACCCGCGCACCCTGTACGAAAAGCCGTTGAACACCTTCGTCGCCAACTTTCTCGGCGAAAACAACCGCCTGCCTGCGCACCTGCTGGAGCGGCGTGGCGAGAGCTGCACGGTCAAGCTCGGTCGCGGCGAAACCGTCGAGGCGCTGGCGGTCAATGTCGGTGCGACGGGGTCGCCGGTCAGTCTGTCGATCCGTCCGGAGCGGGTGCTGCTCAACGGTGCCAGTGCCAGCTGCCCGAACCGCTTCACCGGGCGCGTTGCCGAGTTCATTTACCTGGGCGACCACATCCGCATCCGTCTCGAGGTCTGCGGCGTCAGTGATTTCTTCGTCAAGCAGCCGATCGCCGAGTTCGACCAAGCCCTGCGCGTGGGCGACGTGGTGCCGATCGGCTGGCACGTCGAGCACGTCCGGGCGCTCGACCCGCTGCAGGCGGCCTGAGCCACTCCCGCAGCAACCCCAAACAACTGCATCAAGGAGCGAACTGTCATGAGCAACTACCTGAAACTGTCCGCGCTGGCGCTCGGGCTCGTCTGTACCGGGCAAGCGGCTGCCGAGAACCTCACTGCGGTGAGCTTCGGCGGCGCCAACAAGCAGGCCCAGGTGAAGGCCTTCTATCAGCCGTGGGAAGCCGCCGGTCACGGCCGCATCGTCGCCGGCGAATACAACGGCGAAATGGCCAAGGTCAAGGCGATGGTCGACACCAACAGTGTGTCGTGGAACCTGGTGGAGGTGGAGTCGCCTGAGCTGGCGCGCGGTTGTGACGAGGGGCTGTTCGAGGAGCTCGATCCGGGCGTCGTCGGCAATCCGGACGATTTCGTCGAGGGTGCGATACAGCCCTGCGGCGTGGGCTTCTTCGTCTGGTCGACGGTGCTCGCCTATAACGCCGACAAGCTCAAGAGCGCGCCGTCCGGCTGGGCGGATTTCTGGGATACCGAGAAATTCCCGGGCAAGCGCGGCCTGCGCAAGGGTGCCAAGTACACCCTGGAATTTGCGCTGATGGCCGATGGTGTGCCGGCCAAGGAGGTCTATCAGGTGCTGGCCACCAAGGACGGCCAGAACCGCGCGTTCAGAAAGCTCGACCAGCTCAAGCCGCACATTCAGTGGTGGGAGGCCGGCGCGCAGCCGCCGCAGTTCCTTGCCTCCGGCGACGTGGTGATGAGCAGCGCCTACAACGGCCGCATTGCTGCCGTGCAGAACGAGAGCAACCTACAGATCGTCTGGAGCGGTGGCATCTATGACTTCGATTCCTGGGCCATCCCCAAGGGCGCGAAGAGCCAGGAGCAGGCACGCAAGTTCATCGCCTTTACCGTCGAGCCGCAGCAGCAGAAGGCGTATGCCGAGAACATCGCCTACGGCCCGGCGAACACCCAGGCCGTGTCGTTGCTGGATGAAAAGCGCCTGGCGCAGATGCCCACCGCACCGGAGAACATCGTCGACCAGGTGGCGATGGACGTGACCTTCTGGGCCGACTACGGCGAACAGCTCGAGCAGCGTTTCAACGCCTGGGCAGCACGCTGACCTGAGAGCCCCGCCGCATAGGCGGGGCCGGTCCCAGCCATCGGAACGAATCGCGGAGTCATCATGGCCACAGCAATACCCCTGCCGGCGAACGAAAACGCCGAGCCCAATCTGAAACAGCGACTGGCACGGGCCGAACGGGTGAACAAGCTCAAGTCGCAGGCGCTGATCCTGCCGCTGCTGCTGTTCGTGCTGCTGACCTTCCTGGTGCCCATCGCCTCGCTGCTCTGGCGCAGCGTCGAAAACCCCGAGGTGGTGAACACGCTGCCACGCACGTTGGCGGCGCTGGCCGAATGGGATGGTCGTGGCTTGCCAGCCGAGCCGGCCTATCAGGCGCTGGCCGAGGATCTGTATCAGGCGCGCCGTGAACAGAGCCTGGGCGATCTGTCCAAGCGGCTGAACATGGAACTGGCCGGCTATCGCAGCCTGCTGACCAAGACCGCGCGGGCGCTGCCGTTCCGCGAGACGCCCGCGTCGTATCAGGAGGCACTGGAGTCGCTCGACGAGCGCTGGGGCGATCCGGCGTTCTGGCAGATCATCCAGCGTAACGACAGTGCGGTGACCGGTTACTACCTGCTGGCGGCGCTGGATCACCGCATCGACGAGCTGGGTGAGCTGGCCAAGGTCTCGCCGGATCAGGCGGTGTACCTGGACATCTTCGCCCGTACCTTCTGGATGGGCCTGGTGATCACGGTGATCTGCCTGCTGCTGGCCTATCCGCTGGCCTATCTGTTGGCCAACCTGCCGGCGCGGCAGAGCAACCTGTTGATGATCCTGGTGCTGCTGCCGTTCTGGACCTCGATTCTGGTGCGCGTGGCGGCGTGGATCGTGCTGCTGCAGTCTGGCGGGTTGATCAACGGCGCGCTGCTCAAGATGGGCCTGATCGACGAGCCGCTGCAGCTGGTGTTCAACCGCACCGGCGTGTACATCGCCATGGTGCATATCCTGCTGCCGTTCATGATCCTGCCGATCTACAGCGTGATGAAGAACATCTCGCCGAGTTATATGCGTGCGGCGGTGTCACTAGGCTGTCACCCGTTCGCCAGCTTCTGGCGGGTGTACTTCCCGCAGACGCTGGCCGGTGTCGGTGCCGGCAGCCTGTTGGTCTTCATCATCTCCATCGGCTACTACATCACCCCGGCGCTGCTCGGCAGCCCGAACGACCAGATGGTCAGCTACTTCGTCGCTTTCTACACCAACACCACCATCAACTGGGGCATGGCCACGGCGCTGGGCGGTCTGCTGCTGCTCGCCACCATGCTGCTGTACGTCATCTACAGCTGGCTGGTCGGTGCCAGTCGCCTGCGGCTGGGTTGAGATGACGCACGTCGCGGCGCGGCCGCCTTTTCAGAGTCTTCATGCCGGGCAGGAGAACCTTTCATGCTGAGCCCCTACATGTCGCCCGTCGAACGGGCCTGGTACTACGCGCTGCGCATCCTCTGCGCGCTGGTGCTGCTGTTTCTGATCGTGCCGGTGCTGGTGATCGTGCCGCTGTCGTTCAACTCCGGCTCGTTCCTGGTCTATCCGCTGCAGGGCTTCTCGCTGCGCTGGTACGAGGCGCTGTTCACCTCGGCAGACTGGATTCGCTCGCTGAAGAACAGCATGTTCATCGCCCCGGCGGCGACCTTGCTCGCCGTGGTCCTTGGCACCCTGGCGGCGGTCGGCCTGACCCGCGCGGAGTTCCGCGGCAAGGCGCTGCTGATGACGGTGCTGATCTCGCCGATGGTGGTGCCAGTGGTGATCATCGGTGTGGCCAGCTACCTGTTCTTCGCACCGCTGGGCATGGGCAACAGCTACCTGTCGCTGATCCTGGTGCACGCGGTGCTCGGCGTGCCCTTCGTGATCATCACGGTCTCCGCGACGCTGCAGGGCTTCAACTACAACCTGGTGCGCGCCGCGGCGAGCCTTGGCGCCTCGCCGCTGACCGCGTTCTTCCGGGTGACCCTGCCGCTGATCGCGCCGGGGGTGATTTCCGGCGCGCTGTTCGCCTTCGCCACCTCGTTCGATGAAGTGGTGGTGACGCTGTTCCTCGCCGGCCCCGAGCAGATCACCCTGCCGCGGCAGATGTTCAGCGGCATCCGCGAAAACCTCAGCCCGACCATCGCCGCCGCGGCGACGCTGCTGATCGGCTTCTCCATCGCTCTGCTGCTGACCCTGGAGTGGCTGCGAGGCCGCGCCGAGAAGCTGCGCACCCAACAACCTGCCTGACGGAATACGCACATGACTCTGCAACTTGGGCAACCCGATCTGTTGCGCCAAACGGCCTATCTCAACGGCGAATGGTGCGAGCCCGACAGTGGCGCGCGCACCGAGATCTTCAACCCGGCCACCGGCGAGCTGATCGGCGCCGTGCCGAACATGGGCCGTGGTGAAACCCGTCGGGCCATCGAAGCCGCGCAGGCAGCCCAACCTGCCTGGCGCGCGCTGACCGCCAAGGAGCGTGCCGCGCGCCTGCGGCGCTGGTACGAACTGATGCTGGAGAATCAGGAAGACCTGGCGCGGATCATGACCGCCGAACAGGGCAAGCCGCTGGCCGAGGCACGTGGCGAAGTGGCCTACGCCGCATCCTTCCTCGAATGGTTCGCCGAGGAAGGCAAGCGCCTCTACGGCGACGTGATCCCGGCCCACGCGGGCGACAAGCGCATCCTGGTGCAGAAGGAGCCGGTCGGTGTCACCGCGGCAATCACGCCGTGGAATTTCCCCAGCGCGATGATCACCCGCAAGGCCGGCCCGGCCCTCGCCGCAGGCTGTGCCATGGTGCTCAAGCCGGCACCGCAGACACCGTTCTCGGCGCTGGCACTGGCTGCACTGGCCGAGCGCGCGGGCATCCCGGCGGGGCTGTTCAGCGTGATCACCGCCGATGCCGCCATGTCCCGCGAAGTGGGCGCCGAGCTCTGTGAAAACCCGGTGGTGCGCAAGCTCTCGTTCACCGGCTCGACGGCGGTGGGCATCAAGCTGATGCAACAGTGCGCGCCGACGCTGAAAAAGCTCTCGCTGGAGCTGGGCGGCAACGCACCCTTTATCGTCTTCGATGATGCCGATCTGGACGCGGCGGTGGAAGGCGCGATGATCTCCAAGTACCGCAACGCCGGGCAGACCTGCGTCTGTGCCAACCGCATCTACGTGCAGGACGGCATCTACGACGCCTTCGTCGACAAATTCTCCGCGGCGGTCGCGCGGCTGAAGGTCGGCAACGGAGCGGAGGAGGGCGTGACCACCGGTCCGCTGATCGACGCCGCAGCCGTGGCCAAGGTGCAGCGCCATCTGCAGGACGCGCTCGCCAAGGGCGCCACGCTGCTGGCCGGCGGCAAACCCCATGCCTTGGGTGGCAACTTCTTCGAGCCGACGCTGGTGGGCGGCGTCACTGCCGAGATGGCCGTGGCGCGCGAGGAAACCTTCGGCCCGCTGGCGCCGCTGTTCCGCTTCCGCGACGAGGCCGAGGTGATCCGCCAGGCCAACGACACCGAGTTCGGCCTCGCCGCCTACTTCTACGCACGCGACCTGAGCCGCGTGTTCCGCGTCGCCGAGGCGCTGGAGTACGGCATGGTCGGCATCAACACCGGGGTGATTTCCACCGAGGTGGCGCCGTTCGGCGGGATGAAGGCATCGGGCCTCGGCCGTGAAGGCTCGAAGTACGGCCTGGATGAATACGTGGAAATCAAATACCTGTGCCAGGGCGGCATCTGACCAAGCGGCTCAAATCAGGCGTGCAAAATAATGCACGGAGTTTTACTGTAATCCGAACGCTCCGGAGGGTGCGGCAGTCGATCATCGTATGCTGCCGCACCCGCTTCCTGGCGTTCTTTCCGACCCGTGCCGACGATGAGCGGCTACCGAGGAGCTTATGAGCAAGACCAACGAATCCCTGATGCAACGCCGTGTCGCCGCCGTTCCCCGTGGCGTCGGCCAGATCCATCCGATATTTGCCGATCACGCGAAGAACAGCAGCGTGGTCGACGTCGAAGGCCGCGAGTTCATCGATTTCGCCGGTGGCATCGCCGTGCTGAATACCGGTCACCTGCACCCGAAAATCATCAAGGCGGTCGAGGACCAGCTGCACAAGCTGACCCACACCTGCTTCCAGGTGCTGGCCTACGAGCCCTACGTCGAGCTGTGCGAGAAGATCAACGCGCGGGTGCCGGGTGATTTCGCCAAGAAAACCCTGCTGGTCACCACCGGCTCCGAGGCGGTGGAAAACGCGGTGAAGATTGCCCGCGCCGCCACCGGGCGTGCCGGCGTGATCGCCTTCACCGGCGCCTACCATGGCCGCACCATGATGACCCTCGGGCTGACCGGCAAGGTCGCTCCGTACTCGGCCGGCATGGGCCTGATGCCCGGCGGCATCTTCCGTGCGCTGTATCCCTGCGCCATTCATAGCGTCAGCGTCGATGACTCGATCGCCAGCATCGAGCGCATCTTCAAGAACGACGCCGAGCCACGCGACATCGCGGCGATCATCATCGAGCCGGTGCAGGGCGAGGGCGGCTTCAACGTCGCGCCGAAGGATTTCATGGCTCGCCTGCGAGCACTGTGCGACGAACACGGCATCCTGCTGATCGCCGACGAGGTGCAGACCGGCGCCGGGCGTACCGGCACCTTCTTCGCCATGGAACAGATGGGTGTGGTCGCCGACCTGACCACCTTCGCCAAGTCTGTTGGCGGTGGTTTCCCGATTGCCGGCGTGTGCGGCAAAGCCGAGATCATGGATGCCATTGCGCCCGGCGGGCTGGGCGGCACCTACGCAGGCAATCCGCTGTCCTGTGCAGCCGCGCTGGCGGTGTTGGAAGTCTTCGAGGAAGAGAAGCTGCTCGACCGCTGCAAGGCGGTAGCCGAGAGGCTGACCACGGGCCTCAAGGCAATCCAGACCAAGCACAAGGAGATTGGTGAGGTGCGCGGTTTGGGCGCGATGATCGCAATCGAGCTGTTCGAGGACGGCGATCATGCGCGACCGGCTGCCGCCCTGACCTCGCAGATCGTTGCCCGTGCGCGGGACAAGGGCCTGATCCTGCTGTCCTGCGGCACCTACTACAACGTGCTTCGTGTGCTGGTGCCGCTGACGGTGGAGGACGAGGTGCTCGAACGCGGTCTGGCGATCATCGGCGAGTGTTTCGACGAGTTGGTCTGATCCTTCGCCCGCGGCGTGCCGATTCCCGCAATGGGTGTCAGGCGCGCCGCAGCGCAGCTTCGATCGCGGCAGTTTTTAAGACCGCAAACCGGTAACCCGGCGCGGCGAGTAAACTAAGCCGCTCTTCTGCGTGCATCGGAAAGCCAATGGATTTCGACGACCCCAGTTTTCGCGAATTGCTCGACGCGCTGCACGACGGCGTCTACATCACCGATGCCGATGGCATCACCCTCAAGGTCAACCGCGCTTATGAGCGGCTCACGGGGCTGCGCAGCGAGGATGTGGTTGGCCAGCACATGCAGGCCCTGGTGGAGCAGGGCGTGATCTCGCAGTCGGTGTCGCTGCGCGTGCTCAAGGAGGGCAGGGCGCTGTCGATGATGCAGAGCGTCAGCCAGGGCAAGCGCCTGCTGGTCAGCGGTACGCCGATCTTCGCCGCGGATGGCCGCGTGCGCTACGTGGTCAGCACCGTGCGCGACATGACCGAGCTGCTGCGCATGAAGCACGAGCGCGACGAGTTGCAGCAGCTCAAGCAACTGCGCAACAGCGCCGCGCGCCTGCATGCCGGCCAGCGCGAGGACCTGCTCGACGCCTCGCCGGTGGCCGATCACCCCGCCTCGGGGCGGGTATTCGCCCAGGCCCGCCAGGTTGCCGCCAGCGATGTGAAGGTCTTGCTGCAGGGCGAGACCGGGGTGGGCAAGACCCTGGTCGCACAGTACATTCACAAGGCCAGTGCCCGCACTGCGCAACCTTTCCTGGCGTTGAACTGCGGTGCGTTGCCGGAAAACCTGATCGAGGCCGAGCTGTTCGGCTACGTGCCGGGCGCCTTCACCGGCGCCGGCAGCAAGGGCAAGCGCGGTCTGCTGGAGCTGGCGCATCAGGGCACGGTGTTCCTCGACGAGATCGGTGATCTGCCGCTGGCGCTGCAGGTCAAGCTGCTCAAGGTGATCGAGGAGAGTCGCTTCATTCCGGTCGGCGCGCTGGAGCTCAAGGAGGTGGATGTGCGCATCGTCACCGCCACTCACCATGACCTGCGCAAGATGGTCGAGGAGGGGCGCTTTCGCGCCGATCTCTACTATCGCCTCAACGTCGTTCCCATCCATATCCCCGCACTGCGTGAGCGACCCGAGGAAATCCAGCCGTTGCTCGATTTCTATCTGGCCGAGTTCAACCAGCGCTACGGACGCAGCCTGGAGTGGGGCCTGGAGGCGCTGGACGCGCTGATCGACTACGACTGGCCAGGCAATATCCGTGAGCTGATCAATCTGGTCGAGCGTCTGGCGGTTACCTGCACGGGCGAGGAGGTGGAGTTGCTCGATCTGCCCGAGGAGATGCGGGTGAGCAGTCTCGATGCCGCTGACGACAGCCTGTTGCCGTTACGCAAGCAGGTGGAGAACCTCGAGCGCCGACAGATTCGCAAGGCGCTGTTGCAGTACAAGACGACGCGCGAGGCGGCCAAGGTATTGGGCGTCAGCCAGGCGACCCTGGTGCAGAAGATGAAACGTTGGGAGCAGGATGATTAGAAAATGGATCAAGAGGCTGTTGTTTGATTGATTATCTAATCAGTGTTTGCTCGTGTGAGACGGAGAAATGGCGCGGGAAGGCTCTAGAACGGTGCTTTGGCAGAGCTGGCACAGGAATCGCTAATACAGGTCGACCCCGTCCAGCAAAACAACGCATAAAAGGGCCTGCTGATGAGCATTGCTGCATTCAAGATCGCCAACAAACTGCTGACCGGCCAGGGTGCCGTGGAGCAACTGGCGGTCGAACTGCCCCGTCTGAATATCACCAACCCGCTGATCGTCACCGACGCCATCCTGATCAAGTCCGGTACGGTCGAGCATGTCCTCAAGCAGCTCGGCGAGCGCCGCTATGGCATCTATGACGGTGTCGAGCCGGAGCCGGAAATCGCCATCGTCGAAGCCTGCGCCAAGGTCTATCGCGACGGCGGCCACGATGGTCTGATCGGCGTCGGTGGCGGCAGCGCCATCGATATCGCCAAGGCCGTGGCCGGTTACGTCGGTCATGACGGTGCATTGGAAGAGCTGTTCGGCGTCGATCAGATCAAGCGCAAGGGGCCGCCGCTGATCGCCATTCCGACCACTGCCGGCACCGGTTCGGAAGTGACCAACGTATCGATCCTGTCGGACAAGAAAGCGCAGCTGAAAAAGGGCATCGTCAGCGACTACCTGCTGCCCGACGTCGCCCTGGTCAGCCCGGTGATGACCCTGACCTGCCCGCGCGGCGTGACCGCAGCCAGTGGCGTCGACGCCCTGGTTCACGCGGTGGAGTCCTACCTGTCGGTCAATGCCTCGCCGATCACCGATGCCCTGGCCATTGGCGCGATCAAGCTGATCGCCAAGGCACTGCCAAAGGCCTACGCCAACCCGGCTGACCTGGCGGCGCGCGAAGACATGGCCACCGCCAGCCTGATGGCCGGCATGGCTTTTGGCAATGCCGGTGTCGGCGCCGTGCATGCGCTGGCCTATCCCTTGGGCGGGCGCTTCAACATCGCTCACGGCGTCAGCAATGCCTTGCTGCTGCCCTACGTGATGGCCTGGAACAAGCTGGCCTGTGTCGAGCGCATGGCCGAGATCGCTGCCGCCCTGGGCGTGCAGACTCACGGTCTGAGCGACAAGGTCGCCGCCGACCTGGCCGTCGAGGCCATGGCCGAGCTGTGTGCCAGCGTCGACATTCCCAAGGGCATGCGCAGCTTCGGTGTGCCGCAAGACGCCATCCCGGCCATGGCCGAGGAAGCGAGCAAGATCGATCGCCTGATGCGCAACAATCCGCGTCGCCTGACGGCGGGCGATATCGAGCAGATCTACCGCGCTGCCTACTGATCTGCGCAGCAACCGATGAACAGCCCCGGCAATGTCGGGGCTCGCTGCTTACAACTCTAATAAAGCTGGGTGACTCAAATGTCCGAACTGCATCAACAAGACCTTGGTGTGGAAGCCCCCTACTGGCCGGTGGGGCCATTCAAGGTGCGTCTGCCTTTCATTCATTACCGCTTCGAACTCTCCGACTACATGCAGGGCCTGCTCATGTGTGCGGTGGATCTGGCGGCGATTCCGCTGATGACCGAATTCCTCGGCATGCCTTTCGAGGTGGCGCTGGCGGTGGTCATGCTCAACGGGTTGCTGTACCTGACCCACCATTTGCTGGGCGACCCCGTTGTCCCGGGCTGGATCACCCCGGCGATTCCCTTGCTCATGGCCTACTGCAGCCAGTTCCCGGAGGGCCCGGAGCGGGTGCATGCGCTGATCGCCTTCCAGTTGATGCTGGGGATATTTTCCATCGGCCTGGGCATGACCGGCATGGCGCGCAAGGTGGTGTCATTGGTGCCCTCTGCACTCAAGGCCGGCATCATCATGGGGGCCGGCCTGAGTGCGGTGGTGACTGTGTTCAAGGAGGGCGGTCGCTTCGACAGCTTCCCCTGGACCATTTCCATTGCCGTCGGTATCGCCTTCTATCTGGTGTTCTCCCTGCACTTCCAGCAGTTGAAGAAGCGCAACCGCTTCTGGTGGAACTTCGCCAAGCTGGGCATTTTCCCGATCATCCTGTTGGCGGTCTTCGTCGCGCCGATCTTCGGCGAGGCGCCCTGGCCGAGCATCGAGTGGGGCATCAGCAAGCCGGACTTCGTCACCCTGTGGAACGAGTACACCGTGTTCGGCCTCGGCATGCCGCCGCTGATGATGTTCGTTACCGCCATTCCGACCGTGCTGGCCGCCTACCTGGTGGTGTTCGGTGACGTGCTGGGCGCCAAGGCGATCCTCGGCGAGGCCGACCATATCCGTAGTGACGAGAAGGTCGACTTCAACCCCAACCGTTCGCACCTGATCTTTGGCGGGCGCAACGCCTTCATGAGCATCTTCGGCCCGGACGTGGCCATGTGCGGCCCGCAGTGGTCCGCCATGCAGGTGGTGATCACCGAGCGCTTCAAGGGCGGCGCCCAGGCGATGAAGTCCATCTACGGCGGCGTCGGCTCGTTCCGCTGGGGCACCAACACCGGTTTGCTGTTGTTGCCGGTGGTGACCCTGTTGCAGCCGATTCTCGGCGTGGCACTGGCGTTGACTCTGCTGATCCAGGGCTACGTCAGCGTGCGCCTGGGCATCATGGAGGCACGTAGTCAACGCGATCTGGGCATCGCCGGGGTCATTGGCGCGGTATTGGCGATCAAGGGCGCTGGCTGGGCTTTCGCCATCGGCGTCGGCCTGTGCGCGCTGATCTACGGGGCACAGATGTTCCGCGGTGAGAACGACCAGACCTTCACCAAGGACCTGCCGCCCGGCGAGTGAGGCCTTTCGAGTCCCTTATCCAGCCGAGGGGCGATCTCTTCCCTCGGCTGCAGGAGAAAATCATGCAATTGAACGATCCCGATCTGCTGCGCCACCAGGCCTATATCGACGGCCAGTGGTGCGAAGCCAGCGATGGCGCCGTCACTGAAATTCTCAATCCGGCCAATGGCGCGTCTCTGGGGACGGTCCCGAACATCGGGGCCGAGCAGACCCGCCAGGCCATCGAGGCGGCGCAGGCTGCCCAGCCGACCTGGCGTGCGCTCACTGCCAAGGAGCGCGCGGCGCGCCTGCGCAAATGGTATGAGCTGATGCTGGCCAACCAGGAGGACCTGGCGCGGATCATGACCGCCGAACAGGGCAAGCCGCTGACCGAGGCCCGTGGCGAAGTGCTTTACGCCGCCTCCTTCATCGAGTGGTTCGCCGAAGAGGCCAAGCGTGTCTACGGCGATACCATTCCCGGTCATCAGCCGGACAAACGCCTGATCGTGACCAAGGAACCCATTGGCGTGGCCGCGGCGATCACACCGTGGAACTTCCCGGCGGCGATGATCACCCGCAAGGCCGGCCCGGCGCTGGCCGCCGGCTGCGCCATGGTGCTCAAACCCGCGCCACAGACACCGTTCAGCGCGCTGGCGCTGGCGGTACTGGCCGAGCGCGCGGGGATACCCGCCGGGCTGTTCAGCGTGCTGCCGGCCGATACCGAGCGCTCCCGTGAGGTGGGCTTTGAGCTGTGCGCCAACCCGATCGTGCGCAAGCTGTCGTTTACCGGCTCCACGGGGGTGGGCATCAAACTGATGCAGCAATGTGCGCCGACCCTGAAGAAGCTTTCACTCGAGCTGGGCGGCAATGCGCCGTTCATCGTCTTCGAGGATGCCGACCTGGATGCCGCAGTCGAAGGCGCACTGGTCGCCAAGTACCGCAACGCCGGGCAGACCTGCGTCTGCGCCAATCGCCTGTATGTGCACGATGCCGTCTACGACGCCTTTGCCGAGAAACTGGCCGCTGCCGTGGCCAAACTGCGGGTCGGCCCTGGTGATGAAGCCGGCGTCGTCATCGGCCCGCTGATCGACGGCAATGCCGTGGCCAAGGTGCAGGCGCATCTGGCCGATGCGCTGGAGAAGGGCGCCAAGGTGCTGCAGGGCGGCAAGGCGCACGAGCTGGGCGGGCATTTCTTCGAGCCGACGGTCATCACCGGTGTTACCGCGGATATGCGCGTGGCCCGCGAAGAGACCTTCGGCCCGCTGGCGCCGTTGTTCCGCTTCAGCGATGAAGCCGAGGTGGTGCGCCAGGCCAACGACACCGAGTTCGGCCTGGCGGGCTACTTCTATACCCGTGACCTGGGCCGCACCTTCCGTGTAGCCGAAGCGCTGGAGTACGGCATGGTCGGTATCAACACCGGGCTGATCTCCAACGAAGTGGCGCCATTCGGCGGCATGAAGGCCTCCGGGCTCGGCCGCGAAGGTTCCAAGTACGGCCTGGATGAGTATCTGGAGATCAAGTACCTCTGTCTGGGCATCTGAGTCACTTTGGCGCGCCACCGCCAGGTGGCGCTGCCAGACGCCGGCGCAGCCGCTACAATGCGCGCCACCGTGACCAAGCACTCAGAGGTGCGCCATGCAACCCTTCGCCATCGCCCCGTCGATCCTTTCCGCCGACTTCGCCCGCCTGGGCGAGGAAGTGGACAACGTACTCGCCGCCGGTGCGGACATCGTCCATTTCGATGTGATGGACAACCACTACGTACCCAACCTGACCATCGGCCCGATGGTCTGCTCAGCGCTGCGCAAGCATGGCGTGACCGCGCCCATCGACGTACACCTGATGGTCAAGCCGGTGGATCGCATGATCGGCGACTTCCTCGAAGCCGGTGCCAGCTACATCACCTTTCACCCGGAAGCCTCCGAGCACATCGATCGCTCGCTGCAGCTGATCAAGGACGGCGGCGCCAAGGCCGGTCTGGTGTTCAACCCGGCCACGCCGCTGGACGTGCTCAAGTACGTGATGGACAAGGTCGACATGGTCCTGCTGATGAGCGTCAACCCTGGTTTCGGCGGGCAGAAGTTCATTCCCAACACACTGGACAAGCTGCGTGAAGCGCGTGCGCTGATCGATGCCAGCGGTCGCGAGATTCGTCTGGAGATCGACGGCGGCGTCAATCCGAAGAACATCCGCGAAATTGCTGCGGCGGGCGCCGATACCTTCGTCGCCGGCTCGGCGATCTTCAATCAGCCGGACTACAAGGCGGTGATCGACCAGATGCGCGCCGAGCTGGCGCTGGCGCTTGCCCGGCCATGACTCGCCTGGAGCAACTGTTCGACGGCACGCTGCCACGGCTGGTGATGTTCGATCTCGACGGTACCCTGATGGATTCGGTACCGGACCTGGCCGCGGCGGTGGACAAGATGCTGATGCTGCTTGGCCGCGAGCCTGCCGGCATCGAACGGGTGCGCGACTGGGTCGGCAACGGCTCGCGCGTGCTGGTACGTCGCGCATTGGCTGGTGGGCTGAACCATGACGGTGTGGCCGACGAGTTGGCCGACGAGGCGCTGGCGCTGTTCATGCAGGCATACTCCGGCGGCCACGAGCTGACGGCTGTCTATCCGGGCGTTCGTGAATGCCTGGACTGGCTGCGCGAGCGCGAGGTGAAGCTGGCGATCATCACCAACAAACCGGCGCAGTTCATCGAACCGCTGCTGGAGGAGAAGGGGCTGGCCGGTTACTTCCAGTGGCTGGTCGGCGGCGATACCTTGCCGCAGCAGAAGCCCGATCCGGCGGCGCTGTTCTGGGTGATGGACAAGGCGGGCGTTGCGCCCGGCGAATCGCTGTTCGTGGGTGATTCGCGCAATGACGTGCGGGCTGCTAAGGCCGCGACAGTCCCGTGTGTCGCGCTTACCTACGGCTACAACCACGGCGAGCCCATCGCTGATGAGCATCCGGCTTTGGTGCTCGACGACCTGCGTGAGCTGGTTGCTTCGGCTCCGGGGCTGCGCTAGTGTGGCCGGACTCTTTTTGACACACCGAAGAGATCAGCTCGTGGTGCTCACCCGCAGACAATGGATGAAAGTCATCAAGGCCCTGGCCCGTTGGCGCTGGCGCGCCTGACTTTTCCTGCCGGCCAGGCCGGCGCGTTTGCCGTTGTTCGTTCGAACCCTCCTCAGACCACGAGGCTGACATGACCCGCGAAGAATTCCTGCGTTTGGCCGCTGAAGGCCATAACCGCATCCCCCTGTCGTTCGAAACCCTTGCCGACTTCGACACCCCGTTGTCGCTATACCTGAAACTGGCCGATGCGCCGAATTCGTATCTGCTTGAATCCGTTCAGGGCGGCGAGAAGTGGGGGCGTTACTCAATCATCGGCCTGCCGTGCCGCACCGTGCTGCGCGTGCGGGATCACCGCATCAGCGTGACCACCGATGGCATCGAGACCGAGGCCTGTGAGGTCGAGGATCCGCTGGCCTTCGTCGAATCCTTCCAGCAGCGCTACCGCGTCGCGCCGGTCGAAGGCCTGCCGCGCTTCAACGGCGGGCTGGTCGGCTATTTCGGCTACGACAGCGTGCGCTATGTCGAGCGCAAACTGGGCAATTGCCCCAACCCGGATCCGCTGGGCACACCGGATATCTTGCTGATGGTTTCCGACGCCGTGGTGGTGTTCGACAACCTCGCCGGCAAGCTGCACTGCATCGTGCTGGTCGACCCGTCGCAGCCGGACGCCTACGAGGCGGGCCAGACTCGCTTGCAGGCGCTGCGGGCGAAGCTGCGCCAGTCGATCATGCCGCGCCTGGGCCTGGATTTCGAAAAGAGCAACGGTGCCGAACCGACCTTCCGCTCCAGCTTCAGCCGCGAGGATTACGAGCAGGCGGTCAACCGCATCAAGGACTACATCCTCGCTGGTGACTGCATGCAGGTGGTGATTTCCCAGCGCATGTCGATCTCGTTCAAGGCCGCACCCATCGATCTGTACCGCGCGCTGCGCTGCTTCAACCCGACGCCCTACATGTACTTCTTCAACTTCGGTGACTTCCACGTGGTGGGGTCGTCGCCAGAAGTGCTGGTGCGGGTCGAGGAAGGCCTGGTTACGGTCCGCCCCATCGCCGGCACACGTCCACGCGGCGCCAACGAAGAAGCTGATCTGGCGTTGGAGCAGGACCTGCTCAGCGATGCCAAGGAGCTCGCCGAACACCTGATGCTGATCGACCTGGGCCGCAACGATGTCGGTCGTGTCGCCGAGACCGGCACCGTGCGGTTGACCGAGAAGATGGTCATCGAGCGCTATTCGAATGTCATGCACATCGTGTCCAACGTCACCGGTCAGCTCAAGGCGCCATTGACGGCGATGGACGCGCTGCGCGCGATCCTGCCGGCCGGCACGCTCTCCGGGGCACCGAAGATCCGCGCGATGGAAATCATCGACGAGCTGGAACCGGTCAAGCGTGGTGTCTACGGCGGCGCCGTCGGCTATCTGGCCTGGAACGGCAACATGGATACCGCCATCGCCATCCGTACCGCGGTGATCAAGGATGGCGAGCTGCATGTGCAGGCCGGTGCCGGTATCGTCGCCGACTCGCAGCCGGCGCTCGAATGGGAAGAGACGCTGAACAAGCGCCGCGCCATGTTCCGTGCGGTGGCCCTGGCCGAACGCGACCAGCAGGAGAACTGATCATGCTGTTGATGCTCGATAACTACGATTCCTTTACCTACAACGTCGTGCAGTACCTCGGCGAGCTTGGTGCCGACGTCAAGGTGGTGCGCAACGACGAGCTGAGCGTGGCCGAGATCGAAGCGCTGAATCCGGAGCGCATCGTCGTCTCGCCGGGCCCGTGCACGCCGAACGAGGCGGGTGTGTCGCTGGAGCTGATTCGTCATTTCGCCGGCAAGTTGCCCATTCTCGGCGTTTGTCTCGGCCACCAGAGCATCGGTCAGGCCTTCGGTGGCGATGTGGTACGTGCTCGGCAGGCCATGCACGGCAAGACCAGCCCGGTGTTTCACCACGACCAGGGTGTGTTCGCCGGGCTCAATAATCCGCTGACCGTCACCCGATACCACTCGCTGGTGGTCAAGCGCGAGACATTGCCCGAGTGCCTGGAGATCACCGCCTGGACCCAGCTGGAGGATGGCTCCGTCGACGAGATCATGGGGCTGCGGCACAAGACGCTGAATATAGAGGGTGTGCAGTTCCACCCCGAATCGATCCTCACCGAACAGGGCCATGAGCTGTTCGCGAATTTTCTGAAGCAGACCGGAGGCGTGCGCTGATGGATATCAAGGAAGCCCTCAACCGCATCGTCGGTCAGCTGGACCTGACCACCGAAGAGATGCAGGCGGTGATGCGTCAGATCATGACCGGTCAATGCACTGATGCGCAGGTCGGTGCGTTCCTCATGGGCATGCGCATGAAGAGCGAAACCATCGACGAGATCGTCGGCGCGGTGCAGGTCATGCGTGAGCTTGCCGCCCCGGTGCGTTTCGACACCGACAAGCTTGTCGACACCTGTGGCACCGGTGGCGATGGGATGAATGTCTTCAACGTTTCCACCGCAGCCTCGTTCGTCGTTGCGGCCGCTGGCGGCAAGGTCGCCAAGCACGGTAACCGCGCGGTATCCGGCAAGAGCGGCAGCGCCGATCTGCTGGAGGCGGCCGGGGTCTTCCTCGACCTGACGCCCGAGCAGGTGGCGCGCAGTGTCGATACGGTCGGCGTCGGCTTCATGTTCGCCCCGGCCCATCATGGCGCCATGAAGCATGCGGCCGGCCCGCGCCGCGAACTCGGCCTACGTACGCTGTTCAATATCCTCGGCCCCATGGCCAACCCGGCCGGCGTCCGCCATCAGGTGCTTGGCGTGTTCAGCAAGGCATTGTGCCGGCCGATGGCCGAAGTGCTGGCGCGTCTGGGCAGCAAGCATGTGCTGGTGGTGCATGCGCAGGATGGGCTGGACGAGATCAGCCTCGCCGCGCCGACGCATGTTGCCGAGCTGAAGGATGGTGAGATCCTTGAATACAGCATTCAGCCCGAAGACTTCGGGATCAAGAGTCAGAGCCTGATCGGTCTGAACGTCGAGGATGCACAGGGTTCGCTGGCCTTGATCCGCGATGCGCTGGGGCGTCGGCAGAGCGAGAACGGGCAGAAGGCTGCCGACATGATCGTGCTCAACGCTGGCGCTGCGCTTTACGCAGCCGATCTGGCGAGCAGCCTGAAGCAGGGTGTCGAGATGGCGCATGATGCCCTCAGCACCGGGTTGGCGCGTGACAAGCTGGAGGAGCTGGTTTCCTTCACCGCGGTATTCAAGCAGGAGAATCAAAAGTGAGCGTGCCGACCGTTCTGGAGAAGATCATCGCCCGCAAGTTCGAGGAGGTTGCGCAGCGCAGTCGCCAGGTCGGGCTGGGTGAGCTGGAGCAGCGTGCCGCAGCTGCCGATCCGGTGCGTGGCTTCGCGGCCGCGCTTGAGCGCCGGGTGCGCAGCAAGGAGCCTGCGGTTATCGCTGAGGTGAAGAAGGCATCGCCGAGCAAAGGAGTCATTCGCGATCCCTTCCTGCCCGCCGAGATCGCCGCCAGCTACGAGACCGGGGGCGCTGCTTGCCTGTCGGTGTTGACCGACATCGATTTCTTTCAGGGCGCCGATGAATATCTGCAGCAGGCGCGGGCGGCTTGCTCGCTGCCGGTTATCCGCAAGGATTTCATGATCGACCCGTATCAGGTGATCGAAGCGCGCGCGCTTGGCGCCGACTGCATTCTGCTGATCGTCGCGGCACTGGACGATGCGCGTATGCACGAGCTGGCGGCGGTGGCCAAGCAGCAGGGGCTGGACGTGCTGGTAGAGGTGCACGACGCTGCCGAACTCGAACGTGCGCTGCGTCTGGAAACGCCGCTGGTGGGCATCAACAACCGCAACCTGCATACCTTCGAGGTCAATCTGGAAACCACGCTGGATCTGCTGCCGCGGATTCCAAAGGATCGTCTGGTGGTGACCGAGAGCGGGATCTTCAATCGTGCCGATGTCGAGCTGATGGAGATAAATCAGGTGTATGCATTCCTGGTGGGCGAGGCGTTCATGCGCGCCGAGCAACCTGGCGTAGAGCTGCAGCGCCTGTTCTACCCTGATCGTTCGCGCGGCCGTGCGGCCCCTGTCGCTGCCGACCCGGAGTGACCGCCTGCCTGCGCATTGCGCGCCGGCAGGTAGCGGATTTGCGGGATCAGCGAGTACCGAACACCACCATGGTCTTGCCTTTGACGAAGACGAGGCCCTGAGCTTCCAGACTCTTGAGTACTCGGCCGACCATCTCGCGGGAGCAGCCGACAATGCGGCCGATTTCCTGGCGGGTGATCTTGATCTGCATGCCGTCCGGATGAGTCATGGCGTCGGGCTGCTTGCACAGGTCGAGCAAGGTACGCGCGACACGGCCGGTAACGTCGAGGAAGGCCAGGTCGCCGACCTTGCGTGTGGTGTTGCGCAGACGCTCGGCCATCTGACTGCCGAGGGCGTAGAGGATGTCCGGATCCTGCTGGGTCAGCTCGCGAAACTTCGCATAGCTCAGTTCGGCAACTTCGCATTCGGTCTTTGCGCGGACCCAGGCGCTGCGCTCCTTTTCCGCCCCTTCCTTCTCGAAAAGCCCCATCTCTCCGAAAAAGTCGCCTGCATTCAAATAGGCGATGATCATCTCGCGACCGTCGTCATCCTCGATAAGAATGGTGACCGAGCCTTTGACGATGAAAAAAAGCGACTCGCAACGGTCGCCTGCGTAAATGATCGTGCTCTTCGCCGTGTATCGCCGTCTATGGCAATGGGCGAGCAACTTGTCGATATTCTTTATCTTGGGCGTAAGAGAGATAGCTACCATGCTGTGGGTCCCGGATAAGTATTCAATAAAGACGGATTATTGTTATATGTGGCTGTCATTCAGCTTTCGTGAGCTTAACAGACCAAGGCGGAGCAGTTGCAAAGTTGCGACAGGCGAAACGTGTGGGTCAACGCACCTTTAGTCGCGTATGTGACGCTGTCGATTTAAAGGCCCATGCTAAGCTATCCGCCCTGTTTTTATTGGAGTTGGCGATGAAAGCGCGCATTCAATGGGTCGACGGTGCGATGTTCCTTGGCGAGTCCGGCAGCGGGCATGTCGTGGTGATGGATGGCCCACCCGAGAACGGCGGACGTAACCTTGGCGTACGCCCCATGGAGATGCTGCTACTTGGCCTGGGTGGCTGCAGTAACTTCGATGTAGTGAGCATTCTGAAAAAGTCGCGGCAGGCTGTGGATAGTTGCGAAGTCTTCGTTGAGGCCGACCGTGCATCCGAAGACCCAAAGGTGTTTACCAAGATTCATCTGCGTTTCGTCGTCAAGGGGCGCTCGCTGAAGGAGGCCCAGGTCAAGCGCGCGGTCGAGCTTTCGGCGGAGAAGTACTGCTCGGCCTCAATCATGCTTGGTCGTGCCGGCGTCGAGATCAGCCATGCTTACGAGATTGTCGAGCTCGACTGACCGCTATCGGCTATCTCAATCGATGGGAGTGGGTCTGGTGACGCTTTAGACAAGCCTCCCGCTCTGCATCATGCGCAGCCCCGATTGATTCGGGTGTCATTCATTCCATTGCAATAACGGCCGTCACCGGCGCGAAGAGGTGTTTACCGTCCTGCTCAGATGCTTCGGTGTCCGACGGGCATGAGCCCCGACAAGAGAATGTTTCCAATGGTGAAAAGCAAACTCAAGCTTCACGGGTTCAACAATCTGACCAAGACCTTGAGCTTCAACATCTACGACATCTGCTATGCCGAGACCTCCGAAGACCAGCAGGCATATGTGCAGTACATCGATGAAGAATACGACGCCGAGCGACTTACACAGATTCTGACCGATGTTGTAGACATCATTGGCGCCAACATACTCAACATTGCCCGCCAGGATTACGAGCCGCAGGGCGCCAGCGTGACGATTCTGATCTCCGAACAACCGGTGACGCCAACTGACAGTCAGATCGAGGAGTCGCCTGGCCCGCTGCCCGAAACCATCCTTGCGCACCTCGACAAGAGCCACATCACCGTGCATACCTACCCGGAAATACATCCGGTGGACGGCATTGCCACGTTCCGCGTCGATATCGATGTTTCAACCTGCGGCGTTATCTCGCCGCTGAAGGCGCTCAACTATCTGATCCACCAGTTCGATTCGGATATCGTCACCGTGGATTATCGCGTGCGCGGTTTTACCCGCGATGTCGAGGGCAAGAAGCACTTCATTGATCACGAGATCAACTCGATCCAGAACTACCTGTCTGATGACACGCGCTCGGTCTATCAGATGACCGATGTGAATGTGTACCAGGAGAATCTGTTCCACACCAAGATGCTGCTCAAGGACTTCGAGCTGGAGAATTATCTGTTCGGCGATGCGACCAGCAATCTTTCTCCGGAGCAGCGCAAGCAGGTCGAGAAGCGGTTGCGTCACGAGATGCTGGAAATTTTCTACGCGCGCAACATGCCGCGTCATGCGTAGGCTTCAGCAGCATTGTCATTGATGAGGGCGCTTCGGCGCCCTTTTTCGTGGCAAACGTCAGATGCGATAAGTCGCCTTGGTCATGACCTTGGATACCAGGCTCATGCCGAATTTGACCGGGGCTGGAAATCGCAGGCCGCCGGCCTCGATGGCGGCGGTGGAGTGCTGCTGCTCGTCCTCGCGCATCTGCTCGAGAATGGCGCGGGATTTGTCGTCGCTTGCCGGCAGTTGGCCAAGATGCTCGTCCAGGTGCTTGCAGACCTGATCTTCAGTAGCAGCGACGAAGCCCAGGCTGATGCGATCGCTGATCAGACCGGCCGTGGCGCCAATCCCGAACGACAGCCCGTAGAAAAGCGGATTGAGCACGCTGGTGTGGCTGCCCAACTGGCGGATGCGTTGTTCACACCAGGCCAGATGGTCGATTTCCTCATCCGCCGCCTGTTCCATCGCCCGACGTACCTGCGGGAGGCGAGCCGTCAGGGCCTGGCCCTGGTACAGCGCCTGGGCGCAGACTTCGCCGGTGTGGTTGATGCGCATCAGGCCGGCAACGTGGCGGGTCTCGCTCTCGCTGAGTTCGGCCTCGTTCTTCAATACCGCCGGCGACGGGCGTGCTGGCTGGCCACTGAAAGGCAACAGCGTGCGCAGGGCCGAATCGGCCTGCATCAGCAAGCGGTCAGCTGGGGAGTAGTGGCGTTGGCTGGTCATATGTCCTCCGGAACAGGTTGGAGCCACGGGCAGTGGATGAGGCTGCAGGTTGGCGTTTGGCTGTCAGCCTGGCGGCCAATGCATCTGCCGCTGACCGAGTACGTGCATGTGAATATGGTTGACCGTCTGCCCGCCTAGGTCGTTGCAGTTCATCACCACGCGAAAACCGTCCTGACACCCTTGCTCTGCGGCCAGGCGTTGCGCAGTCAAGAGGATATGCCCGGCGAGCGCCTTGTCGTGCTCCTCGTTCAGGTCGTGCAAGGTGGCGATATGTTTCTTCGGAATCACCAGAAAGTGCACCGGGGCCTGAGCCGCGATGTCGTGGAAGGCGATAACCTGATCGTCCTCGTAAAGCTTGCGTGCGGGAACTTCCCCGTCCACGATCTTGCAAAACAGACAATCCATGGCGGTTCTCCGGGAGAGCATCGGTCAAACAGTGTATCAGGGCATATGAGCCGTGGTGAGGCTGTACAGGGAGGTGATGTGAAAAACGATATTCATGATCTGGGTTTGGTTCTGGATTCGAGAGTCCGATTGGTGCTGGTTGAGTCCTGGGACGAGCGCAGAGTGCTCGAGACGCTGACGGGGCTTGCCATGCGCCAAGGCTTGGGCTTCTACCTGTGGTCGGCGACCGAGGGGGTACGCCATCTGTCCTTTGGCGGCGAGCTACAGGGCGGCGAGGAAAGCTGCGCGCCGGACGTGGCGCTGAAACTGGTGAAGCACGATCCCCGGGCGAACCTGTACGTCTTCTGCGATCTGCATCCGTTTCTCGATGAGCCGAAGTTGGTGCGGCTGTTGAAGGACATTGCGATGAGTGAAGCGCCTGTGGCGCCGACCCTCGTGCTGGTGTCGCATGCGCTCAAGCTGCCGCCTGAAGTGCAACGCTACGCAGCACGCTTCAGCCTTTCGCTGCCGGCCGAGGAAGAGCTGCTTGCCATCGTCCGCGAGGAAGCCACCCGCTGGAGCGAGCGTAATCGCGGTGCTCGCGTTCGCACCGACAATCGCACGTTGCAGCAGGTGGTGAAGAATCTGCGCGGCCTGAGCCATGCAGAGGCGCGGGCGCTGGCACGCAATGTCATCTGTGATGACGGTGCGATCACCCAGGAGGATCTTCCCGAGCTCAATCGCAGCAAGTTTCAGCTGCTGGATCTCGATGGGGTGCTGGGGTTCGAATACGAGACGGCGCGCTTCGCGGAGGTGGGTGGTCTGGCCAATTTCAAACGTTGGCTGGCGGAGCGGCAGGGCGCGTTTCTGGATGGTCAGGGCGATGATCTACCGCGCGGCGTGATGCTGGTCGGGGTGCAAGGTGGCGGCAAGAGCCTCGCCGCCAAGGCGGTCGCCGGTCTGTGGGGGCTGCCGTTGCTGCGGTTGGATTTCGCCTGCTTGTACAACAAGTATTTCGGTGAAACCGAGCGTAACCTGCGTGAAGCGCTGACCCTCGCGGAACAGATGGCGCCTTGCGTTTTGTGGATGGACGAGATCGAAAAAGGTTTGGCGACCGGCGATATGGATGGCGGCGTAAGCCAGCGGGTACTGGGCACACTGCTGACGTGGATGGCCGAGCGTACCGCGCCGGTATTCATGGTGGCTACGGCAAACGCCATCGATCGGCTGCCTGCAGAGCTGCTGCGAAAGGGGCGATTCGACGAACTCTTCTTCGTGGATTTGCCAGATCTCGCGACGCGTGCGGAGATCTTCCGCATCCATCTCACGCGACGCGAACTGCAACCTGATGATATGGGGCTGATGGTACTGGCCGGGGAGAGTGATGGTTTCTCCGGCGCCGAGATCGAGCAGGTGGTGGTCAGCGCGGTTTATGCCGGCCAGGCCCAGCAACGGGATGTCGATCAAGCGATGCTGCTCGACTGCGTTCGTGCAACATCGCCGTTGTCGGTTGTCATGGCCGAGCGCCTCGATGCACTGCGGGAGTGGGCAAGGGGGCGCACGGTACAAGCCGATTGAGGGTCTGCGTCAGCAGCTAGAAGCCGGCTCCCTGACGCATTTCCACCAGCGCGGGGATGGTCAGCGCCGCCACTAGGCCGGAGATGATTAACAGCAGCCACAGCGCGGCGAGGATCTTCACCGACCGGCTGTTGGGCGGTGGTGGAGAACCATAGCGATTGACTTCCCGACTCCCCGGCATCAGCAGCATGACGAAGGGAAACAGGCTGCCCAGCACCGGGACCAGATTGAGCAGGATCAGCCAGCCGGACCAGCCGAAGTCATGCAGGCGCTGAACGCCGATCTGCACGCTGACCACGAGCATGCCGATGCCGATCAAGCCCATGCAGATGAGCCCCATCGTGCTGGAGATTGCCATCATGATCGCGGCGACACCGAACAAGCCCGTGGCCGCGAACATGATCACCAGTGACCACGCTAGATAACGCAGACGGCCAATCCGGCCAGTGACGGAAAAAGGCTTGAGGTCGCCATGTCGAGGCATTGCTTCGCTGACGTTTGCAGAGGGCGGGGCGTAAGGTGACACCGTTGCGCTGGCGCCCTGAGGTGCAGCACTCTCATGAAGCTGCGCCTGACGCGCCAGATACTTCTCGATGATGATGCCGCACGTACTGCACTCATTGGCCTGGCTTTGCGCGTGCCCGCATTTAGGACATGTCATGAGCGCGGCAGGTGGGTTGTCACCTTGGGCCGCCGCCAGTTCTTCATCCGTCTGCACTAGGCTCAGGGTGGGGCTGGTGTGCTCAGGCTCTTTGTATGCCCTGGCGCCAGCGCGGTGCAGCGCGCCGATGTACTTGTCGGCTTCCTGGCTGCTCAGTTTGCTTTTGATCACGGCCGCCTGGCCACTGAACAATCGCTCGACCTTGCTTGGGTCGGTCTTGAACAGGACGGCCAGGTTTGCCTTTACCGCCTCGAGCGGCATGTCGGGCATAAGTTCGCCAGTGAAGACGATTTTGAATTGAGCTTGTTGCATGTGGCGTCCGTGTCACAGGGATGGTTGCGGCAGATTAGAGGTGAGGAACAGCGGATACAACAACGTATGCTCCGGTTTCCGAGTCAGGTAACACAATGCTCGCGAACTCAACTGATCAGCTGTCGGCCAGCTCAGAAGGGCCTGACGACGACAAGGATCACGATGGCCAGCAGAAACAGGACCGGGACCTCATTGAACCAGCGATAGAACACGTGCCCGCGAATGTTCTCGTCACGAGCAAACCGCTTCAGTTGTGCGCCGCATACGTGGTGATAGCCGACCAATACAAGGACCAGCGCCAACTTGGCGTGAAGCCAGCCGCCTGTACCGAACAAACCGGGATTCAGAATGACCATCCATATGCCAAACACCAGCGTGGCGATCATGGAAGGAAGCATGATGCCGCGGTAAAGCTTACGCTCCATGATCTTGAAGCGCTCTCGACTGGGTTCATCCTCACTCATCGCGTGATAAACGAACAAGCGAGGAAGATAGAAAAGTCCGGCGAACCAGCAGACGACGGCGATGATGTGCAGTGCTTTGAGCCAAAGGTAGAGCATCTATGGAATCCTGCGGGGGCGAATGCGTCGATAGTAGTGGCTGCGTTCGCCCCCGTCATCCCGGCGGTTGGCCCGCGATCAAAGCAGCTTTATCATCGCGCTTTTACGTTTCCAGTTGAGGGCAGGTCATGATCAAGGTCGGTATCGTTGGCGGCACAGGCTATACGGGCGTCGAATTGCTGCGCCTGCTTGCTCAGCATCCGCAGGCCGAAGTGGCTGTCATCACCTCCCGCTCTGAGGATGGGGTGAAGGTCACCGACATGTACCCCAATCTGCGAGGCCACTACGACGACCTCGCTTTCAGTGTTCCGGACGCAGCAACATTGGGTGGATGCGACGTGGTGTTCTTCGCGACCCCTCATGGCGTCGCCCACGCACTTGCTGGCGAGTTGCTGGCAGCCGGAACCCGAGTCATTGATTTGTCCGCCGATTTCCGCCTGCAGGATGCCGAAGAGTGGGCGAAATGGTACGGGCAGGCTCACGGTGCGCCTGAACTGCTCGCTGAGGCCGTGTACGGACTGCCTGAAGTCAATCGCGAGCAGATCAGAAAGGCACGCCTGATTGCCGTTCCTGGCTGTTACCCGACCGCTACCCAGCTGGGCTTTCTACCGCTGCTTGAAAATGGTCTTGCAGATGCCTCGCGCTTGATTGCGGATTGCAAGTCGGGCGTCAGCGGTGCCGGGCGCGCAGCGAAGATCGGTTCCCTGTTCACCGAGGCTGGCGAAAGCATGATGGCGTATGCGGTCAAAGGGCACCGGCACCTGCCGGAGATCAGCCAAGGTCTGCGCCGAGCCGCGCAAGGTGACGTCGGGCTGACTTTTGTTCCGCACCTGACTCCGATGATCCGTGGTATCCACGCGACGCTGTACGCCACCGTTGCCGATACTTCCGTGGATCTGCAGCGCCTTTATGAGCGCCGTTATGCCAACGAGCCGTTCGTCGATGTGATGCCGGCCGGCAGTCATCCGGAGACACGTAGCGTGCGTGGCGCTAACGTTTGCCGCATTGCCGTACATCGTCCGCAGAACGGTGACCTGGTGGTCGTGCTGTCCGTGATCGACAACCTGGTGAAAGGCGCATCCGGCCAGGCGATCCAGAATATGAATATCCTGTTCGATCTGAACGAAAAACTGGGGCTTGGAAATGTGGCGCTCCTGCCATAAACCGGTTTTCACATTGGGGCGCTGAAGCAGGTCGAATAGTTGACCGGTTTTGTCAGGAAAGCCGATAATGCACCGTCAATGCAGTAGGGCGTTTCACGCCAGGAGAAACCAATGAGTGTCGAATCCTTCACGCCCACCGCCATCCAGTTCAGTCAGGGGGCGGCAAGCAAGGTGAAGAGCTTGGTCGATGAGGAAGGCAATCCGCGCTTGAAGCTGCGGGTCTTCGTCACTGGAGGCGGCTGCTCGGGTTTCCAGTACGGCTTTACTTTCGATGAAGATGTGGCCGACGACGATACGCTCATTGAGCGAGAGGGCGTAAGTCTCGTGGTCGACCCCATGAGCTACCAGTACCTGGCTGGTGCAGAAGTGGACTACCAGGAAGGGCTGGAAGGCTCTCGTTTCGTGATCAAGAATCCAAACGCTACGACTACCTGTGGTTGCGGTCAGTCGTTTTCTATCTGATGTCTGTGGCCTCGAAGCGCCGTGCACTGCACGGCGTTTCCGTTTCTGGCATCAGCCGGGATAGATGGCGCCAAGGATTCGAGAGCCCCGTGCGCCAGTGACCGCGGGACGATTTGCCGGGATGCCTTCCAGGCAGCAGTGGGCCAACCATGCAAATGCCATCGCCTCCACCCAGTCTGCCGGCACCCCCTCGCTGTCTGTGCTTTTGACCTCACAGGTCGGGGCCAGCACCTGTAACCTTCGCATCAGCGCAGCGTTATGCGCCCCACCACCGCAGACAAGCAATTCCTCAACGTTCAGCTGAGTGGCGATGAGTGACTCGGCTATGCTCCTCGCAGTAAGTTCGAGCAGCGTCGCCTGGACATCTGCAGGCTGCAGATCTTTCCGTTCAGCGAGAAGTCTATCCAGCCAGGCCAGGTTGAAAAGCTCGCGTCCGGTGCTTTTGGGGCCCTGAGTTTTGAAAAACTCTTCGTTGAGCATCAAGGTGAGTAGGTCCTCATCCACGATGCCGGTCGTCGCCCAATCGCCGTTGCGGTCGTATGCCAAGCACTTGTGGCGTTGAATCCAGGCGTCCATCAGGACGTTGCCGGGCCCACAATCGAAGCCATGGGTAGGGTTGCCCGGATACAGAATGCTGAGATTGCTGAATCCCCCGATGTTCAGAATCGCGCGGACTCGCTGGGAATTGCCAAAGATGGATTCGTGGAAAGCGGGCACGAGCGGTGCGCCATGTCCGCCGGCAGCAACGTCGCGTCGGCGAAAATCCCCAACCACGGTTATGCCGGTCAATTCCGCCAATAGAGCGGGGTTGCCGATCTGAATCGTGAACCCGAGATGGGGTTCATGCCTGATAGTTTGACCGTGGCTGCCAATAGCGCGTATCGACTGCGGGGCAAGCTGCTGTTCGATGAGCAGCTGATCAACCGTTTCTGCTGCGAGCGTAGCCCACTGGTTCTCAGCAATAGCTGCGCGCTTCAGCTCGTCCCGCCCAGACGAGCACAAGGCGAGTAGATCTTGCTTTAGCTTGGTAGGCATTGCCTGGAAGCGGGTGGCTATCAGCCGAGTGCGGGTGGTCTGCTCGATGAGCGCGATGTCCAGGCCATCAAGACTGGTGCCGGACATCACCCCCAGATAAAGAGCCACGATTACTGCTGGTTGAGGGCCAATAGAGTGGCCTTCTCTTCGTCCATCCGTGCCATCAGAGGCTGGCTCAGTTGCATGAAGCGCTGCTTTTCGTTGCGAGCGATCGGATCTGCCATCGGTAGTTTCAGGCCTAGCGGATCGACATGAACGCCGTCGACCTGGAACTCATAATGCAGATGCGGGCCGGTGGAAAGGCCGGTTGTGCCGATGTAGCCAATGATCTGACCTTGCTTTACGGCGGACCCATTACGCACACCTTTGGCAAAACCTTGCATGTGCGCATACAGCGTGCGGTAGCGCTGGCCGTGCTGGATGATCACCGTGTTGCCATAGCCGCCCTTGCGCCCGGCAAGCAGTACTTTGCCGTCACCGGCGCTTTTGATCGGCGTCCCGTGCGGGGCTGCATAATCAACCCCTTTGTGCGCTCGGATCTTGTTCAGGATCGGATGTTTGCGACCATTGGAAAAGCGAGAGCTGATACGTGCAAAATCCACCGGCGTTCGGATGAATGCTTTGCGCATGCTGGTACCGTCAGCATTGTAATAGCTGGTGGCTCCATCCTTATTGGTGTAGCGAACGGCGGAATAGGTTTTGCCCCGATTGGTAAAGCGTGCCGCGAGGATATTGCCGGTACCGACGCGTTGCCCCTCTACGGTCTTCTCTTCATAAATAACTTCGAAGCTGTCGCCTTTGCGAATGTCGAGTGCAAAGTCGATGTCGTAGCCAAATACGTTGGCCAGATCCATCGTCAGGTTATGGCTGAGACCCGCGCGCTTCGCGGCTAGAAACAGACTGCTATCAATCTCACCGCGAGCGTATACGGAGCTGATTTCGGGCTTGATCTGTTCTTTTCTGAATGAATAACCGTCAGGTGTCTTCTCTAGCGCCAGCGTTTCCAGGCTGTTGAGTTTGCTGCGTAGGCCGGCTAGCCCGCCTTGCTCAGTCAGTTGAAACTCAAGGGACTGGCCGATCTTCAAGCGGGAAAACTGTTTGGCATCCTTGCTGCTCGACAGGACGGCATGCATGACGGATGGGGAAAGGCCCACTTTGGAAAATACTGTCGATAGCGTATCCCCATTGGCCACGACCACGGTCTTCGTCAGAGAGTCTGACTCTGGAGCGGGGGCCTGGGTGAGCTCCTCTTCTTCCGGTAGCTCAGCATTCTTGGCCTCGGATGATGTGCCCAGCGTGGCAGTTGCAGCGAAGGGAGACTCGACCAGGCCTGGTTGGCTGTCGCCGGGCTCGACGACAATTTGTCCAGAGGAGGACTCGAGCTTCAGGTCAATGAAGGTCTTCTTCGCCTCGACTTCACGTGATGGGAATACAAGCAGCGCCAGGCTCAGCAGCGCAGCTACACCACTGGCAGCCAGAAGATGGCTCTTGGGGTAGTTCGGAGCTTTTGATTTGGAAGGCATCATTGGGCTTCTGGCATATTTTTGCACGGGAAATAACTGTCTAAAATATAAGCAAAGCGCATCGGAGGCAACCCTTGTGGCTGCTGAGCTGCTGGTCGGTACAAGCGCGCTGCTTGTAATCGGCCGTCGATCTTGTAAGGTTGTCGCCCTTTAATAATGGTACGGGGCTTGCCATGAAGTCGGTTGAAGAGCAACTGTCGGTGATCAAACGGGGCGCTGATGAGGTGCTCGTCGAATCGGAGCTGGTCACTAAGCTTGAGCGAGGCGAGCCGTTGCGCGTCAAAGCGGGATTCGACCCTACCGCTCCCGATCTTCATCTCGGGCATACCGTGCTCATTAATAAGATGCGCCAGCTTCAGGACTTGGGGCATCAGGTGATCTTCCTTATAGGGGATTTCACCGGAATGATTGGTGATCCAAGTGGCAAAAGCGCCACACGGCCCCCGTTGACCAGGGAGCAGGTCCTCGAGAACGCCGAAACTTACAAGTCCCAGGTTTTTAAGATATTGGATCCCGCAAAGACCGAGGTGGCGTTCAATTCAACCTGGATGGACAAGCTGACTCCAGCCGACTTTATCCGTCTAGCTTCTCAATATACTGTCGCCCGTATGCTTGAGCGTGATGACTTCAGTAAGCGCTACTCCACGAACCAGCCGATAGCCATCCATGAGTTCCTCTATCCGCTCGTCCAGGGGTATGACTCGGTTGCGTTGAAGGCTGACATAGAACTCGGAGGGACTGACCAGAAATTCAACTTGCTTATGGGGCGCGAGCTTCAGCGGTCGTACGGTCAGGCCTCGCAGTGCGTAGTGACCATGCCGTTGCTTGAGGGGTTGGATGGCGTGAAGAAGATGTCCAAGTCCCTTGGCAATTACGTCGGGATCCAGGAAGCGCCAGGCGTCATGTATAGCAAGTTGGTCTCGATCCCTGATTCGCTCATGTGGCGGTACTTCGAGCTGCTCAGCTTCCGGTCGCAGGGTGAACTCGATGAGTTTCGTGCTGATGTCGAGCGGGGATCCAATCCCCGGGATATCAAGATCAAGTTGGCCGAGGAGATCGTTGCGCGTTTCCATGGGGACGAAGCGGCTGCGGCTGCGCATCGTTCTGCGGGTAATCGGATGAAAGAGGGTGAGCTTCCCGAAGACCTTCCGGAAATCGAACTGATCTCTGAGCAGGACATGCCCATTGCGTCGGTCCTTAATAAGGCGGCGCTGGTCAAGAATGCAGCTGTCGCGCGTGACTTGCTGGGTTCTGGCGGTGTCCGTGTTGACGGGCAGGTAGTGGATCGTGGTTTCGTATTCCGGCTTGGCGCGACCCATGTTTGCCAGGCTGGAAAGAAGTCGTTTGCACGTATTTCCCTCAAGGCGGAATAAAACTGAAATAAACGGTTGACGTTGATTTTCAGGCTCCTATAATGCGCACCACTTCCGGCGCAGTCCTTAAGCAAAACCTCTTGTAAATCAAAAGGTTAGCGAAATAAAAGGGTTGCACGGATGGCGGATTCGAGTAGAATGCGCC
>VMRT01000034.1 GCA_007713455.1 Pseudomonas sp.
AGGCGTGAACGTGGTGCTGAAACCTGTCAAAAAGGCCTGAAGTCAGGCCTTGTGTGGACTCCGTTAGGCCAAAGCGCTTGAAAAAGCGCCAAACCGGACGGGTTGGGGCAGTTGAAGCCGAGTTTTTCAACGGCCTGCTAGTGGCCACTCGCTCAGGTCTTCGCGCAGCGCCTGGTAACGGCCTTTCTCGGCTCGTCGGCGGGCACGGGTTATCAATTGGCAGAGTGCTTGGTAGCCGGTCAGGTTTTCCACCAGCAAGACCAGCTTGGGCCCGCCCTCGATCTGCACCTCGCTGCCGATGATCAGCGGCAGGCCGGTGTCCTTCGAGGCCTGCCAGGCGCGCACGATACCGGCCAGACTGCATTCATCGGTGATCGCCAGAGCGTCATAGCCCTGGCGTTTGGCGCGTTCGAAGAGTTCGCTCGCGCTGGATGCACCCCGCTGGAAGCTGAAGTTGGACAGGCAGTGCAGCTCGGCATATTCGGCGTTCATGCGAACCAGCCGTGCAGCAGCAGGGGGCCTCCGGCGAGGGCGCGAAACGCCCAACCCTGCTGGCCGGTAGCGGTTTGCACCCGGTAGTAGTCGCGTCGCGCGTCGGCACCATCCCACCAGCCGGACTCAATGCGCTCGGGGCCGGTCAGGGTGAGCAGACCCTCTTCGCGCAAGGGTTGCGGGGTACTCAGCAGCCAGCCGGGGCGCAACCCCACGTGAGGCAATGGTTCGGTGCGGGCGAGGCTGCTTTCCCGCCAGGCATATTCGGGGCGGTGGTCCGCTCGTGCGCTCAGCGAGACCACGGCATCATCGCCCAGTCGGGCGCGGAGGCGTTCGCGCAGTTGCTCCCAGGGCACATTCTGCTGCGGGCGCTCGTCGAACAAGGCCTGATGGGCCGGCGTGAAGGCTGGCAGATCACAAGCCAGCAGACGCACGGCCAGGACGGGGGCAGGCAGTTGCAGGTGCTCGAGACGGCCACGGGTCAGTTCGAACAGCATGGCGGGCTCGCGTTCGGTACTGAGCAGGCCGACCGCTACCTCGCTGTCGGGCAGGGTGCGATGTTCCAGGTACAGGCTGAAACGCTGGACGCCGCTGTCCCGCCCGGCGAGAAAGGCGGCCAGGTCGGCGGTCAGTCTGCGCAATGGAAACAGTAGAGCCTGGTGAGATTCGACTTCGAAATTCAGTTCGATGCGGGTGTCGAAGACATCCGGCGGGCGGTAGAACTCCAGAGGCAGCGGCCGATGCCCGAGCAGGGTGTCGAGCTGGGTCAGCACTTCTTCCGGAAAGCGTCTGGCCAGGCTGTCGCGCGGCAGGGCGAGCAGTTGATGAAGATAGCGCAGGCCCATGCGTACCAGCGATGTGCTGACTTCTCGGGGCAGGCCGAGGCGCTCGATCGGCAGTACCCCGAGCGCCTGATGCAGCGTGGCTGTATCGGTCACGGCCAGCCCGTCATGGGCATTGGCGAGGATGCGCGCGGCCGCCGGGTTGGGCGCCAGGGTGATGCGGTGGCGGAAGCCCAGAGCCGTGAGCTCCTTGCGTAGACGCGTCTCGAATCGTGGCCATGGGCCGAACAGGCCGAGGCTGGAATGCACCTCCAACAGCAGGCAGCGCGGGTAGTGCAGGCTGACCTGTGCGCTGTAGCCGTAACCCCAGGCCGCCAGAAACCGCTGCCAGCGTTCGATCATCAGCGGGTTGTAATCGGCGGTGGCGAAGTCGTGGGTCAATGCCTGGGCTGCGATCAGCGTTTGCCCTGGCTTGAGGCCGAGCTTGCGGGCGGCTGCGTTGACGACCTGCAGCACGCGGCGCTGTGGCGGGCCGGTGAGCAGGGCCAGCGGCGCGGCGGCATCGTCGCGGTGGCGCAGGATGCCGTCCATGGCCAGTTGCGGCAGCAGAATGCAGGCCCAGAGCATCGTCACGCCTATTGCCAGGCGCTGCCCGGGAGCGCCTGTCCCGGAGCCAGGCCGCCGCGGCACTTGATGACACGCAGCTGCGCCGGCTGGGCCTCGATGGTCAGGCGTAGTGCCGCCGGTGATGGGTTATTTGCTTCATGCAGTGACCGATAGACGAAGCCCAGGGTTTGGCCGGATTCAGCGGCAATCTGCAAGCGTCTTAAGGCACGGTCATCAGCTTGTTGCGGCCAGCACAGCACAGCGGCACAACTGCCGGAACGTAGGCATTGTTCTGCAGCCCACAGCGCATCGCGGCCCTTTGCCTGGATGATGGTCAGCCACCGCAGGTCTACACCCGCGGCCAGCCAGGCCTGGGGGTAAGGTCGATGAGGGGGCGTTACCAGCACCACCCGCTCGCCGGCGGTGGTCAGTCGTGCAAGGGTCGGCCACAGCAGATTCAGCTCGCCGATGCCCGTGGCCGCGACGAGGAACTCGCTGATGGCCGACTCCGGCCAGCCGCCGCCGGGCAGGAACTCATCCAGTGTGGCATTTCCGGTCGGCTGGACGGCCGTGCGAGACGTTATGGCCTGGCCACGCCAGACGCGACGTGTATCCAGCAGGCTATCGAGGGCGACCACTGCGGTCATGAAGAGGCATCCAAAATAACTGTATATAGATACAGTATTTTGCCTGCCACCAGTTGGTCAAGCGCGACGCGATGAGTGAGCGCGACACTTCATCTGCTTGAGCGCATGCTCTCTCCGTGGAAGGGGGGCAGCCTGAAAGCTGCTCGGCCATTAGGCGTCGCCAAGCCCTGATCACTGCTTGTGCTCGGAAAACCCGTCGATTAGCATTCGCGCCCGGGATAAGAGGCCGCAGTGCTCATGTTTGCTGCTTCCCGGCCATATCGAGATTGGAAAGCCCGGTTCGCCCGCGATCCGGGCTTTTTCTTTGCTGTTCGGGGCGCATGATGGTCCTGTGTCGACGAAGCTGAACGAGGGAAATGCCATGCGCGAGCGTTTGTTGGCTGCGGAAAAGGTTAAGTCGATCGAATGGCTGGACGGGCGCCTGAACCTGCTCGATCAGCGCAAGCTTCCCGTCGAAGAGATTTGGTGCAGCCATGATTCTGCGGCGTCGGTCGCTGCGGCGATTCGGGGTATGGTCGTGCGCGGCGCGCCGGCAATCGGAATCAGCGCAGCCTATGGCCTGGTCCTTGCCGTGCGTGCCCGTATCGCCGACGGCGGTGATTGGCGGCAGGCCCTGGAGGAAGACTTCAAGGTGCTGGCCGATTCTCGTCCCACCGCAGTCAATCTGTTCTGGGCTCTGAACCAGATGCGCGAACGACTGGATCGCCTCAAGCCGGGTGAAGACCCGTATGCAGCGCTGGAAGCCCAGGCCATCTCCATCCATGACAGCGATCGCGAGGCAAATCTGGCGATGGCGCAGTTTGGCGTCGACCTCATCCGCCGCCATCAGGGCAATCCGCAGAACCTGCTCACCCATTGCAATACCGGCGCCCTGGCGACCGGCGGTTTCGGTACGGCGCTCGGGGTCATCCGGGCGGCGCATCTCGAGGGTCTGGTGGAGCGGGTATACGTCGATGAGACCCGGCCTTGGTTGCAGGGCTCCCGGCTGACGGCCTGGGAACTGCTCGGTGATGGCGTTCCGGCCATGGTGAATGCGGACTCGGCGGCTGCTCATCTGATGAAATCCAGCGGCATCTCCTGGGTGATCGTCGGTGCGGATCGCATCACCGCCAATGGCGATGTGGCGAACAAGATCGGTACCTACCAGCTTGCGGTCCTGGCGATGCACCACGGCGTGCGTTTCATGGTGGTGGCGGCGAGTTCGACCATCGACATGGCGCTGGAGAGCGGCGAGGAGATCCAGATCGAGGAGCGCGCCGGCAGCGAGCTGCTTGAGGTCGACGGTCGGCGCTTCGCGGCTGATGTCGAGGCATTCAATCCGGTGTTCGACGTGACGCCGGCCGATCTCATCGATGCCATTGTCACCGAGAAAGGCGTGGTCGAGCGGCCGAGTGCCGCGAAGATGGCCGAGCTGATGAGCCGCAAACGGCTGCACTGAGCAACGATCGGTCGCGCTCGGGTGTGCTGTGCAAGCCGGTTTTGCTCCGTGCAAGGCTCAGTTTATAGCAGCCGTCTGTGTTACCATCCCGCGCTTATTACAGGACCCTGCTGACTATAAGGAACCAGGCTTCCATGGGCGAACTGGCCAAAGAAATCCTCCCGGTCAATATCGAAGACGAGCTCAAGCAGTCCTACCTTGATTACGCCATGAGCGTGATCATTGGCCGTGCGCTGCCGGACGCGCGCGATGGCCTGAAACCGGTACACCGCCGCGTACTATTCGCCATGAGCGAACTCGGCAACGACTGGAACAAGCCGTACAAGAAATCCGCCCGTGTGGTCGGTGACGTGATCGGTAAATACCACCCGCACGGCGATTCGGCGGTATACGACACCATCGTGCGTATGGCGCAGCCGTTTTCGCTGCGCTACATGCTGGTCGACGGCCAGGGTAACTTCGGTTCGGTTGACGGCGATAGCGCTGCAGCGATGCGTTACACCGAAGTGCGCATGGCCAAGCTGGCCCATGAGCTGCTGGCCGACCTGGAAAAGGAAACCGTCGACTGGGTGCCCAACTACGATGGCACCGAGCAGATCCCGGCGGTCATGCCGACCAAGGTTCCCAATCTGCTGGTGAACGGTTCCAGCGGTATTGCGGTAGGCATGGCGACCAACATCCCGCCGCATAACCTGGGCGAAGTCATCGATGGTTGCCTGGCGCTGATCGACAACGCCGATATCACTATCGACGAACTCATGCAGTTCATCCCGGGCCCCGATTTCCCCACTGCCGGTATCATCAACGGCCGTGCTGGCATCATCGAGGCCTACCGCACCGGCCGTGGCCGCATTTATATCCGTGCTCGCGCCGATATCGAAGATATCGACAAGGTCGGCGGCCGCCAGCAGATCGTCATCACCGAGCTGCCTTACCAGCTGAACAAGGCACGGCTGATCGAGAAGATCGCCGAGCTGGTGAAAGAGAAGAAGATCGAAGGCATCACCGAGCTGCGTGACGAGTCCGACAAGGACGGCATGCGCGTGGTCATCGAGCTGCGCCGCGGCGAAGTGCCGGAGGTGATCCTCAATAACCTATATGCCCAGACCCAGCTGCAGAGCGTCTTCGGTATCAACGTGGTTGCGCTCATCGATGGCCAGCCACGCACGCTGAACCTGAAAGAGCTGCTGGAAGCCTTCGTTCGCCACCGTCGCGAAGTCGTTACCCGCCGTACGGTCTACGAACTGCGCAAGGCGCGCGAGCGTGGGCACATTCTTGAAGGGCAGGCAGTCGCGCTGTCCAACATCGATCCGGTCATTGCGGTGATCAAGGCTTCGCCAACTCCAGCCGAGGCCAAGGATGCGCTGATTTCCACTGCCTGGGAATCGAGCGCCGTTGAAGCCATGGTCGAGCGCGCAGGGGCTGATGCCTGTCGCCCCGAAGGCCTCGATCCGCAGTTTGGCCTGCGTGACGGCAAGTACTTTCTGTCGCCGGAACAGGCGCAGGCGATTCTCGATCTGCGTCTGCACCGCCTGACCGGCCTCGAGCACGAGAAGCTGCTCAGCGAATACCAGGAAATCCTCACCCAGATCGGCGAGCTGATCCGCATCCTGACCAATCCGGTTCGCCTGATGGAAGTCATCCGCGAAGAACTGGAAGGCGTGAAGCGCGATTTCGGCGATGCACGGCGCACCGAGATTCTCGAGTCGCGTCTGGACCTGACGCTGGCGGACCTGATCACCGAAGAAGAGCGCGTCGTCACCATCTCTCATGGTGGTTATGCCAAGTCGCAACCGCTGGCCGCCTATCAGGCGCAGCGCCGTGGTGGTCGCGGCAAGGCTGCGACTGGTGTGAAGGAAGAGGATTACGTCGAGCATCTGCTGGTTGCCAACAGTCACACCACGCTGCTGCTGTTCTCCAGCAAGGGCAAAGTGTACTGGCTGAAGACCTACGAGATTCCCGAAGCATCTCGTACTTCGCGTGGCCGCCCGCTGGTCAACCTGCTACCGCTCGATGAGGGCGAGCGCATCACCGCCATGCTTCAGGTCGATCTGGAAGCGCTGCGCAAGCAGGCCGCCGAAGGTGAGGACGACCTGGACGAAGCAGAAGGCCTGGTCATCGAGCACGATGATGCGGACGACGTCGAAAGCGATGACGCCGACAGCGACGAGAAAGACGAGCCGACCGGCTCCTACATTTTCATGGCTACCGCCAATGGCACGGTCAAGAAGACGCCATTGGTGCAGTTCAGCCGTCCGCGTACGTCCGGCCTGATCGCGCTCAAGCTGGAAGAAGGCGACACCCTCATCGCTGCGGCCGTCACCGATGGTGCCCAGGAAGTGATGATGTTCTCCGACGGCGGCAAGGTCATCCGTTTCAAGGAAAGCAAGGTTCGCATCATGGGCCGCAATGCCCGCGGTGTACGCGGTATGCGTCTGCCCGAAGGGCAGCGCATCATCTCCATGCTGATTCCGGAATTGGGTGCACAGATCCTTACCGCATCTTTGCGTGGCTACGGCAAGCGCACCGCGATGGAAGAGTTTCCACGCCGCGGTCGCGGTGGTCAGGGCGTCATCGCCATGGTCACCAACGAGCGTAACGGCCCGTTGATCGGTGCCGTGCAGGTGCTCGAGGGCGAGGAGATCATGCTGATCTCCGATCAGGGCACGCTGGTCCGGACCCGCGTCGACGAGGTGTCATCGCTGGGGCGCAATACTCAGGGCGTCACCCTCATCAAGCTGAGCAAGGGCGAGCATCTGGTTGGTCTGGAGCGCGTGCAGGAGCCATCCGAGGAAGACGTGCTGGAAGACATCGAAGCGTTGCTCGATGACGACGCCCTCGAGAAGGAAATGCCTGTACTCAGCACTGAGCCGAGCGAGGATGAACTGCTCGGCGGGGCTGGCGACGTATCTCCGGATGTGGTGCCGACAGACGACGAAGACTGATCGGCGAAAGCAATCCGCAATCAGGTGGTAGCGCGGCGGACGGTAGAGGTACCGGTCGCCGCGCCGCGGGATTCAATATCGAGCAAGAGCGAGAGAACTGCAGTGAGCAAACGCGCCTTTAACTTCTGTGCCGGTCCGGCTGCGCTTCCCGAAGCCGTCCTTCAGCGCGCCCAGGCGGAGCTTCTCGACTGGCATGGCAAGGGCTTGTCGGTCATGGAGATGAGTCACCGTAGCGACGAATATACCGCTATCGCCGAAAAGGCCGAACAGGATCTGCGCGACCTGCTGGCAATTCCGTCGAACTACAAGGTGCTGTTTCTCCAGGGGGGCGCCAGCCAGCAGTTTGCCGAGATTCCGCTGAACCTGCTGCCGGAAGATGGCGTTGCCGACTACATCGATACGGGCATCTGGTCGCGCAAGGCGATCGAAGAGGCGCGTCGTTTCGGTAACGTCAACGTGGCGGCCAGCGCCAAATCTCTCGATTACTTCGCCATTCCGGGGCAGAACGATTGGCAGTTGAGCGAGCGCGCGGCGTACCTGCACTACGCGAGCAACGAGACCATCGGCGGCCTGCAGTTCGATTGGATCCCGAATCTCGGCGATACGCCGCTGGTCGTCGACATGTCGTCGGACATTCTGTCGCGGACCATCGACGTCTCGAAGTTCGGCCTGATCTACGCCGGAGCGCAGAAGAACATCGGGCCATCCGGGCTGGTGGTCGTCATCGTTCGTGAAGACCTGCTCGGCCATGCGCGTTCCGCTTGCCCGACCATGCTCGACTACAAGGTCGCGGCGGATAACGGCTCGATGTACAACACGCCGGCAACCTTTTCCTGGTATCTCTCGGGGCTGGTCTTCGAGTGGCTGAAGGAGCAGGGCGGCGTCGAGGCGATGGAGCAGCGCAACCGCGCCAAGAAGGACATGCTCTACGGTGCCATCGATGCCAGCGATTTCTACACCAACCCGATCGCCATCAATGCGCGTTCGTGGATGAACGTTCCGTTCCGTCTGGCCGATGAGCGTCTGGACAAGGCGTTCCTGGCCGGCGCCGACGCGCGTGGCCTGTTGAACCTCAAAGGGCATCGCTCCGTGGGTGGCATGCGCGCTTCTATCTACAACGCCGTAGGCCTGAATGCGGTCGAAGCGCTGGTGGCCTACATGGCCGAGTTCGAGAAGGAGCACGGCTGATGAGCGACGCCGATCAGTTGAAGGCCCTGCGGGTTCGAATCGACAGCCTCGACGAGCGCATTCTCGATCTGATCAGCGAGCGCGCCCGCTGTGCCCAGGAAGTCGCCCGGGTCAAGACCGCGGCGCTGGCCGAGGGCGAGTCCGCGGTGTTCTACCGTCCGGAGCGCGAAGCCTGGGTGCTCAAGCACATCATGGAGCTCAACCGCGGGCCGCTCGATAACGAGGAAATGGCGCGTCTGTTCCGCGAGATCATGTCGTCCTGCCTGGCCCTGGAACAGCCGCTCCGGGTTGCCTATCTCGGCCCAGAGGGTACCTTCTCCCAGGCTGCGGCGCTCAAGCATTTCGGCCATGCGGTCATCAGTACGCCAATGGCAGCCATTGATGAGGTGTTTCGCGAGGTTGTGGCGGGGGCTGTGAATTTCGGCGTAGTGCCGGTGGAGAACTCCACCGAAGGTGCAGTCAATCACACGCTGGACAGCTTCCTCGAGCACGACATCGTGATCTGCGGCGAAGTGGAGCTGCGTATCCACCACCATTTGTTGGTGGGCGAGACGACCAAGACTGATCGGATCACGCGCATCTACTCCCACGCGCAATCGCTGGCGCAGTGCCGCAAGTGGCTTGATGCCCACTACCCGAATGTCGAGCGCGTAGCGGTTTCCAGCAATGCGGATGCGGCCAAGCGGGTCAAGAGCGAGTGGAATTCGGCGGCCATCGCCGGCGACATGGCTGCCCAGCTCTACGGTCTGACCAAGCTGGCCGAGAAGATTGAGGACCGCCCGGACAACTCCACGCGATTCCTGATTATCGGTAGCCAGGAAGTGCCGCCGACCGGCGATGACAAGACCTCTATCATCGTCTCGATGCGTAACAAGCCAGGCGCCTTGCACGAGCTGCTGGTGCCGTTCCATGCCAACGGCATCGACCTTACTCGAATCGAAACGCGGCCGTCGCGCAGCGGCAAGTGGACCTACGTGTTCTTCATCGATTTCCTGGGTCACCACCAGGATCCGCTGATCAAGGATGCGCTGGAGAAGCTCGGGCAGGAAGCTGTGGCCCTTAAGGTGTTGGGTTCCTACCCCAAAGCGGTTCTTTAATTGCGGCTTCAGGTCGCGGCAGTGGGGCAGGCGACCGGCTTGTACCTGCCGCCTGAAGCCTGCAGCCTGCAGCCTGAGGTTTTGTTATGAGTTGTGATTTCCTTGCCCTGGCGCAGCCAGGGGTGCAGAAGCTGTCGCCGTACGTACCGGGCAAGCCGGTTGAAGAACTGGCGCGCGAGCTGAGTTTGGACCCCGCAGGAATCGTCAAGCTGGCCAGCAACGAGAACCCGCTGGGGCCAAGCCCGAAAGTGCTTGATGCGATCAGGGCTGAGCTTTCGGAGTTGACCCGCTACCCGGACGGCAACGGCTTCGCGCTCAAGCAGCGACTTGCCGAGCGCTATTCGGTCGGAATCAATCAAGTCACCCTGGGCAATGGTTCCAACGACATTCTTGAGCTGGTTGCGCGCGCCTATCTGGCTCCGGGACTCAACGCCGTGTTCAGCGAGCATGCCTTCGCTGTCTATCCGATCGCGACGCAGGCGGTCGGGGCCGAGGGACGTGCCGTGCCGGCCAGGAACTGGGGGCACGACCTCGACGCAATGGCGGCGGCCATCGACGAGAATACCCGCGTGGTTTTCGTCGCCAACCCCAACAATCCCACCGGAACCTGGTTCGATGCTGCTGCGCTGGGTGGATTTCTAGCGCGCGTACCGGAGCGTGTCCTGGTGGTGCTGGACGAGGCCTACATCGAATATGCCGAAGGGCAGGAGTTGCCGGATGGTCTGGCGTTTCTGGCCGACTATCCGAACCTGCTGGTTTCGCGCACCTTCTCCAAGGCTTATGGGCTTGCTGCGCTGCGGGTCGGCTACGCGATCAGTTCGCCGGTGATCGCCGATGTGCTGAATCGCGTCAGGCAGCCATTCAACGTGAACAGTCTGGCGCTGACGGCGGCTTGCGCAGCGCTGGATGACGTCGATTACCTGCTTGCCAGCCGCAAGGCGAATGATGCCGGGATGCTTCAGCTGGAAACGGGTTTCCGTCAGCTGGGACTGGAGTGGATCCCTTCGCGGGGCAATTTCATCGCGGTGGACTTCGCCCGTGATGCTGCGCCGATCAATCAGGCGCTGTTGCGCGAAGGGGTGATTGTGCGCCCTATGGCCGGATACGGTATGCCAACGTTCCTGCGTATCTCAATTGGCACCGAGCAGGAAAATGCACGCTTTCTCGATGTGCTGCGCCAGGTGCTCGCTCAGTGAATCACGCTCGTCACGCGCAACAGCGTTCGCCGATTGTGAATCGCCTGGTTGTGATCGGCCTTGGCCTGATTGGCGGCTCGTTCGCCAAGGGCTTGCGTGAGGCTGGCCTTTGTCGCGAGGTGGTCGGCTTCGATCTGGATGCACGCTCGCGTGAGCTTGCGGTCGAACTGGGCGTGGTGGATCGCTGCGCCGCGACGCTTGCAGAGGCTTGTCATGGGGCTGACGTAATTCAGCTTGCGACGCCTATCCTTGCGCTGGAGCGGCTGCTTGGTGAACTGGCGAAGCTCGAACTGGGCGACGCAGTGATCACTGACGTCGGCAGCGCCAAGGGCAATGTCGTGCGCTGTGCGCGTAAAGTGTTCGGCAACATGCCATCAAGGTTCGTGCCTGGCCACCCCATCGCCGGCTCTGAACTCAGTGGCGTGACGGCGGCGAACAGCACGCTGTTTCGACGGCACAAGGTGATCCTGACGCCGCTGGAAAATACCGATCCGCAAGCGCTCACGCTGGTGAGCAAGCTCTGGTCGGCGCTGGGTGCGGATGTCGAGCATATGGAGGTGTCGCATCACGATGAGGTGCTGGCTGCCACTAGTCATTTACCGCACCTGCTGGCCTTCGGTCTGGTTGATTCGCTCGCCAAGCGCCATGAGAATCTCGAGATATTCCGCTACGCGGCAGGTGGTTTTCGCGATTTCACCCGTATCGCCGGTAGCGATCCGGTGATGTGGCACGACATCTTTCTCGCCAACCGCGAGGCAGTGCTGCATACCCTGGACGATTTTCGTGCCGACCTCGACGCGCTGCGCGCCGCGGTCGATGAAGGAGACGGGCACAAGCTGTTGGGCGTTTTCACTCGCGCCAAGGCTGCCCGGGAACATTTCAGCAAAATACTGGCTCGCCGAGCCTATGTGGACGTTATGCATTCCAATGACCTCGTTTTCCTCGCCAACCCTGGCGGCAGCCTGACCGGCCATCTGCGTGTGCCAGGCGACAAATCCATTTCTCACCGCTCGATCATGCTCGGCTCTCTTGCCGAGGGCGTGACGGAAGTCGAAGGCTTCCTGGAGGGTGAAGATGCTCTGGCGACCATTCAGGCGTTCCGGGACATGGGCGTCGTCATCGAGGGTCCGCATCAGGGGCGCGTGACGGTCCATGGTGTCGGTCTGCACGGCCTCAAGGCCCCGCCCGGGCCGATCTACCTGGGCAACTCAGGAACCTCCATGCGGCTGCTGTCCGGTTTGCTCGCGGCGCAGCCGTTCGATACGACGTTGACGGGTGATGCGTCCCTCTCCAAACGGCCGATGAATCGCGTCGCCAAGCCGCTGCGCGAGATGGGGGCTGTGATCGAGACGGCACCGGAAGGGCGTCCGCCGCTGACCATTCGCGGCGGCCAGCGTCTGTCCGGCATGCATTACGAAATGCCGATGGCCAGTGCGCAGGTCAAGTCCTGCCTATTACTGGCCGGCCTGTATGCAGCTGATCAGACCTCGGTAACCGAACCGGCTCCGACGCGTGATCACACCGAGCGGATGCTTCGCGGTTTCGGCTATCCGGTGACCGTCAAGGGCAGTACTGCGGTTGTCGAGCCAGGGCACAAGCTGCGTGGTACTCATATTGAAGTGCCTGCCGATATTTCTTCAGCGGCATTCTTCATGGTGGCGGCGAGCATTGCGCAGGGTTCGGAGATCGTGCTCGAGCATGTCGGCGTGAATCCGACCCGTACCGGCGTGATCGATATTCTGAAGTTGATGGGCGGCGACATCTCTCTTGAGAACCCGCGCGAGGTGGGCGGCGAGCCGGTGGCAGACATCCGTGTTCGTGGCGCTCAGCTCAAGGGTATCGACATTCCAGAGGACCTGGTTCCGCTGGCGATCGACGAGTTCCCGGTGCTCTTCGTGGCTGCGGCCTGCGCGGAAGGTCGTACCACGTTGCGCGGTGCCGAAGAGCTGCGGGTCAAGGAGTCTGACCGCATCCAGGTTATGGCGGACGGGCTGCAGACCCTGGGGGTCAAGGCTGAACCGACCCCGGACGGGATTGTCATCGAAGGTGGTGCGATCGGTTCCGGTGAAGTCTGGGCGCATGGCGATCACCGCATCGCGATGTCCTTCAGTGTGGCTGCGCTGCGAGCCAATGGCCCGATTCGAATCCATGACTGCGCCAACGTGGCGACGTCGTTCCCCAACTTCCTCTCCTTGGCGCAGCGCGCCGGCATGCAGGTACATTCGGAGGGTGATTCATGATCAGGCCCGTTCCGGTCATCACCATCGATGGGCCGAGTGGCTCGGGGAAGGGCACAGTTGCAGCCTTGCTTGCGGGCAGGCTTGGCTGGAATTTCCTCGACTCCGGTGCCTTGTATCGCCTGCTGGCATTCGCAGCGCGCAATCACGGCGTCGATCTGACCAACGAAGAAGCGCTGAAGGTGCTCGCCGAGCACCTCGATGTCCAGTTTGGTGCCGCACGCGATGGGCACGGCATGATCATCATTCTGGAGGGGGAGGAGGTCACCGAGTCGATCCGTAACGAGCAGGTTGGCGCCGGCGCATCCCAGGTCGCAGCGTTACCGGTGGTTCGCACCGCCTTGCTGCAGCGACAGAAGGCCTTCCGCGAGGCGCCGGGACTGGTCGCGGACGGGCGTGATATGGGTACTGTGGTGTTTCCCGACGCGCCGTTGAAGATATTCCTCACCGCGAGTGCGGAAGAGCGTGCTCGCAGACGTTACTTGCAGTTGAAGGCACGAGGCGATGATGTTAATCTCGCGAGTCTTCTTGAGGAGATTCGGGAGCGCGATGAGCGCGATACCCAACGTGCGGTGGCCCCGCTGAAGCCGGCAGATGATGCCGTTCAACTGGATTCCACTACACTCTCCATTGATGAGGTGTTGCAAAAGATTCTGAGCGAAGTCGCCGACCGCGATTTGGCTGGATGATCGGAACGCCGAAAGGCGGCCAAACGGACCTTGAGTAGGCACAGCCAGCAGGCTGTGCATCTCGGGGCCGTTAACAAGGAGGCATGTGGGAGACCAGATCCAGTCCCACAGGCCTTTTTTTATATGAATGAACCCACATTGTCTGGAATGTGGAGATTGGGCGGATTCTCGCCTGAAAACAGCAGGAATCAACATGAGCGAAAGCTTCGCAGAACTATTTGAAGAAAGCCTTAAATCCCTCGACATGCAGCCGGGTGCCATCATCACCGGCATCGTGGTCGACATCGACGGTGACTGGGTCACCGTGCATGCCGGCCTCAAGTCCGAGGGCGTCATCCCGGTCGAGCAGTTCTACAACGAGCAGGGCGAGCTGACCATCAAGGTGGGTGACGAGGTCCACGTTGCTCTGGACGCGGTTGAAGATGGCTTTGGCGAAACCAAGCTGTCCCGTGAAAAAGCCAAGCGCGCGGAATCCTGGATTGTTCTGGAAGCGGCTTTCGCTGCAGAAGAAGTGGTCAAGGGCGTCATCAACGGCAAAGTCAAAGGTGGCTTCACCGTCGACGTCAACGGCATTCGTGCGTTCCTGCCGGGTTCGCTGGTCGATGTCCGCCCTGTGCGCGACACCACCCACCTGGAAGGCAAAGAGCTCGAGTTCAAGGTCATCAAGCTGGACCAGAAGCGCAACAACGTTGTCGTTTCCCGCCGCAGCGTACTGGAAGCCGAGAACAGCGCCGAGCGCGAAGCTCTGCTCGAGTCCCTGCAGGAAGGTCAGCAGGTCAAAGGTATCGTCAAGAACCTCACCGACTACGGTGCGTTCGTTGACCTGGGCGGCGTCGATGGTCTGCTGCACATCACCGACATGGCCTGGAAGCGTATCAAGCATCCGTCGGAGATCGTCAACGTTGGCGACGAGATCGATGTCAAGGTTCTGAAGTTCGACCGCGAGCGCAACCGCGTATCGCTGGGCCTGAAGCAACTGGGCGAAGACCCATGGGTTGCCATCAAGGCGCGTTACCCGGAAGGCACCCGTGTTCAGGCTCGCGTCACCAACCTCACCGACTACGGCTGCTTTGCCGAGCTGGAAGAAGGCGTCGAAGGTCTGGTGCACGTTTCCGAAATGGATTGGACCAACAAGAACATCCACCCGTCGAAGGTCGTACAGGTCGGCGACGAAGTGGAAGTCATGGTTCTGGACATCGACGAAGAGCGTCGTCGCATCTCCCTGGGTATCAAGCAGTGCAAGTCCAACCCATGGGAAGACTTCTCTGGCCAGTTCAACAAGGGCGACCGCATCTCCGGCACCATCAAGTCGATCACCGATTTCGGTATCTTCATTGGTCTGGACGGCGGCATCGACGGCCTGGTTCACCTGTCCGACATCTCCTGGAACGAGCCGGGTGAAGAAGCCGTTCGCCGCTTCAAGAAGGGCGACGAGCTGGATACCGTCATCCTGTCGGTCGATCCGGAGCGTGAGCGCATCTCCCTGGGCATCAAGCAGCTGGAAGACGATCCGTTCTCCAACTACGCCGCCGTCAATGACAAGGGCAGCATCGTTCGCGGTACCGTGAAAGAAGTTGACGCCAAAGGCGCCATCATCGATCTCGGCAACGATATCGAAGCCACTCTGAAAGCTTCCGAAATCAGCCGCGACCGCGTTGAAGATGCGCGCAACGTGCTGAAGGAAGGCGACGAAGTTGAAGCCAAGATCATCAGCATCGACCGCAAGTCCCGCGTGATCAGCCTGTCCATCAAGTCCAAAGACGTCGAAGACGAAAAGGATGCGATGAAAGAGCTGCGCACCAAGCAGGACGTAGAAAGCACTGGCCCGACCACCATTGGTGATCTGATCCGTGCTCAGATGGAAAACCAGAACTAAGTTCGGGTTCTTCATGGAAAAAGGGCGACTTCGGTCGCCCTTTTTTGTGCCCGCGATTCCGGCGTGGTGAAGCGGCCCGCCTCTTGAGGGCTGCTAGCCTCTGGCTTTCTCCATAGCGAGCGCTTGGTTGACCGCGAGCCAGCCGTCTACCGCTTGTTCACCCACATCATCGAAGGCCCTTTGAAGCAGCCGGACCTGTTCTCTGCGCAAGGCCTGCTCCAGCTTCGCCCCCTCTGCGGTAAAGCGCAGCATGCGCTTTCGCTTGTCATCCTCTGCAGTCAGGCTCTCCACCAGGTGCATTTCGATCAACTGGCGTAGCGGTGTATTCAGTGCCTGCTTGGACACACCGAGATAGCTCAGCAACTCCTTGACGCTCAGGTCCGGGTAGCTAGCGATAAAGAAAAGAATGCGGTGGTGCACACGGGACAGGCCGCGGCGGGCGAGCATTTCGTCAGGCTTGGCTGTGAAGGCCTGATAGCCGAGAAAGAAACTCTCCATGATCTGGCGCTGCACTGCGCTTTTTTTTAGGTCAGGCATATTGACGTATTTATCGTGAGAGGCGTAATTTCGGTCAAGAAGTTTGACTTATTTTGCAGCGCCTCGCATCTGGTATGGAAATGGCCTTCTCCGAACGTATTACTCGCCTTAAAAGCTCTCTCATTCGTGAAATCCTCGCTGCAGCCCAGCGCCCGGAAGTGATGTCCTTCGCTGGCGGGTTGCCGGCTGAGGCGATGCTGCCGATCGTTGATTGGGCAGAACTGCCCGCAAGCATGGGGCAGTATGGGATGAGCGAAGGCGAGCCCGCTCTCCGTGAACTTATTGCCGCCCAGGCGCGGGCGCTTGGCGTGCCTTGCGAAGCCAGTCAGGTGTTGATCGTCAGTGGCTCGCAGCAGACGCTTGATCTCGCGTCGAAGCTGTTTATCGACTCGGGGACAGAGGTGCTGGTCGAGGCGCCAACCTATCTCGCTGCTCTGCAGTCCTTTCAATTGTTCGGAGCTGAATGTCTGGCAGTTCCCCAGCAGGCCGATGGTCCGGATTTGGCTGCCCTGCGCGCAACGCTGGAGCAGCACGCGCCTGCTTTTGCCTATCTGATTCCTACGTTCCAAAATCCATCCGCCGTTCGCTACAGCGAAGCCAAGCGTGATGCTGTCGCAGCATTGCTGGATGAGTTTGGCGTGACGCTGCTCGAGGACGAGCCATATCGTGAGCTGGTATTCGATCAGGGCAGTGCCAAGCCGATCGTCTCGCGTCTGAAACGTGCTAGCTGGATCTACACCGGTACGGTTTCCAAGACGCTGCTGCCTGGCTTGCGGGTGGGGTATCTGATCGCCTCGCCGGATCTGTTCCCTTATTTGCTACGACTGAAGCAGTCGGCTGATCTACATACCAACCGCATTGGGCAGTGGCAGGCGCTGCAGTGGCTGGGTAGCGAGCGGTATCAGGCGCATCTGGCGGAGCTTCGCGATTTCTATCGCGTTCGTCGTGATGCCATGCAGGCTGCGCTCAGCGAGCACTTCGGTGATCTCGCGACCTGGCAGCTGCCGCAGGGAGGGCTGTTCTTCTGGCTGACGCTGAAGCAGCCGCTGGATACGCGAACCCTGCTTGATCGAGCGCTCGCCAATGATGTGGTGTTCATGCCTGGGGAGCCCTTTTTCGTGGACCCGGACGCTAATCCCGGTTATCTGCGGCTGAACTTCAGCCATGTGGCTGCTGAGAGAATGGAAGAAGGGGTGCGTCGTCTGGCGCAGGTCATCCGCGAAGGTAAAGCGCTGGAAGCCGCCTGAGATATCGCTGACCTGCGTTGTGGGTCGATGGGAGGGAGCATGTTGAAAGTCTATGGTGATTACCGGTCGGGTAATTGCTACAAGGTCAAGCTGATGCTGCACCTGCTGGACCAATCGTACGAATGGATTCCGATCAATATCCTTCGTGGTGAGTCCCGCTCCGAGGAGTTTCTCAAGAAGAATCCGAATGGCAAGATTCCGGTTCTTGAGTTGGAGGATGGCGCCTGCCTGTGGGAGTCCAACGCCATCCTCAACTATCTGGCCGACGGCAGCGAGTTTCTGCCAGCGGACCCGCGGCTGCGTACCCAGGTGCTGCAGTGGCAGTTCTTCGAGCAGTACAGCCATGAGCCGTTCCTGGCTGTCGCCCGCTATATCAAGGTGTATCTCGGCATGCCCGAGGATCGCCGTGAGGAGTACGAGGCCAAGCAGCTCGATGGCTACCATGCGTTGAACGTTATGGAGCAGCAGTTGCTACGCACGCCCTACCTGGTGGGTGAGCATTACTCGATTGCCGACGTTGCGCTGTATGCTTACACGCATGTGGCTGAAGAGGGAGGGTTCAGCCTCGAAGGCTATCCCGCAATTCGCCGATGGCTGCAGCGTGTCGCCAGTCATCCGCGGCATGTAGGCATGTACGATTGAACGAAACAGGGCCGCAAGGCCCTGTTTTACTGTGGGCTCGGTGCTATTTCACCAAGCCGAGAAACTCGCTACGGGTCGCGGCGTTATCGCGGAACTGACCCAGCATCACCGATGTAACCATTGACGAGTTCTGCTTCTCCACGCCGCGCATCATCATGCACATGTGCTGGGCTTCGATGACCACTGCAACGCCAGATGCGCCGGTAACCTGCTGCATCGCCTCGGCGATTTCACGGGTCAGGTTTTCCTGAATCTGCAGGCGGCGCGCATACATATCCACAATGCGAGCGACCTTCGACAGGCCGAGTACCTTGCCATTGGGAAGATACGCAACGTGTGCCTTGCCGATGAAAGGCAGCATGTGATGCTCGCACAGCGAGTACAGCTCGATATTCTTGACCAGCACCATCTCGCTGTTATCTGACGTGAACAGCGCGCCGTTGGTGACTTCCTCGAGGGTTTGCTGATAGCCCTTGCACAGGTACTGCATGGCTTTGGCGGCGCGCTTGGGCGTGTCGAGCAGACCTTCGCGGCTAACGTCCTCGCCGAGTTGGCCGAGGATCGCGGTGTAGTGTTGTTCCAGGGACATTGAGCTACCTGTCAGGCTTCATGGGGTCGCGAACGCGAAGGGTAGGGGGCCGCCGCTCGGCTGGCAAGTATGGCGCGAGACGCTGGCCTCGGCTCATTCGTCCCGGCCTTCAAGCATGGTGCGTTTGAGCATCACGTAAATGGCGCCGGTGCCGCCATGACGTGGCAGGCAGGAGGTGAAGCCGAGCACTTGCGGATGCTGCCGCAACCAGGTGTTGACGTGGCTCTTGATCAGTGGCCGCTTGCCGTCGAGTCTTGCCGCCTTGCCATGGGTCACGCGGACGCAGCGCACTTCGAGCCGCGTCGCTTCGGCGATGAAGTCCCATAACAGCTCCCGGGCTTTCTCGACGCTCATGCCATGCAGGTCGAGACTTCCCTCAAATGGGATCTGGCCGGCTTTGAGCTTGCGGACCTGACTGTCCTGAACCCCGTCGCGGGCCCAATAAAGCTCGTCCTCGGCACCTACGTCGATGACGAACTGATCCGATAATCCGTCGACGCGCGTGGTTTCGTTGCTGACGGTGGCGTTGCTGCGGCGAGTCGCGATCTGTTCGCGATTGCTGCGCACTTTGCCGGTTTCGGCGCGGTCGTGCTTGATCGGCTTGACACCGCGCACAGCCGATTGGAAGAGAGAGAAGTCGTCGTCTTGCATGGGGCCTCCAAACAGGATGGCAGTTTACCCCAGCCACAGCGCCTGGCGGACGAGCTTCCATCCAGGCGTACTTTTGCTTGCATCATGCAGAGAGTATCTGGAGAGGCTGCCAGCTCGTTCGGCGTTCGGGTAGTGGGTCTTCAGCGCGCCAGCGCCGCAGCGTCTTGCACGCAAACGGCAAAGTTGTCGGCAAGAATGGTCATCTCGATGCGGTGCACCTGTTCGGCATCGATGCTGCCTTCGCCCATCGGCAGATTGCGTGTGGCACAGGCGCTGTCCACCAGTGTGCAGCGATAGCCGTAATCCTTGGCGGCGCGAACCGTTGTGCTGATGCTGGAGTGGGTCATGAAGCCGCAAACGATCAAATCCAGGCGACCCAGTTTCTGCAGTAGTTCGTGGAGGTCGGTGCCGGAGAAAGCGTTCGGCAGGCGTTTGGCAACCACTGCCTCACCGGGCAGTGGTGCAGCCTCCGGCATGATCTGTCCACGGAAGCCCTGCGGATCGAAAAGACCACCGCTGATACCCAGGTGATGCACGTGCACGATCGGCGCGCCAGCTTCGCGCGCAGCTGCCAGTAGACGGGTGATTTCCGGAAGTGCCCGATCCAGGGCAGGCAGGGCAAGAACACCACTGCGGTACTCTTCCTGCACATCGATGACCAGCAAGGTGGCATTCGTCAGCGTCGCCGGGTTGTAGCTGCGGCCACTGAGCTGAAGCATGGTCTGTGGCTTGGTCATTTTCGGCTCCTTGTGCTGTGAGGGGGCTGATTGTGGCGCCAGAATGCGCCGATGTGAACCGTCCGGCTCATGTTTCGCTGGTCGTTGTGCTGACTACTCGGTCGAACTGCATGGGCGCACGATATGTCGGAGATATCGAGTCCCGACCGCGAGCCGAAGGGTAATGCCGGTCGCACGCCTGGTGTTGAAACGAATTGAGTATTTACAGCCCAAGTGGATGGCTCGAGAGCCTTGCTCGCGTGACCTTAGCTGACATGGCTCGGGTTTTCGTATGCCTGCTACACTCGCGCCCTTTTTACAGGAGATGCCCTTGTGACCGCTTCGCTCTCCCGCTTGCGTACGCTGCGTGACCATATCCGCTGGGCCGTCAGCCGGTTTCAGGCGGAGCAGTTGTTCTTCGGCCATGGCACCGACAATGCCTGGGATGACGCGCGCCAGTTGGTGCTGGGTGCGCTGCACCTGCCATGGGAAATGGCTGACAGCTATCTGGATTGCCGCCTCGAGCTCGACGAGTGCGAGCATTTGCAGGAACTGCTGCGTCGCCGTATTGAAGAACGTGTGCCGACCGCTTATCTCCTCGGGCAAGCCTGGTTCTGCGGCTTGCCCTTCATCGTCGACGAGCGCGTGCTGATCCCACGTTCGCCGATTGGTGAGCTGATCGAGCACCGCTTCGAACCCTGGCTGCCTGGCACGCCCAAGCGGATTCTCGATCTGTGCGCGGGGTCGGGCTGCATCGGCATCGCATGCGCTTACGAGTTTCTCAAGGCCGAGGTGGTGCTCGCTGACCTGTCGTTCGATGCGATCGAGGTCGCCAACCAAAACATCGAGCATCACGGACTCGAAGAGCGGGTTTATACCGTGCAGAGCGATGGCTTCGACGGGCTGCCAAATCAACGTTTCGATCTGATCGTTTCCAATCCTCCATATGTCGATGCCGAAGATTTCGACGACATGCCGGCTGAGTTTCATCACGAGCCGGCTCTTGGCCTGGCATGCGGTGAAGACGGGCTGGATCTGGTGCGACGTATGCTCGCCGAGGCCGCGGATCACCTCACTGACGATGGCATCCTGATCGTCGAAGTGGGAAATAGTCAGGTTCATGTCCAGGCCATTTATCCCGAAGTGGATTTCACCTGGCTGGAGTTCTCGCGCGGGGGGCATGGTGTCTTCCTGCTTGCGGCGCAGCAGTGCCGTAAGCATCAGGCCCTGTTCCGTGCACGCGTCGCGGGAAGCTGACTCAGCTCCGTGCCCTTTAACGACCGAGCTGTCGCGCTCAGGTGTTTGCGCTGTTCCTGTGGGCACGGGCAACCTTGGGATTTTCCCGTCGACTGCTGAGCATTTGCGCCGCTGAGTGGTCTGTAGCATGTGGCGTCTGATCGGAAGGCGAGGAGCGCGATATCCTCGCTATCGTTGACCGATCATCGTCGTGCTCGCGCTGCACGTCATTGAACCCTGCATTCAAGCGGACGGACCATGCCAGGCATTACGGTAGAACCCATCACATTCGCGTTGTTCGGTGCCCTGGGCGACCTTGCGTTGCGCAAGCTGTTTCCCGCGCTGTATCAGTTGGATCGCGCCGGCCTGCTACATGCCGATACCCAGATGCTGGCGCTATCGCGGGAGAGCGGCGAGCCGGCCACGCACAAGGCGCGAATCGAGCAAGCATTGCGTACGCGGGTTCCCAAGGCCGAGTTCGATGAGCAGGCCCTCAGTCGCTTCAGCGCCCGGCTTCAATATCTGGCGATGGATTTTCGTCGATCCGAGGATTACATGGCGCTGCGTGACTGCGTGCCGGCCGAGCAGCCTCTGATCGCCTATTTCGCGACACCCGCGGCGGTCTACGGTGATATCTGCAGGTTCCTGGCTACGGCAGGGCTCGCCGAGCAGGCGCGCGTCGTTCTGGAAAAGCCCATCGGTCATGACTTGGCTTCTTCGCGTGTCATCAACGATGCGGTCGCCGAGCACTTTCCCGAGAGCCGCATCTATCGCATCGACCACTATCTCGGCAAGGAAACGGTACAGAACCTCATCGCGCTACGCTTCGCCAACAGCCTGTTCGAGACGCAGTGGGACCAGCACCATATCTCCCATGTAGAAATCACAGTGGCCGAAACGGTCGGCATCGAAGGACGCTGGGGTTATTTCGACCAGGCCGGACAACTGCGTGACATGGTTCAGAACCATTTGCTGCAACTGCTCTGCCTGATCGCCATGGACCCGCCGAGCAACCTGACTGCGGACAGCATCCGCGATGAAAAGGTAAAGGTCCTCAAGGCGCTGGCACCGATCACTGCCGAATCCCTTCATCAGCGGGTGGTGCGGGGCCAATACGCAGCCGGCAATGTTGCTGGTGTCTCGGTGCCTGGCTACCTGGATGAGGAGAACTCGAACGCCGAAAGCAGTACGGAAACCTTCGTCGCGTTGCGTGCCGATATCTGCAACTGGCGCTGGTCGGGCGTGCCGTTCTATCTGCGAACCGGCAAACGCATGGCGCAGAAGCTTTCGCAGATCGTGATTCATTTCAAGGAGCCACCCTTCTACATTTTCGCGCCCGAGCAGCGAGCGCTGATCAGCAATCGCCTGATCATTCGACTGCAGCCTGACGAGGGCATCTCCCTGCAGGTGATGACCAAGGAACAGGGGTTGGACAAGGGCATGCATCTGCGCAGCGGACCCTTGCAGCTGAACTTCTCCGAAACCTACAAGAGCACGCGCATTCCAGACGCCTACGAGCGCCTCCTGCTCGAGGTCATGCAGGGCAACCAGAACCTGTTCGTGCGCAGGGATGAAATCGAGTACGCATGGCAATGGTGCGACCAGCTGATCGAGGGCTGGAATCGTCTCGGCGCAGAGCTCAAGCTTTATCCGGCTGGCTCCTGGGGGCCAGTCGCTTCGATTGCACTGATCACACGCGATGGGAGGGCGTGGTATGGCGATCTCTGAACTGGATCTTCCTACCGGTGTGGTGGCTCATAGTTCGGCCAATCTGCAACGGCAAGCTGAACTGATGGCTGACAATGTGGCCAAGGCGCTGGCCTACGCGGTTCAAACCCATGGCATCGCCAGTCTCGTCGTATCCGGTGGGCGCAGTCCGATCGCATTCTTCGAAGCCCTGTCGATACGAGAATTGAACTGGTCGAAGGTGCAGATCAGCCTGGCTGACGAACGCTGGATACCTGCGACCAATCCGGCCAGCAACGAAGGCTTGGTGCGGCGCCATTTGCTGCAGAACGCGGCACGTGAGGCGTGGCTGATCGGGCTGTACCACCCGGCCGAATCCCTCGAGCAGGCCGCATCACTCGCTGACCAGGCCCTGGCGCAGCTGCAGCGGCCTATCGACGTGCTGATACTGGGAATGGGAGATGACGGTCATACGGCCTCGTTGTTCCCCGGCAACCCAAAGCTGGCGCATGCGTTGCGCGATGACTGCCTGGAGCGGTGCCTGCCGATGCAGGCGCCGGTCGATCCGCAGGCACGTCTGACAATGACCTATCCGCTGCTCGCTGGTGCTCGAATGCAGTGCCTGGCTATCCAGGGTGCTGACAAGCTCGAAACCCTGCGCGCGGCGCTGAATGTCGATCCGCTGCAGATGCCGATTCGCGCATTCCTGCATTCCCCGCTCGAAATCTATTGGTGCCCGTGAGGCCCGAGGACTTCCGCATGACCATGGACCAGAAGAACGCTCTGATCGAACGAATCTGTGTAGAGTCGAGGATTCTGCCGGTCATCACTATCGGTAGCGAAGAGCAGATCCTGCCTCTTGCTGATGCATTGGCTGCTGGCGGCCTTCGTACGCTGGAGATCACCCTGCGATCCAGTCATGGCCTGACAGCCATTCGACGGCTACGTGAAGAGCGTCCTGATCTTTGCATCGGCGCTGGTACCGTTCTGGACCGACGCATGATGGATGAAGTGGAGGCGGCAGGGGCGCAGTTCATCGTCACACCCGGTTCCACGCGGGAAATCCTGGAAGCGGGGGTGAGCTGCTCGGTGCCACTGCTGCCAGGCACCAGTAGCGCATCGGATGTTATGGAGGGCTACGCGCTGGGTTATCGCCGCTTCAAGCTCTTCCCGGCAGAGATCTGTGGCGGCATCGCTGCGCTGAAGGCGCTCGGCGGCCCCTTTGCCGACGTGCGTTTCTGCCCGACCGGCGGCGTGAACGCAGCAAATGCCGCGCAATATCTGTCCCTGGCGAACGTGATGTGCGTCGGTGGTACCTGGATGATCGATGGTGCGAGCCTCAGTTCGGGCGACTGGGCCGGTATTCAGCAACGCACTGTTCAGGCGCTGGCCGCACTGGGGTGATCTCGCCAGCGCAGGTCGGGATCACTGCTACGCTGTGGTTGGTGCGTAGCTGCAGCGATGCGCGTATGATTCGCGCCCTTTCAATCGGATTGCCACACCGGGAGGTGCCCAGATGACCGAGCACGAAGAAACAAGCACTCACGTTACTCACGGCGAAAAGCTGCAGAAAGTCCTGGCCCGTCTGGGCATGGCTTCGCGCCGCGATGTCGAAAAATGGATTTCCGAAGGCCGTGTCAAGGTCAATGGCGCGGTTGCGAGCCTGGGCCAGCGCGTCGATTCTCATGATGCGATTGCAGTCGACGGTCGCCTGCTCAAGCGGGAAGAAGTCAGCGAAGTAGTCCGCCGAGTACTGATCTACAACAAGCCGGACGGCGAGATCTGCACACGCAACGATCCGGAAGGGCGCCCAACGGTATTTGATCGTTTGCCGCGCCCGAAGGAGGGCAGGTGGATCAATATCGGTCGCCTCGACATCAACACCACCGGCCTGCTGCTGTTCACCACCGACGGCGAACTGGCCAACCGCCTCATGCATCCATCCTATGAGATGGACCGCGAGTACGCGGTGCGGGTGCGTGGGGAAGTCGACGACGAGATGATCGAAAGGCTGAAGACCGGCGTGATGCTCGAAGACGGTCCGGCACGCTTCACCGACATCCAGGAGGCGCCCGGCGGTGAAGGCTTCAACCATTGGTATCACTGCGTGGTGATGGAAGGCCGTAACCGCGAGGTTCGCCGTCTCTGGGAATCGCAGGGACTGGTCGTGAGTCGATTGAAGCGTGTGCGTTTCGGTCCGGTCTTCATGACCTCCGATCTGCCGATGGGACGCTGGCGTGAAATGTCGCAAACCGAGGTGGACATTCTCAGCCAGGAAGTCGGGCTAAAGCCGGTTGCACTGCCGAGCATGAAAGCCAAGGCCAAGGAAAAGATCGACCGCATGCAGCGTAAGGTGGCGAAGCCGCTGAGCCGCGGTGAGCGGCGACCTCGGGTGCTGCGTTCGTCAAGCGAGGCCGATGTGCCTGTGTCGGAAAAGCCGCGGGCACCGAGGGGTAGCGAAGGCGGGCGCAAGCCGCGTGTCAGCGACGGGCGTAGTGAGAAGCCTCGCGGAACGCCGGTCGCTGAGCGTCCGGGCGAGACGCGTAAAGGTGGTAAGCGTAGTGACGGGGCAGGGCGTCCGTCGGGGCCAGGTAAAAGGCCGGCCGGAGATGGTCAGCGTCCAGGCTTCGGGCGTAGCAAACGCACCTGATCGTTGTATCCAGCGCTGCGCAGTGGGGGCGAAGCCGCTGCGCAGCGTTTTTGTTTTGGAAGGCTTGGTTATTGCGCGTCCAGCGCCTGACCATTCACCCCGATGCTGTCCGGGCCCATCAGGTACAGATAGACAGGCATGATTTCCTCTGGGAGCGGGTTCACCAGCGGGTTCTCGCCGGGATAAGCCTTCGCGCGCATGTCGGTACGAGTGGCCCCCGGATTGACGCTGTTGGCGCGGACCGCAGCGGTGTCATCCAGTTCATCCGCCAGCACCTGCATTAGCCCTTCGGTGGCAAACTTCGATACAGCGTAGGCGCCCCAATATGCACGCCCCTTGCGGCCGACACTGCTCGACGTGAAGATCACCGAAGCGTCCTTGGCTAGCTTCAGCAGCGGCAGCAGTGTGCTCGTCAACATGAACATTGCGTTCACATTCACCTGCATCACGCGCATGAAATTGTCGCCGGACAACTGCTCGAGCGGCGTCCGCGGACCAACGATCGCCGCGTTATGCAAAAGGCCGTCGAGATGACCGAACTCGCGCTCGATCATGGCGGCCAGTTCGTCGTACTGGTGCGGCAGCGCGGTTTCCAGATTGAACGGAATAAGGGCAGGACGAGGATGGCCCGCGGCTTCGATGTCATCGTAAACCCGGTTCAGGTTGTCTTCATTCTTGCCAAGCAGCAGTACGGTTGCTCCGTGTGCCGCATAGGCTTTCGCGGCAGCTTCGCCGATGCCGCGGCCGGCTCCCGTAACCAGAATGGTGCGCCCAGCGAGCAAGTCGGGGCGGGCGGAATACTCGAACATCGGATGCCTCTTGAATCGATGGTAGGTGGCGCCCGGACGAATGTTCGCCGGACGATAAAGCTAGGAAGGTTTGCGCTGTCGCCGTTTCAGCAACTGCACAGTGCTCTATCCAGGACTTGCCGGAGCTCCAGCGGGTGGTCTACCACCACATCAGCGCCCCAGTTTCCCGGGTTGTCTTCGGGGTGAATGTAGCCGTACCGTACTGCGGCTGTACGACTGCCTGCCGCGCGGCCTGATTCGATGTCTCGCAGGTCGTCGCCGACGAACAGAACCGCGGATGGGTCAAGGTCGAGCTGGCTGCACGCCAGAAGCATGGGTTCGGGATCAGGTTTGCTCTTGGTGACATGATCAGGGCAGATCAGCACAGCGGAGCGGGAAGCCAGGCCCAGCTGATGCATGATCGGTTCGGCGAAGCGCAGCGGCTTGTTGGTCACTACGCCCCAGATCAGGTTCGCCCGTTCGATCTCGTCGAGCAGTTCGGCCATACCATCGTAAAGATGACTGTGCACCGCGCAGTTCTCCTGATACCGAGCAAGGAACTCGAGACGCAGCTCTTCGAACTCAGCCGATAGTGGGTCGACCTCGAAAGCGCTGAGTACCATGGCCCTCGCGCCGCCTGACACGACATCACGAACCTGTTGTTCGGAAACCGTTGCCAGCCCTCGGGCGGCTCGCATGGCTTGCACGACGGCAATGAAGTCAGGAGCGGTATCGAGCAGAGTACCGTCCATGTCGAACAGAACAGCGCGCAGGCGCATCATGCCTCCTTGATGGTCTGGACCATGTAGTTGACATCGACGTCCGCAGCCAGCTTGTAGTGCTTGGTGAGCGGATTGTAGGTAAGGCCGATGATGTCTTTGACGGCCAGGCCCGCATCGCGGCTCCAGGCACCCAACTCCGAGGGGCGGATGAACTTCTTGAAGTCGTGGGTACCGCGCGGCAATAGTTGCAAAACGTACTCAGCGCCAATGATGGCGAATGCATAGGCTTTCGGGTTGCGGTTGATCGTCGAGAAGAAGACTTGCCCGCCTGGCTTGACCAGTGCACAGCAGGCCTGGATGACCGACGCCGGGTCCGGCACGTGCTCGAGCATTTCGAGACAGGTGACCACATCGAACTGCTCGGGAGCTTCCTCGGCCATGGCTTCGGCAGTGATCTGCCGATAATCGATTTCGAGTCCGGATTCCAGCAGGTGTAAGCGCGCTACCGAAAGCGGCGCCTCACCCATGTCTATACCGGTGACCTGAGCGCCTCGCTGAGCCATGGCTTCGCTGAGAATGCCGCCTCCGCAACCGATATCGATTACCTTCTTGCCCGCCAGAGCAATATGCTCGTCTATCCAGTTCACTCGCAGTGGATTGATCTCGTGAAGCGGCTTGAACTCGCTTTCGCGATCCCACCAACGATGTGCAAGGGCTTCGAATTTGGCGATTTCAGCGTGGTCGACGTTGCTCATGATCCGGTCCGTTTGAAAGCTTGAGGGAGAAGCTTGAGCTGCAAGGGCTCATGTTGCCAGCTTCAGCTAAGGTCGGGGCATCGTAGCCACCGTGGTTCGTATGTCATTGGTCGCGCAGAAGCTGTGTATGGTCGGTTTCACACCTTCAATGTCGATCGGTGCTCGAAATTCTCTCGCCCCATTGGCGAGCGTTCGCAATCACTTGCTGCTCATCCATTCGCGTAAGGCGGCCGCTTTCCAGCAGCTGCTTACCGCCTACCCATACATGTCGCACCGTGTCTCTACTGGTGGAGTAGATCAATTGGGATACCGGGTCGTATACCGGTTGTTGCGCCAGACCGGAAAGATCCAGCGCGACCAGATCGGCGAACTTGCCTATCTCTAGAGAGCCGGTGTGCTCATCGATGCCCAGCGCTCGGGCGCCATTCAGTGTGGCCATGCGTAGAGCGCGATGGGCGTCCAGTGCCGTGGCCGAGCCGGCGACGGCCTTCGCCAGCAGCGCAGCCGTACGAGTTTCGCCTAGCAGGTCCAGGTCGTTATTGCTTGCCGCCCCATCCGTACCGACTGCCACGTTGATTCCTGCTTCCCAAAGGCGCTCGACCGGACAGAAGCCACTGGCGAGCTTGAGGTTGGATTCTGGGCAGTGAATAACGCTGCAATTATGCTCTGTGAGTAGCGCGAGATCGTCATCATCGACCTGGGTCATGTGCACTGCCTGAAAACGCGGCCCTAGCAGCTGCAATCTCGCTAGTCGTGCCAGCGGCCGCTCACCGTGTTTCCGCAGCGCCTCCTGGACTTCATGAGCGGTTTCATGGACGTGCATATGGATGCCTGCATCCATCTCCGCTACCAGAACGCGAATGCTTTCAAGTTTGTCGTCCGCAACCGAATAAGGAGCATGAGGCCCGAAGGCGATCGTGATTCGGGGGTGATGCTTGAGATCGTCGAACAGCGCTACACCTTTGCGTAGCGCTTCATCCGCATCGCGAGCGTCCGGAACCGGGAAGTCAAGAACCGGGATGGTGACCTGCGCTCGCACACCGTGCTTGTGTACCAGCTCGCTGACGACGCTGGGATAGAAGTACATGTCAGAAAAGCAGGTGATCCCACCTTTTAGTTGCTCGGCGATTGCTAACTCGGTGCCACAGCGAACGAAATCCTCATCGACCCAGCGCGACTCGGCTGGCCAGATGTGATCCTTAAGCCAGCGCTGCAGGGGCAGGTCATCAGCAAGTCCACGAAAAAGAGTCATCGCGGCATGGCCATGCGCATTGATCAGACCTGGAGCGAGAAGCATACCCTCGAGCTCTCGCGTTTCTATCGCCTGATACTTGAGTGCTACGGCTCGCGGAGCGATGAGCGCAATGCGTCCATCTCGAACGCCGAGACCGTGCCCCTTCAACACCACGCCAGCCGGCTCCACCGGAACGAGCCAGGTCGGAAATAAAAGAAGATCAAGCGGTGCATCACTTTGCCGGGACATGTGAAGCCATGACTGAGGAGAAGAGGGCTAGTGTAATGGCTGGTGGCGTAGGATTGAAGAAACGAGAGAGCTGCGATTTTTGCCGTGCATCCTTATATATAGTTGTGGCTGGTATCGCTCGTACGGACGGTACTTTTTGACTCGCTTGCCCGTCATCTGAATAAAACTGAAATAAACGGTTGACGTTGATTTTCAGGCTCCTATAATGCGCACCACTTCCGGCGCAGCCCTTAGGCAAAACCTCTTGTAAATCAAAAGGTTAGCGAAATAAAAGGGTTGCACGGATGGCGGATTCGAGTAGAATGCGCTGGGCTGGCAGGGTGGTGGTTGAATCCTGTTGGTGGCTTCGGTCGGGTTGATCGGAGGCGGTTGAAAGAGGTGGTTGACAGCGGGTTTGAACGCTGTATGATTCGCCTCCCGCTGATGAGAGGCGCAAGTTGATCTGAAGCGCAAGCGGTTGAGAAGAAAGAAAAACTTCTTCAAAAACAGCTTGACAGGTAACAAGGCTGCTGTAGAATGCGCGGCCTCGGTTGAGACGAAAGACTTGATCGAAACGCTCTTTAACAACTGAATCAAGCAATTCGTGTGGGTGCTTGTGAATGTAAGACTGATGGTCAGATAGATTATCAGCATCACAAAGCA
>VMRT01000042.1 GCA_007713455.1 Pseudomonas sp.
CACCTGATCCCTTCCCGAACTCAGTAGTGAAACGACGCATCGCCGATGGTAGTGTGGGGTCTCCCCATGTGAGAGTAGGTCATCGTCAAGCTCCTTTCCCAAACCCCCGACCCGCGTAAGCTGGTCGGGGGTTTGCTTTTGCGCGATTTAAAGACTGTGATAGGCACCTGTCGTTGGTGTCGCTATCATTCGGCCTCTTTTGGGGGTGGCATGTATAGGCTGTTAACGTTGCTTCAGGATGGGCGCTTTCATTCGGGGCGTGAACTGGGGGAGGCGCTCGGCATAAGTCGCAGTGCGGTCTGGAAGCACCTGCAACGTATTCAGGCTGACGCAGTGCTTAACCTCTATAAAGTCCCCGGGCGTGGGTACCGCTTGGCGGAACCTCTTTCGCTGCTCAATCATGAGGCGCTTGCGCCGCAACTGGAGCAGATTGGGTGGTCGCTGCATCTTTACGACTCGATTGACTCTACTAATGCTCAGGCATTGCGGCTCCTGCAGACCGTGCCACCTCCTTTTTTGGTTCTTGCAGAGGCTCAGTCTGCTGGTAGAGGGCGGCGCGGTCGTAGTTGGGTGAGTCCTTTCGGGCAGAACCTTTATTGCAGCTTGGCTATAAAGGTGCAGGGCGGTGCTAGTCAGCTTTCTGGTATGAGTCTGGTGGTCGGGCTGGCGGTAATGCAGGTGCTACATCAAGTCGGCATCTCGCAAGCGGGCGTCAAGTGGCCTAACGACGTATACGTTGATGGCCGCAAGATCGCAGGGATTCTGCTTGAGCTGACTGGCGACCCGGCGGATGTATGTCACGTAATTATCGGCATCGGCATCAATGTCAATATGATTGAGGCGGCGGGAATAGATCAGCTTTGGACATCCGTTAAAGAGCATGCAGGTATGGTTGATCGAAACGAGTTGCTGCTGACATTGGCCGCCACCCTTAGACGAAATCTGGAGCGGCATGCCCAGGTCGGGTTTGCTGCGATGAAGGGTGAGTGGGAATCTAACCATGTCTGGCAAGGCCTGAAATGCACGCTGAGTACCGGGTCTCAAGATTGCTCGGGCACGGTCTTGGGCGTCGATGATCAAGGCGGGCTCAGGATGATGATTGATGGGGGGGTGCGCTCCTTCAGTGGTGGTGAGCTAAGTTTGAGGCTTGATCAATGATTCTCGAGCTCGACTGTGGCAATAGCTTGATCAAATGGCGGGTGTTGCAAGTAAGCGGTGATGTTGCGGCTCAGGGCGCTTCTGTATCGGCCGTGGACCTCCTTAGTGCGCTCTCTGGCCTGACTGGCGTAAAGATTGAGCGTGCGCGGCTAGTTAGCGTTCGTAGCGATCTCGAGACTGAAGAGCTGTGTTCGTGCATCTCCAGTGCATTGTTCATTGACGTACAGCGCGCTCTACCAGCGCCTCGGCTTGGTGGCGTAGTGAACGGGTACCTCGAGTACGACCGTTTAGGGATGGACCGTTGGTTGGCCATGGTTGGCGCGTTCCAGTTGGAGCGCCGGGCAATGGTGGTAATCGACCTGGGGACGGCGGTCACGGTTGACTTCGTTGATGCAGAGGGCGGCCATCTGGGGGGCTACATTTGCCCTGGCATTTCTCTTCTTAGGCAGCAGTTGACTACCCATACCCGGCGCATCAGCTATACGGCAGAAGAAATCCCAATGATGCAAGGTGAGCCTGCGCCTGGGCGAAGCACTGTCCAGGCGGTTGAGCGGGGGTGCTTTCTGATGCTGCGTAGTTTTGTTGCTTCGCAAGTCCTGGCGGCCAGCGACTATCTGGGGGCTGACTTTGTAATCTACTCCACCGGTGGCGACGCAACGCTGATCGACGATATGGTCGGGGTTAGGCGGGTTCCGGATCTGGTCTTTCGCGGGCTGGCGATTGCTTGTCCCTAGCGTCACATAGAAGGTCGAGCCTGCATGCGTTGGTTATTTTTCCTGTTGGTGCTGTTGAACGTATTCTTCTGGGTGCAGCATCAGTATCAGTCACCCGTGCGCATCAAGGAGGTGGTGCCTCTTGATGCTTATGATCGGCCGACACCCAACATCACTCTGCTTAGTGAATCCTCTCCTTCGAGCCGTAAAGACGCTGGGCAACCGGCGTCGTCCGACGGTGGCTGCCTATTTCTTGGTGGCTTCGATGACGAGTCGCCTGCGCTTTCCTTGGAGCAGCGGCTTTTGAGCTTGGATATCCAGTCGGAAATACGACGGATAGATACCGAGGTCGGCGTGGATTATTGGGTGTATCTGCCGCCGCTCGCTTCCAGGCAGGCTTCCCTGCGGCAATTGCGCGAGTTGCAAAGCCGTAATATTGACAGCTACATCATTACCGTTGGTGACTTGGCTAATGGCATTTCACTGGGCATCTTCTCCCGAAAGGATTCGGCAGAGGGCGTAGTGGCGCGCTTAAGCGAGGTTGATTATTCGGCGCTGGTGCGTGAGTTGCCGAGGATGCACTCCAAATACTGGGTGCAGGTGAGCGCCGCTAGTCGTGATCAATTGGGTGATGGGGTCATGGGAAGCTTGAAAGCAGACATGCCTGCCCTGCAATTTCGCCATATGCCCTGCACTGGCATTGCATCTTCTCAATAGTTTAAATAGAATGGCGCCCGCTTCGCCGTGGGGAATCCAAGATTCCTTGGCAAGGCGGCTGTCAGTAAAGCTAACCTCAAGATTTTTATGAGGAAAAGCTTGACAGTAGGGTGGCAAGTGATGAAAATGCCGCCTCACTTTGGAGGGGTTCCCGAGCGGCCAAAGGGATCAGACTGTAAATCTGACGTCATAGACTTCGAAGGTTCGAATCCTTCCCCCTCCACCAGATTCAAGCGTAGGCTTCGGCGTTCGCGGGTATAGTTTAGTGGTAGAACCTCAGCCTTCCAAGCTGATGATGCGGGTTCGATTCCCGCTACCCGCTCCAGCTTCGGTGGTTGCGCAATGCGATTCGCTCATGTAGCTCAGTTGGTAGAGCACACCCTTGGTAAGGGTGAGGTCAGCGGTTCGAATCCGCTCATGAGCTCCAAACTCCAAAGGCAGATATGTATATATCTGCCTTTGTTTTAATGGTGGCGTGACTAGCTCAATTCAACGATGGGAGACGGTCTCGATGGCTAAAGAAAAGTTCGAACGTAACAAACCGCACGTCAACGTCGGCACCATTGGTCACGTCGACCATGGCAAGACCACTCTGACTGCCGCTCTGACTCGCGTGTGCTCCGAAGTTTTCGGCTCCGCTCGTGTCGACTTCGACAAGATC
>VMRT01000039.1 GCA_007713455.1 Pseudomonas sp.
CGATGATCACATCACCGCCAGCCCAGCTAGACCGCCTGATTGAGCGGCAGAGGCCTGGTCATCGCCCGACGGCCATGGCGGCTGGCTGCTTCGGGGGGCTTGCCTTGGGCAGGGCTGCAGCTTAGGTTGATGACATTGGGGAATGGTTGGGCCGAAGCTCGACGACATTAAATTCGAAGAGCGCTAGGCTGAAGCTTACGATCAACCTTCCGGATATCTGATCGACTGCACCGCAAAGTGCTGTTGCCAGGTACTGTAAAATAGAAGAGTGAGCACTTGATTTGCTGGTGCTTTCAAACAACGGTGTTGTTTTTTTAACAGCCGAACTGGAAAGGGAGGCTGAGCTGCTCAGTGATCACTTTATCCGTTGGCTGATTTACGCCGGCATGTTCGCTACAGGCACTGAACGACAACGCAGATGGTATGGTCTGTGCGTTCTGACTCGTCAAGGATCGGCCAATGGATCGTTTGTCTAATTTGCTCTCGCGGTTCGGCGTGCGGGCCAATCTGTTCTATGACGGCGACCTATGCGGCTCTGCATCTTACGATGGCGCCGAGCGGCGAGGTTATATCCATCTGCTTCAGGCCGGCAGCGTGACGTTGCTTGGTCCCGATCGCAAGGATTTGCAGCTCACTCGCCCTAGCTTGATTTTTATGCCACGCCCCGCCAAGCATCAATTGTTTGCGGGTGAGTCCGATGGCGCAAAGTTGTTGTGTGCTTCCATGGAGTTTGAGGGCGGAATTGATAATCCTTTGTCGGCTTCATTACCGGACTGTTTGGTGCTCGCACTCGATGATCTGCCCATGCTGGCAGACACGTTGGAGTGGATGTTTGCCGAGGCGGCAAATGTGCATTGTGGAAGGGAAGCCGCGCTTGAGCGCTTATTTGAGCTCCTAATCATTCTGTTGCTCCGTTACCTGCTCGATCATCACCAGTTGCGCACCGGAATGATGGCTGGACTGGCCGACATGCGGCTTGCCCGATCGCTTTTACAGATGCACAACTCCCCGGAACATGCCTGGTCAATAGCAGAGCTGGCCAGTGAGTCAAATATGTCACGCGCTGCGTATGCCGTGCATTTCAAGAGTGTCATCGGACAGACGCCTGCTGATTATTTGTTGAGTTGGCGAGTTAGCCTGGCTCAGAAGCTGATGCGAGAAGGGCGCTCGATTACGCTGATTGCAGCTCAAGTCGGCTACGAAAGTCCTTCGGCGCTGTCTCGCGCATTTAGACGCAAGACGGGGTTGAGCCCTCGTGACTGGTTGAAAGATCTGGCGGGGGAAAATGATGGCAAAAAGGCCTAAGGCATTACTGCCTTAAGCCATTGAAAAAATTATGCATTAATTTTACGTTTTTCCAGTTCAACCAGCGAATGGCCTGCCACAAATATCGAAACAGCAAGCAACCCTAAGTCTTTAAGCAGAAACTGACCTGGCGCAACGGAAATCGCCGGAAACCCTAAACTAGGCTCAATGACGCCCGGAGTGGAAAACATAAAGCTAAGGGTTGTGAAGAACAGGCCTGCAGACAGAGCGCCTCCTACCACGGATAGTTTGGGCGACAGCATGCGGCCTGCGATCAGAGTGCCGATCGAAATCTCTAGTATGCCGAGCAGGCTGGAGAACATGTCGACCGAAAAAATGCTATACACCCATCCCAAAAGCGGGCTGTTGCTCACCAGTGGAACCAGGCCCTCGGCCTCGTAGTGGGTAAATTTCATGCCGCCGAACCAGAAGTAAATAATAGCGAGAGCCAAGTACGCGCCATAGATACCTAGCCCCATAGTTTTGGTTCCAAGCGTTAAGTGGGCCTGTACGCTGGACTTCGAGTTTTCAATGCCTATGGTTTTCATGTCTGAGCTTCCAGTAGTGAGTGAGAGTGTGTTGGCTGCCGAACGCCGTATGCGTTGGCGATGAGATGATTATGGCTGGCATCTCTAATCAAGAGGCATCAGAAAGTATTGATTTCAGTGCAGATCGTCTTGGGCGGTGCAATTCGCGATGAAGGGATCGCCGTGGAGAGCGATGAGTGCACTATTTCGATAAAGGAGTCGTTTTACATAGGTCGATGAAGCGCGTTGCGGCATCGCCTACTGTCATTTCTCAAATCTGACTATGGGGCTTGGGGCGAAGGGCGGCACTGACTAGGCTTAGAACAGCTACCAACTAGCCGCGCGGCCGCGATGCACAAAGAATGGTAACTGAGCCGTGAGTGCGGTGGGCGCCCGCATTTATTTCCAAACCCTACAGATACATCGATCTTCGACTTCAACCGGGCAGATAGCTGTTGCAGCAAGCCTATCAATCGACTTTGACGTGTTAAAGAGGATAGGTTTTCCAGGGTTGGGGAACAGCCAATGTCATCAACTTTGGAAATTATCCATAAATATCATATAATTAGCGCTCAAATCAGTGCATGGGAGAAGCCCTTTTGACTACCTATACCGCATCGCTTGACACCGCCAGCCAAACCCTGGCTTGAAAATTGTACAAAAA
>VMRT01000007.1 GCA_007713455.1 Pseudomonas sp.
AGGCGTGAACGTGGTGCTGAAACCTGTCAAAAAGGCCTGAAGTCAGGCCTTGTGTGGACTCCGTTAGGCCAAAGCGCTTGAAAAAGCGCCAAACCGGACGGGTTGGGGCAGTTGAAGCCGAGTTTTTCAACGGCCTGCTAGCGCTTCAGCCCCGCCGCTTTGCGGAGAAAAGCCAGCAACGCAACCTCTTCGGCGCTGAGCCACTTGCGTTTGCGCGCGGCGCGCACATCAGTCAGTTCGCCTGCGCTGAAGGCTTGCAGAATCGCCGGGTGGATGTAGCACTGGCGGCAGACCGCAGGGGTGTTGCCCAGCTGGCTGGCGACCTGCTTCACCGTCTCGACCAGATTCTGCTTGGCGACGGCTTCCGTGGATGCGTCCAGCTTGCGTAGCCGTTCCAGTGCCAGCGCGCTTCCGGCCCAGGTGCGATAGTCCTTGGCGGTGAAGTCGCGACCGGTCATTTCGCGAAGATATAGGTTCACGTCGTTGGAGCTGACCGCGCGGCGCTGACCATCTTCATCCAGGTACTGAAACAGCTGCTGGCCCGGCAGCTCCATGCAGCTGCGCATCAGCCTGGCCAACCGACGGTCGCGCAGGGTGACTTCGTGCTCCACGCCGCTCTTGCCTCGAAAGTGGAAGCGGATCGAGGTGCCTTTGACATCCACGTGACGCGTACGCAGGGTCGTCAGCCCGTAGGATCGGTTGTCCCTCGCATAGCGCGAGTTGCCGATCCGGATCAGGGTCGACTCCAGCAACATGACCACCAGGGCCATGACCTTCTCACGCGCCATGCCGGGTCTAGCCAGGTGTTTTTCCAGATCGCGGCGCAGTTTCGGCAAGGCTTCACCGAACTCGAGCATTCGTTCGTACTTGTTGCTGTCGCGAATCTCTCGCCAACGTGTGTGATAGCGGTATTGCTTCCGTCCACGGGCGTCGCGCCCGGTCGCCTGAAGATGCCCTTGAGCATCCGGGCATATCCATACGTCACGATAAGCGGGTGGGATCGCCAGCTTGTTGATGCGACGAATTTCCTCCTCGTCGCGAATGCGCTCGCCGTTCGGCTCGAAGTAGACGAACTTGCCGCGCAGTCGCCTGCGGCGGATGCCCGGCTGGGAATCATCGACGTAATGCAGGTCCGGCGGCAGTGTTGGGCACAGTAGCGTACCGGTGTCGCCGGTCTCATCGGCAGGAACAGGGCGAGTGCCCTCGGCCAGGGGCACCGGGTCGTCCATCAGAGTGTCGTTGCGCATGTATGACCGTTCCCGCTATGGCCTCGCCGGGGTAGCTACCGGCGAGGCTTTTGGATGGGCTCAACTGTCCTTTTCGTTGCTGTTGCGCATCAGCAATCGAATGGCTGCGACCAGCTCGTCGATGGCTTCGCGATAGAGCTCGGGTTTGGCTTCGGTTTCAGCCTGATCGGCATGTTTGCGCGCGGTGTCGAGGTGGTCGTTGATCGATGAATAGTCGCCAAGCATGGTGTGCTCCTGCTGCAGTGAGTAGAGAAGGCTATCCAGGAAGCGAATTCCGGCGCCTCTAACAACTGACCGGCCAGCAGGATGGCGGTTCTGACCGTGTATCAGCGCGATCTCTGTGTGGAAAGCGCCTTCGACCAGGTTGGATTGGAACACCGCGGGCATTGTTGGCTTTGCTGGCTCTCCAGCGCCTGGGGAAAACCGCAGCGGCTGCAGGCGTACATGCCGGCCGCCGGAACCTGGCGGAAGACCGGTCGGTATTCCGGCGGGAGGACGGACAATCCAGGGCGTACCGCGTGGTCCTCATGGAAGAACAGGCTGACGTTGCCATCGTTCTCGAGAATGCCGAGTCTGACTTGGCCAAGATGCTCGACCCCTTGCTGCCGCAGCTCCATGAAGAACTCATCGGCAGAAATGTTCAGGCTATCGAGGCTACGCAGCTCATAGATGCCGTCGCGAATAATGGTGACGGGACGGCCTTCGAGCCAGGCTTCGAATCGCGGGCTGCGATTCATGAAGAACACCGTGAGGCGGTACAGCGCCAGCAGGGTGGCGAACACCGCTGCGACCGGCAGCAACGGCACGTCTTCGTAGAATGAAACGTCGCCCGCGGCGGAGCCAAGGGTCAGGATAATCACCAGCTCGAACACCGAAAGCTGGCGAATGCCGCGACGGCCGCTGACCTTGAGAAAGACGAACACGGCGACGAAGGCCAGCAATGCCCGCAACGCCACTTCGGCGACGAACATCAAGGGAAATTCGTGCAGAAGCATGCGCTGCATGTCAAAGGGGGTCATCTTGAATCGTCCTTCCAGGCGCTCGGTGCGATTTCTTCAAGCTCGGCTTTAGCTGACGCCGACGTCCACCACGGTCAGCGCGCGGCTGCTATCTCGAATTCCAGGTTGATTCCGTCACCGCTGCCGTCGCCCACCACCGAGCCGGTTGCGGGCTTGTGGCTGACGGCTCGACCGTCATAGAAATCGCTCAGGTGCCGCTGTGCGATTTCGCCTATGTGCGTGATCAGGCCCGGCATCTGGGCATCTCGCGGCACGATGAAGTGCAGTATCACGGTATGCGCGCCGGGGTCTTGCGGAAGGTCTGCGAGGCCGCAGCTTTGCCATTGATCGTTGACGTACGCTTCTGCACCTTTCATGAGTTTCTCCTGTTTCACGTGGTGCTGTTAAGACCGTCAAACACGCGAATGGATCAGTAGAGCAGTTGGCGTAGCCGAATTCGGGACATGAAAAAAGGCCTGGGGCACCGCCGCAGGCCTTTGTTCGTTGCAAGCCATGGTTACTCTGGCATGTGCCAGGGCGACAGATGCGCGCCGTCGCGGCTCAGCTGCGCGCGAGTCTGTTCCAGGGTTTCGCCGAGCTTCACGGGATCGGTGAACACGCTGCTGGACATCTTGCAGCGGCCTAGCAGACGGGCCTCGTCGCGGTCGACGACGGTGATGCTGACTTCACCGTTGCCTTCGGGCAGCGTCCAGGCAACGCACTGGAAGGGCTTGAACGCGCGGTCGGTGATCAAAAGGGCTTCATTGATACGCAGCGGGGTGTGCATGGGGCATGTCTCTCTGTGTGATACCCAAAATATCTGCAGCCAAGCTCGTTGGCGTTGGCCTTACATTGCAGTTGATGTACCCAGAGGACTGACGAGTCACATGCGAGTTCGAAAAAATTTGAAGGGCTTTGCAATTAGCCAAAAGTATAACGTTGACGCCTGGCCGAGTCGGCTTAGTACGTTTGAGCTAACTCCCTGTAAATATTGAAAAACTTCGCAACGCCATGCACAGCGTGAGGGAATCGGCACGGGACGCAAAAAAAATCCCGTGCGACAACCTGTCGCGACGGGAAATGTATCGAATCTCTAAGGGCGTGCTCCGCGATGGAGCGTGGGGCGGGGCGCCTGCATCGTCGAAGTGCCTGCGGCCTGCTCATCTGGCGGGTCGCAGGCAAAGGGTTTATCAGACCTTGAACTGGCTCAGCAGACGATTCAGCTGATCGGCGAGTTCGCCAAGGCGCTTACCAGCTTCACTGGACTGCTCGGCAGCCAGGGTGCTTTCCTGCGCCAGCCCGGCCGCCTGGGTCACGTTCTGGTTGATGTCCTCGACCACGTGGGACTGTTGCAGCGTGGCACTGGCGATGGATGCGTTCAGGCCTGAGAGGTTGCGCAGCGCCTGGGCAATTTCGCCAAGGCTCTCGCCGGCCTGGCTGGCTTGCTCTACGGTGAGCTGGGAGGCGCGATTGCTTTCCATGATCACGTTTACCGCAGCGCCGGAGTTCTTCTGCAGGCGTTCGATCATGCTATGTATCTCGGCAGTCGATTGCTGCGTGCGCTGCGCCAGCAGACGAACTTCGTCGGCCACCACGGCGAAACCGCGGCCCTGTTCACCGGCTCGGGCAGCTTCGATCGCGGCATTGAGCGCGAGCAGGTTGGTCTGCTCGGCGATCGAGCCGATCACTTCCAGTACCGAACCGATCTTGGTGGTTTCATCAGCCAGCGACTGAATCACGTCGACGGCCTGGCCGATGGTCGCGGAAAGCTCGTCGATCTGCTGCAGGCTCGTTTCGATATTGCGCTGACCCTGGCCCGCCTGATTTTCGGCGTTGCCGACTTCGCTGGAGGCATGCTCGGCGTTCTTCGCGACTTCCTGTACGGCGTAGGTGACTTCGTTGACGGCGGTGGCGACCTGCTCCATTTGCAGCATCTGCTGCTGGCTCTGCTCATGGGCCTGACCGGAAAGCTGGCTCAGCGAACGGGAGGACTGGTCCAGCGCGCCGGCTGTCTCGAACAGCTGACCGACCACGGTGCGCAGTTTTTGGGTGAAGCGGTTGAAGTCACGGCCAAGGGTGCTCAGCTCGTCGTTGCCGGATACGTCCAGAGTACGCGTCAGATCGGCTTCGCCACTGGCGATATTCGCCATCGCCGACATGGTGTGGCGCAGGGGGCGCACGATGCTGCGGATCAGGATCGCCACCAGCACGGCCATGATTGCCGAGATAAACAGGCCGATCAGGGAAAAACGAGTCAGATAGTTCCAGAATTCCTGTTCGACATCGTCCACGTAGATGCCCGAGCCGATGATCCAGCCCCAAGGCTTGAACAACTGCACGTAGGAGATCTTCGGGACCGGATCTGCTTCGCCTGGCTTGGCCCACATGTAGTCGACCAGACCAGCCCCGTCCCGCTGGGCGATCTTGACCATCTCGTTGAACAGTTCCTTGCCTTCCGGATCCTTGATCTTCGACAGGTCCTGGCCGTCCAGCTTCGGCTGCATAGGATGCATGATCATGGTCGGGCCGAGGTCGTTGATCCAGTAATAGTCCTGACCGTCGTAGCGCAGCAGGCGGATCTGCTCCATAGCCGCCTTCTGGGCTTCACTCGTGGTCATGGCGCCACTGGTCTCCTGTGCCCGGTAGTACTCGAGCACGCCGGATGCAGCCTCGACTATGTTCCGAGTTGCCTCCTGCTTGCCACGATACAAATCGGAGCGGACCTGCTGAATCATCAGCATGCCGAGGATGAACAGCATGAAGACGGCGACCACGGGGATCAGCCAGAGACGCTTGCTAATGGGAACGTTTCGCAGCAGATTCATGAATAGGGCTCGTGATGGGACTTTCTTATCGTTTTGTTCTGGCTGATCGGTGGGTCTGTCGCGCCACTGTCGACCTTCTGGTTGCGGTCGTTTCGCGGCACCCTGTATAGCTTTTCGGCCGCCCGTGGCTAAAAATGAGCCCCGTTTCGTTTGCAGAGGAATTTAGTTCTCTCGAACGAGTCAGAACAGCCGGCCAGATGGCTTTCTGACATATACCTTGGTTGCATTGAGTCGCGATGGGCTGCATCGCTTTAGGGGAATAGATGGATCTTTGGGTTGCGATTCAGGCGTTGATTCTGGGCGTGGTCGAGGGTGTAACCGAGTTTCTGCCGGTATCCAGTACCGGTCACCAGATCATTGTTGCGGACCTGATCGGTTTTGGTGGCGAGCGGGCGCTGGCCTTCAACATCATCATTCAGCTCGGGGCAATTCTCGCGGTGATCTGGGAGTATCGGCGCAAGATCCTGGACGTAGTGATTGGCCTGCCCAAGGAGTCTCAGGCGCAGAAGTTCACCTTGAACCTGCTGATCGCCTTCATGCCTGCAGTTGTCCTCGGTGTCGCTTTTGCCGACCTGATCCACGAATACCTGTTTAACCCCATCACCGTAGCCACCGCGCTGGTGATCGGCGGTGTCGTGATGCTCTGGGCCGAACGGCGTGATCACATCATTCGTGCCGAAACCGTCGACGACATGAACTGGGCACTGGCACTGAAAGTCGGCTTCGCCCAGTGCCTGGCACTGGTGCCCGGCACCTCGCGGTCGGGGTCGACCATCATTGGCGGCCTGCTGTTCGGCCTGTCGCGCAAGGCGGCTACCGAGTTCTCGTTCTTTCTGGCCATGCCGACCATGGTCGGCGCGGCGGTGTACTCCGGCTACAAGTACCGCGAGCTCTTTCAGCCGGGCGATTTCGCCGTGTTCGCGGTCGGATTCGTCACCTCGTTCATCTTCGCGATGCTTGCCGTGCGGGCGCTGCTCAAGTTCATCGGCAATCACAGCTACGCGGCGTTCGCCTGGTACCGGATCGGCTTCGGCCTGCTGATTCTGGCTACCTGGCAGTTCGGGCTGATCGACTGGGCCAGCGCCCAGGGCTGATCCATCGGCGGGATGTCGCGGCCTTCGCCCTGCTGATACAGCGCACACGCGCGCCTGGCTTTGCCATAGTGAGGCCTCCAGTCAGGAGGCCTCATGAACAGTACTGCGGACCATTTCCAGCTCGACCTGAACGGTATATCCCTCAGCCTTTATAGCGCCGGCCCGGAAGAGGGCAGGCCTGTTTGGCTGCTGCATGGCTTCCCCGAGTGTTGGTATTCCTGGCGCAATCAGATCGATTCACTGGTGGCGGCTGGTTATCGCGTGTTCGTTCCCGAGATGCGTGGCTACGGGCTCAGCGGCGCGCCAGTGGACGTCTCGGCCTACGATGTGCTGACGCTGTGTGGGGACGTTCGTGCGGCCATGGATCATTTCGGTCACCGGCAGGTGGCGCTAATCGGGCACGACTGGGGCGCAATGGTCGCCTGGTATCTCGCGTTGCTGGAGCCGGAGCGGGTCACCGCGCTGGTGACCATGTCGGTGCCCTTCGCCGGAAGACCGCGGCGGCCAGCGACCGAAATCATGCGCGAAGCCAGCGGTGATCGATTCAACTACATCCTCTATTTCCAGCAGCCCGGTCGAGCCGAGCGTGAACTGGATGCCGACATTGATCGTACCCTGCGCCTGTTGATGTATTACCAGGAAGGGAACCTGTTGCTGCAGAACAAGCCTGCTGACGGCACCTTGTTCGAGGACGACATGCAGCCGGGGCTGTTGCCCGACTGGTGCTCAGAAGACGATCTGGCGGTGTATCGGCAGACGTTCGCCGAGCACGGTTTTCGCGGTGCGCTGAACTGGTATCGCAACTTCGAACGCAACTGGCAGGTTACCGAGCCACTGCAGGGGCACAAGATCACGCAGCCGACCATGTTTTTGATCGGCGACCATGACCCGGTTGGTGAGCTTGAGGCCTACACGCTGAAGAAGATGCCGGAATGGGTGCCGGATCTGGAACGACACGAACTGGCGCCGTGTGGCCACTGGATTCAGAACGAACAGGCGGGGAGGGTGAATACGCTGCTACTGGACTTCCTTGCCCGCCGCTTTGCCAGCTGATGCGTGGCACGGCGCGTTGCTGAGGCGTTGTCTATGAGTCTGCAGCGCCGTCTCCGAAGAAAGAGGCGCTGCGATACGCGGGCAGGGTGAGGATCAGACGATTACGCCCTGGCTGCGCAGGTAGTCGTCGTAGCTGCCGCTGAAGTCGGTCACGCCGTTCTCCGACAGCTCGATGATGCGGGTCGCCAGCGAGCTGACGAATTCACGGTCGTGGCTGACGAAGATCAGCGTGCCCGGGTAGTTCTCCAGCGCCAGGTTCAGTGCCTCGATGGATTCCATGTCGAGGTGGTTGGTCGGTTCGTCCATCACCAGCACGTTGGGCTTCTGCAGGATCAGCTTGCCGAACAGCATGCGGCCCTGTTCGCCACCCGAGATGACCTTGACCGACTTGAGGATCTCGTCGTTGGAGAACAGCATGCGGCCGAGGGTGCCGCGCACCAGCTGCTCGCCGCCCTGAGTCCACTGGCTCATCCAGTCGAACAGACTGACGTCATCCTCGAAGTCATGGGCATGGTCCTGGGCGTAATAGCCGTAGTCGGCGCTTTCGGTCCATTTGACGCTGCCGCTGTCCGGGGTCAGTTCACCAACCAGGGTGCGCAGCAGGGTGGTCTTGCCGATGCCGTTCGGACCGATGATCGCCACGCGCTCGCCGGCCTCGACGGTGAAGCTGAAGTTCTTGAACAGTTCCTTGTCGTCGAAGCCCTTGGACAGGCGCTCGACGGTCACTGCCTGGCGGTGCAGCTTCTTGGTCTGCTCGAAGCGAATGAACGGGCTGATACGGCTGGACGGCTTGACCTCGGCCAGCTGGATCTTGTCGATCTGCTTGGCGCGGCTGGTGGCCTGCTTGGCCTTGGAGGCGTTGGCCGAGAAGCGGCTGACGAAGGTTTGCAGTTCGGCGATCTGCGCCTTCTTCTTGGCGTTGTCCGACAGCAGCTGCTCGCGCGACTGGGTCGCCGCGGTCATGTACTCGTCGTAGTTGCCCGGGAACAGGCGCAGCTCGCCGTAATCCAGGTCCGCCATGTGGGTGCAGACCGAGTTCAGGAAGTGGCGGTCGTGGGAAATGATGATCATGGTGCTGTTACGCGCCGTGAGGATCGTCTCCAGCCAGCGGATGGTGTTGATGTCCAGGTGGTTGGTCGGTTCATCCAACAGCAGCACATCCGGATCGGAAAACAGCGCCTGGGCCAGCAGCACACGCAGCTTCCAGCCCGGTGCGACTTCGCACATCGGGCCGAAATGCTGCTCCAGCGGGATGCCCAGGCCAAGCAGCAGTTCTCCGGCACGGGATTCTGCGGTGTAACCGTCCATTTCGGCGAACTCACCTTCGAGTTCGCCGACTTTCATACCATCCTCTTCGCTCATTTCCGGTAGCGAATAGATGCGGTCGCGCTCAGCCTTGACCTTCCACAGTTCCTCGTGGCCCATGATCACCGTGTCGATCACGTTGAATTCTTCGTAGGCGAACTGATCCTGGCGCAGCTTGCCCAGGCGCACGTTCGGCTCGAGCATCACCTGGCCGGCGGACGGTTCCAGATCGCCACCGAGAATCTTCATGAAGGTCGACTTGCCGCAGCCATTGGCGCCGATCAGGCCGTAGCGGTTGCCACCGCCGAATTTGACGGAAACGTTTTCGAACAGCGGCTTGGCACCGAACTGCATGGTGATGTTGGCGGTGGAGATCAAGGGCGTACCTATCAATGACGTGTGGCTGCGTGAATCAGGCTGATACCGATCCGATACCAATACTCAGCGGTCCAGCTCGCTCCGACAGGGAGCTGGTCGATCCAGCGATTCTTGAGGTGAATGACAACGGTGGGCGTTTGCGCCTGCTGCCGGATGAATGCGGGGTGGCTACCGAACTTCAGCCGCGCATTGTCGCATAGCTGCACTGGCCGGCGTAAGGACAGGCTGACGAGGCAAACAGGAATCGCGCGGTAGCGGTCTTCGAGCTCGAGCGGATGCGAATCGTTTCATTGACACCCGGATGCCAAACAGAGAGCATTGTTACGATATAACATCGGTATCTGAGTTAAAGCATGAATAACGCAAGTGCGGTAGTGAAATGGGCGGGTTGCGGAGCGGCATTGATGCTGGCGGGCGCGCCGCTGGCTGTGGCAGAGGACGCGGCGGTACTGGATTCGGTCATCATCACGGCCGATCAGGAACGCGCCGATGGACCGGTTCAGGGCTACCGTGCCAACCGCTCGCGCAGCGCGACGAAAACCGACACGCCCATCGAGGAAATACCTCAGTCGATCAGCGTCGTTCCAGCATCCGTGCTGCAGGATCTGGACAGCCCACGCGTCGAAAAGGCGCTGGATTTCGCCGGCGGCGTCGCCAGGCAGAACGATTTCGGCGGCCTGACCATGTACGAATACAGCGTGCGCGGGCTGACCACAGGTGAGTTCTACAAGGACGGTTTCAGCGTCAACCGCGGCTTCATGAACCCACCGGACGCATCCAGTATCGAGCGGGTCGAAGTGCTCAAGGGGCCTTCGGCGAGCCTTTACGGCCGCGGCGACCCCGGCGGCACGATCAATATCGTCAGCAAGCGCCCGCAGCTGGACAGCTTTGCCCGTCTCGATCTTAGCGCCGGTCGCTGGGACCGTTATCGCACTGCGCTGGACGTGAACACGCCGCTCGATGAAGACGGCAACATGCTCTATCGCATGAACATCGCCATCGAAGACAACAACAGTTTTCGCGACCACCGCGAGGCTGAACGGCAGTTCGTCGCGCCGTCCTTCAGCTGGGAGCTGAGCCCTGATACGCGGCTGCTGGTGCAGACAGAGGTGGTGCGCAACCGCCAGACCTTCGATCGCGGCGTGGTCGCGCCCGGTGGCGACCTGAGCAAGGTGTCCCGCTCAGCGTTCTATGGCGAACCCTCGGATGGGCCGATCAGCAACGACAACGAAACGCTGCAGGCCGAACTCGAACACGACCTCAACGAGGTCTGGACGCTGCGCCTGGCCAGCCACTACAAGCAGGGCCGGATGGATGGCTACGCCACCGAAGCGGCAGAGGTCGCAGGAGACGACCGCACGCTGACCCGCAACCTGCGTTATCGCGACTACGACTGGCAGGACGCGATCACCCAACTGGAGCTGCGTGGGCGCTTCGATACCGGTTCGATCGAGCATCAGCTTTTGATCGGCACCGAGTACGAGCGTTACGCCCTGAGCGAGTTCATGCTGCGCTCCAACAACCTGCGCACCATCGATCTCTTCAACCCGGTCTACGGTACACCGCGTCCGGCGTTCAACCGGCGCGTACGGTTGACCGCAATGAGCTGGTGCATAGCCGGGCGCTAAACCTGCAGGACCAGATTCGCTTTACCGACAAGCTCTTCGGGGTCATCGGCGCCCGCTATGACCACTACGAACAACGCCTGGACAATGAGGTTGCTGGCCGGCGCACCGAGCAGACTCATGAAAAGGTCACGCCTCGTGTCGGTGTGCTCTATCAGCTGATACCGGAGGTCGGGCTGTTCGCCAACGCCTCGCAGTCGTTCAAGCCAAACAATGGCGCCGACTTCAGCGGCGCCACGTTCGATCCGGAAGAGGGCGTGGGCTATGAGGCGGGGGTCAAACTCGACCTGTTCGACGGCCGTCTGGGGCTCACCGCCGCAGCGTTCCATCTGACCAAGGAAAACGTGCTGACCAGCGATCCGGCGAACAGCGGCTTTCAGATCGCCGCCGGTGAGGTGCGCAGCCGCGGGATTGACCTGCAGCTGGCAGGACAGCTGACCGATGCGATTCGCGTGATCGGTGGTTACGCCTACGTGGATGCCGAGGTGACTCGCGACAACACCCTGGCCAGCGGCAGCCGGCTGCTCAACGTACCGCGCCACAGCGGCAGCCTGCTGACCACCTACGAATTCCTCGATGGTGATCTCAGCGGACTCTCCCTTGGCGGCGCCGTGAACTACGTGGGTGATCGGGCAGGGCAGGCCGATAGCGACTTCGAGTTGCCGTCGTACACGACCGTGGACCTGCTGGCGCGCTACAAGGCGACGCAAAAGCTGACCCTCGGCGTGAACCTGAACAACGCCTTCGACCGGACCTACTACGAGCGCTCCTACAGCAATGTCTGGATCATGCCGGGTGAGCCGCGCAACCTGAGCGTTAGCCTGTCCGTGGAGCTCTGAGCCTGTACTCAGCGGGCAGTGACGCCCGCTGATTTCGTCGGCTTACAGCCAACCCTTCTCCTTGTAATAACGCTCGGCGCCCTCGTGCAGTGGCGCAGTCAGTCCGACGCGAATCATGTCTTCGGCCTTTAGATCGGCAAAGGCTGGATGCAGGCGCTTGAACCTATCGAGGTTGTCGAATACCGACTTGACCAGCTGATAGACCACCTCCGGGTCGGTCTTGCTGGTGGTCGCCAGCACGGCTTTGCCGCCGATCGATGGAATGGCGCCTTCCACGCCCGGGTAGAGCCCTGCGGGGATTTCCACGGCGCTGTAGTAATCGGCCTTGGCCAGCAGGCTGTCGATCTCGGCGCCCTGCACGGGAATGATCCTGCCCTTTACATTGGTCAAGGCTTCCTGGATCGCACCGCTCGGATGGCCGACCACATAGGTGATGGCGTCAAGGTTGTTGTCACCCAAGGCGGAAGCCATTTCCGCCGGTTTGAGTTCCGCGGCCAGGGAGAAGCTGGCGTTGGTCCAGCCCTTGGCCTGCATGACCTCCTCGAAGGTGTCGCGACTACCCGAGCCGGGCACGCCGATGTTTACCCGCTTGCCTTCGAGTCCGGCCAGATCGGTGATGCCGCTGTCGTTGCGAACGACCACGGTGAGAATCTCCGACTGCAGCGAGAACACCGCGCGCAGTTCGACGGCGCCTTCATTGTCGAAGGGCGCCAGGCCCTGCAGCGCCTTGTGCTGATGGTCGGACTGGATGAAGCCGAAGTCATACTCGCCTTTGTGCAACGACACGATGTTGGTCACGCTGCCCGCGGTCGAGGGTGCGTTGCATTTGATGGCGGGCTTCACCTCGGCACGATTGAGGAAGCGGCACACCGACTGGCCGGCGGTGTAATACACGCCGGTCTGCCCTCCGGTGCCGATGGTGACGAAGCGCTCCTGTGCCAGCACGCTGGTGCTCGCCAAGGCGCTGGCGAGCACGCCGGCCAGGGTGATGCCGAACAGGCCGTTACGGATCTGGTGGTTCATTGCGGTTCCCTCTTGTTTGTATTGTGGGTGGTTGCAACTGTGGTTGGCCGCAGGAACGATAGACCGCTGTGGTCAGGCGCGCGCAGCGATCACCATGATCTCGACCAGCACCTCGGGCGAGGCCAGACGCGCCTGTACCGTCGCCCGTGCCGGTGCGCAGCCTGCTGGCAGCCAGTCGCTCCAGACCTCGTTCATGGCGGCGAAGTCGGCGTCGATGTCCTTCAGCCAGATCTGCGCGCTGAGCAGGTGCTCGCGACTGGATCCGGCGGCGGCCAGCAGCCGGTCGATCTTCGCCAGCACCTCGCGGGTCTGTCCTGCGGCATCCAGGCCGCGGTCGTCCGGCACCTGGCCGGCGAGGAACACAAGGTCTGCATGAATGACCGCGGCGGACATTCGCGGATTGCTCTCGATGCGTTGAACGGGCATATCGGTTTCCTCTTTGAGTGGTCAGGCGGGCAGGCTCAAGCCGTCCAGGGAGACAGCAGGTGGTGATCCGCCGATTACGCTGGCGAGCAGGTCGGCGCTGCCACAGGCCAGGGTGAAGCCGAGGCTGCCGTGGCCGACGTTGAGCCAGAGATTGTCGAATCCGCTGCGGCCGATCAGCGGCGTACCTTGGGGCGTCGCCGGGCGCAGGCCTGCCCATTGCCGCGCGCGTTGGTAGTCGCCGGCACCGGGGAAGGTCGCACTAGCCAGACGTTGCAGGGTGGCGATGCGCTGCTGGTCGAGCCCGGCATCCCAGCCGGCGATATCCACCATCGCCGCGACGCGCAGCTGGTCATCGAGGCGGGCGTAGACGACCTTGTTGTCGTAGTCGGTGACGTTGGTTTGCGGCACGCGGTTCTGGTCGGCCAGCCCAACGGTCAGGCTGTAGCCCTTGAGCGGATAGATCGGCAGGTCGATACCCAGTGGCCGAAGCAGCCCGACGCTGCCGGTGCCGGCCGCCACTACCAGATGGTCGATGGCGACTTCATCGTGCCCAAGCACGACCGCGCGGACGCGCTTGCCTTCGGTGCGCAATGCGCTCACCGATTGGCCGGTATGCAGATGAAACGCAGGCGATGCCCGCAGTCGTCGCAGCAGTTCGGTGCAGAACAGATGGCAGTCGGCAACCTCGTCGCCGGGCGAATAGATGCCGCCGTGCAGCGATGCCGCCAACGGCGTCAGCGCCGGCTCGACGTCGATGCATTGCGCGGCGTCCAGTAGCCGCTGCCCTGATTCGTCGTCGATGGCCGCTGCGCCCTTGTGCAGGCTGTGTTGATCGCGATAGATCACCAGTTTGCCGTTGGCGCGCCAGGCGAAGCCGTCCAGCTGGTCCTGCTCGCGCCAGCTGCGCAGGATCTGCTGGCTGTGCAGGGCGAGCCGCAGCAAGTGAGCCGCGTTGCGCCGGTTGACCGAACGCCGGCACGCCAGCAGGAACTGCAGGCACCAGCGCCACTGATGCAGGCTCGCCTGCGGTCGGAAACGCAACGGGGCATCGGCTCCGCGCAGCATCCAGCCAATCGCCTGCAACGGCACGCCGGCATCGGCCAGGGGGGAAACGTAGCGATAGCTGAGCTGCCCGCCATTGGCGAAGCTGGTTTCCAAGGCGACATCGTCGCGCCCTTCGATCAGCTCGACACTGTGCCCCTGGCGCACCAGTGAATAGGCGGTGGCAAGCCCGATAACGCCTGCGCCGATGACTGCTACCCGCATGCAACTGCTCCTCCGACTCGATCAGCGCAGCCTAAGACGTCGGCCAGCGGGGCGGCCAATGAAAGGATGGAGCGCTCCCATAACCTGCGGTTATGCTCGATCGACTGAAGGAGGGACATGCATGCGGCTGCGTCATATCGAACTGTTCCAGGCGATCCTGCAAACCGGCAGCCTGACGGCCGCGGCAGAGCTGCTGCATATCTCCCAGCCGGCGGCGAGCAAGATTCTCAAGCATGCCGAGCAGCAACTTGGCTTTGCGCTGTTCGACCGGGTGCGCGGCAAGCTGCAGCCCACCGCCGAGGCGCGGGTACTGCAGCAGCAGACCGAACGCCTGGCCATCGACCTGCAGAATCTGCGGCGGCTTGCAGACAGCCTCGGCCGGGGCGAGGAGTGCGCATTGCGGCTTATCTGCACGCCGGCATTGGCTCAGGCGCTGCTGCCACAGGCGTTGCGCGCCTGGCGCGAGCGATTTCCACGTACGGTCTGTCAGCTCGCGACGCAGCACACGGCGGAAATCGTCGAGGCGCTGTTGCTGCGTGAAGCCGATCTGGGGCTGACGTCACAGGCCGTGGAGCATCCGGGACTGAGCAGCCATTTGTTGACCGAGGGCCGTATGCGTGTGATCGCGCCGCCTGGCTGGTGGCAGCCGGATGAACTGCGTAGTCCGCTGCGGCTGCAGGCGTTAGCGGGTAAAGCGCTGATCGGCATCGACGCCCGCGATGCCCTGGGCAGCCTTTTGCGCGGCCACATCGAAGAGCTCGATCCGCCGCCGCGCGTGGTCACCTGGGTACAGACTTATCAGCTGGCGCGACAGCTGGTGTCTGCGGGGCAGGGCGTGGCGCTGGTCGATCCGTTCACCGCGCTGGCGGCCACTGGCGGCGAGGTGCAGGCCCGTCTGCTCGAGCCCACCATCAGCGTGCCGGTCTATGCGTTGACCCGTGTTCACGAGCAACTGCTACCGGCGCAGGCGATGCTGCTGGAGCAGCTCGGCGCCCAGGCCGAGCGGCTGCTGCAGGATGGGCACAACTGATCGGTCGCGCGCTACCATGCGGCTTTTGCGCCGGACGATCATGCACGCCGACTCGCCCCTTGAACGTTATCAGCAGGCCATTACGCAAGACGGGTTCGTACCCGATGCAGCTCAACAGCGCGCTGTCGCGCGGCTCCAAGCCTGTCATGAGGCACTGGTTTCAGGTGCGGACCTGCCGCTTGGTGTCTATCTCTGGGGCCCGGTCGGGCGTGGCAAGACCTGGCTGATGGACCTGTTTCACGCAAGCCTGGCGGTTCCGTCGCGGCGGCAGCATTTCCACCATTTCATGCGCTGGGTGCATATCCGGCTGTTCCAGCTCAACGGTACGGCCGATCCGTTGCAGGCCCTGGCCAGAGAACTTTCGCAAGAGATTCGTGCGCTCTGCTTCGACGAGCTGTTCGTCGGGGACATCGGTGACGCAATCATCCTGGGGCGCCTGTTCCAGGTGCTCTTCGAGCACGGCGTGGTGATCGTCGCCACCTCCAATCAACCGCCGGAGCAGTTGTATGCCGACGGCTTCAATCGCGAGCGCTTTCTGCCGGCCATCGATGCCATCGTGGAGCACATGCATGTGGTGGATATGGATGGCGGCACCGATCACCGCCTGCGTCCCGGCGCTGCGCTACAGCGCTACTGGATCGCTCAGTACGACAGTGGCAGCGCGCTGGTCGCGACGTTCGAGGCGCTTGCCGCTGGATCGGTCAGCACCGAGCCTTTGGCCCTCAGCCGTCGCCAGCTCGACGTCGTGCGGCGTAGCGGTTCGGTGCTCTGGTGCCGCTTTGCCGATCTCTGTGAGCAGCCATTCTCAGCGCTGGATTTCATTGAACTGTGCGACCGTTTCGCGGCGATTCTGATTGGCGACGTACCGAGGCTGGGCGGCGCGCAGCGCGATGGGCGCATCGCCCGCGGTACCGAAGATGCCGCTGCGCGGGTCGAAGCGGGCGACCGCCAGCTGCCCAGGCTCGCCGCGCGGGATGATGCCGTGCGCCGCTTTATCGCGCTGGTGGACGAGTGCTATGACCGGCGGATTCCGCTCTATATCGAAGCCGAGGTGGCGCTGGACGAGCTGTATACCGAGGGCTATCTGGCGTTCCCGTTCCGCCGCACATTGAGCCGTCTGCGGGAGATGCAGCTGCAGCGGTTTGGCTGAGCGCTGGCTCAGTCGCGGTAGAACACCTGCACCAGGTGGTAGCCGAACTGGCTCTTCACCGGCCCATGCACCTCACGCAACGGCTTCTTGAAGATCACTTGATCGATGCTGCGCACCATCTGCCCCGGGCGCACTTCGCCGAGGTCGCCACCTTTCTTGCCGGACGGGCAGGACGAGTATTTGCGCGCCAGCACGTCGAATGCTTCGCCATTGGCGATGCGCTTTTTTAGCTGCGCGGCTTCGGCCTCAGTCTTGACCAGAATGTGGCGGCACATGGCTTTGGGCATGCTCGGTGTCCTCGATTGCACAGGGGCGCGATTGTAGTCGTGCCGCCGCGAATGTCGACCGGGATACCGCTTCGATGCAGCCGATTTGTGACTGATCGGTCGACGAGTGGTAGTTTTATCGCTCCGTGTGATAGCGCTAACATCCGGCCAAACAAGCAAAACAATGGATTCCTCGCATGCCTTCAGTGCATACCTCAAAGGCTTCCGCGCTTTCGGTGCTGGTCGTCATGGGCGTCAGCGGTTCCGGCAAGACGGAGACCAGCCACGCCGTCGCCGACGCGCTCGGCCTGCCGCACATCGAAGCGGACAACTTTCACCCGGCGGAGAACGTGGCGCGCATGCGTGCCGGCACTCCGCTGTCCGACGCCGACCGCGTGGAGTGGCTGCACGCGCTGATCGCCGAAATGCAGCGGACCCTGGCAGTGGGCAGCGGCTTCGTGCTGGCTTGCTCGGCGCTCAAGCGCAGCTACCGGGAGTTGCTGCGCAGTGCGATTCCGGAGCTGCGTTTCGCCCATCTGGCCATCGATTACGAAACCGCCGTGCAGCGAGTGGGCGGCAGGGCGGGGCATTTCATGCCGATTTCCCTGGTGGACAGCCAATTCGCCACCCTCGAATCACCCGAGGACGAACCCGGCGTATTGACGGTGGATGCCAGCCAGCCCCGCGAAGACGTTCTGCGCCACATCGTCGATTGGATGCAGGGCGCCGGTCTGGATGAACTTATTGAAACCCGGGTCGATCTTTCTTCGCGCCCGTTTGATAGCGCTACCACGGCGCCGCCACTGACCAACGAGCCGATCTACAGCGGCACGGTCGCGCAGCACTTCGACCGCCTGACCGACTGGCTGATGGCCGCGCTGATGGCCTTCATGGTCATCGTGGTGTTCTCCAGCGTGGTGCTGCGTTATGCCTTCGGCACTGGCTGGACCGGCGCTGAAGAGCTGTCGCGGCTGGCGTTCGTCTGGCTGGTGTTCGTCGGTGTCGCTTCGAGCATGCGCCGCGGCGAGCTGATGAGCTTTTCCATGCTGCGCGACCGTTTTCCTCGGCTGTTCCGCCGCGTCGTCGACTCTCTCAGCTGGCTGCTGGTGGCAGCTGCGAGCTGCCTGGCGGCCTGGGGTGGTTGGAATCAGATGCAGTTCGGCTGGACCATCAACAGCCCGGTAGTCGGCTATCCGCTCGGCCTGGCGATGCTGCCAGTGGCGGCCAGCATGGTGGCGCTGGCGGTACTGGCGCTGGTGCAGCTGGTCAATGTCTGGCGGCGCGATCAGCCATCGGCCACCGCCGCTGCGAATGTCACCGCGGACTGAAGCGATGCCGCATTCAGAACAATACGGGCACTGCCCAACCGAGGACCTTGTATGACCGTCGTCGTCTTCCTTTCATCGCTGCTGGGCTTCATGACGCTTGGCATGCCCATCGCCTTCGCGCTGCTGCTCACCGGCTCGGTGCTGATGTGGTACCTGGATTTCTGGGACGTGCAGCTGTTGGCGCAGAACCTTCAGGCCGGCGCTGACAGCTTCCCGCTGCTGGCGGTGCCGTTCTTCATCCTTGCTGGCGAGCTGATGAATGCCGGCGGCATCTCGCGGCGCATCATCGCCATGGCGCAGGCCTATTTCGGTCACAAGCGTGGCGGCCTGGGTTACGTGGCTATTGCCGCTTCGGTGCTGCTAGCCAGCATGTCCGGCTCGGCCCTGGCCGATACCGCCGCGCTGGCGACGCTGTTGCTGCCGATGATGCGCGAGCGCGGCTACCCGCTGAGTTCGTCATCGGGCCTGGTGGCGGCGGGCGGGATCATCGCGCCGATCATTCCGCCGTCGATGCCGTTCGTGATCTACGGCGTGGTCACCGGTACTTCGATCAGCCAGCTGTTTCTCGCCGGCATGGTGCCGGGGCTGATCATGGGCATGGGGCTGATCGTGGCCTGGACGCTGATCGCCCGGCGGATCGACGAACCGAAACAGGAAAAGGCCAGCGCTGCAGAGCGCCGCCGCGTGCTGGTCGACGGTGCTGCCGCGCTGATGCTGCCGGTGATCATCGTCGGCGGGCTGCGTGGCGGTCTGTTCACCCCGACCGAAGCGGCGGTGGTCGCCGCCGTCTACGCCCTGGCCGTTTCGACCCTGCTGTATCGCGAGCTGAACTGGGCCGGACTGGTCGAGGTGCTGACCCGTGCCAGCCGCACCACGGCCTCGGTGATGTTCCTCTGCGCCGCCGCAACCGTGTCGGCGTACATGATCACCCTGGCGCAGCTGCCCGACGAGATCGCGGCAATGCTCGGCCCGCTGGCGCAGGACCCGAAACTGCTGATGGTCGCCATCATGCTGCTGATGATCGCCGTCGGCATGGTGCTGGACCTGACGCCGACCATCCTGATCCTCGGCCCGGTGCTGGCGCCGATCGCGATCAAGGCCGGCATCGACCCGGTGTACTTCGGCGTGATGTTCGTGCTGATCGGCTCCATCGGACTTATCACACCGCCGGTGGGCACCGTGCTCAACGTGGTCGGCGGTATCGGCCGATTGCGCATGGAAACCCTGGTGCGCGGCGTGATGCCGTTCTTCCTTATCTATCTGGTGATCGTCGGGCTGCTCATCGCCGTGCCTTCGATCATCACCGTGCCCCTGGCCTGGCTGCGGTAGCGCCAGTCGTGCAACCCCAGCGCTCAACAACCCAACGTCCAACAACAAGAAGGTAACGCGACATGAAACGACTTCTCATCAGCACCCTGGCTGCCGCCTTGCTCGGCAGCACACTCAGCCTCGGTTACGCGCAGGCCGCGGACGACATCCGCCCGCGCATGATCCGCTTCGGCTACGGGCTCAACGAAGACAGCAACCAGGGCAGGGCAGCCAAGCTGCTGGCCGAGGAGGTGGCCAAGGCCTCGGGCGGCAAGCTGAAGGTGCGCACCTTCGCCTCCGCCAGCCTCGGTTCGGACAACCAGATGCAGAACGCACTGATCGGCGGCGCGCAGGAAATGATGGTCGGCTCGACCGCGACGCTGGTCGGCATCAGCAAGGAGATGGCGGTGTGGGATACGCCGTTCCTGTTTACCGATCCGCGCCAGGCCGATCAGGTACTGGACGGCCCGGTAGGCAGGCAGGTGATGGACAAGCTCGAGGAGAAAGGCCTGGTTGGGCTGGTGTACTGGGAGAACGGTTTTCGTAACGTGACCAACAGTGCGCGGCCGATCGAGAAGCTCGAGGACTTCGAGGGCATCAAGCTGCGCGTGATGCCCAATCCGGTTTTCATCGACACCTTCAAGCGCATGGGCGCCAATGCGGTGCCGCTCCCGTTCTCCGAGCTGTTCACCGCGTTGGAAACCAAGGCAGTCGACGGCCAGGAAAACCCCTACAACACCATTCTCTCGTCCAAGTTCTATGAGGTGCAGAAGTACCTGAGCGTGACCAATCACGTCTACAGCCCCTGGATTGTCACGGTGTCCAAGCGCTGGTGGGACGGGCTGTCCGCGACCGAGCAGGGCATCCTCATGGACGCTGCGGAAAAGGCCCGCGATGCCGAGCGCGAGGACACCCGTCGCGAGGCCAGCCAGGCCCTGGCGGCGCTGAAGGAACGTGGCATGCAGATCAACGAGGTCAGTCCTGAGGAAATCCAGCGCATGCGTGAGCAGGCGCAGCCGGCGATCCAGACGGTGATCGATGCGGTCGGCCAGGATCTGTTCGACCAAGTGCAGGCCGAAGTGGAAAAGGCCGCACCTTAGGAGGCGCCCCCAGAATGCCCGCTGCTAGAATCCGCCGCTTTCGACCAATGGAACGCGCATGACCACACGCCGACGCCGCTCTGCCGAGCGGGTAACCCTCTCGGATGTCGCGCGCAGCGCCGGTTGCTCGCTGATGTCGGCATCTCGCGCGCTGTCGCAACCGGAACTGGTTTCCGACGCGCTGCGCGAGCGTGTCGAGCAGGCGGTCAAGGCGCTTGGCTACGTGCCGCATCCGGCGGCGCGCAGCCTGGCCAGTTCGCGTTCCAATCTAGTGGCGGTGATCATCCCCTCGCTGTCCAACGCGGTGTTCGTCGACACCGTCGAGGCCATCCAGCGGGTGCTGATGCCGGCGGGCTACGAAATGATGATCGGCGTCAGCCACTACCGGCCCGAAGAGGACGAGCGACTGCTGCGCGCCTATCTGGCGCATCAGCCGGCCGGCTTGCTGATCACCGGGTTCGAGCGCAGCGACGCCGCGCGTGCGGTGCTGGCCAACTACACCGCACCGATGGTTACGCTGATGGAGCTGAGCGAGCGGCCGGACGACTACTGCGTCGGTTTCTCGCAACTGGAAGCTGGCGCGGCCATGACCCGCACCTTGCTCGAGCGCGGCTACCGTCACGTCGCCTTCGCTGCCGCGCAGCTCGACCCTCGGACCTTGCAACGCGCCGAAGGCTACCGTCAGGCCATGCGCCAGGCGGGTCGCTATGAGCCAACTCTGGAATTGCTGACGCCGCAGCTGTCGTCCATCGGCCTTGGCGCGGAGCTGCTGGATCGGCTGCTGGCGCAGCATCCGCAGATCGACGCGGTGTTCTTCAACAACGACGACCTGGCCCTCGGGGCGCTGTTTCGCGCCCATCAGCTGGGGCTCGACGTGCCGGGGCGGTTGGCAATTGCCGGTTTCAACGACTTGCCGGCCGCAGCCTGGATGCATCCGGCGCTGAGCACGGTGCGCACCCGGCGTGGCGAGATCGGCGAGCTGGCGGCGCAGATGCTGCTGAGCCTGATGCGAGGTCAGCAGCCTGCCGAGCGTTGTATCGATGTGGGTTTTGAAGTGGTGATGCGCGACAGCGCCTGAGGCGGACTTTCACCCGCCAGCGGGTCAGAGATCCTGCTGCGCGGTGACCTGCTGCGCGATCTCGATCATCTGCTCGCGCATCCAGCGGTTGGCCGGGTCCTGATCGGTGCTTTCATGCCAGTAGATGTGGGTTTCCAGCGGCATGATGTCCACCGGCAGATCGACCTGGTGCAGGTTGTGGCGCCGGGCGAAACGCTCGGGAACGGTCACCGCCATGTCGGTCTGGTCGATCACCTGGGTCGCCATCAGGTAGTGCTGTGAGCGCAGGGCGATCTTGCGCTGCAGGCCCATCTTGCCCAACGCCAGATCCACCAGACCGAGCCCGCTGCGGCGGCTGGAAATATGGATGTGCGACAGCGACAGGTACTGCTCCAGGGTCAGCCTGTCCTTGGCTAGCGGGTGGCCGCGGCGCATGGCGCAGATGTAGCGATCTTCCAGCAGCTTGACGTGGCGCACCTGCGGGTCGGTATTGAGCGGTGCATCCATGGCGAAATCCAAGCGGCCGGCAGCCAGTTCCTTGGTGGTTTCGCGGCGCTTGGCCAGCATGCTCTCGATCTTCACGTTCGGCGCCAGGCGACGCAGGCGCTGGAACAGCGGCGGCAGCATCACCGCCTCGGTAAGGTCGGTCATGCTGATGCGGAAGGTCTTGTTCGCCTGCGCCGGGCTGAAGGTCCGGCTTTCCTGCACCGACACCCGCAGCAGCTGCAGCGCATTGCGCACCGGGCCGATGATGTTCTGCGCCATTGGCGTCGGCACCATGCCCTGGGCGGTGCGCACGAACAGCGGATCGTTGAAGGTTTCGCGCAGGCGGGCGAGGGCGTTGGAAACGGCGGGCTGGGTGATGCCGACGATCTGCCCGGCGCGTGTCAGGTTCGCTTCGGTGTAGATGGCGTCGAAGACGATGAATAGATTCAGATCGACCTTGTTCAGGTTCATTGTTGTGCTCTCCGGCGTGTATCGGAATTCGCCGATCATATATCGGTGATGAATGTTTATACACGAGGAAAATAGCTTAGATAAATCACCAGGCCTCCTCTAGCATTCAAAACTACAAAACATTACCTGCCAGAAGGTTGTCGCCCATGAATTTCGCCTACTCCCCGAAGGTTCAAGAGCTGAGAGAGCGCGTGCAAGCGTTCATGGATGCTCACGTCTATCCCGCCGAAAAGGTGTTCTACCAGCAGGTCGCCGAGGGTGATCGCTGGCAGCCGACCGCTATCGTCGAGGAGCTCAAGGCCAAGGCCAAGGCAGAAGGGCTGTGGAACCTGTTTCTGCCGGAATCGGAACTGGGCGCCGGCCTGACCAACACCGAGTACGCACCGCTGGCGGAAATCATGGGTAGCTCGGGCCTCGGCCCGGAAGCCTTCAACTGCTCGGCACCGGACACCGGCAACATGGAAGTGCTGGTGCGCTACGGCAGCGAGGCGCAGAAGCGCGAGTGGCTGGAACCGTTGCTGCGCGGCGAAATCCGTTCGGCCTTCGGCATGACCGAGCCGGGCGTGGCTTCGTCCGACGCCACCAACATGGAAGCCCGCGCGGTGCGCGAGGGCGACGAGTGGGTCATCAACGGCCGCAAGTGGTGGACCTCCGGTGCCTGCGACCCGCGCTGCAAGATCATGATCTTCATGGGCCTGACCAACCCGGACGCGCCGCGGCATGCTCAGCACTCGATGATCCTGGTGCCGATGGATACCCCCGGCGTCAAGGTGCTGCGCCCGCTGCCGGTGTTCGGCTACGACGACGCGCCGCACGGCCACGCGGAAGTGTTGCTGGAAAACGTGCGGGTACCGTACGAAAACGTCATCCTCGGTGAAGGCCGCGGCTTCGAGATCGCCCAGGGGCGTCTCGGCCCGGGTCGCATTCACCACTGCATGCGCTCTATCGGCGTTGCTGAACGTGCACTGAAGCTGATGTGTGAACGCGCCGTCAGCCGCACCGCCTTCGGCAAGCCGCTGGCCCGGCTGGGTGCCAACTTCGATTACATCGCCGAGTGCCGCATCGAGATCAACATGGCGCGCCTGCTGACGTTGAACGCGGCATACATGATGGACACCGTAGGCAACAAGATCGCCGCCAGCGAGATCGCCCAGATCAAGGTGGTCGCACCCAACGTGGCGCTGAAGGTCATCGATCGCGCCATCCAGATTCACGGCGGCGCTGGTGTTTCCGAGGACTTCCCGCTGGCGCATTGGTGGGCGATGCAGCGCACGCTGCGCCTGGCCGATGGCCCGGACGAGGTGCATCGGGTGGCCATTGCTCGTCACGAGCTGGGCAAGTACGTGCCGCGCGAGGCGCTGCGCAGCCGCTGAGGCGTCGTCCCAGGCGCGCAGGACCAAAGGCAAAGCCACACGCCGTGGCTTTGCCTATTTTATGAGCTATTTGCCTGCCAATCGAGCGCTGCGCCTCAGGAGGCGACCGGCGTCAGGTCCGGTGGCGTCTGCTGACCGTAGATGCTGGCCACCAGTTGTCGATAGCGCCGATAGGCCTGCTCGTAGGCCAGAACCGCGGCGGTGTCAGGCGCGACCGCCGTGGTCTCGTCAAGGCTGACACAGCGCTGGCATAGCTCGGCGAGGCTCGCCGCGGGATCGCGCTGTCTGGCATGACACCACGCGGCCTGTATCGCCCCGCCCAGAGCCGCAGCCTCACTATGGAACGTGCAGACCACAGGCGTCGCCATCATGTCGGCGACGATCTGCCGCCAAAGCGGGTTCTTCGCGCCGCCGCCAATCAGCTGGATTCTTTCGCTGCGAATGCCGCTTTCGCGCAGCAGGTCCAGCCCGTAGCGCAGGCCGAAGGTCACGCCTTCGAGCACCGCGCGGCAGAGATTGGCGCGGCTCAGGTTGTCGGCGGTCAGGCCGTGCAAGCTGGCGCTGGCCTGGGGCAGGGCGGGGACGCGCTCGCCGTTGAGAAACGGCAGCATCGTGACGCCTTCGCAGCCGATCGGCGCCTGCGCCACCAGCGCGTTGAACGCATCGAGGTCCAGCTCCAGCAGGTCGCGTATCGCCGCGTTGGCGTTGGTCAGGTTCATGGTGCAGATCAGCGGCAGCCAGCCCCCGCTGGACGAGCAGAACGTCGCGACTGATGGCTGCGGACTGATCCGAGGTTCCCCGGAGAACGCGTAGAGCGTGCCGGAGGTTCCCAGGCTCATGGTGATCGCGCCGGGGCGGATGTTGTCGGTGCCGATGGCGCCCATCATGTTGTCGCCACCGCCGCTCGCCACGATGGCCTGGGAGTTCAGGCCCAGCCGGACGGCAAGTTCGGGGCGTAGCCGGCCGACCGGCTGAGGGGGTTCGATCAGCTCGGGCAGCGCCGCCTCCAGACGGCCGCTGGGATCGACATACCGCAGGATGTCGAACGCCCACTGTCGGGTGCGCACATCGAGATAGCCGGTGCCGGAGGCGTCGCCGTATTCGCTTACGCAACGCCCGGTCAGCCAGTAATTGAGGTAGTCGTGGGGCAGCAGGATATGGGCGATCCGTGCGAACAGCGCGGGATGCTGCTCCTTCATCCACAGCAGCTTGGACACCGTGTAGCCCGGTGCGATGACGATACCGAGGCGCTGCAGCGAACCCTGTTCACCGCCCAGCCAGTCGAGCAGGCGCTGATTCTCCGTAGTCGACTCCGTGTCGCACCAGAGCTTGGCCGGGCGCAACACGCGGCCCGCGGCATCGAGCGTAACCAAGCCATGCTGCTGCCCGGACACACCAATGCCCAGCACGGCATCGCCGTCGACTCCGGCCTCGGCGAGTGCCGCGGCGGTGGCGCTGGCAAAGGCGGCGGTCCACTGCTCGGTGTCCTGCTCGCGCCGGCCATTGGGCCCGCTGATGAGATCGTGGCCGGCCGAGCCCTGGCCGAGCACGCGCCCGTTATTGGCGTCGAGCAACAGCGCTTTGGTGCCCTGAGTGCCGCAATCGATCCCGAGAAACATGCCGGACCCCGTCACTGCGTCAGTAACAGATCAAGGGTGCCGCTGACCCCCAGCGTGCGCAATCGTAGGAGGTTGCGCTCGAAGGCATCGCGGAAGGCGAGCGAACGCGGAATCTGCGTGCCGAAGATCTCCTCGAGCCCGAGCAGGCGTTCGGCGAGGCCGTCGTCTTCCTCGACGAGAGACTGGCAGAAATCCGCGCGCGGATCGGGGATGCGGTACTGCTCGCCGTTTTCATCGACGCCCCGCAGATACAGTGCCCAGGCGGCGACCACCAGGGCGGCCCGGTCCAGGGCAGCGTTATCGGCGATCAGGCGGTTGATGGTCGGCACAGTGAATTTTGGAAATTTCGAGGAGCCATCGGAGCACACCCGTTCCAGCTGATCGGCGATGGCACGGTTGGAGAAGCGCGCGATCAGCGTCTGCTTGTAGCGAGCGAGATCGATGCCGGGCACGGGAGCCAGTTGTGGGGTGACGTCCTCGTTCATGTAGCGGCGGATGTACTCGACGAACAGCGGATCGGCCATAGTTTCGTGGACGAAGCGATAACCGCGCAGGAAGCCGAGGTAGGTCAGCGCGAGGTGGCTGCCGTTGAGCAGCTTGATCTTCATCTCCTCGTAGGGCGCAACGTCGTCAGTGAACTGCACTCCGACCTTTTCCCAGGCCGGGCGGCCGGCGACGAAGCGGTCTTCCAGCACCCATTGCACGAAGGGTTCGCAGACCACCGGCCAGGCGTCATCGAGGCCGTGCTGACGCTCCAGGTCCTGGCGATGCGCCGTGCTGGTCATCGGCGTGATGCGGTCGACCATGGCGTTGGGGAAGCTGACGTTGCGCTCGATCCAGCCGGCCAGGTCGGCATCGACCAGGCCGGCGAAGGCCAGCGTGGCCTTGCGGGTCACGTCGCCGTTGTGGGGGAGGTTGTCGCAGGACATCACCGTGAAGGGCCCAACGCCGTCCCCACGGCGCTTGGCCAGCGCCGCGCAGAGCAGGCCGAACACGCTGACCGGGCTACGCGGGTGCTGCAGGTCATGTTGGATTTGCGGCAGTTGCGCATTGAACTGGCCGGTGCTGTCGTCCAGGCAATAGCCGCCCTCGGTGATGGTCAGCGAGACGATGCGAATCTCCGGATCGGCCAGGCGGGCAACCACCGCCTCGGCACCATCCTCGCCCACCAACAGCATGTCGCGAATGCTGCCGATCACCCGGACCTCGGTGTCAGGCCGGTCGTCGAGCTCGACCAGGGTGTAGAGGTAGTCTTGCGCGGCCAGTGCGTCGCGCATCGAACGTTCCTCGGCGCGTGTGCCGATGCCGCAGATGCCCCATTCCAGCCCCTCGCCGGTGTTCATCAGCGCATCGGTGTAGGCCGCTTGATGGGCGCGGTGAAAGCCGCCCACGCCGATATGGGCGATGCCGGTGGTGACCTCGGCCAGGTGGTAATCGGGGCGCGCGATAGGGCCCGGCAGCTGTGGCAGATTCGCTTCGTTCAACTTCATCTCGGGCCTCGCTGGGCTTGAAAGTGGAAAAGCCGGGGGCCGGATCGCTGCCATTGCAGGCGCAGCGATCTGCCGGTAAGTCAGGGCTCGGGCGGCTATGGGGCCGTCAGGCCGCCAGCTGCAGCGACTGGCCGACCGCAACGCCATTGCTGTCGAAGAGGTGGCAATGGGCGGCTTCCAATGTCAGCGACAGCGACTCGCCATAGCGCGGGGTGAAGTCACCGCGGATGCGCATGGTCAGCTGCTCGCCGTTGCCGGTGACCACGTGGCAGTAGGTGTCGCTGCCCAACCGCTCGCTAACGTCCGCCTTCACGGTCAACTGGCAGTTGCCTTCGCTGCCACGGTTGAGGTGTTCCGGGCGGATGCCGAGGGTGACCGGATCGCCCGCGTTCAGCGTGGTGCCGCTCACCGGCAGGAACAGCCGGCAACCGGCGTCGAGCTCGACTTCGCAGCCGCTGGCTTCGACACGGCTTGCGCGGCCCTTGAGAAAGCCCATCTTCGGTGTGCCGAGAAAGCCTGCGACGAAGAGGTTGGCGGGATTGTGATAGAGCTCCATGGGTGAGCCGACCTGTTCGATGCGTCCGCCATTGAGCACCACCACCTTGTCGGCGAGGGTCATGGCTTCGACCTGATCGTGAGTCACGTAGATCATGGTCGCCTGCAGCTCCTGGTGCAGGCGCGACAGCTCCAGGCGCATCTGCACGCGCAAGGCGGCATCGAGGTTTGACAGCGGCTCGTCGAACAGGAAGACCTTGGGATTACGCACGATAGCGCGGCCAATGGCGACACGCTGGCGCTGGCCACCGGAGAGCTGGCGTGGCTTGCGCTCGAGCAGCGGCTCCAGTTCGAGCGTACGCGCGGCGGCTTCGATCTTGCGTGCTACTTCCTGTTTGTCCGCGCCGGCGAGATCCAGGGCGAAGGACATGTTCTTGCGCACCGTCATGTGCGGATACAGCGCGTAGGTCTGGAACACCATGGCCAGGTCGCGCTTGGCCGGGCTGACATCGGTGATGTCGCGTCCGTCGAGCTCGATCCGGCCGCTGCTGACCTCCTCGAGGCCGGCGATCAGGCGCAGCAGGGTGGACTTTCCGCAGCCGGATGGGCCGACGAAAACCACGAATTCGCGATCACGAATGTCGAGGTCTATACCTTTGATGATGTCGTTGCCGTCGAAGCTTTTCTTCAGGTTGTGGACTTTCAGGTCTGCCATGTTCGGAATCCTCTGTTGTTCTTCTCAGCTCAGCGGCGTTACTTCACAGCGCCGAACGACAGGCCGCGGACCAGCTGCTTCTGACTGATCCAGCCGAAAATCAGTATGGGGGCGCAGGCGAGGGTGGATACGGCTGAAAGCTTGGCCCAGAACAGCCCTTCTGGGCTGGAGTAGGAAGCGATCAGGGCGGTCAGCGGCGCGGCATTAGAAGAGGTCAGGTTCAACGACCAGAAGGCCTCGTTCCAGCACAGGATCAGCGACAGCAGCATGGTTGAGGCGAGCCCACCCTTGCTGATTGGCAGCAGCACGCGAACCATTTCCTGCATCAGCGTTGCGCCGTCCATGCGGGCCGCTTCGAGAATGTCGCGGGGTATATCCTTGAAATAGGTGTAGATCATCCACACCAGGATCGGCAGGTTGATCAGCGTGTAGATGATGATCAGCACTGCGCGGCTGTCCAACATGCCGAACTGCTTGGCCAGCAGGTAGATCGGCACCAGCACGCCCACCGGCGGCAGCATCTTGGTCGAGAGCATCCACAACAGCGTGCCTTTGGTGCGCTTGGTCTCGTAGAAGGCCATCGAGTAGGCCGCAGGTATCGCAATCAGCATGCCTAGGGCCGTGGCGCCGAAGGAGATGGTCACCGAGTTCCAGGCGTACTTGAAGTAGCCGCTGCGGTCCTGAATCTGCAGGTAGTTCTCCAGCGTCGGCGTGAAGATGAGCTGCGGCGGTGTGGCGAAGGCGTCGATCTCCGTCTTCAGGCTGGTCAGCAGCATCCAGAAGATCGGGAAGAACAACAGTAGCGCGATTGCCCAGGCGAACAGCCCGACCACTAGCGTATTGAGGCGGCGACTTTGTTTGAGCGTCAGCATCGATCTGTCCTCAGTACTTTTCGGTGAGATTCTTGCCGAGCATCCGCACCAGGATGATCGCCGCGATGTTGGCGATCACCACCGCAATCAGGCCGCCGGCCGAGGCCATGCCGACATCGAACTGCAGCAGCGCCTGGTTGTAGATCAGGTAGGCGAGGTTGGTGGATGCGTAGCCGGGACCACCGCTGGTGGTGGTGAAGATCTCGGCGAATACCGAAAGCAGGAAAATGGTCTCGATCATCACCACCACAGCGATGGGCCGGGCCAGGTGGGGCAAGGTCAGATGCCAGAAGATCGCGATGGGGCCGGCACCATCGAGGCGGGCGGCTTCCTTCTGCTCCTGATCCAGGGACTGCATGGCGGTCATCAGAATGAGGATCGCGAAGGGCAGCCACTGCCAGGACACGATGATCACGATGGACGCCAGCGGGTGCTGTGCAAGCCAGCCCACCGGCTGCGCGCCGAAGAACTTCCACACCGCCGCGAGAATGCCCGAGACCGGATGGTAGATGAGGTTCTTCCAGACCAGCGCACTCACGGTGGGCATGATGAAGAACGGCGAAACCAGCATGACGCGAACGATGCCACGCCCGGCGAAGTCTGCCGCCTCGAGCAATGCCGAGATCAGCACGCCAAGCACGACGCTGATCAGCAGCACGCTGCCGACCAGGATCAGGGTGTTGACTATGCCGGGCATGAAGCCGGCATCGGTCAGGAAGTAATGGAAGTTCTCCAGCCCGACGAAATCGTTCTCACCGGGATATAGGAGGTTGTAGCGGATCACCGAAAAGTAGACGGTCATCGACAGCGGAACCAGCATCCACAGCAGCAACAGTGCAACGGACGGGCTGACGAGGAACCAGCTGGGGCCGAAGCGGCGTGGCTTACGCTCGCTCGGCTCGCCTGCCGATTCGGTGACAGGTGCCTTGGGCAAGGCTGCGGATGAGGTGGCCATGGGGGTGCTCCGGCTGTAAGAAGGCCTTAAGGGCTCGGGCGAGCCCTGTCCGGTATTCACCTTCGATTAGGAAGGGACATTGCCTGCTTTGGATGCTTACTTGGGATAGCCGGCGCGCTTCATTTCCCGCGTCGTGGATTGCTGCACCGCGGTCAGCATCTGCTCGACCGGCATCTGTCCGGTAAGGGCGGCTGCGAACATCTTGCCGACCTGGGTGCCGATGGCCTGGAACTCCGGAATGGTCACCAGCTGGATGCCGACATAAGGAACCGGCTTGGCCGATGGCGAGGCGGGATCAGCCTGCTTCAACGACTCCAGGGCGATCTTGGCGAACGGCGCTGCGGCCATGTACTCGTCGTTGTAGGTCGATTCGCGCGTACCCGGCGGCACATTGGCCACGCCATCGGTTTCGGCAACGAGCTTGGCGTAGTCCTTGGAGGTCGCCCAGGCGGCGAACTGCTTGGCGGCGTCCTTTTGTTGCGAGCTGGTCGGGATTGCCAACGCCCAGGAGTAAAGCCAGGCGGAACCCTTGTCGGTGTCTTCCTGCGGGGCAAAGGTGAAGCCCACCTTGTCGGCGACCTTGCTTTGCGATGTATCAGTGACGAACGAGCCCGCTACCGTTGCGTCGACCCACATGGCGCACTTGCCGCTGTTGAACAGGGCCAGGTTTTCGTTGAAGCCATTGCTGGAAGCGCCTGGCGGACCGTACTTGCTCAACAGGTCCACGTAGAAGTTGGCGGCCTTGGTCCATTCGGGACCGTCGAATTCGGGTTGCCACTTCTCGTCGAACCAGCGCGCGCCGAAGGCGTTGGCGACGGTAGTGACCAGCGCCATGTTCTCGCCCCAGCCGGCCTTGCCGCGCAGGCAGATGCCGTACTGGTCCTCGCCAGGCTTGTGCAGCTTTTCGGCAAACTCGGCGATCTGAGTCCAGGTCGGGTGCTCGGGCATGTCCAGACCGGCCTGTTCGAACAGGTCGGTACGGTAGTAGGTCATCGAGCTTTCGGCATAGAACGGCAGGGCGTAGAGCGTCCCGTCGACCGAAAGGCCCTCACGTACCGAACGGAAGACATCATCCAGATCGTAGTCTTCGGGAAGGTCCTTCATCGGCGCCAGCCAACCCTTATCGCCCCAGAGCGAGGCTTCGTACATGCCGATGGTCAGCACGTCGAACTGGCCGCCCTGGGTGGCGATATCGGTGGTCAGGCGTTGGCGCAGCACGTTCTCTTCGAGCACCACCCAGTTGAGCTTGATGCCGGGATTCTGCTGTTCGAAGGTCTTGGAGAGCCGCTGCATGCGGATCATGTCCGCGTTGTTGACGGTGGCAACGGTGAGGGTTTCGGCGGCCTGGGCCAGCGCAATCGAGGCCATGCAGGCGGTACCGAGCAGCAAGTTGAGTGCTTTCATTCGTGGACTCCTCTTCCAGATCAGGGCCTGGAAGCACTTATTGTTTTTGTTGTTACCCGCGTACTGCGCTACGAGCGTCTGGCAGGCATTACAACGCCGGCAGCGGCCCCGCGACAAAGCCGTGACTGCACTCGCTTCGATACTTTTTTGCACTCGCTTGACCGCGGTGGGCTGCCCGCAGCGGCACCGTCAAGACCTGTCGCAGGGGCTCAAGAACGAGGCCTTGCCACGATCATAAAGACGCGAGTGGAGCAGCGGGCGAGGAAGAGGGCGCTGGAGCCAGCCGGCCGGAAGCGTATCAGCTGGCCAGGTTCTGCTCGGTCAGGCGTTGTTCGACGAGGCGTCGATAGCACGATGGGGTCATGCCCTTGAGCTGCTGGAAGCGGCGATTGAAATTGGACAGGTTGTTGAAACCCGATTCGAAGCAGACATCCGTGACCGGCTTGTCTTGATCGAGCAGCAGTTCGCAGGATTTGCTGATGCGCAGGCTGTTGACGAACTCGACGTAGCAGCGCCCGGTGGCGCGCTTGAAGAAGCGCGAGAAGTAGGTGGGTTTCATTCCGAGATGGCTGGCGACTTCCTCCAGGGGCAGCTCGCGCATGTAGTGTTCGAAGATGTAGTTGACCGCCATGTTGGTCCGGTCGGCCTGCTGCTCGTCGCTCAACTGTGCCGAAGTGGCGCCGGAGAGCAGCTGGTAGTCGTCGCACCTGGCAAGCAGCTCGAGCATGATCAGGAAATAGCCGAGGCGGGTGGCGCCGCGGCTGTCGGCGATCTGCTGCATCAGTTGGCGTGCCAGGGCGATGGTCTGCGAACAGCGAAACTCGATTCCGTAGCGCGAGCGCTCGAGCATCGGCGTGAAGGTCCGCAGCTCGGAGAAGACAGCGTGGCCCGCTTCGAGCATCTCGTCCGTGAAGTTGACCAGCATGTCGCGTTTGGCCACGACCTCGCCGTCCTCGACCTGGCTGATCCAGTTGTGCGGCAGGTGCGGGCCGGTGAGGAACAGGCTGTCCGGGCCGAAATTGCCTACGTAGTCGCCGACGAACACCTTGCCGGAGCTGGCGACGATCAGATGCAGCTCGTATTCCTTGTGGTTGTGCCAGCGCACCAGCGGGCAGGGGAACCCGTGCTCGCGATAGATCAGCGAGTTGCCGTGGTGGTCGTCCATCAGCTCGTAGGACGGGTCGGTAATCTTCAACGCTCTCATGCAGGGTCCGTTGTCGTGAAAGGCCACGAAGGGTTATAGCTGCTGAGGGCGCAACGGCCAAACCGGTCAGACAATTTCGTATCGGTAGGGCAGGTCCGGACCACGCCGGGAACAGGTGATGACAGCAGCGCTGCTGGCGAAGGCGAGCATGGCCAGCAGTTGCGCAGATCCCATTTGTGCGAGCCCGTGCGGCGAGTCAAGCTGCTGTTCGGCCAGGTAGGCGAGCAACGCGGCCTGGAAGGTGTCGCCGGCTCCCACGGTGTCACGCACCGTCACCGCATGCGCGGCCACATCCAGCTGCCCGTGCTTGCGGCTGAAGAGCTGTGCGCCGTCGGCACCGCGGGTGAGCACCACCAGCTCTGCGTGATGGTCCAGCCAGCGCTGGGCTATGCTCGCTGGCGCAACGCCTGGATAGAGCAGGGCCAGATCCTCGTCGCTGACCTTGATCAGGTGTGCGCGTTCGGCGAACGCCTCGACCCGCTCGCGCCAACGTTCGAGACTGGGTTCGACGTTGAGGCGAATGTTCGGATCGAGTGAAATCAGGCGCTGGGCATGCTCGCGATGCAGCAAGGCCAGCAGCGTATCGGCAATCGGCGGCGTCACCAGCGAATAGGAGCCGAAATGGATGCCGCGAATCCCAGCAGGCAGCGGCTGCAGCTGTTCGGTATGCAACAGGCGATCTGCACAGCCTTCGCCGCGAAAGCTGTAGACCGGACTGCCATCGGCGCCGATGGCGACCATCGCCAGGGTGGTCGGCGCATCGAAGATGGCGAGATGCTCGGTGGCAACGCCTTCTTCCTGCAGCAGCTCTAGCAGGCGCTGACCGAAATGATCGCGGGAGAGCCCACCGAGCAGCGCGGCCTGCGCGCCCAACCGGGCCAGCCCGACGGCAACGTTGAACGGCGAGCCACCTGCAACGGCTTCCAGATGCAGACGACTGCGGCTGTCGGTCGAGGCCGCGAACACATCGAAAAGCGCTTCACCACAGACGAGGTACATGGACGATTCCTGCTGGCGGAAATCGCCCGAGCTTAAACCCGGCGCCTGCACCGGGACAGTACGCCCGCGGCTGGCGGCCGATACGATCTTGCACTCGTTTCAGTACACCCAGACTTCGACGCGGCGATTCTTGATGCGGCCAGCTTCGCTGTTAGATGCCACTGGAAGTTGATCGCCCAAACCGTTGATTTCCTTTACAAGGATGCCGCCACGCGCCAGTTCGCGACGCACCGCCATGGCGCGCAGTTTGGACAGCAATGCAGTCCGCGCGGGATCGTTGCGGGCGTCGCCGAAGCCGACCAGCACCGCAGCGTTCATCTGCTTGTCGTGGCTGTTGAGATAGTCGATCAAACGCTGCACGTCGCGTTGGGCCTTGTTGTCCAGTTGCGCGCTGCCTTCGGCGAAGCGGAAGTTGACGGTCAGTCGCTGTGCCTCCTTGGCCAGCTGCTGATAGGCCTCGGGCATCGTCGTCTGTAGCGGCAGCCTGATCGGCGCGATGGCCTGGGCCACGTAACCGGATTTCTCGACGATGGCCTGTCCTTCCGGGCTGTGCACGAAGCTCAGGAACTCGCGGGTCCATGCGGACTGCTTCTGGGGATCGGCATAGAGGAACAGCCGGCGTGACAACGGATAGTCCTCGGTGGCGACCAGCGCCTGGCTCGGCGGCATGGGCTGGGAATCGCCATCGGTGATTGCCAGCGCTTTCGACTTGCCGACGGAAGCGAGACCGACGAAGCCGATGGCGCCGCTACGGCGGCTGACCGCCTGGGACAGGGCGTCGTTGGATTCATAGCGCACGGCGCTGGTGGCTAATGCCTGCCCCTGACTGTTCAGCACCAGCTCCTTGAAGGTGTCGTAGGTGCCGGACTGGTCATCACGCGCGTGCAGCTCGACGGCAACGTCCGCGCCGCCCAGCTCCCGCCAGTTGGCGATCTGCCCGGCGAACAGGTGTGCCACCTGCTCCACGCTGAGGGACTGCACCGGGTTGTCGGGATGAACGATCACCGCCAGACCATCGATGGCGATGACCTGTTCGCTCCCGGCGCTGCGCATGTCGCCCAGGGCGGCGAGGCTCTGCGCTTCGCTCTGTTTGATCGGTCGCGAAGCAGCGGCGAGATCGGCAGTACCGTCTTTTAGCCCAGCGAATCCGGTACCGGTGCCATGCGCGGCGACCAGTGCCTGCACGGTCCGACCGCGCTCGTCGAGGGCAGTGATGCGCTGCTCGTTTTCCTTGCCGGCCGGGGCGATGCGGACCGACTGCAGGCCCTTGGCCTCGAACAGGCCGGCCACCAGCATCGGTGCCAGCTTGGCACCCACGGTATTGGAGCCGTGGACGCGCAGCACGGCCGATCCGTCTGGCGGGGTGGGCGGGGCGGCGAGGCTGTTGCCGGAGGCGCTGCCCAGCGTGACCAGCAGCAGGGGCAGTGCCCGATTCCAGAACCGTCCAAACACACGTGACGTCATCTCGCGACCTCCTTGTAGAAGGCCGCGAGATTAAGACGGTTCGGTTACCAATAAATGACAGCGCGGGCGGCGCTGCCGGAATTGCGCAGCAGTCGTCAGCGCAGCTCGATCCACACCGGGCAGTGGTCGGAAGGCTTCTCCATCGCGCGGATGTCGTAGTCGACGCCGCAATCGATCACGCGTTGGTGCAGCGCTGCGCTGGTCAGGATGTAGTCGATGCGCAGGCCGCGGCGCGGGTCGTCCTCGAAACCGCGACTGCGATAGTCGAACCAGCTGAAGCGATCGACGACTTCCGGGTTGAGGGTACGAAAGCTGTCCTGCAGCCCCCAGCCCTTCAGACGTTCGAGCCACTCGCGCTCCTCGGGGAGAAAGCTGCACTTGCCGGCGCGCAGCCAACGCTTGGCGTTCACTTCGCCGATGCCGATGTCGCAGTCCTGCGGGGAAATATTGAAGTCGCCCATCAGCGCGAGCGATTCCTCAGGGCGGAACTGCTGTTCGAGCAACGCCTGCAGGTCGGCGTAGAACTTGGTCTTGGCGGGAAACTTCACCGGATGGGCGCGGCTTTCGCCCTGTGGGAAGTATCCGTTCATCACGGTTACCTGCTGGCCACCGGCATCGGCGAACCGGCCCCAGATAAAGCGCTTCTGCGACTCCTCGTCATCGCTGGGAAAGCCCTTGTGGATCTCCATCGGTGCCTGGCGCGAGAGCAGGGCGACGCCGTAGTGGCCTTTCTGCCCGTGATAGTGGACGTGGTAGCCGAGCGCTTCGATCTCCGCCTGGGGAAACTGTTCGTCAGAAACCTTGGTTTCCTGAAGGCCGATGACGTCCGGCTGGTGCTTTTCGATGATCGCAGAAAGCTGGTGAGGTCTTGCGCGTAATCCATTGATATTGAAGGAAACGATTTTCATGGGATTCCGTGAAGGCTGGCTGAGGCTCAAGGGGGAAGGACACCCGGCGCGGCGCTGCCGATGCCGATCTGTCGTGGGCAAAGAACGCCGATTCTAGAGCCGTGCCGCCGTGCATACCAAGTTTCGCGCTGAAACGGACAGCAACGGCATTGTCTTTGGAGCAGCGTGAACGGCAGGTGCTCCGGCGGCGTGGCGGGGCGGGCGAAGCGCTGCTAAGTTGCAAGCATCCCTCTGGAAAAAGCCGAGAGTTGCCATGCCGATGTCTGCCGAGGTTCGCACGCTCGATGGTGGTTATGACCGCGAAACCCGTTCGCTGCTGTATCACGCGTACCGTCACGAACCGACCTTTGCCTACCTGTTCGAGGCGGACCGGCCCGGCTATCAGCAGCGCGTGCGCGCGACCGTACGGGAGCTGGTAAACCAGCATTTCTTGCAGCAGCAACCAGCACTCGGGCTGTTGCTGGACGACCGCCTGATAGCCGTCGCGCTGATCGCGCCGCCGCAACGGCGGCTGGATGTCACCGAAAGCTGGGCCTGGCGCGCGCGCATGCTGCTGACCGCCGGGTTCCGCTGCACCAGGCGCTATCTGGACTACCACGCGGCGGTACTGGCGTGTCTGCCGACCGGCGCCGTGCATCTGCTGCCGTTGCTCGGTGTGCATCCGCAGTTTCAGGGGCAGCAATATGGTGAGCAGCTACTGCAGGCGGTGCACGAGTGGTGCGCCGAGGATGAAACCTCCCAGGGGCTGGTGATCGATACCGGCAACCCACGCTACCTGAATTTCTACCAGCGGCAGGGCTACGAGGAGATCGGCCAGATCGCCGTCGGCCCGGTGGTCGAACACATCTTCTTTCATCCAGCGCCCAGGCGGATGGAAGCGGCGCGTTAGGTGTGGCCGAATTTTATCCCGGCGGGCCAGTCTGACTGGTCTGAAGCCACGCGATGTCAGCCGATGCCCGCCCCACCGCAAGATCGCCTTACACACTGTCTAGCCCGCACGTTCGGGCTTGCTCGGAAACACGTGCTAGCATCGCTGGCCATGTGCAAATCGAACCGAATCGGCCCGCTGGTAGCCGCACTCGTGATGTTGAGCGGCATCCATGCCAGCGCCGCTGAACTCGACGTTCGCATCGAGCCCGAGAACCGGGCGCTCCGGGAAAATATCGAGAACTACATTGGCGACCTGGGCGACCGTGACGCGCGCGAGCTGCTGCGCTACAGCCGGGTCGCGCAGAGTCAGGCGGAAAAGGCGTTGCAAGCGCTGGGTTACTACCGCAGCCGCATCCGCACCGATGTGCGTGAGGGCGAGGAACCCGCGCTGGTGTTGCGTGTGCGAACCGGTGAGCCGGTGAAGCTGCGCAACATCACCGTCCGGCTGGACGGGCCTGCCGCTGAGTTCTCCGGCTTTCGCGTCGCCGAACGCACCCTGCGTCAGGGCGATGTGCTGAACCACGGACGGTACGAAGAGGTGAAGCAGCAGTTTCTCAACCAGGCCTCGCGCTTCGGCTATTTCGATGGCCGCTTCACCCAGCAGCGGCTGGCCGTCGATCCGCGGGAGAACGTCGCCGACGTCGAGCTGGTGTTCGACAGCGGGCCGCGCTACCGCCTGGGCGACGTGCGCTTCGAGGGGGATTCGCCATTCGATGACGACCTGCTCGCGCGCATGGTGCCGTTCGAGACGGATACACCGTACGACTCCGAACTGATCGCCGAACTCAGCCAGGCGCTGCAGTCGAGCGGCTATTTCGAGGGCGTGCGCGTCGATGCCAACCCGAGCGGCGCCAACCAGCAGCGCATCCCGGTTTCGGTCGCGCTCACCACGCGCAAGCCGCGCACCTTTGGCTTCGGCCTTGGTTATTCCACCGACGTCGGCCCGCGGGTCCGGCTGGACTGGACACGCCACTGGGTCAACCCGCAAGGCCATAGCTACGGGGCCGAGGCGGAACTGTCGGCGCCGCGGCAGAACGTCGGGTTCTGGTACGACATCCCGCTGGACCCGCCACTGACCGACAAGCTGCGCTTCGTCGGCGGCTACCAGTATGAAGAGATCGCCGGCACCGACAGCCTCAGCCGTCTGCTCAAGGTCGGGCCGGAATGGCACAGCCAGCTGCCCAGCGGCTGGCTGCGCGTGCTGTCGCTTAAGTGGCAGCACGAGGAATATCGCCTCGGGGACGATTCCGGAACCAGCACCTTGCTCATGCCCGGCGTCGCCTACAGCTACCTGCGTAGCGACAATCGTATCGATCCGAGCCGCGGCTATCGCCTGCAGTTCGAAGTAGCCGCGGCGAAGGCCGGGGTGCTTTCCGACGCCGACCTGGTCCACGCCAACGTGCAGCTGCGGGGGCTGACCACCCTGGCCCAGCGGCATCGCTTTCTCGGTCGCGTGCAGCTTGGCGGCAACTGGACCGATGAATACGTCAACGTGCCGCCGTCACTGCGCTATTTCGCCGGTGGTGATCAGAGCGTGCGTGGCTACGATTACCAGAGCCTGTCACCGACCAACTCCGATGGCGACAAGATCGGCGGCCGCTATCAGTTCGCGGTCAGCGCCGAGTATCAGTATTCGATCGCCGAGAAATGGCGTGTCGCGACCTTCGTCGATCAGGGCAACGCCTTCAACTCGCTGGAAATTCCCACGCTGAAAAGTGCCGTTGGCGTCGGTGTGCGCTGGGTATCGCCGGTCGGCCCGATTCGCGTCGATGTCGCTCATCCGCTGGACGGCGACGGTGGCGTCCGCCTGCATTTCTCCATGGGGCCGGAGCTGTGATGCGGGTACTGCGTGGGCTTGGCTGGACGCTGCTTGGGCTGATACTGCTCGTGCTCATCGTCACCGCCGTGCTGCTCGGCACCGCCAGCGGCAGCCGCTGGCTGCTGGGGCAAGTGCCGGGGCTGACGGTCGAAGCGTTCGAGGGCCGACTCGGCCAGCGTTGGCAGGCCGAGCGGCTGATCTGGGAGCAGAACGGCAGCCGTGTCGAAGTGCAACAGCCCCGTCTTGCCTGGTCGCCGGTATGCCTGCTCAAGCGCACGCTGTGCATCGACGAGCTGGTCACTGGCGACATCGACCTCAGCTTCCCGCCCAGCGAGCCTGACCCGGCGGCGGAGCCCTTCAGCTTGCCTGAGCTCGATCTGCCGCTGGCGCTGCAAGTCGAACGCATCGAAATCGGCCGGGTGACGCTCAATGAAAGCGAGCAGGTGCGAAACCTGCATCTGCAGGCAAATTGGCGTGCGGATGGCCTGGATATCCAGCGCCTCGACCTGCGCAGGGCGGATGTGGACCTGTCAGTGACTGGTCGACTGCAGCCCAGCGGTGATTGGCCGTTGACGCTGGACGGGCAGGCCGCGTTGCAGTCGCCGGACGAACAGCCGTGGGCGCTGATGATCGCCGTGGATGGCGCCCTGCGCGAGCAGCTGCAGTTGCAGGTGCAAAGCCAGGGCTATCTCGACGGCACCCTCAGCGGGCAGCTGCGGGCCCTCGATGAGCAATTGCCGGCGACGCTGCGGCTGAACGCCGACGGGTTCAAGCCGCTGCCCGATCTGCCGGACACCCTGCGCCTGAACGATCTGGAGCTGACAGCGAGTGGCAACCTGCAGGACGGCTACCGGCTGCTCGGTACCACCGAACTGCCGGGCGAGGGCGGCGCAGTGCGGCTGGCGCTGGAGGGCGTCGTCAGTCCGAGCGGAGCGCAGATCGAGATGCTCGAGCTGGATGCGGGGCAGCAGCGCGATGTGCGGCTGAGTGGCGATGTCGACTGGCAGGACGGCCTGACCGCGAATGCCGATCTGCTCTGGCGCGATTTTCCCTGGCGACGGCTCTACCCGGCGATCGAAGAGCCGCCGGTGACGCTGCGCGAGCTCAAGGCGCAGATTCAGTACGACGACGGCAGCTATCTCGGCAATTTCGAATCGGCCATGACTGGCCCGGCCGGGGATTTCACACTGAACAGCCCGGTCAGCGGCAATCTCGAAGCGGTGCATCTGCCGCAACTGCAGCTGCAAGCCGGGCAGGGCAGTGCGACGGGTTCGTTGAGCGTCGGCTTCGCCGCGGGCATCGACTGGAAAACCGACCTGACGCTGAGCGAGCTCGATCCGGCGTACTGGCTGGCCGAACTGCCGGGCAATCTCGGCGGTTCGCTGAAGAGCCAGGGCGCCTTGCGTGACGAGCAGCTGCAGGCCGAGGCGAGCCTCGACCTCGCCGGGCGCCTGCGCGGTCAGAATACCCGTCTGCAGCTGCAAGCCAACGGCGAGGGCGATCGCTGGGATCTGCCGGTCATCGACCTGCGCATGGGCGATAACCGCGTACAGGGCAACGGCACCTGGGCACAGACGCTGGATGGTCGATTGCAACTGGAACTGGGCCGCCTGGCGCAGCTGTGGCCCGGTCTCAGGGGGCGAGTGAACGGTGAGGTCACGTTGGCGGGAACCGCAGCGGCGCCGAGCGCGCAGCTCGAGCTGAACGGTCGCAACCTCGCTTATCAGGACAATCGGCTGCGTCGCCTCAACGTGCAGGGTCAGCTATCCGATGGGGAACGTGGTCGGCTGGCGCTGAACGCCGAGCGAATCCGCGCAGGCGAGACGGACCTCGGCGCACTGCGGATCAATGCCGAAGGCACGGCGGAACGGCATCAGGCCGAGCTGCAGCTGCAAGGTCCCTTGCTCGACCTGGCGCTGGCTTTCGATGGTGGATTGCGCGGTGAGGATTGGCTTGGCCGGCTGACGCGCGGCGAGCTCAGCGCGCAGCAGCAAGACTGGGCCCTGCAACGGCCGGCCACACTGCAGCGTTTCGCCTATGGCCGACTGGAGTTCGGTGCGCATTGCTGGCGCTCCGGGCCCGCCAGCCTCTGCGCGGAGAACCAGCGTCTGCTGCCGGAGCCGCAGATTCGCTATCGCCTGCGCGATTTCTCACTGCAGACCCTGGCCGACTATCTGCCCGAAGATTTCCGCTGGCAGGGCGAACTGAATGCCGATATCGAACTGGATCTTCCCGCTGGCGGGCCCAATGGCCGGGTTCGGGTCGACGCCGGCCCCGGCGTGCTGCGCATTCGCGATGTGGACGAGTGGCACGACTTCCCCTATCAGACCCTGGTGCTGAACAGCCGACTGCTGCCGGAGCGGATCGACAGCCAGCTGCGCTTTCTGGGCGGCGAGCTGGGCGAGCTTGACGTGCAGCTGCAGATCGATCCGCGGCCCGCGGCCAAGCCGATCGATGGCGAGTTTCGCCTGAGTGGTCTCGATCTGTCGGTGGCGCGCCCATTCGTGCCGATGGTCGAGCGTTTGCGCGGCGAACTGAACGGCAGTGGCCAGCTGGCCGGCACGCTGCAGCAGCCGTCACTCAACGGCCAGCTGTTGTTGAGTGACGGTGAAATCGCCGGCAGCGAGTTGCCGACGACCTTCGAAGACCTGCGGGTGCGCATGCTGATCGAGGGTGAGCGGCTGAATATCGACGGCAACTGGCGTGCCGGCGAGCAGGGACGCGGCAGTCTGGCCGGCTCGCTGGACTGGCGGAACGAACTGGATCTGGATCTGGCGATCAAGGGCAGTCGCCTGCCGGTGGTGGTCGAGCCTTACGCCGACCTCGAAGTCGAGCCCGACCTGCGCATCGTGCTCAGCGGGCAAGACCTGGCGGTCATCGGTCGGGTCGAAGTGCCGCGAGGAGCGATCACGGTTCGCGAGCTACCGCCGGCGACGGTCAAGGTCTCCGAGGACACGGTGATCATCGGTCGCGAAGCCGAGGAGCCGGCGACCCCGCTGGCAGTGAAGATGGACATTGATGTCGAGGTGGGCCAGGACCGCCTGCGCTTCTCCGGCTTCGGCCTGACCGCCGATCTCGCCGGCTATCTGCACATTGGCGACAACCTGGATGCACGTGGCGAGCTGCAGCTGAAGAACGGCCGATACCGAGCCTACGGACAGCGACTGACCATCCGCCGCGCCGAGTTGCTGTTCACTGGCGTGATCAGCCAGCCGTTCCTCAACATCGAGGCGATTCGCCGTATCGATGCGGAGAATGTGATCGCCGGCCTGCGCATCACCGGCAGCGCCGAGCAGCCACGCATCGACGTGTTTTCCGAGCCTGCCATGAGTCAGGAGCAGGCACTGGCGTATCTGGTACTGGGGCGACCGCTGGGTGCCGATACCGGGGACAGCAACCTGCTGGCACAGGCGGCGCTGGGCCTTGGCCTGGCGGGTAGCTCGTCCATCACCGGTGGTCTGGCGCAGCGCCTGGGCATACAGGACTTCCAGCTGGACACCGAAGGCACCGGCGTTGGCACCAGCGTGGTCGCTACGGGGCGGCTGACGGAACGGCTGGCATTGCGATATGGCGTCGGCGTGTTCGAGCCGTCGAATACCATTGCGCTGCGCTATCAGCTGACGCGGCGGATCTTCCTCGAAGCCGCCAGCGGATTGGCCAGCTCGTTGGACCTGTTCTATCGCCGCGACTTCTGATCGATTGCGCGGCGCCGGAACACCGCCGGTGCGCCATGATCGAGGAGGCGCAGAGGCATGATGAAGCATTCGCGCTCTCATCGGTCGGGCGCACCAAACTGCATCAATCCACACTGGCGGGCGCACCAGACTGGGCTACGCTGATTTCGCTTTCCATGCCATTCCTGGCTCGACTGAGTCGAGCTGTCGGGGTCTGACCGTTCGGTCTGGTTTTCGCGTCGATTCGATCATCGAATCTGGCGCGATTGCCCCGAGCCCAATGGGCGAATGCAGTGGTAGCATCCACGCTTCCGAACGTCCCGGTCATAACCGCGCAACGCTCTAGCACGAGTCTTGCAAAGCGCTCGCGGACCTCAGCGCAGCGCAAGCTCCAGAGGCGTATCGGAATCGCCGTTACCTGGTCGCTGAAAAACCACCGCCACAAGCGTCATGTTTTTCAACGGCTCCACGGTAGCGCGACCCTAACGCGAGGGAACTCGCCTATAAGAAATAAGGTGCTCGAATGGAATTTCTGAATAACCTCGTCAATAGCGTCAACGGCCTCGTCTGGGGCCCACCCATGCTGGTGCTGATCCTTGGTACCGGTCTGTTCCTGATGATCTTCCTCAAGTTCATGCCGCTGACCCGCATCCCGACCGGCTTTGCGCTGATGTGGCGCGGACGCACCAAGGGTGACGAAGCAACTGGCGAAATCAGCCCTTTCCAGGCGCTGATGACCTCGCTGGCGGCGACCGTGGGTACCGGCAACATCGCAGGCGTGGCCACGGCCATCTTCCTCGGCGGGCCGGGTGCGCTGTTCTGGATGTGGTGCACCGCGCTGGTGGGTATGGCCACCAAGTACTGCGAAGTCGTACTGGCGGTCCACTACCGTGAGAAGGACGACCGCGGCGAGCACGTTGGCGGCCCGATGTACGCGATCAAGAACGGCCTGGGCAAGAAGTGGATCTGGCTGGGTACCGCCTTCGCCATTTTCGGTGGCCTGGCCGGCTTCGGCATCGGCAACATGGTGCAGGTCAACAGCATGGCCCACGCGCTGGAAACCACCTTCTCGGTGCCGCTGTGGGCGACCGGCCTGATCACCATGGTGATCGTCGGCCTGGTGATCCTCGGCGGTATTCGCCGCATCGGTGTGGTCGCCGCCTCGCTGGTGCCGTTCATGTGTCTGGCCTACCTGATCGCTGCTGTAGTGGTGCTGGTGGTCAACGCTTCGGCGATTCCGGCAGCCTTCGATCTGATCTTCACCCACGCTTTCACCCCGATCGCCGCGACCGGCGGCTTCGCCGGCGCCGCGGTCATGGCGGCGATTCGCTTCGGTGTTGCTCGCGGCATCTTCTCCAACGAGGCGGGCCTCGGCACCGCCGGTATCGCTCAGGCGGCTGGCACCACCACCAGCTCGGTGCGCTCGGGCATGATCGGCATGCTGGGTACGTTCATCGACACCATCATCGTATGCTCGATGACTGGTCTTGCGATCATCTGCACCGGGGTCTGGACCAGCGGCGAAAGCGGTGCGGCGCTGTCCGCGGCAGCCTTCGAGTCGGCTATGCCGGGCATCGGTGGCATCATCCTGACCATCGCGCTGGTGGTCTTCGCCTTTACCACAATCCTTGGCTGGAGCTATTTCGGCGAGAAGTGCTGGGAGTTCCTGGTCGGCACGCGAGCCATCTGGCCGTTCCGCGTGATCTGGGTTCTGGCAGTGCCGTTCGGCGCCATCGCCCAGCTCGACTTCGCCTGGCTGTTGGCCGATACCCTCAACGGCCTGATGGCGATCCCCAACCTGGTTTCGCTGTTGCTGCTGAGTCCGGTAGTGGTCAAGCTGACCAAGGAATATTTCGCACGTAGCTGATGTCCGATAGCGACCGGTGCAGGCCAGCCAGCGCTGCATCGGTCGTGCAACAGGAACAAGCCCGTGTCGACCACCCAGGTCGTGGAGCTGCGCGTTCCACGACCTTTTTTATGCCTATTCATATCGAGGAGCGAAGCAAATGACTGAAATCACCCTGAAAGGCACACCGATCCAAGTGGCCGGTGACTTCCCCCAGGCCGGCCAGCAGGCCAAGGCGTTCCGCCTGGTGGGCGCTGACCTTTCCGATGTCGAGCTGTCGAGCCTTGCCGGCAAGCGCAAGATTCTCAACATCTTCCCGAGCATCGATACACCGACCTGCGCCACCTCGGTGCGCAAGTTCAATGCTCAGGCCAATGCCTTGGAAAACACCGTGGTGCTGTGCATCTCCGCCGACCTGCCGTTCGCGCAGAAGCGCTTCTGCGGCGCCGAGGGGCTGGAGAATGTCATCAACCTGTCCACCATGCGCGGTGCCGAGTTCCTCAAGGATTACGGCGTAGCGATTGCCAGCGGCCCGCTGGCCGGGGTCGCGGCTCGCGCGGTAGTCGTGCTCGACGAACAGAATCGCGTCCTGCACAGCGAGCTGGTCAACGAGATCGGCAGTGAACCGAACTACGAGGCAGCCATCGCCTCGCTTGGCTGATCTGCCTTGCTACGACGAAACGGCGAGTGGCTTTCAATAGCACTCGCCGTTTCGTTTTCTGGCGACAGAAATCCATCGGTTGGTGCGAAACCGCCCGTCGTCGTCAATTAGCGTGAACCCTCCGAGACAACTACTTTCAGGCATGCCGCCCGGCTTCAGCGTCGCGGGTGTGGAGAAGTCTGCAAAAGTGGCAAATAGGCAGCTTTTCAAAAATCTTTTCGCTCAGCTGCTGTCATAGCGCTGATGCCCATTGAATGGATTCAGTTTATGCCTACCTCAGAGATCAAGAAAATCGGTGTTTCCGGAACCGGAATGATCGCCCGCGGCTTTGTGCGGTTAATCAAGAAACACTATCCGGACATGGAAATCTCGCGCGTCCTGACACGCCGACCGCTCTCAACGATGGCTGACTTCCCGTTGGCAGACGTCCTCACCAATTCGCTGGACGAGCTGATCGATCATTCCGATCTGATTGTCGAGTGCAGCGGCGACGTGTTCCATGGGACTTCAGTTATCGAACGCGCTTTCGAAGCGGGCTTACAGGTGGTGACGGTCAACGCCGAACTGCAGGTGACCACGGGCTCCTTCCTGGCTGGCAGGGGTTTCCTCACCGAAGCCGAGGGCGACCAGCCAGGTTCGCTTGCGGCCCTGCATGAAGACGCGCTGCAGATGGGCTTTCAGCCGCTGGTGTACGGCAACATGAAGGGCTATCTGAACCATGATCCGTCACCGGAAGACATGGCCTACTGGGCCAATCGACAGGGGATCAGCGTCGATCAGACCACGTCCTTCACCGACGGCACCAAGGTGCAGATCGAGCAGGTGATCATCGGTAACGGCCTGGGCGCCACCATTACCCGTCGGGGCATGGAGGGGCTGGCCTCGACCAACCTGGACGACAGCGCCAGCCTGCTCGGCATGATGGCCGAGCGAGCAGGGCAGCCAATCGTCGACTACGTCATACCTTCCGGCTACCCGGCCGGCGGCGTGTTCCTGGTGGGCAGGCACGACGAGGATCAGGCGCAGGCAATCGAGTACTTCAAGCTGGGCCGCGGGCCGTTCTACACGCTGGTGCGTCCGTTCCACCTCTGCTCGCTGGAAGTGGGCAAGACCGTGCGCCGCGTGCTGAATGGCGGTGGTGTGCTGCTCAACAACTCGACCGAGCCGACCCTCGGCGTTGCGGCCATCGCCAAGCGCGCCATGAAGCCGGGTGAGCTGATCGAGCGCGGCATCGGCGGTTTCCAGTTCCGTGGCGAGGCGATCAAGCTGGCCGAGCACCCGGATCACGTGCCGATCGGTCTGCTGCGCAAGACTGCGCTCAAACGCGCCGTCGAGCCTGGCCAGATCATCACCTTCGACGACATCGACATTTTGCCGAGTCGCGCGCTGGATATCGTGCTGGAGCAGCGCAAGCCGCGCATGACCCAGGTCGAGAGCAAAGGGTCGACCGCACCAGGCATCAGCACCATGGGAATGCTCGCCTTCGGTGGTTGAACGACGCTCAAACAAAAAGGCCGCTGTCTGACGTCAGCGGCCTTTTTGTTTCTGTTGTCGGTGATGATCGAAAGAGCGGCGATGCAGGACCGCCGCGTTGCCGTCAGGCCTTGCGCATGGACCAGTAGCGTGGCTTGAACAGGTCGCGCTCGCCGAGCAAGGTCACGCCGGCGGCGAAACCGATCAGCACCAGGCCGATATAGACGCAGAGTTCGATAAAGCCTTGTGGCTGAGGCACGAAGTGCAGCGCGGCGGCCAACACCGCTGCTGTCGCGGCCCAGCGCGCGAGCACGGCCACACCGGCGCCCTTGGGCGAGGCGCGATAGACGAACAACCCCATGAACAGCGCCTGCAGCGTGACGCCGCTGGAGAAGGCCAGTGCCAGGCCAGCGGCGCCATAGTGCTTGTAAAGCGCGGCATCCAGGGCGATGGTCATGGCCGAGCTGATCAGCGTGATTACCAGAAACAGGCGAACCTGGTGCTGAGCGAGCAGGGCGCGGCCCCAGAGCAGGGCGAGCCCCATCGACGGCAGACCAAGCGCGTAGATGACCATCAGCGAGGCGGTTGCCTGGGTTTGCGTGGCGCCGAACTCGCCGCGCTCGAGCAGTACCGCGACCACCGCTTCCGGGAAGGAACAAAGCACGACGGTGGCCGGCACCAGGAACAGCAACGTCGCCAGCAGCCCCTTGCGAATCACCGCGGCATGAGTGTTGTGATCCTGCTCGTTCCAGCTGGAGGAGAACTGCGGAAAGAGCACGGAAAGCACCGACATCGCGTACAGCGTCAGCGGGATGGTGACGATGCGGAAGGCGAACGACAGCATGGTGATGCTGCCTTCCTCAAGGAATGAGGCAAACATCCGCTCGGCCAAAATGCACGCCTGCTGAGCGCCTGCGGCCATCAGTACCGGGGCGAATGCCAGGCCGAACTGACTGCCGTGACCTTTTTCCAGCGGTTGCGCCTCTCCCCGCAGGTAATGAATACGGCGGTGCTGCACGACGATCAGGGCCAACTGCGGCAAAAGCATGCCGAGAAAGATCACCATGCCGCTGGGTTCGAACAGCAGAATCCCGATGATGGCCCCGGCATTGAGCAGCAGGGTTCGTGTCATCGGCATGACGAACACGTTGTCCATGTTGAGCAACGCGCCCTGGCAGTACAGCGCGGCCTGTACGCCGATCAGCAGCGCGCCGACGCAGAAGACCAGTTGTCCGTTGGCGACCTGTTCCGGTGTCCAGCCCGGTGCCAGGGCGTTCAGCACCCAGTAGCTGGTCAGCAGTATCAGCAGGCAGGCCGCGCCACCGAGCAGCATGATGCGCCAGTAAAGCCAGCGCGCGACCGCCTCGAACAGCGACTGCGACTGGCTGCGCAGCTTCTGCAGGTAAGGGATCATGGCGTCGCGCAAGGCGAGGCCGAGGAAGTTCTCGAAGAACAGCGGCAGGATCAGGGCGACGAAGATGAGGTCCGCTTCCCAGCTGAGGCCGAAGGAGCGGGCGATGAACAGATCGCGAAGAAACCCGAGAAGAAAACTGGCGACGGTCAACGCCAGAATGACCAGCGATACATTCATTCCTTGATCCTTGCTGGCCATCGATGATGGCCCGTTAGCGACACGACAATGTCCGATTCGACGTGCTGGCAGGCCATACGGCCTGCTTACAGCTCTTCCCCTCGCAGCCCGGTGCCCGAGAAGAACGCTAAATAGACTTAAGACCCGGCACATGGTTCCGACGCGCACCGGCCTGTCTGGGGCTCTTCATACATGCCGATACGTAAAAATGCCGTAAAGGCACTTTGCGAGCGGTTCGCGACTGCTTATGGTTCACGCTCCTTTTCAAGCGAACCCCGTTCATGACCGTGGCTCATCCTTCTTCCGCGCGTTCCAGCCTTCGTTGGCTGCTCATCATCCTCGCCGTAGCTGCCATCGGGCTGCTGGTCTGGTGGCTGTGGCCTGCACCTCAGGAAACCCCTCAGCGGCCGGGCGGGCGGCCGGGCTTCGGCGCGTTTGGCGGGCCTGTGCCCGTGCGCGTGGCCAAGGTGGAGCAAGGTGAGTTCGAGGTCTTCAACAAGGCTCTCGGCAGCGTGACGCCGTTGAATACCGTCAATCTGCGCAGCCGGGTCGGTGGCCAGCTGGTCGAGCTGCGTTTCGAAGAGGGGCAGCGTGTCAAGAAGGGCGATCTGCTGGCGGTGATCGACCCTCGCCCATACAAGGTCGCGCTGCAGCAGGCGGAGGGCACCTTGCAGCAGAACCGCGCGCAGCTGAAGAACGCGCAGGTGGATTTCGAGCGTTATCGCGGTCTCTACGCCGATGACAGCATCGCCAAGCAGACCCTGGATACCCAGGAAGCGCTGGTCAGCCAGTACCAGGGCACGCTGGCCGCCAATCAGGCGTCGGTCAACGAGGCGCGCCTGAATCTCGAGTTCACCCAGATTCGCTCGCCCATCGATGGTAGGGTCGGCCTGCGCCAGCTCGATGTGGGCAATCTGGTCGCTGCCAACGACACCACGCCGCTGGTGGTGATTACGCAGACCCAGCCGATGTCCATCAGCTTCACCCTGCCCGAAGGCGAGTTGCTGCCGGTGCTGACGCGCTATCGCCAGGGCGATGAGCTTGCAGTGCAGATCTGGGATCGCGGTGAAAAGATCCAGTTTGGCGAGGGCGTGCTGGAGAGCATCGATAACCAGATTGATGCGACTACCGGCACGCTGCGCCTGAAGGCGCGTTTCGACAATGAAGCGGAGCTGCTGATCCCCAACCAGTTCGTCAACGTGCGCCTGCGGGTGGAGACCCTGCGTGACGCCGTGTTGATTCCGTCTGCGGCGCTGCAGTTCGGTTCGCGCGGCACCTTCGCCTATGTCGTCGGCGACGACAACAAGGTGGAGCTACGGACGTTGCAGGCCGGGCCTACCAACGGCGCGACCACGGTGGTGCTCGACGGCTTGAAGGTGGGCGAGCGGGTGGTGATGGAAGGCACCGACCGACTGCGCGATGGCGCTGAAGTGGAGGTCGTCGGCAGCCAGCGCATGGCCGAGCAGGCTGCGGAAAATCCGGTGCTCGGGGGCGGTGAGGCTGCGGAGCGCGAAGAGCGATGAACATCTCGCGGTTGTTCATCCTGCGACCGGTTGCGACCACGCTGAGCATGATCGCAATCCTGCTGGCAGGACTGATCGCCTACAAGCTGTTGCCAGTGGCGGCATTGCCACAGGTGGACTACCCGACGATCCGTGTGATGACGCTGTATCCCGGGGCCAGCCCCGAAGTCATGACCAGCGCCGTTACCGCACCGCTGGAGCGCCAGTTCGGGCAGATGCCGGGGCTCGAGCAGCTGTCATCCACCAGCTCCGGCGGCGCTTCGGTGATTACCCTGCGTTTCTCGCTGGACGTGGCGCTGGATGTGGCCGAGCAGGAAGTGCAGGCCGCCATCAACGCGGCGAACAACCTGCTGCCCAACGATCTTCCGGCGCCGCCGGTGTACAACAAGGTCAACCCGGCCGACACGCCGGTGCTGACCCTGGCCGTGACGTCCGAATCGCTGCCGCTGCCCAAACTGCATGATCTGGTCGACACGCGCATGGCGCAGAAACTGGCGCAGATCAACGGCGTCGGCATGGTCAGTATCGCCGGTGGCCAGCGGCCGGCGGTGCGTATCCGCACCAACCCGGAAGCACTTGCCGCGTACGGCCTTTCGCTGGCCGACGTGCGCGCGCTGATCACCAGCTCCAACGTCAACCAGCCCAAAGGCAACTTCGACGGTCCGACCCGGGTGTCGATGCTCGACGCCAACGACCAGCTGAAGACGCCTGAGGAATATGCCGAGCTGATCCTCACCTATGAGGATGGCGCCGCGCTGCGGCTTAAGGATGTCGCCGACATCATCGACGGCGCCGAGAACGAGCGCCTCGCGGCCTGGGCCAACGAGAGCCAGGCGGTGCTGCTCAACGTCCAGCGCCAGCCCGGTGCCAATGTCATCGACGTGGTCGAACGCATCCAGGCGCTGCTGCCGGAAGTGACGGCCAGCATGCCGGCCGGCCTGGATGTGGTGGTGCTCACCGACCGTACCCAGACCATCCGCGCCGCCGTAACCGATGTGCAGCATGAGCTGATGCTCGCCACCTTCCTGGTGGTGATGGTCACCTTCGTCTTTCTCAAGAAGCTCTCGGCCACGGTGATCCCGTCAATTGCCGTGCCGCTGTCACTGGTCGGCACCTTCGCGGTGATGTACGTCTGCGGTTTCTCCCTGAACAACCTGACCTTGATGGCGCTGACGATTGCCACCGGCTTCGTGGTGGACGATGCCATCGTCATGCTGGAGAACATCGCGCGGCATCTGGAGGAGGGCGAGACACCGCTCAACGCCGCGCTCAAGGGCGCACGGCAGATCGGTTTTACGCTGATCTCGCTGACCTTCTCGCTGATCGCCGTGCTGATCCCGCTGCTGTTCATGCAGGACGTGGTCGGCCGGCTGTTCCGCGAGTTCGCCATCACCCTGGCGGTGGCGATTCTGATCTCGCTGGTGGTTTCGCTGACGCTGACGCCGATGATGTGCGCCAAGCTGCTCAAGCCTCAGACGGCCGCCGAGGCCAAGCCTGACTGGGTCGAGCGCCTGATCGGCGGTTACTCGCGCTGGCTGACCTGGGTATTGCGCCACCAGACGCTGACTCTTCTGGTCGCGGTTGCGACGCTTGGCCTTACCGTCGTGCTCTATCTCGCCGTGCCCAAGGGCTTCTTCCCGGTGCAGGACACCGGCGTGATCCAGGGCATCAGCGAGGCGCCGCAGTCGATCTCCTTTCGCGCCATGAGCGAGCGCCAGCAGGCACTGGCGCGGGTGATTCTTGCCGATCCGGCGGTGGACAGCCTGTCGTCCTACATCGGCGTGGATGGCGACAACGTCACGCTCAACAGCGGCCGCCTGCTGATCAATCTCAAGCCCCACGGCGAGCGAGACCTGACTGCCAGCCAGATCATCGACCGGCTGCGACCGGAGCTGGCCAAGGTGCCAGGTATCGAACTGTACCTGCAGCCGGTGCAGGATCTGTCCATCGAGGACCGGATCAGCCGCACGCAATTCCAGTTCAGCCTCGAGACGCCGGACGGCGAGCTGTTGCAGAAGTGGACGCCGCGGCTGGTCGAGGCGCTGCGCGAGCGGACGGAGCTGACCGATGTGGCCAGCGACCTGCAAAGCAACGGCCTGCAGATCTATCTGGACATCGACCGCGACGCCGCGGCGCGCCTGGGCATCCAGGTCGCGGATATCACCGATGCGCTGTACGACGCCTTCGGCCAACGGCAGATTTCCACCATCTTCACCCAGGCCAGTCAGTACCGCGTGGTGCTGGAGGCAGAGGCGGGCAACCGCCTCGGCCCGCAGGCGCTGGAGCAACTATTCGTGCAGAGCGAAGGCGGCACACCGGTGCGATTGTCGAGCCTGGCGACGCTGGAGCAACGCAACGCGCCCTTGCTGATCAACCATATCGGCCAGTTCCCGGCGGTGACCCTGTCGTTCAACCTGGCCAGCGGCGTGTCGCTCGGCAAGGCGGTGGAAGTGATCGAAGCGGTGGAGCAGGAGATCGGCCTGCCGGCCGGTATCCAGACGCGCTTCCAAGGTGCGGCCGAGGCGTTCCGCGCCTCGCTGTCGAGCACGCTGCTGCTGATCCTCGCCGCGGTGGTGACCATGTACATCGTGCTCGGCGTTCTCTACGAGAGCTATATCCACCCGATCACCATCCTTTCCACGCTGCCCTCGGCGGCGGTCGGCGCCTTGCTAGCCTTGTTGCTGACCGGCAACGACCTCGGGCTGATCGCGATCATCGGCATCATCCTCCTGATCGGCATCGTCAAGAAGAACGCGATCATGATGATCGACTTCGCCCTGGAGGCCGAACGGCAGCAGGGCATGAGTCCGCAGGACGCGATCTATCGCGCGGCGCTGCTGCGTTTCCGGCCGATCCTGATGACCACGCTGGCGGCGCTGTTCGGTGCGATTCCACTGATGCTGGCATCCGGCTCCGGTGCCGAGCTACGCCAGCCGCTCGGCCTGGTCCTGGTCGGCGGTCTGCTGCTCAGCCAGCTGCTGACGCTGTTCACCACACCGGTGATCTACCTGTTCTTCGACCGCCTCGGCCGGCGCTTCGGGCGTCGTCGCGAGCCGCTGGTGGAGGCTCAAGCGTGAGCCGGCCTGCGATCGTGCGGGGGCGGGCATGAACCTTTCCGCGCCCTTTATCGCCCGTCCCGTGGCGACCATGTTGCTCAGTCTGGCGATCCTGTTGCTGGGTGGCGTCAGCTTCGGCCTGCTGCCGGTATCGCCGCTGCCGAACATGGATTTCCCGGTAATCACCGTGCAAGCCAGCCTGCCCGGCGCCAGCCCAGAGATCATGGCCTCCAGCGTGGCCACGCCACTGGAGCGCTCGCTGGGCAGCATCGCCGGCGTCAGCCAGATGACCAGTCGCAGCAGCCAGGGCTCGACGCGGATCATCATCCAGTTCGACCTGGACCGCGAGATCAATGGCGCCGCCCGCGACGTGCAGGCGGCCATCAACGCCGCGCGCAACCTGCTGCCCAGCGGCATGCGCAGCATGCCCACCTACCGCAAGATCAATCCGTCCCAGGCACCGATCATGGTGCTCTCGCTGACCTCGGACGTGCTGGACAAGGCCGAGCTGTACGACATCGGCTCGACCATCCTGGCGCAGAAGCTGTCGCAGGTGTCCGGCGTCGGCGAGATCCAGGTCGGCGGCAGCTCGCTGCCCGCCGTGCGCATTGAGCTGCAGCCGCAGCAGCTGGAGCAGTACGGCGTGTCGCTGGACGAAGTGCGCCAGACCATCGCCAACGGCAACGTGCGCCGACCCAAGGGGATGGTCGAGGACGCGGACCGCCACTGGCAGGTTCGTGCCAACGATCAGCTGCACGAGGCGGCCGACTACACACCGCTGATCATCCGCTACCAGGACGGTGCGGCGCTGCGCCTGGGCGATGTCGCAAAGGTGCGCGATTCGGTGGAGGACCGCTACAACAGCGGCTTCTTCAACAACGAGCAGGCCGTGCTGCTGATCGTCAATCGCCAGGCCGGCGCCAACATCATCGAAACCATCGAGGGCATCCGCCGCGAACTGCCGGCGCTGCAGGCGATCATGCCCGGCAGCGTCGATCTGAACATCGCCATGGACCGCTCGCCGGTGATCCGCGCCACGCTGCACGAGGCCGAACGCACGCTGCTGATCGCGGTGGCGCTGGTCATCGTGCTGGTGTTCCTGTTCCTCGGCAGCCTGCGTACTGCATTGATCCCGGCGCTTGCTGTGCCGGTGTCGCTGGTCGGTACCTTTGCCGTGATGTACCTGTTCGGCTTCTCGCTGAACATCCTCTCGCTGATGGCGCTGATCCTGGCCGCGGGCCTGGTGGTGGACGACGCCATCGTGGTGCTGGAGAACATCGCCCGGCATATCGACGACGGCATGCCGCCGTTGAAGGCCGCCTACGTCGGCACCCGCGAAGTCGGTTTCACGTTGCTGTCGATGAACCTCTCACTGGTGGTGGTATTCGTCTCCATCCTCTACATGGGCGGCATCGTCGAGCGGCTGTTCCGCGAGTTTTCCATCACCCTGGCGGCGGCGATCCTGGTCTCCCTGCTGGTTTCGCTGACGCTGACACCGATGCTCTGCGCGCGCTGGCTCAAACCGCATCAGCCCGCGCAGGAAGGGCGCCTGCAGCGCTGGAGCCACCAGGCCCATCAGTGGCTGCTGCGTCACTACGACCGGTCGCTGAGCTGGGCACTGCGGCACCGCCGCATCACGCTGCTGAGCCTGCTGGCGACCATCGCGCTGAACGTGGTGCTCTACGTGCAGGTGCCGAAGACCTTCCTGCCGCAGCAGGACACCGGCCAGCTGACCGGCTTTATCCGCGGTGATGACGGCCTGTCCTTCCAGGTCATGCAGCCGAAGATGGAGGTCTTCCGCAAGGCGGTGCTGGCGGATCCGGCGGTGGAGAGCGTGGCGGGCTTCATCGGCGGGCAGGGCGGCATCAACAACGCCTTCATGATCGTGCGCCTAAAACCGCTGAGCGAACGGAAGATCTCGGCGCAGAAGGTCATCGAGCGCATTCGCAAGAACCAGCCCAAGGTGCCTGGCGGGCGCATGTTCCTCATGGCCGATCAGGACCTGCAGTTCGGCGGTGGCCGGCAGAGCAGCTCGGCCTATTCCTACACGCTGCTGGCGAGCGACCTGAACGACCTGCGCACCTGGGTGCCGCGGGTCACCCAGGCACTGTCGGCGCTGCCGGAACTGACCAGCATCGACGCCAATGACGGCGAGGGCGCGCAGCAGATCAGCCTGAAGATCGATCGCGATGCGGCCAAGCGTCTGGGCATCGACATGAGTACGGTGACCACGCTGCTCAACAACGCCTTCAGCCAGCGGCAGATTTCCACCATCTACGAATCGCTCAACCAGTACCAGGTCGTGATGGAGATCGACCCCAGCTACGCGCAGTACCCCGAGGTGCTGGAGCAGATCCACATCATCACCGAGGATGGCCGGCGCGTGCCGCTCGCTGCGTTCGCCCGCTACGAACGCAGCCTGGAGGAGGATCGGGTCAGCCACGACGGACAGTTCGCTGCGGAGAACATCGATTTCGACCTCGCGCCTGACGTCAGCCTCGATCAGGCGACCCTGGCCATCGAGCGCGCGGTAGCCGCCATTGGCATGCCGAGTGAGGTACAGGGCCGCCTCGGCGGCACCGGCAGCGCCTTCGAGAGCACCCAGCAAGGCCAGCCACTGATGATTCTCGGCGCCTTGCTGCTGGTCTACATCGTGCTGGGCATCCTCTACGAGAGCTACATCCATCCGCTGACCATTTTGTCGACACTGCCATCAGCGGGAGTCGGTGCGTTGCTGGCGATCATCCTCACCGGGGACCAGTTCAGCCTGATCTCGCTGCTCGGGCTGTTCCTGCTGATCGGTGTGGTGAAGAAGAACGCGATCCTGATGATCGACCTGGCCCTGCAGTTCGAACGCAACGACAGGCTGTCGCCCGCCGATTCGATCCATCGCGCCTGCCTGCTGCGTTTCCGGCCGATCCTGATGACCACTATGGCGGCGATCCTCGGCGCGCTGCCGCTGCTGCTCGGCGGCGCGGAGGGCGCCGAGATGCGCCAGCCGCTGGGTCTGACCATCATCGGCGGTCTGCTGCTGAGCCAGATTCTGACCCTCTACACCACGCCGGTGGTCTATCTGTACCTGGACCGCCTGCGTCATCGTTTCAACAGCTGGCGCGGTGTACGCACCGATGCCGCCCTGGAAAACCCGCTATGAATCCGTCGTCGCTGAACCCCTCATCGCTGAAGCATGCCCTGCGGCCCCTCGCAGCTGCCGTGCTGGCCCTGTCGTTGGGCGCCTGTACCCTGGGGCCGGACTATCAACGTCCGGAGCTGCCCGTGGCTACCGAATTCAAACAGGCCGAAGGCTGGAAAGCCGCGGCGCCGGCCGATGTGCTGGAGCGTGGCGAGTGGTGGCGGCTTTATGGCGATGCCGAGTTGGATGCCCTGGTCGCCCGGCTGAATGTCGACAATCAGAACCTGGCCGCGGCCGAGGCGCAGTTCCGTCAGGCCCGGGCACTGGTACGTGGTGCACGCTCGCAGCTGTTCCCGATCCTTTCCGGCAGCGCCGGCGTGACCCGTTCGGCGCAGGGCAGTGGTAGCTCGGACACCAGCGGCGGCTCGTTCGGCAGTGGCGTCAGCGAAAGCTACGAAGCGGGCCTGAGTGCGTCCTGGGAGGCGGATATCTGGGGCCGGCTGCGGCGCAATCTGGAAGCCAACCGCGCCAGCATGCAGGCCAGCGCCGCAGACTTGGCCGCAGTGCGGCTGAGCCTGCAGGCCGAGCTGGTGCAGACCTATCTGCAGCTGCGGGTGATCGACGAACATCAACGCCTGCTCGACCAGACCGTCGCGGCTTACGCACGCTCGCTGCGCTTGACCGAGAACCAGTATCGGGCCGGCATCGTGCCGAAATCCGACGTCACCCAGGCGCAGACGCAGCTCAAGAGCACCCAGGCCCAGGCCATCGACCTGCGCTGGCAGCGGGCGCAGATGGAACATGCGATCGCCGTGCTCATCGGCGTTGCGCCCTCGGAGCTGGACATCGCGGTGCGCGAGGACATCCCGGCGCTGTCGGGTGTGCCGCTAACCGTGCCTTCACAATTGCTGGAGCGTCGTCCAGACATCGCATCAGCCGAGCGCCAGGTTATGGCGGCCAATGCCAACATCGGTGTTGCCGAAGCGGCCTGGTACCCGGACCTGACGCTTTCGGCGAGCGGTGGTTACCGCAACAGCAGCTTCAGCGATCTGTTCAGTGTGCCCAACCGTTTCTGGTCGCTCGGCCCGCAACTCGCGCTGACACTGTTGGACTTCGGCAGCCGGCGCGCCGAACTGGAGCGTGCCGAAGCCAGTTACGACCAGACCGTGGCCACTTACCGGCAGACCGTGCTCGATAGCTTCCGCGAGGTGGAGGATTACCTGGTGCAGCTGCGGGTGCTGGAAGAGGAGGCGGTTGTGCAGCGCGAGGCGCTGGAGGCGGCACAGGAGTCTCTGCGTCTGATCGAGAACCAGTACCGGGCAGGCACCGTAGATTTCCTCAGCGTTGCCACGGTGCAGACCACCGCGCTGAACAACGAGCGCACCAACCTGACCCTGCTGGGCGATCGGCTGACCACCAGTGTGCTGCTGATCGCCGCGCTGGGCGGTGGCTGGGATAGCCAGCAGCTGGATCAGCCACCGACGGCTGCGACTTCGCCGGACGCGCCCTGATTCCGGACGCGAAGCCGGCACCCAAAAAAAAGCCCCGCCGGATCGGCGGGGCTTTTGCGTTTTATGCGGCGTCGCTTTCGGCGGTCAATTGCGCTGCTTGCGATTGACGGTCTGGGCTGCCTTGATGATGTCCGCGCCGATCACCGGCTCGAACTGCTGCCAAACCGGACGCATCGCTTCGCGCCAGCGTTCGCGCTCTTCCGGGGTCAGGCTGACGATCTCGGTCGTTCCCGCCTGGCGAATGCGTTCACGATCGGCCTGATTCAGCTCCTCGGCCTCGCGGTTCACCATGTAGCTCACCTCGTCGAGGATGGCTTCCAGCTCGAAACGGATCTTGTGCGGCATGCCCATCCAGAAACGGGTGTTGCTGACCACCATGTAATCGAGAACACCGTGGTCGCTCTCGATGATGTAGGGCTGCACGGTATGCATCTTCTTGCTGTAGATGTTCGACCAGGGATTCTCTGCGCCCTGTACGGTGCCGGTACGCAGGGCGTCGTAGACATCGGCGAAGGCGATCTTCTGGGTCGATGCGCCGACAGCACCGAACTGCGCCTCGAGCACGGCCGACGGTTGAATACGGAAGCTCAGCCCCGAGGCATCGCTCGGCAGGCGTAGCATGCGGGTCGCCGAGAGCTGCTTCATGCCGTTGTGCCAGTAGGCCAGGCCGGTGATGTTCTGGTCTTCCATCGAGCGCAGCAGCTGCTTGCCCTTGGTGCGCTTCTGGAAGCGATTTACCGCGTCGATATCGTCGAACAGGAAGGGCAGGTCGAATACCTGCAGCTGCTTGGTGTATTGCTCGAACTTCGCCAGTGACGGTGCCAGCAGCTGCACTTCGTTGTTGCGCAATGCCTCCAGCTCCGTGGCATCACCGAACAGCGTCGAATTCGGGTAGACCTCGACGCTTACCTGGCCGGGCAGGCGCTCTTCGGCCAGGCGTTTGAACATCAGTGCACCCTTGCCCTTGGGCGTGTCTTCGGCCACTACGTGAGAAAACTTGATGACGATGGGCTCCGCCTGGGCGAATGCGCTGGTGACCGCCAGCACAAGCCCGGCAAGGGTAATGATCGGCTTCATGAAAGACTCTTTATTCTGGTTGGTTGGCAGTGCATCCAGGCGGACCGACCGCGAGGACGCTTCTAGGCTTTCAGCCGCTCCTTATGCCAAAGATAGGTGACGACTGAAAGCGCTTTCCCCAACCAACCCGGCGGGAGCGGCACCGTGTCACATTTCTGCGCGACCTCCCTCGGACTGCAACTGCTCTGCCGCGGCCGTTCGCGGCGTCTGCTCGGGGACTTCCCAGCCACCGCCAAGGGCCTTGTACAGCGCCACCACCCCGCGATAGAGCTCCACTTCGGCTTGCGCCTGAGCGTCTTCGGCCGTCAGGCGCTCGCGCTCGGCATCGAGCAGCACGAGGAAATCGGCAGTGCCTTCGCGATAGCGAATCCCCGCCTGCTGTGCGGCGGCGCGGCTGGCCGTGGACTGTCGCAGCAATGAGAGCAGGCGCTGCTGGGCGTTGGCGTAATCACTGAATGCGTTCTCTGACTCTTCCAGTGCCAGCAATACCTGTTGCTCATAGCTGGCCAGCGCCGCATCGGCATCCGCTTCGGCACCGCGCAAACGCGCACGCACGCTACCCAGATCGAACGCCGCCCAGCTGATGCTCGGCGCGACGCCCCAGGCCCGCGCCGCGCTGGAGCCGATCTGCGAGCCGCGCCCGGCAACGAAGCCGAGAAAGCCAGACAGACTCACCCGCGGAAACAGATCGGCCGTCGCCACGCCGACATCGGCCGTGGCCGCGGCCAGTTGGCGTTCCGCCGCACGAATGTCCGGGCGCCGACGCAGCAGCTCGCCGGGATCGCCAATCGGTAGCGCCTTGGCGATTGCCGGCAGTTCGCGGGGCGAGAGGTCGACGCTGAGCTGATCGGCGCGCTGGCCGAGCAGGGTGGCGATGCGGTTGCGCGCACGCGCCTGCTGCGCCCTGAGTTGTGGCAGGCTGGCCTCGGTGGCCGCCAGACGGGCATCGGCGCGCAGAACGTCGAGCTCGCTGCCGACGCCCGCTTCGCGCAGCTGTTCGGTCAGTTCATGGGAATTGCGCTGGTTGGCCAGGTTGTCGCGGGCGATGCGCTCACGCAGCTGGGCACCGCGCAGCTGACCGTAGGCATCCACCAGCTCGGCAATCAGGCTGACCTGCAGCTGGTAGAGCTCGGCCTCGACGGCATCAGCCTGCGCCTCGCTGGATTCCAGGCGGCGCTGGATTCGGCCGAACAGGTCCAGCTCCCAGGCCATGTCCAGCCCGAGGTCGTAGCGTTCGGCATTCACGCGCTGTTCGGTCACGCCGGGTTGCTGGGCCTTGCCGATATCGGCGCTGGCGCCCGCGGTGACGGTGGGCAGACGATCATTGCTGACGTCATCGCGAATAGCCCGTGCCGCCCGTAGGCGGGCATAGGCGATGCGCAGTTCGCGGTTCTCGGCCAGGGCTTCGCCGACCAGGGCGTCCAGCGTAGGGTCGTCGAACTGCTGCCACCAGGCCGCTTCGAAACGCGAGCGGTCGTAGTCGGCAGCCGAAGCACCGTCGATACGCGCCGGTTCCGGCTGCGGTGCCCGGTAATCGGGGCCGACCGCACAAGCACTCAGTGCCAGAGTGAGCAGGGAAAGAGCGAAGAACTTCATGCGCGGGCCTCCTTGTAAACCGCTTTGCGGGCTTCGCGTTTCTCGACGAAGGCACGAATCACCAGATAAAACACCGGGGTCAGCAGCAGACCGAAGAAGGTCACCCCGAGCATGCCGCTGAACACCGCGACCCCCATGGCATGGCGCATCTCGGCGCCGGCCCCGCTGGAGAGCACCAGCGGCACCACGCCCATGATGAAGGCGAAGCTGGTCATCAGGATCGGCCGCAGACGCAGGCGGCAGGCTTCGAGGATCGCGGCCAGCCGGTCCATGCCTTCTTCCTGCTTGTCCTTGGCGAACTCGACGATGAGGATCGCGTTCTTGCACGCCAGGCCCACCAGCACGATCAGGCCGATCTGGGTGAACACGTTGTTGTCGCTGCCGGCCAGGATCACCCCGGTGATGGCGGACAGCAGCGTCATCGGCACGATCAGGATCACCGCCAGCGGCAGGCTCCAGCTCTCGTACTGCGCAGCCAGCACCAGGAAGGCCAGGAGCACGCAGAGCGGGAAGACGAAGATTGCGGTGTTGCCGGCGAGGATCTGCTGATAGGTCAGCTCGGTCCATTCATAGCTCATGCCATTCGGCAGCTCAGCCTTGAGCAGGCGCTCCATGGCCGCCTCGGCCTGACCGGAGCTGTAGCCCGGCGCGGCCGCGCCGTTGATCTCGGCGGTGAGGAAGCCGTTGTAGTGCATCACCCGATCCGGACCGGCGCTGTCCGTGACGTTGACGAAGGTCGACAGCGGGACCATCTCGCCGCGGTTGTTGCGCACCTTCAGCTGGCCGATCTGCTCCGGTGCCAGACGGAACTTCTGGTCCGCCTGGACGTTGACCTGATAGGTGCGGCCGAAGCGGTTGAAGTCGTTGGCGTATAGCGAGCCGAGGTAGACCTGCATGGTGTCGAAGATCTCGTCGATCGGCACGCCGTGGGTCTTGGCTTTTTCCCGGTCGATGTCGGCATCCACCTGCGGCACGTTCACCTGATAGCTGGTGAACAGGCCGGCCAGCTCCGGATAGTCCGCGCTCTTGGCGATGACGTTCTGCACCTGGCTGTACAGCTCCTCGTAGCCGAGGTTGCCGCGGTCCTGCACCTGCACGCGGAAGCCGCCGATGGTGCCCAGGCCCTGTACGGGTGGCGGCGGGAAGATGGCGATAAAGGCGTCCTGGATCTGCGCGAACTGGCCGTTCAGATCTGCCGCGATGGCATTGGCCGAGAGTGACGGATCCTTGCGCTCATCGAAGGGCTTGAGCGGAGTAAAGACGATGCCGCTGTTCGGGCTGTTGGTGAAGCCGTTGATCGACAAGCCCGGGAAGGCCACGGTGTTCTCCACGCCCGGGTGCTTGCCGGCGATTTCCGACATGCGCTTGATCACGTCCTCGGTGCGGTCCAGGGTGGCGGCGTCCGGCAGCTGGGCGAAGGCGACCAGGTACTGCTTGTCCTGCGGTGGCACGAAACCGGTCGGCGTGCTGGCGAAGCCCATGTAACCGAGGCCGACCAGTCCGACATAGACCACCAGCGCAATGCCGCTGCCGCGCAGGATGCGCCGCACCAGGCCGACGTAGCCGTGGCTGGCGCGGTCGAACATGCGGTTGAATGGGGCGAACAGCCAGCCGCCAAAAATCCGATCGAGCAGACGCGAGAAGCCGTCCTTTGGTGCGTCGTGCGACCTGAGGAGTGCGGCGGCCAGAGCCGGCGAAAGGGTCAGCGAGTTGAAGGCCGAGATCACCGTGGAAATGGCGATGGTCAGCGCGAACTGCTGGTAGAACTGACCGGTGAGGCCGGAAATGAATGCGGTCGGGATGAACACCGCGCACAGCACCAGCGCCGTGGCGATGATCGGCCCGGTCACTTCCTTCATGGCCTGACGGGTCGCTTCCTCCGGTGATTTGCCGAGGACGATGTTGCGCTCGACGTTTTCCACCACGACTATGGCGTCGTCCACCACGATGCCGATGGCCAGCACCAGGCCGAACAGCGACAGCGCGTTGAGCGAGAAACCGAGCAGGTGCATGACCGCGAAGGTGCCGATCAGCGACACCGGCACGGCGGCCAGCGGAATGATCGAGGCGCGCCAGGTCTGCAGGAACAGGATCACCACTAGCACCACCAGCACGATGGCCTCGAGCAGGGTGTGCACCACCGCCTCGATGGAGCCGCGCACGAAGATGGTCGGGTCGTAGACGATCTCGTAGTCCACGCCTTCCGGGAAGTCGCGTTTCAGCTCTGCCATGCGTGCCCGTACCGAATCGGAGATTTCGATGGCGTTCGAACCCGGGCGCTGGAATACCGGAATGGCGACGGCGGGCTGGTTGTTCAGCAGCGAACGCAGCGCGTACTGGCTGGAGCCCAGTTCGACACGGGCGATGTCCCGCAGGCGGGTGATCGAACCGTCTTCGCCGGCGCGGATGATGATGTTCTCGAATTCTTCCTCGGTGACCAGACGGCCCTGGGTGTTGATCGACAGCTGGAAGTCCGTCGCGCCCGGTGCCGGCGGTGCGCCCAGAGAACCTGCAGCGACCTGGCGGTTCTGCTCGCGAATGGCGTTGACCACGTCCGATGCGGTGAGGTTGCGCGAGGCGACCTTCTCCGGGTCGAGCCAGACGCGCAGGGAGTAATCGCCCATGCCGAACAGCTGCACATCACCGATGCCATCCAGCCGCGCCAGCTCGTCCTTGACGTTGAGTGCGGCGTAGTTGGACAGGTAGAGCATGTCGTAGCGCTGATCCGGCGAGGTCAGGTGCACCACCATGGTCAGGTCCGGCGAGGCCTTGTCCACGGTCACGCCGAGGCGCTGCACCTCGGTGGGCAAGGTCGGCATGGTGCGCGTGACGCGGTTCTGCACCTGCACCTGGGCGTTGTCCAGATCAGTGCCCAGGCCAAAGGTGATGGTCAGGGTCAGCTTGCCGTCGGCGGTCGCCTGGGACGACATGTAGAGCATGCCCTCGACGCCGGTGATGGCCTGCTCCAGCGGGGATGCGACGGTTTCGCCAATCACCTTGGGGTTGGCGCCAGGGAAGTAGGCACGTACCACCACGGTGGGCGGGACGACTTCGGGGTATTCGCTGATCGGCAACTGGAACAGCGAGATGGCCCCGCCGATGAGGATCACCAGCGACAGCACGGCGGCGAAAATCGGCCGCTTGATGAAGAATTGCGAGAAATTCATGGCGCACTCCGGGGTAGGGCGCGCGTCTGGCGCCCTGGCGGATCGATCGGATTGGCGCGGCAGGCGCGCCGGAGTTCAGGTCAGTTGCGGGAGGTGCTCAGCTGCTAGGACGCTGAGCCAGGCTGCGCTCGACGACCTGCGGTTTCATCGCCTCGCTGATCGCACGGTTCTGTTGGCGCAGGGTGGCCAGCGTTTCGGCGTCGGCCATCGGCACTGATTCCGGCTGCACCTGGCTGCCCGGCCGTACCCGCTGAAGGCCATTGACCACGATGCTTTCGCCCTTGGCCAGGCCACTGCGGACGATGCGCAGCCCTTCGAGCTTGGGACCGAGCTCGACCGGCCGGTAGGCGACGGTGCCGTCTTCGGCCAGCACCAGTACGAATTTCTTGCCCAGATCCGTACCGACGGCGACGTCCTTGATCAGCACGGCGTCGTAGATGGCGCTGCCGACCAGCTTCAGGCGTGCATACAGGCCGGGGGTGAAGCTGCCGTCGCGGTTGTCGAACACGGCGCGACCGCGGATGGTGCCGGTGCGCGGGTCGACCTGGTTGTCGACGAAGTCCATGTGGCCCAGGTGCGGGTGACCGTCCTCGCTGGACAGGCCGAGGTAGACCGGGGTCGCCTCGCCACGGTCGCCGTTGCGCGCCAGCTCGCGGTACTTGAGGTAGGTACGCTCATCGGCCTCGAAATAGGCATAGACCTTGTCGGTGGAGACCAGCGTAGTCAGCAGCGCCTCGCCGGCGTTGACCAGGTTGCCGGCGGTGATCAGCGCCCGGCCGACGCGGCCGTCGATGGGCGCGGTCACGCGAGTGAAGGAGAGATCCAGCTGCGCGCGGTCCAGTTGCGCCTGAATCGCCGCGGTTGCCGAGCGGGCTTCGCTGGCGGCACTGACGCGGGCGTCGGCGAGCTCGTCGGAAATCGCGTTCTTCTTGCGCAGGCGTTCGCCGCGTTCGGCTTCGGCTACGGTACGTTGCTGGTTGGCGCGAGCCTGTTGCAGCTGCGCCTGCAGGCGCTTGACCTCAGCCTGGAACGGGCGCGGGTCGATCTGGAACAAGAGGTCGCCTTTCTTCACCAGCGCGCCTTCTTCGAAGGCCACCTTGTCGATGAAACCGGACACGCGCGGGCGGATCTCCACCGACTCCGGCGCTTCCAGGCGGCCAGTGAGTTCATCCCACTCGGTCACCTGTTGCTCGATGACTTCCGCGACGCTGACGGCGGGCGGCGGCATGCCCGACTGGGTGGCCTCCGGTGCCTTGCCACAGGCGGCGGTGATCAGCACCGTCAGGGCGATAAGGGGAAAACGCAAGGCGTTGAACGAACGTTCCATGCTTGACTCCGCAAGTCGGATTTGTTGATGGCAGGAGTCTGCGTGGTCAAGCCGTTCAGCAAAAATCGAACGAGGCGAAGGTGAATATCATTGGCGGTGATCGTTGCGCATTCGTTATCAGCGCAGCGCGAGCATATTGCTCACCTATGCGTGGGAGCGGTATTGGCCGCGAATGAACCCTGCCGCCGCCGAAGCCTCGACGCGGCATTCCCGAGCGACCACGCTGGAAGCCACGAAAACCCGGTCAGCGCATCACTGGCGGGAGCGGGCCTGTCTAACCGGCACGCGCTGCGAAGCCCCAGGCGTCGGGCCTGTCAGAGACTATCCGGATCGCCGACGAACATCTGGATGCGCGAGCGCAGCCAGCGCTCGGCGGGGTCGTTGTCCTGGGCGCCGCGCCAGGCCATGGACAGCTCGAAATCCTGGCTGGTCTGAAACGGCAGCGGTTCGGCGCGCACGCCACCGTTGGCCGCCAGCGCCGCGGCGGCGTAGTCCGGGACGGTGGCGATGATGTCGGTGCCGGCAAGCAGGCTGGCCAGGCCGTTGAACTGCGGCACCGCCAGGACCACCTTGCGCTTGCAGCCGTGCAGCGCCAGTTCTTCGTCGATATAGCCGTTGAGATCACCGGCAAAGGAGACCATCGCATGCGGACGGCTGCAGTAGTCCTCCATGCTCAGCCGGCCGGGAATGCTGTCGGCACGCAGCAGCATCGGCTTGGGCCGGCGCAGTACCTTGCGTTTGGCATTGGCCGGCAGCTCCTCGGTGTAGCAGACGCCCACCGATATCTCACCGGACGCCAGCAGGCCGGGCATCAACAGATAGTTGGCGCGGCGCACCACCAGCACCACGTCCGGCGCTTCGGCGCGCAGGCGGCGCAGCAGCGGCGGTAGCAGGGCGAACTCGACTTCATCGGTCAGGCCGATGCGAAACACCTGGGTGCTGGTCGCCGGGTCGAAGGTCGAGGCGCGGCTAACGGCGGTGGAGATCGAGTCCAGCGCCGGTGAAAGCAGCTGGGCGATCTCCAGCGCGCGGGCGGTCGGCTCCATGCTGCGGCCAGTACGGACGAAGAGCGGATCGTCGAACAGCGTGCGCAGTCGTGCCAGGGCGGCACTGATCGCCGGCTGGCCGAGAAACAGCTTTTCCGCTGCGCGGGTCACGCTGCGCTCGTGCATCAGCGTTTCGAAGACGATCAGCAGATTGAGGTCAACACGGCGAAGGTCGTTGCGATTCATACCTGGTTCACGTCGAGCCTGCAGCCGGGCCAGGAGGCGTCCGGCTCTGGAGGGTGGTCTGCATTCTAGACAGCTTCGGCTGCCAACGGCATGCCCGATCCCGCTTTCGAAATGCACAAAGCTGCAATGCGCCGGCAAGCATACATACGTAGTTCCATCATTACTGCGCATGGGAACTATCGATGGGAATCCACGCCGTTCACTGGAGTTGTGACGATACTGACGATAGAGTCCGTTCGCACAGTAGTAAGTGAGGGGTCGAAATGTCCCGCATCATCCGTTTTCATCAGTTCGGCCCGGCCGACGTGTTGCGCCACGAGGAACGCGCGATGCCGGTTGCCGGCCCAGGCGAGGTGCTGATTGGCGTGCGCGCCATCGGCGTCAGCTGGAATGACGTGCTCTGGCGCCAGGACCTCGCGCCACGACACGCGCGTCTGCCTGCCGGGCTCGGCAGCGAGGTGGCGGGCGAGGTGCTGGCGTTGGGTGAGGGCGTTCAGGGCTTCAGCGTCGGCGATCATGTTGCCGGCTTCCCGGCCCACGATCTCAATCAGTATCCGCTCTACGCCGAGCATGCGCTGTTGCCGCAGCAGGCGCTGGTGCGCTACCCGGACATGCTCAGCGCCAGTGAGGCGGCGATCCACTACACGCCGATGCTGGTCAGCTATTTCGCGCTGGTCGAGCTGGCCCAGCTGGAACCCGGCCAGTACGTGCTGATCAACCAGGCGGCTCATTGCACTGGGCCGGCAGCCGTACAGCTGGCCAAGGCGCTGGGCGGCCGGGTGATCGCCACTTGTGACACCAGCGAGGACCGCGACTACCTGCGCGAGCTGGGCTCGGAGACGGTGATCGTCACCGAAGAGGAAGACCTGGTCGGCCGTCTGCAAAAGGTGACCGAAGGCCGCGGCGTCGACGTGGTGCTGGATGCCTGTGGCGGTTCGCAGATGAAACTGCTCGGGGATGTCATGGCGCCACTGGGCAAGCTGATCCTCTATGGCATGAACGGCGGCAACGAAACGGCCCTGCCGGTGTGTGCGGCCTTCAAGAAGAACTTCAAGTTCTTCCTGCACTGCCTGTGCGACTTCACCGGGCAGCCGGAGCTGGGCATCGAGCAGAACCGTGAAGCCGTGGAGCGTGCGCTGCAGCATATCAACCAGCTCACCGTGGCCCGGCTGATCTGGCCGCAGCTCGACCGCCAGTTCCCGTTCGCGCAGGCAGTCGAAGCCCACCAGTATGTCGAAAGCGGCGTACCCCGCGGCCGCGTCGTGCTGACGCTGAACTGACCATCCGAGGGCCCTGTACAGGGCCCTCTCATCGCCCCGTAGAAACTTTTCTTGCGCCGTTCAAGTCCTCCGAAGACAGGCTCATAACCTTGACGGAGGATTTTCCATGGCTGAAGACAATCAGACCCTACCGCCGCAGGAGCAGCCCGAGCCTGGCAAGGAAGGGCTGATGAACCCGCGCCCGGAATACCGCGGCGAAGACTACAAGGCGGCGGGCAAGCTCGAAGGCAAGGTGGCGATCATCACCGGTGGTGACAGCGGCATCGGCCGCTCGGTGGCCGTGCTCTACGCCCGTGAGGGCGCCGACGTGGCAATTCTCTACCTCGACCAGCATCAGGACGCTGAGGAAACCCGCACTGTGGTCGAACAGTACGGCCGTCGCTGCCTGACCTTCACCGGTGACGTGGCCGATCGCGAGGTCTGCCGCAAGGTCATCGACGAAACCCTCGCCGCGTTCGGCAAGCTCGACATCGTGGTCAACAACGCCGCCGAGCAGCACCCGCAGGAAAAGCTCGAAGACATCAGCGAAGAGCAGTGGGAGAAGACCTTTCGCACCAACATCTTCGGCATGTTTCAGATGACCAAGGCGGCGCTACCGCATCTCGGCAAGGGCGCTTCGATCATCAACACCACATCGGTGACCGCCTACAAGGGCAGCCCGCAACTGCTGGACTATTCGGCCACCAAGGGCGCGATCACGGCCTTCACCCGTTCGCTGTCGATGAACCTCGCCGATCGCGGTATTCGCGTCAACGGCGTCGCGCCGGGGCCGATCTGGACACCATTGATTCCGTCGACCTTCGATGCCGACGAGGTCGCCGAATTCGGCTCCAACACGCCGATGAAGCGCCCCGGCCAGCCCGATGAAGTGGCGCCGGCGTATGTCTACCTGGCCAGCAGCGATGCAGCCTACGTGAGCGGCCAGGTGATCCACGTCAACGGCGGCACCGTGGTCAACGGCTGACCCATTGCCGGGCCAATGAATTGGCTCGGCCACATCAACGCTTGGAGAACGACCATGCCACGCACGATCTGGAAAGGCGCAGTCAGTTTCGGACTGGTACACATCCCGGTGGCGCTGGTACCGGCCACCACCCGCCAGGGCATCGATTTCGACTGGCTGGACAAACGCAGCATGGACCGGGTCGGCTACAAGCGCATCAACAAGACCACCGGCGAAGACATCGACAGCGAGAACATCGTCAAGGGCGTCGAGTACGAGAAGGGGCATTACGTCGTGATCAGCGATGACGAGATCAAAGGCGCGCACCCCAAGGCGACCCAAACCGTGGATATCGTCGCTTTCGTCGATGCCAAGGACATTTCCTTTCTCTACATCGACACGCCGTACTACCTGACGCCGGACCGCCGCGGGGAAAAGGTCTACGCCTTGCTGCGCGAGACGCTGATCCAGACCGGCAAGGTCGGTATCGCCAACGTGGTGCTGCGCAACAAGCAGCACCTGGCAGTGGTAATGCCGCTGAGCAAGGCGCTGGTGATGAACACCCTGCGCTGGGCGGACGAGGTGCGCGGGGTCGAGTACCTGGAGCTGAAGGACGAAGCGCTCGATCCGGACCTGGCCGAGCGTGAGCTGGACATGGCCAAGCGCCTGGTCGAGGACATGACCGAAAAATGGAAGCCGGAGCAGTACAAGGACACCTTCCAGGACCAGATCATGGACCTGGTGGAGAAGAAGGCCCGCGAAGGCAAACTAGAAGCGGTCGGCGGGCCGGAGGAAGCGGTGGACCGTCGTTCGGCGGATGTCATCGATCTCACCGAACTGCTCAAGCGCAGCCTCGCTGCCAAGCCAGGCAAGGCCAGCAAAGAGGACGACCACGAGGAGGAAAAGGCGCCGGCCAAGCCCAAGACTGCGAGCAAGCCCAAAACGAGCAAATCCTCCTCGGCGGCTTCGCGCACGCGCAAGGCGCCAGCGGCGGGCAGCAAATCCAGCAAAAAGGCGAGCTGATCGGGGTAGCCCATGCCAGAGCAGCGCATGAGCGCCGGCCGCCCGCTGGTGGGTGGCGTCGGCATCAGTAATCCACAGCGAGTGATCGACAAGGTCAGCGGCGCGACCAAGCTTGCGCTGGCCGAGTACTACCAGGCGGTCGCCGACCGATTGGTGCCGCAACTGGCTGGCAGGCCACTGTCCATCGTTCGTGCACCTGAAGGCGTCGACGGCGAAAGCTTTTTCCAACGCCATTGCGGTCGGTTGAAGATGCCGCACATGCGCGCACTGCCGAAAAACCTCGATCCCGAGCATGCGCGGCTGATCCAGGCGGACAACATCACCGCGGTCATCGAGGCCGTGCAGATGGGTACCATCGAGTTCCACACCTGGAACGCGCGCAGTGACCGCGTCGAGCGGCCCGATCGAGTCATTTTCGATCTTGACCCCGATCCCGCGTTGCCCTGGTCGAGCATGGTGGAGGCGACCGAGCTGACGCTGCGGCTGCTGGACGACCTGGGGTTGCAGGCCTTCCTCAAGACCAGCGGAGGCCGCGGCATGCATGTCGTGATGCCGCTCGATCGTCGGCACGACTGGGACCTGGCCCGGCAGTTCGCTCGCTCGGTCACCGAGCGGCTGGCGCGCGAGGCGCCGGAGCTGATCGTCGACAAGATGGGCCCGCAGAATCGGGTCGGGCGAATTTTCGTGGACTACCTGCGCAACCAGCGTGGGGCGAGCACCGTTGCCGCCTATTCGGTCAGGGCGCGTCCGGGGCTGGCGGTATCCGTGCCTATCGAGCGTGAGGAGCTGGCGCAGCTGGAGAGAGCCGATCGCTGGAACATCGGCAACCTGGATGAGCGTTTGCGGGCATTACGCAGCGACCCGTGGGCCCGCTACGGCGCCGTTCGACAGAGGCTGACGCAGGCACTGCTCAAGCGCCTGGAGAAGGGTTGAGACAACGGTGTGGCGGCGAGCGATCAGGTCGTCTGGGGGTCGTCGGTATCCGCCACGGTCTGGTTTCCATATGGCGCGCCGGGCTTGTGTTCGTCCAGCTCCTCGGCACAAGGCACCTGCGGCACATCGCCCGGCTTGTCATGCACGATCGGGTCGGGTTGCGGCACATCGGGTCGCACGTGAGTCATCGTCGTTCTCCTGGTGTTAGCCAGCTCAGCCTTGGCGGCCGTTCTGCATTGATCGGCTTACATGGGCGAGGTTCCGGCCAATCGTCGCTGCTCGCGGCGCTGGCGACATTCGGCGTGGTCGGGTTCGGCACCCACTCATGGGGGACTTGAAACCGGCAACTGCCGTATTGCGCTCCACCAGGCTCGACCGGTCGCCGGACGGGCTGGCTAACGGCCGCCCGGGGCTGAACTTTCCAGGGTCACTTGGCTCGGAAGAAAGAGCCGACGAAAACCGTACCGGTCGCCTCCCGAACCGCACGATGACGCGTCCAGAGGCGGCTCGAGCAACCCGAACCCATGCGCCCCAGGAGCCCGTTCGATGAGCGATGCACAGCCTACCGCGACGATTCACCCTCGACTCGAAGAAGCCCTGCAGATGCCGCGCATCGCCATCGAATCCACCTTGCCGGTGCTGGATGAGGGGCGCTTTGCCGCCAAGGCGGTCATCGGCCAGCCAGTGGTCGTGACCAGCAAGATTTTCGCCGACGGCCACGACCAGCTGGCCGCCGCCGTGTGCTGGCGTGAAAAAGGCGAAACCAGCTGGCGGCGGGCACGGCTGAAGCTGCTCGGCAACGACGCCTGGCAAGGCCAGTTCACGCCCACCCAGGTCGCCGAGCATGAGTTCGTCATCGAAGCCTGGTGGGATGTGTTCGAGAGCTATCGCTACGAGCTGTCGAAGAAGCACACGGCCGGCGTGCCGGTGCATCTGGAGCTGGAAGAAGGGCGTCTGCTGCTGGAGAAGGCCACCGCCCGCGCCCAGGGCGAGAACCGCGCGACGCTTGACGATCTGATGCACCGCCTCGGCATGGCGCATACCGATGACGAGCGCGTGTCACTGCTGCTCGCACCGGAGACGGCCGTGGCGATGGCTGCCGCCGACCCACGCGAGCACTGCAGCCGCAGCCGTGTCTATCCGCTGGACGTCGAGCGCACGTTGGCGCAGTTCGCCAGCTGGTACGAGCTGTTCCCGCGCTCGGAGACCGAAGATCCGAATCGCCACGGCACCTTCCGCGATGTGCACAAGCGTCTGCCGGCGATTCGCGACATGGGCTTCGACGTGCTGTATTTCCCGCCGATCCACCCGATCGGTCGCCAGCACCGCAAGGGCCCGAACAACAGTCTGCAGGCCGGCCCGAACGATCCCGGCAGCCCCTATGCCATCGGCAGCGAAGAGGGCGGCCACGACGCCATCCATCCCGAGCTGGGCACGCTGGATGATTTCCGTGAGCTGGTCGCAGCGGCTCGCGAGCATGGCCTTGAGATCGCCCTGGATTTCGCCATCCAGTGCTCGCAGGACCACCCCTGGCTGAAAGAGCACCCAGGCTGGTTCTCCTGGCGCCCGGACGGCACGATCAAATACGCCGAAAACCCCCCGAAGAAGTATCAGGACATCGTCAACGTCGACTTCTATGCCGAAGATGCCATGCCCGACCTCTGGCTGGCGCTGCGTGACGTGGTCTGGCACTGGGTGGAGCAGGGCGTGAAGATATTCCGGGTCGACAACCCGCACACCAAGCCGCTGCCGTTCTGGGAGTGGCTGATTGCCGATATCCGCGAGCGCGACCGCGACGTGATGTTCCTCTCCGAGGCGTTTACACGCCCCGGCATGATGGCGCGTCTGGGCAAGATCGGTTACAGCCAGAGCTACACCTACTTCACCTGGCGCAACACCAAGGCGGAACTGAGCCAGTACCTCACCGAGCTGAACGAGCCCCCGCTGCGCGACTGCTACCGGCCCAACTTCTTCGTCAACACGCCGGACATCAATCCGTTCTTCCTGCAGGACTCCGGCCGCGCCGGGTTCCTGATCCGCGCCGCGCTGGCGACCATGGGGTCCGGGCTGTGGGGCATGTACTCGGGCTTCGAGCTATGCGAGTCGGCGGCGATTCCGGGCAAGGAAGAGTATCTGGACTCGGAGAAGTACCAGATTCGCGTCCGCGACTACCACGCACCGGGCAACATCATCGCCGAGATCGCCCAGCTCAACCGCATCCGACGGCAGAACCCGGCACTGCAGACGCATCTGGGTTTCAAGGCCTACATGGCCTGGAACGACAACATCCTCTACTTCGGCAAGCGCACACCAGACCTGTCGAACTTCATTCTGGTGGCCATCAGTCTCGATCCGCACAACGCCCAGGAAGCGAATTTCGAGTTGCCGCTGTGGGAGCTCGGCCTGCCGGATGACGCCCATACCCAGGGCGAGGACCTGATGAATGGCCATCGCTGGAGCTGGTACGGCAAGACCCAGTGGATGCGCATCGAACCCTGGCATCTGCCGTTCGGCATCTGGCGCCTGACCGCACAGGAGCCGGACCCGGACCTCAAGTAATTTCTCGGGCGCAGCTGTTAATTCATTTGAATCATACGTTTATGACGCTTTGTTGATGTGAATTCAGCTGTTGCTCTGCCGTTGCCTAATGCGCCGATCCGGCCTGGGCCTTCACACCGCGACAGGAATGAAGAACATGGCAAAATCGCGCAAACCCGCCGCTTTCATCAAGGACCCGCTCTGGTACAAGGACGCGGTGGTGTATCAGGTGCACCTGAAGTCCTTCTACGACTCGAACAACGACGGCGTCGGTGACTTCCCCGGCCTCATCGAGAAGCTGGATTACATCGCCGACCTTGGGGTGAACACCATCTGGCTGCTGCCGTTCTATCCGTCGCCGCGGCGTGACGATGGTTACGACATCGCCGATTACCGCGGCGTGCATCCGGAATACGGCAGCATGGCCGACGCCCGGCGCTTCATCGCCGAGGCGCACAAGCGCGGGTTGCGGGTGATCACCGAACTGGTCATCAACCACACGTCCGACCAGCACCCCTGGTTCCAGCGCGCGCGCAAGGCGAAGAAGGGCTCGGCAGCGCGGGATTTCTACGTCTGGTCGGATACCGACAAGAAGTACGACGGCACACGGATCATCTTTCTCGACACCGAGAAATCCAACTGGACATGGGACCCGGTGGCCAAGCAGTACTTCTGGCACCGCTTCTATTCGCACCAGCCGGACCTAAACTTCGACAACCCGCAGGTGATGAAGGCCGTGCTGGCGGTGATGCGCTACTGGCTGGACATGGGCATCGACGGTCTGCGCCTTGACGCGATTCCCTATCTGGTCGAGCGCGACGGCACCAACAACGAGAACCTGCCGGAAACCCATGCGGTGCTCAAGGCGATCCGCGCCGAGATCGATGCCAATTACCCCGACCGCATGCTGCTGGCCGAAGCCAACCAGTGGCCGGAAGACACCCAGCTGTATTTCGGCGGCGAAGACGGCGGCCCGGGTGACGAATGCCACATGGCCTTCCACTTCCCGCTGATGCCGCGCATGTACATGGCCATCGCCCAGGAAGACCGCTTTCCGATCACCGACATCCTGCGCCAGACCCCGGATATCCCGGAGAACTGCCAGTGGGCGATATTCCTGCGCAACCACGACGAGCTGACACTGGAAATGGTGACCGACAAGGAGCGCGACTACCTGTGGAATTACTACGCCTCGGACAAGCGCGCACGGATCAACCTGGGCATACGCCGTCGCCTGGCGCCACTGCTGGAGCGGGATCGCCGGCGGATCGAGTTGCTCAACAGCCTGCTGCTCTCCATGCCCGGTACGCCGGTGATCTACTACGGCGACGAGATCGGCATGGGCGACAACATCTTCCTTGGCGACCGCGACGGCGTGCGCACGCCGATGCAGTGGTCGGTGGACCGCAACGGCGGCTTCTCCCGCGCCGACCCACCGAACCTGGTGCTGCCACCGGTAATGGACCCGCTCTACGGCTACTACACGATCAACGTCGAGGCCCAGCAGCGCGATCCGCATTCGCTGCTCAACTGGACGCGGCGGATGCTGACCATTCGCAAGCAGTTCAAGGCCTTCGGCCGCGGCACCCTGAAGATGCTCGCGCCGAGCAACCGCCGCATCCTCGCCTACATGCGCGAATTCACCGGAGCGAACGGCGAAACCGAGATCATTTTCTGCGTCGCCAACGTCTCGCGCTCGGCCCAGGCCGCGGAGCTGGAAATGTCGCAATATGCCGGCATGGTGCCGGTGGAGATGGTCGGCGGCAGTGCCTTCCCGCCCATCGGTCAGCTGCCGTATCTGCTGACTTTGCCGCCATACGGCTTCTATTGGTTCCAGCTCGCGCTGACCAACCAGATGCCGAGCTGGCACCAGGAGCCGGTGGACACCATGCCGGATTTCCAGACGCTGGTACTCAAACGCCTGGATACCCTGACCGCCGCCAACCGGCGCATTCTGGAGACCGAAGCGCTACCGGCCTATCTGCCGAAACGGCGCTGGTTTGCCGCCAAGGACGTGGCGATCGAGTCGGTCCGCATCAGCTACTGCGTGCCATTCGGCGACCCGAATCGCCCGGTGCTGCTCAGCGAGCTTTGCGTGGAATCCGCCGGGCGCAGCGATCTGTACCAGCTGCCGCTGGGTTTTCTGGCCGAGACCGAATTCGAGGTCGCATTGCCGCAGCAACTGGCCCTGGCGCGGGTACGCCGCGGGCCGCAGGTCGGCCTGATGACCGATGCCTTCGCCCTCGAGCAGTTCAGCGCCGCGGTCATTCAGGGCCTGCGCGACGAGCTGGTGCTGCCTTGCAACGACGGTGAGATTCGCTTCGTGCCGATGCCGCAACTGGCCGACCTGCAATTGCCAGCGCACCCCGAGGTGCGCTTCATCTCTGCGGAGCAGTCGAACAGCTCGGCGATCATCGACAACAAGGTAATGATCAAATTGCTCCGTCGCGTGGCACCGGGCGTCCACCCTGAACTGGAAATGGGCGGTTTCCTCACTGAACGCGGTTTCGCCCATATCTCCGGCATGCTCGGTCAGGTCAGCCGCATCAACAAGCAGGGCGAGCCGGTTGCCCTGATGGTGATCCAGCACTTCCTCGACAGCCAGGGCGATGCCTGGGTGTGGACGCTGAACAACCTCGACCGCGCGGTGCGTGACGAAATCGCGGGTGGCGTGTCGATGCACGAGAACCAGTTCAGCGCCCTCGACGAACTACAGGCCTTCAACCGCCTGCTCGGCCAGCGGCTCGGCGAGATGCACATGGCGCTTGCCACGCAGACCGAAGATCCGGCCTTCGCCTACGAAAGCACCAGCAAGGCCGACGCCAAGCAGTGGGAGCAGAGCGTCAGCGCGCAGCTGGAACAGGCCCTGCAGCGCCTCGAGGAACATCGCTCGAGCTTCGATCGCAAGGAGGCTACCGCGCTCGGCCAACTGCTAGCGCGGCGCGACAAGCTGCTCGAACAAGTGCAACGTCTGGCTGCTAGAACCGTTGGTGGCGTGCGGACCCGTGTCCACGGCGACCTGCACCTCGGCCAGGTGCTGGTGGTGCAGGGTGATGCCTACTTCATCGACTTCGAAGGGGAGCCGGCCCGCTCGCTGGATGAGCGGCGCGCCAAACATAGTCCGTTCAAGGATGTCTCAGGCCTGCTGCGTTCGTTCGAGTACGCCGCGGCCATGACCATCCGCGGTGCGCAGATCAGCGACAGCACGCCCGAGGCCGATCAGGCGCGGCAGCGTATCGCGGCGAGTTACCAGGGCAGTGCGCAGGCGGCCTTCCTCGAAGCCTACCGCGAGGCCACCGCCGAGTTGCCGCACGACTGGCGCGACGCGGATGGCGCGAATGCTGCACTGCTGCTGTTCAGCCTGGAAAAATGCGCTTACGAGATCGTTTACGAAGCGGAGAACCGACCAACCTGGTTGCCCGTCCCGCTACAGGGATTGCTGGCCCTGGCACAACAGCTTTTCGATGGAGGCTCCAATGACTGATCGTCCGGTTCTGACCATGCCAGGGGAAACCCTGATGCCCAGCGACGCCGATGTAGACGCCCTGGTGCGAGCCGAGCATGGCAACCCGTTTTCCATTCTCGGGCCGCATCCTGATGGCGAGGGAATCGTGATTCGCGCCTACCTGCCCAATGCCCTGGGTGCCGAAGTGCTCGATCGCGATGAGCAACTGCTTGCCGTGATGGAGCAGGGGCAGGTGCCCGGATTCTTCTTTATCCGCCTGCCACATCAGCAACCCTACCTGCTGAAGATTCGCTGGGCCGGCGGCGAGCAGATTACCGAAGACCCCTACAGCTTCGGTCCGCAACTGGGCGAGCTGGACATGCACTTGTTTTCCGAAGGCAATCACCGGCAGATCGGCCGGGTATTCGGCTCGCAGGTGCTGGAAGTGGACGGTGTGCAGGGCGTGCGCTTCGCCGTGTGGGCGCCCAACGCGCGCCGAGTGTCGATAGTCGGCAGCTTCAATGGCTGGGACGGTCGCCGTCATCCGATGCGGCTGCGCTTTCCGTCCGGCGTGTGGGAGTTGTTCATCCCTCGCCTGCAGCCGGGCGATACCTACAAGTACGAGATTCTCGGACCGAACGGCATCCTGCCGCTCAAGGCCGACCCGATCGCCCTGGCAACCGAGCACCCGCCGGGCACCGCTTCGGTCATAGCCCGGCCGCTGGACTACCAGTGGAAGGACCATGGCTGGTTGCAGCAGCGCGCCGCGCGCCAGTCGGTCAAGGCGCCGATGAGCATCTACGAGCTGCATGCGGGCTCCTGGCGACGTGACGGTGGTGACGATGGCCGCCTGTACGACTGGCACGAACTGGCCGAGCGCCTGATCCCCTACGTAGTGGACATGGGTTTCACCCACATCGAGCTGATGCCGATCATGGAGCATCCCTTCGGTGGCTCATGGGGCTACCAGCTGCTCTCGCAGTTCGCGCCAAGCGCGCGCTACGGCAACGCCCATGATTTCGCCGAGTTCGTCGACGCCTGCCATAACGCCGGCATCGGTGTGATCCTCGACTGGGTGCCGGCGCACTTTCCCACCGACGCCCATGGCCTGGGCGAATTCGACGGCACCGCGCTGTACGAATACGCGCACCCGTTCGAAGGCTTCCATCAGGACTGGGATACCTACATCTACAACCTTGGCCGCACCGAGGTGCACGGTTTCATGCTCGCTTCGGCGCTGCACTGGCTGCGCGAATTCCACGTCGACGCCCTGCGTGTCGATGCGGTGGCGTCGATGCTCTATCGCGACTATTCGCGCAAGGACGGCGAGTGGATTCCGAACCGCCACGGCGGGCGTGAAAACCTTGAGGCGATCGACTTCCTCCGCCATCTGAACGACGTGGTGGCTACGGAAACCCCTGGCGCGCTGGTGATCGCCGAGGAATCGACAGCCTTTCCGGGGGTCAGCAAGCCCACCAGCGAAGGTGGCCTCGGCTTCTCCTACAAATGGAACATGGGCTGGATGCACGACTCGCTGAAGTACATCCAGGAAGACCCGATCAATCGGCAGTACCACCACGACAAGATGACCTTCAGCATGGTCTACGCCTATTCCGAGCACTTCGTCCTGCCGATTTCCCACGACGAAGTGGTCCACGGCAAAGGCTCGTTGGTCGACAAGATGCCCGGGGATCGCTGGCAGAAGTTCGCCAACCTGCGCGCCTACTTGTCGTTCATGTGGACGCACCCGGGCAAGAAGCTGCTGTTCATGGGCAGCGAGTTCGGCCAGTGGCGCGAGTGGAACCATGACCGCGAGCTGGACTGGCATCTGCTTGAAGAGGCCGATCACCGTGGCGTGCAGAACCTGGTGCGCGATTTGAACCGGCTGTACAGCCAGGAGCCGGCGTTGCACGAACTGGACAGCGACCCGCAGGGCTTTCAGTGGCTGATCGGCGATGATCGCGCCAACAGCGTGTTCGCCTGGCTGCGCAAGAGCTCGACCGGGCATCCGCTGCTGGTGGTTGCCAACTTCACGCCGGTGGTACGTGAGGCCTACCGCATCGGCGTTCCGGTGGACGCCAAGTGGCTGGAGGTCTTCAACAGCGACGCGGCCTGCTACGGCGGCTCGAACACCGGCAACGGCGGCGGCATGCTCGCCGAGCCGATCGAGAGCCACGGCGAGAAGGTCTCGCTGTCACTGACCCTGCCGCCGCTCGGCGTGCTGGTACTGCGGCCGCAGGTGTAAGGCTGCCGCGCTGAAGAGCGCCGCTCGGGGCAACCTGAGCGGCGTTTTTCTTTAGGGATGCGGCGCCGGGCAATCCGCTCTATGAGGGCTTGTGTGCTCTAATGCGGCGGCACCGCGATGGTCACGGTCAAGCACTCACTGCGGGAGCGACCTTGGCGGAAGCGCTGCGGACTCCTACTCGCGGTCAAGACCGCTCCCACGGACGCCGCGGTCGAGCATGTCGTGGATTGAGCTGCTGACAGAACCGACCGGTGAGCAGTGCCACCGTGGCTCCGTTCAAGTATCCGCCTTTGTAGCAGCGGGCCCTGGCCGCGAACGGAGCACATCTCGAATCGCGGTCTTCCGGAGATCGCTCTCGCTGACCTTCAGCTCGTTTCCTGAGAGACAGTCTGCTGGTCGCCGGCCTGGTTGCTGCTGCGCAGCTTCTTCGCCCGGGCTTCGAGCACCACATAGACGAGGGTGGCGAACAGCAGGGGGATCAGGAAGTAGATGACCCGGTAGCCGATCAGACCGCCGACGATGGCGCCTTTGCTCATCTCGTCGGCGAGCATTGCCACGAATACCGCCTCGATGACGCCGAGCCCAGCCGGGATGTGTGTGACCACGCCGGCGATGCTGCTGATCATCAGGATACCCAGCACTTCGGGATAGGCGGCCTTCTGGGAAAGCATGAAGTACACCACCAGCGCCATCAGCGACCAGTTGGCGGCGCCCAGCACCAGCTGGATCAGAGCCAGGCGCAGCGAAGGCAGTTGAATCTCGTGGCCGCGAATGGTCCATGAGCGACGCTTGGAGAAGCCGCACAGCCACAGATACACCACACACGCCACCAGCAGGCCGACGCCAAGCACCCGCAGGGCGGTGAAGCCGATTTCCCAGCTGGCCGGCGGCTGAATCCAGCCCATGGCGAAGATCATTCCGGCCAGCCACATGTAGCCCAGCCAGTTGGTGAGGATGCTCATGGTGAACACCCGGGTGATCTGCGAGGGTTTCAGCCCCAGGCGCGAGTACAGACGGAAACGCAGGGCGATGCCGCCGACCCAGGCGCTCAGGTTGAGGTTGAAGGCGTAGCAGACGAAGGTCACCGGCAGGATCTGTCGGATCGGCAGGTCATGCCGTGCGTAGGCTTTGCCCAGCACATCGAAGAAGCAGTACACGAGGTAGCTGCCAAAAGCGGCAGCGCCAGCCATCCACAGCGTCTGCGCCTGGTAGTTGCGCAGGGTCTTGTAGACCTCACCCCAATCGAGGTTGCGCGCTAGACCGACTAGCAGGCCGACAACAAGTGCGAAGAACACATAGGTGAGGATCTTCTTGATCAGCGGCCAGCGTCGGCGCCAGCCGCTCTTTGCCTCGGCCTGGTTGGTCTGGCTCATTGGTGGTCTCGCTGCAGGGGAGAAGGCACGGGATCGAGTGGGCGGGTGGTGTCCGGTTCGATCAGCTCCAGGCGTGGCTTGTGCTCGGGGAACAGGCTGACCAGCCCCGGGAAGTGCCGCAGGAAGTGGAAGATCAGGAAGGCCAGCGGCGCACGCCACCAGAAACCGCGGACGATCCGCTCCAGCGGAATACGCCGGCAGTCGGTCTGCAGCAGGTGATCGAGGCGCTCGTGCAGGTGGCGGTTGAACACATGATCACGAATGATCAGGTTGGCCTCCAGATTGAGCGACAGGCTCAGCGGATCGAGGTTGCTCGAGCCGACTGTGGACCACTCGTAGTCGGCCAGCGCGACCTTGCCATGCAGCGGGCGGCGGCAGTACTCGTGGATCTCCACGCCGTCGCGCATCAGGTAGTTGTAGAGCATGCGCGCGCCGAACTTGGCGATGGGCATGTCCGGCTCGCCCTGAAGGATCAGCCGCACCCGCACTCCGCGCCGCGCGGCGTTGCGGATTTCCCGCAATACACGATAACCGGGGAAGAAATAGGCGTTTGCAATCAACAACCTGGAGCGAGCATCTCGAATCGCTTGCAGGTAGTGCTGCTCGATGTCGTTGCGGTGCTGGTCGTTGTCGCGGATGACGAACAACGCCCGCGCCTCGCCACGGCTGACGCCACCGTAACCCGGCGTCTGATGACGCATGCGCCGCCGCCACCAGCGATGGGTCGGCTTGTCCGGTGCGATCTGCGCCAGTGCGAAGTGGTGGATATCACGCACCACGGGACCTTCCACCTGCAGGGCATAGTCCTGCTTGGCGGCCGGCCCGAAGTCACCCAGGTGATCGGCGGAGAAGTTGATGCCGCCGATAAAGGCGACCTCGCCATCGACCACGACGATCTTGCGATGCATGCGCCGGAACACGTTGAGCCGGCGGCCGAGTAGGCGCTTGCCGGGATCGAACATGTGAATACGCACGCCGACGCGGGTCATGGCGGTGACGAAATCACCGCACAGGTCCGCCGAGCCGTAGCCGTCCACGGTCACATCGACGCTGGCGCCGTTTTCCGCGGCGGCGATCAGCGCTTTCTGCAGCTCCGCGCCTACTTTGTCCTGGAACAGGATGAAGGTTTCCAGCAGCACTTCTTTCTTGGCCTGGGCGATGACCTCGAACACTCGAGGAAAGAACTCTTCGCCGTTTTCCAGTAACTGAAGGCGATTCCCGTCTCTCCAGTGGTAACTCATAGATGTATCTCCACCGCTAGGGGCAGATGATCGGACAAGTGCGTCCAGGGTTTGTTACCGAGGATTCGCGCATCGTGGCTGCTGGCATTGCGCACATAGATGCGGTCCAGGCGCAGCATCGGCCAGCGTGCCGGGAAGGTTTTCGCCACCTGACCCTGGGAAACGGCGAAGACCTCATGCAGGCCAGCACAGCGGTCCAGGGTCCTGGTGGCCTTGAGTCGCCAGTCGTTAAAGTCCCCGGCGACCACCACGGGCGCACCTTCGGGCAGCGAGTCGAGCAGGTTGCAGAGCAGTTCCAGCTGCTGCTGACGGTGCGACTCGCGCAGCCCAAGGTGTACGCAGATGGCGTGGAACTCATCGTGCCCCGGCACCTGCAGCACGCTATGCAGCAGCCCGCGGCGTTCCGGGCCGGCGATGGAGATGTCGAGATTTTCGTAGCGGGTGATCGGAAACTTCGACAGCACGGCATTGCCATGGTCGCCGTCCGGGTAAACCGCGTTGCGGCCGTAGGCGAAATCGGTCCAGATGCTGTCGGCCAGGAACTCGTACTGCGGCGTGGAGGGCCAGTTGTGAAAGCGCATTGCGTGCTTGTCGTGGGTCCCGAGAACTTCCTGCAGGAACACCACATCCGCCGAGACGCTGCGCACCGCTTCACGCAGCTCGGGGAGGATGAAGCGACGGTTGAGTGCGGTGAAGCCCTTGTGCGTATTGACCGTGAGAATGCGGACCGAATTGACCGCTGTCGCCATGTGGGCATCGAGGTCGGCGCTTTCGATCGGGTGATTTTTGTCCAGAGTCAAACCATTGCTCCTTCCAGTTGGCCAGGCGTGGCCTGCAGGTGTTCATCCAGGCCGAGCCGGCGCAGCAGTTGCCGCGCGTCATAGGGCGCGCGAACCTTCACGTCGTTGTCGAAATAGCAGTACACCGCGCGGGATTTGCGCGCCCGCGGCTTGCGAGGGCTGGTCAGTCGCGCGTCATCGGGCTGGTCGCCGTCGCTCCAGCGCTGGATGCGTTGACACCAGTGGTCCAGCGCGGCATCGGTGTAACCGCTGGTATAGAGCTCTTCCGCGCCATGCAGGCGGATGTAGACGAAGTCGCTGGTGAGGTCTTCTAGGTGCGGCCACTTGCCGGCGGTGTCGGCCACCACCAGCGCGACCCGGTACTTGCGCAGCAGGTCGATGAATTCGGGCTCGGCGAAACTGGCGTTGCGGATTTCCACCGCGTGCCGCATCGGCCGCTTGCGGTCGATGGACAGGTAGCTGCGCCCCTCCATGCGGGGCTCGCATCCTTTGGCGATGGCCAGCGCGGCTTCGGTGTCGTGGGGCAGCTGGCGAAGGAAAGTCTCGAACAGTTCCGCATCGAATTTGAACGAAGGCGGGAACTGCCAGAGGATCGGCCCGAGTTTTTCCTTGAGCTGGAAGATTCCCGAAGCGAAGAAGTTGGCGATCGGTTTCTCCACGTCGTTAAGACGGCGTACGTGGGTGATGTAGCGCGGCCCCTTGATGCTGAAAACGAAGCCCTTTGGCGTATCGGCGTACCAGTCGGCATAGCGCTCCGGGGTCTGCAGCGAATAGAACGAGCCATTGATCTCGATGCTGCTCACCGCGCGCGAGGCGAACTGCAGTTCCTTCTTCTGCGTCAGCCCCTTGGGGTAGAAATCGCCACGCCAGGGCGCGTAACGCCAGCCGGATATGCCGATATGAATGTTCGTCATGGGCCGGCCCTACCGTGCAATCAGGACAGACGAGGCGCTTGCCGGATTACTGGCAGCGGTAGCTGCTACGCAGGGCGTTTCACCGGTGATGAGGTTGACCGCTTTCATAACCACTCCAATTCGCCCAGACAGGTGCGCAATCGCCGATGCGCACATCTGTTCCGACTTTTGCGCGCAGTAGCGGTTCACCTTTTCTATCGCGGTGGTGGCTGTTTTAGCGTGCGGCCTGCGCTCTGGACCGCGGTCTTGCGGCTGAAATGGAGCGGATTCAGCCCGACGACAGGCTCCACGGCAGGTCAGCGGAAAAGGCGTCGACCAGATAATCGATCATCACCCGAACCTTGGCCGGAGGACGTCGGTCGGGCGGGTAGATCACGTGAATTCCACCAAGCTCGACGCACGGCTGATCCAGCTCGAGGGCGACCAGTTCACCGCTGCGCAACGCCTTGGCGACAATGAATTGCGGCTGGTAGATCACGCCCTGTCCACCGACCGCGGCGGCCACCAGGGCTTCCCCATTGTTGGCGACCAGGTCGCCGTTGACTGCGATCCGCACCTCGGCATTGCGACCGAACGGCCAGACCTTGCCCGCGGCGAGGCTCGCCAGGCTGTAGCCGAGACAGTTGTGCTGCCCCAGGTCGGCGACGCTGCGCGGCACGCCTCGCTCATCCAGATAGCGCGGCGCGGCACAGACCAACAATGGGGAATCGGCAAGCTGGCGGGCCTGCATGGGACTGTCCTGCAGCCTGCCAATGCGAACGGCCATGTCCCAGCCGCCATCGATCAGGTCGATCCGGCTGTCGGTCAGGCCGAGTTCCACTTTCACCGCGGGATGGCGACGGCTGAACTCCGGAATGAGCGGGGCGATAAATTGCGTGCCGAACGTCAGCGGCACATTCATGCGCAACAGCCCGGTGGCCTCGATCCGCTGCGACGCAACGCTGGCCTCGGCTTCCTCTATCTCCGGGAGGATGCGCTGGCAGGCCTCCAGATAGTTGCTGCCGGCCTCGGTCAGGCTCAGGCGGCGGGTGCTGCGGTGGAACAACTTGACCCCGAGACGGGCCTCCAGCGCATCGACATGTTTGCTGGCCATCGCTGGCGACATTTCCAGATGGCGCGCCGCCGCCGAGAGGCTGCCAGCCGTGGCAGCGCGGGCGAATACGCGCATGCCAGTGATTCTGTCGAGCATCGCAGCTCCTACTAGTGGTTAAAACTGTCTGTGCTTTTTAGCGGGTTCTCTCACTAGTGAGTGTAGGTCATGCTTTGTCGCACGTCCTTCAGGAGCCCGATGATGATTGCCAGTGATCCTGCTACCGATCGAACCATGCCGACGCTGTTCGTGCCGCATGGCGCCGGGCCTTGCTTCTTCATGGAGTGGAACCCGCCGACCGCCTGGAACGCCATGGCTGATTTCCTCAGGGGCATCGCGGCGACACTGCCGGCGAAACCGACGGCCATCGTGCTGATTTCCGGGCACTGGCTGCAGCCGACGTTCAGCGTCACCAGCGCTGCGCGGCCGGCATTGGTCTACGACTATCACGGCTTTCCGCCGCACACCTATGAGCTGCGCTATCCGGCTGCAGGTGAGCCGCGGCTGGCTGCGCGTATCGCCGGTCTGCTCGAAGACGCTTCGCTCGGTGGCCATGAGGACGCACAGCGCGGCTTCGACCACGGCATGTTCATCCCGCTGAAGCTGATGTTTCCCGACGCGGATATCCCGGTGGTGCAGCTTTCGTTGCGCAGCGACCTCGACCCGCAGGCACATATCGAGGCCGGTCGTGCCTTGCAGGGCTTGCGCAAGGACGGGGTGCTGATCGTCGGCAGCGGCATGAGCTTTCACAACATGCGTGGCTACGGCGACCCGCGTTTCGCGCCGATCTCCGACGAGTTCGATCGCTGGCTGAGCGCCGCGGTCGAATCTGCGCCCGGGCAACGCGATCTCGCGCTGCAACGCTGGGAACAGGCGCCGTCGGCACGCCTCTGTCATCCGCCGCGCGCCGAGGAACATCTGCTTCCGCTGCTGGTGGCGGCCGGCGCGGGTGGCGACTCCATCGGACGCAAGGTCTTCAGTGACCGCGTCATGCACACCACGCTGTCCGCCTATCGCTTCGGCTGACAGGGCAAATTTCTACAGGAGAACAAGCGATGTATCGATCACATGCCCGTATCGCGGCCGAGAACCCGCAGCGGCTGATCAAGCGGCTGTGCAACCACTGGCGGCACAAGTTTCCCGTGCAACTGGACGAGCAGGGCGGGACCATCGAGCTGCCGATCGGCCGCTGCAATCTGCGCACCGTTGAGGGATACCTGAACGCGCACCTGGAAGCAGCCGATCAGGACAAGGCGCTGCAGTTGCAGAAGGTAGTGGCCGATCACCTGGCGCGTATGGCGGGGGAAGAGCGCCTGCAGATCGACTGGCAATCCGAAGCGGTCCAGCCGCCCGGAGCCGCTGCGAACGCGAGCACGGCGGTCGACTCCATAAGTCGCTACGGCACGGTTTCGCGAACATTCCACTGGCTGATGGCACTGCTGATCGTCTGGCAGTTTCTCAAGCTGGGCGACCGCATCGCCGAAGGCGAGCACTGGGTCGGGCAGACCCTGGTGCCCTGGCATGTTTCTCTTGGCGCGGTGCTGCTGGTACTGGTGGTGCTGCGCATCGTCTGGGCGGCGAGCCAGCTCAAACAGCGCCCGCCGCACGACCCGGCCACAGCATGGCTGGTCAAGGGCGGTCACATGGCACTGTACGGCTGCATGTTGCTGATGCCGATCAGCGGTCTGCTGTATCTGATAGGCAATGGCTACGGGGTCAAGGTGTTCGGCCAGCAACTGGTGGAGAAAGGCCCGGAGATCGCCTGGGCCGCCTCGCTCGGCAGCGTGCATTCACCGCTGGCCTGGCTCACCGTTCTGCTGGTGCTCGGGCATATCGGTGCTGCGCTGTATCACCGCGTGGTCAAGCGCGACGACATCATGCAGCGCATGCTCTAGGGTCTGTTCCCGTTTCGTCGCAAGCCGCGTCGCTGCGCCAAATGGCGCCATGGCCGGGCGGCGTTCCGCAGGCGCGGAACACAGGTAATGGGGTTCCCTTGCCAAGTCCCGCAACGCCGCATGGTGCCATTTGCCGCGCAACCCGAAGGCCCTGGCTTCACTGGCTGCTCAGCGCAAAGTTGGGCAGCGAGCTAACCGGCTGGTTGAAGCGGAAGGGGATCGACAACATCGAGCTGCCATAGGCCTTTTGCACCACGAAGTGCAGGTGTGGTCCGGTGCTGCGGCCGGTGTTGCCGGACTTGCCCAACAGCGTGCCGAGCTTGACCTGCTGCCCTGGCTTGACCCGCACCGATCCGCGGCTCAGATGCAGGTAGGCGCTGTGGGTGCCGTCTTCGTGTTCGATGCGCACGTAGTTGCCGGCCGGGTCGGGAAACCGGCCGCCCTGGCCGTTGCGAATCTTCACCACGGTGCCCGCCCGCGCTGCCACGATAGGGGTGCCGACAGGCATGGCGATATCCACCGCATAACGACCGCTCGGCGAGTTGTGGCTGAAGTCGCCGCCAGCGCCCTGGGAGATGCGGAACGGCCCGCCTTGCCACGGCAGCGCGTACGCCGGCCCTTCGACCGAAACCGAGTCAGGCTGATCCGGCTCCGGCGAGAACAGCATCGCGTAGCTGAACGAATGCTTGAACATGATCGGCCCGCCGGCCTTGCGCTTGCTCAGGGTAGCCACGCGAACGCGGCTGTTGGCCGGTATGGTCTTGCGAATCACCCCCTTGCCGACGCCGGCCACATTGACCATGCGCGTCAGCCGCAAGGTAACCTCGACCGGCACTTCCAGCGTGTTGCTGACGTCCATCGCCTTGCCGCTACCAGCACGGTTGATGAACAGGCGCACCGAGCCCGGTTTATCGGCTTTTGCCTGGTTGTTGGCGGCCACGGCTGGCAACAGTGGTGTCAGCCCAAGCAGTAATAGAAGGGGATAAAAAAGCGGTCGCAGAGAGAGCATGACGTGTGATCCATCACGGAAAAGACAAGGCTGCCGGCGACGAGCAGAACGAATCCGTTGGGTTGGTTAGGGGGCCGCGCTGGTTTTGGGACTTGAGTCACGCGATGAGGTTCACTACCGCGTGTCGTTTTTTGCGCGTGGGCGCGGGACTAAGTCTGTAGCGGTACAGGAGCTTTGCGGTCGAGACCGCTCCCACATCCGTTATGGGTTTGGCGTGAGGTGGGAAGGGGGCCTATAGCCCGATTTCCGCGCGGCGAATGACTTGACACCAGTTCAGTGCGCTGACATTCAGGGACGCCAAGCCAGCCGTGCCACTGAACTGTTGAAGCACTGCTTCGCGGTCGAGGCCGGGCGGCCCCGACCGCTCCCCACAAAACAAGTTGGTGTGGAAGAGGCAGCAATGGATGCCAGGCACGCGGTACCGGAGAAAGCCAGCATAAGCGCCCCGGCCGCACTGGGCCGAGGCGCCTATGCTCACTCGTCGGACTTGATCAGTTCGAGCAGCAGCAGCGAACGGCCGGTCACGGCGTATTCGTCGTTGAAGTCGAACCGTTCCGGTCGAGCGGTCGGGTGGTTGGTGTCGATCAGGCGATTCCAGTAGATCCCTTGCGGCACCTCCGGCAGCGTGAAATTCACCAGGTCATGATGCGCGTTGACGATGATCAGCAGCGTTGCGTCGGAGCCTGCGCGTCTGATGCCCGTGGGCTGGGCTCGACCGTCAAGCAGCATGCCCATGCAGCGGTTGTGTGCGTCCTCCCACTGCTCGATGGACATTTCCTCCGCATTCGGTGCCAGCCAGGTCACGTCCTTCACACCGAGCTCTTCGTGGTAGGCGCCGACCAGAAAGCGCCCACGGCGAAGCATCGGGAAGCGCTGGCGCAAGCGGATCAGCTTACGAGCGAAACCCAGCAGGCCGTAGCTGTCTTCGCTGATGTCCCAGTTGACCCAGCCGATCTCGCTGTCCTGGCAATAGGCATTGTTGTTGCCGTGCTGTGTTCGGGCGAACTCGTCACCGGCGACGATCATCGGCGTGCCCTGGGAGAACAGCAGCGTGGCGAGGAAATTGCGCATCTGCCGATAGCGCAGCTCGTTGATCTCCGGGTCGTCGGTATGGCCTTCGACGCCATGGTTCCACGACAGGTTGTTGTCGCTGCCGTCGCGGTTGTCTTCGTCGTTGTCCTCGTTGTGCTTGTGGTTGTAGGACACCAGATCCTTCAACGTGAAGCCGTCATGGGCGGTGACGAAGTTGATCGAGCTGAACGGACGTCGCCCGCGCTGGTTGAACAGATCGCCGGAGCCGGTGAGACGGCTGGCGAAATCAGCCAGCTGGCCGTCGTCGCCTTTCCAGAACGAGCGCACCGTATCGCGGAACTGGTCGTTCCACTCGGCCCAGCCCGGCGGGAAGCCGCCGACCTGATAGCCGCCGGGCCCGCAGTCCCAGGGCTCGGAAATCAGTTTGGTCTTGGCCAGCACCGGGTCTTGGCGACAGGCGACAAGGAAGCCGTGGCGCTCGTCGAAACCATCGTGTTCGCGGCCGAGAATGGTCGCCAGATCGAAGCGGAAGCCATCCACGTGCATCTCGGTCGCCCAGTAGCGCAGCGAGTCGGTAACCATCTGCAGTACGCACGGGTGGCTCATGTCCAGCGTGTTGCCTGTGCCGGAATCGTTGATGTAATAGCGCTTGTCGTCCGGCATCAGGCGGTAGTACGAGGCGTTGTCGATGCCGCGCATGGAGAGGGTCGGGCCGCGCTCGTTACCCTCTGCGGTGTGGTTGTAGACCACGTCGAGAATCACCTCGAGGTCGGCGTTGTGCAGGTGCGCGACCATCTCCTTGAATTCGGTGATCTTGCCGCTGGCCAGATACTTGGGGTGCGGCGCGAAGAAGGCGATGCTGTTGTAGCCCCAGTAGTTGGCCATGCCTTTTTCGAGCAGATGCTGGTCTTGCACGAAGGCATGGATCGGCAGCAGCTCGATCGAGGAGACGCCAAGCTTTCGGATGTAGTCGATCACTTCCGGCGTCTTGAAGCCGGCGAAGGTGCCGCGCACATCGTCCGCTACCGCCGGATGGCGCATCGTGTAACCGCGTACATGGGTCTCGTAGATGATCGTCTTGTCCCAGGGCACCTGCACGGGGTGATCGCGGCCCCAGGTAAAGGCAGGATCGATGATCTTGCACTTGGGCACGAAGGGTGCGCTGTCGCGCTCGTCAAAGCTGAGATCGCCGTCAGGGTGGCCAATGGTGTAGCCGAACAGCGCTTCGGACCATTTCAGCTCGCCTACCAGTTGCTTGGCATAGGGGTCGATCAGCAGCTTGTTCGGGTTGAAACGATGGCCGTTCTCCGGGTCGTACGGACCGTATACGCGGTAGCCGTAGATCTGCCCGGGATGCGCATCCGGCAGGTAGCCGTGCCAGATCTCATCGGTGTACTCGGGTAACTCGATACGCTCGAGTTCGACCTCACCGCTGGAGTCGAACAGACAAAGCTCAACCTTGGTGGCATGGGCGGAGAAAATGGCGAAATTGACACCCAGGCCGTCCCAGGTTGCCCCGAGCGGGAAGGGCAAGCCCTCACTGATCCTGGACGGCGTCGTAACCTGCGACACGTAGGGCTTTTTCTTACTCATGAAATCTCCAAAGGCGCATTCCGGATGGCGTACCGAAGCTTGTGTCGGCGCGAACGATCATTCGACCGATCCCACGCCGACAAGATGCCTGCCGCCGGTCAGCTTTCCTTCTTTGCTCGCGAGGTGCGTGTTTTCTTGATGGTTTCGGGGGTGCCGGCCTTGGCATCGGTGCCAGCCTTGGGTGCAGCACGGCTCGCGCGAGGCTTGGCCGCCGGTGCGTCCTTCGCATCCTTAACAACGTCCTTGGTCTTGCTCTTGGCTTTGGGTGTGGCGTCGGTGGGTTTGGTGGCGGTCTTGCGTGGACGGCTGGAAGGCTTGGCATCGGCAGCGCCGTGTTCGGCCTCGACCAGCTTGCGCGCCATGGCCCAATGGCGTTCATCTTCGCCTTCCGGGCAACCTTCGGATTGCCAGATCTGATAAGCGAACTCGCGGATACGTTGCTCTTCTGAACTCATTGTTGGGATTCTCCATTTGCGGTCATAGACGTATGCAGGACGGCCGCCGATAGTCCGTCCAGAACGCGCGCAACCTCTAGGCTGGCTTGTTGGGATGAGACTGTCGTTCCGTCGAAAAGTCGCTCGAATTCACTACCGTTTAGCGCCTCGGGCAGTTCAATCCGGGTGTTGCCCCAGTGCTGCGCCGGAATGCTCGGTACTCCACGATCCCCCAGCAGATCCGCTGCCAGCCGCGGTACCACGACTACCACCCACTCGCCTTCCAGCTCGCGGGCGAATGCCAGCAGCTGCTCGGCCTGCTCGCCAGAAACCGCAAGCGGCAGATAGCGGCCTTCGCTGAACAGCCGCGGGTAGCGTCGACGCAGCTGCAGTGTGCGGCGGATCACAGCTTGCTTGATGCGACCGTCGTGCCAGCTTTGCAGCAGCTCATCGAGCGAGGCCGCGCTGGCGAGGCTGTGCTGCCGTGCAGTGAAGTCCACGGGCCGCCGATTGTCGGGATCGACCAGACTGAAGTCCCAGTACTCGGTGCCCTGATAGAGGTCGGGCACGCCGGGTGTGGTCATGCGCAGCAGACTTTGCACAAGGCTGTTCAACGCACCGGCAGGGGCCAGTTCGGCAGCGGCCGCAGCGATTTCGTCCCGTAATGGTGCACCTTCGCCGGTGAGTAGCAGGTACTCGATGTGCTGGCGGCAGGCGCGTTCGTAATCGCTGTTGGGGTCGCTCCAGGTGGTACGAAGCTTGGCCTCGCGCAGGGCTTTCTCCTGCCATTGCAGGATGCGTGTGCAGTACTGCTCCATCGCCGCCTTGTCGTCGGCCCGCAGGTCCAGCGGCCAGCTGCCGAGCAGAATCTGGAACAGCATCAGCTCATCGCCGGGCGACGGTGCCGCACCGTCGCCAAGCTGCTGGATGTGGCTGGCACTCATCTCGCGCCAGCGCCGCACCTTGCCGGCAAACCATTCGGCGCGCTCGCTGATTACCGCGATGCGGGCGCGGGTATCTTCGCCACGCTTATGGTCGTGAGTTGCGGTGGTCAGCATGTTGCGCGGGAAGTGCTCGGCGCGTTGCAGGCACTCGTCGTGGAATGCCTGCAATGGCGCGCTGAAGTGCTGTGGGTCGAAGCCGACATCGTTGCGCGACAGCAGAATGCCGGAGCGGTAGCAGGCGGTATCCTCCACGGCCTTCGCCGCAGCCGGCGACGTCAGCTGCTGGAAGCGTGTGCAGGCGTAGCGACGAATCTTGCGCAGGCTACGCGGCAGTTGCCGCAGACTTTCGCCGCCGAGCCAGCGCTGCAGATGCTCGAGCAACGGCCAGTCGGCTTCGCTCAAGGTCGTCTTCGCGCCGTCCAGCGCCTGCTGGAAGAACGGTTCATCGGCCTTGCGGCGACCCGGTGCGGCAATGTAGGTGCGATACACCGGGAAGTGAATGATCAGCTCCAGCAGCGCGCGGCGAATCGCGCCGAGGGTGATGTCGCGGGTCATCACGTCGCCGCGGGCGACCTGCAAAAGCGACAGGGCGACGGTTTCGAAGTCGCCCGCCAGCGGGCCGGTCAGCACCAGCTGGCGAGCCTGGCGAGCCTCTTCCATGAAATCGGTAGTGCGTCCGCTGGTCTCGCTCCACAAGGAGCACAGAAGTGATTCGCCAGCCGGGTCATGTTGCAGCAGCGACACTTGATTCATGAATTCGTAACCGGTGGTGCCGTCCACGCCCCAGTCGTCATGCAGCCGCTCGCCGCCGGCGAGAATCTTCTCGACGTAGATCGGCACGTGATCCTGCACCGCGTCCTGCGGGCGCCCGGCATTCAGCCGATCGACACGCCGGCGCAGGCGCCGGCAATAGCCGCGCGGGTCGGCCAGGCCGTCGATATGGTCGATGCGCAGGCCGTCGACCAGGCCATCGCCGATCAGCTCGAAAATCTTGGCGTGGGTTTCCTCGAACACCACCGGACGTTCGACGCGCAGGCCGCCCAGCTCATTGATGTCGAAGAAGCGCCGCCAGTTAATGTCGTCACCCGCAGTCCGCCAGCTGGCCAGCCGATAGTTCTGACGTTCCAGCAGGCTGTGCAGGCGGCGGAAGCCGTCATCGGTAGTGGAGTCGTAGCAATTGAGCGCCTGCTCCAGCGCCTGGCGGGTGCTGGCGTCCTGCAACTGCTCGGCGAGCTCGGTGCGTAGCAAGCGAGCGGCCTGGTACGACGCGGGTTCGGTCTTCAGGGCATCGAAGTGCTGCGCCAGGGTACGCAGCTGCGGATGATCGGCGGCACGCAACACCTCGCCGTAGCTCGGCGGGGTGATCGGAAAACGGTGCTCGTAATGCTCGGCGTACAGCGAGCCGTTATCAACGTCCAGGCGCAGCTTCACGGTGCCCTGCTGCAGCGCCTCGCCATAGTCGCTGCCAAGGAAGGGCACCAACAACTGGCCTTCGAGCAGGGGGTCCGGCGAATTCCACTCGATGTCGAAGAACTGCGCGTACGGGCTGCGGCGGCCCCACTCGAGTACGTCCAGCCACCAGGCGTTGCCCGAGCCACCGACCGCCATGTGGTTGGAGACGATGTCGAGGATGAGCCCCATGCCCTTGCCGCGCAGGGCCTCCACCAGACGCTGCAACGCCGGTTCGCCGCCCAGTTCAGGGTTGATGCGGGTCGGGTCGATCACGTCATAGCCGTGCATGGAACCGGGGCGGGCGGTCAGCAATGGGGACGCATAGATGTGGCTGATGCCGAGTTCCGCGAAGTAGTCGACCAGCGCAGTAGCGTCGTCTAGGGTGAAGTCGCGGTGAAACTGCAGTCTCAGGGTTGCGGTTAGGTCTTTCATCGATGCGCAGCTCCACGATGGTTACGACGGGCCTGCGCAAAGGACGCCAGCCGGCGGCTACTGGCCGGGCTGTCGAGCAATGTTGCACTGTCGCCGGGATAACGGCGACGCCAGTTGGGATGGGTTTCGACGATGCCGGGCATGTTGGTCTGTTCTTCCAGACCGAGCGCATCTTCAACTGGAACCAGTACCAGCGGCGCAGGGGTGTGCGCCAGGAAGCAGATGGCGGCATCGACCGCCTCCTCGGCGTTCAGCAGCACGTCCGGGTTCTTGCCGCTGTACTCGCACAACGCACGATTCAGCCCTGCGCGTTCTTTCTCACGCGCTTGCCACTGGGCATCACGGTCCGATTCGGGCACCTGGCCGACCTTGATGCGCCAGTCGATATCGTGACCGTGCCACCAGCCCGTCAGGGTCGGGATATCGTGGGTGGTACTGGTTGCCAGTGCCTGCGCCGGGTACTGGGCAGGCGTCTGGAAATGGCCGTCGTGCTGTTCGAACAGCAGCACCCGCATGCCGAGGATTCCCCGTGCTGCGAGTACGTCACGCAGGCCGTGGGGAATGGTGCCGAGGTCTTCGCCGAGGATCACCGCCTGGTGGCGCCAGGCCTCGAGGCAGAGCAGGCGCAGCATGTCGTCGAAGGGGAAGTTGAGGTACACGCCGCGCTTCGGGTCGGCACCGGCGGGTACGACCCACAGACGCTTCAGGCCCAGCACGTGGTCGATACGCATGCCGCCGGCATGGGCGAGGTTGGCTCGCAGCATTTCGATATAGGCGCGGAAGCCGTTCTGCCGCAGGCCCCAGGGCGAGAAAGCGGAAATGCCCCAGTTCTGGCCATCGCGATTCATGATGTCCGGCGGCGCGCCAACACTCAGCGATGCCAACAGCTCGGCCTGACGGCTCCAGGCCTGACTGCCGCCGCCATCGGCGCCAACGGCGAGGTCGGAAATCAACCCGATGCGCATACCGGCGCTGCGCGCGGCGACCTGGGCACGTTCCAGGCCGCGGGCCATCAACCACTGGCCAAAGGCGTGGTAACTCACCTCATCGGCATGTTCGCGGGCAAAGGCCTCAACGGCCGGGCTGGAGGGATCGCGGTATTCGCTTGGCCAGTCGTTCCAGTGCTGCGCGTGGCCCTGTGCGTCCCGCAGATGAGTGTGCAGGGCTTCGAAGCGGCAGTGGTTTTCCAACGCCTCGCCACCGCTCGCGCGGAAGCTGTCGAAATCCACCTGCAGGGCGTTGCCGCCCTTGCTGAAGTCGTCGAACAGCTGCCGCAACAGGCGATGCCGCGATTGCGCCACGGCCGGCCAGTCGATCAGCTCCAGGCGCTCGAGCCGTTTCAATTCCTCACCTAACCCGCAAGTCTCGATCGCTTGGCGCAACGGCTGCTCACCAAGGATCGAACCCGGCGAGGCGTGCAGCACGTTGAAGAACAGCCGGCTCGACGGTGAGTAAGGGCTGTACTGATCGATATGCGCGCCGAACATGGCGTGCACTGGACTGATTCCAAGCGCATCGGCTCCGTGGGCAGCGGCGTTGCTGACCAGCGCCTCCAGTGCCTGGGTGTCGCCCAGGCCACCATCGTCCGCGCGGCGCAGCCCGTATAACTGCACCGTCAGGCCCCAGGCGTCCGCCCCGGCGATCTCGGCGACTGTGGGGCAGGAGAGCGGGGCGATAGCCACGGTCAGCTGATACTTGTCGATGGTCAGCCGGTAGTAGCCGGGCGTGTCGATGGCGGGCAGGCGCGCCTGGTTGTCGAGCGTGCCCTGCTGAACGCCACCATCTTCTGCCTGCAACTCGAAACGACTGGCCGCCGGAAAGTAGGCGGAAAGGTCCAGTACAGCGTGCTGATCGCAGGTCAGCAGCGGCGGCACGCCGCCGTGGTTGTTCTTGTGCGCGAGAATTTCGAGGCTGGCTTCGATATCTGCATCGGTTTCCGCCGCCAGCCCGAGGCAGGTCAGTACGTCACGCAGTACGGCCGGCTCGACCCGTTGTTCGCGGTTGTCGGCATCGACCCAGTCGATGGAGAGCCCGGCGGCTTCCGCCAGGCGGATCAGGGATTCGTCGCTCATTTGGCTTTCTCCAGATACAGCTTGGCCATACGAGGCGGCAATTGGTCGGGCGTGGCATCCAACGCACGGCTGGCGAACAGCAGCTGCGCTGCGCTAGACGAGGCGGGCAGTAGAGCGGCTTGTTCGCCTAGGTTCAGCTCAAGGCGCAGCTGACTGCCATCACCCAGCTGCCAGCGTGCAAGCACAGCGGCATCGCCCAGCACGCTGCAACCGAGAAAGGCGCTACCGGGCAGGCGCGGCACGATCTCGGCATGGCGGATGCTCAGCAGCTGGCGGTACAGCGCATGCCACTCGGCGTGCCCCGGTTGCGTCTGCGCACCGAAGTCCGGCCGCGACTGCTCAAACGTGGATACGGCGTTGGGATCGGGAATGCGCTCGCGGGTGGCTTCGTCGGCGAACTCGGAAAACTCGGCGAATTCGTTGCGGCGGCCTTCACGCACTGCATCGGCCAGCTCGCCGTGATGGCTGGTGAAGAACAGGAAAGGTTGTCGCGAGCCCCATTCCTCGCCCATGAACAACAGCGGGACCATGGGGGAAAGCAGCAGGACGGCGGTGGCAGCCCTGAGCGCGTCGGCATCGGCCAGCGTAACCAGGCGATCGCCAAAGGCGCGGTTGCCGGTCTGGTCATGGTTCTGCAGGAACAGCACGAACGAGGTCGGTGACAGGTGCGCACTGGGCTCGCCACGGGATTCGCCACGGCGGTTGTTCTGCCCCTGGTAGACAAAGCCTTCGCCAAGAAAGCGCGCCAGTTTGCTGGTCGCGTCCTGGTGATAGTCGGCGTAATAGCCCTGGCTTTCGTCGGTGAGCAGCGCATGCAGCACATTGTGGCCGTCATCGTTCCACTGCGCGGTGAAGCCCTGGGTCAGCAGGCTGGCGCGATTGTCCTCGTTCTCCAGCACCAGATGCACATGACGACCGGGTTCCACGGTGGCGTGCACGCGCTCGGCCAGCTCGGTGAGGAAGCTGCGGTCGCGAATGGCATGCACGGCATCGAAGCGCAGCCCGTCGAAGCGGTAGTCCATCAGCCACATCAGCGCGTTGTCGATGAAGAAGTCGCGGACTTCTCGGCGGCGGAAATCGATGCCATCGCCCCAGGGCGTCTGCTGGTCGTGGCGGAAGAAGTGTTTGGCGTAGCGGCCGAGGTAATTGCCGTCCGGGCCGAAGTGGTTGTAGACCACATCGAGAAACACCATCAGTCCGAGGCCGTGGGCGGTATCGACCAGATGCTTGAGCTCTTCCGGACTGCCATAGGCCGCTTCCGGCGCGTAGGGCAGAACGCCGTCGTAACCCCAGTTGCGGTCGCCGGGAAACTCGGCGATCGGCATCAGCTCGATGGCCGTCACGCCGAGGTCGGCAAGCCCGGCGAGGTGCTTTTCCATCTCGGCGAAACCGCCATACAGACCGACATGGGTTTCGTACAGCACCGTCTCGTGCCAGGGCCGACCGAGCCAGCTGCTGTTGCGCCACAGATAGTTGTCATGGGTATCGACCACCAGGCTCGGCGCATGCACGTCACCCGCCTGCGCCCGCGAGGCGGGGTCGGGCACATGCAGTTCGTCGTCGATGAGAAACCGGTAGAGCGTACCGGCCCCGTAAGGGGCATCGATGCTGAACCAGCCTTCTTCAGTGGCGGTCATCGGCAGCGTTTGTGCGCCTACAACGATCAGACTGACGTTTTGCGCATCGGGCGCCCAGAGTCGGAAGCGGGTGGTCCCGTCTTCCAGCAACTCTGGCCCGTGATGCCCGATATGGGCACGCTGCTTCTGCATTGAACGACCTCTTCAGATTAAAAGACGAACCTCGCGGCGCTCTCCGAGCAATTTCCGGTACAGCGCGTCATAGGGTTCGATGGCGTGACGCCAGAAAAAGCCGGCCCCCATCGCCCGGCAACGCATGGCGGCCAGCAGCTGAGGATGCTGATGGATCGCCAGCGCCCGCTGAACGGCCTGCCGGTAGCTGCCGACATTGGATTCGTTGAACAGGAACCCGGTGATGCCGTCATCGATGGAGTCGGCCAGCCCGCCCGTGCGACGTGCAACGGGCAGCGAGGCATAGCGTTGGGCATACATCTGGCTGAGGCCGCACGGCTCGTAGCGCGACGGCATCAGCAGAAAATCGCTGCCGGCGAACAGGCGGCGCGCATCGGTCTCGTTGAAGCCGATGTGGGCCGCGACACGGCCGGGGTACTGGGCGGCGAGCTGGCGAACCTGATGCTCGATCTGGTGATCGCCCTGGCCGAGTATCGCCAGCTGGCCGCCGCCTTCGACGATGGCATGGGCCACGTCGAGGGTCAGGTCGACACCCTTTTGGTGCACCAGGCGGGAGACCACGGCGAACAGCGGTGCATGGCACTGCTCGAGACCGAACGAATCGCGGATATAGGCGGCATTGGCCTCTTTGCCTTCCCAGTTGCGTGCGCTGAAACCCTTCACCAGATAGGGATCGCTTTCCGGCTCCCAGCTTTCGTCGATGCCGTTGAGCAGCCCACTGAGCAGTCCCTGCCGGGCTTTCATGCTGAGGAAGCCTTCCATGCCGCAACCGAATTCCGGCGTGGTGATTTCCTCGGCGTAGGTAGCGCTCACCGTGGTCACACGGTTGGCATAGGCGATCCCGGCCTTGAGCAGGGACAGCTTGCCGTAGAACTCCATGCGCTCCGGGTCGCAGGCCTCGGCGGGGATTCCCAGCAGGCGCCGCTGCGCCATGTCGATGTTGCCCTGGTAGGCGAGGTTATGAATGGTGAAGACGCTGGGCGTGTTCAACCCGCGCCAGTGCATGTAGGCGGGCGCCAGACCGGCTGGCCAGTCGTGGGCGTGCACCAGCTCGGGCGCCCAGCGGATGCAGGCCGTACCGGCGGCGATTTCCGCAGCGGCCAGGCCGAGGCGGGCGAAGCGGACCGGGTTGTCGAGCCAGTCGTTGCCGTGTCCGTCGACGTAGGGTGAACCATCGCGCTCATAGAGTTCCGGGCAGATCAGCACATAGATGATCAGGCCGTCGGGCATGTCCATCCGGCCAATGCGGCAGCCGGGAATCTCGGCATAGCCGCCCAGCGAGCCGACCGTGCGGATGGCGTGACCGCTGTTGATTACCTGCGAATAGCCGGGGATCAGCACGCGCACATCGTGGCGTGCGCCCAACGCCCGGGGCAGTGCCGCCGACACGTCGGCGAGCCCGCCGGTCTTGACCAGATCGGTCAGTTCGGAGGTGACGAACAGGATCTTGCGTTTGTCATCGTGGCTACTGCGAATCTGCAGGGCAGGGCGAGTAACCAGGGGTATGGCGGGTTGCGCCTTCGGTAGTCCGACAGGCAGGGCGTTCACAGCGGCAATACTCATCACGATCTCCCCAGAGCCCCGGCGTTCCAGGTGCCGGCGCCAGCTACGAGCATATTTCTCCTATGCAACGATCTGATGACCGTCATATACCATGAACACGACCAGGCTGAAATCTAGTTCGGAGCTGCCGCGAAGGCAGGTGGGGCTTCACTGGCCCTACCAGAAACCAGACCCGGCGTCGCGGTAGAAGTTCTTGAAAACCCGATCAACTACCGCTGCCGGAACTCGCAACCAGCCAACTTGCTCCGAATACAGAGTCGTGAAGGCGTTGAACCTGGATTGGTCTGAGCAAAAAACATGCAAGAGATCGAACGAGTCGTTGACTTTCTGCAACGCGAGGAACTGACGCTGACCACCGCGGAGTCCTGTACCTGCGGTTTGATGGCTTCGCTGATGGGCGATATTCCGGGTTGCGGCCAGGTGCTCGACAGCGGCTTCGTGGTCTATTCACCCAAGGCAAAGAACCGCCTGCTCAAGGTGGACTTCGAAACCATCGAGCGATTCGGCCTGACCAGCGAGGAGGTCGCGCGCGAGATCGCTATCGGCGCGCTGAACGCCAGCATCGCCACCCTTGCCGTGTCGAATACCGGTGTTGCGGACGATGACCAGGAGGATGAAGGCGGCACCCAGTGCTACGCCTATGCACTGATGCGGGGCGAGCGGCAGGTGGTGGTGAGCGAAACGGTGCAGTTCGATGGCGACCGGGTCGCGATTCGCAAGCAGGCCGCGCGACACGGACTCACCCAGCTACCGGTTAAATACGCCGAGTTGCTGAAGAAACTGGAGGGACTCGAGGGCGACTAGTCACACCGGTGGCTGGCGCTCCGGTTCGACATGCTCGGGCTGCGATGTATCGACGCGCGGCTTGTGGCCGACGCTGAGGTCTGCGCGCAGTTGCGGCAGTGAATGCGGGTATTGCCGCTGGATGAAGCTCAGCAGGCTTTCGCGAATGTGGCAGCGCAGGTCCCAGTTGCGCGACGAATCCGGCGAACTCACCAAGGCGCGCAGCTGAATGGATTTCTCGCTGGTGTCCGTGACCTGCAGGACGCAGACCCGACCATCCCACAGCTCGGGGACTTCCTTGCACAGCCGGCGCAGCTCCTCGCGCAGCGGCTCCAGTGGCAGCGAATAGTCGGCCCAGAGGAAAACCGTGCCGATCAGGCTGGAACCGCGACGGGTCCAGTTCTGAAACGGTTTCTCGATGAAGTGCTGCAACGGCACGATCAGCCGCCGGTCATCCCAGATCCGCACGACGACGTAGGTGCCGGTGATTTCCTCGATGCGACCCCATTCGTTCTCGACGATGACCACATCGTCCAGGCGGATCGGCTGGGTCATGGCGATCTGCACGCCGGCGATGAGGTTGGCCAGCACGGGCCGCGCGGCGAAGCCCACCGCCAGGCCCGCAAGGCCCGCCGAGGCAAGCAGGCTGGCACCGAACTGGCGGGCACCGGGAAAGGTCATCAGCATGGCCGCCGCGCCAATCAACAGCACAAAGAAGGTCAGGGTGCGTAGCAGCACACGTGATTGCGTCTGTATCTGGCGGGCGCGAAGGTTGTCGACCACATCCACCGGATTGCGCAGCTGAATGAACTGTTGCAGCCCACGCAGCGAGCGCATCACCAGCCACGTGAGGGTGGCGATTATCAGCAGTGTGGTGACGTGCCGTGCCGCGTCGATGAAATGCAGATCGTTCGGCGCAGACGTCCATACGCCCTGCACCCCTACTAGTGGCAACAGTAGCCGGACGGGCTTTTCCAGTTGCTCGGACAGCTCCCGGGTAAACAGGAAGGCTCGCGCCAGGCGCAGCGTCAGGGCGGTCAGCAGCCGGCCGAAGAGACTCAGGACCAACGCCACGAACAGCGCCGCGGCTATGGTGCGCAGTGCCGGCTGGCTGATGTAGTGATCCCACTGCAGGAGAAAGGCTGGAAATTCGATAGCGGGCGTTCCGGTTGGCCAGAGGTCTGGGGCAGAGACAGACAGCCAGCGGCGAAAGTTCAGGGCGTGCAGCCGAGAGGTGCGCCAGACGGGTGGGCGGAACTCCTATGGGCGGGATGTTTCACAAATTCCAAGCGGGTTGCAGAGCACGACCCGATTTTCTGACCCGATTGGAGTTGAACCATGCAGAGTGCACAGACCGGCAATGACGTCCGTACCGAACGCCTGATCGAATGGCTGCGCGATGCGCACGCGATGGAGGCGCAGGCCGAAACCATGCTGAACAAGCAGGCCAGCCGCATAGAGCACTACCCCGAACTCAAGGCGCGGATCGAACAGCACATCACCGAAACCCAGAACCAGGCCAAGCTGATCGAAGGCTGCCTGCAGCGCTACGACAAGTCCTACTCCGGCCTCAAGGACCTGGGCGGCAAGATGATGGCGATGGGGCAGGCCATGGGCGGCATGATGGTCAACGACGAGATCGTCAAGGGCGCGCAGATGGGCTATGTGTTCGAGAACCTCGAGATCGCCTCTTACAAGATCCTCATCGCCGCCGCCGAAGCGGTCGGTGACATGCAGACCAAGGAAGTGTGCGAGCGCATCCTGGTGGAGGAGGTGGCCATGGCCGACTGGCTACGCGACCACCTGGCCGAGCTGACCCAGGCCTATCTCACTCGTGCGGCCGAGCCGCATGTCGAGGCCAAGCGCTAAGCACCTGCGCCGAGCGCCCGGCTGTTGATCGGCCGGGTGCGAATCCTTTCAACTGGAGCCGAAGCGCGTGACCACTCGCGGCCACGCGCTTGGTGGAAGCTGCCCATGAGACAACGCCCACTACTGAAAACCCTGACCTTCGCTGTGCTGCATTTCGCGACAGCGTTCATCGTCGTCTATGCCCTCACCGGAAGTCTGGTGATCGGCGGGGCGGTCGCGCTGATCGAGCCGCTGTGCAACACCCTGGTGTTCTATTTCCATGAACGCGCCTGGCAACGCTTCGGCCGCCAGAAGGCCACCCACAGCCACAGCTATGGCCACGACGTATTCCTGAAATACATGGCGCGCGGCCAGACCGCCAGCAGCCGGATCGTCCGCACGCCTCGCTAAGCGAGGCTCATTCGACGTGACTGAGCTGTTTGCCTTCGGCGGGCAGCGAGCTACGCGTGACGCACATTTCAATGCGCAGTTCCTGCGCCAGACGCACCAGATTGGCGGCATCGCGGCACTGATCGTAGGAAATGCCGAGAACGGTCAGTTCTTCGTCTGCCGATTCCTGAAAGAGGCGCACGCGGAGTGAGTTGTCGGAATCGTCGCGGCATTCGCACTGGAATGGGCGAAGGTAGGTGTGCAGGATCGCTTCGATCTTGAACAGCGGAAGACGCGTATTCATAAATCCTCCCTATGTAGGAAGGTGACTTGAGCGCAGTAAAGCGATCGCTGCGCACCCCTGGTTTTCCCGACGTCATTCAACCGTAGCAGTGCTTGTCCGGTTGTAAATGCGGCGATCTGTCCACCCGGCGGATTAAGTCCGGCAACTGCTCTACACGGCAGTTTCCGACCAGTGCCGCTTGTCGGAACCCGTCGGACGGCTCGATCTGTCCCTGCTGAACTTCATACCAGCAGGGGATGACCAAATTAAGTACGTCGTCCTTAGCGGAGAAACGAGATGAAGAAAACAATGCTCACGGCAATCCTGAGCGGCCTGGTTGCGCTGCCGGCCATGGCCCAGTTTCCCGCTGGTACTCCGCGGGACGACACCGGCTCACGGCCGAGCACCATGGGTAATCCGACGCTGCAGGAGGAAGTCGAAACCCGCCAGGACGATCAGGGACGCACCGTGACCGAAGATGGCCGGCTGGTAGCGCCGCAGCCGGGAAGTGAGGAAAAATCCACTGACCCGAACCGGCATTCGACGCCCGGCGGGGCTGACGACAGTTCCACCGACGCTGGCAAGCTTGAGTAATCGCGGGACATTGCCGGAGGTCACCATGGCGCTCGACGAATACCAGCGCATGCGCGATTTTGCCGCCACGCCCGAGCCGTCGGGTAAGGCGCGCGGCAGGTCACGCAAGGTCCAGAGCCTGCAGTACTGCATCCAGAAACACGACGCCACGCGGCTGCATTACGACTTCCGCCTGGAGCTGGATGGCACGCTGAAGAGCTGGGCGATCCCCAAGGGCCCCAGCCTTGACCCGAGCGTGCGCCGGCTCGCAGTGCATGTGGAGGATCACCCGCTGGAATATGCCACGTTCGAGGGCTCCATTCCGGCCGGGCATTACGGCGCGGGCGATGTGATCGTCTGGGATCGCGGCGTGTGGATACCGCAAGGTGATCCGCAGGAGGGCTATCGCAAGGGCAAGCTCAAGTTCAGCCTCGAGGGCGAGAAGCTCGCCGGCAGCTGGAATCTGGTGCGCACGCACATGAATGGCAAGAAGGAGCAGTGGTTCCTCATCAAGTCCCGTGACGAGGCCGCGCGCGAGGAGGGTGAGTACGACGTGGTCACCGCCGAGCCGAACAGTGTGCTCAGCGATCGCACGCTGGTCCCGCGCAAACGCGGAGCGGCCAAGGCTCGCGTTGCGGAAGCGCCGGCCAAGCCAGTCAAGGCGCCGGCAAAGAAACGAGCGCCACGCAGGCAGAGCGACGCGGTAAAGCTGGAAGGGGCCGTCCCGGCCGAGTTGCCCGATACATTCAAGCCGCAGCTGGCGACGCTGGTGGACGCGGTGCCGAGCGGCGACTGGCGCTACGAGATCAAGTTCGACGGCTACCGCATGCTCGCCCGTATCGACGCCGGCAAGGTCGCGCTGTTCACCCGCAACGGCCATGACTGGACGGCGAAGATGCCGCAGCAGGCGGCCGCGCTTGCCGGACTGGGGCTTGAATCCGGCTGGCTCGACGGCGAAGTGGTGGTGCCGAACGAGGAGGGCACTCCGGACTTCCAGGCATTGCAGAACGCGTTCGAAGCCGGACGCAGTGGGAGCATTCTTTATTACCTGTTCGACGTGCCCTATCTGAACGGTATGGACCTGCGGGACGTGCCGCTGGAACAGCGTCGCGCGGCGTTGCGTGAAGTGCTGGAAGGCAGCGACAGCGAATTGTTGCGTTTCTCCGAGGATTTCACCGAGCAGCCGGACAGCATTCTGGAAAGTGCCTGCCAGATGAAGCTCGAAGGCCTGATCGGCAAGCGAGCGGGCAGCTCCTATACCTCCAGGCGCAGCAGCAGCTGGGTCAAGATCAAGTGCAGCAACCGGCAGGAATTCATCATCGTCGGCTACACCGAGCCCAAGGGTACGCGCACCGGGTTCGGCGCCCTGTTACTTGGGCTGCATGACGACAGCGGAAAACTACTCTATGCAGGCAAGGTCGGCACGGGCTTCAATCAGGTCACGCTGAAAAGTCTGCACAAGCAATTGAAGAAGCTGGAAACCGACAAAAGTCCTTTGGCCAAGGCGGCACCTGCTGCCGATGTGCGCGGCGCGCAATGGCTCAAACCCGAACTGATGTGCGAGGTTGCCTACGCGGAGATGACCCGCCAAGGCGTGGTCCGCCATTCGGTGTTCCATGGCCTGCGCTCGGACAAACCCGCCGACGCCATTACCCATGAACGAGCCAAGCCCGCCAGCCGTGACAGCAAAGCCGAGCAGCGGCAGACCGACCCCGTCGGCAGCGGCCGGATCAAAATCTCCAGTCCCGAGCGGATCATCGACCCCAGCAGCGGGATCACCAAGATCGAAGTGGCCCGCTTCTACGCGCAGATCGCGCCCTGGGCCCTGCCGCAGCTGCGAGCGCGCCCGCTGGCCCTGGTGCGCGCCCCGGAGGGCATCACCGGCGAGCTGTTCTTCCAGAAGCACGCCGACAAACTGGCCATCCCGCACATCACCCAACTCGACCCGGCGCTAGACCCGAAGCACGGTGCGTTACTGGTGATCGACAGCGCCGAAGCGCTGGTCGGAGCTGCGCAGATGGGCACCATCGAGTTGCACTGCTGGAACGCGGTAGCGCCCGAACTGGAGCATCCGGATCGCTTCGTGCTCGACCTCGACCCGGACCCGGCGCTGCCCTGGAAGAGCATGCTCGAAGCCACTCAGCTGACCCAGACGCTGCTGGACGAGATCGGCCTGACCTCGTTCCTCAAGACCAGCGGGGGCAAAGGCATCCACATCGTCGTACCGCTCGATCCGGTACACGGCTGGAGTGAGGTGAAGGCCTTCAGTCAGGCCATCGCCAAGTACCTGGCAAAGCTGCTGCCGTCGCATTTTTCCGCCGTAAGCGGGCCGAAGAACCGGGTTGGACGCATCTTCATCGACTACCTGCGCAACAGCCGTGGCGCCAGTACCGTCGCCCCATATTCGGTGCGTGCCCGCGAGGGCCTGCCGGTCTCCGTGCCGATCCACCGTGAAGAACTGGCGGACCTCAAGGGTGCCAATCTCTGGACCGTACGCAATCTGCTGGAGCGCCTGCAGGAACTGGGCGACGACGATCCCTGGGCGGATATGACGCGGGTCAGGCAGACCATTACCGCGCAGATGCGCGAACGTCTGGGCATGTCGGCTTAATCCGCCGCTCGTCTAAACACTGGTCGATCTACACCGATAGGGCGATAGCCGGGTTGCACCACCGGGCAAACAATCGGCCCGTTCAGGGGAGCGGTAATGGTGAGGGAGGCGCCAGACAAGGCCAGCATGCTGTCGGCCAACAACAATATTCAAAGGAGTGCCCCGCATGTTCGCGCATAAACCGCTTATCGCCTGTTTCCTGCTCGGCTCGTTGCCGGGCGTGGCCTTGGCACAGGTCGTAACCACCCAGACCGGAAACGATAACGAGGTCATCCTCGAGCAGCGTGGGGGCTCGAATTCGGCCTTATTGCTGCAGCAAGGGGATGCGAACTTCTCGCGAGTAGAGCAGGGCGGCGGCGAAACCTCGCTGCAGCCCACGCAGTTGGAGCTCCTCCAGCGGGGGATGGGTAACCAGGCGACGGTGTATCAGGCAAGCGATTATAACTTCGGGCATTCGGCGGCGGTCGTACAGCTGGGAGATGAGAATGTCGCCGAAGTCGTGCAGGCCGACGGTAACGGCTCCCAAGCGACCATCCACCAGCAGGGCGCACGCAACACTCATCGGGTCGAGCAGCTGTTCTATGCCAACGGACTGGAAAGTCGCACATTCGGCACGAACAATCTCACCGAAGTCACTCAGACCGGTGCTGCGACAGCCACTACCCAGCAGATCGGCAGCGACAACCGGATCACCATCGACCAGAACGTGTTCGCCTATGGCGGGGGAGTCACCGTTGATCAGGACGGCGCCTTCAACGAGGCCGCGGTTACCCAGGTGGGCGGCCGTTACTACACGGGCGAGGTCAACCTGGCGCAGGTCGGCAGCGCTAACAGTGCGCAAGTGGTGCAATGGGCGGGGTTCAGCAACCTAACCTTTAGCCAGAACGGAATCGGCAACGAGCTGACGGCGAGGCAGGGCACGCGCACCGGAACGATTCGAGGGAGCTCGGCCGGCAACGGCAACCGCGTCAACATTGACCAGAGTTTCGACGGCCCGGTGCTCGACATCGCGCAGAACGGTTCGGCCAACGAGATCGATGTGGTGCAACATGCCGCCTATGGCACGGCTTCGATCAGCCAGAGCGGCGATGGCAACATTGCGGTGCTCAATCAACTGACGGAATTCGCCGCGCCGCCGAGCGCCGCCATCATCCAGAACGGCACTGGCAACAGCACGTCCATCACCCAGCACTGAGCCGCGCTGATGCGGCCGTCAGACGGCCGCGCTACGTTCTCAATGGTCGGTTGCCGTAGCGCTCGTTATGCGCGCTACGGCCTGGGCCAGTGACAATTTCAGTGTGGCGCCCGGCCATGCACGCTCTCGCTAGTTGCGGGCGCGCTTCATGCACGCGAGGTGTCGGTCATTGACCCGGTTGGCGAACCAGGCGGTGGTCAGGTTGCGGGTGATCTTCGGGCTTTCCAGCCGGATTCCCGGCAGCACCGCCCGAGGCAACGGCTTACCCGCGCGCTTTTCGGCCAGTGCGAAGACCTTTTCATAGAGGTCGGTTTTCTCGAAACCATGGGTGTCACCGCGCTCCAGTGCATTGCGAATCGCCGTCTCGCTCATTTCCAGTTTGCCTGCCAGCGCGCGAACCGCACGTTCGGTCTGACCGGCCTTGCTGCTGCCGTGAATGATCAGGTCGCCGTCGAGGGCCAGCTTGATGCCACTGGCACGGCTCACCGCGGCCTGAAACGCGGCGTTGCGACTGGCGTACCAGCCGGCATTGAAGTCGGCAAAGCGGTACAGCGGTTCGCGATAGCTGGTCGGGTAGTCGAGCAAGTGGGCGATGCCGAAATACATGCCACCGCGGCGCGTGAAGACTTCGTCGCGGATCGAGCCTTCCCGTTCATAGGGGTAGGTCCATCTGCGGTCTTCGGCAAAGGCGATGCTGACCTGCATCGGGCCGCCGGTCTTGACCGGGTTGAGCGTGCCGAACAACTGCTTGCCGAGCGGCATGATGCCGAGGAAGTCATCGAAGATCGCACTCAACTGCTCTTCGGTGCGCACGGCCGCGAGACGCTGGCTATAGGTTTTGCCGTTGGGCGACTTCACGTCCAGCGCCGCATCCACCACGAACTGCGGGACGTGCAGGCGGCCGGCACGACGGTAGATTTCCTCTCGCGCGATCTTCGCCAGGCCGGGCACGGGCGGGGTCGCCTGGAATGTCGATTCCTGCACCGTCACGGCCAGGACCGAGCAGATGTTCTCATCGTTCGGCGGGATATCCAGCGCATCGAAGGCTGTGTAAATGTCCTGAGCCCAACCCTGACGATCAGGAATGTTGGCGGGGATCAGGCGAGCGATCCTGGCCCGGACTTCTTCCGGCGTGGGCGCCGGAGTCGTCGGCTGCTGGGTTCCACAACCGGCAAGACCGAGCAACGCCGCTGCGACGATTGCCGCCATGAATTGGCGGGTGTTGCCAGGAACTGGTCGGGTAGCGGCAGGGCTGCGTGCCGTGCGGCAGGTTGAAATCGAAATGGTCATGCGGTCCTGAATGTAATGAGCGCCTGGGGCTCGGACAGTAAAACAGCCGAAACCGTTCTGCCTCTTTCAGAACCGCGATTCAAAACCGACTGGTTCGCTTGCCGAATTTCGGCGCGCACCTGACCTGCCGCGCACAGCCTGTGCCAGTGCTGCAAGCGACGTACGCTTAGCTGTAGCAGCTCGCGCCGGACTCAGAAATCGTGGCAATCCGGGCCCTGGCGCAGGTACGTGGTTTCGTGGGTTTCGCCCTTGGAATCCACATAGGTCATCCGGGCGGTCACGACCTCGCAACCGCCAGCAGGCACGTCCATCGATATGACCTTGGCGATGTCCAGCTTGTCGCCATATTGATAGGCCTTGGGTTCATCGGCGGCATACGCCAGCTGGGCACTGAGTACCAGGCCGGCAATCCAGATCAGTTTGTTCACAGGTAACCTCCAGAGCGCCTGCGGGCCCAGGTCGCTGCGACGGGGGCGACGGCAGGCATTTCTTGCGTGCAGCGCCTGCCGGATGGCAGACGCCGGGAAATAAACGAGGCTGCCACGAGGTAAAGCAGCCAAAAGGTGGCAGGACGCCCGATCGAAGGAGCGCTCGACCGGCGAAGGAGCGGACTGGCTTCTAGTGTCCGTTGCCACCCGGCGATTTTAGTGAGCGACCAGGAGGGGAAAAACCGCGCCAGCGGTGAAGCACCTTTACCCGCCGCGCAACAATCAATCAGGCCCAATGGGCCGGGTCCTGCAGGATGCGGTGATAGTTGGTGAATGCGCGCGGCAGCTCCAGCGCGAGAAAGTCGACCCAGGTCTTGATCTTCGCGTCGAGAAAACGCCGGGACGGGTAGAGCGCGTGGATCTGCTTTTCCTGCAGACGATAGCGGGGCAACAGGCGTAGCAGTGCGCCGCGCTGCAGGGCCGGAGCCGCGACATAGTCGGGCAGCAGGCAGATGCCCATGCCGGCTTCTGCTGCGCTGGCCATGGCTTCAGCCACGTTGACCTTGAACGCTTCGCCAGGGCGAATCACGTCTTCGGCACCGTCTGCGATGAAGCGCCATTCATCCGCGAAGACCGGGTCCGCCAGGCGCAAACAGCGGTGCTGTTGCAGGTCGCGCGGTTGCTGCGGTACGCCATATTGTTCGAGATAGCCGGGCGCCGCGCAGACCACATTGCCAACCTCGCCCAGTCTCTGGGCGATCAACTCCGAATCCGGCAGCTCGCGGGAAAGCGTGATGATGACGTCGAGTCCGACTTCCAGCAGATCGGGCTGGTGTTGCGAAAGGGTCAGGTCGAGGCTGACTTCGGGGTAGCGCTCACCGTATCTTCCGGCCAGCCCTGCCAACAGCTGGATGCCCAGACCCGTCGTCGAGTGCACGCGCAGGCGCCCGCGCGGGGTCAGATGGGCCCCGCAGGCTTCCTCCTGTGCCTGGTCCAGCTGTGCCAGGATCTCGCGTGATCGTTCGAGAAAACGTGCGCCGACCTCGGTCAGCGCCAACCGCCGCGTGGTGCGGTTGAGCAGGCGCGCGTGGAGGTGGTTCTCCAGCTCCGCCACCAGGCGGGAAACCTGCGCGGTGGACGTGTCGGTCAGCTTCGCCGCGGCGGTGAAGCTGCCGGCGTCGACGACCCGGACGAATACCCGCATCGCTTGCAGCATGTCCATCGAGTAAGGCCTCTCTGGGTTATTGGCCAGGCACGCCCGGCGATGGATTTTCAGCGTGCGCCGATGCGGTTTGCGTGCCTTGCCAGCCGCCGCCCAGCGCGAGGAACAGGTTCACCTGGTCTTGCGACAGTTGGGCTTGGGACGCCGCCAGGGCGGCTTCGGCCGTTGCGAGGGTGCGCTCGGCGTCGAGGCTGTCGAGGTAGGCCAGTCGTCCTTCCTGGTACAACCGGCGCGTGTGGTCCGCGGCGTCTTGCGCGGCATCGCGCGCTTCGCGCAGCGCTTGGTCACGATGCAGGTCGTGAGCGTAGTGCGTGAGCAGGGTCTGGGTCTCGCGCAACGCGTCGAGCACAACGCCATCGAAGCGGGCGAGGGCGGCAGCGGCTCCGGCCTCGGTGGCGCGAACGCGCGCGCGATCGACCCGGGTCGGAAAATGCCAGCTGATCGACGGGCCGAATTCCCAGCGGCGGGTTACCGGATTACCGAGGTGTTCGAGCATTCCGGTGTAACCGGCCGCAGCGCCGAGACTGACCTGCGGATACATCATCGCCGTGGCGACGCCGATCTGTGCCGTAGCGGAGGCGAGTGCGCGCTCGGCCGCACGGATATCCGGTCGGCGCTTGAGCAGGGCAGAGCCATCACCCAGCGGGATCGCCTGGCGCAGCTGCGGTGCGTGGCTGCAGGCGCTGACCCTCTCGGGAAGGTCCCCGGGCGTGCGGCCGAGCAGGGCGGCGAGCTGATACAAAGCGGCCGCCTTCTTCGCTTCGAATGGCGGCAGTTCGGCACGCAGGGCATCCAGCTGGGCGCGGGCGCGGGCCACATCGACTTCGTTGCCACGACCGCCCACGAACAGGCGCTCGGCGACATCCAGCTGTTGCTGCTGAATCGCCAGTGAATGCTTCGCTATCGTCAGTTCCTCGCTGGCATGACAAGCCGTCATGTAGCTGCGTACCACCCCGGCCACTGCAGTTATGCGGGCCGTGTCGAGCAGCGCGGCACTGGCGTCGGCATCGGCTCCCGCTGCTTCCGCGGCGCGATGCAGCTGACCGAACAGATCGAGCTGGTAACCAATGCTGAGGCCGGCGTCGGCGAGGTTCATCACTGGAAGTTTTTCCTCCAGGGCCAGGGCTTCGCTGGACAGCTGGCCGCGTGCAACCGAGCCGTTGCCGCCGACCACGACCTCCTGCGCGTGGTGCGCCATCTGGAAGCCTTCATAGGCGCGACTCAGGTTGTGATAGGCCTGGCGCACGTCGGCATTGCCAATCAGGGCTTCACTCACCAGCTGATCGAACGTCGGGTCATCATAGAGCTGCCACCAGTCGTCCGGCAGCGGCGCCTGTTCGACCCGCTCGTTGCCGGCCAGATCGAAGGGTTTCTGCGCAGCAGCCTGCAAGGCCACGGCTTGGTCTGGCACACGGTAGTCCGGGCCCACCGCGCTGCATGCGGCGAGCAGCGCAGTCAGCGCGAACGGCAGTGCGTATGCCGCGCGACTCATTGGCTGACCGTCGCCGATGTGTCGCGCGACCACGGCAGCACGGACAGCGTCGCCGTACGGCCGACCACCAGGCGGATGTCGCTCTGCTGGCCGTCGTCCAGCACAACACGAACCGGAATTCGCTGCGCCAGGCGCACCCAGTTGAAGCTCGGGTCGATATTCGGCAGCAGCGAGTTGCCGCGCACACGGTCGCGATCCTCGATGCCTGCAGCGATGCTCTGCACATGGCCGCGCAGATGCTGCGCTTCGCCCATGATGTGGATGTCCACCGGCTGCCCGATCTCGATGGCGTGCAGCTTGGTTTCTTCGAAGTAGCCTTCGACACGCAGCGAATCGGTGTCGACGATCGACAGTACTGGCGTACCGGTTTTCACGTAATCGCCAACGCGCATTGTCTGGTCACCGAGATAGCCATCCACCGGACTGAGCACGGTGGTGCGTTCGAGATCAAGACGCGCCACGCCGAGGGTTGCTTCAGCCGTAGCCAGGGCGGCAGCGGCGCGCTTGACCTGGGTGTCGCCGATCTCCACGGTTTCCGCAGCGATCAGGTCTTTCAGCACCCGATTGCGCCTGGCTTCGCGTTGCGCCTGGTCCAGCTGCGCGCGGCGTTCGAGCACTGTGGCGCGGGCTTCGTCGACGGCCAGTTCGAAGCGTGCCCGGTCGATCACGAACAGCACCTGGCCGCGGCTGACCTTCTGGTTGTCGCGCACGTGCAATTCGGTCACCAGCCCGGAAACATCCGGTGCGACCTGAATGATGTCGGCGTGCACGTGGCCGTCGCGGGTCCAGGGTGCCTCCATGTAGTAGTCCCACAGGTGCAGGCTGACGACGACGGCGATGACAACCGCCAGCAGGGTCAGCAGCACCGAGCCGGCGGCGGGTATCCATTTCTTCACGATTCACATCCGGGGAAGGAGATTGAACAGGGCCCCGAGCACGATGATGTACAGGGCGAGGTTGAACAGCGGCGGATGCCAGACCCAACGGTAGAAGCCGGTGCGCTGCAGCACGGTGGCGAGCAGGCTCTTGATACCGTAGGCGGCCAGCATGGCAACCAGCAGGACCGGCACATAGACGCCGTACACATCGAGGTGACCGGTCATACGTGCGCTCCAGCGGGGGAAAGGCCGGCTGCGGGTGGCGGGCCTCCCTGTGCGGCACGCACGCTGGCCGATGCGTCGGCGAAAAGCGCCAGTCGCAAGCCGTGCACCACCTGCGCTGCCTGGTGTGCGCCGGGCGAAGCATCGCGCTGCAGATCCAGCAATGCGGCCTCAAGGGCGTCGTGTAAGGGCTCCGGTGCCGGCAGTTGGCTACGCGCGGTGGCGCAGGCAAGGAAATGCGCGCGGATCATGCCCAGCACCGGCTCCAGCTTCTGCTCGATGGCGGGCGCCGGCCGCAGTTCACGCAGTTCCAGCAGGCGAAAACCGACGCGCAGCTCGCGCGTGGCGTCATTCAGCGCGAGGCGATCGTCATCCAGCTGAGCCAGGCGTGGCAGCAGCTGGGCGATACGGTCTATGAAACTCGAGGCATCATCGGCTTCGTTGCGCCAACGTCGCAGGTCTGCCAGCGCCGCCAGGCTCAGCCAGCCGTGGCGTACCAATCGCCGCGCAGCCCAGAGCGTACCGAACGGCCGGGTCAGGCGGGCCCAGACGAAGGCGAAGAGCACGCCCAGCGCAGTGGACAGCGCGATGTCGGCGAACAGCTTAAAATCGGCGCGGTAGCTGTCCTGAAGGGTGATGTTGGAGATCGTCTGCACCGCAATCACGATCACTGTCCCGGCGTGTTGCGGTCGACCGGCGAGGGTGCCGAGCAACAGCAGCGGCACGGCGAGCAGGATGGCCAGGCTGCCGAAATCGTGCACGTTGGGCATCAACGCGAAGAGGTAGACGCCGGCAGCCGTGGAGGAAATGAGCGTGGCGACCAGAAACGACTTGATGAACGGCGCCGGATTGTCCTGACTGGCGAAGAAACAGCCTGCCACCGCGGCGATGAACACGCCGCTATAGCCGTGCTCCCAACCGGAAACGAACCACAGCATGCTCAGACAGAACACCGACAGCGCTACCGAAGCCGAGGTGAATGCCAGTAGGCCGTAGTCATAGTGGCGTGGCCCGCCGACCAGTTGCTGTACGTGATAGCGCAGCGCCGGCGCCGCCTCGGGGTGGCCCTCATGGAACTGCTGGTAGAGGTCGAGGCAGTCCTGCCACAGGTCGATCAACGCGCCTAGCTGGCGCAGGCCGCTGTCGATCGCCAGGGCATGCGCCGGATGGCTGTCGCCCAGCCAGGCTGCCAGCTGCAGGCTGCGTTCGCGCAGATGCTCGCCGTGCCCAGCCTCGGCATCGGACTGAATCCAGCGATCCACCTCCTGCAGGTAATCCACCAGTTCCGGCAGCAAGCCCTGTAGCTCAGCCTGAAGCCGGTGCAGCGAGTCTGCGGTAGAGATCAGCTGGGGCATCAACATCGCCATGCGCGCGCGGAATTCGCGAGCATGGACCGTGGAGAGATGACTGCTGCTGTCGTGGCTCAGATGGCTGATCATTGCATCCAACCCCATCACATCCACCAGCAGCGCATTCAGCGCACGTTGGTCGGCTTCGCCCAGGTGCTGGGTATTGAGCATCCGGCTGACGGCGCCGCGCCCATCGCGCAGCAGCAGGTGCATCTTCGCCGCGAGGGTCGGGGCGATGCGGCTGGGAAACAGCACGGCGTTTACCACGCTGGCGCAGACGATACCGAGCAGGATCTCCTCGGAACGCGCCAGGGCAACATCGAAGATGGTCGATGGGTGATTGACCTCGGCGAGACTGATCAGCGGCACCGTATAGGCGGCGAGTAGAAAGATGTAACTGCGTGGCGAGCGGTCCAGCAATGAGAGAAAGAGCAGGGCGCCGATCCACAACGAGATCACCAGGCTCAGCATCACCGGTTGCTGAGCGAACGTTGGCAGAAGCACGACCGATGCGGCTGCACCGAGCAGCGTGCCCAGCGCGCGATAGATCGCCTTTGAACGTGTCGCCCCGGACAACGGATGCGACACGACGTAAACCGAGGCCATGGCCCAGTAAGGGTTTTCCAGCGGTATCGCCAGAGCGATGTACAGCGCAAGCAAGGCGGCAATCAGCGCCTTGGCCGAAAACAGCCATTCGCGCCAGGTTGGCATATTCATAGAGTTCGTTTTTTGGGGCGTGGGCCAGAGGCGGGAGAGGGCGCGGCCGTCACGCTGCAACACAGATGGTTACATTTAACGTCAAAGACGTATGACAGACTGAACAACCACTAGGACGATTAATGCATTTTTCCGCGCCGGATACCGGCACCACGGCAGGAATTCATGAGCAAACGCATTCCCAACTACGCCTTGTACGGCCAGGCTGCATTGCCCGTATGGCAGGACCTGTTGCATCTGGAATGGATCAACGAACGCGGCGACATGCATCAGCGCGAAATCAAGCCGCACCAGCATGACTCACTGTTGCAGATCGTCTATGTACGAAGTGGCGAGGGCGAAGTTTCCTTGGAGAACAGCCGAATGGGCTTCCGTGCGCCGTGCCTGATCCTGCTGCCGCAGCGCACCGTGCATGCCTTTCGCTACAGTCCCGAAACCGACGGGCCGGTCATCACGGCAGCACAGCGACCGCTGGAGTCGATGGCGCGGATTTTGTCCAGTGACCTGCTGGCCTTGATGCAACGTCCGGCAGTGGTGCCGCTGCCGTGGGATGCAGACGGCGAAGAGCCGATATGGCCGCTGATCCAGCTGATCCAGGCGGAAGCGCACGGTCAGGAACGCGGCAATGTCGCCGCGGGGCACGCATTGTTGCTCGCGTTACTCGTACATGTCGTCCGGCTGGAACAGCCAGTGCCGAGCGGTCGCCCAGCCAATGGCAGGCGGTCCCAGCTGCTGATTCAGTTTCGCGAGTTGGTCGACACGCATTTCAGACAGCATTGGCCGCTTGGTCTGTACGCCGAAGCGCTGGGAATCACGCCAGCCACACTGGGCCGAGCCACCCGCGAAGGTCTGGGTGAATCACCGACAGCGATCATCAGCGAGCGAGTCGTTCGCGAAGCACAGCGTCAGCTGGCGTATACCGCGCTCGATATCCAACAGATCGCCCGCGACCTGGGGTTCGACGACGCCGCATACTTCAGCCGTTTCTTTCGGAAGCAGACCGGACTCAAACCCAGCGAATTTCGCTCGGCGTTTCGGAATGCGGAAACTAATCAGCCGAACAGCCAGCATGCGCAGGCAAAGGATTCACCCGAAAGCTGAAGCGCTTTGGAGATATTGAGGCTAAAAGCTGGAGGTGATCTGGTGGTGGGTAACGCCTAAGGTGCAAGGTTGTGTTTCGCATAATGAGATTGGCCTTATGTTGAGCGTCGTCTGGAAAATGCCCTCGGCTCCAGGCGGCGCGTAACATAGGGCCGATTATGCGATGCGCTATCGACCTTGAATCCCGTCTGATCAAAACCGCCGAGCTGTATGCGCCGGGCCGCAAGGGTTCCGACGCCATAACGTGGGTCCTCGACGACTACCCCCGACTGGTCGCTGAGGTCCGCGACCTGAGAAAGCGTGTTGCCCAGCTCGACGACGAAGGTGTCCAGCTCGATGCTGTCCTGCATGAGTTGCGGCAGATCGCTGAGCGAATCAACCTGCTCTGACCTGTCCTGCTGGCCTCGACCTCGCCGCTCGCGGCGATTAGTCGCCTGCACTGCCTCCTGTCGTGCCGCATAGTGCCTGCGACGATACCCCCGAAGGGGCCGCAACCATCGACCCACAAAAAAGCCCCCAGCGGCCTATACGGCCCTCAGGAGGCTTCTCGCGATCTTCGTCCCACTGTCCCACGACCAACTCAACCCGCGCCCCGATCTGCCCAACTGGAACCGCTCCGGGCGTCTCTCTGCCGCTCTCCCAAGACCGTCAGCACCGCCTTTGGTCAGGTCACGACAGTTCCTCGGGTTCAGCAGCGCTTTTCGGCTGGTCGGCGGTGGGGGTGCTGTAACACCCCCAATTTACCGCACATCCCTACGGTAAAAATAAAAACATCATGTACATCAACGGCTTGAATCTTAAATGCCTGTGATTCTCTGTAACTACTTTGCAAGTATGTAGTTACGTTGTACAGTGCCAGTACTTTCAGAAAACATACGAGGTGATTTATGGCTAATGATGGCTCTCCGAGCTTTGTTGAATTCAAGCGGCAGGCCTCTACCTCGAAGGCTGGACGCAGTGAGTATGCGGGCAACGCTGCGCTCGCTCGGGTCGGCACAGAGCTTGATTCCACGCTTAATTTCAGGGTCAATTCTGGCCTGAAAGAGCAGTTCGATTTGCTTTGCAAGCGAGAGCATTCAAGCGTTGCGCGCGAGATTAAGCGATTCATGACAGAGGCGGTTCGCACTCAACGCCTAATTTAGAATTCGGCGCTTTTGCCGATAAGCTTGAATGGGCAACTGATCGCAGGGAAGGGGAGTTCGCACCTCCCCCTGCCTGCTTACCAAAACCGATCTATAGGGGATCGAAAATGGCTGTAGCTGATGCTATTGGAAACCTGCGTCTTGGTGTTGTTCAGACTTTTGACGCACCACCTCGAACTCCGCTCAAACGTGAAAAAATATCATCATTGATTCCTGGTATTCCCAAGATCGATGCTCTTGATCTGCTCGGACAAACAGCCCTTTTCCAGCACCGCAACGGCACTTATTTTGCGACCGTCAATAGCGTCGCTTTTTCATCCTTCCTCGACGACGGCATCGCTTACGCAACGCTTACTCTTCAGCGTCCAGGTGACGTCGTGGATACCGTTGATGCTGAGCTAGTCCGAATCCTAGATGTTGTCGGCTGGAAGTCTCAGTGCTGACAGTTCTCGAAGTTTTCGACTGATTGTGCTTGCGTCAGGACGGTCGGGCTGTCGGGCGTATTCGCGGAGCGAACCGCCGCCAGCCGCCCGGCATGACGCGTCTCCCAGAGGCGCTATTTCCGATATTAGAGGTCATCGGATATTGCCTTTGATGCCTGCCGTCACGTTTGTCTGCAAACCAGCTACAAGGCCGTAGACGGATAACTGGGAGGGCTCCCGCTTGCGGGAGGGACTCAGTTTCCGTCTAGGCATCAGTCGTGCATTCGCTAACCAACCGCCAGCCATATGGGTAACGTTACCTTTAATCGTCTCTGGCCACCTGTGGTGATGTTAGGCGCTTCGCATAATCTATATTATGTTAAATTGCGTTTGTGGTAGGTAATGGCCGTGCTTTGCCATTGCCACCTTCTGGTCCTTTCCCTCTCTGGTATTCGTTTGCCACGATCAGCACGCGCTCTCTGCCGCGGGATGCTTATACTCGCCACAATTCTGCTAGGAAGTTGAACATGAGCAGCATCGAAGAACTCAACGCGCAATCGCTCAAGGGGCACTCAGGTCTCAGGCGAATCCTGAGAGCGCTGGGATACTCCATTGCAGGTATCCGTGCTGCGATTGCCGGCGAAGCTGCCTTCAGACAGCTGCTGCTGCTCAACGCTGTCCTGATACCACTGGCGTTCACGCTTGACGTCAGCCGAATCGAACGCTTGTTACTGGTGATCGTGCCGTTGTTGACACTGGTGGTCGAGCTCGTCAATTCGGCGATAGAGGCAGCAATCGACCGAATCTCGCTCGAACTGCACCCGCTTTCCAAGAACGCCAAGGACATGGGCAGCGCGGCGCAACTGCTGTCGCTGGTGATGGTAGCGGTCACCTGGGTGATGATTCTCTATTGAGCCTGGCGCTGTAACTTCACGCTCATGTTCGCCCGATCTGCCCAGCCGCGCACTGTGTCAGACAGCTCGCGGATAGGCAGTCACCGCCCTGGAACTCAGTCCTTCCTGACGTTCTGATAGAGCATCAGGCGCGATGCTTCGTGCAGTCCCCGTGTCAGGGCGACAAGTCGCTGGAATTCCTCGGGATACCGGTCGGCTACGTCGACCAGAGGCTCCGGTGATGCAATTTCGTGCAGGGTCGGCTGGCTGCCGTCGTGCTGCATCTGCAGAAGAAAGTCCTTGGTCACGCCACCAATCAGCGGGAACGTGCCTTCGCGGAGCACGAGTGGAACCACTCGCTCCCCTTCAGGAGCCGGCTGCTGGATGTCGCGTCCCATTGCACCGTTGCGAAACTCCATGCCGGCCATACCCAGTACGGTCGGTAGCAGATCGGCCAGACCCACGGCCTCCTCGATCACTCGTGGCTCCAGCAGCTTGGGCGCATGGATCAACAACGGAACGTTATTGCTCTCGAGGCCCAGCTTTTCGTATGCCGGCAGCATGTGCGGAATCTGAGCGATGCGCGTGTTGTGGTCGCCAAACATGACGAAGATGGTGTTGTCGTACCAGCCGCCTTCCTTCGCAATCTCCATCAGGCGGCCGATGTTGAAATCCAGAAGGCGGACCGCGTTGTACTGCGCCACGCTGCGGGAACCGGCGCCCTGCACCTTTTCCAAAGGCAGATCGAGGGCTTCGAAGCCGTCGTTCTGCTTGGGTATGGTGAACGGACGATGGTTGCCCGCCGTCTGGATATAGGCAAAGAAGGGCTTGCCCTCCCCCTGCTCTCGCAGCAGCCGGTCACTTTCCTTGAACAGGTCCAGATCGGAGATTCCCCACACATCCACCATCGGAGAGTTCCAGTGGCGCTCTTCATATAGCTGGATGTCGTCGATGCTCTGGCGGATCAGGGCATTCATATTGGCCCAGCCGGAATTGCCGCCAATCATGTAGTACTTGTCGTAGCCCTGCAGCGAGTTGACGAGGCTGTGTTGACGGGTGATCAGCGGATTGCGCGTCGCGGTTTCCTGCCGGGAAACGTCTGGTACGCCGGATATGCTCGCCCAAACGGTCTTCGCGGTGCCGGTCACGGGCACGTAGAAGTTCTTGAAGAACCAGCTTTGCTTGGCCAGCCGATCGATATTGGGAGTTGGATTGAGCGGATTGCCGTAGGCGCCCACCGCGGTGGTTCCCAGGGATTCGAGCATGACGAAGACGACATTCGGCCGCTTTCCGTCAATCGCATAGGGTTGAACGCCCTGCTCCCGGCTGAAATTAAGCGTTTTCGCATCAGGCTGGTCGACGCCTAGGTAATGGCTGACGACATCGTAATGGGCCTCGACCTGTTCCCGGTCATACGGCAGATTGGGCACCTTCAGCGTGTCGTAGAGGAAGATCACCGGATTCAGGCCAAGGGCTGCAATCTGGTTGTCGCCCGAGAAAAAAGCATCACTCCAGCGCAGCGGCACGGGGTTTTCCAGGTTGATATTGTCGAAACGCCCGAGGATGGCGATGAAGACAGCCACCACCATCAGCGCACTACCCCAGATCAGTGAAAGCCGGCTGATTCGCTTTGCCGGACGATCCAGCGTGACCCGCTCAAAGCGCAGCAGCAGCCACCAGACCAGAGCGGTTGCCGCCGCCCAGCCAAGGGTGATCCAGACCACGGGGTAGGTTTGCCAGACCATATCGGTGGAGATCTGCGCGTCCTCCAGAAAGCGCAAGACGGTGGCATTGATGCGCACCCCGAGATAGGCGTAGTGGCCAAAATCGATGATGTAGACCAGCAGCACTGCACCAAGCGCCAGTGCCAGATAGAGCCGCGCCACCCAGCGAAGGACGCGGGAGCGAGTCAGGTTCCAGACCGGCAGCCACGCCAACAGCGCGATCGGCAACATCAACAGGATCGCCAGGCGAAGGTCGAAGCGCAGGCCGATCCCGAGCGTTTCGGGTACGGCATCGACCGTGCCGAGCGCGCTGGGCTCCAGCCCGGAGAAACCGACGAAGAAAATCCCGCGCAATGCTGCGAGCGCAATGAACAGAATCCCGACTGCACCGAACCAGTAATGCAGGCGCCGCGACTGAAGCCAACCCATTGTCCCAACCTCGAATCTATCGAATCGTCAAATAGCGCAGCCGGGCCATCACAGGTCGACTGGAGTAATTTTCGTCACGCGGGCATTGGCTTGCGCACGAGTGCCTTGCAGGCATAGACGAGCAACGCCCCGCAGCTGAACAAGGCGATGAAGGGGTCTAGCAGATAGTCCCAGTAATTGGGCGACGGCTTGCTCCCCAGGCTGAACGTCAAGGTGGCAAGGCCGAGCATGGAAGCCCCCAACCAGTTCCTGAGCAGCAGCAATCCCAGGGCAAGCACGCCCACCACCGCGATCAGCGGGCGGGGGGCGTAACCGAGTTGATAGGGGTCCAGATAGGACAGGCCCATCGTTGCCGGGTAGAGAAAAAGCGCCAGCCCCGCCATCACGATCAACAATTGCACGCGCGCGTTCTGCGCCGGCATCGCCATCAGTCCCAAGCGCACCGCCGCGAAAAATGCCAGCGCTACCAGCGTCGTGATGGCCACGTCATCGGTGAAGCTACGCATGTAGGCGGCCAGTGACAGACCGTCCACGGGAATGAAGCTGATCCCTAGCAGGAGGAGAAGGCGAAGCCCTTGAAACCCTCGGCCGAGGCCAAATCCAGGCGTGACGATGAAAGCGAGTAACCCGAAGGTCAGATGCGCTTGCCAGAGTTCAGGCATCAGAGCTGCTCCAGTAGCCAGGCATCATTGAAGCTGACGTGTTTGATGAAGGTATTGTTCCAGGAATAGACCAGGTGGTAGAGACCGTCGGCGCTCCTGATGAAGTAGGGATACTCGTACTCGAAATCGCAGCCATGGGTCTTGCAGACGCGCTTATCCAGGTTTGTCAGAAACTCGTCCACCAGCGATAGCCGCCGCGGCCCGCTGGAAAGACGAAACTTGTCGCCGATGATGTCCCGATATACCTCCGGGGTGAACGGGTTGCCCTCCGGGTCAGGCGATTCGTCCAGGTCAATCACCGGCTTCCAGAGATCGAGGCTGGAGTCGGTTTCCATCAGGCGAAGCCGGAAACGTCCGTCCTCCAGATCATTCAGGGCAACCAACAGGCCATGATTGGGCGTGGCCACCGCTGCGAGCGCGGAATTGGGGTTGGCCGGGTCGATCGGATAAGGCTTGCTCCAGGTTCTGCCGGCATCCGCGGTGCGGCTGGCGAGCACGCGATGATGGCTGGCACCTGCATAGCGCAGCATGGCAACGGCATGTTGCTCGTCCATCGGCACCACTGTCGGCTGCAGTGAATCGTTGCCTTTGCTGATTCGACTTTTACCGGTCACCTCGCCGTTCGGGCTGATGTACAAATACTCGGCGAACTTGCCGAGGAACTCGTGGTAGACGGGCAGTCCTATGGTGCCGTCCTGATGGAATACCGGGGCATTGCGCACCAGTGTGCTGATGTTCAAGAAGGGGGTGGTGATCAGCTGCCTGGGAGTCGACCAGGTTTCTCCGAGATCATCCGAATACATGGCATTGATGGCGCTGCCAGCCCAGCCACCGATCGATACCGACACATAGAACAGCCACAGCCTGTTGTCGGGAGCCAGCGCAATGACCGGATTGCCGAGCTTGCGTATGTGCTTCTGGGTCGCCTTCTGGGTCGACTCGCGAGTTGCCAGGACCAGTTCCTCGCCCCACTCCGCCGCAATCGCGTCGAATCGCGCGCCGCGCACCTGAACGTCCGCAGCCCCTTCGCGCGAACCGGCAAACCATACGGCCATCAAACCACCATCCGGCAAGGAGGTCACCGACGAGGCATGGACAAATTCGTCGAGATCGGAGGATGCGAAGCGGGTGCTGTAAAACGGCCCCTTGCTGGCAAGCGGCAATGCATGGGGACTGCCAGCTACGGCGAAACCGGCAACCGCTCGCTCAGGATGAAGCCACCAGGCGGTAGTGAAAATAGCAGCAAGGGCGACGACAGACAGGCAGGTGGGAAGAAATCCGAACTTTCCAGAATTCATATAAATCATGTCCGTATAAACACATGACGCGTCCTGCGCTTTGCAAGAAACGACAAGCTCGTATGCCCCAAAAACCGTCGGGGCGTGAAAAAGAAAGTGTATTGATCGGTTTGCCCCGACTTCTGATGGCCTGGAGTACCGAGCTTGTCTGAGCGGCCGCCGATCATGGCCGAGCACCAGGGTCGGAGCAATCACTTGGTGCAGGAAGCCGATCAGCCGCGCTTGATAAACGCTTCGTTCAGAAAAACCAGGTGCTACAGAAATCCTCGACGGCTGCAAGTGCAGGCGTCGCAATATAGTGTCACAAACATACCTGTGGCAAATTGCTGCACCCTCCTCTCCATCGCGCGGCACGCAGGCCATGGCCGACCGAAGTCGACTACCCAGACGTACCGCTGCAGGGCCAGCGGCGTAATATGGCGCATCTCAACAGAACGGGAGTTCTCTCATGCTGCTTCGCTTACTGGCCGCTGGTACTTTTGCAGCACTCTGCTTGCCTGCCCTTGCGCAGGAGCACCACAACGACCATCAGGCTTCGACACAAGCGGCCACCATTGAGCTGGCTGTCAGCCAGGCGTGGTCGCGGGCGATGCCGCCCAGCGCTCCGACTGGCGCGGTGTACTTCATACTGGAAAACCGTGGTCAGCAGCCACAGCGCCTGATCGGGGCGCAGACCTCACGTGCCGAAAAGACCGAGCTGCACACCCATGTGCATCAGGGCGACATGATGAAGATGCAGCAGGTCGAGGCGGTCGACGTGCCCGCGGCTGGCAAGGTGGAGTTCAAGCCGGGTGGCAATCACGTGATGCTGTTCGGGCTTAAGCAGCCGCTGGTGGCTGGGGAGAGCTTCCCGGTGACGCTGCAGTTCGAGGACGGCGGCGAGATCACCACCGAGGTGAGCATCGAGGTAGACGCCCCGGCTGCCGGCGGTGCTGCGCCAGGGCATCATCACTGAGTGAGCTGGCGCGCCGCCGCAGGCGGCCGCCAGCATGCTTTCAGATCGCCGCCGGTGTGCGCATGGTGACGAACTCTTCGGCGGCCGTCGGGTGGATGCCCAGCGTGTCGTCGAACACCTGCTTGGTGGCCCCGGCCTTCAGCGCCACGCCCAGCCCCTGCATGATCTCGCCGGCATCCGGTCCCGCCATATGGCAGCCGAGCACACGGTCGGTCTCAGCATCCACCACCAGCTTCATCAGGCTGCGCTCGAGGCTATCGGTCATGGTCAGCTTCATCGGCCGGAAACGACTTTCGAAGATCGTTACCTTGTAGCCCTGCTCGCGCGCCTCCTCCTCGGTCAGCCCGACAGTTGCCATGTTCGGCAGACTGAACACCGCGGTCGGGATGGTCGTGTAATCGACCTTGCGATATTGCTCCGGCTTGAATAGCCGCCGCGCCACAGCCATGCCCTCAGCCAGTGCGACGGGTGTCAGCTGCACGCGACCGATCACGTCGCCAATCGCCAGAATCGAAGACACCGAGGTACGGTATTCATCGTCAACGGCAATGAAACCTCGGGCATCCAGCGCTACGCCGGCCTTTTCCAGCCCCAGGTTGTCCAGCATCGGACGGCGGCCTGTCGCGTAGAAGATGCAGTCCGCTTCCAGCGTGCGGCCGTCTTCCAGCGTCGCGAGCAGGCTGCCATCGGCCTGCTTGTCGATATGCACGATGTCGGCGTTGAACTGCAGATCCACGCCCTTCTTGATCATCTCGTCCTTCAGGTGATCGCGGAGCGAGCCATCGAAACCGCGCAGGAACAATTCACCGCGATAGAGCAGCTTGGTATCGGCACCGCAGCCATGGAATATCGAGGCGAATTCGACGGCGATATAGCCACCACCGACCACCAGCACGCGTCGCGGCAAGGATTCGAGGTAGAAAGCTTCATTGGACGTGATGGCGTGCTCACGCCCCGGAATCGCCGGCACGTGGGGCCAGCCGCCAGTAGCGATCAGGATGTGCTCGGCCGTGTAGTGCTTGCCCTCGACTTCGACGGTATGGGCATCGACCAGACGCGCATGCGCTTGCAGCAGGGTCACGCCGCTATCCACCAGAATGCTGCGGTAGATGCCGTTCAGTCGCTGGATTTCCCGGTCCTTGTTGGCAATCAGGGTCTTCCAGTCGAAGGTCGCGCCGTCGATGGTCCAGCCATAGCCCTGTGCCTGGCCAATGTCTTCGGCGTAATGCGCGCCGTAGACCAGTAGCTTCTTCGGCACACAGCCGACGTTGACACAGGTACCGCCCAGGTAACGGCTTTCCGCAACCGCCACCTTCGCGCCGAAACCTGCAGCGAAGCGCGCCGCACGCACGCCACCGGAACCTGCACCGATGACGAATAGATCGAAGTCGTAAGCCATGTAATGTTGTCTCCTTCAGTAGCGAACAGCATAACCCAGGCTTTCGGCCTGAATCACCGAAGGAGTGCCGCATGCGCCCTACCCTCACCCACCTGGCTCTGCACGTGCCCGATCTGGACGCCTGTATCGCGTTCTATGAGCGCTTCTGCAGCATGCACGTGTTTCACGAGCGCCCCGGAAAGGGCTCACGCATTGTCTGGATGGCGGAGCCTGGAAAAGAGCGCGAGTTCATCTTCGTGATGATGCCGGGCGGCAAGGATCGATCGCTGGCGATGGACGACTACAGCCATTTCGGCTTCGCGCTGGCCAGTCGAGAGGAAGTGGATGCGGTTGCCGACCTGGCGCGCAGGGAAGGCTGTCTGATATGGGAGCCGCGCGACGAACCCTATCCGGTGGGCTACTACTGCGGTTTGCGCGATCCTGCGGGCAACTATGTCGAATTCAGCTACGGGCAGCCGCTTGGACCGGGTGCCGAGGATATGCCGGAGCCTTGAAGCAGGCCCGGAAGTGACTGGGCCACCCTTAGGTGGCCCAATTGCTTCAGAACGCCTTGCCGGTCAGGTAGAAGTGCTCGTAGCAGAAGTTGGTCGCCGCGATGTAGCCCTCGGCGCTACCGCAGTCGAAGCGCTGGCCCTTGAACTTGTACGCTAGCACACAACCATCCTGAGCCTGGCGCATCAGCGCGTCGGTGATCTGAATCTCACCACCCTTGCCCGGCTCGGTCTGCTCGATCAGATCGAAGATGTCCGGAGTCAGGATGTAGCGACCGATGATCGCCATGTTGGACGGCGCATCTTCCGGCTTGGGCTTCTCGACCATGTGGCTGACGCGGTAGATGTCGTCGCGGATCATCTCGCCGGCGATCACACCGTACTTGCTGGTCTCTTCCGGCGGCACTTCCTGAATGGCAACGATCGAGCAGCGGAACTGGTTGTAGAGCTTGACCATCTGCGCCAGGACCGGATCGCCATTGAGGTTGATGCAAAGGTCGTCAGCCAGGACCACGGCGAACGGCTCATCGCCGATCAGCGGGCGGCCGCTGAGAATCGCATGCCCCAAGCCCTTCATCTCCACCTGGCGGGTGTAGGAGAAGCTGCATTCGTCGATCAGGCGGCGAATACCGACAAGGTACTTTTCCTTGTCGGTGTTGCGGATCTGGTGCTCCAGCTCGTAGCTGATGTCGAAATGGTCTTCCAGCGAGCGCTTGCCACGCCCGGTGACGATCGCGATCTGGTTCAGCCCCGCCGCCAGTGCCTCTTCAACCCCGTACTGAATCAGGGGCTTGTTCACCACCGGCAGCATTTCCTTGGGCATGGCTTTGGTTGCAGGAAGAAAACGTGTGCCATATCCGGCAGCGGGAAAAAGGCATTTCTTGATCATGTGAGTCCTTGAAATAAAGGTTCCAGTCGATGCACTGCCATCGAGAACAGCAGCTGCCTTGCGGTGTTGCCCGGCCATGCCGGCGTAGAGCCTACGACCATCGTTTTGCAGCGGGGTTCGCAGCGACATTCACGCTCGATGCAGATTATGTGCCTGCCTCTCGGAGGCACTGGTTTCGCTGCTCCGGCGGGTCGCCACGCTAATGGCGGTCGGGGCGCTCTGTAAAGCCATCTGTCGGTGTTTTTTCACCGTGCCAGTGAGGCCGAATAACCGGACGCGCAACCGCGAATACCCATAGCCAATGATCATTACACCTTTGTCGCACCTTGCACCGAAAGAGAGCCGGTCGACCCATGACCTGAGTCAGGGAAATGTGCAATTGCACTGTTGTCGGTCGCCCGAAGCACTTCTCTCGAGCCGAAAAGCAATACCATAGCGCCGCCCAATAATGGCGCATGGCTATCACCTGCGGTTGATTTCAAGAATACGCACAGCACGCCGATATCAGCAGGTGACTGCCTGCTCAATGCTGCGCCGCAAGTATCGGCAGCGCAGCAGTGCTGCAATGGCAGCTGACCCCGCGTGGCAGTAGTACTAAGGAAAACCATGAACAACAGCTCCGCCTCCCGACAAATGTCCGTGCAGACAAAGATCAACCTGGCCCTGGTGCTGGTCCTGGTGGCGATCATGTCTGCCTCGTTGTTCTTCTCTGCCAGTACGGAGAAGCGGCTCGTGCTCCAGGTTGTGGAGCAGCAGACCAAGGATGCCGCCGACTCCTATTTCGATAGCATCAACACCATGATGCTGACCGGCACCATGGCTCAGCGAGAGGTGCTGCGGAACAAGATCCTCGCGCGCCCAGGCGTTATCGATGCGCGCATCATCCGCGGGGAAGAAGTCACCAAGGTGTTCGGCCCTGGCTATGACCACCAGGCCCCGGCCGACGCGCTGGATCGCCGCGCGCTGAGCGGCGAGGCGATCATCGAGGTCAACAAGCAGAACGGTGGCCGTGTGCTGACCGTCATCAATCCCATCCTGGCCCACGCGGACTACCGCGGTACCAACTGCCTGACCTGCCACCAGGTTGGCGAGAACACGGTAATGGGCGCTGTGCGCATCAGCTATGACCTCAAGGCGCTGGACCAGGAAGTCGACCGCAACATCATGATCAGCGGCGGGATTCAGTTGCTGCTGCTGTTCATCGGCGTGGTGGTCATGTGCCTGACCGTGCGCCACGTCATCATTCGCCGCATCACTGCCATGCGCCACACCATGAATACCATGGCCGAGGACGAAGACCTCAGCCGCAGCGTCGAAGTGGGTGCGAAGGACGAAATCGGCGCGATGGGCGATGCCTTCAACCGCATGATCGGCAAGTTTCGCCATAGCCTGGAGGCCGTCGCGGGCGTTACCCATCAGCTCAGTGATGTCTCCGAGCGGGTATCCCATGTTGCAGAGAAGACCCTGGCTGCCGTCAACGAGCAGCGCAGCGAGACCGACATGGTCGCCTCGGCGATGAACGAGATGAGCGCGACCGTGCAGGAAGTGGCACGCAATGCCAGCCAGACCGCCACGGCATCGACCGGCGCCGACAACGAATCAAAAGCCGGCGTGAAGGTCGCCACCGAGGCACTGGACGGCATCGAAGTGCTGATCGCCGAGATCGAGAAAGCCGCCCAGGTCATCCAGCGGGTCGAGAGCGACAGCGCCAGCATCGACATGGTGCTCGGCGTGATCAACGGCATCGCCGAGCAGACCAACCTGCTGGCGCTGAACGCAGCCATCGAAGCGGCGCGCGCCGGCGAACAGGGCCGCGGCTTTGCGGTGGTGGCCGATGAGGTACGTACCCTGGCTTCGCGCACGCAGAAATCCACCGAAGAAATCCAGGCCATGATCGAACAGCTGCAAAGCGGCGTTCGTAATGCGGTGCAGGCCATGAGCGAAGCACAACTGCGTGCCCGGTCGGGTTCGCAATGCGTCGAGAAGGCTGCCCAGAGTCTCGCCGTGATCGCCGACGAAGTCGGCACCATCAACGAGATGAACACCCAGATCGCAACGGCTGCCGAACAGCAGAGTGCGGTTGCCGAAGAGATCAATCGCAACATCACGACCATCAGCCGTATTGCGGACACCACTTCGGCTGACGCATCCCAGACCTCGCAGATCAGCGACGAGCTGGTGCGTCTGGCAACCGAGCTGAACCGTCTGGTCGGCCAGTTCAAGCTCTGACCACTGCGGCGCGGCCTTCCCGGCCGCGCCCGGTACGCATTTCGAATCGCCCAGCGGTGCGGTTCGGAGTGCCGCCGGGGCGCTATTCTTGATCTGAGACAGTCGGCGCGCCGGACCGAATCGTCCATAATCCGCGCCCATGACCTGCCTGAGCCGGACACACCCGAGGGTGACACCGCGTTCCGCGCCCGACTCCGAATTCAACCTTAGGTAAAACGAACATGGACCAACTGCCGAGCTTCGACCGCGCCCTGGTCGAGAAATACGACCGTCCAGGTCCGCGCTACACCTCCTACCCCACGGCCCCCCAGTTTCACCAGGCCTTCGCCCAGGATGATTACCGTGCCGCCGCTGCACGCAGCAATCAGGCACAAACGCCCAAGCCGCTGTCGGTATACATCCACATTCCGTTCTGCAAGAGCCTTTGCTATTACTGCGCCTGCAACAAGATCATCACCCACAAGACCGAGCGCGCCGTCGAGTACCTCGAATACCTCAAGCGCGAGATTGCCATGCAGGGCGAACTGTTCGATCGTTCGCGCAAGCTCACTCAGCTGCACCTCGGCGGTGGCACACCGACCTATTTCACCAGCGAGCAGCTAGCCGACCTGATGGCGTGCCTGCATCAGGCGTTCAACATGGATGACAGCGACAACCACGAGTTCTCGCTGGAGGTGGACCCGCGCACCGTCACGCCCGAGCAGATCCACGGCCTGCGCAAGCTGGGCTTCAACCGCCTGAGCTTCGGCGTGCAGGATTTCGACGAGCAGGTGCAGATCGCCGTCAATCGCATCCAGACCGAGGAGCAGACCCGCGAGCTGGTCCAGGCCGCCCGCGACGCACAGTTCAAGTCCATCAGCGTCGACCTGATCTACGGCCTGCCGCTGCAGACGGTCGCCAGCTTCGACACCACGCTGGACAAGATCATCGACATTCGTCCGGACCGCATCGCCGCTTACAGCTATGCCCACCTGCCGGAGCTGGTACGCGCACAGAAGCTGATCCGCCCAGAGGACATGCCACCGCCGGAGCGCAAGCTCGAGCTGCTGGAACTGACCATCCAGCGCCTTACCGCCGCCGGCTACATCTATATCGGCATGGATCACTTCTCCCTGCCGGAAGACGAACTGGCCCTTGCCCGCGCCAATGGCACGCTGCAACGCAACTTCCAGGGTTATTCGACCCACGCCGATTGCGACCTGATCGGGCTGGGCATTTCCTCCATAGGCAAGGTGGCCGACAGCTACAGCCAGAACGTCAAGGAGCTATCGCAGTATTACGCGCGCCTCAACGAGGGCATGCTGCCGGTGCAGCGCGGATACAAGCTGAGCGACGATGACTGCCTGCGCCGTGATGTCATCGTGTCGCTGATGTGCCATAGCCGCGTCGACTACCGCCAGATCGAACAGAAGCACGGCATCGATTTTCGGGAATACTTCGCCGATTCGCTGGCAAAGCTCGCCGAACCGGTGGCCGATGGCCTGGTTGAGCTGCACGACGATGCGCTGGTCCTCTTACCGCAAGGGCAGCTGATGATGCGCAACGTCGCCATGGCCTTCGACGCCTATCTCGGCGGCGAGCAGCGCGGTCGTTTTTCGCGCACGGTCTGACCTCGCCAACGACGTCACAGCAGGCGGCGTCTAGCCGCCTGCTGTAGCTGGTGAGGCTTCCGCTGATCACCGGGCAATTGCCAAACGCCGCTCAAACTGTATAAATAGCCAGTCTTTGAGCGGGCCGCGCGCGCCCCAGCTGCAGCGGATGTGCCATGCGTCAGGCCCTGGAAAATCCCTTCTACTACCTCGAAAACTTCCGACAGGTTCTGGCCTGGGTGAGCCGTCACCACAGTGATCTGCTGGATGAAACCGAGCTGGCATTTATCGAGCGTTTCGCCCTGTTGCCTCAGCCTTCCCAGGCGCTGCTGGTGCGCATGGTGATGCGCAAGGGCATGCTGTTTCGAGCAAGCAAGCTGCGTTATCTGGAGATTGGCTGCTCACGTCGCGCGGTGGAGCCATTGATCGATCAGGGGTGGGTCGATGCGTCTTCGGCCCTGACGCTCGAGCAGCTGTTCGCTTTGCTGACCAAAGGCGAGCTGCTGCAAGTGTTCGGGTCGTCTGCATCAGCCAGCCTGCGCAAGGCCGAGCTGCTGGATAAGCTGCGCGCCGACCACCAGATGGCCAAGCCGTTTCAGGCGTGGTGCGGCCAGATCGAAGACGCGGTATTTGCGTTATGCATCGACGAGCTCTGTGAGCGCCTGCGTTTGCTGTTCTTCGGCAACATCCATCAGGACTGGTCCGAGTTCGTTCTGGCCGACCTCGGCATCTACCGTTACGAGCAGGTCGTCTTCTCGCCCAGCTCCCGCGCCTTCAACTGCCGCACCGAGCTGGATGCCTATCTGCATCTGCATCGTTGCCGCGAGCGTTTCGATACCGGCGAGCCATTGAGCGACGTGCTGGCCGACGTGCCCGATGAGCCCTATGCCAACGCCTGGCTGGAAAGCCGCCGCGGCAAGCTGCTGCTGAGCATCGGCCAGCAGTTCGAACGCATCGGTGACCTGCCGGAAGCCCTGCGCCTGCATGCCTCCAATAGCTATCCCGGTGCCCGCGAGCGCGCGATTCGCGTGCTCGAACGCTGTGGCCAGCCTGCAGCAGCGCTGGAGCTGCTGGATCAGGCGCAGGCTGCGCCGCAGAGTGAGCACGAACTGCAGCAACTGCAGCGAATCAAGCCGCGCCTGCAGCGCAGCCTGGGTATCCCTGCGCTGCGCTCACTCAACCGCAAGCCGGAGCAGCTCGACCTGATCCTGCCCCGGGCCGGCTGTAGCGTCGAGCATGCGGTGCGCGAGCACCTGTCGATACCAGACGCGCCGGTCTACTACGTCGAGAATGCCCTGGTCGGCTCGTTGTTCGGCTTGCTTTGCTGGGACGCGATCTTCGCACCGTTGCCCGGTGCGTTCTTCCACCCTTTCCACTGGGCGCCGGCCGATCTGAATCGTGCGGATTTTCATCAACGGCGTGCCGACCTGTTTGCCGCATGCCTGGCCTGTCTCGACAGTGACGACTACCGCGACTGCATCTGGCGCACCTTCCAGGCAAAGCTCGGCATTCATAACGCGTTCGTTGCCTGGGGGCTGCTCGACGAGGAGCTGTTGACCCATGCCCTGACGTGCATTCCCGCCGCGCATCTGAAGCTGATGTTCCAGCGCATCCTCGCCGATGTTTGCGGCAATCGCACTGGCCTACCGGACCTCATCCAGCTGTGGCCCGAAGAACGCCGCTACCGGATGATCGAGGTGAAAGGCCCGGGCGACCGCCTGCAGGACAACCAGAAGCGCTGGATCGATTACGCCCATCAGCACGGTCTGCCGATTGCGGTCTGCCATGTGCAATGGGCTGAGGTCATGGCGTGAGCTATCGGGTCGCGGTGCGCGCGCTCTGCGAATTCACCGCCAAGGTCGGCGATCTGGACCTGCGCTTCACACCATCGCCCACCGCGCTGGAAGGCATCGCCGGCCACGCCCAGGTCAGCGCCAGGCGCGGCGAGGGCTACGAACGTGAAGTGGCTCTGGAGGGCCAATACGGAAAACTCATGGTGCGCGGCCGCGCCGATGGCTACGACCCGGCGCGGAACCGCCTGGAAGAAATCAAAACCTTCCGCGGGGATCTGGAACGTCAGCCGGCCAACCATCGGCAATTGCACTGGGCGCAGGCGAAGATCTACGGCTGGCTGATGTGTCAGACGCGCCAGCTCGACGAGGTCGAGCTGGCACTGGTCTATTTCGACGTCGCCAGCCACAAGGAAACCCTCTTCGTCGAACGCCACGGAGCACGGAGCCTGCGCCTTTTTTTCGAAACCCAGTGTCAGGCGTTTCTCGACTGGGCCGAACAGGAACTGGCCCATCGCGACGCGCGCAATCAGGCGCTCACCGCGCTGGGTTTTCCTCATGCCGATTTCCGCACCGGCCAGCGGCAACTCGCCGAGGCGGTGTACAAGGCAGCCTGTACCGGCACCACGCTCATGGCGCAAGCGCCGACCGGTATCGGCAAGACCCTGGGCACGCTGTTTCCGCAGCTCAAGGCGTTTCCCGGCCAGCAGCTCGACAAGCTGTTCTTTCTCGCTGCCAAGACCTCCGGCCGCCGCCTGGCGCTGGATGCACTGCAAACGCTACAGCGCAACGGCGCGGGTGAATTGCGTGTGCTCGAGTTGATCGCACGTGACAAGGCCTGCGAGCACCCGGACAAGGCCTGTCACGGCGAATCCTGCCCGTTGGCGAAGGGTTTCTATGATCGTTTGCCCGCGGCCCGAGCAGCGGCATTGCAGCACAGCATGCTCGACCAAGCGGCCCTGCGAGAGGTCGCCCTCGCCCATCAGGTCTGCCCCTATTACCTCAGCCAGGAGCTGGCGCGCTGGGCGGACGCCGTGGTCGGCGACTACAACTACTATTTCGACATCAGCGCCCAGCTCTACGGCCTGACGCTCAACAATGACTGGCGTATCAGCGTGCTGGTGGACGAAGCGCACAACCTGCTCGAACGCGCGCGCGGCATGTACAGCGCCGAGCTCGATCAGCGGGTCTTTGCCGGTCTCGGCGGCAAGGCGCCGGCGCCCTTGAAACGCCCGCTGGGTCGGGTACAGCGCTGCTGGAACGACCTGCATCGCGAGCAGCTGGCGAATTATCAGGTGCAGCCCGAGCTGCCGCTCAAGCTGCTCGGCGCGCTGCAACAGGCCGTCAGCGCCGTCACCGATTACCTTGGCGAACAGCCCGGCGGGCTGGATGCAGAGCTGCAACGGGCCTATTTCGATGCCATGCATTTCTGCCGGATCGCCGAACTGTTCGGCGAGCATTCGTTGTTCGATATCAGCCTGTTACCCGCAACTGGCCGCGGCAAGACCAAGCGTTCGATGCTGTGCCTGCGCAATGTGGTTCCAGCGCCCTTCCTCGCGCCACGGTTAGAACAGGCTCGTTCGACGGTGCTGTTCTCGGCCACGCTGAACCCGCGCCGGTTCCATGCCGATATGTTGGGCCTGCCCACGGGTAGCGCCTGGATCGAGGTCGAATCGCCATTCCAGGCCGATCAGCTGCGGGTATGCCTGGCCGAGCATGTCTCGACCCGCTATCAGCACCGCCAGGCCTCGCTGGGTGCCGTGGTTGCGCTCATCGCCCAGCAATATCGCGAGCGCGCCGGCAACTACCTGGCGTTCTTCAGCAGCTTTGATTACCTGCAACAGGTGACCGCCCTGCTGCGCGAGCAGTATCCGGACGTGCCCTTCTGGGAGCAGACTCGCGGCATGCAGGAAGCGGCCCGCAGTGCATTTCTCGACCGATTCACCGAACACAGCAAGGGCGTCGGTTTTGCGGTGCTCGGCGGCGCATTCGCCGAAGGCATCGACCTGCCAGGCAACCGCTTGATTGGCGCTTTTATCGCCACCCTCGGCCTGCCACAGGTCAATCCGGTCAACGAGCAGTTCAAGGCACGCCTTGAGCAGCTATTCGGCCGCGGCCTGGGTTACGACTACACCTACCTCTACCCCGGGCTGCAGAAAGTCGTGCAGGCTGCGGGGCGGGTTATCCGCACACAGAGCGATGAAGGCGTCGTGCACCTGATCGACGACCGTTTCGGCCGGTCGCAGATACGCCGCCTGCTGCCGAGCTGGTGGCAGCTTTCGCCAGTTTCCAGCGACTGAGGCCACGCAACGGCGCCGTTCGGGTTGCGTGGTGTCCGGAGGCTCGCTATAGTCCTGCGCCGCCGATTCCCCATCGGCGCACTGCTACGCAGCCTCCGCCCGGATGGCGAAATTGGTATACGCAAGAGACTTAAAATCTCTCATCCGAAAGGGTATGCGGGTTCGACCCCCGCTCCGGGCACCAGTCTTTACGCGGCTTTCAGCCTTCCAGCTTTCGCCCTGTCATTTGCGCATTGCTGTGCAATTGACCCGAGCACTCCCGTCACCACTGTAACGCCTGGCAAACTCCTTACCCACCGAACGCAATGACCAGCCTGGTTGTTGGCTAAGTTCATATCGAACTTACCGGCACTCACTGTTGCCGTTATCAATGTCCAGAAAGATAGCGTGTGCGTAATTGTGTCTACAGACACATAAGATGCTATCCTGAGTCCATGGAATTAATCGAGCAATTGCCATGACTGCGACTCTTCAGGCACCCGCGTTTACCAAAGACCAGTGCGCCGCCGGCCTTCGAACCGCGGTGAACGTTCTCGAAAAATGGCAGGCGTCTACCGAACAGGCCTGTCGGATACTGCGTATCTCCCGCAGTACTCACGCACGGGCCAAACTCCGCAATGCAGATTGGTCGGTCAGTCTGGACCCCGACCAGATGCAGCGCGTCAGTTTTATTCTCAACATCCACGCAGCACTTCGGCTGATCTTCGATAACCCGGAAAACACTTACGGCTTTCCGGCAATGCCCAATCACAACGAATTCTTCAACGGGCGATCGCCACTGGAGGTAATGGCTCAGGGGGACATGATTTCCCTGTACGAGTCGTTCCGCCGTATCGACAGCCTGCGAGGCGCGCAGTGGTAGTGCCGAAAGGGCTTCCCGTGCGGGCCGATGCCCGTTGTCAGGCCTATCGGCTGGTGAACTCCAAGTATCCCCCCATCGATTTGTTCGATGACGTAGCCGACGCCGAGGAATTTGAAATCCTCTATCAGTTGCAGGCGCTGACAAACCCGAGATTGCACAACGAAACTGGCCGCCTCGAGCTGATTCCTCGGTCAGAAATACCATTCGGCATTCCGGGCTGCTCCTACGCTACGGCGCCGTTCACCCACGTGAATCCAGCCGGCTCTCGTTTCAGCGATGGCAGCTACGGCGTGTTGTATCTGGCCGACAGCATGGAAACGGCACTGGCCGAGGTGCGGTATCACCAGGAGCACTACTGGTCGAATGTCGTAGGCTTGAACTTCGAGCGGTTCGTTTTCCGCGGGTTGTCATGTCAATTCAACGAGGCCGGGCTGCTGGATGCCACGAGCGTGTCGATGTCGGATCCGATCTACGACGCGGATGATTACTTCCAGTCCCGCCAGTTCGGTCGCCTCGCCAGGCAAGAGGGATTCCCCGGGTTGCGGTATCACTCGGTACGTAGCCCAGGCCGGCACTGCTGGGCACTCATGACGCCGCGGCGCGTACTGTCCATCGTTCAGACCGCACACTACGAGATGATCTGGAACGCTGGCATCACCAGCGTCAGCGCGATCACCGAAGTCTGATGCTGGCGCGTTAGCCGTCTTCTCCTCCCTGCACCGGCCATCCGATTGCGCCGTGCTGCCAAACCGCTGTAACAATCATCGCGCATCGTCTGCTCATGGACTCCCCATGGCGCAAGGACGCTCCACCGAACTCACGACGTGAGGACGCGAACATGAGCAAGCGATCACTCGAAGAACTGGTTACCCGATCGGATATCAGTGCACTCCAGCCCATGGTGCATTGGCGCCGCGGGCGTCGTAACGGTCATGACAAGGCCGGGCCGAACGCTGCCGCACTGATTCAGCGCGCCGCACATGATATCGGCATGCTGAGAACCGCCGTACACAGCTAAGCTCGACTCCTGTCAGGCCTCGCGAACGGGTCGCAGGCCTGTTCCAGAGCTTTTCTACGGTCTTGACGGCTGTCAATGGCAAAAATAGTAAGCAGCCTATCTTTCGCTCCGATGTCAACCAAGGAGCGGCGCATGAAGAACCTGCATCCCCATCATCTGACCCCCTATCTGCTGAGTGCTGGCCTGTTATGCAGTCCGGCGGTTTTCGCTCAGGAAACCTTCAGCAGCTTGTTCACCGACGCGAAACCGATTCTGGATGTGCGCTATCGCTACGAGCACGTCGATCAGGACAACGCACTTGAGCACGCCAACGCCCAGACGCTGCGCACCCGCGTAGTCTTTCAGACCGGCAATTGGTACGGCCTGTCGGCTCTGGTCGAGGCAGACAACGTAAGCCGCCTGGGTGATGCCGCCTACAACAGCACACGTAACGGCCAGACCGATTACTCCGTGGTAGCCGACCCCGACGGCAGCGAAATCAACCAGGCGCTGTTGCGCTACAACCACGAACTCGGCAGCGCCATTGCCGGCCGTCAGCGCATCAATCTGGACAACCAGCGCTTCGTCGGTGGCGTCGGTTGGCGGCAGAACGAACAAACCTACGACGGTGTGCTGGGCCAGCTGCAACCGCTCGACAAGCTGACGCTGACCTACGCCTACATCAACAACATCAACACGATCTTCGGCCCGGGCGACAACCGTTTCGACAATCGCACCAACCCGGCCAATATCGAAGGCCACAGCCATCTGTTCAACGCCCGCTACGCTCACTCACCGGCGCTGACGGCCACCGCCTACAGCTATCTGCTGGGACTGGACAACATCGCCACTGCACCCGCCGCTGCGCTCGGCACCCTGTCCAGCAAGACCACAGGTCTGCGTCTGAACGGTGCCCTCCACGGCATCAGCTATGCGCTTGAATATGCACGCCAGCAGGACTACGCCGGCAATCCTCAGGAGCTGAGCAGCGAGTACTACCTGGCCGAGCTAGGCTATGCCCTCAAGGGCGCGACTCTGAAAGCGGGCGTGGAAGTACTGGACGGCGACTCGGGGCCGGGCAATCGCGCCTTCCAGACGCCGTTGGCCACCAAGCACGCCTTTCAGGGCTGGGCCGATACCTTCCTGCTGACGCCGGCGGACGGCGTGCAGGACGTCTATCTCGGCGGCACTTTGCCGCTCTTCGGCGGCACGCTGCAGGCCTGGTACCACGACTTCCGCGCCGAGCGTGGCAGCGAGCAGTACGGGGAAGAGATCAACATCGGTTACAGCCGCGCCGTCCCGCTGGTCAAAGGGCTGGTCGCAACGGTCAAGTACGCCGGCTACGACGCGGACGATTATTCGGTGGACACCGAGAAGCTTTGGGCGCAGCTGCAGTACAGCTACTAAGCGATACGGGTCGGGCGTTCGCGCCCGACCTTCCCTACTCAGCTATTGCGTGTGACGAGGCAGGCGCAGCGAGATAATCGCGGCGAGCAGCAAGAAGAGTGACGATACCCACAGGCAAGCCTGCAACCCATAGGCCTGGAACACCCAACCGGAGAGCAGGGTACCGATCAACCGACCCATGGCGTTGGACATGTAATAGAAGCCCACGTCCAGCGAAACGCCGTCTTCCTTGGCGTAGCTGACGATCAGATAGCTGTGCAGCGAGGAACTCACTGCGAACAGCGCACCGAATAGCAGCAGCCCGCCGATCAGCACCCATTGCGGCGAAGCATCAGTTGTCAGGCCCACAGCGATTGCCGCAGGTAGCGCCGCCAGCAGCGCGGCCCAGATGAAGGCCGCACGCCCATCCGGCACCTTGCCGCTGCGCTTGCCGGTAATGGCCGGCGCCATCGACTGGACGATGCCGTAGCCGATGATCCAGCAGGCCAGAAAGCCGCCGACCATCCAGAAGCTCCAGCCGAAGACGGTGCTCAGGTACACCGGTAGCGCGATGACGAACCAGACATCACGAGCCCCGAAGAGAAATAGCCGCGCTGCCGACAGCACGTTGATTGCCTGGCTTTTGGAGAGGATGTCCTTGAACTTCGGTTTGGCCTTCGCCTTGCCAAGATCCTTTTTCAACAGGACCAGGCTGCTGATCCAGATCACGACTAGCACCGCAGCCATCGCCAGGACCGCGCCGCCGAATCCCAGCAGCGTCAGCAGTGCGCCACCGAGGAAAAATCCCACGCCCTTGAGCGCATTCTTCGAGCCGGTGAGGATGGCCACCCACTTGTACAGCGTGCCCTGCTGGCTGTCGGGCACCAGGAGCTTGATCGAGCTCTTGGCCGACATCTTGTTCAGGTCCTTGGCGATACCGGACAACGCCTGCGCACCCATCACCCAAGGCACCGTCAGCCACGCCGCTGGCACAGTGAGCATCAGCAGCGCCACCACCTGCATCGCCAGGCCAAGGTTCATCGTCCGGTTCAGGCCGAGTCGAGCGCCGAGATAGCCACCAACCAGATTGGTGACAACACCGAACACCTCGTAGAACAGGAACAGCGCCGCGATCTGCAGTGGCGTGTAGCCCAATGAATGGAAATGCAGCACCACCAGCATGCGCAGCGCGCCGTCGGTGAGCGTGAACGCCCAGTAGTTACCGGTGACGATCAGGTACTGGCGCACCTCGGGGGACAGTCTGGCAAAGGCTTGCATGGTGGGTTCCGGATTGATTGAGCAGGTGTATTGCGCAGCTAGATTGGCGATGGCGTGGCATGCTGAGAAAAGAGCCGGGGATTCGAGTCACGGATTTGCCGTAGGGTGGGCTCCAGCCCACCCTACCTGCCCTTCTTCCATAGCCCGCACCGCTCTCAGCGAACGCCTCTCAGCGGCATCTCACCCTGCCAGCCCCACCATGCGCGCCAGTTCCACGGTGCGGTTGGCGTAGCCCCATTCGTTGTCGTACCAGGCGTAGATCTTCACCTGAGTGCCGTTGACCACCATGGTCGACAGCGCATCGATGATCGACGAGCGCGGGTCGGTGCGGTAGTCGATGGAAACCAGCGGCCGCTCCTCATACCCGAGGATGCCCTTCAGCTCGCCCTCTGCCGCGGCCTTGAGCAGCTGGTTCACCTCAGCGGCATCGGTAGGGCGCTCCACTTCGAACACGCAATCGGTCAGCGAGGCATTGGCCACCGGCACGCGAACGGCATGGCCGTTCAGCTTGCCGCGCAGCTCCGGGAAGATTTCGGCGATCGCCGTGGCCGAGCCGGTGGTCGTGGGAATCAAGCTCATGCCCGAGGCCCGCGCGCGGCGCAGGTCCTTGTGCGGCTGATCGAGAATGCTCTGGGTATTGGTCAGGTCATGGATGGTGGTGATCGAACCGTGGCGGATGCCGAGCTGCTCATGGATCACCTTGACCACCGGCGCCAGGCAGTTGGTGGTGCAGGATGCCGCGGTGACGATGCGATGCTGCGCCGGATCGAACAGACTATCGTTGACGCCCATGACGATGTTCAGTGCACCCGGCTCCTTCACCGGCGCGCTGACCACGACGCGTTTGACGCCCTGCTCCAGATACTGCTGCAGCACCGCCACGGTCTTCATCTTGCCGCTGGCCTCAATGACCAGATCGCAGCCCGACCAGTCGGTGTCGCTGATCGCCTTGTTGGCGCTGACCTTTACCCGCTGACCGTCGATCACCAGGCAGTCGCCATCGGATCCCGCTTCGTGTTGCCAGCGACCGTGAATGGAGTCGAAGTTCAGCAGATGCGCATGGGTGGCCGCGTCCCCTGCCGGATCGTTGATCTGCACGAAGTCCAGCTCCGGCCAGTCCCACGCCGCGCGCAGTGCCAGACGTCCGATGCGGCCGAAGCCGTTGATGCCAACTTTGATGCTCATGGATGCCTCGCTTTTGAAAGGTGAATCAGGAAGTTCGTGGCGCAAACATGATGATCGCCATGCCCAGCATCGCAACGGCGCAGCCAAGCAGGTCCCACCAGGTCGGGCGAACGCCATCGACCAGCCACAGCCAGACCAGCGCCACGCCGACATACACGCCGCCGTACGCCGCATACACGCGCCCGGCGGCGGTGGGATGCAGCGACAACAGCCAGGCGAACAGCGCGAGGGAAAGCGCAGCTGGCAGCAGCAACCAGATACTCTTGCCCTGTTTCAGCCAGAGGTATGGCAGATAGCAGCCGACGATCTCCGCTATCGCGGTAATGACGAACAGGCCAAGCGTATTCAGCATGCGACGCCCGTCATGCGCCGAAGCGTTCGATCCAGCCGACATGCGCCGGATGCTGGATAGCCTTGGGGCGCAACGCCTGGACGCTGGCGATGGCGGTTGCGCGCGGCACGTCGCGGTCTATCAGGATGCGCGCTGCGATCAGGCCCGTACGACCGGAGCCGCCCTTGCAGTGAATGGCGATGCGCTTGCCGGCATCCAGCAGCTCATTGATCCGATCCGCCGACTGTTCCCAGGCCTGGTCGAAGTCCGCCACCGGCACCTGTTCGTCAGCCACCGGCAGGTGAAACCACTCGAGGCCGCGCTCGGCACAGAGCTGCGCCAGCTGCGTAGCTTCGTTGCGCGCCAGCTCTTCCGCAGGCATCAGGGTGATCAGCGCGTCAGCGCCGGCCGCTTGCAGGGTAGCCAGCGCCTCGTCGACGCTGGTGCCCTTGCTGCCGGGGCACGGTGTGAAGATCAGCTGACCGGCGCCGCCGGGTACATCGAGGATGTCGTAAGGATGGGACACGCGGGCGATTCCTGAAAGTCAGATGGAGCGTTGATTGACGCGACGGGACAGCGCTTCGGCCGACTCCTTGCGTTCCGAATAGCGATCGACCAGGTAGTCGGCCCGACCGCGTACCAGCAGGGTGAACTTGATCAGCTCCTCCATCACATCCACCACGCGGTCGTAGTAGGCCGAGGGCTTCATCCGGCCGGCGTCGTCGAATTCGAGAAAGGCCTTGGCCACCGAGGACTGGTTCGGGATGGTGATCATGCGCATCCAGCGGCCCAGCACGCGCATCTGGTTCAGCGCGTTGAACGACTGAGAGCCGCCACTGACCTGCATGATCGCCAACGTCTTGCCCTGTGTCGGCCGCACCGCGCCCATGGCCAGCGGCACCCAGTCGATCTGCGCCTTGAACACCGCGCTCATCGAGCCGTGACGCTCCGGCGAACACCACACCTGACCTTCCGACCACTGCATCAGCTCGCGCAGCTCCTGCACCTTCGGATGGCTGTCCGGTGCATCGTCCGGCAGCGGCAATCCCGACGGATTGAAGATGCGCGTCTCGGCACCGAAACGCTCGAGCAGGCGCGCAGCTTCCTGTACCAGCAAGCGACTGTAGGAGCGCTCCCGGTTAGAGCCATAGAGCAGCAGGATGCGTGGCCTGTGTTCTGGACCTGCCGGCAGAGCAAGCTTGTCCAGGTCAGGCATATCCAGCAGATCTGGGTCGATATTGGGCAGATCGTCGTTCATTAGGCATGTCCTGCTAGGTTCAAAGTGTGCCGATGCGCGCCAGCTCGGTTCTCAGCGTAGCGGCATCCAGTTGAGCGAGCGGTAGCGCGAGAAACGCGGTGAAACGTAGCTTGAGCCTGAACAGCGTGGCATCGAACGCCGCTTTTACTTCCTCCGGACTACCGACGCTCTCGGAAGGATCGGCAAGCCCCCAGTACGCCTTGGTGGCTGGACCGAAATGTACCGGGCACGCTTCGCCCGCGGCCTTGTCGCAGACGGTAATGACGAAGTCGGGATTCAGCGCCTGATGCGCATAGCTGCTCTTGCTATACAAGCCATCAGCCGCAATGCCGGCCCGCGCCAGCGCCTCAAGCGTCAGTGGATTGATTTCGCCTCTTGGCTCGCTGCCGGCGCTGAACGCGCGCATGCCGGCCGGCGCGAGATGGTTAAACAGCGCCTCGGCCAGAATGCTGCGGCAGCTGTTGGCGGTGCAGAGAAAGAGAATCTTCATGGTCGTTCTTGATTCAGGCGCATGAGCTGGCGCGTTCTGGGCGGTTGCGCATACTTTCGAGGCGCTGCACGTTATCGCCCAGCCAATTCTTGTTGGCGGCCAGGATCGGCTGCAGCATGTCGGTCACCCAGTCAGGCAGGTGCGGGTGGAGTCGGTAGTAAACCCATTGGCCCTGACGGCGGTCTTCCAGAATTCCGCATCCGCGCAGCAGCGCCAGATGCCGCGAGATCTTTGGCTGGCTTTCATCCAGCGCACAGGTCAGCTCGCAGACACACAATTCGCCTTCACGGGCGACGAGCAACGCGATCCGCACGCGAGTCTCGTCTGCCAGGCATTTGAATACAGTGGTAGGTGTCAGGTGCTCGACCATTGATATCTTCTCAGCGCTTGTTCTTGACCAACACGAACATCTTGATCCGCTCATGTATCTCGTGAAGCGTGTGCCGGTAGGCATCCGGTTGGTCGCTGGTGGCAGGGTCTTCGAAGTTCCAGGCGATGTACTCGCCCGCACCAGGCAATGCAAGGCATTCCAACGATGACTTATCACACAGCGTGATCACGAAATCGAACGGTTGCCCTTCCACTTCCTCCAGCGATTTGCTGTGCAATCCCACTGTCGCAACGCCAAGCTGCTCGAGCGCTGCCAACGCTCGTAGATCGACCTGGGTGGGAGCGGTGCCTGCACTGAACGCCTCGAAGTGCTCCGAATCGGTATGCCGCAGCAACGCCTCGGCGAGCTGGGAGCGTGCCGAGTTGGCGACGCAGACGAACAGGACACGCGATTTGTAGGCCATGAAGCCGCCCCCTATAATATATGTTTTGGCGAATATATTGCTTAGCGCATAAGTAAGTAAAGCTCTCTCTTGAGCTAGGCCAGCTATTCACTGCGCGTGTCAAAGGCGAGTTTGTTGCGCCGGAACAAGAGGCGTATATTCCGCATCGCATATATTTATTCGAACGAATATCCGCCTTCACGGGAGCCGCTTGATGACAGCACCCAATGTTCTCGATGTCATCATCATTGGCGCAGGACAGTCCGCCCTGACGACTGCGTACTTTCTGCGCCGCACGTCGCGGTCCTATCTGCTGTTGGATGAACAGCCCAGTCCCGGCGGCGCATGGCTGCACGCCTGGGAGTCGCTGAGACTGTTCTCACCCGCCGCCTGGAGCTCGATTGCCGGCTGGCCGATGCCTGCTCCGGTCGAGCCGGGCAATCCAACGCGCAGCGATGTTATCGATTATTTGCGACGTTACGAAGATCGCTACCGGTTTCCCATTCAGCGATCGGTTCGAGTCGATACGATCAGCCGCCTCGACGATCTCTGGCGTGTGCAAGCAGGCGATCAGCATTGGCTGGCTCGCGCAGTCATCAGTGCGACGGGCACCTGGAGCAAGCCTTTCATTCCGCCTTATGAAGGGCGCGAGCTTTTTCAGGGTGCGCAGATTCACTCGGCTCACTACCGTGACCCTGGTCCCTTCGCAGGTAAACGGGTGATGGTGGTAGGCGGTGGAAACTCCGGCGCGCAGGTCCTCGCCGAGCTATCCAGAGTCAGCGAGACACGCTGGGTCACTCAGGAGCCACCTGCGTTTCTGCCCGACGATGTCGACGGCCGCGTGCTGTTCGAGCGCGCCACCGCGCGCTGGAAGGCGCAGCAGGAGGGACGCCGCATCGACGAGCCGGCCGGCGGCTTCGGTGACATCGTCATGGTGCCGCCGGTGCGCAAAGCCCGCGAGCGTGGCGTTCTGGTGGCCGAGCGCCCCTTCGCGCGCTTCACCGAAACGGGAGTCGAGTGGGCGGATGGGCGTCGTGAGGACCTGGACGCGGTGATCTGGTGCACAGGTTTCCGCCCGGCACTGGATCATCTTCGTGAACTCGGCATCATCGAGGCCGATGGCAAAGTACAGGTAGAAGGCACCCGTGTCGTGAAGCAACCCAATCTCTGGCTGGTGGGCTACGGCGACTGGACCGGCATGGCATCTGCCACGCTGATCGGCGTCACCCGCACGGCGCGAAGTACCGTCGATGAGCTCGTTCAGGCACTTGCCGCAACGTCCCTGCAGCGCCCCTAGCAACCACCGATGCAATCCCGATCATCACGCGAAAAGGTGTAATTAACGATGTCCAGTCAATGTGAAGTGGCCGGGAAGAAAGCGGCCGGCGTCCCGCTCGGATTCTTCGAGCGTTATCTGACGCTCTGGGTCTTTCTCTGCATCGTTGCCGGCACCCTCCTCGGTCTGGGACTGCCCGCTGCCGCACAAGCGGTCGGCGCGCTGGAAATCGCCCATGTGAACATTCCGGTCGGCCTGCTGATCTGGGTGATGATCATCCCGATGCTGATGAAGATTGATTTCTCGGCGCTGCGGGAGGTTTATGCACAACGGGCGAGCATGGGCATCACGCTGTTCGTCAACTGGGCGGTCAAGCCATTCACCATGGCCCTGCTCGGCTGGGTATTCATAAAGCATGTCTTCGCGCCGTGGCTCCCGGCTTCCGAGCTCGATAGCTACATGGCTGGCCTGATCCTCCTAGGCGCCGCACCCTGCACGGCGATGGTTTTCGTCTGGAGCAATCTCTGCAACGGCAACGCCAATTTCACCCTGACCCAGGTGGCGCTGAACGACGTGGTAATGGTGTTTGCCTTTGCGCCAATCGTCGCCCTGCTGCTCGGCGTGTCGTCGATTCCAGTGCCCTGGGATACCCTGTTGCTCTCGGTAGTGATGTACATCGTCATTCCGCTGGCCATCGCCCAGTTCATTCGCGGCCGGCTGATGAAGCGCTGTGAGCCGGCCTTTCAGGCGGCACTGGCGAAAGTGCAGCCATTTTCCATCGTGGCGTTGCTGGCGACCCTCGTCCTGCTGTTCTCCTTCCAGGGCGAAGCGATCGTGGCCCAGCCGTTGATCATCGCCATGCTCGCGGTACCGATCCTGCTGCAAACACTATTCATCGCCGGACTGGGCTACTGGCTCAACCGTCGCTTCCTGGTTCGCCATGATGTTGCCGGCCCTTCAGCGATGATCGGTGCTTCGAACTTCTTCGAACTGGCGGTTGCCGTTGCAATCGTGCTCTATGGTTTCAATTCAGGCGCGGCCCTTGCGACCGTAGTTGGCGTATTGATCGAGGTGCCGGTCATGCTCTGGCTGGTGCGCAGCATCAACCGCAGCCGTGACTGGTACAACCGGGCGTTACCGGCTGATTGAGCTGGAACCACTCACCTTCGCTTGACCCTGATCAGCAGGGCGGCGCGCAGGCTGACTACCATCGATGCAGACGCCTGAGAGGACCACAGACATGGACAGCCCCGCACAAGAGCAGCCTGCCTCGACCAGTGACACACCACTTTCGCTGAGAGCGCACTTGGCTAACTTCTGGCGGGGCCATCCCACCGAAGCCAAAGTGCTGCTCGGAATGTGCGCGGCGTTCCTGCTGATCTTCTTCCTGCCGATGGGCCAGCCCCGTTTCGAAAACGCGGTATTAGAAGGCCTGCGCCTGACGCAGTGGTACGCCCGTGAACATGTGATCCTCTGCCTGCTGCCAGCCTTCGTCATCGCGGGCGCAATGGCCGTCTACATCAGCCAGGGCGCCGTGATGAAGCACCTTGGTCCGGCTTCGCCGAAGCCCGTGGCGTTCGGTGTGGCATCCATCGCCGGCACGCTGCTGGCGGTGTGCTCCTGCACCGTACTGCCGCTGTTTGGCGGCATCTACAGGCGTGGTGCCGGCCTGGGTGCAGCAATCGCCTTTCTCTATTCGGGGCCGGCGATCAACGTCATGGCCATCGTGGTCACCGCCAAGGTGCTTGGCGCCGAGCTCGGGATCGCTCGAGCCGTTGGTGCCATCGTGTTTGCCTTGGTAATCGGCGCCATCATGCACCTGCTCTACCGCCGCGAGGAGGCTGCACGCGCGGCCAAAAGTGCCCGCGGTTTCGCCGGCGACGACGACGGGCACCCGCTCGGCGACATCGTCGCCTTGTTCAGCTTGATGATCGGCATTCTGGTATTCGCCAACTGGGCCAGCGCGGAGAACTCGGCCTGGATGGCCGTGCATGCCTGGAAGTGGCCGATCACCGCAACCCTCGCCATCTTGCTGGCGTCATTGCTGGTGCGTCGCTGGAACTGGTCGGTACGACCGTTGCTCATGATTGGCGCGCTGGTCGCTGCGAGCGCTCTGCTTGCGCCTCAGTGGCCGGAGCTTGCCATGGTCATAGGCATCGCGGGGTTGATGCTACAGGCCAGTCGCCAGAACGCAGCAAGCCAGGAATGGGTCGGTCAGAGCTGGGACTTCACCAAACAGATCATGCCGTTACTGCTTGGCGGGGTGCTGATCGCCGGCATGCTGCTCGGCCGCCCCGGCCACGAAGGGCTGATTCCCAGCGAATGGGTCGTCTGGGCTGTGGGCGACAACAGCTTCACCTCCACCCTCCTCGCCTCGGTCCTCGGCGCCTTCATGTATTTTTCTACCCTGACCGAAGTGCCCATCGTGGAAGGTCTGTTGGGCGCAGGAATGGGTAAGGGCCCGGCACTGGCAATCCTGTTGGCGGGGCCTGCGTTGTCGCTACCGAACATGCTGGTGATTCGTACCGTGCTCGGCACGCAGAAAACGATCGTGTACTGCTCGCTGGTAGTGGTCATGGCCACGCTCAGCGGCTATCTCTATGGCCAACTGATGTGAGGACGACAATGAAACTGACTGTTTATGGGTCTGGCTGCGCCAAGTGCCAACAGCTTTCCGCCAACGCCGAAGCTGCCGCGCGGCGACTCGGCCTGGAGTTCGAGGTCGAGAAAGTCACCGACGTAAACGCCATCATCGACGCGGGCGTCATGCGCACCCCTGCGCTCGCAGTTGATGAGGAGATTGTCGTGGAGGGCAAGGTGCCGAGCAGCGATGAGCTTGAGCAGCTGCTGGGCTGAGTGATCCCATCGCAATGCTGCAAATGCGGCACGACTGTCGAACGGAACCGTCCTGTGCAGTTCACGGCCTCATAGTTGAACTGTCAGGAGGAGCGAGAAGTGTCCGATTCGATGACGTACCTGGCCATAGCGGCCGCGGTAGCGCTGATAGCCGCGAATCTGCTTGCGATCATCAGCGTCTTCAAAAGTGAGCGAACCGTAGGCGCAAAGGCGCTTTGGGCAATCGGTATTGCCGTCTTCCCGATACTGGGACTGCTGTTCTGGTTGCTGGTCGGCTTGCGCCGGGCGCGCTGATCAGGGCTTCAGCCCCAACAGATACAGCGCTTTGCCCAGCACCCTTACCGAATCGGCATGTTTGCCAGCCTGATGCAGCTGCTCGCCCTCAGCACGCAACTCACGAACTTGCTGCAGCGTAGCGGCATCCTTGGGCGGATTGGTTTCGAGCTGCTCATCAATCTTGGCCATGTCCATGGGACAGTGCATCGCCAGCAGCGGCGTGCTGAACAGGACGGCAAGGGTAAAAGCTGTGAGGCGTCGCATGGCTGTTCTCCTCGCGCGAAAGGCGCTCTCGAAGTATAGATAGCCTTTACGGAGTCGCTCGTTGCCAAACTAATTGGCGTATCAAGATGCTTGGCTTTTAGCCGCGCAAAAGAAAAAGCCCCAAGCAACTAGTTGCTTGGGGCTTTTCAATATGGAGGCCGATGTCGGAATCGAACCGGCGTACACGGATTTGCAATCCGCTGCATAACCACTCTGCCAACCGGCCTCAAAACGAAGGCGCCGCATGATTACTGCGGCGCGATCTTACAAACTGGAGCGGGAAACGAGACTCGAACTCGCGACCCCGACCTTGGCAAGGTCGTGCTCTACCAACTGAGCTATTCCCGCGTTGTCTTGGTGACGGGCGCCATTCTATACGATCGAATGCTGCCGTCAACCCCTTGATTAAAAAAGTTTTTATTTCTTTTCTGAGGTGCTCAGGTGCGGCCAGGCAGCCATCAGGTAATTGATCATCGACCAAAGCGTCAGCCCCGCCGCCACGATCAACAGCGCATAACCCAACCCGACCCAGATTGTTGGCTGCGGCGGATTGGCCAGCAGGATCACCAGCGCGACCATCTGCGCAGCGGTCTTCCACTTGCCCAGGTTCGACACCGCCACCTGCGCGCGAGCGCCCAGCTCGGCCATCCATTCGCGCAAGGCCGAGACGACGATCTCCCGACCGATGATGATTGCTGCCGGCAATGTCAGCCAGAGGTTCGAATGCTCTTCGACCAGTAACACCAGCGCTACAGCGACCATCAGCTTGTCGGCCACCGGATCGAGAAAGGCACCGAACGGCGTGCTTTGCTCGAGACGGCGCGCCAGGTAGCCATCGAGCCAGTCGGTCAGCGCGGCAACGGTGAATACTGCACTCGCGGCCAGGTAGCTCCAGTAGAACGGGAGATAGAACAGCAGAATGAAGATAGGTATCAGCAGCACGCGTAGAACGGTGAGCAAGTTCGGGATATTCATCGGTACCACTGATCGGCGGAATTCGGGGACAGTTTACTCACTGTGCAGGGCGGCATAAATCGACTCGGCAAGCTTTTTACTGATGCCAGGAGCCTTGGCGATCTCGTCGAGGCTGGCTCTGCACAGTTCCTGAAGACCGCCGAAATGCGTAAGCAGTTCGCGACGGCGCTTCGGTCCGATGCCAGGGACACCTTCGAGCGTCGAGGTTCGCCGCGCTTTTCCGCGTCTGGCACGGTGGCCGGTAATGGCGAAACGGTGCGCCTCGTCGCGCACCTGCTGGATCAGGTGCAGCGCCGGCGAGTCTGCGGGAAGCGTGAACTCGTGAGCCGCATCGTTGAGGTAAAGGGTTTCCAGCCCCGGCTTGCGCGTCACACCCTTGGCCACGCCGAGCAGGATCAGATCCGGCACGGCCAGTTCTTCGAGCACCTCACGCGCCATGTTCAGCTGGCCCTTGCCGCCATCGACCAGCAGGATGTCCGGTAGCTTGCCCTCGCCCTCCGCTGCCTTGCGGAAACGCCGGGACAGCGCCTGGTGCATCGCCGCATAGTCATCGCCCGCGGTAACACCCTCGATATTGTAGCGTCGATAGTCCGACTTCAGCGGCCCCTCCGGCCCGAAGACCACGCAGGACGCCACCGTCGCCTCGCCGCTGGAGTGGCTGATGTCGAAGCATTCCAGGCGCATCGGCGGCTCGTCGAGTTCCAGCGCTTCGGCCAGCGCGTCGAACCGCGCGGACAGATGCTGACGATTGGCCAGGCGTGCAGCCATCGCCTGTTCCGCGTTGGTCAGCGCCAGCTGCTGCCAGCGCGCACGCGTGCCACGTACGCGATGGGTAATGGTCAGATCGAAGCTGCGCAGCTCGGCGATGGCACTGATCAGCGTCGGAAAGTCCTCGTGCACGACGTTGACGATCAGCTCTCCCGGCAGATCGCGTTCGGCGGCGCCCAGGTAGTACTGTTCGAGAAACGCCTGCAGCACCTCGGCGACACTTTCCTCGATAGCCACCTGCGGGAAGAAATTCTTGCTCCCCAGCACTCGGCCGCCACGCACGGTGATCAGGTGAACGCAGGCGCCGCCCGGGCTGACCACCGCGGCGACGATATCCACGTCGCCAGTGCCGCCCTCCATGCTTTGCTGATCCTGCACGCGACGCAGGATGCCGATCTGATCGCGAATCTCGGCGGCACGCTCGAAATCGAGGTTCATCGCCGCCTTTTCCATATTGCGTGACAGCTCTTCGGCCAGCGCATTGCTACGGCCTTCGAGGAACATGACCGAATGTCGTACGTCCTCGGCGTATTCCTCCGGCTCGACCAGATTCACGCAAGGCGCCTTGCAGCGCTTGATCTGGTACTGCAGGCAGGGACGTGTGCGGTTGCGGTAGTAGCTGTCTTCGCATTGGCGCACGAAGAAGGCCTTCTGCAGCAGGCTCAAGCTTTCGCGGATCGCGCCAGCGCTCGGATAGGGGCCGAAGTAGCGTCCCGGCTCCTTCTTCGCACCCCGGTGAATACTCAGTCGTGGAAACTCACCGGCCGAGAGGAACACATAGGGATAGGACTTATCGTCCCGAAGCAGGATGTTGTAAGGCGGTCGCCATTGCTTGATCAGGGTCTGCTCGAGCAGCAGCGCCTCGGTCTCGTTGGCGGTGATGGTGGTTTCGACCTGCGCGATCTTGGCCACCAGGGCGGCGGTCTTCGGCGCCTGGCCCGTCTTGCGGAAATAGCTGGCCAGACGCTTCTTGAGATTCTTGGCCTTGCCGACGTAGAGCAGTTTGGCCTGTGCGTCGAACATGCGGTAGACGCCCGGCCGGCCGCTGCAGGCGGCCAGGAACGCCGATGGGTCGAAGGTTTCGCTCATCAGTTGACGGTGTCGACCATCCCGTGGCGAACCGCCAGCAGGGCAAGCTCGACATCACTGGTAATCGACAGCTTTTCGAAGATGCGATAACGGTAGGTGTTGACTGTTTTCGGCGAGAGACAGAGCTTGTCGGAGATGCTCTGCACCTTCTGGCAGTTGGCGATCATCAATGCGATCTGGATTTCCCGCTCCGAGAGCAGATCGAATGGCGATTCGCTGAGCTGCGGCTGGAAGGATTTGAGCGCCAGTTGCTGGGCGATCTGCGGGCTGATGTAGCGCTGACCACCAAATACCATGCGAATGGCCTGCACCATTTCCTCCAGCGCCGCACCTTTGGTCAGATAACCCGCGGCGCCAGCCTGCAGGAGGCGCGTCGGGAAAGGGTCTTCTTCACATATGGTCACAGCGATGACCTTCAGATCGGGGTAGCTGCGCAGCAGCTTGCGGGTCGCCTCGAGGCCACCGATGCCCGGCATCTTGACGTCCATCAGCACCACATCAGGCTTCAGTTCCCGCGCCTTGCGGATGGCGTCTTCGCCGGAATCCGCCTGGCCTATCACCTGAAGACCGGAGATGTCCGCCAGCATGCGACTGATGCCCGTGCGAACCAGATCGTGGTCATCGACCACCAGCACCCTAATCAAGCAGACACCTCATTGACCGTACTTAAAGCTGGCTGGCTGCTCGCTTTTTCAGGAGCGAACTCTATCAAAAAAATCATCGGCCTGGCCGATCACGACGCAGGTAACTGATCGAGATCATAAGTCCATCCCCTCTGCCGACGAATTGCATGCTGAACGCCGATGAACGGCCAAAGTCACAAACCAGATGGCCATTTCCCTGGATTTCCCATGCTTACCCTGATCGCCGCACTGGTGCTGACGGCCACTCACATGCTGGCCGGCAGACTGAGCAAACTCCACCAGTTACCGCGTAGCCGCTGGCTATCCGCAGCCGGCGGCGTCGCCGTTGCCTACGTCTTCGTCCACCTGCTCCCCGAGCTGGCCGACGGGCAGAGGGTGATGGAGGATAGCGGGTTTCACCCGCTGCGCTACCTGGAACACCATGCCTATCTGCTGGCACTGGTCGGTCTGGTCTGCTTCTACGGGCTCGAGCGGCTGATCAAGCAGCACCGCGACGAGCGGCCTGAAGGCGCACCTTCCCACGCGGGCGTGTTCTGGCTGCACATAGGTGCGTTTGCCGGCTACAACGCACTGATCGGCCATATCCTCGCCAACCGGGATTCCGGCCAGGCGCTGGAACTGGTCTGGTACACCGTGGCCATGTCGCTGCATTTCATGGTCAACGATGTGGCCCTTCAGCATGATCACCAAGACCTGTTTGCCCGACGCGGCCGCTGGATCCTGGCGGGGTCAACCCTGATCGGCTGGGCGTTCGGCTCGGTCATCGAGCTCTCGGAGCTGGGTGTGTCGGCCGTAACCGCCTTCATCGCCGGCGCGATCATCCTCAACGTCCTGAAGGAGGAGCTGCCGACGGAAAGGAACAGCCGATTCGGTGCATTCCTGCTCGGGTCGCTCGGCTACTCCTTCCTCCTATTGTTGATGTAGCCGAGCCTACCGCGCCTGTGTTCCTCTCCTGGGCCTGCGCATCAAACGATAGGCGGCCGGGATGACGAACAGCGACAGCAGCGGCGCACTCAGCATGCCGCCGACCATCGGCGCCGCAATGCGGCTCATCACTTCGCTGCCGGTGCCCGCCCCCAGCAGGATCGGCAAAAGACCGGCGACAATCACTGCAACGGTCATCGCCTTCGGGCGTACCCGCTGCACCGCACCTTCGCGGATTGCTTCGCACAGCGCGGCCTCGCCGTTCAGCCCGTCGCGCTGCTGATCTGCCCAGGCGTTCTTCAGATATAGCAGCATGATCACGCCGAACTCCGCAGCGACTCCCGCCAGTGCGATGAAGCCGACGCCGGTGGCCACCGACAGGTTGTAATCCATCAGGTAGAGAAACCAGACGCCGCCGGTCAGCGCGAACGGCAGGGTCAGCATGATCAGCACCGCCTCATCCAGCCGGCCGAAGGTCAGGTAGAGGAGGAAGAAGATGATCAGCAATGTCGCGGGCACGACCAGCTTGAGGCGCTCGTTGGCGCGCTCGAGAAACTCGAACTGGCCCGAGTAAGCCAGGCTCATGCCGGGCAGCAGGCTGACTTCGCTGCTCACCGCATCGCGCAGATCGGCGACGACCGACGCGATATCCTGGCCGCGCACATCGACGTAGACCCAACCCGCCAGCCGTGCATTCTCGCTGCGCAGCATCGGCGGACCGTCGCTGATGCGCACTCGCGCCACACTGCCCAGGGTGATCTGGCTGCCCTGCGGCGTGAGGATCGGTAGCTGCTCCAGCCGCTGGGGGGTATCGCGCCATTCACGAGGGTAGCGAACGCTGATCGGATATCGCGCAAGGCCCTCAATGGTCTCACCGACGGTTTCGCCACCGATGGCGCTGGAAACGATGGATTGCACATCGGCGATGTTCAGCCCATAGCGGGCGGCGTCCTGACGATCGATATCGATATCGACGTAACGCCCGCCGACCAGGCGCTCGGCCAGCGCCGAACTGACACCGGGCACCTTTCTGGCAACGGCCTCGACCTCCTGGCTGACACGGTCGATCTCCTCCAGATTGGCGCCGGCGATCTTCACACCGATCGGGCTCTTGATGCCGGTGGCAAGCATGTCGATGCGATTGCGGATCGGCGGAATCCAGATATTGGTCAGGCCTGGCACCTGCACAGCCCGGTCCAGCTCGTCGATCAGCTTTTCCGGCGTCATGCCGGCGCGCCACTGCTCCCGCGGTTTGAAACGGATGGTGGTCTCGAACATCTCCAGCGGCGCCGGATCGGTCGCCGACTCGGCGCGGCCTGCCTTGCCGAACACGGTTTCGACTTCCGGAACCGTGCGGATCATGCGATTAGTCTGTTGCAACAGCTGCGCGGCTTTCTGTGCTGACAGCCCCGGCAGCGCCGAAGGCATATAAAGCAGATCACCCTCGTCCATCGGTGGCAGGAACTCCCCGCCCAAGCGTGACATCGGCCACAGCGTGGTAGCCAGGATCAACACGGCTACGCCAATGGTCAATTTCGGGTGATCCAGCACCGCATCCAGCGCAGGGCGGTAGACCCGTATCAACCCGCGGTTGAGCGGATTGCGCGACTCGTCCGGCAGCTTGCCGCGAATCCAGTAGCCCATCAGCACCGGCACAAGGGTCACCGAAAGCCCCGCCGCTGCGGCCATGGCATAGGTCTTGGTAAAGGCCAGCGGGCCGAACAAACGGCCTTCCTGCGCTTCGAGGGTGAACACCGGAATGAACGACAGGGTGATGATCAGCAGACAGAAGAACAGCGCCGGGCCGACCTCCTGCGCTGCGCTGGTCATGACCTGCCAGTGCTCTTCACCCTCCAGCTCCTTGCCCGGATTGGCGTGGCGCCAGGCCTCGGCCTTCTTGTGCGCGTTCTCGATCATCACCACCGCCGCGTCGACCATCGCACCGATGGCGATGGCAATGCCGCCCAGCGACATGATGTTGGCATTGATGCCCTGGTAACGCATCACGGCGAAGGCGATCAATATGCCGATGGGCAGCGAGACGATCGCCACCAGCGACGAGCGCAGGTGCCAGAGGAAGATGCCGCACACCAGTGCGACGACGACGAATTCCTCCAGCAGCTTGAAGCTGAGGTTGTCCACCGCGCGGTCGATCAGCTCGCTGCGGTCGTAAGTGGTGACGATTTCGACACCCTCGGGCAGGCTGCTTTTCAGCTCTTCGAGCTTGGCGTGCACGGCGGCCAGGGTTTCCCGCGCGTTCTTGCCGCTGCGCAGGATCACCACCCCGCCGACCGTTTCCCCATCCCCGTCGAGCTCAGCAATGCCCCGACGCATTTCCGGGCCGAGCTGGATATGCGCCACATCGCCCAGCGTGACCGGCACGCCCCTGGCGCTCAGCTGCAGTGGAATCTGGCGAAAATCCTCGAGCGTCTGCAGGTAGCCGGAGGCGCGGACCATGTATTCGGTTTCGGCCAATTCGAGTACTGCGCCGCCAGTTTCCTGGTTGGCCATGCCGATGGCCTCGATGACCTGCGCCTGAGTGACGGCAAGGCTGGCCATCTTCAGTGGGTCGAGCACGACCTGATACTGCTTGACCATGCCACCGATGGTCGCCACCTCGGCCACGTTGGGCAGCGTGATGAGTTCGTACTTGAGGAACCAGTCCTGCAGACTGCGTAGTTGCGCGAGATCGTGCGTGCCGCTGCGGTCGACCAACGCGTACTGATAGATCCAGCCGACCCCGGTAGCGTCCGGCCCGAGAGATGGCTTGGCGCTGGCGGGCAGCCGGCTCTGCACCTGACTCAGGTACTCCAGCACCCGCGAACGCGCCCAGTAGAGATCGGTACCGTCCTCGAACAGCACATAGACGAAGCTGTCGCCGAAGAACGAATAGCCGCGCACCGTCTTTGCCCCAGGCACCGAAAGCATGGTGGTGGTCAGTGGATAGGTCACCTGGTTCTCGACGATCTGCGGCGCTTGCCCCGAATAAGGCGTACGGATGATCACCTGCACGTCCGATAGGTCAGGCAGCGCGTCGATCGGCGTGGTACGCACTGCCCAGATGCCCACGGCAGTCATCAGCAATGTCGCCATCAGCACCAGGAACCGATTGACGACGGACCAGCGAATCAGCGCGGCGATCATGGCTGCTTCTCCAGCGGCTGAATTAGCTCGACCAGCAGGCCTGCATCGGTTTCCCGAACGGCGAAACGGACCCGGTCTTCGACCTCGATGTCCTGCAGCAATGTCGCATCGGCCACCGCGAACGCCATGGTCATGCCGGGCATGCCAAGCGTGTGGAACGGGCCGTGTGCGATCTTCACGCGGGCATCGGCGAGTGCCATGACGCGGCCTTCGGATTCATGCAGCGTCGGTGCCGGCTGAGCATGGCCATGGTCGTGCTGCACATCCCTGGCCGCGGGCGTCGCGACGATGCCGCGCAGGCTGGCTTCGGAGTCCAGCAGGAACTGGCCGGACGCAACCACCTGCTGGCCTTCCTCCAGGCCGCGGACGATGACAGTCTGGCTGCCGCTCTCCCGCCCGGTCTCGACTTCCACCGGGCGATAGCGGCCGCCGGGCTCGGCCAGCATTACCAGGCTGCGTCGCCCGGTTCGAATGACCGCCTCGCCGGGAATCAGCAGAACCGACGCATCGTCGCCACCGGCCAAGCTGGCCTGAGCTGTCAGCCCAGGCCGCAGCAGTCCGTCCGGATTGGGCAGCTCTACCCGCACACGCAGGGTACGGCTTGCAGCATTGGCTTCCGGCAGCACCGCGGTGATCTCACCCTCGATGAGCTGGCCCGGCAGCGCCGGCAGCCGCGCAGTGGCGCGCTGGCCGACGCGGATACCCTGGCTCTGCGCCTCTGGCACCGCCACTTCCAGCCAGACGCTGTCCAGCCCATTGATCCGCGCGAGCGGCGCACCGGCCGCAAGCGTCATCCCTTCGCGAACATCCAGCTCCTGCAGTACGCCGCCGATCGGGGTGGAAATGGTAATGGACGCGTTGACCTTGCCACTGCGCTCGAGCTGGCTGATGGTCGATGCCGGCATGCCGGCCAGACGCAGGCGCTGCCGTGCGGCCGCCAGCAGCGCTGGTTCGCCGATTCGCCGCAGGGCCAGGTATTCCTCCTGAGCGGCCGACCACTCGGGAATCAGCAGGTCGGCCAGCGCTGCGCCCTTGTCCAGCACATCGCCTGGCGCATGCCGATAGACGCGCTCGACGAACCCGCCGGCTCGAGCCTGAACCAGCGCGACATCACGCGCGTTGTATTCGAGCAAGCCGACCGCTTCGGTCACATTCACCAGCTGTCCGCGGCTGACGGTTGCCAGGCGAATACCAAGGTTCTGCGTGATACCGGCATCAATACTGATGGTGGCGACATCGCCGCCCTCATTGACGTAGCGCGGCACCAGGTCCATATCCATGAACGGTGACTTGCCGGGCTTTTCGAAACGGTGCTGCGGCACCATCGGGTCGTACCAGTACAGCACCTGGGCGTCACTCTCGACCGCGGATGCGACTGGTTCGGACACCTGGTCATCAGAGCTGGCCAGCCAGTAGCCGGCACCCGCGCCGATCAGCGCCGTCACCCCGGCCAGGGTGACGCTTGCGAGAACATTCCGGCTCATTTGGCTTCTCCGTAAGCGAAGTGCAGGCGCGCAGCCGCGATGGCTACCAGACCCTGCAGGTCGATGTGTTCAAGGCGGGTCTCGATCAGCTCGTTGCGCGCTGCCAGCACCGTTTCAAGCTCGCTGGTCCCGGCGCGATAGCCGGCCATCGCCAGCTCCACCTTTTCCTCACCCAGCAGCAGCAGCACCTCTGCGTTGCGTTCAAGTGCGCGCTGCAAGCGATCCAGCTCGGCCAGCTCGACGTCCAGCCGCTCCACGAATTCGCGCGTCATGGCTTCGCGTTCGGCTTCCAGTTGTTCAAGCTCGGCGTAGCGGGCGGCGATCCGCGGGTTCTGCCGCGAGCGCTGAAACACCGGCAGGTCGAAACTGAACTGCAGGTTGACCATGTCGCCGTACTCGCGACCGCGCTTGAGGTAACTGACCTCCCAGCTCCAGTCGACCTGTTTCTCGGCGGTCGCCTCACGGATGCGTGCCTGCGCCACCTGGGTCATCGGCGCATAGGCGGTCAGTTGCGGGTGCTGGCCGATCCGCTGCGCCAGTTGTTCGGGGGCAATGGTCCAGCGCGGCGGTTCGCCGAACAGCCGTCGATTGCCATCGCTGCCAACCCAGCGCACCAGCGCCGCGCGTGCCTGGCGGCGCTGCTGCTCCAGTTCGTCCTGGCGATCAGCCAATAACGCCGCCTGTTGCTTCGCCGCGACGCTGTCGGTCAGCTGCCCTCGCCCGCCGGCGGTACGCGCCCGAATTGCTTCGGCGAGCAGGCGGTTCTCCTCGAACAACTGGTCGAACAGCCGAATCTTGCGTTCCACCGCGTGGGTGGCGATCCACGCCTGGGCAGTCGCCAGGCGCACCCTGAGGGTTTCCACCTCGCGCGAGGCGCCAGCGCTCTGGACAGACGCCTGCGCAACATCGCTGCGTGCCTTGCGCTTGTCGCGGTTCGGAACTTCCTGCATGAGGCCAACCATGCGCATGGTCATGCCGTCCTCATCGAGGCTCCAGCGCTCAGCTCCCTCAATCGGCACGTTCTGCAGGCCCAGCAGCAGTTTCGGGTCGGGCAGCTCGCCCGCAGCGACGGCTTCGCTACGCGCGGCTTGCAGCCTCGATGCCTCGGCACGTAGCGACGGCGCCTGCTGTTGCGCGAGGCTCAGGGCATCGTCGAATGTCAGCCCGGTGGCTGCGCCGGGCAGGCCGAACGCGGCGACAAAAACCACGCCCGCGAACGGCCGGTATTTCCCTATCAATCGGGAGATCATGGATTGGATTCCTCGGTTTCCTGCATACCGCAACGGCATGCCTACAGCGCCTCAACGCATGAGCGTGGGGCGAGTCAGGTCAGCGATGGAATCAGTAACGCGGAGGGCGCCAGACGTCGGCGTTGGAGCGGGCGGGAAAGAACTCGGGGTAATGAACTGCGAGTTGCGGCAGCGAGGCGGTCAGATGCGGCTGCGCTATGCCCGCCTGCAACATGCTGCCGGTCTTGCACTGGTGGCCGCTTTCACACAGTGGATTGCCCTCGTGCGAATGCGCATCCTCTTCCTGAGCTTCAGCCTGGTGTGCGAGATGCCCCGAGCTCTCCATGTCGCTTTGCATCTGGCACGGTTCTGCGCTCTGTTCGAGCGCAGCCATGCTGCTCACGGGGAGCGCGAGGCTGATCAACAGGACGAGTAGCAGACGCAGATGGGCTTTCATGGAGAGGAGTCTAGCCGAGCCGGCGCCCGGTAAAACTTGATCCAGATCGTGTCAGCCCGAATCCTGTCCGCCGCCATTGCCATTGCCATTGCCGGCGAGCAGATGGCTGAGCACCGAACGCATCTTGCCGGGCTTGACCGGTTTGTTCAGCACCGGCACGCCGCAGCCCTGCAGCTGCTGGCGGCACTGGTCGCTGCGATCGGCAGTGATCATCACCACCGGCAGCGCCTGGTTGAAGCGTCCGCGCACCGCGAGCACGACGTCCCAGCCGGTCAGCCCGTGATCCAGGTGGTAATCGGCGAGGATCGCGTCCGGCGCGACTCCATCGAGCGCCGTCATTGCGCTTTGCTCGTCGGTGGCAGTCACCACCGTGCAGCCCCACTGTTCGAGCAAGGCAGCCATGCTCAGCAGGATGCTCTCCTCGTTGTCGATCACCAGCAGGCGCCGCCCGGGCAGCGGATCGCCCAGCTGCGGCACGACTGCCGGAGCCGCAACCCGCTCGCGGGGCATCGCTTCGGCCAGCGGCACGTCGATGCTGAACACCGAACCACGTCCCGGTTTCGAGCGCACCAGCACCTGGTAGCCGAGCATGCTGGCGATACGGTCGACGATGGCCAGTCCCAGCCCTACTCCACTGCGTTTCGCGGATCGACCGATCCCGAGCTGGTTGAATTCGAGAAAGATCGACTGCAGCTCCTCCTCAGGGATGCCCCGGCCGGTGTCCCAGACCTCGATACGCAGCGCCCCGGCGCGCATGCGCGCCCCCACCAGCACGCAGCCCTGGTCGGTATAACGGCAGGCATTGCTGAGGAAATTTCGCAAAATTCGCGTCAACAGGCGGAAATCGGTCTTGATGGCGACTCGCGGGATGTAGTGCTTCAACTGCAACCCTGCGGCAGCAGCGACCGACTGGAACTCCGACACCAGCGGTAGCAGGACATCGTCCAGCGAATAGATATCGATATCCGGTTTGATCGCGGCCTGATCGAGCTTGGAGATGTCGAGCAGATCGGTCAGCAGGTCTTCGGCGCCTTCCAGGGCCTGGTGGGCCCGCTCGACCAGATGCAACTCGTTCTGCGGCAGTTTGCGTTCGCGCAAGGTCGAGATCAGCAGGCGCGCGGCGTTGAGCGGCTGCAGCAGGTCGTGGCTGGCTGCGGCGAGGTACTTGTCCTTGCTCAGGTTGGCGGCTTCCGCCGCATCGCGGGCCTCGCGCAGTTCACAGGTGCGCTCGGCGACGCGCTGTTCGAGCTCCTCGTTGAGCTGCAACAGGCGTAACTGCGCCAGCTTGCGCTCGGTCACGTCGGCGACGAAGCCTTCCACCAGCCCGTCCTCGTCCGGCTTGAGCAGCAGGTTCATGATCACGTAGATGGCGCTGCCATCCTTGCGGCGCAGGCGCGTCTCGTAGCCGAACAAGCCATGCTGCTGGCTCAGGGTATGCCGGATCTGCCGCAGCTCGTCCTCGCCGCCGATGAACAGATGATGGGACAGATCGGTCAGCGCCCACAGCGCCTCTTCCGGCGTTTCGTAATTGAGCATGCGCGCCAGGGCCGGGTTGGCGGCTCGAATGCCTTCATGGAGGCTGGCCTGGAAGATGCCATGCACGGCGTGCTCGAACAGCCATTTGTAGCGATTGCGCTCCCCTTCCAGCTCTTCCAGGCGCGCCACCAGTTCAGGGTAGTGACTCTTGCGTGCGGAATGGCTGCCGAAGCCGAGCAGTTGCGCCAGGGCCTGATGCTGGTCATCAGAGGGCTTCGGCATAGACGACCTCGACGTCCCGCTGCGTCGACGAGCGTGGATTGGTCAGGATGCAGGGGTCCTGCATCGCATGTTGCGACAGGAACGGAATATCGGAAAGGTTCACCCCGTGCAGGCTGAGCGTTTCGCGGAAGCCGATCTGCTGCTTGAGATCAATCAGATGCTGCACGAAGCGCTCGCGAACCTGACGGTGATTCAGCCCGCGCGAATCGATGCCCAACGTTTCAGCGACCTTGCGGTAGCGGTCCGGCGAGGCGTCGTAATTGAATGCGACGACATGTTCGACCAGCACGGCGTTGCAAACGCCATGGGGCAGATCGAGATAGCCGCCGAGGCTGTGGGACATGGCATGCACCGCACCGAGGATCGCGTTGGAAAACGCCAGCCCGGCCTGCATGCTGCCGAGCATGATCTGCTCGCGCAGCGCGATATCCGCCGGATTGGCGATCATCTGCGCAAGATTGCCGTTGATCAGTCGCATGGCTTCCAGCGCGTGCGGGTCGGTCAGCGGCCCATGACCAGTCGACACGAATGCCTCGATGGCATGCACCAGCGCGTCAATGCCGGTACAGGCGGAAAGGAACGGGTCCATGCTCAGCGTGGTTTCCGGGTCGATCAGCGAGACATCCGGCACGGCTGCCTTGCTGACGATGGAGAACTTCATCCGCTCTTCCTGGTTGGAAATGATCACGAACTGCGAGACATCCGCTGAGGTACCGGCAGTCGTTGGAATCAGGATCAGCGGTGGGCTGGGCACGCGCAGCGTATCCACCCCTTCGAACTCATAGATATGGCGCCCATGCGCCGCGACGATGCCGATACCCTTCGCGCAGTCCATTGGGCTGCCACCGCCTACCGCGACGATCACGTTGCAGCCTTCGCTGCGATACAGCTCGGCGCCGAGCATCACCTCTTCGCAACGGGGATTGGGCGAAACGCCGGTGAACAAGCTGTGTTCGATGTTCTGCCGGTCGAGACTGGCCTGCACGTCAGCCACCCAGCCTGCCTTCACGACGCCGGGGTCGGATACCACCAGCACCTTTCGCGCGCCGAAGTTGGCCGCACAGGTGCCGACACTGTGGCGACAGCCGGCACCGAAGATGATTTCTGGAGAGACGAACTTGCGCTGGAGGCTGATATTCGGGCTCATGACTACGGCCTTTTTTATTTTTTGTAACTAACGGGCGCAAGCCTACTGCATTGATCAGGTAAAGCAATGCGTCAAATGGCTGGCCGCGCCACCCGTCCGGCGAAACGCGTCAGAGCAGCTGTTGGTAGAAGCGCAATTCCCCTTGCAGCGCATCCGCAAGGTTGGCTGCCTGTCGAAACCCGTGGCGCTCATCGGGGTACAGGCGGTACTCCACCTCGATGCCACGATCACGCAAGGCCACGACCATCGATTCGGTCTGCTCAGGTAGCACCACCGCATCCTGCCCGCCCTGCAGGAAGATGACCGGCGCACCGATTCGGTCGGCATTGTGCAGAGGGGCGCGCTCCCGAAAGCGCTCCGGCACCTGCTGCGGATCGCCGATCAGCCAGTCGAGGTAATCGCCTTCGAACTTGTGCGTTACCCGCCGCAGCGCCAGCGGATCGCTAACGCCGTACAGACTGGCACCGCCGCGAAACAGTGCTGTCGCAGCCAGCGCACTCAAGGCCGTGAAGCCACCGGCACTCGAGCCACGGATGAACAAGCGCTGCGGATCGACCGCGCCCTGCTCCACCAATGCCCGTGCGGCCTGGCAGGTGTCTTCCACATCGACAATGCCCCACTGCTCGCGCAATCGTTGTCGATAGGCCCGCCCGAAGCCGCTGCTCCCGCGATAGTTCACGTCGACCACGGCGAAGCCGCGCTGGGTCCAGTACTGAATGCGCGGATCGAATACCGGATAGCTCGCCGAAGTCGGCCCGCCATGGGCGAATACCACCAGCGGTGGCAAGGCCCCCGGCTCGCCGCGGCAGTTCGCATTGGCGGGTGGGTAAAAGAAAGCATGTGCGACCTCGCCATCACCGGTCGGAAAGCACATGGACTGCGGGTGCGACAATTGACTGGCCGACAGCGGCTGCGCTCCGCCGGCGAGAATCTGCACCGCTCCACTGGCCCTTTCGATGGCAAGTACCGCTGGCGCTCGTTCCGGAGCGCCAGCGATACAGAATACGTGGGTCTGGCTGGCGGCCAGTTGGCGGCAACGGGTGAAGTCCTCAGCCAGTTGGCGCCGGCTGCCATCGGCAGCGTGCTCGAACAGCCAGCCATAACCATCGACCATATGCGTCAACAACAGGCCGCCACCAGCCAGTGGCAGGTAGCTGGTGGTGCCCAGTTGCCAGGGTGCCGGGGCACAATCGAAGTCCTGTGCCGTATCCGCCTCGCCGGGCGCCGTCAGCGAATGCCGATGCAGCTGGCCGTCTGCCTCATAGCAAGGCTGCCAGAAACCCAGACGGTCGCTGAGGCAGAACAGCCGGCCGTCGGAGGCGAAGCGTGGCTGTTGCAAGGACTCGCCTCCATCCGTGCCTGCCAAGCATTGCCTGTTGCCCCAACGCTCGTTAGGCAGGCGTTCAGCTGCGCACAGGCGCGACGAGGTCCAGGGCTGCTCGGGACGATCCCATTCGATCCAAGCCAGCCGTGCACCGTCCGGACTGAGCACCGCAGCGGCATAGAAGTCGGCGCCCTCCACAACAACGCGACGCGCACCATCGACCATGGAGATACTCACCAGACGATGCACGACGCCAACGGCCTCACGGGATTCCTCCAGCGCCAGAATCGCATCACTGACGGGATCATGTTGCAGATCGCCATAACGGCGTTCAGGCGCCGCGGTCAGCGCGATTGGCGGCGCGGTCTCGGCGTCATCGGTCAGCTGCAAGTAGATCTGCTGATCTGCCTCGTTGACGAAGGCGATGCCCTGACCGGTCAGACAGAACGCGCCGCCGCCGTATTCATAGACGCGACTGCGTACCGAGAAGCCGTCCGGAGTCAGGCAGCGTGCGCTGCCGGCCTGCCAGAACCACAGCGTGCAGCGCCCTTGAACGGGGTCGTACTCGACCCAGAACAGCCCCCCGTGACCGGCCCGCAGCTCGGCATAGTCCTGGCTGGCGGCCGCGGCGGCCTCGGCGCTCCAGGCGCTGGGCCAGAAGCCATAGGGCAGCACCGCGGCGGATGGATGAAGCATTGACGAATCGTTGCGGGGCGATTTCATACCTTGAGGATGAGCTTGGAAGCCTTCTCGTTACGATGCTGCAGCTGATCGAGCCCCAGCGCGCCGTGGTCTGCCTGATCGCGAGCCGCAAGTATCTTGCCGTGGTGCGCCGATTTGCTGCACACGGGATCGGCATTGGCGGCATCGCCGGTGAGCATGAAGGCCTGGCAACGGCAGCCGCCGAAGTCGCGTTCCTTCTCGTCGCAACTGCGGCAGGGTTCGGGCATCCAGTCGTAGCCGCGGAACTTGTTGAAGCCGAAGGAGTGTCGCCAGATGTGCTCGATGCTGTGCTCACGTACGTTGGGGAATTCAACAGGCAGTTGGCGCGCACTGTGACAAGGCAACGCCGTGCCGTCCGGCGTGATATCGAGAAACAGGTTGCCCCAGCCGTTCATGCAGGCCTTCGGGCGTTCTTCGTAGTAATCGGGCGTGACGAAGATCAGCTTGCACGGATGGTTTTGGGCGGCGAGCTTGTCGCGCCACTCGTTGGTGATGCGCTCGGCACGTACCAGCTGTTCCTTGCTCGGCAGCAACCCGGCACGGTTCAGTTCCGCCCAGCCGTAGAACTGGCAGGTGGCGAGTTCGACAAAATCGGCTTCGAGCTCGATGCACAGCCGAATGATCTGGTCGATGTTGTCGATGTTGTGCCGGTGGGTGACGAAGTTGAGCACCATCGGGTAGCCGTGCTTCTTCACCGCTCTGGCCATTTCCAGTTTGTGAGCAAAGGCCTTCTTCGAGCCGGCGAGCAGGTTGTTCACTTCCTCGTCGGCAGCCTGGAAACTGATCTGGATATGGTCCAGGCCGGCCTCGGCGAAGCTGGCGATCTTCTCTTCGGTGAGGCCGATGCCGGATGTGATCAGGTTGGTGTAATAGCCGAGTCCCCGTGCCGCCTCGATCAACTCGGCCAGGTCCTGGCGCACCAATGGTTCGCCGCCGGAAAAACCCAGCTGGGCCGCGCCCATCTCGCGTGCCTGGCGGAACACCTCGATCCACTCGGCGGTGCTCAGTTCTTCATGACTACGGGCGAAGTCCAGCGGATTGGAGCAGTAAGGGCACTGCAACGGGCAACGATAGGTCAGCTCCGCCAGCAGCCAGAGCGGCGGGCCGGGCTCGTAGCCGGGTTTAGCGAAGCTCGATCCAGAACCGTTCAACGGCAACCTCCAGGAACGCAACGATATCTTCTTGAATCCCTTCGGCCTCGGGATAGCGAGCCTGCAGATCGGCAACGATCGCACCGACGCTACGCGTCCCGTCCACTTCGGTCAGCACCGCCGCAGCGCTCTCGTTGAGCTTGATCATGCCTTCCGGGTATAGCAGCACATGGCAGTTCTGCGCGGGCTCCCACTGGAAGCGGAAACCACGGCGCAACGCTGGAATCTGGGTCAGTTGAATATCGCTCATCATCATTGTCTCGCCAGTGGGCAGGTTGCTGCCTGGCCACGTGGTCATGGTCGTCAGGCGGTCCACTCTACAGGGGCCGGATGCCTCATGGGTGGGCAGGATCTGCCCACGGAACGCGTGCCTACAGGCTGATGCCCTTGTGCCAGATACGCTCGCGGGTCACGGTGTGGTACGGCGGGCGATCCAGTTCGTAGGCCATGCTCATGGCGTCGAGCATGCTCCAGAGCACGTCGAGTTTGAACTGCAGGATCTCCAGCATACGCTCCTGCGCCTCGCGGGTGCGGTAGTGCTCCAGGGTGATCCGCAGACCGTGCTCGACATCGCGGCGGGCTTCCTTCAGGCGCTTGCGGAAGTAGTCGTAGCCGGAGGCATCGATCCAAGGATAGTGCTGCGGCCAGCTATCGAGGCGCGACTGGTGAATCGTCGGGGCGAAGAGCTCGGTCAGCGAGCTGCTGGCGGCCTCCTGCCAGCTGGCGCGACGGGCGAAGTTGACGTAGGCATCCACGGCGAACCTCACACCGGGCAGCACCAGTTCCTGCGATAGCACCTGCTCGCGATCAAGGCCGACGGATTCGGCGAGTCGCAACCAGGCTTCGATACCACCCTCTTCCCCCGGCGCGCCGTCGTGATCGATGATGCGCTGGATCCACTCCCGACGGGTATCTCGGTCCGGGCAGTTGGCCATGATCGCCGCATCCTTCACCGGAATGCAGACCTGATAGTAGAAACGGTTGGCGACCCAGCCCTGAATCTGCTCGCGTGTCGCCTGCCCGGCGTACATGGCCCGGTGGAACGGGTGATGGATATGGTAGTACTCGCCCTTGGCGCGCAGCGCCTGTTCGAATTCCGCGGAGCTCATGGCTGGCAGGATCATGGCAGTGTCTTTCCTTTTCTTATCGTTCCGATGTTCGTATCGCAGCACCAGGCGGCTGAAGGCCGCGATTCGGGTGCTATAGCTCGATGTTCATGCCATCGAAGGACACTTCGATTCCATGCTCGCCGAGGATTTCGCGTTCGACGGAATCTTCATCGAGGATCGGATTGGTGTTGTTGATGTGGATGAGGATCTTGCGAACCGCGGGCATGCCGTCGAGCACCTCGATCATGCCCCCCGGGCCGCTCTGCTGCAGGTGTCCCATCTCGCTGCCGAGCTTGGTGCCGACCTCGCGCACGAGCATTTCGTCATCACGCCACAGAGTGCCGTCGACCAGCAGGCAATCCGCCTGGCGCATGGTTTCCAGCAGTTCGTCGCTGACCTTGCCCAACCCCGGCGCATAGAACAGCGTGCCACCGGTTTTGCGGTCCTCGATCAGCAGGCCGATGTTGTCGCCGGGATGCGGGTCATTGCGGTGCGGCGAATATGGCGGCGCGGAGCTGCGCAACGGAATCGGCGTGATGTGCAGGTTCGGGCAACAGGGAATGGTGAAGCTGCCGGTCAGGGCGATGGGGTTCCATTTCAAGCCGCCGTTCCAGTGTTCGAGCATGTTGAACAGCGGGAACCCGGTGGTCAGATCCTGATGGACCATCTCGGTGCACCAGACCTCATGCGGGCAACCTTCACGCAGGGTCAGCAGGCCGGTGGTGTGATCGATCTGGCTGTCCAGCAGAACGATGGCACCGATGGCGGTATCGCGTGGCGCACGGGCCGGCTGCAGCGTCGGGAACGACTCCAGCTGAGCGCGGATGTCCGGCGAGGCATTACACAGAATCCAGTCGACACCGTTATCACTGATGGCGATCGACGACTGGGTACGCGCCTTCGCATTGAGCGTGCCGGCGCGCAGGCCGGCGCAGTTGGCGCAATTGCAGTTCCACTGCGGAAAACCGCCGCCCGCAGCGGAACCAAGAATACGGATGAACATGGACAGCCCCCAAAAGCGAAGCCCCGGCCGGAGCCGGGGCTGATCGATCAACGATTTGCGAAGTACATGGTGACTTCGAAACCAATACGCATGTCGGTGAAGGCGGGTTTAGTCCACATAGGTCGGTCCTCTTTTTATGGTGCCGGAAGATTCCGACAGCCCAATTAAGCCCCCTGTTCTGCCTCGAGCAGAATGGTACTTTGGAAGGAGACAGCGCCGTGCCTTGGTAGTGCCCGACAGACGGCTGTCATTGCTGCGTTTCGTTTACCAGCTAACGCCCGGCCTTGGTGCGCTGTCAACTTGAACCCAGCGCCGACCGACCATTGGCATTACGCCAGGCCAGTTCATTGGTGATGGTCGCCATGGGTACGAACATCGTGCCGTCGAATTCGTTGAGCGGCAGTCCCTGCGCGATTCGCTGCGGCCAGTCGTTGTTCGCCAGCGCGGCCTTGCCGACCGCGACCAGGTCCATGTCTCCCTGAGTCAGCAACTTTTCTGCTTGCTCGCCCGTGACGATGCCGCCGTTGCCGATAACCGGGATCGACACGCTGCCCTTTGCGATCGCAGCGAAGCTCGGCCCGTCGCCAAACGCCGGCGCAGCAGCGTCCGGCTCGGTAACGTGCAGATAATCAAGGCCAGCATCAGCCAGTGCGCGGAATCGCTGCTGGGCTTCGTCCACCCCACCCTCCCATTTCAGCTGGCTGTCGCTCACCATGCTCTGCGACAGGCGCATGCCAACCACGAAGTCATTGCCGACCGCTGCCCGCACCGCAGCGATGACGGCCAGCGGCAAGCGCAGTCGACCGAGGTAATCGCCTCCCCAGTGATCATCGCGCCGGTTGAACTCGGCGCTGATGAACTCGTGCAGCAGATAGCCGTTCGCGCCGTGCAATTCGACACCGTCGAAGCCGGCCTCACGGGCATGGCGCGCGGCCTGGGCAAACCCGGCGATGGCTTCCTGAATCTCGTCTTCGCTGATCTGCGCGGGCGTCGCATAGGGTCCTTCGCCACCGTAGAAGGTCAGCTGCGACCCGCCGGGCTGCACCGCCGATGGCGCAACGTGACGGGCATGATGGATGTTGCCCTGGGTCTGCGCGCCGCCATGCATGAGCTGGGCAACGAAAGCGGCGCTAGCGTCGTGCACGGCGTCGACTATCAACCGCCAGCTGTCCCGGTGTGCTTCCGTAGCAAGCCCCGGCTGGTTGAAGTAACCCTGGCTGTAGGCCGTATCGGTATAGATGCCTTCGCTGATGACCATGCCGAAGCCACCCTTGGCGAACGAGGCGTAGTAGTCGCGCATCAATTCATTGGCAGCACCCTCGGCTTCGGCGCTGACGCGGGTCATCGGCGCAACGGCCGCGCGATTGCGCAGCTTCAGGTGTTTTAGCGAACAGGGTTCGAGCAGTTGCGACATGGGGTTCTCCTCATCTTCGGCACAGGGCATGTTGATGGGAGGCGTATCGGCGGCGGGGAGTTCGATGCACGCGATGGCTGGTTCGCCACCGGGCAAAAAAAACGCGGCCGGAGCCGCGTTGCGATAGGAACCTTGCGCTCGGTTCGAGGGGGATTACAGCAGAAGCGGCGCAGGTCCCTGCACATGACGTGCGTAGCAAAATAAACCGGCGCGCTGGAGCTCACACGCCGGGGCCCTCATCAGAAGAATCCGAGTGGATTGATGTCGTAGCTGATCAGCAGGTTCTTGGTCTGCTGGTAGTGGTCGAGCATCATCTTGTGGGTTTCGCGACCGACGCCGGACTTCTTGTAGCCACCGAAGGCGGCATGCGCCGGGTACAGGTGATAGCAGTTGGTCCAGACGCGACCGGCCTTGATGCCACGACCCATGCGGTAGGCGCGGTTGATGTCGCGGGTCCAGACGCCGGCACCCAGGCCGAACTCGGTGTCGTTGGCGATCGCCAGAGCTTCGGCTTCGTCCTTGAAGGTCGCCACACCGACCACGGGTCCGAAGATTTCTTCCTGGAACACACGCATCTTGTTGTGACCCTTGATCAGGGTCGGCTGCACGTAGTAACCGGAGGCCAGGCCGCCTTCGAGCTTCTCGGCTGCGCCGCCGGTGAGGATCTGCGCGCCTTCCTGCTGAGCAACTTCCATGTAGGAGAGGATCTTGTCGAACTGCTGCTCGGACGCCTGAGCGCCAACCATGGTGTCGGTATCCAGCGGGTTGCCACGCTTGATCGCTTTGATCTTCTTCATCACCACTTCCATGAAGGGCTCGAAGATCGATTCCTGAATCAGTGCACGCGATGGGCAGGTGCAGACCTCACCCTGGTTGAAGAAGGCCAGTACCAGACCTTCAGCGGCTTTCTCGATGAACGCAGGCTCTGCATTCATGATGTCTTCGAAGAAGATGTTCGGGCTCTTGCCACCCAGCTCCACGGTGCTCGGAATGATGTTCTCGGCGGCGCAGCGCATGATGTGCGAGCCGACCGGGGTCGAGCCGGTGAAGGCGATTTTGGCGATGCGGGTGCTGGTGGCCAGCGCCTGACCAGCTTCGCGACCGAAGCCCTGGACGATGTTCAGTACGCCCGGCGGCAGGAGGTCACCGACGACTTCGATGAATACCATGATCGACAGCGGGGTCTGCTCGGCCGGCTTGAGCACGATGCAGTTACCGGCAGCCAGGGCCGGAGCCAGTTTCCAGGCGGCCATCAGCAGCGGGAAGTTCCACGGGATGATCTGGCCGACAACACCCAGCGGCTCATGGAAGTGATAGGCCGCGGTGTGCTCGTTGATCTCGGCGGCGCTGCCTTCCTGGGCGCGGATGCAGCCAGCGAAGTAGCGGAAGTGATCCGCAGCCAGCGGCACGTCGGCGTTCAGAGTTTCACGGACGGCCTTGCCGTTGTCCCAGGTTTCAGCGACAGCGAGCTTTTCCAGGTTGGCTTCGATGCGATCGGCGATCTTCAGCAGAATCAGCGCGCGGTCCTGCACCGAGGTCTTGCCCCAGGCATCGGCAGCAGCGTGGGCGGCGTCCAGCGCTTTCTCGACGTCTTCGGCGCCCGAACGCGGGAACTCGGCAATGACTTCACCATTTACCGGCGAGGTGTTGACGAAGTACTCGCCTTTGACCGGCGGGACGAATTCACCACCGATGTAATTGCCGTAGCGCGGCTTGAAGGATACGACGGCGCCTGCGGTACCGGGCTGGGCGTAGATCATGATGGGCCTCTCTTCTTCTGCTTGTCGGAGCCTGTGCCGGAAGGTGCACAGGACATGGACCGATCTTAGGCAGTGGGGTCTTCGCTCCGGTATGCACCCATGGCAGCGGAGGGCTCCTCATTTGGTAGTAGATGGCAAGGCGCAGAGGCAGCGTTGATGGCGGTTTGCGATTGGTTCGGGCAGGCCGAAGCGGGAGAAAAAAGCCGAGCAGAATAGGCCTTGAATAGCACCTTAAAAATGACGCTGAACAAGGACACCGACCCACAGCGCAAATTCTGCCGCAACGCAAGAAAAGCGCGACCAAAAGCCGGCAAAACCAACCCCAAAGTCTTATTAGTCGCCGTGGCAAAGCGCCTTAGCTTCGAGGTGCGACATTGCTTTTCCTGACACCAACCAATGAGGAGATACGCCATGCAGTGGATCAATCCGGACTTCTGCGACCTGCGTCTGGGCTTCGAAGTCACTGCGTACGTCTACGTACGCTGAGCCCCTGACCGGCGTGATCGCACATCGCTTCACGCCGGTCGAGCGAGGATGGACATGATGACAACGACAACAATTTTGCCCGCCAGCTGTTACGAGATCCGCCCGCCCTTCCTCTTTCGCTGGGAAGACTCACAGCATGCCCACGTACTGTTGTACCCCGAAGGCATCGTCAAGCTGAACGCCACTGGCGGCGAGATTCTGCAGCGCTGCGACGGCAAGACCAGCGTCGCCGAGCTGATCGACCAGCTGGCCCTCAGCTACAACGCATCCGACGTCGACACGATTCGCAACGGCGTCCTGAACTTCCTGGAGGTGTCCCATGGCAAGGGCTGGATCCGAGTTAAGGCTTGACGGCAGCGGCAACCCGGTCTGGCTGCTACTGGAGCTGACCTACCAATGCCCGTTGCAGTGCGTGTTCTGCAGTAATCCACGCAACTTTGCCGATTACCGTCAGGATGAGTTGAGCACCGCCGAGTGGATCGACGTGATGGCCCAGGCCCGCGCCATGGGCGCGATGCAGATCGGCTTCTCCGGCGGCGAGCCCACGCTGCGCAAGGACCTCGAAACGCTGGTCGCCGAGGCTGACCGCATGGGTTACTACACCAACCTGATCACTTCCGGCATTGGACTGACCGAGGCGCGCCTACGCGCCCTGAAGGATGCCGGACTACGCCACATCCAGCTCGGTTTCCAGTCCACCGACCGTGACGTGGCACGTCAGCTGGCCGGCGTCGATGCCCTGGAGCGCAAGCTCGGCATGGCACGCCTGATCAAGTCAATGGACTTCCCCATGGTGCTCAACGTACCGATCACCCGGCAGAACATCGCTCAGGTGCCGGATATCATCGAGTTCGCCGTCGAACTGGGAGTCGAGTACCTCGAGCTGGCGAACGTGCAGTACTACAACTGGGCACTGCTCAACCGCGATGCGCTGATGCCGACCCATGCCGAGTTGCAGAGAGCCGAAGACGAGGTGCACAAGGCGCGTGAGCGTTATGGCAATCGCCTGACCATCTTCTTTGTCATCCCCGACTATTACGAAGGTCGCCCCAAGGCCTGCATGAATGGCTGGGGCGCCATTCACGTCACTATCGCGCCGAACGGCAACGTGCTTCCCTGCTCCCAGGCCAGCAACTTCAAGAACCTCGCCTTCCCCAACGTGCGTCAGCAACGACTGGAGCAGATCTGGCACGACTCGCCGGTGTTCAACCTCTACCGCGGCGACGCCTGGATGCCCGAACCCTGCCGCAGCTGTGACGATAAGGAAAAGGATTTCGGCGGGTGTCGCTGCCAGGCGCTGCTGCTGACCGGCAACGGTGCCAACACCGACCCGGCCTGCAGTAAATCCCCACATCACCAGCTGATTCGCCAGGCCGTTGAACTGGCGCAGGATGCCACGCGCCCGCAAGGCACGCTGATCGCCCGACAGGCCAGTCAGGGGGTGGAACTTGAAACTGCCCCATGACTCGTTCGGCGGCACCGTCAGCGCCGGACTCGCGCTGACGCTCGGCTGCTACCTGTTACTGCGTTACTGGCTGGTGACGTGAGCATGCAGTTGCCGATCCTCGATCTGCTGGCCCGCTATGCGCACCTACTGTTCGCACTGGTCTGGGTCGGGCACAACTACGCCAACTTCATCCAGAACCCGCGCTTCGTGCCACTGCAGAACGGCATCGACACCGCTACGCTGAACAGCGATCTGGAAGCGCGGATGAAACGTGAGCACGGCATCTTCCGCTACGCCTCCGTGGCGGTCTGGGTGTCCGGCATGTTCATGCTCTGGCAACGCGGCTGGCTGGTCGAGGCGCTGCTGCTGCAGGGGCCGCTGGCGGTGATCGGTCTTGGTGCCTGGATTGGCACGCTGATGCTGCTCAACCTCTGGCTGGTGCTCTGGCCGCATCAGAAGAAGCTACTCGGCTTCGTCCCAGCGACATTGGAGGAGCGTGTGCGCTGCTCGCGGATCACCTTCCTTTCGTCGCGCAGCAACACGATCCTGTCCTTTCCCCTGCTGTTCCTCATGGCGAATGGTAGTCATGGCCTGCATCTATTCTGAGCAGTCCGGGCACTACAATTTCGCTGCCGGCCCGGCGATGCTGCCTACCGAAGTGCTAGCGCAGATCCGCGAGGAAATGCAGGACTGGCGTGGCAGCGGACTCTCCGTACTAGAGCAGCCCTTCACCAGCAGCGCCTTCAAACAGCTGATGGCTGAAACCGAAGCCGACCTGCGCGCACTACTGGAGATTCCGAGCAACTATCGCGTGCTTTTCATGCAAGGCGGCGCATCGGCGCAGTTCGGCCTGCTACCGCTCAATCTGCTGCGCCCGGGACAAAGCGCGGACTACCTGGAAAGCGGCCACTGGGCTCGCAAGGCAATTGCCGAGGGGCGCCGTCACGCACCAGTGAACGTCATCGCCAGTGGGGCGGATCAGGACTTCACCGCCCTGCCCTCACCAGCTCACTGGCGGCTCGATCCACTCGCTGGCTACTGTCATATCACCAGCAACGAAACCGCCAATGGACTGCAACTGCAGGAGTTTCCCGCGCTCCTGGTGCCCCTGGTTGTGGACATGACGTCGGATTTCCTCACTCGCCCCGTTCCAGTCGAGCGCTTCGGAGTGATCTACGCCAGCACGCAGAAGAACCTGGGTGCAGCCGGGCTGTGCGTCGTCATCGTGCGCGACGATCTTCTGCAAGCACCGCCAGCTGGCCTCCCAGCCGCATTCAGCTATGCGGTCCAAGCCGAGCAACAGAGCCGTTTCAATACACCACCGACCTTCACACTGTATGTCGCTGCATTGATGCTGCGCTGGATCAAGCAACGAGGCGGCGCTGAGGCGATGGCAACGGCTGCTCGACAACGGAGCGCGCTGCTGTACCGCTACATCGACAACAGCGATCTCTACCACTGCCCGCAGAAAATCCAGGATCGCTCGTCGATCAATGTCTGCTTTCAACTGGCCGACACAGGGCTGACCGAGATCTTTCTTGACCAGGCCGAGCAATGCGGCCTGACCCATCTGCGCGGGCATGCTGCCTTTGGCGGCGTGCGGGCCAGCCTATACAACGCGATGCCAGTGTCGGGTGTGCAACAGCTGGTGGATTTCATGGCGGACTTCGAGCAACGCCATGGATAAGCCGATGGTTTGGCAAACGCTGCGCAATCGTATCGCTCTCAATCTCACCAGCGTCGCGTGCCGCCTGAGCGCGGTGCCGCGCCACCCGGTCACGGTAATGGGGCTGGAATTCCCGACGCCGTTGGGTATTGCGGCGGGCTTTGACCGCCACGGCGCACTGGGACGGCGTGTCGCTCCGCTGGGATTCGGCTTCAACGAGATCGGCAGCCTGACAGCGGCTGCGCTCGCCCGGCTGCAGCCAATCCCGCCAGGCGATGCACGCCTAGGCGTGAATCTGACCCTGGACGCCAGATGCTCCACCGCCGAGACCTGCGCGTTGCTACGCGGTGCCTGGCGGCATGCTGACTATCTCGTGTTGAACCTGATCGGCCCGTCCAGTGCCCCGCTGCTTCATCAGGGCGCGCGGTTGCACAACCTGCTGACCGCGCTTCGTGAAGAACAACATCAGCTTAATCTGAAAGGAGAGCGTTGGGTTCCGCTGATAGCCAAGCTGCGCTGCCTTCCTAAGCAGATTCCCTTCTCGCTTGCCGGGCTGCTACTTGAGCTTGGATTCGACGGACTGCTCGCTGCCCATGACCCTGGGCCACCGGCGACGCGCGAGCGCTATCTGGCCTGGCAAGACCCACAACGACAGGCGCAAGCCTGCGAACAGATCGAGCACCTGCGTCGGTTCTGCGGAAATGACATGGCTTTGCTTTCGGTTGGCGGCATCCAGACCGCAAGCCAGCTGCAGGCACGCATGCGTGCAGGCGCGGAACTGGTGCAGGTTCACGCGGCATTGCTACGCCAAGGGCCTTGGCTGGGGCGCAAACTGCTGCGCTGACACTCAACAGCTTCAAACGAAAACGCCCCGAACCAGTCGGGGCGTTCTCTCTGTTTGACAGACGAAACCGAGTGGCTTTGCCTGTCAGTTGGCGGTCAGAATCTTTCGATTTCCGCCTCAGCCAGCAGCTTCTGCCGAAACGCTGCGAAGTCCTGCTGGCCGACGCGAGATGCAAGGAAGCGTCGATAATTCAGCTTCTCTTCATCGGTCAGCGCCCCTTCCGGCTCATTGACGCCGTTCAGCCGTACAACCGCGTAATCACCGTTGCTCAGCGCCACGCCGGAATAGCTCGGCTTATCCTGCTGTTCTGGACGCGGCATGCGGAATACCGCCTGCAACAGCGCTGGCGCAACGCCTTCCTGACTGCGTGTGGCAGCCTCTACGGCTTGCCATTGGCCGTCATCAGGCTGCTGCCCTTTACGCAGGTCCGCCAACAACTGCTCACCCTTGGCGCGTGCCGCTTCGGCAGCCAGGCTGCGCTGAAGCTGCTGGACGATATCCTCACGCACATCCGCAAGCGGGATAGCCGCAGGCTTCAGGTGTTCCTTCACGCGCAGCGCAATGGAGGTATCGGGATCGAGCTCGATGACGCTGCTGTTGGCGCCATCCACCAGTACTTCGTCGCTGAAAGCAGCCTGGATCACCTGACGATTGGCCGTGATGCCTTCGCCACCGTCACGCCCGAAGGCTTCCGTGGTCTGCACCATCAAGCCGAGCTCCTGAGCGGGCTGGGCCAGGTCGGATGCTTCGAATGCCGAATCTTCCAGCTGCTTGCTGGTCTCGACGAAGCGCTGCTCGACCTGCTGCGCCTTGAGCTCGCGTACCAGCTGGGGCTTCAAGCTCTCGAAGGCAGGAACCTCCGGCGACTGAACACCCAGCAGCTTGATGATGTGCCAGCCGAATTCGGATTTGACCGGTGCCGAGACCTCGCCCTCATTCAAGGCATAGAGTGCATCTTCGAATGCCGGGTCATATACACCCGGTCCGGCGAATCCAAGGTCACCACCCTCGCTCGCAGAACCTGGATCCTGAGAGGCTTCCTTGGCGACTGCAGCGAAGTCGTCACCGTTCTTCACCCGGGTAGCAATTTCATCGATCTTGGCTTTGGCTTCGTCGTCGCTCAGCTCACCGCCGGTCTCGATGAGGATATGCGCAGCGCGACGCTGCTCGGCCAGATTGGCGATCTGCTTCTGATAAAGCTCCTGCAGCTCCTCGTCAGACACTTCGACCTGATCGAAGAATGACTCTTTCTTCAACTCGACATACTCGACGATGACCTGCTCAGGTGTACGGAAACGGTCAGCGTTTGCCTCGTAGTATTCCTTGATCTGTTCGTCACCGACCTCAATTGCCTCCTGCTGAGCAGGCAGGGTGAGAGTGGCGAAGTCGCGGGTCTGCATTTCGAGACGCGCGAAGTTATCAACCTGCTGATCGGTAACGAATCCGGTTCCGGAGATGCCGGCCCGCAGCTGTCCGATGAGCATTTCCTGCTCGAGCAGCTGGCGGAACTGGAGACGGGAATAGCCCATCTGCTGGATGACCTGATCGAAACGTGCAGCGCTGAAAGCGCCGTCAACCTGAAATTCGGGGGTTTGCAGAATCAACTGGTCGAGTGCTTCGCTGGAGAAGGCGAAATTGGCGCTCTTGGCACTCTGCAACAGCAACATGCGATCAATCAGCGAACCGAGCGCGGAATCACGAAGCAGACGATCATCCAGCAACGAAGCATCGAAATCCTGGCCAAGCTGTTGCGCCAGCTGGCGCCGCTGCATGTTCATTGCCTGGTCAAGGTCGTAACGGGAAATCTCCTCGCCGTTGACCTCCGCGGCATTCTGGTTGTTGCTCGCGGCATTGAAGATAGCCTCGAAGCCAGTCAACGCCAGCAGCATTACGATGATGCCGATGATGGTTTTGGCTATCCAGCCTTGCGAATTGTCCCTGATGTTCTGAAGCATGCGACCCCCAGGAGTCTGCGGCGCGATCGGATGCGCAACGCGGGTGGAAACCGGATAAAAGAAAGGCGCATCCAGGGATGCGCCTTCTCGGAGCTTTTGGAGCGGTTGGGCTTATTCCCCCAAGCCAGATTGCAGCAGGCCAGGCCTGCTCGACAACCGCCCCGTGCCAGTGCAGCGCGAGCTGACTGGCCGGGTAGAAAGACGCTTAGTTGACAGCGTCTTTCAGAGCCTTGCCAGCTTTGAAGCCCGGGATCTTGGCAGCAGCGATGTTGATCGGCTTGCCAGTCTGCGGGTTGCGACCAGTGCGCGCAGCGCGCTCCTTGACAGCGAAAGTACCGAAACCAACCAGTACCACGGAGTCACCAGCCTTCAGGGCACCGGTGACGGATTCGATCACTGCATCCAGCGCGCGGCCAGCAACAGCTTTTGGGATATCAGCAGATGCAGCGATGGCATCGATCAGTTCCGACTTGTTCACTCTAAGTCCCCTTATTTCTGTTGAGTCGTATCTTTAATTTTCGGGTGTAAGCAAAGCGGTGCTAGATGGCTATGACACAAGAGGCCGATTAAACAAGGGCGCCTGAAGTGTGTCAACGTGGCCTTCCAGACTAATGCGTGCTGATTCGCTCCTTGGAATCAGGCTCGCGCTTGTCGTCCTTTGCAACAATCTCGGGAACCGCATCGGGCAAGGGCTCCGGCGCGTATTGCAGCGCAATTTGCAGGACCTCGTCAATCCACTTCACCGGTTTAATCTGCAGGTCTTGCTTAATATTTTCAGGAATCTCTTTCAGATCACGCTGATTTTCTTCCGGAATGATCACCGTCTTGATCCCACCCCGATGAGCAGCCAGAAGTTTTTCCTTCAATCCGCCAATTGCAAGCACCTGCCCGCGCAATGTTATTTCGCCGGTCATTGCGACATCTGCGCGCACCGGAATTTGAGTCAGCGCGGAAACCAGTGCAGTGCACATGCCGATACCGGCACTCGGGCCGTCTTTCGGAGTCGCACCTTCGGGCACGTGGATGTGAATGTCCTGCTTCTCGTGGAAATCAGCCGCCATGCCCAGGCTCGCGGCACGGCTGCGAACCACTGTAAGAGCCGCGGTGATCGATTCGCCCATGACCTCGCCCAGCGAGCCGGTCTTGGTCAGGCGGCCCTTTCCGGGCACCACAGCAGCCTCAATGGTCAGCAGTTCGCCGCCAACCTGGGTCCAGGCAAGGCCAGTGACCTGCCCTACCTGATCCTGTTGTTCGGCAAGCCCGTAACGGAACTTGCGAACGCCCAGGAAATGCTCAAGGGATTCGGCGTCCACGACCACGTGGAAACGCTTCTCCGCGGCATGCTCCTTCACGACCTTGCGGCATACCTTGGCCAGCTGGCGCTCCAGGCTGCGCACACCCGCCTCGCGGGTGTAGTAGCGGATGATGTCGCGAATCGCCGCCTCCTGAAACTCCAACTCGGTTTTCTTCAGGCCGTTGGCCTCGATCTGCTTGGGCGCCAGGTAACGAATGGCGATGTTGACCTTCTCGTCCTCGGTGTAGCCCGGCAGCCGGATGACCTCCATACGGTCGAGCAGCGGCGCAGGAATATTCATTGAGTTGGCGGTGCAGAGGAACATCACGTCCGAAAGATCGTAGTCGACCTCAAGGTAGTGATCGTTGAAATTGTGGTTCTGTTCGGGGTCGAGCACTTCCAGCAGAGCCGACGCCGGATCACCTCGCATGTCGCTGCCCATCTTGTCGATCTCGTCGAGCAGGAACAGGGGGTTGCGAACCCCTACCTTGGTCATCTTCTGAATCAAACGACCGGGCATGGAGCCGATGTAAGTACGGCGGTGACCGCGAATCTCGGCCTCGTCCCGTACGCCGCCCAGTGCCATGCGTACAAACTTGCGATTGGTCGAGCGTGCAATCGACTCGGCCAGCGAGGTTTTACCCACGCCCGGCGGGCCTACCAAGCACAGCACCGGCCCCTTGAGCTTCTTCACGCGCTTCTGGACGGCAAGATACTCGAGGATACGATCCTTGACCTCTTCTAGGCCGTAATGATCGGCATCCAGCACCTCTTCAGCCTTCGCCAGATCCAGGCGCACCTTGCTGGCAGCCTTCCACGGCACATTTACCAGCCAATCGATATAGGTACGAACCACTGTCGCCTCGGCCGACATCGGCGACATCTGCTTGAGCTTGTTGAGTTCGGCGTTGGCCTTGGTGTAGGCGTCTTTGCTGAGGCCGGCGTTCTCGATGCGCTTCTTCAGCTCGTCGACTTCGTTGTGGCCCTCGTCGATATCGCCGAGCTCCTTCTGAATGGCCTTCATCTGCTCATTCAAGTAGTACTCGCGCTGGCTGCGCTCCATCTGCTTCTTCACGCGACCGCGAATGCGCTTTTCGACCTGCAGCAGATCGATCTCGGCATCAAGCAGCGCAAGTACGTGTTCGACGCGCGCCGGGAGGTCGGTGATTTCGAGAATCTGCTGCTTCTGCTCGATCTTCAGCGCCATATGCGCGGCCATGGTATCGACCAGACGCGCGGGCTCATCGATGCTGCTCAGCGAGGAAAGAACTTCGGCGGGAACCTTCTTGCCCAGCTGCACGTACTGTTCGAACTGGCTGAGCAGGCTGCGCGTGAATACTTCGGATTCGCGCGCGTCGACCTCAGCTTCTTCGATCAAGGAAACTTCGGCGCGGCAGTGGTCATCCACCTCGACGAAGCGCTCGATCACACCACGTTGCTCGCCCTCGACCAGTACCTTGACGGTTCCGTCTGGCAGCTTGAGAAGCTGCAGCACGGTCGCCACAGTGCCAACACGGTACAGCGCATCTTCACCTGGATCGTCATCAGCGGGGTTCTTCTGCGCCAGCAAGAGGATCTGCTTATCGCCGGCCATGGCGGATTCGAGTGCTTCGATGGATTTTTCACGGCCAACGAAAAGCGGGATCACCATGTGCGGGTAAACCACCACATCGCGCAGCGGCAAAAGGGGCAATTCGATGGTTGTCTTCATAATTCAGCTCTACGGCGGCCATTCGGCGGTAAACGGATGGGCGATGCCCTTGCAACAAAGATGAGGGCACACACCGTAAAAAACAAGGCGGCGGACCAAATGCAAAGGGGCCCGCAGGCCCCTTTGTTCGATTACGCCTCAGGCGCCGCCTTGGCTGGCGGCTCGGTGTTCTCGTAAATCAGCAACGGCTGAGATGTGCCTTCGATCACGCTTTCATCGATGACAACCTTGCTGACCTCCTTCTGCGAAGGAATCTCGTACATCGTGTCGAGCAACACACCTTCAAGAATCGAACGCAGACCACGTGCGCCGGTCTTGCGCTCAAGAGCGCGCGAAGCGACTGCCTTGAGTGCATCCGGGCGGAACTCCAGATCCACGCCTTCGAGTTCGAAGAGCTTGGCGTACTGTTTGGTCAACGCATTCTTCGGCTCGGTCAGAATCTGGATCAGCGCCGCCTCATCGAGTTCATCGAGCGTCGCGATCACCGGCAGACGGCCAACGAACTCAGGAATCAGGCCGAACTTAACCAGATCATCAGGCTCCACGGCACGCAACGCCTCGCCGATCTTCTTGCCCGGGTCCTTACTACGAACCTCGGCATTGAAGCCGATACCACCCTGAGTTGAACGACCCTGGATGACCTTCTCCAAACCGGCAAACGCACCACCGCAGATGAACAGGATGTTGCGCGTATCCACCTGCAGGAATTCCTGCTGCGGATGCTTGCGACCACCCTGTGGCGGGACGGACGCAACGGTGCCCTCGATCAGCTTCAGCAGTGCCTGCTGCACGCCTTCACCGGATACGTCCCGAGTAATCGACGGGTTATCGGATTTGCGGGATATCTTGTCGATTTCGTCGATGTAGACGATGCCCATCTGGGCCTTCTCAACGTCGTAATCGCACTTCTGCAAAAGCTTCTGGATAATGTTCTCGACATCCTCGCCCACATAGCCAGCCTCAGTGAGGGTAGTGGCGTCGGCGATGGTGAAGGGCACATTGAGCAGGCGTGCCAGCGTTTCGGCCAGCAACGTCTTGCCCGAGCCGGTTGGACCGATCAGCAGAATGTTGCTCTTGCCCAACTCGACTTCTTCTTTCTTGTCGCGTTGGTTCAAGCGCTTGTAGTGGTTGTAAACGGCCACCGCCAGGATCTTCTTGGCGCGCTCCTGACCAATGACGTACTGGTCGAGAATGCCGCTGATCTCCTTCGGCGCAGGCAGTTTGTGCGCGTTGCTCTCGGTCTGTGCTTCCTGCACCTCCTCGCGGATGATGTCGTTGCACAGGTCGACGCACTCGTCGCAGATGAAAACGGAGGGCCCGGCGATCAACTTGCGTACTTCATGCTGGCTTTTGCCGCAAAAAGAGCAATAGAGCAGTTTGCCGGAGTCCTCGCCGTTGCGGGTGTCAGTCATTCGATCGATCCAATCGGGAAGGCTTGAAACACAAGATGAAGGCAATCGTGGGCTTTTTCAAGCCCACGGAGCAGCCACATATCGCAGGCTGCAGGGATCAGACCGCCAGTTGGCGCTGGGTCAGAACCTGGTCGATCAAGCCGTACTTGACGGCGTCTTCACCGCTCATGAAGTTATCGCGGTCGGTATCGCGGGCAATCACTTCCATCGGCTGACCGGTATGGTGAGCCAGTACTTTGTTCAGGCGTTCGCGGATGGTCAGGATCTCACGTGCGTGGATCTCGATATCCGAAGCCTGACCCTGGAAGCCGCCCAGCGGCTGGTGGATCATCATCCGCGAATGCGGCAGGCAGTAACGCTTGCCCGCGGTGCCACCGGTCAACAGCAGAGCCCCCATGGAACAGGCCTGGCCGATGCAGATGGTCGACACATCCGGCTTGATGAACTGCATGGTGTCGTAAATCGACATGCCTGCAGTCACCGAGCCGCCCGGGGAGTTGATGTACAGGTGAATGTCTTTCTCGGGGTTTTCGGCCTCGAGGAACAGCATCTGCGCGACGATCAGGTTGGCCATGTAGTCTTCGACCTGGCCGACCATGAAGATCACCCGCTCCTTGAGGAGTCGGGAATAAATGTCATAGGCGCGCTCGCCGCGAGCGGACTGCTCGATCACCATCGGGACCAGGCCACCGGCGGCCTGAATGTCCGGAGCTTGCATAAAAGGATTGCGGGACATGTTCCAACGATACTCCCTATGTCATGCCTCAAAAGACATAAGCCAGCACGAGGCTGGCTTATGTTTGTGCACTCGAATATATGAAGAAATCAGGCTGCTTGCGGGGCTTCCGCAGGCTTGACAGCTTCTTCGTAGGAGACCGACTTATCGGTCACTTTAGCCTGCTGCAGGACAGTATCTACAACTTGCTCTTCGAGCACAACCGAGCGAACTTCGTTCAACTGCTCGGCGTTCTTGTAGTACCAGGCGACGACCTGCTCCGGCTCCTGGTAGGCCGAGGCCATTTCCTCGATCAGCTCGCGAACGCGGGCCTCATCAGGCTTGAGCTCCTTCTGCTTGACCACTTCGGCCACGATCAGACCCAGAACAACGCGGCGCTTGGCCTGCTCCTGGAAAAGGTCGGCCGGCAGCTGCTCGGGCTTGATGTTGCCGCCAAACTGCTGAACGGCCTGCACGCGCAGACGGTTCACTTCATTGTCGATCAGCGCCTTGGGCACCTCGATCGGGTTGCCAGCGACCAGCCCTTCCATGACCTGATTCTTCACCTTGGTCTTGATGGCCTGACGCAGCTCGCGCTCCATGTTCTTTTTCACTTCAGCACGGAAGCCTTCGACGCCACCTTCCTGCACGCCGAACTGGGCGAAGAATTCGTCATTCAGCTCGGGCAGTTGCGGAGCGGCGACGGCATTCACGGTGACGGTGAACTCGGCAGTCTTGCCGGCCAGGTCGAGGTTCTGATAGTCCTCGGGGAAGGTCGGGTTGATCACGCGCTCTTCGCCGGCCTTGGCGCCAACGAGCGCGTCTTCGAAACCAGGAATCATGCGACCGGAGCCCAGCACCAGCTGAGTGCCCTTGGCCGAACCGCCAGCGAAGGTCTCACCGTCGATCTTGCCGACGAAATCGATGGTCAGCTGGTCGCCGCTCTCGGCAGCGCGCTCGACGTTCTCGAAACGGGTGTTCTGCTTGCGCAGGATTTCCAGCATGTTGTCGACGTCGGCATCGGCGACTTCGGCCTGCAGACGCTCGATCTCGATGGCCTCGAAACCGGCCACTTCGAACTCAGGGAACACTTCGAAGGTGGCGACGTATTCCAGATCCTTGCCCTTTTCGAACACTTTCGGCTCGACGGACGGCGCGCCGGCCGGGTTCAGCTTTTCGGCAACGACGGCTTCATAGAATGTCGACTGGATCAGATCGCCCAGCGCTTCCTGACGGGCGGCTTCTTCGTAACGCTGACGGATCACGCTCATCGGCACTTTGCCGGGACGGAAACCAGGGATCTTGGCACGGCTGGCGGTCTGTTGCAGACGCTTGTTGACTTCGGTCTCGATGCGCTCGACCGGCACGCCGATGGTCATGCGGCGCTCAAGAGCGGAGGTGCTTTCAACAGAAACTTGCATGGATTTTCCTCGTTGCACAGACATAAGCCGGGCGTTCCGGCCCCAGAATGGGCAAGCATTCTAGTGGCTGGATTGACATAAGTCACCCTGCCCGTCGCGCCGAGCAAAAGCCGAGCCGCGCCCGGCGAATCACTACTTACGTCAGCCCAGCCGAAAATCGAGGACATATGCTGGCCAACTATCCCTGCACCAGACGCCTCATCCAGTCGAGTAGAACGGTAGGCAGGAGCTCAGGGCGTGGTAACAGTGCATAACGGGTGGCGCCAAATATGCGCGGCAGGTAGGCGCTGGCCTGCCGGTCGATGGTCAGGCAGAACGGCGATATACCTTGCAGCACGGCCTCCAGAACCGCCTGGCGGGTGTCCTCGACTCCGTATCGCCCTTCGTAGTCATCGTTGTCGCTAGGCTTTCCATCGGACAACACCAGCAGCAGTCGACGGGCCGCCGGCTGGCACATGAGATTGGCGCTGGCGTGACGGATCGCCGCGCCGCAGCGGGTGTAATGCTCCGGCTCCAACGACGCTATGCGTAGCGCTACCTCCTGGCCATAAGCCTCCTCGAAGGTTTTGATATCGCGGAGCACCACCGCCTCCCTGCCCTGCCCTGAGAATGCCTGAATCGCATAGGGCGCACCCAGGCTCTGCAGCGCGATGCTGACCAGCAACAAGGCTTCGCGCTCGACGTCTATCACGCGTCGCCCCTGGGATATCCAGCTGTCCGTCGATCCGCTGACATCGATGAGCAGCAGGATGGCCAGGTTCCGCTCCGCGCAACGCTGCGTGCGGTACAGACGATCGGTCAGCCCGCTGCCAGCCCGCAGATTCGCAACCGCATCCACATAGGCATCCAGGTCCAGTTCATCGCCATCGACCTGACCGCGCAACCAGGCCCGATGGGTGCGCAGCAATTCGAAGCGGCGGCGAATCCCCTCGAGCAATCCCTGATGGGACTCGAGCGTTTCCGCTACCCAGGCTGGATTACCCGGCGGGGCCGTGCGTACCTGCACGAGGGCGTTCTGCTCGCGGTAATGCTGCGTGCGGTAGTCCCATTCGGGATAGGCGATGCCTCGCTGCAGGGCCGAAACGCCGGGCGCAAGCGCGTTAGCAGAGGCATCCGGAGGATCATCAGCCAGCAACACCTCTTTGGGTCGCCCTGGTGACGCCACCAAACGCGCCTGAGGAAGATCGCCGAGCATTTCACCGAACAGCTCGGCATCCGCATCGTCCCGATCGATGGGCCGCTGCAAGCCCATCGGGTCCTCAGCGTGGGGATGTGGCTCGTCCAGCTGGATCATCAGCGGTCCGCTTTCCTCCGATTCATCCTCATCGGGGCGCGCCTGGCGAATGTCGGGTCGTCGTTCGAGGCGCACGCTCTGCGGCGCTGCCTGAGTGGGGTCGAACGGACTCTGAGCGCCGGCGGAGTGTTGATGGTGCGGCGAAGGTGCCAACAGCATGCCGGTCCACCAATCAGCGAAGAGCGGCTCCTGACCGATGCGTCCTCCAGAGGCAGGTTCCAGCCCCCATTCAGCCAACAATCGCACGGCCAGCTCGCACGACGCTTCAGGCGTAGGTGACTGCGGAACACAATCAGCTTCGCCGATCAGCAATGCACGCACGCGAGCCTCCAGGGGGCGTCGTGCCGAACCGAATGCACTCAACGGTGGACGACGTGCGTGTGCACAGGCCCGCAATGCCCGCACCGATTCAGCAAACCCTGGCATTTCCTCCAGCAGTTCACGCTCGGCCGCTTGGACTTCAAGTAGGTGGTACAGCGCCCCGGCAAGTGGCGGGAGGCTGCGCCAGAGGCTCAGTGCACTACCGCGGCGGATGCGCATTGCCTGCTGCAAGGCCATCACTCTGTAGAGATTCGCCGCCAGTGCTCGATCAGGGATATCCAACGAGCGAGGAAGCCAGATGCTTGTGCCATCGGTTGCCGGTACTGCCGCCAATCGCTGCGGCCTGGGCGTGCGGCCGAACCAGTTGCCCAGCAAGGTCGGGCGCGCCGGCGGCTGGGCGATGCGCAGCCGATAGCTGTTGCCGAACACCGCCGACAGCAGCAGTTCCAGACGCTCCGCCACCTCGCTTAGCGATAGACTTGCCGGTGCGTCCGGCGCAGGACTGTAGCGACGCCAGAGGCGCTGGGCGAAGACCGTGGCATGCCGCGCAGCGTCGGTAAGAACCTCCTCGGCTTCGGCCATGGTCTAGATGAAGGTTCCGTCGACCAGATCGCGCATCGCTCCGACCAGGGCTTCGTCGTCCGAAAGTGGCGAGACGATTGCCGCCAGGCACGCTTCCCGAACGGGTATGCCATCGACGCAGAGTGCACCCGCGGCGATCAGCAGACGAGTACTCGGCACCTCGGCCAGGCCGCGGTCCCGCAGCGCTCGCAGCCTACGGGCCAGCGTGACCAGGGCACGCGAAGTCGGTGCGTCGACACCACTCTCGCGCTCAACGATCTTCGCCTCCGCATCTTCGCCCGGGAAATCCAGATCCATGGCCACGAAGCGCTGGCGTGTGCTCGGTTTGAGATCCTTGAGCATGCGCTGGTAGCCCGGGTTGTAGGAGATCACCAACTGGAAGCCCGGCGCAGCCATCAGCAACTCACCGGTCTTGTCGATTGGCAGCAGGCGCCGGTGATCGGTCAAGGCATGCAAGACGACCACGGTGTCCTGGCGCGCCTCGACGACTTCATCCAGATAGCAGATGGCCCCCTCACGCACGGCGCGGGTGAGAGGGCCATCCTGCCAGACGGTACCGTCATGGCGAATAAGGAAACGCCCGATCAGGTCGCTGGCCGACAGATCATCGTGGCAAGCCACCGTGATCAGCGGCCGGTCCAGTTTCCAGGCCATATGTTCGACGAAGCGGGTCTTGCCACAGCCGGTCGGCCCTTTGAGCATGACTGCCAAGCCTCGCGCATGGCAGCGCTCGAACATCGCGACTTCATTGCCGCACGGTACGTAGAACGGCTCCCCCTCACTCGCTTTCGCCAGCGGTGGGTATTCGGGCAACGTCACGTCGGGTGTACCTCCCTCTCTGCAAGCACCGGCTCCGTATCATCCAGGACGAAGCGTGGCGTGTAGCGGAAGAAGTCGTAGATGAACAGGGCAACGCCCACGGTGAACAGCGACGCGGTGGCAATGAGCATCACGAAATGGATCTGAATCTTCAGCTGTGCATCCAGATAGCCCATGCCCATGATTCGCTCCAGATAGACCTGCGCAATGCCTGCGGTGGCAAACGACAGCGTCATGCCGAACATACCGGTGATTTGCAGCCAGAACGCCCAGTAGCCCAGCGCCGTGCCCTGCTCCCGTCGTCCGGCAGTCAGTGATGGCAAGGCATAGCTGATCATCGCCATGACGATCATTGCGTAGGCACCGTAGAACGCGGCATGGCCGTGCATCGCGGTGATTAACGTGCCATGGGTCCACTTGTTGACGCTCGGCCAGGTATGAGCCAAGCCCAGTAGCCCGGCACCGAACAGGGAGAACAGCGCACTGCCGATCGTCCAGTGCAACGCCAGCGTATTCGGGTGCGCCAGCCCCGAGCGACGCATGGCGCCGTAGGCATAGGCGGCCATGCCAACGAGCGCGAGCGGCTCAAGCGCGCTGAAAAACCCGCCAATCGGCAGCCAGTAAGTGGGTACGCCGACCCAGTAATAGTGGTGCGCTGTGCCGAGGATGCCGGCGAGAAACACCAGACCGACGATCACGTACAGCCATTTCTCCATGACTTCCCGATCCGCACCGGACAAGCGGATCAGCAGGTAGGCCAGGAAGCCGCCCATGATCATCATCCAGACGCCTTCGACCCACAGATGAATCGTCCACCAGCGATAGAAAATGGAAACCGTGTAGTTCTCGTAATGCAGCAACGCCGGCAAGTACAGGAGTGCGGCACTGACAAAGCCGATCATCAACACTGCTTCGGTCGTGGTGAAACGTCCCGCTTTGCGGATCGTCATGCCGATGTTGTAGAGGAAGATCAGCATGCAGATGACGATGACGATCTTGTGCGGCAACGGCTGCTCGAGCAGCTTGTTGCCGGTGCCGTAACGGAACAGGTAGCCGATGATCGCCGTGACGCCCATCAGCGTCCAAAGCACCAGCTGTACATAGGCCAGCTTGGTGCTATGCAGCTCGGCACGCGACTCTTCCGGAATCATCCAGTAGGTCGCCCCCATGAAGCCGGTCAGTACCCAGACGATCAGCAGGTTGGTGTGAATCACCTTGGTCACGTCGAAAGGCAGGATATACAACAGCGGGTCCGGCCCGATGTACTTGGTTGCCGAGAGCAGGCCGAATACCAGCTGCAGGCCGAACAACACCATCGCGACCGCGAAGTACCAGTAGGCGACCGATTGGGACTGATAGCGCATCGTAGTTTCCCCTTGAAGCGAACGTGGGTCGGCTTGGCCGTCGTGTCACTTGAGCGTTTCGAGATAGGCCGTCAGCTGATCGATCTGCTCATCCGTCAGGCTGCCGTCGTAACCGGTCGGCATGAACGAGGTGCCGTCTGCCGAATACATCGCGCCGGGAACGATGTGCGCGCTGGGTGACACGATCGACTCGCGGATATAGCCGCGCGCATCCTGCGCCTGCCCTTGGTACTCGGGCGACGCGACGATAGCCGCCGCCCGAGTTGCAATACCGGCGAGCGTGGGGCCAGCCATATCAGCGCCTGGTGCGGTGGAGTGGCAGGCATTGCAGGCAGGCACTGCGCCTCGGAAAACCTGCTCACCCAGGGCACGCTCGTCATCCCCGGCGTCCACCGGTCGGGCACCAGGCGGCAAATCACTGCGCTGCTCGCCGCCAGTCTTCAGTGTGTCCGCACCCGGCACGAAACTGCCGGTCACCAGGATCGGTCGCGGCGGCCAGCCCTGGTTGTCCACCTTGCTGACCCAGTCGAGAAAGGCGATCAGGTCACTGATTTCGTCTTCGGCCAGGTCCTGTTTCGGCATCAGACGCCGATGGATCTTCTCGTCGTAGAACTTCGAGGGATCGCGCATATAAGCCTTCAGATATGGCTCGCCGCGATGCTGGGTGATCTTCGTCAGATCGGGCGCGTAGTACGCGCCCTCGCCGAACAGCGTGTGGCAGTTGATGCAGTTGTATTTGTGCCAGACATCCATCCCGTGCTTGACCTCCGCCGTGATGCTGTCGGCATTGGTCAGCTTGGGAAACTGCCGGTGGCTATCCACCGTCAGCCCGATGAACACGAGCGTCGCCACACCGGTTGCAGCAATCGCGAAGAGCCTCGCTTGACGGTTGTTCATGGCGTGCCCTCAGACATTGATGCCTGTCCAGTGAATGAGCGTCATCGTGAATGCATAGAGCATCGCGCCGAACATCAGCGCCAGCACGACCACACTCAGGATCTTCAACGGGCCGTAGAGCTTTCGAGCCTGCATGCTTTCTCCTTCGCAGCGTTAGCTGCCGTATAAGCAAACCGCGTTCAGTGCCCGGAGTGCGGATCGATCGGTTCGGGGCTGGAGAAGATCGAGGAATCCGCGTCGCCCTTCACCGTCAACACACCGCTCAGGCCTTTCTCGGCGCGCGACAGGGCGTGATCAACGAGGATGTATCTGCCCGGGTAATCTGCGACAAACTCGACCATGGTCGCTCCGCCGGCAGGCACGAGGGTCGTCTGCACATCCGTCAGCGGCGGGCTGGTCAGCGAAGCCTGGTCGAAGACCTTGTCGAAGATTTCACCGATGATGTGAAAGCTGGAGATCAGGTTGGGGCCACCGACTCCGAAGAAGATGCGCACGCTGTCGCCTGCGTTGACTTCCATCTTGTGAGTCTTGGTCAGCGCATCGGTCGCGCCGTTGAACATCATGTGTTGCGGCGTTTCACCCAGCAGCATGTCCAACGAGAACTCATGCAGACCGCGCGCGCCCCTGGGGCTGGCGGTGTACAGCTCACCCTGCATTACATAGAACTCGTGATCGACCTTCGGCAGTCCACCCTCCGGCTCGACCAGAATCAGTCCGTACATGCCGTTACTGATGTGCTGCGCAACCATCGGCGTAGCGCAGTGATAGACGTATAGCCCCGGCTGCAATGCCTTGAAGGTGAAGGAGCGTGTTTGCCCCGGCGCCACCTGGGTAACCGCCGCACCACCACCCGGGCCGGTCACGGCGTGCAGATCAATGGAATGGATATGGGCGCTGTCAGGCTCGTTACTGAGATTAAGGGTGACGGTATCGCCCTCGCGTATCCGCACCATGGGGCCGGGCACCGTGCCGTCGAACGTCCAGAATTTGTAGGTACTCCCGTCGGCGAGGCGGCCCTCCTCCTCGGTAGTGCGAAGGTCAAGGGTAATGCTCTTCGGTTCACGGTCACCAACCGGCTCACCTACCTGCATCGGATCCTTGGACAAATCCTTGCCTTGTTCGACGACCGCCGCCGGTCCATCGCCCACAATCAGCTTGCCGACCATTCCCGCAGCCTTGTGGCCAGGCAGTGTGCAGTAGTACTCGAACGTCCCGCTTTTGGTCGCACGAAACACGATTCCGGTCGCCGCGCCTTTGCCGGAAATTTCGCTGGACGCAGCGTCGAATTCAGGTATGGCGATATCATGCACTGCGCCGTCGCCATTGATCAGATTGATCTGAACCACCGCACCTTCGGGCACTCGCAATTCGGGATTCACTTCGCCACGCGTCGGGCCGGACTCACTGACATAGACGAGTTTTCCATCTGCGATGTCGGTCCTAAGTGTAATCGTGACATCTGGGCGGTAACTTACATCGCTACTGGATTTCGCTTGCGCCCAAAGGACACTTGGTAAAACCAGCAACACGAGCAGCAGAACTCTAGAACAATGGCGCATGCCTGGCCCTCTTAACATCGAGTTGATCTCGACCATCAGTTTAGTCACGAGAAAACTATCCGTCGGAGTAAAAAGTTGCGGCGCACCCTATCAATTCAAAAGAAGCTTATTAAAAGCGCAGAATAATTGATCTGGTATTAATCCCGAACAGGGAAAGAATTGATTCGAGTCAAGCTTGGCGCGGGCATGGCAACCAGCGTATACGGCGCGGAATTAATACCAGTATTGGAATGTGCTTGAGTCTTGGCGACGAGACTGCCGACAGGCGGTCAGAGGTCGTCCTCTACCGTCGATAAAGAGAGCAGACGGATAGATATCGGGCTACAATCGTCAGCTATTTTTAATGGGATAGCGCCAGTCCATATCCAACCGAACTCCCGCTGAGATATCAAAAACTTTTCTGTAGGTGTTCAATTGCGCGACAAGAACAATACGCACGTAACCGCTAATCTAATTTCATTGAAAATGAGCCGCTATTTATAAGCTCCCGCTTCTCTCTCTTTAAGGCGAATGAGCTCGTTTTGACAGGCGCTCCTACAGCCCTGCTATTACGGCTAACAGGCGTGATTTCGCTACATTTGCGCGCCAGAGGTTTGGGCGATAACGTTATGCCACCTTTCCCGACCATTCCGATCATGACCAAGCCCCGCTCCTGTCCGGCCCTGCAGCTGGACAACCAACTCTGCTTCGCTTTGCATTCGACCTCGTTGCTGATGACCAAGGTCTACAAGCCGATGCTTCGACGGATCGGCCTAACCTATCCGCAGTACCTGGCGATGTTGGTGTTATGGGAAGGCGATGGCATCACCGTAGGTGACATCAGCGCGCGCCTGCTGACCGATCCGGGCTCGCTCACACCGCTACTGAAACGGCTTGAGGCTGAAGGCTTCATCACTCGCACTCGCCGCAGCGATGACGAACGGGTAGTGGAACTGCGCCTGACCGAGCAGGGTCGAGCATTACAGGCTGAAGCCGAATGCTTTCCGGCCAGTATCCTCAGCGCCAGCGGGCAGACCGCGGAAACGGTGGCAGCGCTAAAGACGCAAATCATCGCCCTGCGCACCGCACTGCAAAAACTCGCCTAATCCCTCCTAGCGGCCCGACGATGCTCGCTGCTGTGCCAGCGGCGGAATGGCCGAAGGGCGAAAAACCTTGCGCGCAAAGTAAATCCTGACTACCTTCCTCACGACATTTAGTTAGCGCGCAAAATAACTTCCATTACGCTAAGGAGAAAATCATGCAACCCATTCAGCCTCTCTACATAGCAACCGTTGCGGCCACCGGAGGGCGCGATGGGCGAGCCGTTTCGTCGGACAGCAACCTTGACGTCAAGTTGAGCACTCCTCGCGAGCTGGGCGGTCAGGGAGGCGACGCAACGAACCCGGAACAGCTGTTTGCGGCCGGGTATTCGGCGTGCTTCATTGGCGCCCTGAAGTTCGTCGCTGGCCAGCAGAAGCAAACGTTGCCGGCTGACACCGCGGTTACCGCCAACGTCGGTATCGGCCAGATCCCTGGCGGGTTCGGCCTCGATGTCGAGCTGCAGATCAGCCTGCCAGGCCTTGACCGGGAGCTGGCCAAAAGCCTGATCGACGCCGCACATCAGGTTTGCCCGTACTCCAATGCAACTCGCGGGAACATCGACGTTCGCCTGGTTCTGAGCTAACAGCCCTGAGTGCATCACGTCTGGTGACCCGAAAAATGCTCTTCGGGTCATCCAGTCAAGTGAGCGACCTCAGGCCCGCCCTGATCAGAGATCATCAGATTCGCAGAGCCACACCGAGGCGCAGCTCGCGGCCAGACTCGTAACTGCCACGCACACCTTCGTAGCCTGGGATACGCTCGAAATCTTCGTTACTGGCGTGATCCAGATACTGCTTGTCAAAGACGTTCTTCAGCGTCAGGTTCAGGACAAGACGTTCATCGGGCAAAGCCGCCCATTGCGCATAAAGGTCGTGCACGCCATACCCTGGTTTGTTCAGAGTGCCGACACCGGTGTGCAGTGAATCCACCGCCTGAACGAAACGGCCCTGCCAGCCCAAATTCAACCTGTCACCAACCCGGTAATCAGCGAAGCCAATCCACGTATCGCCTAGTGTGGTACCGAGACCGTTGTGTTCGTAAACGTTCAGGTCATCACCGTCCAGCTCGATATCGTTATGGTGGAAGCTCAGCCCAACGCTCAGCTGCTGCCAGTGATAAGCGCTTTGTAGCAGAACGCCACGGCTTTTCAGCGTCCCGCCGTTCACATAGAGATTGGGCCGGCCGCTGGGATCGTAGATCGCATCGCGGATCCGCGTATCGTAGAACTTGCCAGACAGCTCCAAACCGCCCTCTCGGAATTCAAATCCCAGCTCGTTGGTGCGCGCTTTTTCGGCATCGAGATCCGCCTCGTTGGCAGCCGCGTCAAGCTTGAACGCATCGCGGACTTGCACGCCGCGAAGCGCTTGCGAGTGACCAGCGAGGAGCGCGAGTTGCGGAGTTACCTGGTAGCGAAGGCTCAGATTTGGGCTGAAGCCTGCGTCGGCGAAGTCCTGCCCGTCGCGATCATAAAGGCGGTATCGATCGTAACGAACACCCATGTCAAACAGCAGCCTCTCGGTCAGCCGATAACTATCCTGGACGTAGAAACCGAGCACACTGCCCTCCTCCTGATCCAGGTCGCGATCGCCGGCAGGGCCTAGACTGGTTTTGTCGTCTCGGTAGTCAATCCCATACGTCAGACGATGAGCGCCGAATTCGCTGGTATTGCGCACATCCAACCCTGCGCTAGCGGTATCGCCGATATACAGTCCCTAGCGGCCATCCTGCTGCAGTTCTGTGGACGTGTGGTAGGTAGTCACCTCAATATCGACCAGTTCGCTTAGCGGGTTCCAGCCGTACTTCAACGTCCAGGTTTCACGCTCTGTTTCCAAAGGGAAGAGCGGATTGAAGCTGCTCGGGATCCATTGAGGTCGCTGGGAGCGTTCGCCCTCATCGGTGCGCTTCTCGTAGGACAGGCGCAGCGTCTGCTCATCGGTCAGCCGGCCGACCAGCTTGGCGAAACCTAGTTGTTGACGCGCGCCCGTGCCCAGCACATCGCGCCCGTTTCCATCTTCGTAATCGTTCTGGTCTTGATAGGTCGCCACGGCCAATGCAGACCAGCTTTCGTTGAAGCGGCCATAAAGACTCGAACTGGTTTTGTATCCTTCAGCCCGCTGAAATAGCCACCCTTGATAAGCGCGCCTACCTGTTCGCCCTCCCGCAACAGGTCATCGGGGTCCTTGGTGACGAATCGAATCGAACCGCCCAGCGCCCCTGGCCCGGAAGTCGCGTCACCCGTTCCCGCCTGCACCTCAGCACGCTTTAGCAGTTCCGGTTCGATACCAATGCGACCGGTGTGGTGGAACGTCTGACCTGGCTGGCTGGCACCATCGATCCTGATATTGAGCAGCGTGTCCTCGAAGCCACGCAAATAGAGCTTCTGCGCGACTCCGGGACCGCCGCCAACCGAGACTTCGGGGCTGGACTCGAACACATCCTGAAGATCAGCCGCCTGAAAATGCTGAAGTTGTTCGGCCTCAACGCTGTCCTCTTGAACATGGCGCGCCGTCACTTCAACACCGTCGAGCTCAAGGGGATCGCTGGATTGAGCCTGGCAGGGCAAAGCGCTCAACAGCGCAGCGAACGATAAGGAGCCAAGTAAAGACCGCTGGCATGGACAGTGTTGCATTGGTGAACCTCGATCATTAATGCGAACGTTTCGTATTAATGATTGTCACCGGAAGGGCCGGCCTTCTGTATCACTTTTACAACTGTTACGCGGCAGAGACCTCGCGTGGCAACCGGATAGTCATGCAAAGCCCTCCTTGCTCATTATTGCGCGCAGTCAGGCAGCCGCCGATGGCGAAGACCTGGCGCTGCGCTAGAGCCAGCCCAAGACCGAATCCCGCTCGATCTGAACTCAAACGCTCAAATGGCTGGACAATGCGCTGTAACCATTGCTCTGGCACCCCAGGCCCTTCGTCGATGACCTCAAGAAGGTACGTCTGTGGATCGCAGTTCAGATGAATGCTCACCGTGCCGTCGGGTGGCGTATGTTCAAGAGCGTTGCGTACGATGTTCTCGATCGCTTGGCCAAGTGCGCGGTGGCAACTGCCAGTTAGTTCAGCCTCTACTGGAAGTTGCGTATCGATGTGGCGGTCCGGAAATTCGAAACGTGCGTCGTCGATAATGCTGTCGAGCAGATCGGTGAGATCCAGCGTCTCGTCGCGCAGCCTCAGGCGCTCGGTCTCGAGCCAGCTCAACGTCAGTGAATCCTCGACCAGCGCACGCATCGCGGTACAGTCCTGGCGGATACGCCGTAGCAGGATGGTTGGCGCTCCGCTCTGTTCAGCCAGGCTCACCGCCATCTCGATACGGGCCAGCGGCGTACGTAGTTCGTGAGACATCTCGGCCAAACGCTGGCGCTGATCAATGATCAAGCTTCCGATACGCTCAGCCATCGAGTCGAACGTCGCGGCCAGGCCCGCCAGCTCATCGCGCCGCGAGCCCAGCAACACTCCGGCCCGAGCTTCATAATCCCCTTCGCTGAAGCGACGGGTTGCTTGTTGGAGTCGATTCAGCGGTCGCATCAGATGGCGATACAGCAAAAGGCAGCCAATCACCAAGAGGATCAACGGCAGAACCAGCTCGAGCAACAGCCTCGCGGGGTACCAGTAATACCCGGGCCGCATTCGCTGCGGCAGCTGAATCAGAAAATGCCGCTGTCCACCGGCGAACGGCACGTCCATGATCGGGTTGTCCTGAAAGTAGAGGTGGATCTTCCAGGACGGGTCCCGCCCGAGACTATACTCACTGAGGAAGCGCTTAGACAATTCACTGCCTGCCAAGGCTTGCAGCTGCGGCTGGACTACCGCTGCCCAGGTTTGCTCCTGGCGCTGCACACTGCTCAGCCAGTCCCGCAGCGCCTGCTCATCGCCAGCGCGATACAACTCTTCGGCCTGCAGTGCGTACTGACGCAGGGTGCGCTGATGGTCGGCGTCAATGAAACTCATCTGTTCTTCGGCCTGACCACTAAGCCGTGCGATGACCCAGAACAACGCTACGCTACCCAGCGCCACGCCTAGGCAGAGTTTCCAGAACAGGCGCCGATTCATTGGAAACAGTAGCCACGACCGTGGAGCGTTTGCAGGCGGTCGGCTGCCACGCCTGCCTCGCTCAAACGTCGCCGTATCCGGCTGACGTGCATGTCGAGGCTGCGGTCATAACCGCTGTACTCACGCTCCAGAACCACACGGTAGAGATAAGGCTTGCTGAGCACCTCCCCACGCTGCAGCAAGAACTGCCAAAGCAGCCGGAACTGCAAGGGCGTCAGCGCGAGGTCATACGAGCCGGCGCGTGCATGTAGACTGCATCGTTCGAGCACAAGTGAATCGACCTGAAGCGTCGATGGCGACGGTACGCGATGTTCCATGCTGCGAGTTCGCCGCAAGATCGCGTCGATGCGCAGCTGTAGTTCGGTCAGGTTGAATGGTTTGGACAGATAGTCATCCGCGCCGTGGCGCAGTCCGCGAATCCGTTCTTCCTCTGCTCCGCATGCGGTGAGCATGATCACCGGTGTCTGTTGTTGCTCGCGCAGCCGGCGCAGTACAGAAAGCCCATTGATGTCCGGCAGCATCACATCCAACAGCACCAGGTCCGGTGCATTGGCCAACGCCATCGCCAGCCCGCTTTCGCCGAGCAAGCTGGAGCGCACTGCGTATCCCTGCAGGCGTAACAGATCGCCGAGTTGAGCACTGAGAACCTGATCGTCTTCTATAACCAGCACATCAGCCAGGTATCCGCCCATTGCCACTCCCTGTTGGGTGGATGCACCCACCGCTTAAAGATAACAATTCTCATCAAGTTTAAGCGAAAGCAGTGATTGGCGAGAAGGCGGAATCGGTCTCTATGGAACAAGCCGGTATCAGGCGCGGAAAAAAAGCACCGTCATCACGGCACCGGTGATGATCACGACCGCCCGAACGAAGCTCGAAGGGAGCCGGCGACCGACGCGTGCCATGACATAGCCGCCGACAGTCGCCGCCAGCATCATCACCAGCGCTTCGCGCCACAGGATCGCACCGCCGAATGCATATACAGACACGGCGATCGCGGTCAGTACAGACGAAACCAGATTCTTGAGCCCCTGCATCGAGTTGATGTCTCGATGGCCGAGCAAGCTGAATGCAGCGAGTAGCACGATGCCCAGACCGCCATTGAAGTAGCCGCCGTATACGCTGACAACAGCCAGAGTGAAACCCTGCACCAGTGCATTCGCCTCATTTTCGGTCGAATCGCGTTTGAACCTGCGCAATAACCAGGGCCCGAAGGCGAACAGCAGCGTCGCGATAAGCAATAGCCAAGGCACGATCGCACGGAATACGTCATCGGGCGTGGTCAGCAGCAACCCCGCCCCTATTGCACCGCCGCCGAGGCTGATGACAACGAGCGTCCCCATCGACAGCGTTGCTGGCGGGCGCAGGTCCTCTCGATAGCCCCAGGTACTTGCAAAATAGCCAGGTAGAAGCGCGAGCGTGCCTGAGGCATTGGCCGCCACAGCAGGCACGCCGGCGTAAACCAATGCCGGGAACGTGAAAAAACTACCGCCACCGGCAATGGCATTCAGCCCGCCGCCAAGAAAAGCGGCAACCAGCAGAATTGCCCACGTCGTGATCGAATGATCCATGAAAGTTCTACTCCCTTGTGTCCGCGTTTCGAGAATCGGTTTCCAGCGTACTGGCCAGCGTTTCGAGCGCCGGAGTCAATAGCTCGCTGGCCGCTATGGCCGCCTGCTCGGGACAACCGCGGGCTATGGCGTCATAGACAGCTGCGTGTGCTGCATAGGTGGGTTCCGGGAGCTGCTGCTCGCCCTCCGTCTTGGCAATGGTGTTCTGCAGACCCGCCCAGAAGAACTGATACATTTCCAACAGCGTGGCGTTGTGGCTGGCGCGGACGATGCTCAGATGAAAATCGGCATCTCGTTCGACGAACGCTTCAAGTGAGGCGTCATCGGTCCAGGTCCCTCGCGCTCCAAGAGCGTCACGTATCGTTTGCAGGTCCTCATCCGTGCGCCGCGACGCAGCCAGACGCGCAGCTTCGACCTCCAGCGCGCGTCGGACTTCGAGCTGGTCATGCAGCGCGGCGTGATCTAGCCGCTGGAGTAATCCAGACGGGTCTCGACTGGAGAGCACGAACGTCCCCGCACCCTGGCGGACCTCCAGCACCCCGGTATGAACCAGTGCTCGCACTGCCTCTCTGACGGTATTTCTGCCAACACCTAAAGAGTTGCTGAGCTGGCTTTCGGTAGGAATTCGCATACCCGGCTTCCATTCGCCAGCATTGATCTGCGACCGCATTTGCTCGATTACCCGTTCTACAAGTGACGAGCGCGAGGTGTACTGCAGCGACATATGATCACCTTCCAATTCATCCTATGTTTCAATCATAGGATGAATTTCATCCGGCACACAATTAGATGCTTCAATCGATCATTTCGTTGTCAGCCGCAGGTAGCTCGACTGCTGCTGTGAGCCGCGGCAGACAAGCGTGTTGCCCGGAGTGCAGCGAGCGCGCTGTGGTGACTAGCAAACTTGCGAATGAGGCGAGCAGTTATCCTCGGGTTGTTGCATAGGCTGGGACAGGCAAAAGGGGCTATGCGCAAGGCTTCCCGACAGAGTCGTGCTCAGGCAGAAGCCAGCCTCGCGTCCCTGCTAGCAAAGCTTGGTAAGCTGGCCGCGTTTTACTGTCATTTGGGGGTTCCGTGTTTTCGCTCAAGCGCAAAGGTGATTTCCGCCTGCAGCTGACCCGCACGTTGAAGCAGCCTGGACGGCACAAGATCGAGCTGTATCTGTTCACCCCGCACGAGAGCAACCTGTCGGCCTGGACCCTGTCGGAAGAGCAGTTTTTCTTTACCACCCTGACTCACAGTTTCGGGCTGCTTGGCATGCCATCGAAGGACCGCATCAGCAAGGCTGACCAATCCTTCGTGCTGCTCTCACCGCACTACGAAATCATGTACGGCTCCTGGTTCTTCCAGTACCAGGCTTCGATGGAGCGGTTGCGTCAGCAGATGCTCACGTCCGAAGCGGTGGCAGAGCCCGTAGCGCGCGCCCTGCGGCTCAGCCAGAACTTTGCGCAACGCCTGCGCAAGTCCAGCCCGAAGCAGAGCAACCAACAGCGCTACTTCCGCCAGATGGACATCTATTTCTCGTGGCATGCCGAGCAATTCTTGCTGGAAAGCATGACCCTCGAGGGCTACGCGGCCCTCGACGAGGAACTCAAGCAATCAGTGGCGGAGTTCCTGCACCAGGAACACAGATACCGTAAGGAGCGCGAGTACCTGAGCGACTTCCACGGCACCCCGACACGCATATGGAACCGCATGGCTCTATATCACCGGCTGCTGGAGTATCCAGTACTGCTGCGTTCGAAGGTTACGCAGTTGGGCGCCGGCACTCACAAGCTAGTCAAGGCGGCGTCGACGATGCTGATCATGTCGCTCTTCACCTACTTCCTGTTCAATGCGCGCGACGCCAGCGAGAAACTCTCGCTCACTCTTCTGCTTGTGATAGCGCTGGTCTACGCCGTCCGTGATCTGCTGCGCGACGACATGATCACCGCCATCACCCGCAGACTACGCAAAGGCAAGCCGCGCTGGAAGATTCGCCTGTTCATGCCCTACACCCGCAAGTTGCTCGCGCAGCAACGGGTCTGGCTCGACTACCGCAAGCTGGCGGATCTACCGCCCCTGGTTCGGGAACACTCCGGCAAATGGGCCACCAACGAGGAGCGGCAGATCATCTGCTACCGCGTGCTGCTGAGTCTGGACAACGCAGCATTGGAGCACGACGAGATTCGGGAGCGGCTCACGCTGGATTGCGAACAGCTTTGCGCGATGATCCAGGCGAGCCACAACAAATTGTTTGTCCCGGCCGACGAAGATGATTCCGCCAGCGATGGCAGCAAAGGTTCAGTTCAAGCCCACTCCATCGAGAAGCAGCAAGACTACAACCTGCTGCTGTTGCACACCAATCCCGGTGAGCATTTTCCATCGGCCCAGCGCTGGCGCCTGAGGCTCGGTACCAACGGCATCGTGCAATGCGAAAGCAAGAAGGCCCACTGGCCTGAACCACCTGAGCTACAACGCCCCGCATGGCATCGATTGAGTCGTCTGTGGCGGCGAGGATGATCAGTACCATCAACCTCCGCCGTCTGCGCTGCAAGGCATCGTGCGTAGCCTCACGTGTTACAACAGCAGACACAAAAAAGCCCCTGTTACGGGGCTTTTAAAGATTTTCGATTCTTCTTGCAAAGCTTCGAAATCATGAGATGGTGCGGACGGAGAGACTCGAACTCTCACACCTTGCGGCGCCAGAACCTAAATCTGGTGTGTCTACCAATTTCACCACGTCCGCCAAGCAGGGCCTAAACGAAAACGCCAGGCAATGCCTGGCGCTTTCTGGAATATGGGGTGGACGAAGGGGATCGAACCCTCGACACCAGGAGCCACAATCCTGTGCTCTACCAACTGAGCTACGCCCACCATATTGCATTTGCTTGTGCCAGAGGCCGAAATGGCGCACCCGGCAGGACTCGAACCTGCGACCATCCGCTTAGAAGGCGGATGCTCTATCCAGCTGAGCTACGGGCGCTTTATCTGCATTCTGTTCGGAGCGCAGACTTGAAGCTCCGGCTATTGAAGAAGTAACCCTCTTCGAAAGCCATCTTACCCAGCAGCAGGCTGTGCTCGACAAGCGGGGCGAATGTTATAGAGGCTCCAAACACTCGTCAACAGCAAATTCAAAAAAATTTCAGTTAGATAAAGGAGTTACAGGTGCCGGTAGCTGCTTCGCCTTTGCCACATCGCTGCGACATGCGAGAATACGCGCCCTTTCCAAGTCCTCTCCAATGGTTAACCAAGCGTCATGACCGCAAAACTGATCGACGGTAAAACGATTGCTGCCAACATTCGCCAACAGATCTCCGGTCGTGTTGCCGAACGCCGCGCCCAAGGGCTTCGCGCTCCCGGCCTCGCCGTAATTCTGGTGGGCAGCGACCCAGCCTCCCAGGTTTACGTGGCGCACAAGCGCAAGGATTGCGAGGAGGTGGGCTTCAATTCCGTGGCCCATGACCTGCCGAGCGATACTCGCCAGGAAGATCTTCTTGCGCTGATCGATCAGCTCAACGACGACACCTCCATCGACGGCATCCTTGTGCAACTGCCGCTGCCAAAGCACCTCGATGCCTCGCAATTGCTCGAGCGCATCCGTCCGGACAAGGATGTGGACGGCTTCCATCCCTATAACGTCGGTCGTCTCGCTCAACGCATGCCGCTGCTACGCCCCTGCACGCCAAAGGGGATCATCACGCTGCTGGAGAGCACCGGTGTCGATCTGCACGGTCTGGATGCGGTCGTCGTGGGCGCATCCAACATTGTCGGTCGCCCAATGGCGCTGGAACTGCTCTTGGCTGGCTGCACCACCACCGTGACCCATCGCTTCACCCGCAACCTCGAAGAGCACGTTCGCCGAGCTGATCTGGTCGTGGTAGCGACCGGTATCACCGGCCTGGTAAAGGGTGAGTGGATCAAGCCAGGGGCGATCGTCATCGATGTGGGCATAAACCGCCAGGCCGACGGGCGCCTGCTGGGCGACGTTGAATTCGGACCAGCCAGCGAACGCGCCGCCTGGATCACTCCGGTTCCGGGTGGAGTAGGTCCGATGACCCGAGCCTGCCTGCTGGAAAATACACTGCACGCCGCCGAACATCTGCATCGATAACTACTGCGAGTGAAACAAGAACGGCACCTTTCGGTGCCGTTTTTGATTACGCCGTCCCTTTTATTCAGCAAGACGCCAGGTCGTTCCGCCTTTGCCATCCTCCAGCACCACCCCCAGCGCGGTGAGCTGGTCGCGGATGCGATCGGATTCGGCCCAGTTCTTTTCAGCTCGAGCCGTGAGGCGCGCAGCGATCAACGCCTCGACCTCGGTGGCATCGACCTTGCCCGCCGCACCAGCCTGCAGGAAGGCTTCAGGCTCAAGCTGCAGCACGCCCAATACACCAGCCAATTCCTTGAGGCGCGTAGCCAGCGCCGCAGCTGCGGCCAGATCAGACTCACGCAGACGGTTCACCTCACGGATCATCTCGAACAGCACCGCGCAGGCTTCCGGCGAGTTGAAGTCGTCGTCCATCGCCACGCCGAAGCGCGCGATGAACTCGTCGCCGCCGCCCGGCGTCGCCTCAGGCAGGCCCTTGAGGCCGTTGTAGAAGCGCTCCAGGGCGCCCTTGGCTTCGCGCAAGCTGTCTTCGGAGTAGTTGATTGGGCTGCGATAGTGGCTGGAAACCAGCAGATAGCGCACCACCTCAGGATGGTATTTTTCCAGCACTTCCCGAATGGTGAAGAAGTTGCCCAGGCTCTTGGACATCTTCTCGCCATCGACACGCACCGCGCCGGCGTGCATCCAGGCATTGGCGTACTGCTTGCCAGTGGCTGCTTCACTTTGGGCGATCTCGTTCTCGTGGTGCGGGAACACCAGATCCGGACCACCGCCATGAATGTCGAAGGTCTCGCCTAGGCAGCAGGTCGACATCACCGAGCATTCGATATGCCAGCCCGGACGACCGGCACCCCAGGGCGAATCCCAGCTCGGTTCACCTGGCTTGGCGCCCTTCCACAGCACGAAATCCAGTGGATCTTCCTTGGCCTCATCGACCTCGATGCGCGCGCCGATCTTCAGGTCCTCGATCTTGCGCCGCGACAGCTTGCCGTAACCGACGAACTTGCCGACCCGGTAATAGACATCACCATTGCCCGGCGCATAGGCGAAGCCCTTGTCGATGAGCGTCTGGATCATCATGTGCATGCCGGCGATATGGTCAGTCGCACGTGGCTCGATATCCGGACGCAGTACGTTGAGGCGGGTCTCGTCCTCGTGCATGGCGGCGATCATTCTCTCGACCAGCGCCTGGAACGGCTCGCCGTTCTCGCTGGCACGGCGGATGATCTTGTCGTCGATGTCGGTGATGTTACGCACGTAGGTCACGTCGTAGCCGCGGTGGCGCAGCCAACGGGTGACCACGTCGAACGCGACCATCACCCGTGCATGACCGATGTGGCAGAAGTCATAGACCGTCATGCCACAGACGTACATACGCACCTTGTTGCCTTCCAGCGGGCGGAAGGCTTCCTTGGTCTTGGTCAGCGTGTTGTAGATCGACAGCGCCATCATTGACCCCAGGAGTCACGCAGCGTGACGGTGCGGTTGAACACGGGAGCGCCCGGCTTGCTGTCCTTCATGTCGGCGCAGAAATAGCCTTCGCGTTCAAACTGGAACCGCTCTTCAGGTTCGGCACTGGCCAGCGACGGCTCGGCACGGCACCCCTTGAGCACAACCAGCGACTCCAGATTGATGTTGTCGAGAAAGCTACCGCCCTCCTCGTCCTTTTCCGGATTGGCCGAGCGGAACAGGCGATCGTACAGACGCACCTCGCACTCGACGCTCTCGGCGGCCGGCACCCAGTGGATGACACCCTTGACCTTGCGCCCCTCCGGATTCTTGCCGAGGGTGTTCTCGTCATAGGAACAGCGCAGCTCGACGATACTGCCCTGATCATCCTTCACGGCTTCATCGGCACGGATGACGTAGCTGCCGCGCAGGCGCACTTCGCCGCCCGGAATCAAGCGTTTGAACCCAGCCGGAGGGACTTCCTCGAAGTCGCCGGCGTCGATGTAGAGTTCCCGGCTGAATGGCAGCACCCGCACGCCCATATCCTGCTTGGGATGGCGCGGCAGCTCGAGGTTCTCGACCTGACCTTCCGGGTAGTTGGTAATCACCACCTTGAGCGGCTTGAGCACGCACATCGCACGGGCTGCATTGGCATCAAGATCTTCGCGGATGGCGAACTCCAGCATGCCGATGTCGACGATGCCGCCGGCGCGATTCACACCGATCATATCGCAGAAATTGCGGATCGACGCCGGGGTGTAACCGCGACGACGAAAGCCAGAAAGCGTCGACATCCTCGGATCGTCCCAGCCGTTCACGTGCTTCTCATCGACCAGCTGCTTGAGCTTGCGCTTGCTGGTGATGGTGTAGTTCAGGTTGAGGCGGGCGAATTCGTACTGACGCGGCTGCGCCGGCACCGGCAAGTTGGCCAGGAACCACTCGTACAGCGGACGATGATCCTCGAATTCCAATGTACAGATCGAATGCGTGATGCCCTCGATGGCATCAGACTGACCATGGGTGAAATCGTAGCTGGGGTAGATGCACCACTTGTCGCCGGTCTGGTGATGGTGCGCATGGCGAATGCGATAGAGGATCGGATCGCGCAGGTTCATGTTGGGCGAAGCCATGTCGATCTTCGCCCGCAGCGCACGGGCGCCATCCGGGAATTCACCGGCTTTCATGCGCGCGAAGAGATCGAGGTTTTCCTCCACCGACCGCTCGCGGAACGGACTGTTCTTGCCGGGCTCGGTCAGGCTGCCGCGATACTCACGCGCTTGCTCAGGCGTCAGATCACAAACATAGGCCTTGCCCGCCTTGATCAGATGGACAGCCCACTCGTGCAGCTGATCGAAATAGTTGGAGGCATAACGCTCCTCGCCCGCCCACTGAAAGCCCAGCCATTCGACATCACTCTTGATGGCGTCGATGTACTCCTGGTCTTCCTTAGCCGGGTTGGTGTCATCGAAGCGCAGGTTGCACTCGCCACCGAACTCCTTCGCCAGGCCGAAATTCAGGCAGATCGATTTGGCGTGGCCGATATGCAGATAGCCATTGGGCTCAGGCGGGAAGCGGGTGACGATCTTGGCGTGCTTGCCGGAGTCCAGGTCGGCCTGGACGATCGGACGGAGAAAGTTGCTAGCGGCGGGAGTCTCGGGCTTGCTCATGATGTCCTTAACGATCAGCGAGTGCGGCTCAGGGTAGGCCGACCAAATGTCGGGTAGGGACAGGCCATTACTGGCCCGTCCCCCCCTAAGAACCGTACGTGCGGCTTTCACCGCATACGGCTCAAGTTTACGAAAAGTCAGCTGATGACTGACCGGCAACAATGTCGCGTGATCTTAACATTCCAGACCACCGTATCGCAGAGTTACCTTTTCACGCTGACTATGCACCAGCGCATGGCAGTTGGGATGAAGCAGCACACGGTTCCTCAAGGTATCCGTCCCGCCGTCCACACGTCTGATGACGTGATGGTCGTGCCAACCGGTTTCCTTACTGATCGCATGCCCGCACAGGGCACAAAGCCCCTTCTGTCTGTGAAAGATACTGAGTATCTGTCCCCGATAACGCAGCTTGTGCTGCATCCGTTGGACCCTCAACGCCTCCCACTTCAGCTCATGCGCCGCGTCGTAGGGCTGATACTCACCCGGTAAACGCTTGTGACGCACGATTGCGGTTTCCGCCAGCTTGTACAGCCGTCGGTAATGCCTTTCTCCCTTACCATTTTTGTAGGGATGCGCAAACACCCAGTTCTGCCCGCCTACGGATCGGAAGTATTTATTCCTGATCCAGTCAGCCGACTTCTTCGAATGCCTCCGCTTCGCCCACCTCCAGAGCCGCCAGAAAATCAGGCTATCCAGCTTGCTGAAGGTTTGTTTTGCCACGACTGGGGAGTGGTATTGCGCCCACCCCTTCAGTACCGGGTTCAGCTGGCCGATCAACGCTTCCTGCGTCAGTGCCCCGCTGTTTTTGATGATCTCGCCTACTTTCCGATAGAACACCGAGGCGCTCTTCTTCGAGGGTTTGATCAGCAGCTTGGCTTTCCTATACGGCGATTTCGGCACGTACTTCCTGAAATTCCACCCCAGAAAATCGAAGCCTTGATTGATGTGCGTGATCTGCGTTTTCGCCTGTGACAGCGCAACCCCTCGTGCCGACAGAAATTGCTCTACCCAGGGTTTGACCTCTTCCTCCAGCAGCTCTTTCGAGGCTGCCGTAACGACAAAGTCATCCGCATAGCGCACACACTGCACCTTGACCGTCTTGGCTTTTTTAACCCCCAGCTTCTGCACCAGATGGTGCTTCAACTGGGTTTCCAAGCCATTCAGGGTGGCGTTTGCCAGACAGGGCGAGATAATTCCTCCCTGCGGCGTCCCGGCCTCCGTAGCCATGAGTTGTCGCCGGTCGATAACCCCGGCCTTCAACCACTTGCGCAATACCGTCCTGTCCATCGGGACATTCCGGCACAGCCATTCATGGTTGATGTTGTCGAAGAAACCTTTGATGTCGCCTTCCAGAATCCAGACCGGCGCCGTTTGCGGCGACAGCAGGTGGAAAAGCTCGACCATTGCGTCAGCAGTCGAACGATCCGGGCGAAATCCATAGGATTTCGGATCGCTGGTGCTTTCGATTACAGGTTCCAACGCTTGTAGATACAGCGCCTGCATGGCCCGATCCAACATCGTCGGGATACCCAATGGGCGTTTCTCTAGCTTGCCGGGCTTCGGTATCCATACCCGCTTTAGCGGTTTGGGCCGATAGCCTCGCTTTTTCGACAGACGTCCCACGGCCTGGAGCTTGGCCTGAGGCGTTCCCCAGGTTTCTCCATCGACACCCGGTGTCTTGCGACCCCGGTTCTCCGTGACTCGCCTTACAGCCAGACAGCGGCCATAGAACGAGTGGGTCAGCAGTCGTTGCAGGCGTTTAACCCTGCGCCAGTCGCCTTCCCCAGTTGCCTGCGCAATCTTTAGCTGCGTTTTCCGAACGGTTTGTTGAATCCTGGCCCAATCGAGATCGTGCCAGTTCTTCATCCCGTCGAAGGACGCAGACGCGACCGGTGCTGCTGGTTGCGTTTTCATACTGTCCTCCTGAAATCACCATTCAGGACGGACTACTCCCCTATGGGCAGTAGTCGCCCATAGGGTCGTTTGGTTGTCGCTGGAATCAGCGGCTATGTTTTGCGCTCGTAAACCAGATGCACGTCAGCCAGGGTTGCCCCTGCCAGTGATATTTCAACCGGTATGCCACCCGTTACAGGCAGCCCTTCGCTTTTTGCATCCTCCCATTCCCCACACCCATCAGCGCCCCTTGCGGTTTGCCTGCCTGACCGATGTTGCTGACCAGGCGAGTGGTCGGGATTGCCACGTTCCCCGAGTCGCATCAATTCCCCGTTTAGGCTTCGTCTATCCCCCGACAGTTGTGTGGTACCGCATCACAAGCTTTGACTGTGATGCCAACTGCTGTGCCGTTTGGCTGAGGCCAATAATTGCCGTAGGCCCGTCGATAGTTACGAGGGTTCTGGCGACGATTCACATGTGTTAGCCATGCGGGTTGGGTCATTAGCCTCGTTACATCCGTGCAATTCGGACGCATAGCGTTCTCCGTCACCGGATAACACCCTCTAAATGAGCAAGACATTGTTGATCGGGCTTCACACCCCAGGGTTGGCCCCTGACGCATGCCGATCTAATGAACTGGCGGGTACACGCCAGGCTCGGTACTCCCTTTGCAAGCAGAGTTGAGCAATGCGATTCGGAGCTTGACGCTCCGTACTTGGTTCAACGTCCCCCAACGTCTCACGACGGTGATAAAGGCGCTATGCCGAACGAGAGGGACGAATTTCTACCCTAAGGGCAAAATTCACCCTCAGGTTTAGACATTATTTGTAACAATCCAGGCGGGCCAGAGAGCTACTTTCTGGTTTTCTACACCCATTCTTAACCCATTTAGGGTATGAACTGATGCAGATTTTCTTGCCTAGCTTCGTCAGAACGCATAGCGTCCGAAGCTAGGATTACCAGGCAGAGCCGGGTACATTGACTGCTGTTTTAAGCATTAACCCCTTGATAGCAAAGGATTTGGAGCTATGGTGCAGTGAACCAGACCAAGTACAACACGTACACACGTGTCGCACCAAAGCGCTTATCATAGCGGACCCGTCAACCCCCTGACAGAGCAATGCGCCCAAGGCGGCACTGCCATCAGCGCCCGACGGCATTCGGTACGACGACCCTTGCAGCTGCCTGTCCCGCACTTGGCCAGCCCCACGAAAACGGAATCTCTCCCCGATGATCAAACTGCACACCAACTACGGCGTCATCACCGTCAACCTGTTCGAAGACAAGGCACCGGAAACCACTGCCAACTTCAAGGAATACGTGAAGAGCGGTCACTACGACGGCACCATCTTCCACCGCGTGATCAGCAACTTCATGATCCAAGGCGGCGGTTTCGAGTCTGGCATGAAGCAGAAGCCGACTCGCGCCCCTATCAAGAACGAGGCCAACAACGGCCTGTCGAACAAGACCGGTACCCTGGCCATGGCCCGCACCATGGAGCCGCACTCTGCCTCCGCGCAGTTCTTCATCAACGTGAAGGACAACGACTTTCTCGACCACAGCGCGCCAACCGTTCAGGGCTGGGGTTACGCCGTGTTCGGCGAGGTGACCGAAGGCATGGACGTGGTCGAGAAGATCAAAGCCGTGGCGACCACCATGAAATCCGGTCACCAGGACGTTCCAGTGGAAGACGTGGTGATCGAGAAAGCGGAAATCGTCGAGTAATCGCGAGTGATCCTGCTGATCTCCGATCTGCACCTGGAAGAGGAACGCCCGGACATTACCCGGGCGTTTCTGCATTTTCTCGCCACTCGCGCGTGCCAGGCCGAAGCGCTGTACATACTCGGCGACTTTTTTGAGGTCTGGATCGGCGACGATGCCATGACACCCTTCCAGCAATCGATCGCCGACGCGCTACGCGCCCTGAGCGAACGCGGTACGCGCATTTACCTGATGCACGGCAACCGTGACTTCATGCTGGGCAAGGGCTTCTGCCGCGCGGCGGGCTGTACGCTGCTGGGCGACCCGAGTGTGGTCGAGCTCGGCGGTGAGCGCGTCCTGCTGATGCATGGCGACAGCCTGTGCACCCGCGACGAAGGCTACATGCGGCTACGGCGTTTGCTGCGCAATCCGCTCAGCCTGTTCATCCTGCGTCATCTGCCGTTGTCCACTCGCCGAAAACTCGCGCGCAAGCTGCGCAATGAAAGTCGCGCCCAGACGCGCATAAAGGCTTCGGACATCATCGATGTCACCCCGGAGCTGATCCCTCGAGTACTCGCCGAGCATGGCGTGCGGACCCTGATCCATGGCCACACCCATCGCCCCGCGACACACGAACTGGAAGTCGACGGCCGCCCGGCACGGCGCATCGTGCTCGGCGACTGGGACCAGCAAGGCTGGGCGTTACAGGTCGATGAGAGCGGCTTTCAACAGGCCCCGTTCGATCTGAACTAAGCCGCCAGCGGCACGCCGCTGTGGAAGCGAAACTCGGCGTCCGGGCTTTCGATGAGTTCGCGCTCGCGTTCACGTACCCGAATGATCGCCGCATCGACATCGGCCGCATCGCCATATTGGTACGCCAGCTTGAGATAGTCCTGAAAGTGCCGCGCTTCCGACTTGAGCAGCCCGTGATAGAACTTGCCCAGCTCCTCATCCAGATGCGGCACCAACATGGCGAAACGCTCACAGGAGCGTGCCTCGATAAAGGCACCGATCACCAGCGTATCAGTCAGCCGGTACGGCTCATGATTGCGTACGAGTTCACGCAGGCCGGCTGCATAGCGTGACGACCCAACGTTCCGCAGCTGGATCTCACGTCGGCGAACGATTGCCAGTACCTGCTCGAAATGACGCAGCTCCTCACGGGCGAGGCGCGACATCTTGTTCTGCAGGTCCGGTTTGTCAACGTAGCGAAACATCAACTGGAACGCCGCACCTGCCGCCTTCTTCTCGCAGTTTCCATGATCGATGAGCATCACATCCTGATTCTGCAACGCTGCATCCACCCATGCGGCGGGTGTGGCACAACCGAGGAATTCGTTGAGATCAGGAAGCATGTCTAGCCTTGCATATTCAGGAACTTAATAAGCCGACAGTTAAATGGCACCGCCGGACACCGGACGGGCATTATTGCGAATGCCGCGCGGAGCAGCCAGCCTTGCTTGATATACATCACGGCCGGCATCGCAGGCTTGTCTATAGTTGACCAACCTGAATCTGGAAATGGAGCCGATCATGCAAGCCATTCGCTGCATCCTCGTGGTAATTGACCCGAACCAGCCGCAAGAGCTGGCACTCAAACGTGCGCGACTGATCGCAAGTGTCAGCCAGTCCCGCCTGCACCTGCTGGTGTGCGATACCAAACACGACCACGGTGCCCACCTGACTGCACTGAGCGAACAGCTGGCTAGCGAGGGCCATCAGGTGTCCACCCAGCAGGCGTGGCACGAGAGCATCCATCAGACCATCATCAACGTGCAGCAGGCCGAAGGTTGCGGGTTGGTCGTCAAGCAGCACGTGCCGGACAACCCCCTCAAGCGCGCCCTGCTCACTCCCGAGGACTGGAAGCTGCTGCGTTATTGCCCCAGTCCGGTGCTGATGGTGAAAACTGACAAGCCATGGACAGGTGGAAACATTCTCGCCGCGGTGGACGTCGGCAACGCCGATCTGGAACACCGCACGCTGCACGCGACCATCATCAATCACGGCTACGAGATCGCCAGCCTCGCCGACGGCAAGCTGCACGTCATCAGTGCGCATCCTTCAGCGATGCTTTCCGCCGCCGACCCGGCGTTCCAACTCAAGGAAACCATCGAAGCTCGGTATAGAGATGCCTGCAAGCAGTTCCAGGAAGAGTTTCAGATTCCTGACGCTCAGCTACATGTCGAGGAAGGCCCTGCCGATGCGCTGATTCCGCGCGTTTGCCACCAGCTCAAGGCCGTCGTCACAGTGATCGGCACGGTGGCGAGGACCGGATTCTCTGGCGCGCTGATGGGTAACACTGCCGAGGTGGTGCTCGACACGCTGGAAAGCGATGTCCTGGTACTCAAGCCAAACGACATCATCGATCACCTCGAAGACCTGGTTCGCCACTGAGTCAGACCGCTCCGAACGAAAGCGCTGGCCCGCGGGCTTCATCAGACCCTGAAGTCGATACCTTCCGCTAGAAAGCGTGGCGCGATGTAGCGTTCGTAATGAGCCTCGGAAAGCAGGAAGAACTCCTGATCGATCGCGTCGCGCAGTTCAGGCAGCGGTCGATCACGGAATTCGGGTAGCAAAGCAACGCCATAGGCTTCGAGCTGCTGAATCAGCCGCGCACCGCGCGCGATCAACTGATAGGCCCAGCAGTAGGGAGACTGCTCCACTACAAAGCGGATCTGCCGAGCCTCCAGCTGCTGGCGCAACAGCTGAGCATCGAACACTTCGAGTTTGGCCGTCATGACCTGCGCCAGGAGGATTTCCAGACGCCGCCATACCGCCCGCTTTTCCTCTTCGCCATAGGCGTTCCAGTTAACCACCTCATGATGGAATCGCTTGCACCCACGGCAGACGATATCGCCGTACACCGTCGAGCACAGACCAATGCAAGGGGTTTTGATGCGCTGTGAGGACATGACCGAAGCAGGTTGATGGCGGGCCGAGCATCTTAGACTTTTGTCCTACCAGGGTCATCCTTGTTTAAAGCGTGGCCCCCTCTTGCGCCGCCACAAGCCCAGGCCCCGCGGGCCCGAGCGAAATCTTTTCACGCAAGCTCACGAAGCCTTGGCGGCGGCCGCCGCTGGCGCTCGACTTAACTTTTGGGGCCATTTCCAGTAGTATCGGCCCGCCGTTTTTGGCGCCACATTCCATACGAAGCTGTTTTCAAAGCGTCACGAGCACAGTTGAACCGGCTGCGTGCCGGATGCGCAGATTTATCTTTACCCTGCCCATCCGGCCTCGCCCGCCTGGCGTAAAACTTTGAAAACAGCTTCCGGATGCGCGTCCCGAAACACCCAAGGGACCAATGATGAGGGTAAAAACTGTGCTTGAAGCCTATCGCAAACACGTAGAAGAGCGTGCCGCCCAGGGCGTCGTGCCCCAGCCGCTGAACGCCGAGCAAACCGCAGGCCTGGTTGAGCTGCTGAAGAATCCGCCAGCCGGCGAAGAAGAATTCCTCGTTGACCTGATCACCAACCGCGTCCCTGCTGGCGTCGACGAAGCCGCCTACGTCAAGGCCGGCTTCCTGTCCGCCCTGGCCAAAGGTGAAACCTCCTCGCCATTGCTGAGCAAGCAGCGCGCTGTCGAACTGCTGGGCACCATGCAGGGCGGCTACAACATCGCCACTCTGGTCGAGCTGCTGGATAACGCCGAACTGGCCGCCGTTGCCGCCGAGCAACTGAAGCACACCCTGCTGATGTTCGACGCTTTCCACGACGTGGCCGAAAAAGCCAAGGCCGGTAACGAGCATGCCAAGGCTGTGATGCAGTCCTGGGCCGAAGGCGAGTGGTTCACCAACCGCCCGGCAGTTGCCGAAAAAGTTTCCCTGTCCGTATTCAAGGTCACTGGCGAAACCAACACCGACGATCTGTCGCCTGCTCCAGACGCCTGGTCGCGCCCTGACATCCCGCTGCACGCGCTGGCCATGCTGAAAATGACTCGTGAAGGCATCAACCCGGACGTACCGGGCTCGGTCGGCCCAATCAAGCAGATGGAAGAACTGAAAGCTAAGGGCTTCCCAGTTGCTTATGTCGGCGACGTGGTCGGTACCGGCTCCTCGCGCAAGTCGGCCACCAACTCCGTGCTGTGGTTCTTCGGTGACGACATCCCGAACGTGCCGAACAAGCGCGCCGGTGGCTTCTGCTTCGGCACAAAGATCGCCCCGATCTTCTACAACACCATGGAAGATGCCGGTGCCCTGCCGATCGAATTCGACTGCAGCAACCTGGCCATGGGCGACGTGATCGACGTCTATCCATACGCTGGCAAGGTTTGCAAGCACGGCACCGATGAAGTCGTCACCACTTTCGAACTGAAGACCGACGTCCTGCTGGACGAAGTCCGTGCTGGCGGTCGTATTCCGCTGATCATCGGCCGCGGCCTGACCGAGAAGGCCCGCGCCGAGCTGGGTCTGGCACCGTCCACCCTGTTCAAGAAGCCGGAAGCGCCGACTGACAGTGGCAAAGGTTTCACCCTCGCGCAGAAGATGGTCGGTCGCGCCTGCGGCTTGCCGGAAGGCAAGGGCGTTCGTCCGGGCACCTACTGCGAACCGAAGATGACCACCGTCGGCTCGCAGGACACCACTGGCCCGATGACTCGCGACGAGCTGAAAGACCTGGCTTGCCTGGGCTTCTCCGCCGATCTGGTCATGCAGTCGTTCTGCCACACCGCTGCCTATCCAAAGCCGATCGACGTCAACACCCACCACACCCTGCCGGACTTCATCATGAACCGCAGCGGCGTGTCCCTGCGTCCGGGCGACGGCATCATCCACAGCTGGCTGAACCGCATGCTGCTGCCGGATACCGTTGGTACCGGTGGTGACTCGCACACCCGCTTCCCGATCGGCATCTCCTTCCCGGCCGGCTCCGGCCTGGTCGCCTTCGCCGCCGCCACTGGCGTTATGCCGCTGGACATGCCGGAATCCGTACTGGTGCGCTTCAAGGGTCAGATGCAGCCCGGCATCACCCTGCGTGACCTGGTTCATGCCATCCCCTACTACGCCATTCAGCAGGGTCTGCTGACTGTCGAGAAGAAGGGCAAGAAGAACATCTTCTCCGGTCGTATTCTCGAGATCGAAGGTCTCAACCAGCTGACCGTGGAGCAGGCATTCGAGCTGTCCGACGCCTCCGCCGAGCGTTCGGCTGCCGGCTGCACCATCAAGCTGCCGGAAGACTCGATCGCCGAGTACCTGAAGTCCAACATCACCATGCTGCGCTGGATGATCAGCGAAGGTTACGGTGACGCCCGCACCCTGGAGCGCCGCGCTCAAGCGATGGAAGCGTGGGTCGCCGATCCGAAGCTGCTGGAAGCAGATAAGGACGCCGAATACGCTGCAGTGATCGAAATCGACCTGGCCGAAGTGAAAGAGCCCGTGCTCTGCGCGCCGAACGACCCGGACGATGCCCGCCTGCTGTCCACCGTTGCTGGCGAGAAGATCGACGAAGTCTTCATCGGCTCCTGCATGACCAACATCGGCCACTTCCGCGCTGCCGGCAAGCTGCTCGACAAGGTCAAGGGTGGCATTCCGACCCGTCTGTGGCTGGCTCCGCCGACCAAGATGGACGCTCATCAGCTGACCGAGGAAGGCTACTACGGCATCTACGGCAAGGCTGGCGCGCGCATGGAAATGCCGGGCTGCTCGCTGTGCATGGGTAACCAGGCTCGCGTGCAAACCGGTTCCACTGTGGTTTCTACCTCCACTCGTAACTTCCCGAATCGTCTGGGTGACGCCACTAACGTCTACCTGGCTTCGGCAGAGCTGGCGGCAGTAGCGTCCATCACCGGCAAGCTGCCGACCGTCGAGGAGTACATGGAATACGCGAAGAACATCGACAGCATGGCTGCCGATATCTATCGCTACCTGTCTTTCGACCAGATCGCCGAATTCCGTGACGCTGCGGAGAAGGCCAAGATCAAGGTCGTCGAAGTCTGATGACGCCGTAAGGCAATAAAAAACCCCGCCTCGGCGGGGTTTTTTATTGCCTCCATCGCCGCTGCCCCCTTCGCCAATCAGAGCGGCGACCAACGCCTGCACACGCACGCTGCTACAGCAATGCGCACCGGCCACACCAGCCATCACCGCGCAGCACAGCCGCAGCAAAAACACCATCGGGAAAAAGGGATGCCACTAGATAGTCTTTTCCCACAGACAAAGAAAAGCCCGGACTAGCCGGGCTTTTCTAGGCGTAGCTAACTCAGATTACTGAACCTGAGCTTCCACTTCTGCTTCAACGCGACGGTTGATCTGACGACCTTCCTCAGTGGCGTTGTCGGCAACCGGACGGGACTCACCGTAACCTGCGGAGTTCACGCGGCCACCCTCAACACCGTATTCGTTGACCAGAACGTTGCGCACTGCTTCGGCACGACGCTCGGACAGACGCTGGTTGTACTGGTCAGTACCAACGGAGTCAGTGTGACCTTCAACAGTGGTGTTGGTCTGCGGGTACTGCTGCATGAAGTCAGCGAGGTTCTTGATATCGCTGTAGCTTTCTTCACGGACGCGCGACTTGTCGAAATCGAACTTGACGTCCAGTTCGACACGGACCAGCTCAGGAGCAGGCTCTGGTTCGTTGTCGACAATCGGAGCCGGAGCCGGCTCTGGAGTCGGCTCGACTGCTGCAACCTCGCGAGCACCACCACCGAAGTTCAGACCGACACCAACACCAGCCATCCACTCAGCTTCGTCTGCATCGATGTTGTACATGCCGTCGACGCTGGCCTTGGCAAAGAAGTTCTCGGTGAAGTAGTACTTGAGACCGGTACCAACATTAGCGAAGGTGCTGCTGTCACGACCGCCACGAGTCGCCTGGCCGATGCTCTGATGAGCCACACCAGCGGAGACGTACGGACGCAGGCCTACGCCTGGCGCGCCGAAGTGGTAGGCAGCATCCAGAGAAGTAAGGCTGCCCTTGATGTTCTTGTGGCTGCCATCGGCGCCGACCGGATCCTTGGAGGTCAGGTCATGGTATTCGCCGTAGGACAGGCCTAGGGAAACATCGTCGGTAAGGAAGTAGCTGGCGCCAGCGCCATAAAGCTCGCCGTCACGCTGCACGTCACGCGAGCTATCGGTGAAATAGTGCTTACCGAACGCTTCCACCTCTACGGCGCCCTGTCCTTGGGCCAGCGCGCTGAGAGAAGTGGCGGCAACCATCGAACCGATAACGACGCCTAAGGTGTTTTTAAGTTTCATCCGTAAATCCCCATCTGGTGGTTAGAATCAGAACAATCTAAGGAAACCGGCTGTCTGTATGCCCAAGCTGTTCGCAAGGTATAAGACAAGTTTCCAGGATTAAGTTTCAGTAGTATCGGAAAATTTTTCCCGCAGCTTATCGAGCGCACGCTTGTATCGCATCTTCGTAGCACTCAAACCCATATGCATGATGTCCGCGATTTCTTGAAACTCAAGTTCAGCAACAAAACGCAACACCAGTATCTCTCGATCGATCGGATTCACATGCACGAGCCACCGGTCGAGCCCAGTCTTCTCCTCGATTCTCGGCGCCTTCTCGTCGGATGCCTCTTCAAGCGGGTCGAGGCTGAGTGCGTCAAGCAAACGCCGCTTGCGGCGCTCCTTACGATATTGAGTAATGCATTCGTTATAAGTGATGCTATATAGCCACGTCTTGAATTTCGATTTGCCCTCGAAGTTTTTCAGCCCATATAAAACCTTGAGCATAACTTCCTGACATACATCGTCAGCGTCCCGCTCGTTCCCCAAGTAACGAGCACATACATTGAACAGTGTGCGCTGATATCGCCGCATAAGCTCTTCATATGCACGCGTTATATGAAATAGTTCGACATGAGCATGCTGCACCAGCTCTTCGTCGGTGAGCTGGCGAGGGTCGTAGCGCGATATGGACGATGGGGTTTTAGTCAAGACGCTTCGAGCCGGCAGTCGGGGGCACGGCCACCATTAAGGAAACCGGAAAAAAGGCGACGTACTTTACCAGAATCGCAAGGCTAACGGCTGCCGACGCGTTGTTCGAGCAGTGCTCTGTTAGCGACAGAGGTCAGTTCGCCGTCGTCGGTCAGTAGCAATGTCTTGACTGTTCCGATTTCCTCGATCTGTCCTTCGATATCCGCCAGGCACACGCGCTGCCCTACCTCGTAAAGCTCACGCACATAGATGCCAGCCAGTATCTGCGATACCAGCTCGCGACTGCCGAGTCCAAACGCAAGCGCAACTGCCAAGCCGACGGTGATCAGCACGATGGCGATGACATAGTTGAGGAGTTCGGTCTTGACCTCGAGCTGTCCGATCGCAACGGAGATGCTGATGATGATCACGAGCCCCTGCGCCATGCGCGCCAGGCCGTTGGCATAGTCCAGCCCGACACTCTCGGCAGCGCCACGCACCAGGCCGCTGAGCAACTGCGCCAAGAGCACGCCTGCGAGCAGAATCAGTGCCGCGCCAAAGACTTTAGGTACGTAGAGGGCCAGCATATCCAGCGTTGCCGACACTCGCTCAAGCCCCAGCGATTCAGCGGCTGAAACCAGAAAAATGAGCAGCACAAACCAGTACACGACCTTGCCGATCAGCGCGGAAACCGGAATGCGGATCCCCGCCCGCCCCAGCAGCTTGGTCAGACCGGTACCCGCCATCAGCCGGTCCAGGCCCACCTTGGCAAGCACTTTGGAAAGCAGGGTGTCGAGGAGCTTTGCGACGACGAAACCAAGCAGGACGACGACCAATGCGCCGAACAATCGGGGAATGAACGCGGCGACGGAAGCCCAAAGGGAGCTCATCGCCGACAACAGACTCTGGGTCCAGGGATCGAATTCCATGATCAATCAGCCTTATCGAACGAACAGTTAGGTGTTTCTCGGCGAGAAACCGGAGCAACATGACCTGAGCCGCTGTTGACTGCGATCATCAAGGCCTGCAGCCAGTGACCGATCAGTGCAAACAGGTCACCGGCACCAACCTGCCGGTTGGCCGTTTTCAACACACGGCCCAGACAAGCGTCGTCATCATGAACCGAGGGCTTGTTGAGCAGATCGCGCAGGGATTCTTCGAAGGGATCGCGCATGCAAACCTCGCTAAAGTATGTGGTCTAGACGGCTTACGGTTAGGTGGGAGTCACATTCACACCCAACGCAGGCGGCGCAGTATCCACCATTGCAACAGCGCAACGCCGCCGATGAGCAGGCAGGCAACGACGAACCCGTAGGAAAACTCGGCCCCGGGAATACCACCCACATTGATCCCCAGCAGCCCAGTCAGGAAGCTGAGCGGCAGAAAAAAGCCGGTAATTATAGCCAGCAGGTACATGGTGCGGTTCATCCGCTCGCTCAGCCTGCGATGCTCCGACTCCAACACCAGATTCACGCGCTCGCGGACCATCTCAAGTTCTTCCAGATAACGGATGAGCCGGTTACTCAGCTCGTTCCAGTATTCAGTGTCATCCTCGGCAAACCAGCTCGGTTGATTACGCGTCATCTGGCCGTAGAGCTCGCGCTGCGGCAGCAGGAAGCGCCGCAGGCTCGCGGCCTGCCGGCGCAAGGAAAGCATCGAAGCATGTTCCAGGGTGTATTGCTCATCTCCCTCGAGCCGCTCTTCCACGGCGTCAATGCGCTCGGCCAGCTGAGTGACCAGATCATCGACTCGCTCGGTCATCGCCTCTGCCAGATAGAGCAGCAGTTCAGAGGTCGATTTCGGCCCCCGACCTTCCGACAGCGATCGAATCACTACTTCGGTGGAGCGCAGCGGCCGAAGGCGAAGCGAAATGACCCGCTTTTGATCGGCGAATACGCGCACGGAAACCATGTCTTCTGGCTCGGCATCGGGGTTCAGATTCACCCCCCGCAAGAACAGCAAGAGCCCTTCCTGCGGCAGCGCCAAGACGCGCGGGCGCGTGTTCTCCTCAAGCAGCACATCGCAAGCGAACCCACTGAGCCCGCTTTGCCTGCGCAGCCAATCCTGCGCCTGGGGCTGGCCACGATCCCAGTGCAGCCAGATGCTCTCATTGGCCGCAAGCTGCAGCTCCGGCAGATCGCTATAGCCGATCTGGCGAGCCCCGCCGCTGCCATCGAGAACAAAGGCGTGGATCAGCCCGTGCTGTTCGCTTTCGGTTTCCCGCATCTATCCGTTCCGTCGCTGGTCATGAAAAGCCCGGCATCGCCGGGCTCAGGAATGATGGCACGCACAGCCGTTAGAGCCGGCTTTACTCCGGCATGGAAAGCGGCTCAGGCGACACGATGATGCCGTTGTTATCGGCGTATACGTATTCACCGGGACGGAACGTCACACCGCAAAACGTCACCGGAACGTTGAGATCACCGATGCCGCGCTTGTCGGTCTTCATGGGATGACTGGCCAGGGCCTGAACGCCAAGCTCGGTCTGCGCGAGAACATCGACGTCACGAACGCAACCGTAGATAACCAGACCTTCCCAACCATTGCGTGCGGCTTTCTCGGCAAGCATGTCACCCAGCAGCGCACGACGCAGCGAGCCGCCGCCATCGACCACCAGCACCTTGCCCGTACCGTCGACGTCGACCTGGTCCTTGACCAGCGAATTGTCCTCGAAACACTTGATGGTCACGATCTCTCCACCGAAGGAATCGCGACCACCGAAGTTGCTGAACAGCGGCTCGACGACCTGCACCAGGTCCGGATAGGCATCGCACAGATCAGGCGTGACGTATTGCATGGGAAACTCCTTCTGCTTGGAAATTACGGCGACATCCAGCGTACAGCCATATAGGCGCGCATATTAGCCGCTGGACGCTCTAGGCGGAACGAAATCGCTGGAATGACGATTATCAGCGCCAACGAAAACGGGGCTGACGCCCCGTTTCTTGTTACCGACTCAACCGTCAGATCTCGCGATCGGCCAGGAAGAACCAGGTATCGAGCACCGAGTCAGGATTCAGGGAGACGCTCTCGATGCCCTGCTCCATCAGCCACTTGGCAAGATCCGGGTGATCCGAAGGACCCTGACCACAGATACCGATGTACTTGCCGGCCTTGTTGCATGCCTGGATGGCGTTGGCCAACAGCTTTTTCACCGCCGGATTACGCTCATCGAACAGGTGGGCGATGATGCCGGAGTCGCGGTCCAGGCCGAGGGTCAGCTGGGTCATGTCGTTCGAGCCGATGGAGAAGCCATCGAAGAACTCCAGGAACTCATCTGCCAGCAGCGCATTGGAAGGCAGCTCGCACATCATGATGACGCGCAGGCCATTCTCGCCGCGCTTGAGGCCGTACTTCGCCAGCAGATCGATGACCTGCGACGCTTCGCCCAGAGTGCGGACGAAAGGCACCATCAGCTCGACATTGGTCAGGCCCATCACGTCGCGGACTTTCTTCATCGCGCGGCATTCGAGCTCGAAGCAGTCACGGAACGAATCGCTGATATAGCGGGACGCACCGCGGAAGCCGAGCATCGGGTTCTCTTCTTCCGGCTCGTACAGCTTGCCGCCGATGAGATTGGCGTACTCGTTCGACTTGAAGTCCGACAGGCGCACGATGACCTTCTTCGGCCAGAACGCGGCGGCCAGGGTGCTTACGCCCTCGACCAGCTTCTCGACGTAGAAGTTGACGGGATCGTCGTAGCCGGCGATGCGCTTCTCCACGCTGCTCTTCACATCTGCAGGCAGACCGTCGAAGTTCAGCAGCGCCTTGGGGTGCACGCCGATCATGCGGTTGATGATGAACTCGAGGCGGGCCAGGCCGACGCCCTCGTTCGGCAGATGCGCGAAGTCGAAGGCACGGTCAGGGTTGCCGACGTTCATCATGATCTTGAACGGCAGTTCCGGCATGGCGTCGATGGAGTTCTGACGAATGTCGAAGCCCAGCTCCCCATCGAAGATCAGACCGGTGTCGCCTTCGGCGCAGGAAACGGTCACGCGCTGACCGTCCTTCAGCAACTCGGTGGCATTACCGCAACCCACGACCGCCGGAATCCCCAGCTCGCGGGCGATGATCGCCGCGTGGCAGGTGCGCCCGCCACGGTTGGTGACGATGGCGCTGGCGCGCTTCATCACCGGTTCCCAATCCGGGTCGGTCATGTCGGAAACCAGCACGTCGCCCGGCTGAACCTTGTCCATTTCGCTGACGTCGTGGATGACCTTGACCGGGCCGGCGCCGATTCGCTGACCGATGGCACGACCTTCGACCAGTACGGTGCCTTTTTCCTTCAGCAGGTAGCGCTCCATGACATTGGCGCTGCTGCGGCTCTTAACGGTTTCCGGACGTGCCTGGACGATATACAACTGGTTGTCGTCGCCATCTTTGGCCCACTCGATGTCCATCGGACGCCCGTAGTGCTTCTCGATGGTCATGGCCTGCTTGGCGAGGTTGGTCACTTCTTCGTCGGTCAGACAGAAGCGCATGCGATCGGCCTGGTCGACGTCTACCGTCTTGACCGACTTGCCGGCACTGGCTTCGGCGCCGTACACCATCTTGATTGCCTTGCTGCCCAGGTTGCGGCGCAGGATTGCCGGGCGACCGGCTTCCAGCGTGTGCTTGTGGACATAGAATTCATCCGGATTGACCGCGCCCTGAACGACAGTTTCACCCAGCCCGTAGGCGCCGGTGATGAACACCACGCCGCGGAAGCCGGATTCGGTATCCAGAGTGAACATGACGCCGGCGGTGCCGGTTTCCGAACGCACCATGCGCTGCACACCGGCAGACAGGGCGACCAGTTTGTGATCAAAGCCCTGATGCACGCGATAGGCAATGGCACGGTCATTGAACAGCGAGGCGAACACTTCCTTGGTCGCGCGGATAACGTTGTCCACGCCACGGATGTTGAGGAAGGTTTCCTGCTGACCAGCGAAGGAAGCGTCCGGCAGGTCTTCTGCAGTGGCCGAGGAGCGAACCGCGACCGCCATATGGTCGTTACCACCGGACATTTCTGCGAATGCACTGCGGATGTCGGCATCCAGCTTCGGCGGGAACTGCGCCTCCATGACCCAACCGCGAATCTGCGCGCCGGCTTTGGCTAGGGCGTTGACGTCATCCACGTCCAGCGCATCGAGAAGCGCATGGATCTGCTCGTTGAGACCGCTGAGCTCCATGAAATCACGATAGGCCTGGGCCGTAGTGGCGAAACCGCCAGGCACCGAAACACCCGCGCCTGCGAGGTTGCTGATCATCTCGCCGAGGGAGGCGTTCTTGCCCCCTACACGCTCAACGTCATGATTGCCGAGCTTATCGAGGGAAACTACGTACTCTACCAAGGTGATCTCTCCACATTAGTGTTGGAAACTCGACCGGAGCCTGGCCGCACGACTGTGGCCCGACCCTGCAAAATAAGTAACAATGCCCGCCAACCGGGCTCGGCGAAGGGCCTACTATAGCTGGGAACCGTTCTCGACTTAAGGCCCAAGGCACATGAAACGAACTGCTTTCTTCATTTCTGACGGCACAGGCATCACCGCGGAAACCCTGGGCCAGAGTCTTCTGGCACAGTTCGAGAACATTACCTTCACGAAGCTGACCCGCCCATACATAGACACCGCCGAAAAAGCGCGGGCCATGGTACAGCAAATCAATAATGCCGCGGAAAAGGACGGTGGCCGGCCGATCATATTCGACACCCTGGTGAACCAGGAAATCCGTGACATTCTGGCCGAATCCAATGGCTTCATGATCGACATCTTCTCTTCCTTTCTTGCGCCGTTGGAACATGAGCTGATGTCACGTTCCTCCTACTCCGTTGGTAAATCCCACTCCATCAGCCACAACGCCAATTACATGGAGCGTATCGAGGCGGTTAACTTCGCCCTCGATAACGATGACGGCGCCCGCACTCGCTACTACGACAAGGCGGACCTCATCCTCGTCGGCGTTTCCCGCTGCGGCAAAACACCGACCTGCCTGTATATGGCGATGCAGTACGGCATCCGCGCTGCCAACTACCCCTTGACCGAGGACGACATGGAGCGCCTGCAGTTGCCGAGCGCCCTCAAGGAGTACAAGGACAAACTGTTCGGTTTGACCATTGACCCGGATCGCCTGGCCGCCATTCGCCACGAACGCAAACCCAACAGTCGTTATGCCAGCTTCGCTCAGTGCGAATTCGAAGTCCGCGAGGTGGAAAGCCTGTTCCGCCGCGAGAACATCAACTACATCAACTCGACCCATTTCTCCGTCGAAGAAATCTCTGCAAAGATCCTCGTGGAGAAAGGCGTCGAGCGTCGACTCAAATAAGTGCCGCTTCGCTAGACAACAAAAAGTCCGCTTGGTGCGGACTTTTTGCGTTTTTCAGCCGGAAGAATTCGATTTTCGGCAGTTGAAGCGCATCAGAAAGTGTCACTTGGCACACGTACCCAGCCTTCCATCAGCACGCGCGCGCTGCGGCTCATGATCGCTTTGGTAACCGTCCACTGACCGTCGATCTGCTTCGCCTCGGCACCGACCCGCAGCGTGCCGGACGGATGCCCGAAGCGCACGGCCTGGCGCGCGCCACCACCTGCGGCCAAATTGACCAACGTACCGGGCACTGCTGCCGCGGTGCCAATGGCCACCGCACAGGTGCCCATCATGGCGTGGTGCAGCTTGCCCATGGACAGCGCCCGCACGAGCAGATCGACCTCACCTGCATCGATGTTCTTGCCGGAAGACGCACGGTAGCTTTTCGGCTGGGAAACGAACGCAACCTTCGGCGTGTGCTGACGGGTCAGCGCCTCCTCCGCGGTCTTGATCAAGCCCATTCGCAGAGCACCGGCTACACGAATCGACTCCAGACGAGCCAGAGCCTCCGGATCGCCATTGATGTCCTCACGCAGTTCTGTGCCCTGGTAGCCGATGTCCTCGGCATTGACGAACACAGTGGGAATGCCGGCGCTGATCATGGTCGCCTTGAGCGTACCGATGCCCGGGACCTCCAGCTCATCGATCAGATTGCCGGTGGGAAACATCGAACCGCCCTCCTCGCCGTCGTCGGACGGATCGAGGAATTCCAGCACGATCTCTGCAGCCGGAAAGGTCACGCCGTCCAGCTCAAAATCGCCGGTCTCCTGCACCTGGCCGTTGGCCACCGGCACGTGGGCGATGATGGGCTTGCCGATGTTGGCCTGCCAGATCCGCACCACACAGGTGCCGTTCTGCGGAATACGCTCGGCATCCACCAGGCCAGCATGAAGCGCGAACGCGCCGGCGCCGGTTGAAAGGTTGCCGCAGTTGCCGCTCCAGTCGACGAAGGGCTTGTCGATCGACACCTGACCATAGAGATACTCGACGTCATGATCAGGTCGAGTGCTCTTGGACAGGATGACGCATTTGCTGGTGCTGGACGTGGCGCCGCCCATGCCGTCGATGTGCGCCGAATAAGGGTCGGGACTACCGATCACGCGCAAGAACAGCTTGTCGCGCGCAGCGCCCGGCACCTGGCAGCTTTCCGGCAGGTCCTGCAAGCGGAAGAACACGCCCTTGCTGGTGCCGCCACGCATGTAGGTCGCGGGAATTCTAATCTGGGTTTGATGAGCCATGAGTGAGTCCTGGCTGGAAGATGATTGGGTTGTAGGGTGGATCACGCTTGTCCGATCCACCGCGCGGGCTGGTGCGGTGGATGGAAAAGCGCCATCCACCCTACGAGGACGACCGGTCACGCCTGTCCGAGGAAGTCCTTGGCGAAACGCTGCAGCACGCCGCCGGCCTGGTAGACGCTGACTTCCGCCGCCGTATCGAGGCGGCAGGTGACCGGAGCGCGGGTTTCTTCACCGCTCTTGTGATGAATGACCAGCGTCAGGTCGCAGCGCGGCGACAGCTCGCCTTCGATATCGAAGGTTTCGGTGCCATCAAGGCCAAGGGTCAGGCGCGTAGTGCCCGGTTTGAACTCGACCGGCAGCACGCCCATGCCCACCAGGTTGGTACGGTGGATACGCTCGAAGCCTTCGGCGACGATCACCTCGACACCCGCCAGGCGCACGCCCTTGGCCGCCCAGTCACGCGAGCTGCCCTGGCCGTAGTCGGCACCGGCCACGATGATCAGGTTCTGCTTGCGAGTCATGTAGGTTTCGATGGCTTCCCACATGCGCATCACCTTGCCTTCCGGCTCGACGCGCGCCAGCGAACCCTTCTGCACCTTGCCGTCGACCACCGCCATCTCGTTGACCAGCTGCGGGTTGGCGAACGTCGCCCGCTGCGCGGTCAGATGGTCGCCGCGGTGGGTTGCGTAGGAATTGAAGTCCTCTTCCGGCAGCCCCATCTTCGCCAGGTATTCACCGGCCGCCGAATCCAACAGGATGGCGTTGGATGGCGACAGGTGATCGGTGGTGATGTTGTCCGGCAGGATCGCCAGCGGACGCATGCCTTTCAGTGTGCGCTCGCCAGCCAACGCGCCTTCCCAGTACGGCGGACGACGGATGTAGGTGGACATCGGACGCCAGTCGTATAGCGGGCTCTTGGCTTCCTCGATGGTGCCCAGATCGAACATCGGGATGTAGATCTGCTTGAACTGCTCGGACTTCACCGAGGACGCGACGATGGCGTCGATCTCCTCGTCGGACGGCCAGAGGTCTTTCAGGGTGATCGGATTGCCGTTCTTGTCGGTGCCCAGCACGTCCTGCTCGATATCGAAACGCACGGTACCGGCGATGGCGTACGCGACCACCAGCGGCGGCGAGGCGAGGAAGGCCTGCTTGGCATACGGGTGGATACGGCCGTCGAAGTTGCGGTTACCGGAGAGAACTGCAGTGGCGTACAGGTCGCGCTCGATGATTTCCTGCTGGATCACCGGGTCCAGCGCACCGGACATGCCGTTACAGGTGGTGCAGGCGTAGGCGACGATGCCGAAACCGAGTTTTTCCAGCTCGCTGAGCAGCCCAGCTTCTTCCAGGTACAGCTTGGCGACCTTGGAACCCGGCGCGAAGGACGTCTTCACCCAAGGCTTGCGCACCAGGCCCAACTCGTTGGCCTTTTTCGCCAGTAGGCCGGCGGCCACCACGTTGCGCGGGTTGGAGGTATTGGTGCAGCTGGTGATAGCGGCAATGATCACCGCACCATCGGGCAGCAGACCTTCGGCCTCTTCGGCGCGCGCTGCAGCCAGCTTGTCTTCGTCGGCGATGCCACGCTCGTGCAGCGCCGAAGTCGGCAGGCGCTTGTGCGGGTTGGACGGGCCAGCCATGTTGCGCACGACGCTGGACAGATCGAATTCGAGCACGCGCTCGTACTCGGCACCTTCGAGAGCGGTTGCCCACAGGCCGGTTTCCTTGGCGTACTGCTCGACCAGCGCGACCTGCTCCGGCTCGCGGCCGGTCAGCTTGAGGTAGTCGATGGTCTGCTGATCGATGTAGAACATCGAAGCGGTGGCGCCGTATTCCGGGCACATGTTGGAGATGGTCGCGCGATCGCCGATGGTCAGGCTGTCGGCACCTTCACCGAAGAACTCGGCCCAGGCTCCGACCACACGCTCCTTGCGCAGGAACTCGGTCAGCGCGAGGACGATATCGGTGGCGGTGATGCCAGGCTGACGCTTGCCGGTCAGGCGCACACCGACGATGTCGGGCAGGCGCATCATCGACGGCAGACCGAGCATCACGGTCTCAGCTTCCAGGCCGCCAACACCGATGGCGATCACACCTAGCGCGTCGACGTGCGGCGTATGCGAGTCCGTTCCCACGCAGGTATCCGGAAAGGCAACGCCGCCACGGGCCTGAATCACCGGCGACATCTTCTCCAGATTGATCTGGTGCATGATGCCGTTGCCGGCCGGGATAACGTCGACGTTCTTGAACGCGGTCTTGGTCCACTCGATGAAGTGGAAGCGGTCCTCGTTGCGGCGCTCCTCGACGGCACGGTTCTTCTCGAACGCATCCGGGTCGAAGCCTGCAAATTCAACCGCTAGCGAGTGATCGACGATCAGCTGGGTCGGCACCACCGGGTTGACCTTCGCCGGGTCGCCGCCCTGCTCCGCAATCGCATCGCGCAGGCCGGCGAGATCGACCAGCGCGGTCTGGCCGAGGATGTCATGGCAGACTACACGAGCCGGATACCACGGAAAATCGAGGTCGCGCTTGCGCTCGATGATCTGCTTCAGCGAATCGGTCAGCGCTTCGGGCTCACAGCGACGCACCAGCTGTTCGGCCAGGACGCGGGAGGTATAGGGCAGCTTGTCATAGGCACCCGGCTGAATAGCTTCGATCGCCTCACGGGTGTCGAAGTAGTCAAGCCCAGTACCTGGCAAAGGTTTGCGGTGTTCTGTATTCATGCCGGAAGAACTCAATTCAGTAATGTTCTGTGGGGCAAGGTGCGGGGAGCCCGACGACGAACTCCCCCGCTCCGATCAACGCTGGGCGATCGGGACAACCTTGCGCTGCTCCGGACCGATGTACTCGGCGCTCGGCCGAATGATCCGGTTGTTGCTGCGTTGTTCGAACACATGGGACGCCCAGCCGGTGACGCGCGAGCAGACGAAGATCGGCGTGAACAGCTTGGTCGGGATCCCCATGAAGTGATAGGCGGACGCATGGTAGAAGTCGGCGTTCGGGAAGAGCTTCTTCTGCTCCCACATGGTTTCGTCGACAGCCACCGAGACCGGATAAAGCACGGTATCGCCCACTTCGTCCGCGAGCTTTTCGGCCCAGACCTTGATGACCTCGTTGCGCGGGTCGGAAACGCTGTAGATCGCGTGGCCGAAGCCCATGATCTTGTCCTTGCGCTCGAGCATGCCGAGGATCGCTTCGCGGGCTTCTTCCGGACTCTTCCACTGCTCGATCATGTCCATCGCCGCTTCGTTGGCGCCGCCATGCAGCGGACCGCGCAGCGAACCGATGGCACCGGTCACGCAGGAATAGAGGTCGGAGAGCGTCGAAGCACAGACACGGGCGGTAAAGGTCGAGGCGTTGAACTCGTGCTCGGCGTAGAGGATCAGCGAGACGTTCATCACCTTGACGTGCAGGTCGCTCGGCTTCTTGTCGTGCAGCAGCGCGAGGAAATGGCCGCCCAGGGTCTCTTCATCACTGGTGCAGTTGATGCGAACACCGTCGTGGGTGAAGCGATACCAGTAGCACATGATCGCCGGGAAAGCGGCCATCAGCCGCTCGGCCACGTCGCGCTGCTGGTCGAAGCTGAGCTCCGGCTCCAGCGTGCCAAGTACGGACGAACCGGTACGCATGACATCCATCGGGTGCGCGCTCGCCGGGATGCGTTCCAGCACTTCCTTCAGTGCCTGCGGCAGGTCACGCATGGTCTTCAGGCGATTCTTGTAATCGGCCAGTTGCTGGGTGTTCGGCAGCTCACCATAGAACAGCAGGTAGGCCACTTCCTCGAAATCGCACTCGGCCGCCAGGTCGCGCACGTCGTAACCACGATAGGTCAACCCGGCACCGGTCTTGCCCACGGTACACAGGGCGGTCTGTCCGGCGATCTGTCCGCGCAGGCCCGCGCCGCTCAAAACTTTTGCTTCAGCCATTGCTATCTCCTTCTTGGATTTGTTCTGGATACTGCAAATCACGTTGAAAAATGGATCGCAAAGGCCCCATTGGCAAACCCAATGGGGCCTTCTCGTCAGCTCTTCTTCTGAGCGAACAGCGCGTCGAGGTGCTGCTCGAACGTGTGATAGTTGATGCGATCGTAGAGCTCCATGCGGGTTTGCATGGTGTCGATCACGTTCTTCTGCGTGCCGTCACGGCGCAGCGCGGTGTAGACATTTTCCGCGGCCTTGTTCATGGCACGGAACGCCGACAGCGGGTAGAGCACCAGGGAGACGTCGACGCTGGCCAGCTCTTCGGTGGTGTAAAGCGGCGTGGCACCGAACTCGGTGATGTTGGCCAGAATTGGCGCCTGCACGCGGTCGGCGAAGGTCTTGTACATCGCCAACTCGGTGATGGCCTCGGGAAAGATCATGTCGGCACCCGCTTCGATGCAGGCCGCGGCACGATCCAGCGCGGAGTTCAGACCTTCCACCGCCAGCGCATCGGTACGCGCCATGATCACGAAGCTGTCGTCGGTGCGCGCATCGACGGCCGCCTTGATGCGGTCGACCATCTCCTGCTGCGAGACGATTTCCTTGTTTGGACGATGGCCGCAACGCTTGGCACCGACCTGGTCCTCGATGTGGATCGCCGCGGCGCCGAACTTGATCATCGACTTGACGGTACGCGCCACGTTGAACGCCGAGGAGCCGAAGCCGGTGTCGACATCCACCAGCAGCGGCAGATCGCAGACATCGGTGATGCGGCGCACGTCGGTCAGCACATCGTCGAGCCCGGTGATGCCAAGATCCGGCAGACCCAGCGAGCCGGCAGCAACGCCGCCGCCGGACAGATAGATGGCCTTGAAGCCGGCACGCTTGGCCAGCAAGGCGTGGTTGGCGTTGATCGCGCCGACGACCTGGAGCGGATGCTCGCTGGCGACGGCGTCACGGAAACGCTGACCGGCAGAAGGAAGAGTCATGCATTACCCCTTTCATGTGGTGTTTGCTCAAGAACGCCAGTGAAGTGACGTTCGACATTGCGCTTGGAAGCGGCGATATGGCGGCGCATCAGCAGCTCCGCCAGTTCGCCATCGCGTTCGGCGATGGCATCGAGAATCCGGTGGTGTTCGGCGAAGGCCTGATGCGGTCGGTTCGGCGTGGTGGAAAACTGGATGCGGTACATGCGCACCAGCTGATAGAGCTCGTCGCACAGCAGCTTGGCCAGTGTGCGGTTGCCGCTGCCCTGAATGATCCGGTAATGGAAGTCGAAATCGCCTTCCTGCTGGTAATAGCCGACACCGGCCTGAAACGCCTCATCGCGCTCGTGGGTGCTCAGTACCCGGCGCAGGTCGTCGATTTCCGCCTCAGTCATGCGTTCGGCCGCCAGGCGGCAGGCCATGCCTTCCAGGGATTCACGAATCTCGTAGAGCTCGATCAGCTCGGCATGACTGAGCGACACCACCCTCGCGCCAACATGCGGCACGCGGACCAGCAGCTTCTGCCCTTCCAGCCGGTGGATCGCCTCGCGCAATGGCCCGCGGCTTATGCCATAGGTACGCGCCAGCTCCGGCTCGGAGATCTTGCTACCCGGGGCAATCTCGCCTTTGACGATGGCAGCCTGGATCAGACGAAACACATGCTCGGCCAGCGTGCCACTGTCGAGCTGTTGCGCGGATGGGTGAAGCTCAACGGTATCCAGCATGATTGTCGACAATTCAAGTTTCGATGCGGCGAAAGTACGCCTGCATTGCCGACCAGTCAACAGCCCGCCCAAGCAGATTGTCGACACCTTTACTAAAGTCGTAAAAGCGGCAACCTGATCGGGATTAGCTTGAGCCAGGGCAGAGCGCCTTGTAGCGCCGTGAAACCAGCATGCTAGAATGCCAGCCTTTCGCGCCCCCGGCGCTTACCCGCAATGCCTGTCGCCGCTCGATCTCCAGTCATCCCTTCCTTAAGACAACAGGTTCCATGAGAGTAAAAGCCCACTTCCTGCTGTTCTGTACATTACTCCTGCCCGCGATCGGCACCGCTGCCGACAATACGATTTACGGTCTGAACGAACACGTTGGAATCCCCGACTTCAATCTGGAAGTGGACGCCAAGCTCGACACCGGCGCCCAGACCGCGTCGCTCAGTGCGCGTGACATCACCCGATTCAAGCGTGAAGGCGAGTCGTGGGTGCGCTTCTACCTTGCCGTCGACAGCGCCCACGCACACCCCATCGAGCGTCCGCTGGCACGCATCAGCAAGATCAAGCGCCGGGCTGGCGACTATGATCCGGAAGAGGAAAAAACCTACACGGCGCGCCCGGTTATCGAACTCGATCTGTGCATGGGCAAGGCCAAACGCACAATCGAAGTGAACCTCACGGACCGTACCGCTTTCCAATACCCACTTTTGATCGGTTCCGACGCGCTCACCCGCTTCGGCGCCCTGGTCGACCCAAGTCGCACCTTTATTGCCGGCAAACCCGGTTGCCTCAACGAATCTGACGCTGACGAGTAATACCCATGCGCGCTCTCACTCTGCATCTGAAAGTCCTGATCTTCATCCTCGTCGCTCTGGGAATTTCGATCACCGCCTACCAGATCTTCATACTGGGCATTCCGGTTACCGAAGACGAAACCGATGACCTGTGGAATATCGACGCCAAGGTCGAGTTCCAGGCTAGCCCACGCGAGCCGGTCAAGCTGCAGATGTACGTGCCGCCACTGAATCAGGAATTCGTCAGCCTCAACGAAAGCTTCATATCCAACAACTACGGCGTCAGCATCAACCGGGCCGATGGCAACCGCCGCGTCACCTGGTCTGCACGCCGTGCGAGCGGAAACCAGACGCTCTATTACCGCCTCGTGCTCACCAAGCGCTACAGCGGTGAGCAGACCAAGGCCACCGGGCCGATCTTCCGCGACAGTCTTCCGGTGGAAGGCGCCGAGAAGATCGCTGCCGAAGCGCTGCTTTCTCCCATTCGCCAGCATTCCGCTGATGTGGAAACCTTCATCAGCGAAGCCATCAAGCGGGTCAACAATCCCAACGATGACAACGTCAAGCTGCTACTGGGCGGCGATGCATCCATCCCGAACAAGGCACGCGTCATCGAATTGCTGCTGTCCATCGCTCACGTGCCGATGGAGCGCGTGCATACCATTCGCCTGAACGCAGACCAGCCGCAAACCCCGGAGCTCTGGCTGCGCAGCTTCAACGGCGACAAGTGGCTGTTCTTCAACCCCGGCACCGGCGAGCAAGGCCTGCCGAATGACCGCTTGGTCTGGTGGACCGGTGACGAGCCGCTGATCAATCTGGAAGGCGGACGCAATCCGCAGGTGACCTTCACGCTCAATAACAGCGAAATGAACGCCATCCGCCTGGCCAAGCTGACCGACGAGAACACCGACGCCGACTTCCTCGAGTACTCGCTGTATGGCCTGCCCCTGCAGACCCAGCAGACCTACCAGATCATGATCATGATCCCGATCGGCGTGCTAGTGATCCTGATCCTGCGCAACCTCGGCGGCCTGCAGACTCTCGGCACCTTCACCCCGGTACTGATTGCCCTGGCGTTCCGCGAGACGCAGATCGGCTTCGGCATCATCCTGTTCACGCTGATCACGGCGCTGGGCCTGTCGCTGCGTTCGTACCTGGAACACCTGAAACTGCAGATGCTGCCGCGCCTCTCGGTGGTACTGACGTTCGTCGTGGTGCTGATCGCCGTGATCAGCCTGCTCAGTCACAAGCTCGGCCTGGAGCGCGGCCTGTCGGTCTCCCTGTTCCCGATGGTGATTCTGACCATGACCATCGAGCGCCTGTCGATCACCTGGGAAGAACGTGGCGGCGGCCATGCCTTCAAGGTGGCGGTCGGCACCCTGATCGCCGCGAGCCTGGCCTTCATGCTGATGAACATTCAGGAGTTGACCTACTTCATCTTCACCTTCCCAGCGGTGCTGCTGATCATGGTGGGCTTCATGCTGGCGATGGGTCGCTACCGCGGCTACCGCCTGACCGAGCTGTTCCGCTTCAAAGCCTTTCTGAAGGATTGAGCCATGTTCGGTCTGATCAAGACGTGGAAGGCCCTCGAGGCCAAGGGAATCATGGGCATCAACCGCCGCAACGCGGACTATGTGCTCAAGTACAACAAGCGCAACCTGTATCCGATCGTCGATGACAAGATCATCACCAAGGAGCGCGCCATCGAGGCCGGCATTCATGTGCCGGAGATGTACGGCATCATCGAAACCGAAAAGGACATCGACAAACTCAAGGATATCGTCAAGGATCACACCGATTTCGTCGTCAAGCCGGCCCAGGGCGCCGGCGGCGACGGCATCCTGGTGATCGCCGACCGTTTCGAAGGCCACTACAAGACCGTCTCGGGCAAGATCATGACCCATGAGGAGATCGAGCATCAGATCTCCAATATCCTCACCGGGCTGTACTCGTTGGGCGGCCATCGCGACCGCGCACTGATCGAATATCGCGTCACGCCCGACCCGATCTTCAAGAGCATCAGCTACGAAGGTGTGCCGGACATTCGCATCATCGTGCTGATGGGCTACCCGGTCATGGCGATGCTGCGCCTGCCAACCCGTCAATCCGGAGGCAAGGCCAACCTGCACCAGGGCGCCATCGGCGTCGGCGTGGATCTGGCCACCGGCATCACCCTGCGCGGTACCTGGCTGAACAACAAGATTACCAAGCACCCGGATACCACCAACGCGGTGGACGGCGTGCAGCTGCCGAACTGGGATGGCTTCATGAAGCTCGCCGCCGGCTGTTACGAGCTCTGCGGGCTCGGATATATCGGTGTCGACATGGTGCTCGATCAGGAAAAGGGCCCGCTCATTCTCGAGCTGAACGCGCGCCCTGGCCTGAACATCCAGATCGCCAACGACTGTGGGCTGACGCACCGGGCCCATGCAGTCGAGAACCGCCTGGCGGAACTCAAGGAGAAAGGCATCCAGGAAACGCCGGAGGAACGGGTGAAGTTCTCCCAGGAGCTGTTCGGCCATGTCCCGCCCCACGCCTGAATGACGCAAGCCGGGTAGCCCGCGTATCCTCTCGGGCTGCCCCCTCATCGACTCGACCCATGTCCATCTGCACGCTGCATGCCCTGCCCTACCAGGCCGATCCCGCCTATTGGTTCGAGCGCATCCGCCATGCCCCAGGTGCGGTGCTGCTCGATTCGGGCAGGCCGAAGGCCGAGCGTGGGCGCTTCGACATTCTCAGCGCCTGGCCACTGGCTGTGCACCAGCCACGCGACGATGAATCAGGGCGTGATTACTTCCACCGTTTGCGCCAGGCGTTGCGCGGACTTGGCTCCGCCGAGCTGCCCGAGAGCTGTGAGCTGCCGTTTGCCGGAGGCCTGATCGGCCTGTTGAGCTACGACTTCGGTGCCCGCCTCGAGACCCTGCCCCAGCGCGCCCTCGACGACAACGGTCTGCCACTGGCACGTTTCGGCCTTTATGGCTGGGCGCTGATCAGCGATCACCAGAGGCGCACCAGTCAGTTGGTGTTTCACCCAGCAACGACTTCTTCCGAGCAGATGCGACTGATCGCGCTGTTCGATTCAGCCACCACCGTCGAAAGCGCTCCATTCAGGCTGCATAGCCGTTTCGCCGCCGATCTTTCTGTCGACACTTACCGGAACGGCATCGGGCGCATCCAGACCTACATCCAGGCCGGGGACTGCTACCAGGTCAATTTCACCCAGCGTTTTCGTGCCGGCTGCTCGGGTGACCCATGGAGCGCCTATCGCGCGCTGCGAGAAGCTTGCCCAACGCCGTACGCCGGCTTCGTCGCACTGGAAGACGGCGCCATTGCCAGCCTCTCGCCGGAGCGCTTCCTGCGCCTGCAGCAGGGCCACGTTGAAACCCGCCCGATCAAAGGCACCCGTCCACGCGGTGCGGACGAGCACAGCGACGCCGCACAAGTGCAAGCGCTGCTCGCCAGCGACAAGGATCGTGCCGAAAACCTGATGATCGTCGACCTGCTGCGCAACGACCTCGGCCGCAGCTGCCGCATCGGCAGCGTGCGCGTTCCGCAGCTGTTCGCACTGGAAAGCTACCCCAACGTGCATCACCTGGTGAGCTGCGTGACCGGCGAACTGGCCGACGGCCACGACGCGTTCGATCTGCTGGCCGGCAGCTTTCCCGGCGGCTCGATCACCGGAGCGCCGAAGATCCGCGCCATGCAGATCATCGACGAGCTGGAACCTACGCGCCGCGCAATCTATTGCGGATCGTTGCTGTACGTCGATGTCAGGGGGGAAATGGACAGCTCCATCGCCATTCGCACGCTGCTCATCCGCGATGGGCAAGCCAGCTGCTGGGGCGGCGGTGGCATAGTCGCCGACTCGGACTGGCAGGCGGAGTACCAGGAATCGATCGACAAGGTGAAGGTGCTGCTGCAGACACTGGAGCAGCTACCAGACTGAAGCGACCGACCGTGCACCGGTCGCTTCATCACTCACTAGAGCGCCAGCTTGCGGTTCGACGCCTTGAGAAACTCCTGCTTCAGCTCGTCGAAGGTATGCACCGCTGGGAATTGCGGGAATTCGGCAATCACATTATCCGGCGCATGGAACAGGATGCCGGCATGGGCCTCGCTGAGCATAGTGGTGTCGTTGTAGGAATCGCCCGCGGCAATGACGCGGTAGTAGAGGCTCTTCAGCGCAATGACCGACTGACGCTTGGGGTCCTTCTGACGCAGCTGATAGTCCACGACGCGATCGGTTTCGTCAGTGATCAGGCGGTGACAAAGCAGCGTCGGGAACCCCAACTGGCGCATCAGCGGCTGCGAGAACTCGTAGAAGGTGTCGGACAGGATCACCACCTGGAAGCGCTCGCGCAGCCAGTCGACGAACTCAGGCGCGCCTTCCAGTGGCTTCAGCGTCGCAATCACCTTCTGGATGTCGGCGAGCTTCAGGCCGTGCTCATCGAGGATGCGCAGGCGCTGCTTCATCAACACGTCGTAGTCGGGAATGTCCCGCGTGGTCGCCCGGAGCGATTCGATTCCGGTGGCCTCGGCAAAGGCGATCCAGATTTCCGGAACCAGCACACCTTCCAGGTCGAGACAGGCTATTTCCACGGGGCCACTCCTCAATGCAGAAAATTGAAGGCGGCACTCTAACGGCAGCTCGCCACCGAAGCAACGCAAGGCTTATACCCGAAGCAGCTGATCAGAGTGCCTAAACGTTATTTAGCGGCATAAACGCCTTTTGCTACCATCCCCGGCCTCAGAGCGCCGAAGCGCCAATGCCATCTATAAGGAAGCCGCCCGATGAGCCCCTCTATCGACGTCGCCGCGTTGGCCACAGCCTACGCCGAGAAATCCCCGCAAGACGTTCTAAAGCTCGCCTTCGACCTGTTCGGCGATGATCTGTGGATTTCCTTCAGTGGCGCCGAAGACGTCGTGCTGCTGGACATGGCCTGGAAGCTGAACAAGAACGTCAAGGTGTTCACCCTTGATACCGGGCGACTGCACAGCGAAACCTACCGTTTCATCGAGCAGGTGCGCGATCACTACGGTATTGCCATCGAAATCATGACCCCCGATCCGGCATTGCTGCAGCCACTGGTAAATGAAAAGGGCCTGTTCAGTTTCTATCGTGACGGTCACGGCGAATGCTGTGGAATTCGCAAGATCGAGCCATTGCGACGCAAACTGGCCACCGTCCGCGCCTGGGCTACCGGGCAGCGCCGCGATCAGAGCCCCGGCACACGCAGCCTGGTATCGGTGCTGGAGCTGGACACGGCCTTCTCCACAGCGGATAACGCGCTGTACAAGTTCAACCCGTTGGCGCAGATGACCAGCGAGGAAGTCTGGGGCTACATCCGCATGCTGGAAATCCCCTACAACAGCCTGCACGAGCGCGGTTTCATCAGCATCGGCTGCGAGCCCTGCACCCGCCCGGTACTGCCCAATCAGCACGAGCGCGAAGGACGCTGGTGGTGGGAGGAAGCCACTCACAAGGAATGCGGGCTGCATGCCGGCAATCTGATCGCCAAGAACTGAAACTCAGCCAGGGCCGGCAGCGAAGCAACGATAAAAGGACAGCAGGCTGGGCTCCCGGCGTGCTCGGCATGGCTCAGTAAGTCGGCAGTTCCATGCCGTCGAACAGCTCATCCAGTTCCGCCTTGTTACGGCACTGGATCGCCTTCTCCAGCATGTCCCTATCCAGGTGCGGGGCAAACTGCTGGATGAAGTCGCACATGAAGCCGCGCAAGAAGGTGCCGCGGCGGAAGCCGATCTTGGTCACACTGGATTCGAACAGCTCGCTGGCATCCAGTACAACCAGATCAGAGTCGAGCTTGGAATCCACAGCCATTCGCGCAACGATCCCGACACCCAGCCCAAGCCGCACATAGGTCTTGATCACGTCGGCATCGGCGGCGGTGAAGACCACTTTCGGCAAAAGCCCGCGATGCCCGAACGCCTCGTCGAGCTTGGAACGGCCGGTGAATCCGAATACGTAGGTCACGATCGGATGCTCGGCGAGTGCTTCGAGCGTGAGCTTTTCGAGCTTTGCCAGCGGATGACCCTGAGGCACGATCACACAACGGTTCCAGCGATAGCAGGGCATCATCACCAGATCACCGAACAACTCCAGCCCTTCGGTGGCAATGGCGAAGTCGACGGTGCCGTCGGCGGCCATTTCGGCGATCTGCATCGGCGTACCCTGGTGCATGTGCAAGGAAACGTCAGGGTATTGCTTGATAAAGCTGCTAATAACCTGGGGCAACGCGTAGCGCGCCTGAGTATGGGTGGTGGCGATGCTCAGGGTTCCCTTCTTTTCGTTGGAGAACTCCTGAGCGATCTGCTTGATGCTCTCGCATTTGCGCAGGATCTCGCCTGCCGTCGTGATGATGCGCTCCCCCGCTGGCGTGACACGGGTCAGATGCTTGCCGCTGCGGGCGAACACCTCGACGCCGAGCTCGTCTTCCAGCAGTCGGATCTGCTTGCTGATCCCGGGTTGCGAGGTGAACAGACTCTGCGCCGTTGCCGAAACGTTGAGGTCATGGTGCGCCACTTCCCAGATGTAACGCAGTTGTTGAAGCTTCATAGAAATCCCTCAAGGCAAAGGCACCACTGCGCCTGCCGCAACACTTATAACCTTATGAACGGTGCGCCAACGGATGATAGATGTTCCGCCTGGCGTTTGCTGTGCGACCTTTGGTCTGACTCGCCGCGACTGCCGTTGAGCTTAGCAGCGCGGCGAAAATCGGGCCCGGCGTTTGCTCAGCCGCCAGTGCGCTGCTCCAGAAAACGCAACAGGTGATACAACATCTCCGTCCTAGGCATCGAAACGCCAGCCTGCGCTGCGGCAGCGAGCGGTGCCGCATAGATCGCTTCAAGCTCCATCGGCCGGTTCTGAAAACGATCGTGATACATGCTGGGCAGGTAATCGGGCATACGCGCAGTGCCCATCATCAGCTTCTCCGGAAAGTCTTCCGGCAGCGAACAGCCCAGCGCGTGCGCCGCCGTGCAGACCTCTTGCATGATCGCCTTGACCTGCGCGCGCGAGTGATCGCTACTGAGCAGTGACTCGGTGCCCGCGTCAAGCAACGCCGACAGCCCGTTGAACGGGACATTCCACACCAGCTTCATCCAGCGCGCCTGTGCCAGGCTGGGCATCGGCGACGAGTCCACGCCTGCCTGACGGAACATCTCGACCATCGCGTTCAGCAGCGCAAGTTGAGCCTGCTCGTCGCCGCTGGCAGGTCCCGAGTGGTAACCGAGATTCACCCCGCCCAGTGCCTGATGCTCCACCACGCCGGGCGCCGAGCGATGGGCACAGATCGCACACAAGCCACCGAGCAGATGTACGGTGTCAGGGAGGAATGGCCTGATGGCATCTTCCACCCCCAAACCGTTCTGCAGCACCACGACCTTGCAATCAGGAGCGGCTAGCTGCGCGATGATCGGCGCGAGTGCCTCATTGCTGGTGCTTTTGGCACCGACCAGCAACCAGTCGCACGCCGGCATCTTTGCCGCATCACGATAGACCTGCGGCCGCTCCAACAGCAACGATCCATGAACGGCACTGTTCACCTGTAAGCCGCGCTCGCACACCGCGGCGTATTCGCTACGCAAAAGAAAGTGCACATCGTAGCCGGCACGCGCCAGCATCAAACCGTAAAAACCGCCGATGGCACCGGTGCCGATGATGCCGATACGTGGACTCGCTGCAGACATAAGCACTCCAGATCAGGGGACCGGCTGCGCTCGCCGCGCCAACCGGTAAAAGGTCGAACGATAGCAGTCCGGCACGCAACGTCCCAGTGACTGGCGTGGCAGCGTGATGGGTGCACTGGGGGCAAGCCTCAATAGGCCATCAATCTCGTTGTCGAGTGCGGCCTTTAGCGATAAGGTTCCGTTTCCCCGCTGCGCCCTCAGGCTGTGTTCCGCCGCACCGGGATCGCTGGCGGACGGCTCCCGTGATTCCTGACGAGTAACAAATGGCTGATTTACCAATCGACGACCTTAACGTTGCCTCCAACGTGACCCTCATCACGCCAGAGCAACTGAAGCGTGAAATTCCGCTGACCGCCTCGGCACTGCAGACCGTCTCCCACGGGCGCCAGGTGGTACGCGACATTCTCGACGGCAAGGATCACCGCCTGTTCATAGTGATCGGTCCTTGCTCCATTCACGATCTGAAGGCCGCCCACGAGTACGCCGAGCGTCTCAAGGTGCTGGCAGAAAAGGTGTCCGACAGCCTCTTCCTCGTCATGCGGGTGTATTTCGAGAAGCCACGCACCACCGTCGGCTGGAAAGGCCTGATCAACGATCCGTATATGGACGACTCCTTCAAGATCCAGGACGGCCTGCACATCGGCCGCAAGCTGCTGCTCGATCTCGCCGAGATGGGCCTGCCCACCGCGACCGAAGCGCTCGATCCGATTTCCCCGCAATACCTGCAGGACCTGATCAGCTGGTCGGCCATCGGCGCCCGTACTACCGAGTCCCAGACGCACCGTGAGATGGCCTCGGGCTTGTCCTCGGCGGTCGGCTTCAAGAACGGTACCGACGGCAGCCTGACCGTGGCCATCAATGCCCTGCAATCGGTTTCCAGCCCGCACCGTTTCCTCGGTATCAACCAGTCCGGCGGCGTTTCCATCGTCACCACCAAGGGCAACAACTATGGCCACGTCGTGCTCCGCGGCGGCAACGGCAAGCCTAACTACGACTCGGTCAGCGTCGCGCTGTGCGAGCAGGAACTGAGCAAGGCCGGTATCCGCCCCAACGTCATGATCGACTGCAGCCACGCTAACTCCAACAAGGACCCTGCCCTGCAGCCGCTGGTAATGGACAACGTCGCCAATCAGATTCTGGAAGGCAACAACTCCATCGTTGGCCTGATGGTGGAAAGCCACCTTGGCTGGGGTAACCAGTCCATTCCGAAGGATCCGAGTGATCTCAAGTACGGCGTATCAATCACCGATGCCTGTATCGACTGGGAAACCACCGAAAAAGCGGTGATGAGCATGCACGACAAGCTAAAGGACGTACTGCCAAGACGGCAGCGCGACTGAAACGAAAAACGCCGGTCTCCCGGCGTTTTTTTATGGGGTCGGTTCCACCCCGCCTGCGCCGGGTCGGTTGCGCTCGATGTAACGCTCGACATACGAACAGGAAGGAATCACCTGATACCCCTCGCGCTCGGCGTACTCGAGCGCATGCTGCGTCAGTACCGCGGCGATCCCTCGGCCCCGCAACGCATCCGGAACGAAGGTCCGGTACATGTCCAGCGTCTGCTTGCCCAGATCCATATAGGCCAGATAGGCACAATGGCCGTCGATCACGGCCTCGAAGCGATGCCCAGCCTGGTCATGGTGAACACGCACCGTATCGCTCATCTTGACTCCTCAGCAGGATTGTCCTGTCTTCTTGTTCTCGGTCGGGCTACGGTCAATGACCCAAAAACCGGCAGCCGAAACATACACAGGTGTCTTTTCTACCTGTTTCGCACCCGTTCGAACAGCCTCAACTGATCATTATTTGTGCGTACAAGTAGCGGAACTTTCGAGCCGACTGAAGATCAGGCAACTATGAGTGCATGTATTCCTGCTGGGCGGCTGGATGTTTTTTATCCAACTTCTGCGACGGGGTGGTAAAGCGAAAGGCCATTTGAAAAAAAACCTGTGGCTCCGAGGCTCGCTCCGTTTACTTAAGCAAAGTTCTAGGTAGTATGTGCGCGCAAACTTTCCATAACGGAAGTTGCTTATGGATTTCCACCTTAAGGGGAACAAGATGAACAACGTTCTGAAATTCTCTGCTCTGGCTCTGGCCGCAGTTCTGGCTACCGGTTGCAGCAACAGCATGACCAAAGAAAGCGAAGCTCGCCTGACCGCGACCGAGGACGCCGCTGCCCGCGCCCAGGCTCGCGCTGACGAAGCGTACAGCAAGGCCGACGAAGCTCTGGCCGCCGCTCAGAAGGCTCAGCAGACTGCTGACGAAGCCAACGAGCGTGCTCTGCGTATGCTGGAACGCGCCAGCCGCAAGTAAGCTTGTAGAAATAAAAAAAGCCGACCCTCGAGGTCGGCTTTTTTATGCGCGCAGATCAGTAGTTCAGAACAACTGCTCTTCCTGCACGGCCACTTCAGTACACTGTTCGGCAATCTGGATTGGCAAGCCGTCTTCGCCAGCGATGATCTCGCGCACCATTTCCCAGTCGAGATGCAGCTTGCCCGCAGCATCGTCACGCTTGAGCAGCGTATTGATCACGACAGCGTGCTTGTCCATCAGCGTAAGCGTCTGCTGGTCGCCCTCTTCCAGCGGTGCATGTGCCTCGAGATAGACCTTGCCTTCGCTCACGCCGAACTTGTATGGCTCATCGACGATGCGCACCGGCGTTCCCACCTTCACCATCTTCGCCAGTTCCAGCACATTGTGGTTGAGCATGCGGAAGCAGCCGTGACTGACGCGCATGCCGATACCGAACTTCTTGTTCGAGCCGTGAATAAGGTAGCCAGGCAGTGCGAGGCTCATCTTGTAAGGCCCCAGCGGATTATCCGGTCCCGGCGGCACCACTTTCGGCAGCGGATCGCCATCGGCGGCATGCTCGTCGCGAATGGACTGCGGCGGGTACCAGGCCGGGTTGCTGGTCATGGCGGAAATACGGGTGTTGCCGACCGGTGACCCCCAGCCCTCGCGGCCGATGCCGAGAGGAAAGGTGTGTACGACGTTCTTCCCTTCCGGGAAGTAATAAAGACGGTACTCGGCGATGTTGATGACCACGCCTTCACGCGGCCCCGGCGGCAGAATGAAACGGGTCGGCAGGATGATGTCCGTGCCCTCGCCTGGCAGCCACGGGTCGACGCCCGGATTGGCCGCTACCAGCTCCAGATAGCCAAGATCATGAGTTTCACCAATGGCGGCGAAGGTGTCTTCATACTTGGCCTTGATGACCTGGATCTGACCGACGATGTCGTCGCCCTCGGGCGGCAGCGGCAGCTCGAGCGCCGCGCTGGTGCCTGCTGAAAGCAGAGCAGCGAGTGACAAACAGGAAGCGACTGCAAACGCGCGCGAGAGCATTCCGAAATCCTTGAGAACTTGGGTGATGGAAGTGGTGCGATTGTACGTGAACCGGGCGAAACGTGAGCTACCAGGCAGCAACGGCAGACGGAAGGCCTTTGCGCCGCGCCTCCAGCAATTGCCTGCAGTTCGGACACAGCTGTCGGTCCTTCAACGTGGCTCGCTCGAGCTCCCTCCAGCGAGGCTGCGCGGGCAGCAATCCGCCACAGAGGGTACGGTCTGCATTGCCGCTCAGCTCAAGCTGACGCAACGCCAGGTGCAGTCGGTTCTCGCGGCAGGCGAACATGTCGTACTGTTCGTCCGGCACGATAATCCGATAAGCGTAAAGGGTCCTGGCTGAGCGCGACATCTGAGGCTCCAATCGAGGGCGCGACAGTAGCTGCGCGCACGTCTCAAAGCAAGGGTTCGAGCGCTGGCCAGACGGTATTCAGAAGGTGGCGCTGAGCCCCGGCAGTTGGGTGGATGCCATCGGCCTGCATCATGCCTTCGACGCCCCCGACACCTTCCAGCAGGAACGGCACGTAGGCCACCCGCTTCTCTTCGGCGAGCGAATCGAAAGCCTCGGCGAACGCGCGCGTATAACGTTGCCCGAGATTCGGCGGCATGCGCATACCCAGCAACAGTACCCCTGCCCCGGCTTCGCGGCTGCGATCGATCATCTCGGCAAGATTCTGTTTCAATTGCACAGGCGACTGGCCGCGCAGTCCGTCATTGCCGCCGAGCTCCAGAATGACCACCTCCGGGGCGTGTTCCGCGAGCAGCGGATCAAGCCGCGCGAGCCCGCCAGCCGTGGTGTCGCCACTGATCGAAGCGTTCACCACACGCCATGAATCGTTCGTCTCGACCAGTCGCTCCTGTAGCAAATGCACCCAGCCCTGGCTGGTTTCCAGCCCGAAAGCCGCGCTGATACTATCGCCGACCACCAGTACGGTTCCGGCCAGGGCTCCCTGAGTCCAGCACAGCAGCGCCAGAGCCCCGCATTTCAGCCACTTTCGCATCGGATCCCCTCATGAGCGGCAACATCCTCGACGCCCGGAACCTTAACAAAGTGGTACCCAGCGCGGAAGGCGAACTGAGCATCCTGGCCGACCTCTCGCTGCAGCTGGCCAAGGGCGACAGCCTGGCGATCGTCGGCACCTCCGGCTCCGGCAAGTCGACCCTGCTCGGCCTGCTCGCCGGGCTGGATCTGCCGAGTTCGGGTGAAGTGCATTTGGCCGGCCATGCGCTGGCGGCACTGGATGAGGATCAGCGTGCGCGCGTTCGCGCCGAACACGTCGGCTTTGTCTTTCAGTCGTTCCAGTTGCTGGACAGCCTGAACGCGCTGGAGAACGTCATGCTGCCCCTTGAATTGGATGGTCGTCGCGATGCCCGCGAGCGTGCCACCGGGCTGCTCGGCCGCGTCGGCCTCGGCGAGCGCCTGCACCACTATCCACGTCAGCTTTCGGGTGGCGAGCAACAGCGGGTTGCGCTGGCCCGCGCCTTCGCCGCCGAGCCGGACGTGCTGTTTGCCGATGAACCCACCGGCAACCTCGACACCCATACCGGCGCGCACATCACCGAGCTGCTGTTCGAACTCAATCGCGAGCGCGGCACCACGCTTGTGCTGGTGACCCATGACGAGCGCCTGGCCAAGCGTTGCCATCGCATGATTCGCCTCGAGGGCGGTCGGCAGATTGCTGCCGAGGCGGCTGAATGATGCGCATGCCCAAGGCCCGCCTGTTCGCCCTGGCCTACCGGCAGTTATTGCGTGACGCTCGCGCCGGTGAGTTGCGCGTGCTGTTCTTCGCGCTGGTCATCGCCGTGGCCGCCAGCACCGCGATCGGTTATTTCGGCGCACGCCTGAACGGCGCCATGCTGCTACGCGCCAGCGAATTCCTCGGTGCTGACCTGGTGTTGAGCGGCAGCGCGCCGGCGGCGCCAGCGCAGATCGAAGCGGGCACGGCGCAAGGCCTCGCGCATGCCCAGGTCGTCGAGTTCTCCAGCGTCATCGCGACCGATGAGGATCTGCAGCTTGCCAGCGTCAAGGCCGCCAGCAACGGTTATCCGTTGCGGGGCACCCTGCGCAGCGCTGCGCAGCCCTATGAAACCGAGCAGCCCGGCGGCGCTCCTGCACCCGGCGAAGCCTGGGCCGAGGCGCGGCTGTTTGCAGCACTTGACCTGGAGATCGGCGACAGCATCGAGGTCGGCAACAAGCCGCTGCGCCTGACCCGCGTGCTGACCTACGAGCCGGACCGGGTTGGCGACTTCTACAGCCTGACGCCTCGGGTGCTGATGCACCTGGACGACCTGGCCGCGACCGGTGTCGTGCAACCCGGCAGCCGCGTCCGTTATCGCGAGCTGTGGCGAGGTGAAAGCGCGGCATTGGCGGCCTATCAGCAGTCACTGCAAAGCGATCTGCAGGCGCACCAACGCATCGAAACGGCCAACGACAGCAATCGCCAGATCGGCGGTGCCCTTGGTCGCGCCGAACGCTATCTGAACCTGGCCAGCCTTGCCGCCATCCTGCTGTCCGGGGTGGCGGTCGCGCTCTCCGCCGCCCGCTTCGCTGCGCGCCGCTTCGATGCCAGTGCACTGTTGCGCTGCCTGGGCCTGTCGCGTCACGACGCCCTGCTGCTCTACGCCCTGCAACTGGGCATGCTCGGCCTGCTGGCGAGCATCGCCGGTGCGCTGCTCGGCTGGGCCGCGCAGCACGGACTGTTCTTTTTGCTGCGCGATCTGCTCGCCCAGGAAATACCACCTGGCGGCATCTGGCCGGCCGCGGCAGGCATCGCAACCGGGCTGGTGGCCCTGGCAGGCTTTGCCCTACCGCCGCTGGCGGGGCTGGGGCGCGTGCCTCCGCTGCGCGTGCTGCGCCGCGACATGCTGCCGGTACCACCTAGCGCGTGGCTGGTCTATGGGACCGCGATTTTCGCCCTCGGGCTGATCATGTGGCGGCTGAGCCTGGATCTGAAGATCACGCTGGCACTGCTCGGCGGCGGCCTGCTCGCCACGCTGCTGCTTGGCGGTCTGCTTCTTATGGGGCTCAAGGCCATGCGCCGCCTGCTTGCCGGTGCGTCGCTGAGCTGGCGCCTGGGCCTCGGGCAGTTGCTGCGCCATCCATTGGCTGCCGCCGGACAGGCCCTTGCCTTCGGCCTGATCCTGCTGGCCATGGCGCTTATCGCGCTGCTGCGAGGTGAGCTGCTCGATACCTGGCAGGACCAGCTGCCGGACAACGCACCGAATCATTTCGTACTCAACGTACTGCCGGCGGAAAAGGATGCCTTTGCCGAGCGCATCGCGGCCATCTCGGACCATGCCGCGCCACTGTATCCGGTCGTGCCAGGACGCCTGATCGCGATCAACGGCGAGCCGGTGCGCCAGCTGGTCAGCAAGGAATCCCAGGGTGAGCGCGCGATCCGCCGCGACCTGAGCCTGACCTGGGCCGCCGAACTACCGAAGGACAATCACATCGTCGCGGGTAACTGGTGGGGCGATCAGGGCGACGCGGACATTCCCGGGGTATCCGTCGAGGCGGAACTTGCGCAAAGCCTGCAATTGAAGGTCGGTGATCGACTGTCCTTCACCATCGGCGGGCTGACCCGCGAGGCCAGCGTCACCAGCCTGCGCGAGGTCAACTGGGACAGCTTCCAGCCCAACTTCTACATGATCTTCGAACCGGACACTCTCCAGGGCATGCCGGCCACCTACATGACCAGCTTCCACCTGCCGCCTGGCAAGGAACGCGAACTGGTGGAGCTGGCCCGCGCGTTTCCTTCGGTCACCCTGCTGCAGGTCGAGGCGCTGCTGGCTCAATTGCGCAGCATCCTTGCGCAGGTATCACTCGCCGTGGAATACGTACTGCTGTTCGTCCTGGCCGCCGGACTGGCGGTTCTGTTCGCCGGGCTGCAAGCGACGCTGGACGAGCGCATTCGTCAGGGCGCGTTGCTCAGGGCGCTCGGTGCAGAGCGGGGCTTGCTGCTTCGTGCGCGCCGAGCCGAGTTCGGCCTGTTGGGCGCCGCCAGCGGCCTGCTCGCCGCACTCGGCTGCGAGCTGGTCAGCGCCCTGCTCTATCACTACGCATTCGATCTGCGCTGGCAGCCGCACCCATGGCTGCTGGTACTGCCGTTGATAGGTGCTTTGCTGGTCGGCGGCGCCGGTCTGATCGGTACTCGACGCGCTCTGAATGCGAGCCCGCTGACCGTACTGCGCGAGAGTTGAAGCGCTACAATCGGCGACTTTTCAGCGAGGACGCAAATCCATGAGTCGCTATCGCCCACCGCGCCCGGCCGGCACGCCCCTGATCACCCCAGAAGGCGAGGCTCGACTGCGTGCCGAGCTGCACGAACTCTGGCACGTCAAGCGTCCGCAGGTGACCCAATCGGTGAGCGAAGCGGCGGCGCAGGGTGATCGTTCGGAGAACGCGGAATACACCTACGGCAAGAAGATGCTGCGAGAGATCGACAGCCGCGTGCGATTTCTGACCAAGCGTCTGGAAAAGCTCAAGGTCGTAGGCGACCGGCCCAGCGACCCGAACAAGGTGTATTTCGGCGCCTGGGTGACCCTCGAGGACGAGGATGGTGAGGAAGCGCGCTACCGAATCGTCGGTCCTGACGAACTGGACCTGCGCCAGGGTCTGATCAGCATCGATTCGCCCCTGGCGCGGGCGTTGGTGGGCAAAAGCCTGGATGCCGAAGTCCAGGTGCAAACCCCGACCGGGATAAAGCTCTGGTATGTGGTAGCTGTCGAGTACCAGTGACCGGCAGGTCAATATCGGACGAACCGGTCATCATCTTCGGCGATTGTGCTGACATCCAAAAGCGATTGGCGGCTAAAAAGCAAAATCATCACTTTCTTACCCAGGCGCCGTTTCGCTCGGTAACAATGACCGCACGCCGCACAGATATCACAGCAATATCACCTCCCGTCGTAATTGCCCGACTAGAGCGGACGCGCTCCCGCTCGGTGCTTATGGCACGAATGCTGCGCTCTTCAGCGCGCAGTACGCGCCATGCGCGGTGAACGGCAATGGACTGCCCACAGCCCGATTCACATTCGAAGAGTGCGTCCATGAACAAGAACAAAACCTTGCTCGCTCTCTGTCTCGGTAGCGCCATGGCGCTTGCCGGTCAGGCTCATGCTGCTACTGGCAGCGGCTACACCGCTACGAAGTACCCGATCGTGCTCGCCCACGGCATGCTCGGCTTCGACAGCCTGCTGGGCATCGATTACTGGTACGGCATCCCCAGCGCACTGCGCCGCGACGGTGCGCAGGTCTACATCACCGAAGTCAGTCAGCTCAATACGTCCGAATTGCGCGGTGAGGAGCTGCTTGCGCAGGTGGAGGAAATCGTCGCCATCAGTGGCAAGCCAAAGGTCAACCTGGTTGGCCACAGCCACGGCGGCCCAACCGTGCGTTATGTAGCCGGTGTCCGGCCGGACCTGATCGCCTCGGTAACCAGCGTGGGCGCACCTCACAAGGGTTCGGACGTGGCCGATCTGATCCGAAAGATCCCCGAGGGTTCCTCTGGCGAGGCGATCATCGCCGGACTGGTGAACGCCATGGGCAGCTTCATCAATTTCGTTTCCGGCAGCTCAAGCACGGCCCCGCAGGACTCTCTCGGCTCGCTGGAGTCACTCAACAGCGAAGGCGCCGCCCGCTTCAACGCCAAATTCCCGCAAGGCATTCCCACCACCGCTTGCGGCGAGGGCGCCTACAAGGTCAATGGCGTGCGCTACTACTCCTGGAGCGGCACCAGCCCGCTGACCAACCCACTGGATATCAGCGACGCCATGATGGGTGCCGGAGCCCTGGCATTCAGCGGGCCCAACGATGGACTGGTCGGGCGCTGCAGCTCGCACCTGGGCATGGTGATCCGCGATAACTACCGGATGAACCACCTGGACGAGGTCAATCAGTTCATGGGGCTGACCAGCCTGTTCGAGACCGATCCGGTCAGTGTCTATCGCCAACACGCGAACCGCCTGAAGAACGCGGGCCTTTGACGCGCGACTCTTCGTGAACCAGGCCGGGATCGTCGATCCCGGCCGCTATCACCGAGCACCCCATGAGCAAATACATAATTCTTCTGGTGCTAGCCGTGGCGCTAAGCCTGACCATCATGCAGAGCCGATCGACACCCAGCCCGGCTGCAGTGGCCGATTCGCCATCGGCCACCTCACCCGCCACGGCTGCCCCAACACCACCCCGGCAGCCGCTGAAAACCCAACCGGCACCGCAAGGCACGCCGCAGTTGCCGACGTCGTTCAAGGGCACCCAGGTCGATGGCCAGTTCCGTCTGGATGAAGCCGGCAACCTGCTAATCGGCGCCGAACTTCGGCATCTGTTCGATTACTTTCTCGCCGCAGCCGGAGAGGAGCCGTTGAAGAACAGTATCGAACGCTTGCGCCGATACATCGTCGCCGAGCTGCCGCAGCCGGCCCAGAGCCAGGCATCAGCAGTGCTCACCCAATATCTCAACTACAAGCGCCAACTGCTTGATCTGGAAGTAACTTATTCGCGAACCACGGACATTTCAGCGCTACGCCAACGCTTGAGTGCCGTGCAGGCGTTGCGCGCACGCGTGCTGGAGCCGGCTGTTCACCAGGCGTTCTTCGCCCTGGACGAGGCCTATGATCGCTTCAGCCTGGAGCGCCTGGCCATTCAAGCCGATTCAGCGCTGGACAGCGACGCCAAGGGCCGCGCCATCGACCAGCTGCGCGCCGGATTGCCCGGCGACCTGCAAGAGCTGCTCGTGCCGCAGCTGCAAAGCGAGCTGCGAGAGCAAACTGTCGCCTTGCAGGCCCAGGGCGCCAATGCGCAGCAGATCCGCCAGCTGCGCCAGCAGTTGGTGGGCAGCGAGGCTGCCGCCCGACTCGAAGCGCTGGATCGACAGCGCGCGCAGTGGCAGCAACGGGTCGCTGTCTATCGGCAGGAACGTCAGCGTATCGAAGCCACCCGCGGCCTGGACGATGTCGAGCGTCGCAGCGCTATCGAGCGGCTGGAGGCCGAGCAGTTTGACGAGGGCGAACGCTTGCGGCTTGTCGCTGCCTTTCAGCAGCAGGAAGTGGCGGAGCGCTGAGCGCGGTCAGTTGGCCGCGGTCTTGCGGTCGGCCTCGAGCAGATAGCGCTCGCGCTGGTAGGCCAGGTAGTACTTGTTGACGCTGTTGACGTATGCCACTACGCCCATGCCAACGGTTTCCATGGCAATTCGCTCGACCTGGAAGAACCACTGATCCGGGTTCAGACCGCGCCGACGGGCTTCGGCGCGCATACTCTGCACCCGCTGCGGGCCGAGGTTGTAGGCGGCGAGAATGAACGCCATGCGCTCACGCTCGTTCAGTCGCGGGCTGGCGAAAAAGTTACGACGGATGTTCGCCAGATACTTCGCACTGGCCTGCACGTTGTTGTCCAACTGGTGGATGTTGCTGACACCCATCGCACGAGCCGTGGCCGGCGTCACCTGCATCAACCCCGTGGCACCGCCGGCGCCCCGCGCCGCGGGGTTCAGGGTGGACTCCTTGAACGCCAGGGCGGCGAGGTTCAGCCAGTCCAGCTCGATCTGTTCGGCATAGCGCTGCAGGGTCGGACGAACCTTTTCCAGACGCTGGCGGCCTACTCGGTCGAGCGGGTACTGGACCTTGTACAGACGCCGGTAGACGCGCTCGAAGGCGGCATCCTGGTTGTCTGGCAGGTCGAAATCCTTGAGAAAGCGATCAGCACTGGCGCGCAACATGCTGGCGTCCTTCCGCACGAACCAGTGCATGCTGGCCTTGTCGCCCAGGCTCAGGTGCTGCTCGATGCGCAGTTTCGGCATGACCTTGGCCCAGCGCTCGGCGATGGTCTGCTCGACCACGGTCGCCGGATAGACGCCGGCCTGCACCATCTCCAGCACATCCTCGACGGCCAACGTGGGGTCGACCCACTCGGCAACGATCGGCGCCAGCTTGCGCTCCATCAGTTGCTTGTTCAGCCGCGCGAGCGCCGGCCCTGCGGCGCTGCCAGGTGGCAACGCAAGGCTGCGCCCGGAGAGCTGGTCCAGACGCTGATAGCGTGGGCCGCCCTGGCGGCCGACCAGCACCAATGACACGTCGCTGACTACCGGCCGGCTGCGGCTGATGCCTTTCATGCCCGCCAGCGGCAGTAATTCGCCGGGCGCTACCAGATCCCCCTCGCCGCGCTGCAGCGCGCCAAGCAACTGATCCTTGGCTTTGGGAATGATCTTCAGGGTAATCGGCCGCGCGGATGCAGCATTGCGATTCAGGTACTGCTCGAAGGCCCGCAGCCGCGCGTACTCGACGCCAATCGCTTCGCCTTTCACCTCACCGGAGCTGTTCCGGCTCTGATTGACCAGCACGCGCAGTACGCCACTACGGCGAATTTCGGCCAGATCACGTACCTTGTCGTTCGCTTGCCACGCCTCGGGACCCGCCACGCGCGCAGTCGCCATCGTTGGCATCAGGGCCAGCAGCAGGCAGAACATGAGTGGCAGCAATCGTGGCATCGGGATGCACCGGTGTGAAGACGCAGAGAACGCTGGTGCGGTGCTCCCTGCCCGCAAAAGGTGGCAAAGGTTCTCACAGGTTGGCTTATTCCGCCAGTTTACTCTCCAAACTGGTTTAGCTATAACTCCTATATTATTGATTTAGTTAGTTTTTAAGTTCGAGGTATCCATGCAGCTTATCGACATCGGCGTCAATCTGAGCCACCCGACATTCGCCTCCAGCGTACCTGCGGTCGTCGAGCGCGCCAGAGCGGCAGGCGTCGTGCAGATGGTGCTTACCGGCACCAGCCTCGAAGAAAGCGAAGCTGCTCTCAAGCTCTGCCGCCAACTGGACGAGTCCCGCCTGCACCTGTTCAGTACCGCGGGTGTGCATCCGCATGATGCGAGCCACTGGACGACTGACAGCGCCAGCCAGTTGCGCGGCCTTCTCGCCGAGCCCGAAGTGCGCGCAGTCGGCGAATGCGGCCTGGACTTCAATCGCGATTTTTCACCGCGACCGCTACAGGAGCGCGCGCTGGAGGAACAGTTGCAACTCGCCGTCGAACTGCAGTTGCCGGCCTTTCTGCACGAACGCGACGCCAGCGACCGGTTGCTGGCGATTCTGCGACCGTTTCGGGACCACCTCCCTGCGGCGGTGGTGCACTGTTTCACCGGTGAAAAACAGGCGCTGTACGGCTATCTCGACCTGGACCTGCATGTCGGCATCACCGCCTGGATATGCGACGAACGCCGCGGTACCCATCTGCATCCCCTGGTGAAGGACATCCCTACAGGTCGTCTGATGCTCGAGAGCGACGCACCTTACCTGCTGCCACGCACCCTGCGCCCGAAACCGAAGAGCGGCCAGAACGAACCGGCCTATCTGCTGGAAGTACTGCGCGAAGTCGCGCTCCATCGCGGCGAGAACGAAGCGTCGCTGGCGGCTCACACCACACGCTGCGCGCGCGCGTTCTTCGGCCTGCCGGACCTCGACTGAGTCACAGAAATTTCTCAAGCTCTGCCTCAGGCGGCCGTTAAATGTTCAGCCGCAGTGCAAGCAAGCGTTCCGCTACGCGCGCGCAACCTCCTATAGAAGAAGAGCAGTCATGGCCGTTTGGATTCGCGATCTGTCGCTCAAGTACAAGTTCTGGGCACTGAACATGGTGACCTTCGTCATCGCGTTGCTGCTGGTGCTTTACGCCGTACAACTGGAGCAAAGCGCCCGTAGCGCCGACGCCGTCGCTGCAGCGCAGGCGCGTGCGTCGCTGCTGGCGAGCTGGCCGGCCGATGCTGCGCTGCCGCAGGGTGCGGACCTGATCGCGTTCCAGGCAGATCAGCGCGCCGCGGTCGAGGGTCAGGCTATCGCCGACAGCGGCTGGACCACCCTCGCCCACGACCGATTGTTCTCCAGCGACCCCGTGGTCGGCGCCCACCTGATCTCCGCGACGAATGGTCAGAAGCTGGCTGTACTGGCCCGCGCGCCCAGCGCTATTCAGGTACTGAGCCAGCACTTTTTCAGCTACGCCGTGGCGGTCGCCGTGCTGATGCTCGGCCTGCTCGGCGCTTCGCAACTGCTTATCCGCTTTCTGCTCAGCCACCTCAACACGCTCAAGGACGTCATGCTGCACGTGGAGCGCAGTGGCGACCTGCAGGCACGGGTTCCGCTGGACAGCCGTGACGAAGTCGGCCAGATGGCCAGCGCATTCAACGCCATGCAGGGCGGCTATCAACGCGTGGTCAGCACCGTCGCCCAGGCTGCTGCGCGTCTCGACGAGGGCGCGAGCCGGCTCGCCACGAGCATGAACGACGTGCACAAGGGCATGCGCGGTCAGCAGGGTGAAACCGACCAGGCCGCCACGGCCATCAACGAAATGAGCGCCACGGTGCACCAGATCGCCGAGCATGCACGCGAAACTCGCGATCAATCACAGAACGCCGACCGCCTTGCGGGCGATGGCCACCGGGTCGTCGGCCGTGTGGAGAAGTCCATCTCCAGCCTATCCCAGGGCGTGCAGCAGACCGGCGAGATGATCGAGCAGCTCGCCGCGGACAGCCAGAAGATCAACGGCGTGGTCAACGTGATCCACAGCATCGCCGAACAGACCAACCTGCTAGCGCTCAACGCGGCCATCGAAGCAGCCCGGGCCGGTGAACAGGGCCGCGGATTCGCCGTGGTTGCCGATGAGGTTCGCAACCTGGCCAAGCGTGTGCAGAGCTCCACCGATGAGATCACCCAGATGATCTCCGGCCTGCAGGCGATGACTCGCGACGCCGTGGAGTTCATGCAGGAGAGTTCACTGAAAGCCGACGATTGCGTGCGCGAGGCCCATGAAGCAGCACAGGCACTTGAAGCCATCGCCGACGCGGTAGCACAGATGCGCGAAAGCAATACGCAGATCGCCGTTGCCGCCGAGCAGCAGAGCCAGGTCGCCGAAGAGCTCAACCGCTCGGTTACCGGCATCCGCGACGTCACGGAACGCACCGTGGAGCAGACCGTAAGCTCGGCCAGCACCAGTGCCGAGCTGGCCGCGCTGTCCACCGATCTGAGCCGGGCCATCGGCCAGCTCAAGCTCTAGCTTCCTGCCAATGCGGCGTTGCGCTCGTGCAACGCCCTCCGCGCTCGAAAAGCATGCACTGCCTCGAGCGCAGCCCCAAAACAGGGCATCCCCCTAGCGCTGCCCTTCCCCACGACGCCCGTAGCGCGCATTTTTTGTGCATTGGCATCGCTCTTGCTTTGCATCCTTTGCGAAGAAAAGCTGCTGCACCTGCGAAGACAATTTGAAATAGCTGACTAGGGTTCCGACTCGTTGACGCGAGTGGCTGGTCCGAGAGTTGGCGACCTCCAGCGAGGTTACACGGCGGGATAAAAGCCCGGGAGACAGCGTGATTGCACGCAGCTCCTGCGCTATTCCCAACACTGGAGGGTTTGCCATGTGCCCGCTCGAAACGGCTTTGCCGTTCTCCGCTCTGCCTTGTGCCAGGGCCTCTGCCGCACCCGAACTTCACAGTATTCCACCTGTTGCCGCGGCCGTTGCACGGGGCATCTGCCTATGCGTCTGATCAACCGCACTCCCGGACGTAGCGGCTGGTTGGCACTGGCAATTCTGCCCTTCGCCCTGCTGCTGGCGCTGTACCTGACCAACTCGGCCCAGCGCCTGGAACTGAACCCCAACGACAAGTTGCTGCCCAGCTTCGGCCAGATGAGCGCAGCCGTCGAACGCCTCGCTTTCACCCCCGACAAACGCTCCGGCGACTTCCTGTTCTGGCAGGACACCGCCTCCAGCCTCAAGCGCCTCGGCACCGGTCTTGCCATCGCGGCAGTGGCCGGCCTGTGCCTGGGTATCGTTGCCGGCACTCTGCCGCTGTTCAGCGCGCCGCTCTCGCCGTTGCTCACGGTGCTGTCGATGGTGCCACCGCTGGCGATCCTGCCGATTCTGTTCATCGTCTTCGGCCTGGGCGAACTGTCCAAAGTGATGCTGATCGTCATCGGTATCACGCCGATCCTGGCTCGTGACCTTGAACACCGAGCACGAGAAATCCCCCGCGAGCTGCTGATCAAGGCGCAAACCTTGGGCGCCAACACCTGGACCCTGATCCTGCGCCTGGTCCTGCCGCAGCTGATGCCGCGCCTGCTGATCAGCCTGCGCCTGGTGCTCGGTTCGGCCTGGCTGTTCCTCATCGCCGCCGAAGCCATCGCCTCCACCGATGGCCTGGGCTACCGCATCTTTCTCGTGCGTCGCTACATGGCGATGGACGTGATCCTGCCCTATGTCGCCTGGATCACCCTACTGGCCTGGGCCATGGACTACCTGCTGCGGCGCCTGACCCAGCTGCTGTTCCCCTGGTATGAAGGAGCCAAGGCATGAGCGAGAACAACGCCAAGGCACCCGTTGCCGCACAGTCGAGCCAATGCACAACGCAACCAGGGACTCGCGCAGGCGGCGACCCCGGCTCCTTCATTCAGGTGAAGAACGTCTGGCAGCAGTACGGCGATCAGGTCGTGCTGGAGCGCCTGAACCTGAACATCGCTGAAGGCGAGTTCTGCACCCTGGTCGGTGCCTCCGGTTGCGGCAAATCCACCTTCCTGCGGCTGCTGCTCGGCCAGGAAGCGCCCAGCCGTGGCGAGATCCTGCTCGATGGCCAGCCGCTGGCCAACGAACCGGATGCCAGCCGCGGCGTGGTCTTTCAGCGCTACTCGGTATTTCCACACCTGACCGTACTGGACAACGTCGCCCTCGGCCTGGAACTGCCGCGCGCCCCGCTACTGGGCCGTCTGCTTGGTCACCGCAAGCGCGATGCCCGCGAGCAGGCCGCGCAGATGCTGCACAAGGTCGGCCTCGGCCATGCGCTGGACAAGTACCCGGCGCAGCTCTCCGGCGGCATGCAACAGCGGCTGGCCATCGCCCAGGCGCTGATCATGAAGCCCCGGGTGCTGTTGCTGGACGAACCCTTCGGCGCGCTCGACCCCGGTATCCGCAAGGACATGCATGCGCTGCTGCTGGAGCTGTGGCGGGAGACCCGACTGACGGTGTTCATGGTCACCCATGACCTGTCGGAAGGCTTCACCCTCGGCAGCCGCATCCTGGTCTTCGACAAGCCGCGCATCGACCCCCACGCCCCGGGCGCCTATGGCGCACGAGTGACCTACGACATTCCCTTGCACGAGGGCCGCCACGCGCCCGGCGCGGCCGCTGGCCTGCCGGCCACCCTCAGCGAGAAATTCCGAACTGCCTACCAAGGAGCCTGACATGAGCGCTTCACTCGCGATCCGCCCCACGCTGTACGAGGAAACCGTTCCCGGCGGCGGCCACACCTCCTTCGTCCTCAAGCGTGGCCAGCTGCTGCGCCTGACCGATCTGGAAGGCGGCGCCAACGTCAGCTTGATGCTGCTCAACGCCCAGGAGAAGAGCGAGCGGCTGAACCTGCCCGACACCCTCAAGTGCCAGCACACCGCCAAGCTCACCGCCGGTCATTGCCTCTACTCGGACATGGGCCGCGTACTCGCAGCCATCACCGCCGACACCTGCGGCTGGCACGACAGCTTTGGCGGCGTGCTGAACGCCGATGAAGTCGCCGAGAAATACGGCCAGGGCCGCTATCAGGAACTGCGCAACGGCTTCTTCCGCAACGGCACCGACAACCTGCTGGTGGAGATGGGCAAGTGGAACCTCAACCTGCAGGACCTGCTCATGGTGCTCAATCTGTTCAGCCGGGTGGACGTCACCGCCGACGGCACCTTTGCCTTCCACAGCGGCAATTCCAAAGCGGGCGACTACATCGAGTTGTACGCGCCAATGGACACCCTGGTGATCCTCACCGCCTTGCAGCATCCGCTGGACCCCAATCCGCTGTACGCACCCAAACCGGTGCAGCTGAGCTGGCACAAGGTCCAGAGCGATGGCATCAGCGTGCTCTGCCGCACTTCGCGTCCGGAGAACGGCCGCGGCTTCCACAACACCGAAAGACTCTACATCTGAGGAGGTTGCCGACATGACCATCGTAGAAAGCAGCCTGCACCCCGAAACCGCCAGCTTCCGCCACCTGATCCCGGCCGGCGAGCCGTACCTGTTCGAAGTGAAGGCCGGACAGACCCTGCGCTTGCTGGATGTCGACGGCAATCAAGCCATCGACACGTTGTTCTTCAGCGCGAAGAACCCGCGCGAACGCTTCGACCCGCAGCGCACCCTGCGCCGGCAGAACAAGGTCTATCTCACCGCCGGCACGGTGTTGTATTCCAACCTCGGCAACCCCTTGCTGACCATCGTCGCCGACACCTGCGGTCGCCACGACACCCTCGGCGGCGCCTGCGCCCAGGAGAGCAACGTGGTGCGCTACGCCCTGGACAAGCGCTACATGCACAGCTGTCGCGACAATTTTCTGCGCGCCAGCCTGCACGACGGCCGTCTGGAGAAGCGCGACATCGGCGCCAACATCAACTTTTTCATGAACGTGCCGGTGACGCCCGAGGGCGGCCTGACCTTCGAGGACGGCCTTTCCGCACCGGGCAAGTACGTGGAGCTCAAGGCCGAGCAGGACGTGATCGTGCTGATCTCCAACTGCCCGCAACTGAACAACCCCTGCAACGGCTGGAACCCGACGCCCGCCGAGGTGCTGGTGTGGAACTGATGCCGCTGTTACGACGCCACCTGCTGCCGCTGCTGCAGGCGCGCGCCGGGCAGCGGCCCGAGCTGCCGACAGCGAAGCAACCCTCCCCAACCACGGACGGCCGTGGCGCAGATGAATAAAGGCGGGACGGCCCGCCAGCCCTTCGAGGGTTACTGAACATGTTCGACAAACTTCTGATCGCCAACCGCGGCGCCATTGCCTGCCGCATCCTGCGTACGCTGCGCGCCCTGGATGTGAAAGGCGTGGCCGTCTACTCCGAGGCCGACGCCGCCAGCCTGCATATCCAGCAGGCCGACGAGGCCCACAGCCTGGGCGAAGGCCCGGCAGCGCAGACCTATCTGGTGGTGGAGAAGATTCTCCGCATCGCCCGGGAAACCGGCGCGAAAGCCATTCACCCCGGCTACGGCTTTCTCTCCGAGAACGCCGCCTTTGCCGAAGCCTGTGAAGCCGCCGGCATCGCCTTTGTCGGCCCGACGCCAGAACAGCTGCGGGTGTTTGGCCTCAAGCACACCGCCCGCGCCCTGGCCAAACAACGCGGCGTACCGATGCTGGAGGGCACTGAGCTGCTCGACAGCCTTTCCGATGCCCTCGGCGCAGCCGAGCAGGTCGGCTACCCGGTGATGCTGAAAAGCACCGCCGGCGGTGGCGGTATCGGCATGCGCGTGTGCCGCTCGGCGGCGGAACTCGCTGAGGCCTTCGACGCGGTCAAGCGCCTGGGGCAGAACAACTTCAGCGATTCGGGCGTATTCATCGAGAAATACATCGAGCGCGCCCGCCATCTGGAAGTGCAGGTGTTCGGCGATGGTGCCGGCGACGTCATCGCCCTCGGCGTGCGCGACTGCTCGGTGCAGCGACGCAACCAGAAGGTGCTGGAGGAAACTCCGGCACCGAACCTACCGGCCGGCATGGCCGAGGCACTGTGCGAAGCGGCTATCACGCTGGCCAAGGCCGTCGACTACCGTAGCGCCGGCACCGTCGAGTTCGTCTACGACGCCGAGGCCCAGCGCTTCTACTTCCTCGAGGTGAACACCCGCCTGCAGGTCGAGCACGGCGTCACCGAGCAGGTCTGGGGCGTCGATCTGGTGCGCTGGATGATCGAGCTGGCCGCCGGCGACCTGCCGCCTCTGGCGGAGCTGACCAGGATGCTGAAGCCCAGCGGGCATTCGATCCAGGCGCGCGTCTATGCCGAAGACCCCGGCCGGGATTTCCAGCCGAGCCCCGGTTTGCTCACCGCCGCGAGCTTCCCGGCAGCCGACGGCAAGGCCCTGCGCGTCGATACCTGGGTCGAGGCTGGCTGCGAGATCCCGCCGTATTTTGACCCGATGATCGCCAAGGTCATCACCTGGGCGCCGAGCCGCGAGGAGGCTCGCCAAGCGCTTGACGAGGCGCTCGGCGACACCCTGCTCTACGGCGTGGAAACCAACCGCGATTACCTGCGCCAGATCCTTGCCTTTACCCCGTTCGCCAGCGGCAACCCCTGGACCCGCTGCCTGGAGGGTCTCAGCTACAAGGCCAATACCTTCGAGGTTATCAGCGCCGGCACCCAAACCACCGTACAGGACATCCCCGGCCGCCTTGGCTACTGGGCGGTAGGCGTGCCGCCGTCCGGCCCGATGGACAGCCGCGCCCTGCGTCTGGGCAATGCCCTGCTCGGCAACGCCGAAGACGCCGCCGGGCTGGAAATCACCATGAGCGGGCCGATCCTGCGCTTCAACACCGACGCGGTGGTGGCGGTGACCGGCGCGGAAATACCGTTGAAGCTGGATGACGTGCCGCAGCCGATGAGCACTGCGCTGTTCATCCCGGCCGGCAGCACCCTGACGATCGGCACCATCGCCGGCGCCGGTGCGCGGTCGTATCTGTGCGTGCGCGGCGGTCTGCAGGTGCCGGAGTATCTGGGCAGCAAGAGCACCTTTACCCTCGGCCAGTTCGGCGGCCACGGCGGCCGCGCCCTGCGTGCCGGCGACGTGCTGCATCTGGCACCGCTGACCGACTCGTCTGCCGGCGCCACGCTGGCCGTCGAGCTGCGCAGCGCCCTGCCGGCGGTGCGCGAAATTCGCGTGATCTACGGCCCCCACGGTGCGCCGGAGTACTTCACCGAAGGCTATATCGAGCGCTTCTTCGCCACCGACTGGGAAGTGCACTTCAACTCCAGCCGCACCGGCGTGCGTCTCATAGGCCCGAAGCCCGAGTGGGTGCGCGAGAGCGGCGGCGAAGCCGGGCTGCACCCGTCGAATATCCACGACAACCCCTACGCCATCGGCGCGGTGGACTTCACCGGCGACATGCCGGTGATCCTCGGCCCGGACGGCCCGAGCCTGGGCGGCTTCGTCTGCCCAGTGACCATTATCGAGGCGGACCTGTGGCAGCTCGGGCAGCTTAAGGCAGGGGATAAAGTGCGCTTTGTCCCGGTGGATATCGCCACAGCGCGGGAGCTGGCAAGAGCCCGGCGCGAAGAGTGCGCGCTTGTCTCCCCTCTCCCTCCAGGAGAGGGGCCCAGGCGGCCCGCGATCGGGGTGAGGGCTGTTTCAACCGACAGCAAAAGCCCCTCACCCCAGCCCTCTCCCGGGGGGAGAGGGGGCATTTACGCGCAGTCTGCGGAATATGCGCTCACCTCCCCCATCGTCCTCGACCTCGGCCAGGACGACACCCGTCTGGTCGCCCGACTCTCCGGCGACACCCATCTGCTGCTAGAAATCGGCGCGCCGGAACTGGACCTGGTGCTGCGCTTCCGCGGCCATGCGCTGATGCAGGCGTTGGAAGCCAAGGGACTCGACGGCGTCATCGACCTCACACCCGGCATCCGTTCGCTGCAAGTCCACTACCAGCCGGAAACCCTGCCGCTGGCCGTGCTGCTGGAAACAGTCGCCGGCCTGTGGGACGCAGTGTGCGCCGCGCAGGATCTCAAAGTCCCCTCGCGCATCATCCACCTGCCGCTGTCCTGGGACGACCCGGCTTGCCAGCTGGCGATCGAGAAGTACATGACCACGGTCCGCAAGGACGCGCCCTGGTGCCCGAGCAACCTGGAGTTCATCCGTCGCATCAACGACCTGCCGAACCTCGACGAGGTGTACCGCACGGTGTTCGAGGCCAGCTATCTGGTGATGGGCCTGGGCGACGTCTACCTCGGCGCGCCGGTGGCCACCCCGCTGGACCCGCGCCACCGTCTGGTCACCACCAAGTACAACCCGGCGCGCACCTGGACCGCCGAGAACTCGGTGGGCATTGGCGGCGCCTACATGTGCGTCTATGGCATGGAAGGCCCGGGCGGCTACCAGTTCGTCGGTCGCACCCTGCAGATGTGGAACCGCTACCGCGCGCTCGAGGCGTTCGGCGGCCAGCCCTGGCTGCTGCGTTTTTTCGACCAGATCCGTTTCTACCCGGTCAGCGCCGAGGAGCTCCTGAAGATTCGCCGCGACTTCCCGCTGGGCCGCTACCCGCTGAAGATCGAGGAGACCGAGCTGTGCCTCTCCGACTACCAGGATTTCTTGGTCAAGGAAGCCGAAGGCATCGAAGCCTTCCGCAGCCAGCAACGCGCCGCCTTCGACGCCGAGCGCCAGCGCTGGATCGAATCGGGGCTGGCGCATTTCGAGAGCGAGGAAGTAGCGGCCGATCTCGGTGAAGACGCCCCGCTTGGCGCGGGTGAGCACGGCATCGAAAGCCATATCGCCGGCAATCTCTGGCAGGTGTCGGTGGCCGAGGGAGCGCGCGTGGCTGCCGGCGACGTGCTGGTGATCCTTGAGAGCATGAAGATGGAAATTCCGCTCATCGCTCCGGTCGCCGGGGTGGTGAAGGACATCCGTGTGCAACCCGGCTCCCCGGTGCGCGCCGGCCAACGGGTGGTGGTGATCGAGGAGGTTTGAGAGCTATGGTCTTTGCCGACCATTTCCCCCTCACCCTAGCCCTCTCCCTCAGGGAGAGGGGACCGGTTCGGCGCGGCTCCGGGGCTGGACATCGACGCAGCTCGCGCATTGCCATGAGCCGCGTAACGAACTCTCAGCGCCTGCGATACGAAAGCAACGCCGGACCAAAAGACCATCAGCAACACCGAATCAACCCCCTCGCCCGTTGGGAAGAGGACTGGGGAGAGGGGAAAGAGGCCCAACCAAGTTCCTCTGCCACGACATACCACAGGCTCCGGACTAACAGCACCAAAGCAACGCCAGACCACAAAGACCACCAGCAACACCGGATCAACCCCCTCGCCCCTTTGGGGAGAGGGCTGGGGTGAGGGGAAGAGACCCAACCAGATGCCTCGCCACGAAACACACCAAAGGCTCCGGACTAACAGCACCAAAGCAACGCCAGATCACAAAGACCGCCAGCAACACCGGATCAACGCCCTCGCCCCTTTGAGGAGAGGACTGGGGTGAGGGGAAAGAGGCCCAACCAAGTTCCTCCGCCACGACGTACCAAAGGCTCCGGACTGACAGCACTAAAGCAACGCCGGACCACCAGACCGCCAGCAACACCGAATCAACCCCCTCGCCCCTTTGGGGAGAGGGCTGGGGTGAGGGGAAAGAGGCCCAACCAAGTTCCTCCGCCACGACGTACCAAAGGCTCCGGACTAACAGCACTAAAGCAACGCCGGACCACCAGACCGCCAGCAACACCGGATCAACCCCCTCGCCCCTTTGGGGAGAGGGCTGGGGTGAGGGGAAACGGCCGCCAGCCTGACCTGAATCCCGACCGCCCGAACAGACCAGGCCTGCCACAGAGGAAGCCAACCATGACGACCCATTTCGATCTTAGCCTCGACACGCTGCGCAATGCCTATGAAGCCGGCACCACGACCCCGCGCCAGCTGATCCTCGAACTGCACGCCAAGGCCGCAGAACTGAACGGCGAATTCAACGCCTTTATCCACCTGCTGAGCGTCGAAGAACTCGAGCCCTACCTGACCGCACTGGAGAACAAGACGCCAAACAAGCTGCCGCTCTACGGCATCCCCTTCGCCATCAAGGACAACATCGACCTGGCCGGCATTCCCACCACCGCCGCCTGCCCGGCCTTTGCCTACACACCTCAAACCAGCGCCACCATCGTCGAGCAGTTGATCGCCCTCGGTGCCGTGCCGCTAGGTAAGACCAACCTCGACCAATTCGCCACCGGCCTCAACGGCACCCGCTCGCCCTATGGCGAGTGCCGCAACAGTGTGCGCCCCGACTACCCGTCCGGTGGCTCCAGCGCCGGCTCATCCCTGGCCGTGGCACTGGGCCTGTGCACCTTTGCCCTGGGCACCGACACCGCAGGCTCCGGCCGCGTGCCGGCGGCGCTGAACAACCTGGTGGGCCTCAAGGCCAGCAAGGGCCTGATCTCCACCGCCGGCGTCGTCCCCGCCTGCCGCACGCTGGATTGCGTGACCTTCTTCACCGCCACAGCGGCCGAAGCCAGCCAGCTGCTGGCGCTCACTGCCAGGCTCGATCCGCGTGACGAATACAGCCGCGCCAACCCGCTGTGGAACGACGGCTCGGCCTTCGGCCAGGTGAAGTCCTTTCGCTTCGGCGTACCGAAGCAGCTCGAGTTCCTCGGCTGCCCGGAAAGTCCGGCGCTGTTCGCCGCCACCATTGAGCAGCTAAAAGCCATCGGTGGCGAGCCAGTTGAAGTGGACTTTTCGCCCTTTCTCGAAGCCGCGCGCCTGCTCTACGAAGGCCCCTGGGTCGCCGAACGCTATAGCGTGGCGGGCGAGCTGATCGAGCAGCAGCCCGACGCCGTCCTGCCGGTGATAAAGGCGGTACTGGAAAAGGCACCGGGCACCACCGCCGTGCAACTGTTCCAGGCGCAATACCGCCTGCAGCAGCTGAAGGCCATCTGCGACCGGATCATGGCCGAGGTCGATTGCGTACTGACGCCCGCGTACCCGCGCCCGGTGACGCTCGTCGAGCTTCACGCCGAACCGGTCAAGCGCAACTCGGACCTGGGCTACTACACCAACTTCATGAACATGCTGGATTACGCCGCCGTGGCTGTACCTGCCGGCGTTATGGAGAACGAGCTGCCCTGGGGCGTGACGCTGTTCGGCCGTGTGTTCACCGACCAGTACCTGCTGAGCCTGGCCGATGCACTGCAACGCCGGACCGGCCTGGCGCTGGTGGGCAGCAATGCGATCACAACACCTGCCCCGCAGAATCCGGCGCGCAACGACCGGACGAGAGTGGTGGTCTGCGGCGCGCACCTCGATGGCCTGCCGCTGAACTGGCAACTTCGCCAGCGCGGCGGTCGGCTGCTAGAGGCAACCACCAGCAGCGCGGCGTACAAGCTCTACGCCCTGGCCGGCGGCCCGCTGTTACGCCCGGGGATGGTGCGCGTCGCCGAGGGTGGGACGGCCATCGCCGTGGAAGTCTGGGACATCCCCAGCAGCGAGCTGGGCTCGTTCCTCACCGGCATCCCGGCGCCGCTGGGCCTGGGCAAGGTGGAGGTAGAAGACGGGCGCTGGGAAACCGGGTTTATCTGCGATGCTTACGGCCTTGACGGCGCCGAGGACATCACCCACTTCGGCGGCTGGAAGGCTTGGCTGGCGCAGCGGGGTTGAGATAGCGAAACCACTTATCTGGCTGTAAGCGGTAAGGAGCGAAACGCAGCCAGTGAGAAATGAATGCGCGGGACTGACCAACAACTATGCATCTGGTACATCCCGCGCAGCGCTCGATAGCGATACAGCGCCTAAACGGCAGCTCCTATAACGCCGGTCAGGTAGCCATCTCGGGCCAGGGTGTGCGCATCCAGTCCTCGCGCTAGTCTTCGTCGCTGCTGCGGCGCCTCGGCAAAGCCTCGTCCAGCGCTGACCCTCCCTCTCGCAACACGACTTGATGAACCCCCGGACCAGGCAGCGCGACCCCCGAAGCGCGCAACGCCTCAATCAGGTTTGCCCGCACACGCGAGGCGGTGAGCATGAAGTCCGACCGGCGCGAGTCGCACCAGAATTGCACCTGAAAGGCGAGCTCGCTCTGGCCCATCTCGCGTATCGCCACTGTGGGTGGTGGCTCGGCGATGACTCCTTCAGCACCCCGGGCTGCCTCCTTGAGCACGCTCATTACCTGTGGCAGATCGACTTCGTAGCCGAGGTAGCAGATCACCTGACCACGGCGCACCGGCGCAGCGGTGTTGTTGGTGACCCGCGAGGTAAAGGTTTCCGCATTCGGCACCAGGACCCGGCGTCCGTCGTAGGTGCGGATCTGCGTGGCACGCAGTTCGATGCGCTCCACGCTGCCCTCGGTGTCGCCGATGATGATCTGGTCGCCGAGCTGGAACGGTCGCAAGGTGAGGATCAGCAGGCCGCTGACAAAGTTGGAAAGGATATCCTTGAGGGCGAATCCGAGCGCCAGGCTGGTCAGCCCGAGGCCTGTGGCGAGCGTCCCGGGTTCGAGACCAAAGGCGGTGGCAGCGACGATCAGCCCCAGCAGCCAGACGGTGTAGTAACTGACCTGCTTGATCAGGTTCTCCACCGTCCGATCGCGTATCAGTCGATGGGAGATCAACCGGACCCCTGCCCGCACACTCGCAGCCAATGCCCAGAACACGCCGATCACCAGAAGCGCCGCCAGTGCTCGCGGCACGATGCTGATGGCCGCTTCCAGCAGCCGAGCGAAGGCAGTATCGACGCTGGCGCGCACGTCGGTCACGAAGCGCGCTCGCTCCGACGTCCGCCGTGTGCTGGCCTGCGCCTTGCAGTTTCGAGAACCGACGCCCACTCGCGCGCCTGCGCCTCGAGCGCCCGGCCGTTGGCTTGGGCATCCTCCTCCGTGACCTGCATCAGGATGCGCCCAGCCATGGTGATCTGGCGCGCCTCGGCGTTTTCCCCGGCCGGCGCGATGCGCGCCCTGCTTATGCCCTGCGGGGTTTCCAAGACCGTCAGCAATTGCCGCTCTATCTGCCGAGCCCGCAGGCGCGCCTCCAGCTCCTCGGTTCCGCCAATACGAAACAGCGCGCGGCCGTCGAGCCGCACCGTCGCCAAACCATCATCCACCTGCGCGGTCGCGGGCAATGAGGCAAACACGGCGAGCAGCACCAGCAGCACGGCCATCGGCAGATGCATCAGTCGAGTCATGAAAAGAGATATTGCGGCAGGAGCGCTCCCCTGGGCCGACCGATGTGCCATCTGCGACCCAGGGTGCATACGCGTGCGTGTCAGAAGATCAGGGCAAAGAGGCCGATGACCACGATCAGGCCGATCAGAAAGATGATGCCAATGGTGCTACCTAGAAACTTCAGCATGTGATGGCTCCCGTTTTTCGTGAGTTCATCAGTTCCGACTGGCAGGCACCTCCATCGTTCAAGGTTTTCGCCGACCAGTACATCTCGCGACTGTATCCCGATCGTCATTAAGACGCGCCGCAGCACCATTCGGGAGCGCCCTTTCAGAAATTGACCTGCATCCGAGCATGCCCGCCGCTCAACAAAAAGCCTCGTGCCGCAACGGACGCGCCGTACCACGCGGGCTTGCCGAGCTTGCACGGCATCTGGCACGCAACCTGCTCTATCCCACGTGAACGGGATGAGTCGCCACCGGCACTCATGACGCTTGGCACAAAACAAAGGAGCAGCTTCAAGGAGAACTAGGGTTCCGGCTCACAGGGAGTGGGCGCTGGTCCGAGAGTTCTCCGGTCCCAGGGACGGGACTACACGGAGGGATAAAAGCCCGGGAGACGCGATGTCATCCCGTGCCTTGTCATTCCAATGTGTAGGGAAATCACGCCATGTCCACACTGCGCTCGCTGAACAAGACCCTCCTCGCCGCCGGCCTCGCCGTTGCGACCTTGATTTCACCGCTGGCCAGCCAGGCCGCCGAGAAGCTGAGGATCGGCACCGTGGTCTGGGCCGGCTACGGCCCCTTCTACGTCGCCGACAAGAAAGACCTGTTCAAGCCCCATGGCCTGGATGTAGACCTGCAGTTCTTCAACGACCCTGCACTGATCCCCACCGCCATGCTCAGCCGCGCGCTGGACGGCGGCATGCTCACCTACGACCAGGTAGTGGCCTCGGTCGCCAAGGGCTTGAAGCATCGCGTGGTGATGCCCATCGACTTCTCCAACGGCGGTGACGCCATCGTCGCCGATGCCTCGGTTCAGTCGGTCGCCGACTTCAAAGGCAAGAAGGTCGGCTTCAATCCGCTGTCGCCCTCGGACTTCCTGCTGGCCTATGCGCTGCAGCAGAACGGCATGAACGACAAGGACATCGACGCCGTCAACATGACCCCGGAAGGCATCCCTGGCGCCATGGCCTCGGGCAACCTGCCGATCGGCGTGACCTACGAGCCCAACGTCTCGCAGATTCTCTCCATGGGCGGCGGCGACAAGTTCAAGGTCGTCTATTCGTCCAAGGACGCCCCCGGCCTGATCACCGACGTGCTGGTCTTCGACGAGGCGGTGATCGCCAAGAAGCCCGCCGCCATCAAGGCGATGATCCAGGGCTATCTCGACGGCCTGGCCTACATGCAGGCGCACCCCGAGGAGTCGGCTGAGATCATCTGCGAGGTGCTCGGCGTCAGCGCCGAAGAAGCCGTCGAGCAGATGGCCGGCGCCTACAACATCCCGCTCGCCGAGATGGGCAAGAGCTTCACGCCAGGTGACGACACCCATTCCTTCCATGGCAGCGGCGCGATCATCGCCAAGCTGCTCAAGGACAACGGGCAGATTCCGACCATCCCGGACTTCAGCAAGACCTACGACGCCCAGTTCACCGAAGCGCTCGCCCAGTAAGCCGATGCCCGGCGGGCAGTTGCCCGCCAGTGCTGGAGAAGACCATGACTGCCAAACCCCTGTACCGCTATGCCGATGGCCGCCTGCCCAACACGCTGGCCATTCTCTATACCGCGCTTGCCTACGGCGGCGGCCTGGCCCTGCTGTTCGCCGGCGACGGCTGGTTGAACGCGCTGGGCACGTTGCTGCTGGCCCACGGCATGATCATCGCCGCCTACCTGATCCACGAATTCGCCCATGGCGCCATCTTCAGCGTGCCCAAGCACAACGAATGGGCCGGCAACGTCTGCAGCTGGCTGTGCGGCAGCTGCTACGCCGAGTTTCAGGACCTGCGCAAGAAGCACATGCGCCACCACGTCGACCGCGCCGACGTGATCACCTTCGACAGCAAGGCCTTTCTCAAGGCGCGCCCCGTATGGTTCCAGAAACTGGTACTGGCGCTGGAATGGGCCTATGTGCCGGCGGTGGAGCTGATCATGCATTTCTACGTGATTGCCCTGCCCTTTATCACCGACAACGACAAGCACCGCGCCCGCCGTGGCAAGGTCGCCGCTGTGCTGGCCATCCGCACGCTGCTTTTTGCCGGGCTCGCGGTGCTTTCGCTGAAGGCCGTGCTGCTCTACACCGTGGCCTGGATGATCATGATCAGCGTGCTGCGTTTCGCCGATGCCTATCAGCACACCTACGAGGCTTTCGCCGTGCTGGAAGATGGCGGCAAGCTGCCGGAGGACAAGCGCCGCGACCGCAGCTACGAGCAGCAGAACACCTACAGCAACGTGGTTTCCGAGCGCTGGCCGGTGCTGAATCTGCTGCTGTTGAATTTCTCCTTCCACAACGCCCACCACGAAAAGCCGGTGGCGCCCTGGTATCGCCTGCCGAGGCTGCACGCCGAGCTGTACGGCAGCACCTACAACCAGGTGATTCCGATGCGCAAGCTGCTCGGCAGCTTCCACCGCTACCGCGTACGCCGCGTGCTGGACGATGACTACGGCGTAGTCAGCGAAGGGCCGCACAAGGCCGACAACTTCTACGGCGCCGTGGGCGTCTCCTTCCTGACGGCGGTGTGATATGCACAAGGCACTGGATTACCGCGGCCGCTGCGTGGTCATCACCGGCGCCGCCGGGGGCATCGGCCGTGGCCTGGCGCAGAGCTTCGCCGCCGCTGGCGCCACGCTGGAACTGCTCGATCGTGACGCCGAAGCCCTCGCCCGGCTCGCCGACGAACTCGCTGACGAGACGCCGCTGCACTGCGCCGCACTGGACCTCGGTGATCGCCAGGCGGTGCAGCAGTACGCCGATGACCTCGCCTGCCGCGGCCTCAATGCCGATGTGCTGGTCAACAACGCCGGCGTCGAATACGCCACGCCGCTGGATGAGTGCAGCTTCGAGGCCGATCAGCGCTGGTCGACCCTGCTGGAGAACAATGTCGGCTCCATGCAACGCCTGACCCGTGCGTTGCTGCCACGCCTGCGTGCCGGCGCCAGCGTGATCAACCAGGCCTCGATCTGGGGTCTGAAAGGCGTGCCGGGCTTTTCCGCCTATGTCGCCAGCAAGCACGCAGTGGTCGGCCTGACCCGCTCTCTGGCCTGGGAACTCGGGCCGCGGCGCATCCGGGTGAACGCGGTATGCCCCGGCTGGATCGCCACCGATGCGGCCATGCGCTCGCTGCAGGTGATGGCCGACGTCAACGGCCGCAGCGACAGCGCCGAACTGGCGACGATCCTCGCCAACCAGGCCATCCCGGAGCTGCTGACGCCTGCGGATCTGGGCGGCACCTTCCTGTTTCTCGGCTCGCCACTGGCCGCCGCCCTGACCGGCCAGGCGCTGTCGGTCAGCCACGGCGAGGTGATGCACTGATGGCTGCCATCTTTACTGGCCGGACCGCCCTGGTCACCGGCGCGGCGACCGGTATCGGCCGCGCCACCGCACTCGCGCTGGCCGCCGAAGGCGCGCGGCTCTGGATCAACCATCGCGACCAACACGACCTGGCGGAACGAGTGGTCGAGCAGATCATCGCCAACGGCGGCTGCGCCTGCGCGATCCAGGCGGATGTCAGCGACCCGGCCGCGGTCGCGGCGATGTTCGAGACCATCGAGGCGCACGGGCCGCTGGATCTGCTGGTCAACAACGCCGGGGTGATCCTGGAAAAGCCCTTTCTCGAGACCAGCGAAGCAGACTGGGCCATGGTGCTGGGCGTCGACCTCGCCGGCGTCTACCGCTGCTGTCGCCATGCGCTGGCACAGATGCAGCCGCGGCGCAGCGGCGCCATCGTCAATGTCGCCTCGGACCTCGGCTTTCTCGGCCGCGAACAGTACGTCGCCTACTGCACGGCCAAGGCCGGGGTGATCGGCCTGACCCGTTCACTGGCGCGCGAATTCGCCGCCGATGGCATTCGCGTCAACGGCGTCGCACCCGGCCCCATCGCCACGGCGATGGTCAGCCCGGAGCACATGAGCGACGAGTGGATGGCGAAGGAGCTGGCGATCCCCATGGCGCGCCTGGGCACGCCGGAGGAAGTTGCTGCCGCCATCGTCTTCCTGCTTTCGCCGCAGGCGAGCTATTTCACTGGACAGCTGCTTGGGCCCAATGGCGGCTCCTGGATGGGCACATGAACAGCCTGATGCCACAGGGCATGCTGATCGGCGGCGCCATCATGTGGGGCCTGGGCTGGCTGCCGCTGCAGTTCTTCGCCGCCCGCGGCCTGGCCGGCATGCCGCTGGTGCTGCTGACCTATTCGCTGCTCAGCCTGCTGGCGCTACCGGTGCTCTGGCAGCAGCGCCGGCAGTGGGCGAGCCAATATCGCCAGGTGCTCACCATGGGCCTGTGCGGCGGCTGGGCCACCGCAGCACTGGTCACGGCGCTGGCTGACGGCAACGTGGTGCGGGTGATGCTGCTGTTCTACCTGGCACCGGTGTGGGCGATGGTCGGCGGCTGGCTGCTGCTAGGCGAACGCTTCAGCGGCACGCGGCTGTTCGCCCTCGGGCTGGCGATGCTCGGCATCGGCCTGACCCTCGGCATCACCGGCGAAGCCCTGGATGCGCCAGGCGCGAATGACTGGCTGGCGCTTTCCGCCGGCCTCGCCTTCAGCCTCAACAACCTCGCCACTCGCGCCGCTGACCAGGTGCCGCTGGCGAGCAAGGCGCTGGTCAGTTTCATCGGCAGCGCGCTGCTCGGCGGACTGTTCTGCCTACTGCTGCGCCAGCCACTTCCGCCCTTGGATCTGACCCTGAGCTGGCAGATCGCCCTGCTGGCCCTCGGCTGGCTGGTCAGCATGGCCGCCGTGCAGTACGGCCTCACTCATCTTGATGCCGGCCGTGCTGCGGTGCTGGTGGTGTTCGAGCTGATCGCCGCGGTGCTGTCGTCCGCCTGGTTCGGCAACCACGCCATCGGCCCGAACGAATGGCTCGGCGCCGCCCTGATCACCACCGCCGCGCTGATCGCCGGCTGGCCCGAACGTCCCCTCCCCATCGCGACTAGGAGCACCTGCGCATGAGCGTGCACATGGATCAACTGAGCTGGGTCGACTATGAACGCCGCGTCGGCGAAGGCGTCGTGGTCTTCCTGCCCTGCGGCGCTACCGAGCAGCATGGCCCGCACCTGCCGCTGGGCACCGACGCGCTGCTGGCCAGCGCCATCAGCGCCGAAGTGGCGATGAGGGTCGGCGGGCTGGTCGCGCCGGCGCTGTCCTACGGCTACAAGTCGCAACCGAAATGCGGCGGCGGTCAGCATTTCTGCGGTACCACCAGCCTGGATGGCGCGACCTTGAGCGCTCTGGTGCGCGACGCCGTGCGGGAGTTCCACCGCCACGGCGTGCGCCGCCTGGTGCTGGTGCTCGGCCATTACGAGAACCAGTGGTTCGTCGCCGAAGGCATCCAGCTGGCGCTGCGCGACCTCGGACCGGACGCCGGGCTGGAGGTGATGCGCCTGGAGCACTGGGATTTCTGCCGCGAGCAGACCCTGACCGATGTCTTCCCCGATGGATTCCCCGGCTTCGCTCTGGAGCACGCTGCGGTGATCGAGACCTCGCTGATGCTGCACTTCCATCCGCAGCTGGTGGCGCTGGAGAAGATTCCGGACGACGCCTCGGCTGACTTCCCGCCCTACGACATGTACCCCACCCGTACCGAGTGGGTGCCGCCTTCCGGCGTGCTGTCCTCGGCCAAGGGCTCCAGCGCAGAGAAAGGCCAGCGGCTGGCCGACGACATCGTCGAAGGCATCGCCGCCGCGGTGTGCAAGGAGTTCGCCCTGTGAGCCTGACGACGAACCTGCTGCACCCCCAGCGCACGGCGCTGCTGGTGATCGACATGCAGCGCGACTTCTGCGCCCTGGGCGGTTACGCCGACCAGGCCGGCATGGACGTCAGCCGCCTGCGCGCACCGATTCCGGCGATTCAGGCGCTGCTGGATCGCGCTCGCGGGCTGGGCATGCTCGCCGTGCACACCCGTGAAGGTCATCGTCCGGATCTTTCCGATCTGCCCGACCCCAAACGCCGCCGTGCCGAAGCGACCGGCGCCTCCATCGGCAGCGCTGGCCCCCTCGGCCGCCTGCTGGTGCGCGGCGAATTCGGCCATGACCTGATCGACGAACTGCAGCCGCGCGCTGGCGAGCCGGTGATCGACAAACCCGGCTACAGCGCTTTCGCCCATACCGATCTCGAACTGATCCTGCGCCGCCGCGGCATCGAGCGGCTGATCCTGACCGGCGTGACTACCGAGGTCTGCGTGTCCTCGACGCTGCGCCAGGCTATCGATCTTGGCTTCGACTGCGTGAGCATCAGCGATGCCTGCGCCTCGTCCGATCCACAGCTGCACGCCGCTGCACTTGCGATGATCGAAGTCGAAGGCGGGCTGTTCGGCAGCGTGACCGACAGCATCGACCTGCTGCGGCGCCTGGAGCGTGTCGCATGACCGATGTGCTGAAGCTCTGGCCGCTGCTGACGGCCACGCATCGCTACGACAAGTCGATTTCCACCCGCAATCGCGGCCAGGGCACGCTGATCGACGCGCCGATCCTCGCCTTCCTAATCGAAACCCGACAGGGTCGCGTGCTGTTCGACGTCGGCTGCGACTACGCCAAGCTCAGCGATCCGCAGCTGCGTGCGCGCTGGTTCGATCCGGTGGAGTTTCCCATGGGGCCGCCCGAGATGACCGAGGAGCAGCGTCTGCCCGCCCATCTGGGCCGACACGGGCTGTCCCCCGCCGATATTGATCTCGTGTTCCTCAGTCATCTGCATTTCGATCACGCCGGTGGCCTGTGCGAACTGTGCGGCTGCGATGTGCATGTGCACGAAGCGGAACTCGCCGCCGCCCGCGCCCAGGCGGACGACGCCTACTTCGCCGATGACTTTGCCGGCGAACATCGCTGGAAGCTGCAGCGCGACGAATACGAGCTGCTGCCGGGACTGCGCGCCATCAATACCCCCGGGCACACGGCCGGCCACATGTCGCTGCTTATCGAACTGCCGCACGGCAAGCCGGTGATTCTCGCCGGAGACGCTGCGGACCTGAGCGAGAACCTGGTCGACGAAGTCGCGCCCGGCCTCTGCTGGCACGACCGCGAAGACCTGGCGCTGGCCAGCATCCGCAAGCTCAAGGCCACCGCTGCCGAAACCGACGCCGCTATCTGGCCGAATCATGACATGGCCTTCTGGCGCACCCTCAAACGCTTTCCGGAGTACCACGCATGAAGAGCGTTCCCGATGCCTATCTTGGCGTGTGGCGCCGGCGCCTGCTGGCCACCACCGCCGGCTTGCGTGACGAAACCAGCGAGGTGTACTGGCTGCAAACCGCCAGCCTGCACGCCGACCTGCGCCTGCCGCGACCACAGACACTACCGCCAGCCGCCTCGCTGGAAACCTGCAGCCATGCCCAGCAGCTGGCCCTGAGCGAACAGGCAGGCTTCGCCGGCGTCACCGAGGTCAACGGCGATATCTGCCAGTGGCATCGGCTGATCGACTTCCAGCCGCCGGGCGGACCTGCGGATATCGGCCTGATGCACTTCGAGACCCCGGAGCGGCTGCTGGAAGACGGGCTGGACGGCAGCTATCACGAAATCTGGCAGCGCCTGCCGGAGTCGCAGGGGCGCAACTGGGGCATCTGGCTGCGCGCGGCGGAGCAGCCAGCTCGCCAGGCCTGCCTGCTGGTGGCGGGCGACTACTTCCTGTTCGCTGCCGAGCGGCCGATTCTGCTGCCGGCCAGCACAGGATATCTGCGTGACCAACTGGCCGCCGTCAGCCCCGCGCTGCGGCCACAGTTGCTGGCCTGCGAGCTGTCCTTCGGCCGCCACCGCAACGGCGCAACACCCTGGCAAATCACCCACTCGACGCTCCCCGGCCGCGTCGGCGACGCCCTGTTGTCGAGCTACTGGAACTTCGCCGACCCCGCCAGCCTGCCCGCCGCGGACCTCGCCGCCCTCGGTCGCTATCCGGCGGCCGGCGGCTGGCAACGCGTCGAACTGGATGTGCCCACCGTTTCACAGGAGGTTCCCGCATGACAGCGCAGATCAGCATCCCCTCCGCTGCCACCGCCGCGCAGCAGCGACATACGGCAACACCGGCCGCACCGGCCGAACAGGTGGTGCGCAAGAGCAGTTTCTGGCGCATTCGCGGCGAGATATCCCGGCGCAGCGCCTGGCTGCTGACCGGCGCCGGGCTGAGCCTGCCCTTCATCATCTGGTGGCTGTGGACCGCGCTTGGCCTCGCCGACCCGATGTTCATGCCCAGCCCCGGCGCAGTGCTCGAACGCATCGGTCGCTGGTGGACCAGCGAGGGGCTGCTGGGGGACATCGGCATCAGCGTCTGGCGGGTCATGGCGGGCTTCGGCGCCTCGGCGCTGATCGCCCTGCCGCTGGGGCTGTACATCGGCACCTACCGGCCGGTGCAGGCCTTTCTCGAACCGCTCACCGACTTCATCCGCTACATGCCCGCAGTGGCGTTCATTCCGCTGGTGATGCTCTGGGTCGGCATCGACGAAGGCTCGAAGGTACTGATCATCTTCATCGGCACCTTCTTCCAGATGGTGCTGATGGTGGCCGAAGACGTCCGCCGCGTGCCCATGGCGCAGATCGAGGCGGCGCAAACCATGGGCGCCAACCGCAGCGAGATCGTCAAGCTGGTGATCCTGCCGTCGGCCAAGCCGGCGCTGCTCGACACCCTGCGTATCACCTGTGGCTGGGCCTGGACCTATCTGGTGGTGGCCGAACTGGTCGCGGCGAACTCCGGCCTCGGCTACGCCATCCTCAAGGCGCAGCGCTACATGCACACCGACAAGATCTTCGCCGGCATCCTGCTGATCGGCCTGATCGGCCTGCTCACCGATCAGGCCTTCCGCTGGTTGCACCGCCGCGCCTTTCCCTGGATGAGGAAATGACCATGTCCGATGCCAAGATTCATGTCCGTCAGGTCGGCAAGACCTTCGTCAGCGAGCGCCGTGAGGTGCAGGCGCTGCAATCGATCGACCTGGATATCCAGCCCAACGAGTTCGTCACCTTCGTCGGCGCCTCGGGCTGCGGCAAATCCACCCTGCTGCGAATCATCGCCGGGCTGGAAACGCTGAGCCGTGGCGAGATCCTGCTCGACGGCAAGCCCATCGACGGCCCTGGCGTCGACCGAGCCATGGTCTTCCAGCACTACAGTCTCTACCCCTGGCTGACGGTGATGCAGAACATCAAGTTCTGCCGCCAGCTCAAGGTGATCGGCGACACCGTGCGCCACGACGGTGACGTGGAGTCGGCCGCAGGCCGCGCCGACGCCCTGCTCAATCTGATGGGCCTGACACGCTTCACCGATGCCTACCCCAGCCAACTCTCCGGCGGCATGCAGCAACGCGTCGCCATTGCCCGCGCCTTGCTGCCCAAGCCCGCGACGCTGCTGATGGACGAGCCGTTCGGTGCGCTGGATGCGCAGACGCGTGAGGTCATGCACGACCTCATTCGCCATGTGCACAGGCTGGAAAAGAGCACCATCCTGTTCGTCACCCACGATGTCGAGGAAGCCATCTATCTGGGCAGCCGCATCGTGCTGATGGCGCCGAGGCCCGGGCGTATCGATTCCATCTACGAGGTGCCACTGCCGGCCCAGCGGCATCAGGACATGAAGCTCGCGCCGGAATTCACCGAGCTCAAGCGCGAGATCCTCGCCCGCATCCGCGAGACGTCCGGCATGCAGACCGACCTCGAGCAACTGGCCAAACTCAGTGCCGTGGCCGGCTGAAGGCTAGCGCCCGAGTAGCTCGGCCATCGCTGCGAAGACCTGCTGCATGGCCGCCGCGCTGCGGCCGGGCCCACCGGCGCAATGCCCCCAGTCCGACTCGAGCACCCGTAGCTCGGCGCCCGGAATCAGCGCGGCCTCGTGGCGGACATCCTCGACGGTGAAATACAGATCGCTGCTGCCGGGCATGAGGATGGACCGCGCGCGGATGCGACCCAGCGCTTCGGCCAGCGAGCCGGCAGCGAAACTGCGGGCCGGGTCGGCCGATTGCCAGGTATGCAGCACGCAGAGCAGGTCGTTGGCGTCCTGCTCCAGATGATCGTGTTCCCAGTAGTCGAGCAGCGCCTCAAGGCTCTCGAAGCCCAGCTCGCGCCACAGCTCATGACGATAGAACGCCTGGGAATAGGCCCAGCCGGCATAGGCACGTCCGAACGCGCGCAGCCCCCGTTCCGGCGGCACGCTGTAGCGCCCACCCAGCCAGGCGGCGTCGGCGCACAGCGCCGCCTTCACCCCTTCGAGAAACACCCGATTGTGCGGCCAACAGCGTGCCGTGCAGCAGAACGGCAGGATGGCGCGCATCCGCTCGGGATAGGCCATCGCCCAGAACAGCGTCTGCATACCGCCCATGGACCAGCCGCTGACCAGGGCGAGCTGCCAGTCGTCACCGAACAGCCGGTCGAGCAATGCCTTCTGTGCGTGCACATTGTCCAGCAGGCCCACCTGTGGAAAGTCCGCACCTTCCTGTCCCGGCGCCGCGTTGCTCGGCGAAGTCGACCAGCCGGCGCCGAAAAGGTTGGTCAGCACCACGCAGTAATCGCCGCCTGCCAGTGGCCCCTCCGCACCAAGCAGGGGCAGGCTGCCCCAATGTGTGCCGCCGTAGTAGCTCGGAATCAGCACCAGGTTGTCTCGCGCCCGGTTCGGCGTGCCTATTACCTGATAGCAAATGCGTGCATTGCGCAATCGCTCGCCGCTTTCCAGGCTCATTTCGCCCAGCGCGTGAAGCTTCTTTTCACTTTTTATTTCAAGCATCTGCATGACTCCCACATCGGCGAAACGGGCAAGCAGTGGCACCAGACGTAGCCCGTTTCTATACACGCTGGCATGTATATTGGATGAAGGAATCGTGCCAGCGGTGCCAAGCGCCGCCATTCATGACTCCAAGGAGCGCAAGCAGATGACCAGCTTCCCACTCTCCTCCGTCGAGGAGCTGAAACAGCGGCTGCAGGACAAGGGCGTGAAGTACGCCATGGCCAGCTACGTCGACATGCACGGCGTGATCAAAGGCAAGTTCGTTCCGCTCGACCATCTGGGGCAGATGCTTCGCGGTTCCGAGCTGTACACCGGCGCAGCGCTGGACGGCGTGCCGCAGCAGATCAGCGATAACGAAGTGGCGGCGATGCCCGATCCGGCCAGCGCCACCCAGTGCAGCTGGAACCGCAGCCTGGCCTGGTTCGCCAGCGACCTCTACCTGGACGGCAAGCCGTTCGACGCCTGCTCGCGCGGCATTCTCAAGCGCCAGACCGACGCTGCGGCCGAGATGGGCTACAGCTTCAATCTGGGCATCGAGACCGAGTTCTTCCTCTACAAGGACACCCCGGACGGCGGCTTCGCCCCGCTCAGCGATCGTGATACCGCGGCCAAGCCCTGCTACGACCCGCGCCTGCTGATGGACAACCTGCCGGTGATCGACGAACTGGTGGAAGCCATGAACGAGATGGGCTGGGGCGTGTACTCGTTCGACCATGAAGACGCCAACGGCCAGTTCGAAACCGACTTCAAGTACGCCGACGCGCTGACCATGGCCGACCGCTTCGTGTTCTTCCGCATGATGGCCAATGAGATCGCCCGCAAGCATGGCGCCTTCGCCACCTTCATGCCCAAGCCGTCCGCGCAGCGCACCGGCAGCGGTGCGCACTACAACATGTCCCTGGCGGACCTGGCCTCGGGCAAGAACCTCTTCGAAGTGGATGGCGAAGACCCTCACGGCTGCGGTGTCACCCCGCTCGCCTATCACTTCATCGCCGGCGTGCTGAAACACGCCAAGGCGATCTGCGCGGTCATCGCGCCAACGGTGAACAGCTACAAGCGGCTGATCCGCAAGGGCGCCATGTCCGGCTCGACCTGGGCGCCGGTGTTCGTCTGCTACGGCAACAACAACCGCACCAACATGCTGCGCATCCCGTCCCAGGGCGCGCGGGTCGAATGCCGCGCCGCGGATATCGGCTGCAACCCTTACCTCGGCGCCGCAATGATCCTCGCCGCCGGCCTGGAAGGCATCCGCGACAAGCTCGAACCGGGCCAGCCGCACCGCGAGAACATGTACGACTACAGCGAAAAGGATGTCGCGGACATGGGCATCGAAACCCTGCCGCGCACGCTGTCCGAAGCCATCGACGCCTTCGAGGCCGACCCGCTGTCGCGCCAGGTCTTCGGCGACGCCATGTACCAGGCCTTCGTCGACTACAAGCGCGACGAATGGAATGCCTACCACACCCATGTTTCCGACTGGGAAATCCAGCGCTACCTGAAATTCTTCTGACTCGATGAAAAGGAGATTCACCATGCAAGCCAATACGTTCAAGCGGGCACTCTGTGCCGGCGCCGTGATCTTTGCAGCCCTTTCGCCTTTTGCCGCGCAGGCCGAGGAAAAGAAAAGCTTCGATATTGCCTGGACCATCTACGCCGGCTGGATGCCATGGAAGTATGCGGATGAGTCGGGAATCATGAAGAAGTGGGCCGACAAGTACGGGATCGAAGTGAACATCACCCAGGTCAACGACTACGTCGAGTCGATCAACCAGTACAGCGCCGGCCAGTTCGACGGGGTGGTCGCCACCAGCATGGATGCGCTGTCGATTCCGGCAGCCGGCGGCATTGATACCACGGCACTGATCGTCGGTGACTATTCCAACGGCAACGACGGGATGGTGATGAAGGACAGCGCCGACCTGAAGAGCCTCAAGGATCAGCAGATCCATCTGGTCGAGCTGTCGGTTTCGCATTACCTGCTGGCCCAGGCGCTCGATAGCGTCGGCATGAGCGAGCGCGACGTACAGGTGGTCAACACCTCGGACGCCGATCTGGTCGCGGCGTTCAGCACCGACGAAGTGCGCAATGTCGTCACCTGGAACCCGCTACTCGACGAAGTCGCCGCCACGCCCGGTGCGCACCGCACCTTCGACTCCAGCCAGATCCCCGGCCACATCAAGGACCTGACCATCGTCAACAGCGAAACCCTGGCCGACAACCCTGATTTCGGCAAAGCCGTGGTTGGCGCCTGGTATGAAGTGATGGCGATCCTGGAAAGCGACACCGAAGAAGGCGCCAAGGCGCGTGCCTCGCTGGGCCAGGCCTCCGGAACCGATCAGGCCGGCTACGAAAGCCAGCTCAAGGGCATGAAGATGTTCTGGAAGCCTGCCGACTCGCTCGCGTTCATCAACAGCGACGAGGCGTATCAGGCCATGGACAGCGTGCGCAGGTTCTCCTTCGACCACGGTCTGCTGGGCGACGGTGCGGACTCGGTAGACTTTATCGGCATCGCCATGCCTGGCGGCAAGTTGATGGGCTCGGATGCCAACGTCAAACTGCGCTTCGATACCACCTACATGCAAATGGCCGCGGACGGAAAACTCTGAGTCTTCAGCGTGACGGGCGCCAAGCGCCCGTATCATCAGCCACGGCGCGCTGTCGCACAGTGGGTTCTGGCTGAGCCACCGCGCATCATCTGAGGCCCCCACATGCGCCGGACCAAAGAAGACGCCGAACAGACCCGTCTGAAGATCATTGCTGCAGCACTGGAATTGTTCAGCCGCAACGGTTACACGAACACCACGCTGGCGATGATCGCCGACAGCGCCGGCTTCAGCCGCGGCCCGATCTACTGGCATTTCAAAAGCAAGGACGAGCTGTACGAAGCGGTCCTGGCCTACTCCCAGGCACCGCTGGAGCAGCTCATCGCCCGTAGCCGAAAGCTGGCCGACGAGCCGCTTGTCGCGCTCAAGCACTTCATCGACGACTGGTTTCGGCTGTTGCTCGAGGACCGCTGGTATCGCCAGTCTTTCGAGATCCTGCTGAACAAGACCGAACTCACGACACAGATGGCCAGCACATTGAAGCGTGAACGCAAGCTGACCCGCGACATGGTCCAGCTGCTGGAGGCGCTCGTCGAGCGAAGTCAGCAAACCCCTGGCACCGGCAACTGCCAATCCCCACGATCGCTAGCGCTGCTGCTCTATTCGAGCCTGATGGGCATCACCCACACCTGGTTGCTGTCACCCAAGCTGTTTTCGCTCAGGGAGCAGACGCCCTTCATGGCGAGCAATCTGTTGGCGCTGGTGACGTCGCACGCTCCATCCTCAGTGACTAGCCAAGCAAGCGAGGGCGCTTGAGCTTGCTCAGCAGTGCCGGCCGCAGCGCGGCGGCGTCCAGATCGATGGTATTGATCAGCCCGGTGATCTCGGCGCGGGAAAGCGATAGCCGGCACGGCAAACCGGTGAGCAAGAGCGACTCGCCTGCCGCTTCATCGACTAACAGCACGCGGATGGTCGAGGGCGAATCCATCCGCGCGCTGAACAGCAGCGGTTCGAAATATTGTTGAACCAGGGCAAATGCCTCCGGTTGCCTGAATCGCTTCATGATGACAACTCCATTTGTCAGGCGGCGGATTCTAGCAGTGGCTTTCGCATCGCTTTGGCTGGCAAGTGCCAACTGCAGCACAACGTGGGTCGACACTGTCAGAGCAAAACTTGCCCTACGGATGTTGCAGGAAGTCGCGCGGGCAGCCTACGCAATGAACTGCAGCCTGACATTCGCCGGGCCTGGCAACATCCGCGCTCATTTTCCGTACCGCAGAAACGCTGAAGGCCCCGTAATCGGGGCCTTCAGGATTGCAGATGGCGGAAGCGCAGAGATTCGAACTCTGGGAAGGGTCTCCCCTTCGGCGGTTTTCAAGACCGCTGCCTTCAACCACTCGGCCACACTTCCGGATAAAGCGGGCGCAATAGTACCGGATAGAAATACACTGTCAAACACTGATGCTAGGCATCCAACTTGCCTCTGTTATGATCCGGGACAAATCGTCTCAGGCTTGAATTCATCCAAGGAGTGTCGCCATGCACGAACACGAATACGCGCTTAGCCACACGCAGGTCGAACAGCGTGAGGTCAGCAAGGTCCTGCGCAACACCTACGGGCTACTGGCCATGACGCTCGCGTTCAGCGGCCTGGTTGCCTATATGGCCATGCAGGCCAACGCGGCCTACCCGAACATCTTCGTGGTGCTGATCGGCTTCTATGGCCTGTTCTTCCTCACCGCCAAGCTGCGCAACTCGGCATGGGGCCTGGTTTCCACCTTCGCTCTGACCGGCTTCATGGGCTACACGCTCGGGCCGATCCTCAATATGTATCTGGGTCTGGCCAATGGCGGTGAGCTGATTAGCTCGGCGCTGTCGATGACCGCTCTGGTGTTCTTCGGACTGTCGGCCTACGTGCTGATTACCCGCAAGGACATGAGCTTCCTCAGTGGCTTCATCACCGCGGGTTTCTTCGTGTTGATCGGCGCCATGCTGGCGGGCTTCTTCTTCCAGATCACCGGGCTGCAACTGGCGATCAGCGCAGGTTTCGTGCTGTTCTCCTCGGCCTGCATTCTGTTCCAGACCAGCGCCATCATCCACGGCGGTGAGCGTAACTACATCATGGCCACCATCGGCCTGTTCGTTTCGCTGTACAACCTGTTCATCAGCCTGCTGCAGCTGCTGGGCATCTTCGGTGGCGACGACTGATCCGGCATCGCCTTGAACGAGCCCGCTTCGGCGGGCTTTTTCATGCCCGCAGCTGGCGTATCATGTCAGCTGTTCTGCCATGGTGCTCCGATGAAATTCGTAATCGCCCTGTTCGCTCCGCCCCATTCACCCGCTGCCCGCCGCGCGTTGCGCTTTGCCGAAGCCGTGCTCGCTGGCGGGCATGAAATCGTCCGGCTGTTCTTCTATCAGGATGGCGTGCACAGTGCTTCAGCGAACGTCGTGGCGGCACAGGACGAACTGGACGTGGCGGCTGAATGGAGCCGTTTCGTCAGCGCCAACCAGCTGGACGGCGTGGTCTGCATCGCCGCCGGCCTGCGTCGCGGCGTACTGGATGCCGGCGAAGCGCAGCGCTACCAGCGTCCGGCAGCGAACCTTGCCGCTGGCTGGGAGCTGTCGGGGCTGGGCCAGTTGCATGAAGCCGCGCAGCAGGCCGATCGGCTCGTCTGCTTCGGAGGCCAATGATGGCGCGTTCCATGCTTATCATCAGCCGTCAGGCGCCTTGGGCCGGCCCCTCTGCGCGTGAGGCACTGGATATCGTTTTGGCCGGTGGCGCTTTCGAGCTGCCGCTAGGGCTGCTGTTTCTCGATGACGGCGTGTTCCAGCTTACGAAGGCGCAGCAGGCCGCATCGCTCGAGCAGAAAGACCTGACAGCGAATCTACAGGCGCTGCCGCTGTTCGGCATCGACAGCCTGTTCGTCGCTCGCAGCAGCCTGACCGAGCGCAACCTGGATGAATCCTCTCTGGCGCTGCCGGTCGAAATCCTCGACGACGCTGGCCTGAGCACCCTGATCAACCGCTATGACCATGTGATCACGATCTGATGGCGACTCTGCATCTGCTTTCCCATTCGCCCTTCAGCGACGGCCGCTTCAACAGCTGCCTGCCGCTACTAGGCGACACCGACGCCCTGCTGCTGGCCGGCGACGCAACCTACGCCCTGACAGCCGGAACCAAACCCGCGACCGAATTGGAGCAACTGCCAGAGCAGGTCGCGCTGTTCGCACTTGAAGAAGACGTGCAGGCCCGGGCACTCGGCATGCTGCCGACGCGCGTGCAATTGCTGGACTACGCGGGCTTCGTCGAACTGACCTGCCGTTACGAACGGATCAACAGCTGGCTATGAGCAGCCTGGTCGTGGATGGGCGCGAGATCGCGCTGGACAAGGACGGCTTTCTGGTCGATCTGAGCGACTGGAACGAAGCCGTTGCCGAAGCGCTGGCGCGCCGTGAAGAGTTGGAGCTGGAAGACGAACATCGGGAAGTGCTTCGGCTGCTGCGCGAGTTCTATGCCGAATTCCAGCTGTCGCCGGCTACACGCCCGCTGATCAAGTACACCGCACTCAAGCTGGGGCCTGAAAAGGGCAACAGCATGCACCTCAACCGCCTGTTCAAGGGCACCCCTGCCAAACTGGCCGCCAAGCTGGCCGGGCTGCCAAAACCGAGCAACTGCCTATGAGCCTCGAAACGCCTGCAGAACATCCTTTCGCCGCCTTCGTGCGCATCCTTGGCAAAGGCAAGCGCGGCGCCCGCGACCTGACACGCGAAGAAGCCCGCGAAGCCATGGGCATGCTGCTCGACGGCAAGGTGGAGGACGCTCAGCTGGGCGCCTTCCTCATGTTGCTGCGGCACAAGGAAGAAAGCCCCGACGAGCTGGCGGGCTTTACCCAGGCCGTGCGTGAGCGCGTGCAGGCACCGACTATCCCGGTCGATATCGACTGGCCGACCTATGCCGGCAAGAAGCGCCACCTGCCCTGGTATCTGCTGGCAGCCAAGTGCCTGGCAGCCAATGGCATACGCATCCTCATGCACGGTGGCGGTGCCCATACTGCTGGGCGCATCTATAGCGAACAGCAGCTTGAGCTGCTGGGCATTCGTCGATGCGAGAACTGGCAACAGGTCAGCGTGGCACTGGACCAGAGCAATCTGGCGTTCATCCCGCTAGGAGCCTGGATGCCGGTGCTGCAGCGCATGATCGACATGCGCAACCTGCTCGGCCTGCGCTCGCCAATCCACTCGCTGGCGCGCCTGCTCAACCCGCTGGGCGCACGCTGCGGCCTGCAGAGCATCTTCCACCCTGGCTATCAGGATGCCCATCGCCAGGCCAGCACCCTGCTCGGCGACCACGCCGTCGTCATCAAGGGCGAAGGCGGCGAGATCGAGATGAACCCGGACAACATCTCCCATCTCTACGGCACCACTGGCGGCACGCCGTGGGACGAGGAATGGCCGGCACTGTCCGAGCGGCGCCACGTGAAGCCCGCACAGCTCGACCCGCAGCAGCTGCTTGCTGTCTGGGCTGGCGAGCAGGAAGACGCCTACGGTGAACTCGCTGTGATCGCCACCATGGCTCTTGCCCTGCGAGGCCTTGGCGCGACGCGGGAGGCAGCTTTCGAGCAAGCGCAAAGCTACTGGCGCGCCCGCCATTCATCGATTTAAGCGATAGGATTAACCCGCCATTCGGTCACATCGATCGAACGATGCTTCCTAGACTGGCCTCCTATGCCGTAACAGGAGGGCACCATGGGATTACTGATCGATGGCCAGTGGCACGACCGCTGGTACGCAAGCCGCGATGGCAAATTCGAACGCGAACAGGCCAAGCGCCGGCACTGGGTCACGCCCGACGGCGCGCCCGGGCCTGACGGCCAGGGTGGCTTCCAGGCTGAGGCCGGTCGCTATCATCTCTATGTTTCCCTTGCCTGTCCGTGGGCGCATCGCACGCTGATCTACCGCAAGCTCAAGGGGCTCGAGCCGCTGATCGACGTGTCCGTGGTCAGCTGGCTGATGGCCGAGCACGGCTGGACCTTCGACAAGTCCACCGGCTCCAGCGGCGATGCGCTGGACGAATTCGACTACCTGCATCAGCGCTACACCCGTGAGGATCCGAAGTACTCGGGCCGGGTCACCGTTCCCGTTCTTTGGGATCGCGAGCGCCAGTGCATCGTCAACAACGAGTCGGCCGATATCATCCGCATCTTCAACAGCGCTTTCGACGAGCTGACCGGCTCTACGCTGGATTTTTACCCAGAGGCGCTGCATGGCGAAATCGATGCGCTAAACGCGCGGATTTATCCGGCGATCAACAACGGGGTCTACCGAGCAGGTTTCGCCACGACCCAGGAGGCCTACGAAGAGGCCTTCGACGAGTTGTTCCGTGAGCTCGACTGGCTGGAGCGACGCCTGGGCAAGCAGCGCTACCTGACAGGGGAGTACCTGACAGAGGCCGACTGGCGGCTGTTCACCACAGCCATTCGCTTCGACGCGGTTTACCACGGCCACTTCAAGTGCAACCTGCGCCGCATCGAGGACTATCCGAACCTGTCGAACTGGTTACGCGAGCTCTACCAGTGGGCGGGAATTGCCGAAACGGTGGATTTCACACACATCAAGAACCACTACTACGCCAGCCATCGACAGATCAACGGAAATGGCATCGTGCCGAAAGGTCCGCTTCTTGGACTGGATCGACCACATGATCGCGAGCGCCTGCGAGGCAACGGCATCTGGGTGAGATCGGAGCACAGCTAGCCTGAAACCCATACCATCGCCCAGATGTCGTGCTTCTACAAAACTCCAGGTCCTGTGTGAAGCGCGCCCGCGGCGATGCGGTCACATCCGACGGCTGCCGGGGCCAGCGGATCAGTCATCCAGCTGTACCATGCTCGAGCATATGGCACATGGCAGTCTTCAGCTTCATCGGCCGCACCGGCTTGTGCATCAGCATATGGCCCAGCTCGCGGACCTGCTGCTTGAGTTCGTTGCTGTAGTTGGCGGTGATCATCAGCGCCGGTAGCGGGCTGGCGCGGCGCGCATTGACGGTGGCGACGACATCGATGCCGGTGTGGCCATTGTCCAGGTGGTAGTCGGCGATCATCAAGTCGGCCTCGGCATGGAAGTTGTCCACCTGCCGCGCCAGGTCCTCCTCGGACAGCGCCGTGATCACCTTGCAGCCCCAGCCTTCCAGCAGCGTGCGCATGCCCGCACAGATCGCCGTGTCGTTGTCCAACACCCAGACCCGGGCGCCCTGCAGCCGCTGTAGCACCAGCTCCGTGGTGCTCGGCTCAGGCCGCGCCTTGGGTGCGCGCTTGGCCAAGGGTACGTCGATGGCGAAACACGAGCCGCGTCCCGGGTGCGAACTGACCCGGATACGATGGCCCAGCATGCGCGCGATCTTCTCGACGATGGCCAGGCCAAGGCCGAGACCACGATCCTGGTTGGGACGCACGCCCTCGCCGCGTTTGAATTCCTGAAAGATTTCCTCGAGCTTGTCCGAGGCGATGCCCACGCCGGTATCCCAGACTTCGATGGACAGACTCTGCCGGTGGCGACGACAACCCAGCAGTACGCGTCCTTTGGGTGTGTAGCGAATCGCGTTGGTCAGCAGATTGCGCAGGATGCGCGCGAGCAGCTGGATATCGCTACGCACCAGCGCCGAACAGGGAATAAAGTCCAGCTGCAACTGTTCGGCCCCGGCGATCTGGCGGAACTCCATGGCCAGGTTTTCCAACAGCTCACTGACGGCGAACGGGGCGATATCCGGTTTGATCACACCGGCATCCAGCTTGGAAATATCGACCAGCGTGCCAAGCAGGTTCTCCACGTCTTCCAGCGAGTTGCTGATGTTGCGGATCAGCCCGCCGTTGGGCGCCCCCGGTTGTTCCAGCAAGGCGCTGGTGAACAGCCGCGCGGCGTTGAGCGGCTGCAGCAGGTCATGGCTGACCGCGGCGAGGAATTTGGTCTTGGACAGGTTAGCCACTTCCGCCTCGCGCTTGGCTTCGCGCAGCCGCGCCTCGACATGGCTGCGCTCGTCGATCTCGCGCAGCAGCTGGTCGTTGAGGCTGGTCAGCTCGGCAGTGCGCTCACGCACCCGCTGTTCGAGATTCTGATAGGCCTGATGCAGCGCCTCGGCGGTGCGCCGGCGATCGGTGATGTCCTGAATCAGCACGAAGATGCCGGCCACTTCGCCATTGGCCTGCCGGTTCGGCACATAGGAGCGCAGCATGTAGCGCTGCTGGCCGGCATGGTTGCGCTCGGCCATCTCGAAGCTGACGCTTTCGCCCGAGAGTGCCCGGTCGATGTACGGCTCCAGCTGCCGCCAGTGCTCGCCGCTGTGGACCTCGCGCAGCGACTGGCCGAGCATGCCGTCGCTGGGCCAGCGATACCATTCCTCGTAGACCTTGTTGGTGAACTCGTAGGTGAGATCGGCCGAGACATAGGCGATCAACGCCGGCACATGGTCGGTGATCAGGCGGATCCAGCGCTCGCTCTCGCGCAGCGCCTCGGCATGGCGGTAGCGCTCGGTGATGTCGGTGAAGGTATTGACGAAGCCACCGGTTGGCAGCGCATGGGTGCGGATTTCCAGCACGCGCCCATCGAACAGCCGCTGCTCCAGTTCGCGAATCGGCCGGCCACGGGCGTCACGGCTGTTGGGCGTGAGCAGGGTCAGCTCGCTGTCGGCCATGACTTCCTCGAACGGCCGGTGCGCCTCGATCGGCGCCAAACCACAGAGTTCGAGAAAACGCCGATTCCACAGTTCCAGCGCGCCTTCGGCGCTGACCATGGCCACCCCCTGGGACAGGTTGTCCACGGCGCGCTGCAACAGCCGCGATTTCTGCGCCAGGGCCTGCTCGCGGCGCATGGTTTCGCTGACTTTCACCTCGGTGATGTCGGTGTAGAGAATCACCAGCCCGCCTTCGCGGGTCGGGCGCTCACTGACCTGCACCCAGCGCCCGTTGTTCAGGCGATACACCGTTGGCTCATCGCCCTTGCCGCGGTGTTCCTCGACGATCAGCCCGGTGCTTTCCGCCAGTCGGCGCACCTCCGCCAGCCGGGTGCCGGCGTTGATGCGCGCGCGCGTGCGCGTCCATAGCGACTTGAAGCGACGGTTGAACAGGACGATGCGCTGATCCCGGTCGAACAGCACGAAGGCGTCGGAAATGCTTTCGATGGCGTCTACCAGGTGCTGGTGCGCGGTTTCCGCACGCAGCCGCGCATCGCTGAGCAACTGGTTGCTGCCCTTGAGCTCGGCCATCGCCTGGTTCAACGCGTCGGTGCGCTCGCGCACCTGCTCGGCCAGTTCCACCGAATGCTGAAACGCCGCATAGGAGGCATCGCGCCCCGCGCCACTGGACTCGACGCGCTCGATCAGCGCAGCGTTGATGCGTTTGAGCTTGAGGTTTTCGCGCTCGAGTTCGGCCTGGCGCGCCAGCAGCTCAGCGACCTGCCCGGCCTCCGGGTCGGCCAATGGCGACACCGGTGAAGGTCTGGTTGATGTGCATGCCATTGAACTGCTCTCCGTAGGTGTTGAAGCCGATCACCTGCTGGCGTCGGAGAAAAGCCGAGGTCTGTTCGCTGGTGTCGTTGCCCTCGATTTCCAGCCGGCGCAGAAAGCAGTCGCAACCAATGGTCAACAGCGGCGGCCCGAGGCGCTGTTCCAGCCGCTCGAACAGGGCTTCCAGATTCGGCATCAGCGGACCGGGTTCCATGGCGGTGAGCACGATGCCGTTCTCCACCGCGCAATAGAAGGTCAGGCTCATGTCCTCGTTGACCTTCTGGATCGAGCGCACGTAGTAATGCTCGTTGATCCGCACCGCCAAGGGATGGGCGGCGAACAGACGGTGATCGAGATCGCTGACAGGCACACCGATCAGCCGGGCGTATTCCTCGGCGGCCGGCTCGGCGTTCAGCTCGTAGACCCGCCTGCTGTTGCTGTCGGCGCGGGTCACGACCAGTTTGTCTTCGAGTGGCAGGATGTGATGGGTGGTGAACACCTCGAAATCCAGCCAGGTGTTGATCAGCACCACGATCGCCGCACCGCTGTAGAACCGGCCGTCGTAATAGACGTAGGTATCGCTGAGGTGATTGTCGTCGCCAGCCGAACCGCCGAAATGCGGAATGCTGCCGAACGCGGCGCTAAGCGCAGACAACACGATTTCCTCACGGCTGGACAGCCCGTCGAGCAGCGTCAGCGCAAAGCTGTGGTCCTTGATCGGTGCCAGCGAGTTGCTGCGGCAGTCGCTACCCAGGCGTTCGACCAACTGCTGTGCCTCGATCAGGCTGAAGCGATCCATCTCGTCGATCAGCTCGCAGGCGATGGAGAAGCTTCGATGGTCGAAGCCGACTGCCGTCACGCAGCTACGCCCATAGCCTTGGGAGGTGATCTCGCCCGCCGAAGTGCAACCGACCAGACGCACGCCACCGAAGTATTGGCGCAGCGCATCGCCCAGTGCCGGCAAGTCATATTCCGCTGAACAGAAGAACAGCACGAAGCCCAGATGCGGGTGCATCAGTTGGCGCGCCAGGTCCTGCGCCACCGTTTCGGGTAGCCGGGCCTCGGACATCGCCGTGCGGATCACTTCGCCTTGTTCATCGGTCACGCACGATACCCCGCACCACTTGAATCGGATGACCCCATTCTTGGGCAGGGCATATGGGACGAAAATGCTACTTGAGTACCGGTAAAGGCCTGCCTAGGTAGTATCGCGACGAAACAACGCAGCGCAGGGATGCTAGTTCAGCTGAAGTGGCCACCGTGTCGGTTCCCGTCTACCAGCCATCCTCTGCACCGCGAACCAAACGGTTCAGGCCTGGCCTCGACGCACGCTGGCCATGCTCAGTGATGCACAGATGCAGAAAGGCCGGCCCCTTACGGGTGCCGGCCTTTCTCGGGGTTGCGCAGAGATCATCACTGCGCACAGGGCGTGGGATACGCTCAACGTACGTCCCACTGCCGATGCAACGGATGGAGCGACCTACGGTTCGACGTCCATCCGCGCCCTGCTGATCGCCTCGCTTAGAAGCTCAGCGCCGCACCCACTGCGAAGGTGCGGGTTTCTTCGTCCAGTGCGGGGCTGTCCTTGCCTTCGATCTCGAACTGGTTCAGTTCGGCGACCAGGGTCAGGTTGTCGTTGATGCTGTGGAACAGGGCGATACCGCGGGTCTCGTAATCGGCCTCACCGCCCAGACCGTTGCCATCATCCTTGGTCTGACCGTAGGACAGCGCAACGCGGTTCTTGCCGAAGCGGTAGGAGCCCTGCAGCAGGTAGCCGTCGCTGTCCACTTCACGCAGCAGTGCTTCGCCGGCGTTGTTGGTGAAGAACGGGTTGATACCTTCGGCCTGGAAGCCCGATGCGGTCAGCGACAGGCTGCCCATCTTGGCCTGCACGCCGTAACCCAGGCCCTTGGAGTCGACCTTCTCGATGCTGCTGTCGGTGTTGTCCGAGCTCTGCTGCATACCGTTGATCCAGGTATAGAACTGGGTGCCGCCCATCTCGAACTCGTAGGTGATCTCGGTTTCGAAGCGCGGCGCTTCCTGGTAGGCCTTGTCCAGGGTGGACGAGGTGTCGTCGGTGGTGTCTACCGGGTCCATGATGCCGGCAGCGATGCGCAGGCCGCTCATCTTCGGCGAACGGTAGGTGATCTGCGACGTCGGGAACGGATACGGGTAGCCGGTACCGATGTTGCCGAAGGAGACGCCGCCGCCATCGACCAGACCCAGGGTGTCGCTAACCTGGCCGTAACCGCTCAGCATCTCGTCGAGCAGGATGTTGGAGCGACCGAACAGGCCGAAGTCCTTACCGAACAGCACTTCGCCCCACTGCTCATTCGCTGCGGTGGCGTAGAACTGACGAACGTCGATACCGGTTTCGGTGCTGTTGCTTTCGCTGTCGTTGATGGTCACCCAGAACGAGGAACGACCGCCCAGTTTGAGATCGCCGACCTGCTTGCCGAAGTTGAAGCCGATCCAGTTGGGCAGGAAGCCCATCTTCACCCGCGACTGCTTGCGATCGAACTGCTCGCCGGCACGCTCGACGTCGCTGTGAACGTAGAAGGTGTTGAAGTAACCATCGGTGGAAAAGGTGGTGTCGTCCTGATCGTAAAGCACGATTTCGGCGACGGCCGACTGGCTTACGGTCATGGCGACGGCACTGGCCAGGACCAGTGGCAACAGGGTTGATACGGCTTTCTTGTTGTTGTGCATGGCGCTCTCCGCGGTTTTGACGACAAGCAGTCGTGACGGGAGCGATTATCGAAAGGCCGTCCGAGCGCACATACGCTGCGATGGCGGCGAAAGGCTAGTACTTTCGCCCGGGGTGCCGTCTTGCATGTAAAGCATCTCATCCGACCGCCAGACGCACGAGGCTTAGGTCGTACACCCAAAGCAGCGCGCCACCATACCCCGGCACAAGCCACGGCAGCCCGCCGTAAACGGCTGGCCATCGAGTTGCATCTCGGGGTTGAATGGGCGGGTGATGTGGGACGCTGAGGTAACCGTCAGCAACGATGCCAACGCGTGTCGGGCGCTTCAGCATTGGCGACCACATGCCAGCCGCCTTCGGCATCGCGCAGCGCCTGTAGCTGAGCACGGATAGCTCGGGCATCGAGGTTGGCCGACGCCGCAGCCACCGCCTCCGGGTGATCACCATCGAAGCCGGCCAGGTGCGCCTGCCATAGAGACTCGGCGAGGCGGCGCAGGTCGCCGTCGTGGTTGCCGGTCGAGGGATCCGCTGCAGCGACTTCAACCAGAGTGCCGGCAAAGCCGTCGAGGAAGGTTTCGATATGGCCGAGGATCTCACTAGCAGATGCGCTGGGAGACTGCACCGCGAAAACGATGCCCGGGCACTCGCCGAACTGACGATAGCCACAGAACACCGCATAGCCGAGCTGCAGTTCGCTGCGTAGTCGACGGAAGAATGCGCCTTCCATCAATCGCGCCAGGCGGCGCCAGCTCGCCTCGATGAAGGCTGTCCGAAGCGGCAGCGGACAGAACAGCACCAACGCGGTTTCCACGCCAGGCTGACCAAAGCGCGACCAGCAATAACTCGGTGTGCTTTCGTGGTACTGACCGGCACCGGGCCCGGCCAGCCCAGGCAGCTCAGCCAGTACCGTCTGCATCGGGCCACTCAGATGCCGAGGCAGCCCCACTGCCAATGCATCCCAATGGGACTGATGCCAGGCTTGATCGATTGCATGCTGGTCCAGCGATGCATCACCGTCTCGTGCGGCTCCCGCGAGCAGGAGCGGCAGGCGGCGCAGCAGTTGCCGTATCAGTATCTCGTCGGCACCTGACGCCACGGACTCGTAGCGCAGGCGGTGTCCTTCATTGAAAGCAGCCGGCGACGGCGCTTTGAGGATGTCGGTCAGGTCACGAAGAATTACTGGCAACGCTTCGGCATAACCGAACAGCCTCAGGCACCAGCTGTGCGCATGGTCATCGAAATGCAGCTCGACACCGGCTTGCGCCGCAGCGATGGTATGCCTGCGTAGCGCCGCGTGCAGCGTATGCCAGAGCCCTGCCGGCGGCTGGCCCGCGGCAAACCGCCAACGCAGGTAGAGCGCGCCCTGCCCTGCAGCATCGGCGTGTTCGACCCAGCGCAGGGATGGTATCTGCAACGCCGCCACGCCCGGTTGCATGCGCTCACTAAGCCAAGGATTGCGTTCCGGCAGGCGCCATTGCCATCCAGTCCTGTCTGACGGTGGCAACTGCTCGGCGACCAGGTCCAGCTCGAACCCAGCCTTTACCGGCTCGATGCGCTTAGTCCGAGCGCGACCTTCGCCGTCCACCGTCAATACGATCGGCCTGCTCGCATGAAGCTGCGCACCCAGCATCTCAAGCGCCTGCTGCACACGATTCGTATCGATCGACGGCGTCCAGGCAGCCGGGTCAATCCAGTAGCGCAACAGGGCCAGCGGCTCCTTGCCCATGAGTCCGCGCTGACGGATCTGCGCGTACTCACCCCAGAGCTCTGACCAGGCTGCCTGCGTGCTCATGAAATGCAGCCAGTCACGCACTACGGCAACCATCTGCGCGCGTTCCGCCATGCCGCGTTCGGTCAACTGCACCTCGAAGACGGCCACACCCTGCCCGTCATGCCAGTACGGCACCCGCAACGAGACGGCATCGCACCAGTGGGCGTCGCTGAGGGTTTGGAAAAGACTCCGGTCGGCTTGCGAGCTCAACCATGAGCCGAGCACATCCAGCGCCACGCAGGCTTCATCCGGCAGCCCATCGAGGGCGAAAGCGATATCCAGATACGGTCGCGCGCCATCGACGCTCAGACGCAAGGTGCCGCCATCATCGGCGCGCAGTGGCTGTATCGGCCTCGCGACGATCGGTGCGACCGGTAGCTGGCATTCATCGCTCTGCAGCAGTTCCAGCACCTGCTCAAGGCTGCAGGGTGCGGCGACCAGCAGTTCCATCTGCCCGGTTTGATAGAAGCGCTGGTGATAGCCCGTCAGCGCTTTCTGGAACGCTGGCGCCTCTACCGGCAGCGTTTCGCGATTGCCCGCGTGAAACCCTGAAAAGGGATGCGCGCAGCTCAGTGCCGTACCGATCGCGGCGTCGCACAGGGTCTCCCGGTCCCGCCCCCGTGCCAGGAATTCGGCCTGCAACACCTCGCGCTCGCGCAACTGCGCCGCAGGATCGAGCAGCGGCCGGGCGAGCATGTCGAGCAGGCGTTCAAGGGCTTCACCGAAGGCAGCGGCAGGCACCTGGAAGAAGAAGTCGGTATGACGCTCACGGGTCGATGCGTTCAATTGCCCGGCGCAACCCTGCACGAACGGCATCAGGCTCTGGGTTGGCGCATAGGCCTGGCTACCCAGGAACAGCAGGTGTTCGAGAAAATGCGCAAGCCCTGGGTATTCGCCCGGCCCATCGTGTGCGCCGGCGTTCACGCGAACGAGGGCTGCTGCCTGGCTGCCCGCTGGGAGCTGGATAAAGCCCAGCCGCAGGCCATTGGGCAGGACGTGCCACTGCGGTAACACGGCAGGCGGAACGCTGTCTGGCGTCATGGATCAATCTCCTGTTGCCGGACAGCTGTGCGCATGACTCAGGTATCCAGCTGGCCGGCCAGGAACTGGCGCAGACGGCGCTGCATCAGCTTGCCGGAACTGCCGAGGCAGGCGATCGGCGTACCCGCCAGCGCTTCACGACCCAGTTCGGCCGCCTCCCCGGCCAAAGCCAAGGAGCAATCAAGCGCGAGGGACAGCTTGTTGAGCTGGCGCAACTGCGCCTCGCCATGGGGAACATTGGAGAACAGCACCAGCCCCTGCGGTTTCATCTTGTCGCAGACCAGCGCGAGTTCTTCCAGCGGCTGCCCGATCGGCAACACGCTGACGGCCAGGCTGTCGCCACTGAGCATCAGGCCTGCCACGAGCAATTCAAGCTCGCGACACTGCCCCGGCATCGCGGCGAGCAGTACACGCTCGCCAGCCGGCATACGGGCCAGCTGCAGCCGCTGCAGCGCCCGGGCACGAAGGAAGGCATCGAGAAACAGCCACTCGCTGGTACCGCCAAATTCCTCCTGACGCAGCAGCAGCTCCTGCCACACCGGCAACAGGACATCCTGAAACACCACAGCCAGCGGATAGGTGGAGAATATCTGGCCGTATAGCTGCTCCAGCCGCACCTCGTCGAAACCATTCACCGCATCACGCAGTTGCCCCTGCCATTCGTTCCACTCGTTACTGGGGGTTGCGGTCGGTTCCTCTGCCTCGCGGGTCGCTGCGCTGCGCGCCAGTATGCTGCCGACCTTGCTTACCGCCACGCCACGCTCGGTCCAGGAAAGAATGCTGCGAACCGCCTCCACGTCGGCCATCGAGTACAGGCGATGGCCGCTCTCGGTCCGCGTCGGCCGGATCAGCCCGTAGCGGCGCTCCCACGCTCGCAGGGTGACCGGGTTGACCCCGGTCAGGCGGGAAACTTCACGGATAGGGAATAGATCCTGCTGCTCGAAGGCGCTCGAGGCCAGGTTCGAAGCGCCGGAAGAATCGGTCATGGGGCGGCTCGCTGGAAAAGAATGCCGAGATTGTAACCCAGCGTTTCGCAGCATACCCTCTACAAACGTTGTACAAACGCAAGGTGCGATGAAATGACGCCTGATTTGCCCCTGACGCTCTATGTCGATCGAGCCTGTCCGCTGTGTGCCCGAGAAGTTCGTTGGCTGGAACGCAGCGCCGATCCGGCAAGGTTGCGGCTGGTGGATATCAGCGCTGCCGATTTCGATCCTAAAGGGCTCGACCGGGATCTGGCGCAGCTCCGACGGCGTCTGCACGCCCGCAGCGCCAGCGGTGCCTGGCTGACCGGCGTGGACGCCACCTACTGGAGCTGGCGACTGGCAGGCCACGGTCGCTGGGCCGCACCGCTCGGCTGGCGTCCATTGCGGCCGCTGCTGTTGCTCGGTTACCAGCTGTTCGCCGTGCTGCGCCCGCATCTTGACTGGCTGCCGCATCCCGACGGTGCGAGTCGTTGCACAACCGAGTGCAATGTGCCGCAAAAGCCGTCGAAGACCAGCGCTGCAAGCGACGATCGCCTTTAGTTGTCGGCAAGCAGAGGCATGCGCAGGCCAAACCCGGATTCCACAGCAGCCGGGCGGCCGATCATTTCGTCATGGCTGACCGGCTGCCGCCAGTAGACCTCACGCACACCGCACGCCCTGAGCTCCCGCTTCAAGCTGCCCTGGTCGCTCCAGACGTTGCGCTGGCCATCGGCGAACTGCCTGCGGCGACCGCTGCGCTCGACCACCCAGGCGCTGTACCCGCAGCAGCGCAGACCATGCAGTTCGACCCGCTCTACTCGGCCACGAAATAGCGCAATACGCAGCCCAAGCCTCGACACGCCCTGTTTCATACTCGGATACCTATACAGATTCAGTTAGCCGCATAGCCCCGCAATCGCCCACCTGCCTGCCAAATGGCGGGCTCGGGCAAAGGAGCTCTTATGCAGCAGAATATTCCTGTACATTTACCTGTACAAGAAGCAATATCCGTATAGCTTTATCGCATCCCTCATCGATGCAACAGCATTCCCTCCACGCAACAGCGCCCGGCGCACAAAAGGAACCGTCATGAACGATCTGCCTGGTCATTACCGCGAAATACTCTCCGGGGTGGGTGAAAACCCGGAGCGTGAAGGTCTGCGCGACACGCCGCAACGCGCGGCGAAGGCGATGCAATACCTGTGCGGCGGTTACAACCGCAGCCTGGAAGAGATCGTCAACGGCGCGCTGTTCGCCTCGGACAACGACGAGATGGTCATCGTCAAGGACATCGAGCTGTACTCCCTGTGCGAGCACCACATGCTGCCCTTCATTGGCAAGGCCCATGTGGCGTACATCCCCACCGGGCGCGTGCTGGGCTTGTCGAAGATTGCGCGAATCGTCGACATGTTCGCCCGTCGCCTGCAGATCCAGGAAAACCTGACCCGCCAGATCGCCGAAGCCATTCAGGAAGTCACCGGCGCCGCAGGTGTTGCGGTGGTCATCGAAGCCAAGCACATGTGCATGATGATGCGCGGCGTGGAAAAGCAGAACTCGGTGATGAACACCTCGGTGATGCTCGGGGCCTTCCGCAGCTCCTGCAACACACGGATGGAATTTCTACAGTTGATCGGGAGGGGCCAGTAATGCCGCGCCTGGAACCTGGCATGGCGCGCATCCGGGTGAAGGATCTGCGCCTGCGCACCTACATCGGCATCAACGAGGACGAGATCCTCAACCGCCAGGACGTGCTGATCAACCTGAGCATCCTCTACCCGGCGGTCGAGGCGGTGCGCGACAACGACATCGAGCAGGCACTCAACTACCGAACCATAACCAAGGCGATCATTCGCCATGTGGAGCTGAACCGCTTCGCCCTGCTCGAGCGCATGACCCAGGAAATCCTCGACCTGGTGATGGCACATCCCGCGGTGAGCTACGCCGAGGTGGAAGTCGACAAGCCCCACGCGCTGCGCTTTGCCGACTCGGTCTCGATCACCCTCGCCGGCAATCGCTGAGCACGATGTCGTGAATATCCGCCGCGCTGTGCTCGCCAGCCTGCTGTCGCTGATCCCGCTGATCCCGCTGATCGCAGCGGCGAGCTGGCGCGAAGCCGTGCCACAGGCGCTCCTGGTTGGCGAAGGCCAGTTGCGCTTCTTCGGCTTGCGCATCTATGACGCGCGCCTGTGGAGCGAAACCGCGCCGCTGCAAGCCCGTACGGCGTTCGCGCTGGAACTGACCTATCACCGCTCCATCAGCCGCGACGACCTGGTGCGCACCAGCCTGGAAGAGATTCAGCGACTCTCCGGCGAGCCGCTCGATGCCGAACAACTGCGCCGCTGGCGCGCAGACATGCAGCAAGCCTTCGTCGATGTAGAGGCGGGTGACCGAATCACTGGCGTCTTCTTGCCCGGGCGCGGTTGCCGCTTCTACGTGAATGATCGCCTGCAGCATGAGGTCGCCGACGCTGCGTTCGCCGACGCCTTCTTCGCCATCTGGCTCGACCCGCGCAGCCGCGACCAGAAGTTGCGGCGCAACCTGCTGGGCCAGCGATGAAAAGCCCGGCGCTGGCAGCCTATGGAATGCTCGGCCTGCCGCTAGCGATGGCCATGCTGCCGATCTATGTGCTGGTGCCGAATTTCTATGCGGCCGATCTTGGCCTCGGCCTGACGCTGACCGGCGCCGTGCTGTTTCTCGCCCGCCTGCTGGACACCGTGCAAGACCCCTGGCTTGGCCGCCTTATCGATCGCCGCTCACCACGTGGCTGGACCATTCTGCTCGGGGGCGTGGCCGTGTTGCTGAGCCTGGCGATGGCGGCACTGCTGATCCCACCCGGCAACTTAGGCAGTTTCGGCTTAGCCGCGTGGCTCGGCGCGTTGCTGGCGCTCACCTATACCTTGCACAGCCTGATCAACATCACCTATCTGGCCTGGGGCGCGCGCCTCTCCGACCAGCCGGATACCCGCACCCGAGTCGCCGCCTGGCGCGAAGGTGCCGGACTGTTCGGCGTGGTGCTCGCCAGCGTGCTGCCTACCGTGCTGGCGACCCGATACGGCATGGCGACGGCGCTGGCAACCTTTGCCGTTACCTTCGCCGTGCTGCTGTTTGCCGGCACGGCGATCTTGTTGTTCGGCGCCCCACGCCCCCATCGCGCCGTGCGTACCGAAACCAGCAGCTGGCGACTGCCCCTGCGCAACCCTGCGTTCCGGCGCCTGGCGGGCGTCTACTTCATCAATGCCGTGGCGGTGGCGATTCCGGCCACCCTGGCGCTGTTCTTCATCGCCGACCGCCTGCAACTGGCGCGACTGACCGGGCTGTTCCTGGCGCTCTACTTCATCAGCGGCGCATTGGGTCTGCCGCTCTGGACCCGTCTGGCTGATCGCATCGGCAAACGACGCAGCTGGCGGATCGGCATGCTCACCGCCTGCGCCGCCTTTATCTGGGCGGTGCTGCTGGAGCCGGGCTCGGCCTGGGCCTATGCCGGCGTCTGCATGATGTCCGGCCTTGCCCTCGGAGCCGATCTGGCCCTGCCACCAGCGCTGCTGGCCGACATCATCCCAGTCGAGGAGCGTGATTCCACTGCCGCCTACTTCGGCTTGTGGAGCTTTCTCGCCAAGCTGGCGCTCGCACTCGCCGGTCTGGCTTTGCCATTGCTGGCGTTGAGCGACTACCAACCGGGCAACGCGGCCGGCTGGAACCTTGCGCTGGTCTACGCCGGCCTGCCCTGCCTGCTGAAGCTACTGGCAGCGCGGCTACTCACTTCCCTGCCCTGCGGAGAAACGAAATCATGAAAAAGGTACTGATCCTGGCTTGCTGCCTGCTGCTGCTCAGCTGCACCGCCGTCGATGTCGAGCATTACCGAGACGAGGAGCCGCAGCTTGATCTGCGCAAGTATTTCGTCGGCACGGTGGATGCCTGGGGCATGTTCCAGAAGCGCTCCGGCGAGGTCGTCAAGCGCTTTCATGTCGAGATCGAAGGCAGCCTCGATGGCGACAAGCTGATCCTCGACGAACACTTTCGCTACAGCGACGGCACTACCCAGCAACGCGTCTGGACGCTGACCGAGGAGCGCCCGGGGCACTGGCGCGGCACGGCTGCAGACGTGGTCGGCGAGGCCGTTGGCGAAGTGGCCGGCAATGCCCTGCGCTGGCGCTACGTGCTCAGCCTGCCGGTGGATGACAAGGTTTACGACGTACACCTGGACGACTGGATGTACCTGATCGACGAGAACACCCTGGCCAACCGTTCGTTCATGAGCAAGTTTGGCGTAGAGGTGGGACAGGTCACCCTGTTCTTCCGCAAACGCAACGAATGAGCGGGTGGCCTGTGCGGTGAGTTGGTTGAGGCACGTTCGGATGACCATGGTTCCGAGATAAGGCGCTGCGACGAGTCATAGCGGGCTATGGTGAGGAGCAGCAGCGCAGTATCGGGGCCATGGGCGCCGAAATTGACCAACTGAACTTGCCAAACAGGCCACTGATGGCACTTGCAAGCACCGAGCGGACCAAGTTGTTCTAGAATGCGCGGCATGCCCTTTCAGGATGTCGTGACATGATCAATGCCAAGCTGTTGCAACTGGTTATCGAAGCCTCCAACGACGGAATCGTGGTCGCCGAACAGGAAGGCGATGACAACATCCTGATCTACGCCAACCCGGCGTTCGAGCGGCTGACCGGCTATGCGGTCGACGACATCCTCTACCGCGACTGCCGCTTCCTGCAGGGCGAGGACCGCGACCAGCCGGCCCTGCAGGCCATTCGCGAGGCGGTGAAGAACAACCAGCCGTGCCGCCAGATCATCCGCAACTACCGCAAGGACGGCACACCGTTCTGGAACGAGCTTTCCATCACGCCGGTGTTCAACGAGGCCGATCAGCTGACCTACTTCATCGGCATCCAGAAGAACGTCACCGCCGAGGTCGACGCCTTGCAACGCGTCGAAGCGCTGGAAGCCGAGATTCGCGAACTGAAGGCGAAGCTCGCGCAGAACTGAGCACGCCGCCCGGCCCGCGTCCGGCGGGCCGTTGGCTCAACGATGCGGTAGCGCTGCGCCCTCAAGCACCCCGGACAACCCTACCTAAGGGCCGTTACTCGGTAGCGGTGGATATGGGATACTGGCAAATCGCCATTTCACCATCCTGCAGTGGGCGGTTGCGCCCTAGGATTCTGTCTTGACTCTCAATGCCGTCGTACAGAACGCGGTCATGCTGCTCGCGTTGTGCTGGCTGCTGGCCTTTACCACCCGCAGCTGGAACCGGAGCGGTCAGCTCTCCGCTCAATTGCTCGCCGGACTCTGGTTCGGCAGCGCCTGCATCATCGGCATGCTGATCACCAGCGTCGGCCACACCGGGATCATCCTCGATGCACGCACCGTGGTGCTGAGCATGGCCGGGTTGTTCGGCGGGCCGCTGGTGGCCACGATCGCCGGCACCCTCGCTGGCGCCTACCGCCTCTGGCTGGGCGGGCCCGGTGTGGTACCGGGGCTGGCGAACGTGGTGTTGCCGATCGCTCTGGGGCTCGCCTACGGCTGTGCATATCGAAAGCGTCTGCTCGGCATTGGCTTCTGGCAATTGCTCGCTTTCGGTTTGCTGCTGCACCTTGCCGCACTGGCGCTGATCGCACTGATGCTACCCAGCGACCTCGGCACCGCCGCAGTACGGGAAGCTGCCTTGCCGGCGCTGTTGGCGCTGCCCATCGCCACCGCAACCCTCGGCGTCCTGCTCAAGGATCTGCTGGAGCGCAACAAGATCGAGCAGGCCCTGCGCTTCAGCGAAGCCCGGCTGCGCGCCATCACCCAAGCCATGCCCGACCTGCTCATGGTGCTCGACGAGGATGGCCGCTACCTGGAAATCCTCTGCGCCGAACGGAGCCTGCTGTATGACGATCCGAGTAAGCTGCTCGGTCGCCGTCTGCACGACGTCATGCCCGAAGAGGAAGAACGTCGCTTCCTCGACTTCATCCAGCTGACGCTGAACAGCGATGTACCGCAGCTGATCGAGTACTGCCTGCCGACACAGGGTGGCCTCAAGGTGTTCGAAGGCCGCGCGCTGCCGCTGGAGCAGCCGGAAGGACAGAAGCGTGCGGTGGTCTGGCTGAGCCGCGATATCACGGAGAGGGTGAACAGCGAACTGGAGCGCAGGATCGCCTCCATCGCCTTCGAATCGCAACAGGGCATGCTGATTACCGACGCGCAGAGCCGCATCCTGCGGGTCAACCGGGCCTTCACCCGCATCAGCGGCTACAGCGCCGCCGAGGCCATCGGTCAGACCACCGCTCTGCTCGCATCCGGCAAGCACGGCCCGGAGTTCTATCGCGCCATGTGGTCGAGCATCGAAACCACCGGCGTATGGGAAGGCGAAATCTGGAACCGGCGCAAGAGTGGCGAGATCTTTCCCGAATGGCTGACCGTCAGCGCGGTGCGCAACGCGCTCGGAGAAGTGACTCACTATGTCGCCGCCTTTACCGACATCACCGATCGCAAGGCGGCCGAAGAGCGAATTCATAATCTGGCGTTCTACGATCCGCTGACCGGTCTACCCAACCGCCGACTGCTGCTCGACCGCCTGCACCAGGCCATGGCCGCCAGCCGCCGCGGCAATCAGCTGGGCGCGCTGATGTTCATCGACCTGGACAACTTCAAGAACATCAACGACCTGCACGGGCACCAGACCGGCGACCAGGTGCTGCGCATCGCCGCCGAACGTCTGCACGCCGAGGTGCGCGCCAGCGACACGGTGGCGCGCCTGGGTGGCGACGAGTTCGTGGTGATGCTGGAGAACCTCGGCGACGATCCGCTACGCGCGGCGGGCCAGGCCGAGCACATCGGCATGAAGCTGCTGAACTCGCTGGATCGGCCGTATCGCCTGGCCGATCTCGCGCTGTACAGCAGCGCCAGTATCGGCGTGGTGCTGTTCGGTGCCGAAGCCAGCAGCAGCGACGAGCTGATGAAGCGCGCCGACATGTCTATGTACGAGGCGAAGATTTCCGGCAAGAACGCCCTGCGCTTCTTCGATCCGCGCATGCAGCTGGCCGTGCAGGAACGGTTGCGTCTGGAAGAAGAGATTCGCCTGGGCTTGAAGAACGGCGAATTCATACTCAATTTCCAGCCGCAGCTGGAGCAGACCGAAGGCATCATCGGCGCCGAGGCGCTGGTGCGCTGGCAGCACCCACTGCGCGGTCTGCTCACTCCAGCGGCATTCATCGCGCAGGCCGAACACGCCGGTCTGATCCACACCCTCGATCAACAGGTGCTGGCGCAGGCCTGCGCACAACTGGCGCGCTGGGCCGAAACGCCGGAATTCGCCCACCTCAGCCTCTCGGTCAACCTCAGTGCACACCTGCTGTACCAGGACAATTTCGTCGAGGGGGTGCTCGAGCTGCTGGAAAGGAGCGGTGCCGATCCGGCCCGGCTGAAGCTGGAGCTGACCGAAACGCTGCTGCTGGACAACATGCCCGAAGCGATCGCCCGCATGACGCGGCTCAAGCAGCACGGCATCCGTTTCGCCATCGACGACTTCGGTACCGGCTATTCCTCGATGAGCTATCTCCAGCAGCTGCCGCTCGATCAGCTGAAGATCGATCAGACCTTCATTCGCCGTCTGCCGGACGACAGCAGCAGCCTGACCATCGTCCGGGCCATCTGCGCACTGGCGACCGGGCTGGGCCTGGAGGTCATCGCCGAAGGCGTCGAAAGCGAGCCACAACGGGGGATGCTGCTCGCCAATGGCTGCCATCGCTATCAGGGTTATCTGTTCGGCAGACCGCTATCGGCGGATGCCTTCGAGGAGCTGGTTCGTGCCACCGAGGCGGACGACGGCGTGACAGCCTGACGTGGGACGCATCGCCGCGCGATGCGTCCCGCGCCTGCGGTCAGAGCGCCAGAGGCGCGCGACCGCAGAGTGTCACCAGCGCCTTTACCCAATCCTCGTGGGTATTCAGACAGGGCACCAGCACCAGTTCCTCGCCACCCGCCTCGATGAACTGTTCACGACCGCGATCGCCGATCTCCTCGACGGTTTCGATGCAGTCGGAGACGAAGGCCGGGCACATCACCAGCAGCTTCTTCACGCCCTGCTGCGCCAGCTCGTCGAGACGCGTCTCGGTGTAGGGCTCGATCCACTTGGCGCGGCCGAGGCGCGACTGGAAAGACACCGACCACTGATCGTCACGCAACCCGGCCTGCGCCGCGAAGCCGGCGGCGGTGCGCATGCACTGCGCGCGGTAGCAGCTGGCGAGTACCTCGCCCTCGGCACGCTGGCAGCAATCATCGCTCTTCAGGCAGTGCGCGCCGGTTGGATCGGTCTTGTGCAGGTGACGCTCGGGCAGCCCGTGGAAACTCAGCAGCAGATGATCGAAATCCTGTTGCAGATGCGGCCTGGCACTGGCGGCCAGCGCGTCGAGGTACTCCGGCTGGTCGTAGAACGGCTGCAGGATCGACAACTGCAGAGACAGTCCGCGTTCGCGGATGACCCGGCGCGCTTCCTGAATGACCGTCGTCGTGGTGCTGTCGGCGAACTGCGGATAAAGCGGCGCCAGGGTGACCTGGGTGATTCCCTGCCCGGCCAGACGCGTCAGCGTGGTCTCAATGGAGGGCTCGCCGTAGCGCATCGCCAGCTCCACCGGGCCCTGCGTCCAGTGCGGACGTACCGCCTCGTGCAGACGGCGGCTCAGCACCACCAGCGGCGAACCTTCCGGCCACCAGATCGAGGCGTAGGCATGCGCCGATTGCTCGGGGCGCTTGATCAAGATCAGCGAGACCAGCAGGCGCCGCAACGGCCACGGCAGATCGATCACGTACGGATCCATCAGAAACTGGTTGAGGTAGCGGCGTACATCAGCGACTTCCGTGGAGGCCGGCGAACCCAGATTGACCAACAACAACGCCTGCTCTGTCATGCAACTTTCCTGACTACTGTTTTTAAGGTTGCGCCGTACCCCAAGCGGGGGGCGCGCTATTTTCACACAGGGCGCACCCTTCAGGGGGGCGTCAATAGCTCGGCCAGGGCTGAATCCAGATCGTTGAAACGGAAGCGGAAACCTTCCGCCTCGGCCCTCTGCGGCAACGCATGTTGCCCCCCGAGCAACAGCCCGGCCAACTCGCCGAGCAGGGGCTTGAGCACCGCTGCCGGGACTGGCAATACCGTCGGGCGATGCAGGCAGCGGCCAAGGCTGCGCGTGAACTCGACGTTGCGCACCGGGGCCGGCGCACAGGCATTGTAAGGCCCGCTTGCCGCCGGCTGGCGCAGAAGAAAATCAATCAGGGCGATTTGGTCTTCGATATGAATCCACGGCATCCATTGCCGACCATCGCCGATGCGCCCGCCCAAACCAAGCCTGAATGGCGGCAGCAACCGCTGGAGAAAGCCGCCGTCACGCGCCAGCACCAGCCCGGTACGCACCAGCACCACACGCATTCCCAGCACTGTCGCCTCCATCGCGCGCTCTTCCCAGGCATTGCACAGCTGGCTGGCAAAATCGGTGGAGACCGGCTGATCGGCTTCGGTCAGGCGGTGCTCACCGCCGTCGCCGTACCAACCCACGGCGGAACCGGAGATCAGCAGCGCCGGTTTCTGCTCGCGTCGGCCCAGCCACTCGACCAGCTGTTCGGTGAGCTTGACCCGACTGTCCCATAGCAACGCCTTGCGCGACTTGGTCCATGGCCGATCGGCGATGGGGGCGCCGGCCAGATTGACCACCGCGTCCAGCGCCACGGCATCCAGCTGCTGCAAGCTGCCCACACCCTGCACCTCGGCACCACACAACGCGGCAACGCGTTGCGGCGTGCGGCTCCATACCCATAGCCGATGCCCGTCCGCCAGCCAGCGCCGACACAACGCGCGCCCTATCAGCCCGGTACCGCCCGTCAACAAGATGTTCATGGTGAGCTCCTGGCGCGCAGCCATTGCGCGGGTATGACGACTTGCTTGAAAGCATACACCTATACACAGGCACATGAACCGTACAGCATTTTCACGCCACCGCTTCGGCTGAGGCATTGGCGCACATCAGGCCGGCCGAAAAACGCGGTAGATCGCTCAGCCACCAAAAACCCCTCCGTACGCAGCGGCAACTATCCAAAGCCATTCGTTGACGACATTTGTACAGGATTATGCACTTAGTTGTACATTCTGTATTGACTTGTACAACACCGCGATTATGATGACCACAAGTTGTACAGAAACCCAACTTGTACAAGACGAGGTCGCCATCATGCACACCAAGCTCCCCACGCCCAAGATTGGAATCAGCGCCTGCCTGCTTGGTAATCCGGTGCGTTTCAACGGTGGCCACAAGGAATCGCGCCTGTGCAGCGAGACCCTGGCGCAGCACTTCGAGTTCGTGCCGGTGTGCCCGGAGGTTGCCATCGGCCTTGGCACACCTCGCGAGCCGATCCGCCTGGTCGGCGACACCGACGCACCAAAGGCCGTCGGCACCGTACGTCCCGAGCTGGACGTCACCGAAGCCCTCGCCGCATACGGTCGGCAGATCGCCGGGCAGTTGCACGACATCAACGGCTACATCCTTATGCAGAAGTCGCCGTCCTGCGGCATGGAGCGGGTCAAGGTCTATGCCGCCAACGGCCATACCCAGCCCGGAGGTGGTAGCGGCGTGTTCGCCCAGGCGCTGATGCAGGCCTGTCCGGATCTGCCGGTCGAAGAGGACGGTCGACTGAACGATGCCGTGCTGCGCGAAAACTTTCTCACCCGCGTCTATGCCCATGCCGACTGGCAGCGCCTGCGCCAGGCCGGCCTCAGCCGCCGGGCCATCGTCGATTTCCACTCGCGCTACAAGTACCAGCTGATGGCGAGCAACCCGCTGCAGTACAAGGTGCTCGGCCGGCTGGTCGCGCAACTGGCGGAACACTCGCTGGAGGAGTTCGCACCGCAGTACTTCAGCCAGCTGATGCAGGCGCTGAAGAAGCCGGCCACCCGCGGTACGCACTGCAACGTGCTGCTGCATCTGAGCGGTTACCTCAAGGACGCGCTTGGCGCAGAGGACCGCCGCGAGATGCGCCACCTCATCGATCAGTATCGCGCCGGCGTCATTCCGCTGGTGGTGCCGCTGACCCTGCTCAAGCACCACTTCCGTCGGCATCCCGATCATTACGTCGCACGCCAGGCCTACATGCAGCCGCATCCCGAAACCCTCAGCCTGCGCAACGGAATCTGAACATGAATGAATCAACGGACCTGACGCAGCTGACGGCCAACGGGCTCCTGCCTATCCGCGAAGTGGCGCGCATCACCGGCGTCAACGCCGTGACCCTGCGTGCCTGGGAGCGCCGTTACGGGCTGATCGTCCCGCTGCGCACGCCCAAGGGGCATCGGCTGTACGAAGAAGCACATATCCAGCGCATCCGCGACATCCTCACCTGGCTCAATCGCGGCGTTTCGGTCAGCCAGATCAAGCCGCTGCTGGACACCACCACGCCGCCGGAGCTGCCCAGGCAGAACCAGTGGTCGGAGCTGCTCGAAGAGCTGCTGCAGGCCATCGATCGCCTCAGCGAACGACGCCTGGACGATGCCTTCAACCGGGCCATGGCGCTGTATCCGCCGCGCACGCTCTGCCAGCACCTGCTGCATCCGCTGCTCGAGGCACTCGAACAGCGCTGGCAGGGCCAGTACGGTGCAGCGGTGGAGCGGGCGCTGGTTCATTCCTGGCTGCGTAGCAAACTGGCGACCCGCATCTATTTCAACAACCGGCAGCAGGTCGGACGTCCGCTGCTGCTCGCCAATCTGGATAACGAGTCCTTCGCACCCGGTCTGTGGTTGACCGCCTGGCTCGTCTCCAGCACCGACTGCCCAGTCGAAATCGTCGAGTGGCCGGTACCGCTAAACGAGCTGAACCTGGCGATGGAGCGCATCCTGCCGCGCGCCCTGTTGCTCTATGCGAGCAACAGCCTGCCGGGCAACTGCCTGCAACGCGACCTGCCGCGTCTGATCGAGCAAAGCGTCGCGCCGCTCTGTGTGGCCGGGCCGGCCGTTCATATTCATGCACCCGAGCTGCACCGACATCGCGGGCTGATGCTCGCTGAGGGTCCCCTCGGCGCCCTGCAGCAACTGCATGGCGCCGGCCTGCTGCCCGGTAGCGAAGGGAGTGCGTCATGACCCAGCTGCTCTGGCTGCGCAGCGATCTGCGCACAAGCGACAACACCGCCCTCGCGGCTGCGATGGCTTTCGGCCCTACCGTGGCGCTGTATCTGGTCACTCCGGGGCAATGGCTCGCCCACGACGATGCCCCGTGCAAAGTCGACTTCTGGCTGCGTAACCTCGCCGAGCTGTCGACGCGGCTGGGCGCGCTCAACGTCCCGCTGCTGATTCGCGAGGTCGATGATTGGCAGGCGGTACCCGACGCGCTGCTGAAGGTCTGCCGCGAACAGGGCGTGCAGCGGCTGCATTACAACGACGAGTACGGGGTAAACGAGCAGCGCCGCGATCAGGCAGTTACCACGCATCTGGAAGCGGCCGGCATCAGCGTGCGCGGCTATCTCGACCAGCTGCTGTTCACTCCGGGCAGCGTACAGACGCTGTCGGGCAGCTACTTCAAGGTGTTCAGCCAGTTCCGCAAGGCCTGCCTCGCCCACCTGAGCGTATCGCTGCCAGCCTGCGAGCCGGTGCCTACGGCCCAGGCGCCGCTGGGTATCACCAGTGACGCGATACCCACGACGGTCACCGGTTTTCCGCGACCCACGGACTATCTGCGCGCGCTCTGGCCAGCCGGCGAAGCCTTCGCCCAGCGCCGCCTGGCAGCGTTCGTCGAGGACGACCTGAACGAATACCACCAGCGCCGCGACCTGCCCGCCGAGCCCGGCACCAGCCAGCTGTCGGCCTACCTCGCCGCCGGCGTCATTTCCATCCGCCAGTGCCTGCACGCGGCGCTTGGCTACAACCAGGGCGAGCTGGACAGCGGCAGCACCGGCGTCACCACCTGGATCAACGAACTGCTCTGGCGCGAGTTCTACAAGCACATCCTGGTCGGCTATCCGCGGGTGTCCATGTACCGCGCCTTCCGCCCGGAAACCGAGGCACTGCCCTGGCGGCGCGCGCCGTACGAGCTGGAAGCATGGCAGCAGGGCCGCACTGGCTTTCCGATCATCGATGCGGCCATGCGCCAGATGCAGGAAACCGGCTGGATGCACAACCGTCTGCGCATGGTCGTCGCCATGTTCCTCAGCAAGAACCTGCTGATCGACTGGCGTGAGGGCGAGCGCTGGTTCATGCGTCACCTGATCGACGGCGACTTGGCCGCCAACAATGGCGGCTGGCAATGGAGCGCGTCCACCGGCACGGATTCGGTGCCCTACTTCCGCCTGTTCAATCCGATCAGCCAGTCGCAACGCTTCGACCCGGACGGGCAGTTCCTGCGCCGCTGGCTTCCCGAGCTGCAGCACCTGAGCAGGCGCGACGTGCATAACCCGTCGGCGCACCGCAGCCTGTTCGGCGTAACCGAGTACCCCGCCCCCATCGTCGACCTCGGCGCCAGCCGGGCGCGGGCGCTGGATGCCTTCCGCAACCTGCCGGATGCGCAAGCATGAGCGGCTTCCTGCAGTCTTTCGCCTGCGAGTTCGCCCGCCTCGACGCGAGCAATCTCGACCGCCTGCGCGACCTCTACAGCGCCGACGTGCACTTCACCGACCCGCTGCATGAGGTCTGCGGACTCGTCGAGCTGGAGCGCTATTTCAGCGAGCTGTATGCCAACGTCGAACATCTGCATTTCGAGTTCATCAGCCACGATGAGATATGCGACGGCCAGGGCTATCTGCGCTGGATCATGAGTTACCGACATCCGCGGCTGAACGGCGGCAAGCTGATCAGCCTCGAAGGCTGCTCGCTGCTGCGCTGGAACGGCGCCGGCAAGGTCGTCCGCCACCGCGACTACTTCGATGCCGGCGCCCTGCTCTATCAGCATGTGCCCCTGCTCGGCGCGGCCATTCGCTGGCTGCAGCGGAGGCTCGCGTGAACCTCTCGCGACGTATCTGGCTGACCGGCGCCAGCAGTGGCATCGGCCTGGAGCTGGCGCGCCAGCTGCTCGCCGACGGGCACCGCCTGGCGCTGTCGGCACGCCGCGCCGAGCCGCTGCAGGCCTTTGCCCGTCGCTACCCGGGGCGTGTGCTGGTGCTGCCCGGCGATCTCACAGACAGCGAACAGGTGCGCGACATCGGCGCCGCCATCCAGACGCAATGGGGCGCGCTGGACAGCGTAATCCTCAATGCCGGCACCTGCGAATACATCGATGCCGGCCGATTCGACGCGGCGCTGCTGGAGCGCGTGATGGGCGCCAACGTGCTCGCCGTCGGCTACTGCATCGAGGCGGCACTGCCACTGCTGCGCCAAGGGGTGCGCCCGCATCTGGTCGGCGTCGGCAGCTCGGTGACCTGGCTGCCGCTACCGCGTGCCGGGGCTTACGGCGCATCCAAGGCTGCGCTGCGCTACCTGCTCGAATCACTGCGTCTGGATCTGGCCAGCGAGGGCATCGACGTTACCCTCGTCAGCCCCGGTTTCGTCGACACGCCGCTGACCCGTCGCAACGACTTTGCCATGCCCATGACCTGGCCGGCGGACAAGGCCGCACGGCAGATCGCCCGGCGCCTGGAACGCCGCCCGCTGCACATCGCTTTTCCCGCGCCGTTCATCGCCGTACTGCGCCTGCTCTCACTGCTGCCCGCACGCCTGCAATTCGCCCTCGGCCGGCGACTGGCGCGCACGCCACTCAAGGAAGGATAACCATGAAGATCGCCATCATCGGCAGCGGTATTGCCGGACTTACCTGTGCGCATCTGCTGTCCCGTCAGCACCAGATCGCGGTGTTCGAATCCGCCAGCTGGATCGGTGGTCACACCCATACCGTCGACTTTCGCATGCACGGCCGGGACTACGCGGTGGACACCGGCTTCATCGTCTTCAACGACTGGACCTACCCCAACTTCATCAAGTTGCTGGACAAAATCGGGGTGCGCTACAAGCCGACCGAAATGAGCTTTTCGGTGAGCGACCCGCGCAGCGACCTGGAATACAACGGCCACGACCTCAACACCCTGTTCGCCCAGCGCAGCAACCTACTCTCGCCGCCCTTCTGGGGCATGATCCGCGACATCCTGCGCTTCAACCGCGAAGCGCTTGACGACTACAAGCACGGTCGCCTCGGTGCCCACGTCACCCTGGGTACCTACCTCAAGCTGGGCCGCTACAGCCAGCGCTTCATCGATCACTACATCGTGCCGATGGGCGCAGCGATCTGGTCGATGTCGCTGGCCGACATGCTGGAATTCCCGGTGGAATTCTTCATCCGCTTCTTCAAGAACCACGGGCTGCTGTCGGTGAGCGATCGCCCACAGTGGTACGTCGTCGAAGGCGGCTCCAGCGCCTATGTATCGCCACTGACGCGGGGTTTCAGCCAGCACATCCGTCTCAACTGCCCGGTGTTCGAGGTGCTGCGCGATGAGCACGGCGTAACGATCCAGAGCCCGGCCGGTGCCGAGCGTTTCGACAAGGTGATCTTCGCCTGTCACAGCGACCAGGCGCTGAGCCTGCTGGCCGAACCGAGCCGGGTCGAACGAGAGATCCTCGGAGCCATCGGCTACGCCGCAAACGACGTGGTGCTGCACACCGATACGCGCCTGCTGCCCAAGCGTCGCCGCGCCTGGGCCAGCTGGAACTACCGCCTCGGTGGGCCGACCACGCAGCAGGCCGCGGTGACCTACAACATGAACATCCTGCAGGGCATCGAGTCGCCGGAAACCTTCTGCGTCAGCCTCAACCAGAGCGAAGCGATCGATCCGGACCTGATCCTCGCGCGCTTCTCCTACGCCCACCCGCAGTACAGCCTGGCCGGCATCGACGCGCAGACCCGTGCCGACGAACTCCTCGGCGCCCGGCACAGCTACTTTTGTGGTGCCTACTGGGGCAATGGCTTCCACGAGGACGGTGTGGTCAGCGCGTTGCGCGTCGCCGCCGCCTTCGGAGAGTCGCTGTGAGCAGCGCCATCGTGCACAGCGCGCTGTACAGCGGCTGGGTGCAGCATCGGCGCTTCGCGCCGCGGGCCCATGCGTTCAGCTATCGCATGGGGTTGCTGTACCTCGACCTGGCCGAACAGGACGCCGTGCTCGGGCTTTCGCCCCTGAGTGGGCGTGCCCGCTTCGCCGCATTTTCCTTCCGCGAGCGCGACTACCTGCCGGAATACACCCGCCAGGGCATCGCGCTGGCCGACGCGGTCCGCCAGCGGGTCAGCGAAGCCCTCGGGCGGCCGGTCACCGGTGCCGTGCGCCTGCTGACCCAGCCGCGCAGCTGGGGGCTGTGCTTCAACCCGGTCAGCTTCTTCTATTGCTTCGACGAACAGGAACAGCTGACCGCGGTGCTCTGCGAAGTCAGCAACACGCCCTGGCGCGAGCGTTATCACTACGTGCTGCCGGCATCCGGCAATCGCAACCTGCGCTGCACCGTGGCGAAGACCTTCCACGTCTCGCCGTTCCTGCCCGGCGAGCTGGAATACCGCATGCGCTTCAACCCGCCGGGACGACGCATCGGCGTGCACATGGAGGATTGGCAGGGCGAGCAGAAGCTGTTCGACGCCACCCTCGGTCTGCAACGCCAGGCGCTGACTTGCGGCGCGGTGCACCGCTACCTGCTCGGCTTCCCCTGGATGACCGCCAAGACCCTGCTCGCCATCTACTGGCAGGCGCTGCGCCTGCTGCTCAAGCGCACACCGATCTTCACCCATCAGCCCGCTACCAAGGCGTACGGGCTGGCCGTCCCGCAACCCACCGGAGCCCGCCATGAAGAGCCCTAGCCTGACCGTCAAAGTCCGTCCGCTGGCGGGCATGGGACTGGCCAGCAGCCTGCTGCGCCGTACCGTGCTGAATCAGCTCGAACACCTGCGCCACGGGTTGCTGAGACTGCAACACGGCGATGTCTGTCAGCAGTTCGGCGATCTGGCGAGCCCGCTCAAGGCAGAAATTCATATAACCGACAGTGCCGCCTGGGGCCTGATCGCCGCGCGCGGCTCGATCGGCGCCGGCGAAGCCTACATTCACGGCTACTGGCACAGCCCGGACCTGACCGCGGTGATCCGCCTGTTCGTCGCCAACATGGACGTGCTCGACAACATCGAGCGCGGCAGCCTGGCGCTGTTCGGCCAGCCGGTGATCAAGGCGTTGCACTGGTTCAACCGCAACACCCGCAGCGGCTCACAGCGCAACATCGCCGCCCATTACGACCTCGGCAACGAGCTCTTCGAGCAGTTTCTCGACCCGACCATGATGTACTCGGCGGCAATGTTCACCAGCCCCGAACAGGATCTGGAACAGGCCCAGCTGCACAAGCTCGAACGCATCTGCGAAAAGCTCGACCTGCAGCCCGAGGACCATCTGCTGGAGATCGGCACCGGTTGGGGCAGCATGGCGCTCTATGCCGCCATCCACCGTGGCTGCCGGGTGACCACCACCACGCTGTCGCGCGAACAGTTCGCCTACACCCAGCGGCGCATCGAACAACAGGGCCTGCAGGACCGCATCACCCTGCTGCTCAAGGACTATCGCGATCTCGACGGTCAGTTCGACAAGCTGGTGTCCATCGAAATGATCGAAGCGGTCGGCCACGACTTCCTGCCGACTTACTTCCGACAGTGCTCGCGGCTGCTCAAGAATGACGGGCTGATGCTGCTGCAAGCCATCACCATTCGCGACCAGCGCTACGAACAGGCGCGCCGCAGCGTCGACTTCATCCAGCGCTACATCTTCCCCGGCGGTGCCCTGCCCTCCATGCAGCGCATGCTCAATGTCGTAACCAGCGACTCGGACATGAACCTGCTGCACATGGAGGACTTCGGCGAACACTACGCGCGCACTCTGCGCCTGTGGCACGAGAACTTCCGCCGCGCCCGCGGCGAGCTGGAGCGCCACGGTTACGACGACTATTTCTACCGGCTCTGGGAGTTCTACCTGTGCTACTGCGAGGGCGGCTTCATCGAGCGCGCCATCGGCACCGCACAGCTGCTGCTGGCCAAACCGGCCGCTCGTCGGAAACCGCTCTACGACGGGTCAAGCGCGGCATGAGGCGCCCGATAACAATGGTGCGGATATCTACCCGGAGTCATCCATGAACAGCGAAAGCGTCACGCTGCAAGCGCATTACCTCAAGGCCGATCGCATCATGCTGGGTGTGATCTGGTTTCTGGTCGCCTATTCGTTCGGCGTGGCGGCTTTCCATGGCACTTGGGCGCAAGCACTGGTCATCGGCGGGCTGACCGGCGTGGCGGTAACTGCGCTGTACATGCTGATCCCTGGTCAACGTCTGCTGCGCTGCCTGATTGGCGCCGCATTCATGGTGTTCTCCGCGCTGCATATCAACCAGGCCCACGGCATGCTGGAGATGCATTTCGGCATCTTCGCCCTGTTGGCGTTCCTGGTGTATTACCGCGACTGGCTGCCTATCGTGGTCGCCGCGCTGACCATCGCCGTGCACCACCTGAGCTTTTTCGCCCTGCAACAACAGGGCACCGACGTATTCCTGATGCCCGATGGCAACTGGGGCGAGGTATTCCTGCATGCGTTCTACGTGGTGCTGGAAAGCGCAATCCTGGTCTATCTGGCAATCCGTGCCGCCGCCGAGGCCCGCGAAGGCGAAGCGCTGCTCGGCGCTGCCGCCGCCATCACCGCGCGTCCCGAACGCATCGATCTGAGCTACCGCAGCCAGGTCAGCGGGCCGGTCACCCAGCGCTTCAATCAACTGCTCGACCAACTGGGCGATCTGGTCGGCGCCGTGGTACGCGACACCGCGGGGCTGGGCGGCACCGCCGCCAACCTCAGCGAGGCTACCCGCCAGCTGCGTGACGGTGCCAGCCGCCAACTGGACGAGACTGCCTACATGGTCGAAGCCATGCAGCAGATGACCGTAGCCATCGATGACGTCGCCGGCCACGCCGATCGCGCGGCGCAGGCTGCCCAGGGTGCCAGCCAGAAGGCCGGCCAGGGCCGCAGCGCGGTCAGCGGCGTGCGCAGCGAGATCGGCACCCTTGCCGAACACATCGAAGGCACCGACCGCGTGGTTCAGGACCTGGCCGCGCAATCGGAGCAGATCGACCGCGTGCTGGAGGTGATCCGTACCATCGCCGAACAGACCAACCTGCTCGCCCTCAATGCCGCCATCGAGGCCGCACGAGCAGGGGAACAGGGTCGCGGGTTCGCCGTGGTCGCCGACGAGGTGCGCAATCTGGCGCAGAAGACCGCAGCTTCCACCACCGAGATCCAGGGCATCATCAGCCGCCTGCAGCAAGGCAGTCGCAAGGCCACCGAAGCGATGCAGAACAGCCGCGACAGCGTGGCCCGTTGCGTGAGCAGCAGCCAGGACACCACCGCCCTGCTGGACGCCATCGCCAGCGAGATCGAGGGCATCAGCCAGATGAACGAAATGATTGCCGCCGCGACCCACGAACAGACCGCGGTCTCAGCCGATATGGGGCGTCATCTGCAGAGCGTGCAGCAGGTCGCCGAGCGTAACGCCGGGGACGCCAGCGAGCTGGATAACGATGGTCGTCAGCTGCACGAGCTGGCCGGTCGCCTCGGTAGCCTCAGCGGCCGCTTCACCGTGCGGTGAAGCGGCGGCGCCAGTCAGCGCCGCCGGCGCCCGGCCGAATGACCAATCGCCATTGCGTTTGGCTGTTCGAAGGCCGCACACACCGCCGGCACCAGTAGCCGAGCGTGGAGCGGGATTTCCAGCCCGCTGTCGTCCAGCACGATCACCCCGTCGGCATGCAGCTGCTGCAGCGCGGGCCAATGCCGCGCGTAGCGCTGCCGCACATCCACGCCGCAGCGCTGGCTGAGCGCGTCGAAATCCAGCGCGAAGGTGCAGCGCAGGTGTTCGAGCAGCAACTGGTGCAGCGGATCGACATGGCTGGCGTGCAGACCGCAAATGCTCGGTAGCTGGTCCTGGTCGAGCGCCTGCTGATAGGCCTGCGCGGTGCTGGCGTTCTGACAATAAAGGCCATCGACCCGGCTTATCGCGCCCACCCCGAACCCCAGGTGATCGCATTCGCCGTGCAGGGTGTAGCCATGGATATCGTGGTGCAGCGCGCCGATCTCCTGAGCCATCGCCAGATCGTCGTGAGGCAGGACGAACTTGCCCAGCCCGATGTAGCGGTAGCCGGCGGCGCTGAGCTGCTCGACACCATGGCGGTACATCGCCAGCGTATCGGCCACCGAAGCCAGGCCGAGGCGCGCGGGATTGGAAGCGACCAGAGGCGCGTCGCGGTAATCGAACATCGTCACCTGATCGGGCGCCAGCTCGATGATCGACGCCAACTTGCGCGCGAAGCTGGCCGGCGTCTGCCAGGACCTGCCGTAGCCAAGATCCAGATTCACCGAGCGGTAATGCAACGCATGGGCGGCTTCGATCACCCCGCGGATGCGCGCCGAACTGCGGAAATATTCGACCGTGCTGCCGTCGTCCGCGCGCAGATCGGGCACCGCGACGCTTAGCTGGTTGAAGCCGAGCTCGTGCAGCGCGCCAATCAGCGGCCAGTCGACATGAGCCAGCTCGACTTCAGCGAGAAAGCTGCCGGCATGGGAATCGACGAAACTGAAACGGCTTCTGAGCAGCGTCATCAGTTCTCGTAACGCGGCGATGCCCAGCGTGCCGGTGCTCAGCCGCAATTGCTCGACCTGCTGCAGCGGCCCGGCATGGCAACCGAGCTGTTCGATCTCGCGGTGCAGCCGCAACTGATAGGCCGCGGCCTCGCCAGGCTGCAGCTCGACGCCACCGGGCTGGTGAATGGATATCGACAGCGGGCGGCCGGCGCGACGCCCCTCGCGCAACGCACGCAGCAGATCCAGCGGGGCGATCCGGTCGCTGAAATCGGCCGCAGCCGGATAGGTGCAGTGCCTCTGCCCAATCTGTCCGTAGCGTTGTACCAGCGCGTCGTCCCAGGTCACTGAGCCAAGCATGAGAGCCTCCCGGCTGCGAATATCGCGTCTGTTGCTTTACGCGGCATCATCCGCGAGCCGCTGCGGGCGACGTTGACGTCCGTCAAGTAGGTGACAGATGGCCACGGCGAGCAGCCGGACGGTCAGAACTCCGACGCGAAACACGATGTGCTGCTTGAGCAACAGCCCCTCGCGAACGCCGTTCGACCAGCCGACGTTTTGAAGAAGCCAGCAGCACGATGGTATTGATAGTGCGCCATCCACGCACCCCGGAGCCCGAACGTGATTCCAGCGTCCCTGATTTCCGCCCTGCGCTCGGCGCGCCATGTCGTCGTGTTCACCGGTGCTGGCGTTTCCGCCGAGAGCGGCATCCCGACCTTCCGCGACGCGCTGACCGGTTTATGGGAGCGTTTCGATCCGGGCGAGCTGGCCACACCCGAAGCGTTTCGCCGCGATCCGGCGCTGGTCTGGGGCTGGTATGAATGGCGGCGCATGCGCGTCCTCCAGTCCCAGCCGAATCCTGCTCATCTGGCCATCGCCGACCTCGCGCGCCATGTACCGCAACTGACACTGATCACGCAGAACGTCGACGACCTGCACGAGCGTGCCGGCAGCGAGGATGTCATTCACCTGCACGGCAGCCTGCACCGACCGCGCTGTTTCGCCTGCGCCCGCGAGCCAGCCGAGCCGCTGCCGGCTGCCGACGAGCCCGAAGGCGGTCGTCGCCTCGAACCGCCCCGTTGCAGCCACTGCGGCGGACGACTGCGCCCTGGCGTCGTCTGGTTCGGCGAGAGCCTGCCCGTCACCGCACTCAATGCCGCGTTCAAGGCGGCTGGCGAATGCGACCTGCTGCTGTCGGTGGGCACCTCCGGCGTGGTCTACCCCGCCGCCGAGGTGCCACACCGGGCGCACGACGCCGGTGCCACCGTGGTGCACATAAACCCACAGGGCGAGGCGCCCGGCAGCAACCGCGAACACCTGCTTGCGCTGCCCGCCGGCAAGGCACTGCCGGAATTGCTCCATGAAGCATTTGGCGGCTGAGGGAGAAACAATCTGCGCCCGGCCTCGGGTCTTGATCGCCCCAAAGCGGGGAGCGCGCCCGCACCGTCGCACTGTTCTGGTTCAAGCCTGCCCCGCCCAGGTCGCAGTGACGGAGGCTGATCGCTCAGCATCCGAGCGACCCGCACCGCGCAACACCGCGCAGTCGCGCGCCTGGCAGCCGCAAATCCATGCTGCCGGACAAGCTGGCATACAACCTGCAACCACCCTGACAACACCTGCCGCCTCGCGGCAGGACGTCCCAGACGGTCAGCGGCGACCGTCAAGCCAACAGGCGCGGGGCCGGGTGTAGCAGGCAACGAGGCCTGACCGACCACCCCACACACCACTAATTACCAGGCAAAGGCGCCTGGAGCTGATACCAGCTCCAGGCGCCTTTTTGCGTTTTGCCGGCCCAGTGCCGCAGCAGCTCGACTGAGGAAAGGCCATGAGTTCTACCGTCACTCCGCTCACGCTCGAAAAACTGGTCATCGTCGGCAACGGCATGGTCGGTCACCACTGCATCGAACAGCTGATCGAGCGCGGCGCCCTCACCCGCTACGAGCTGCATGTGTTCGGCGAGGAGCGCCAGCGCGCCTATGACCGCGTGCACCTGTCCGAATACTTCGGCGGTCGCGATGCCGAGTCGCTGGCCATGTGCGAGGCTGACTACTACAGCAGCCACGGCGTCTACACCCATCTGGGCGTACAGGTGCTGGGTATCGACCGCGAACGTAAGGAGGTCGTTACCAGTTCCGGCCGCCAGCCCTACGACCAACTGATTCTTGCCACCGGCTCCTACCCCTTCGTGCCACCGATCAGCGGTGCCGAAGGCAGCGCGCGGCTGGTCTACCGCACCCTCGACGACCTTGATGCGATTCGTGCGGCCGCCAGCGGCGCCACGCGCGGTGTGGTGGTTGGTGGCGGTCTGCTCGGCCTGGAAGCGGCCAACGCGCTGAAGTCGCTCGGCCTGGAAGCCCATGTCGTCGAATTCGCCCCGCGCCTGATGCCGGTGCAACTGGACGGCGAAGGCGGCGCGGCATTGAAGGCGCGCATCGAGGCGCTGGGCGTCGGCGTGCACCTGTCGCGCGCCACCCAGGAGATCGTTACCGGCGAGGACTACGCCTGGCGGATGAACTTCACCGACGGCGAATTCCTCGAAACCGACCTGATCGTGTTTTCCGCCGGCATCCGCCCGCAGGACGCCCTCGGCCATGTCGCGGAGCTGGAGATCGCTCCGCGCGGCGGCATCGTGATCGACAGCGAATGCCGCACCTCGGACCCGGCGATCTTCGCCATCGGCGAGTGCGCCAGCTGGAACGGCAGCGTGTTCGGCCTGGTCGCGCCCGGCTACAGCATGGCGCGCAGTGTCGCCGCGCAGCTGGCCGAGGAACCGCACGAGCCCTTCTACGGCGCCGACATGTCGACCAAGCTCAAGCTGCTCGGCGTCGACGTCGGTTCCATCGGGGATGCCCACGGCGCCACACCCGGCTCGCGCAGTTACCGTTTCATCGACGAGGCCAGTGCCAGCTACCGTCGACTGGTGGTATCCGCCGATGGCAAGACCGTGCTCGGCGCGGTGCTGGTCGGTGACAACAGCTACTACGACACGCTGCTGCAGTACGCGCAGAACGGCATCAAGCTGCCGGCCGATCCGTCCGCGCTGATCCTGCCGCAGACCGAGGGCGCTCCGACCCTTGGGCCGGACGCCCTGCCGGCCAGCGCGACCATCTGTTCCTGTCACAACGTCAGCAAGGGCGCGGTGTGCTGCCAGGTCGAGGCCGGCGTCACCGATCTCGGCGAACTCAAGGCCGCAACCAAGGCAGCTACCGGCTGCGGCGGTTGCAACGCCCTGCTCAAGCTGGTGTTCGATTCCGAACTGGCGGCGCGCGGCGTGGCGGTGGACAAGAGCCTGTGCGAGCACTTCGCCTACACCCGTCAGGAGCTCTACGGCATCGTCCGCGTCGAGGGCATCCAGAGCTTCGCCGAACTGCTGGCCAAGCACGGCCGCGGGCATGTTGGCTGCGACATCTGCAAGCCGACGGTGGGTTCGATCCTCGCCTCCTGCTGGAACCAGCCAATTACCGATCCGGCGCTGATTCCGCTGCAGGACACCAACGACACCTTCATGGCCAACATGCAGAAGAACGGCACCTACTCGGTGGTGCCGCGCATCCCGGGTGGCGAGATCACCCCCGAGGGGCTGATCGCCATCGGCCAGGTCGCGAAGAAATACGACCTCTACACCAAGATCACCGGCGGCCAGCGCATCGACCTGTTCGGCGCCCAGCTGCACGAGCTGCCGGACATCTGGGGCGAGCTGATCGCCGCCGGTTTCGAGACCGGTCACGCCTACGGCAAGAGCCTGCGCACGGTCAAATCCTGCGTGGGCAGCACCTGGTGCCGCTACGGCGTGCAGGACAGCGTCGGCATGGCGCTGCGCCTCGAGGACCGCTACAAGGGCCTGCGCGCGCCGCACAAGATCAAGTTCGCCGTATCCGGTTGTACCCGCGAATGCGCCGAAGCGCAGAGCAAGGACATCGGCGTGATCGCCACGGACAAGGGCTGGAACCTCTATGTCTGCGGTAACGGCGGCATGCGCCCGCGGCATGCCGAGCTGTTCGCCACCGACCTCGACGATGAAGCGCTGATCCGCACCATCGACCGCGTGCTGATGTTCTACGTACGCACCGCCGACAAGCTGCAGCGCACCTCGGTCTGGCGCGAGAGCCTGGAAGGCGGCCTGGACTACCTGAAGGACGTCATCCTCGACGACAGCCTGGGTCTTGCCGCCGAGCTGGAAAGCCAGATGCAGCACGTGGTCGACAGCTACCAGTGCGAATGGACCAATGCCATCAGCGACCCGGAAAAGCTCAAGCGCTTCCGCACATTCGTCAACGACGGCCGCGGCGACCCCGACATCCACTTCGTCAAGGAGCGCGGCCAGCGTCGGCCTGTGCGCGCCAGCGAACTTCACCTGATCCCGCTTACCCAGGAGGTGCTCTGATGAGCCAGTTCAACGTCGTTCGTCTCGACTCCCGTTCCGCAGCCCCGGCGGCCTGGCAGGCACTGTGCAGCCGTGCCGATCTGGTCGCCAATTCCGGTGTAGTGGCCTGGCACGAAGGCGCCCAGGTGGCGCTGTTCCACCTGCCCGACAACGCCGAAGGCGAGCAGCTGTTCGCCATCGACAATCGCGACCCCAAGTCCGGCGCCAACGTCATCGGCCGCGGCATCGTCGGCAACGTCAAGGGTGAGCTGGTGATCGCTTCACCGCTGTACAAACAGCACTTCCGCCTCGCCGATGGCACCTGCATGGAATACCCCGAACAAAGCCTGCGCGTCTGGCCGGCACGCCTCAACGGCGATGCCGTCGAGATCGGCCTCGTCTGAGTTCCGCGCCGCCGCGCGTGCTGTCGGCGGCGCCCGGAAACACCGAATTTAAAAGCTTCTGCCAACTATTCGAGAGAAACCCGCCATGTCCTACATCATCCCCTCCGAGTTCGCCACCAAGATGGTGGACGCCGGTGAGTCGAAGATATTCATGTCCACCCGCGACACCCTGATCCGCGCCTTCATGGCCGGGGCGATCCTCGCCCTCGCCGCGGTGTTCGCGGTGACCATCACCGTGCAGACCGGTTCACCGCTGATCGGCGCCATGCTCTTTCCCGTGGGCTTCATCATGCTTTACCTGATGGGCTTCGACCTGCTCACCGGGGTATTCATGCTCACCCCGCTGGCCCTGCTCGACCGTCGTCCTGGTGTGACCGTGAATGGCATCCTGCGCAACTGGGGCTGGGTGTTTCTCGGCAACTTCGCCGGTGCGCTGGTGGTCGCCTTCATGATGGCCTTCGTCTTCACCATGGGTTTCTCCACCGAGCCGGGGCCGATCGGCGAGAAGATCTCGCACATCGGCGAGGACCGCACACTGGGCTACGCGGAGTTCGGCGCAGCGGGCTGGGCGACCATCTTCCTGCGCGGCATGCTGTGCAACTGGATGGTCTCGATGGGTGTCGTCGGCGCGATGATCTCCACCTCGGTCAGCGGCAAGGTCATCGCCATGTGGATGCCGATCATGCTGTTCTTCTTCATGGGCTTCGAGCACTCGGTGGTGAACATGTTTCTGTTCCCCTCGGCGATGATCATGGGCGGCGACTTCTCGGTGATGGACTACATGCTGTGGAACGAAATCCCCACCGCACTGGGCAACCTGGTCGGCGGCCTGGCCTTCACTGGCCTGACGCTCTACACCACCCATGTGCGCACCGCACCCAAGCGCACCGTCTACTGACCCTGGAGTGAACGAAGGCCCCGGCTCGCATGCGCGCCGGGGCCTTTGCGCAGATAAAGATGCCCAGCCAACTCGCCATTTCCCTCGGCCAGTATTCGGACCGCGGACGCAAACCGGCCAACCAGGACTTTCACGGCGCCTGCGTGCCCGCTGACGCCCAGCTCGCCAGCAAGGGCATCGCCATTGCGCTGGCCGATGGCATCAGCAGCAGCGAGGTCAGCCATGTCGCCAGCGAAACCGCGGTGGCGAGCTTTCTTTCCGACTATTTCTGCACCTCCGACGCATGGTCGGTGAAGCAGTCGGCGCAGCGGGTGCTGGTGGCGATCAATTCCTGGCTGCATGCGCAGACCCGCCACAGCCCGCACCGCTATGACCGCGACCGCGGCTATGTCTGCACCTTCAGCGCGCTGGTGCTCAAGTCGGCCAGCGCGCACCTGTTCCACGTCGGCGATGCGCGCATCTATCGACTGCGCGACGGCGGCCTCGAACAGCTGACCGAAGATCACCGTGTGCGCGTGTCGGCGGATACCAGCTACCTCGGCCGCGCGCTGGGCATCGACCGGCACCTGGAGATCGACTACCGCACCCTACCGCTGGCGGTCGGCGATCTGTTCCTGCTCGCCACCGATGGCGTCTACGAGCACATCGGCGCACGGGAGGTGGCGCAGCTCGTTGCCGAGCATGGGGACGAGCTCGACCTGGCGGCGCGCCGGATCGTCGAGCAGGCATTGGCCAACGGCAGCGACGACAACCTCACCGCACAGCTGGTACGCATCGACAGCCTGCCGGAGCAGGCCGCCGACGACGTGCAGCGGCAGCTCGGTGAACTGGCGCTGCCGCCGCTGCTGGAGCCGCGCATGCAGTTCGATGGCTATCGCATCGTCCGTGAGCTGCACGTCAGCAGCCGCAGCCATGTGCACCTGGCCGTCGACGAAGCCAGCGGCGCCACCGTGGTGCTGAAGACGCCCTCGATGGATCTGCGGGGCGACGCGGCCTATCTGGAGCGCTTCCTGCTGGAGGAGTGGATCGCCCGTCGGCTGGACAACCCCCACGTGGTCAAAGCCTGCCCGCCGCCACGGCAGCGGCGCTACCTGTACACCGTGAGCGAATTCATCGATGGCCAGACGCTGGCGCAGTGGATGCTCGACAATCCACAGCCGGACCTGGAAACCGTGCGCGGCATCGTCGAGCAGATCGCCCGCGGCCTGCGCGCCTTCCACCGCCTGGAGATGCTGCATCAGGACTTGCGCCCGCAGAACCTGATGATCGACGCCACCGGCACGCTCAAGATCATCGATTTCGGCTCGACCCGCGTCGCCGGGCTCGCCGAGCGCAATGCGCCGGGCACGCAGGACAACCTGCTCGGCACCGCCGCCTATACCGCTCCGGAGTACTTCCTCGGCGAGGCCGGCACGCCGCGTTCGGATCAGTATTCGCTGGCGGTGATTGCCTATCAGCTGCTCAGCGGTCGCTTGCCCTACGGCGCCGACGTCGCCAGGGCACGTACCACTGCAGCGCAGAAACGTTTGTGCTATCAGCCGCTGCGCCATGCGCAGCGCGATATCCCCGCGTGGATCGACGAAGTGCTGGGCAAGGCGCTGCATCCCGATCCGGCGCGGCGCTATGCCGAGCTGTCGGAGTTCGTCTTCGAGCTGCGCCAGCCCAACCCGGCGTTTCTCAACCGCGCCCGCCCACCGCTGCTCGAGCGCAATCCGCTGCTGTTCTGGAAGGGCCTGACGCTGCTGCTGGCCGGTACAGTAGTTGCGCTGCTGTTGCGCTAGCCGCGCTGGCGCAACAGTGCCGTGGCACCCTGAGGCTTGCGCGTGTACCAGAACACCCGGCTGACGCCGCGGGTGATCGCCACATAACCCAGGCGCTGGCTTTCATCGGCCATGGCCTGGTCATAGCTGTTGCGGAAGAAACCCGAGTAGGCATACAGCCCATTGCGCAGCGGGTGCGGCTGCACCGGGGCGCAGTCGTCGATGATGATCGCCACCTCGGCCTGCAGTCCCTTGGCGCGGTGGATGGTGTAAGCCTTGACCGGCAGCTTGCGGTCCAGCTGCGCCTGAATGGTCCGCAGCGGCTCGTTGCGCCGGCTGAGCAGCAGCACCGCGGTGCGTTCGCGGCTTTGCCGTTCGGCCACATGGGCGCACTGCGCAGTGATCGCCTCGATCAGCTTCGGCAGGCCCTTGTTCAGGTCGAAACCGGTGACCAGCTTTACCCCGTGGTCGCCGGGCTGCGCCGGTTTGCATGGCCGGCTGGTCTTGGCCTGTTTGAAGCGCACACCGGCCAGCACCGCCTCGCCATCGCGAATCACCGGCTCGATAGAGCGGTAGTTGGTCTCCAGCAGCAACGTCTCGCTGCCCTTGGCGCCGCGCCGCGGGAAGTACTTGTCGAAGTCCATGAACAACTCCGGCGAACTGCCGCGCCAGCCGTAGATCGACTGCCAGTCGTCACCGATGGCCATCAGGCTCGGGCTGCTCTTCTGTCGTGCCAGCCGGCGATGCAGCGCTTGTAGCCATTGGACGATCTGCGGGGAAATGTCCTGAAATTCATCGATAAGCAGGTGCTCGAACGGGGCAAGGCTGGCCTGTGACATATCCGAGCCTGACGCCAGGCGCTCGGTGAGCTGTTGAAAGGCCTCGTTGAAGGTCAGCAGCCCCTGCTCACGCAGCGCCGCCCTGAAGTAGCCATGGAAGCTCACCAGCGCCTCGATGAAGTCCTTTTCGCGCGACGCGCACTGCAATCCGGCCGCTTGCAGCTGATCGATGCGAATGCCGATGCTCTCGATAAACGCAGCCTGGGTGTAGAAGGCCTCGTACAGCGGCAGTGGCGTGAACTCGCCGGCCAGGGTGAAGGCATCCCCTGGCGCTTTTGGTGCGGCGCGCTTGCCCTGCTCAGCTTCGGCTGCAGGCTCAGGCAGATCGAGCAGGCGGTGCACCTGTTCGCGGAATGTCGCTTGCTCGGTGTAACACTGCTGATAGGCCTGCTTGAGCAGGCGAACTTGCGCCGTTCGCAGGCGTGCGGTGGCCAGCGGGTTGTCCGGTTCGTCCGCCGCGGCGGCCTTGTCGTCCAGCTGCTCGAACCACACCGGCCGGGCCAGCACCTCACGCGCCAGCTGCGCCATGGCCGAATGGAAGGTGCGCACGCACTGGCGCGCCTGCTGCGCATCGAACGGCACCTGCCAGAAGCCAAGCACCCGCACCAGCTGTTCGCGCAGCTGCGCGCAGGAGGCATTGGTAAAGGAAATGACTGTCAGCCGCGCAGGCTCGACGCCCATGTGGCAGAGCATGAACACCACCCGCAGCAGCAAGGTGGTGGATTTGCCGGAGCCGGCGCCGGCGAAGATTCGCGTCACCGGGCTGCGGCTGAGGATCATCGCCCATTGCTCCTGCGACGGTGCGCTCACGATCCCGGCAGCTACCGCCTGCTCGACGCGGTCACGCATCGCCTGGACCTGCGCATCCTCAACCTTTAGTTGCGCAGCCGCATAGATGCCCTGAGCGGCGGCCTTGCGCGGCTTGGCGGTGGCATGCGGCGGCCCTTCCGACTTGCTCTTTGACTTGGTGGCAGGTTTGCCCCTGCGTTTGCTGGCCGTGGCCTTGTTCGCCTTGCCGGGCGCACCGCCCCAGCGACGAAACAACAGCTCGTCCTCATCACGCAGATGGGCCGAGGTACGTGGAAAACAGCGCTGCAGCACCCCGGCGACCAGAGCCCTGTAACGCTTGACGGCAGAAAACATCGGAAATCACCGTGGGCATTGCATATCGTTGATATGGTACGGGTTTTTCCCTGTACGCTGGCCGCTGCAAGGACGAACAGCAGCGAATGGTGCCAGCAATCGCCTGCCTCGCCGGCACGACTTCCCGGGCAATCGGCTGTCTGAGCTGAACCAGCTCTCGCCTGTACAGCCCTGCCCTGTCTTCACACCGGATACGGATCGCTACTGATGGACCCAGCAGCAAACCTCGCGCCTGACGACTCGAGCCTCGCATTTCTCCCCGCCGGCGGCGCGCTCGGCGCACTGATTCGCCGCTTCGACTGGTCGCAGACGGCGCTGGGGCCTCTGGCAGAATGGCCGTCGAGCCTGAAGACCGTCACGGCCATGCTGCTGCTTTCGCCGACGCCCATCGCGCTGCTCTGGGGCGAGCGCGGCGTCATGATCTACAACGACGCCTATTCAGAGCTCGCCGGCAGCCGACATCCGCAGTTGCTCGGTTCTGAAGTACGCGAGGGCTGGCCGGAAGTCGCCGAGTTCAACGACAACGTGATGAAGGTCGTCCTGGCTGGCGGCGCGCTGTCGTACAAGGACCAGGAACTGCTGCTGTACCGCAGCGGCCGCCCCGAGCGCGCCTGGATGAATCTGGACTATTCGCCGGTGTTTGATGATCAGGCCCGGCCGGCCGGCGTGATCGCTCTCGTGGTGGAAACCACCGAGCGGGTAATGGCCGAGCGCGAGCTGCAGCGCCAGCAGGCACGCCTGCAACAGATGTTCGAACAGGCACCGGGGCTGATGGCGATGCTGCGCGGCCCCGAACACGTCTTCGAGATGGCCAACCCGGCCTATCTGCGGGTAGTGGGTGAACGCGATGTCATCGGCAAGCCGGTGCGTGAGGCACTGCCCGAAGTCGAGCGGCAGGGCTTCATCGACATTCTCGACCGGGTCTATCGCAGCGGCACCGCCTTCGTCGGCTCCGGTATCCGCATCGGCCTGCAGCGTACCCAAGGCGAAGCAGAGGAAGAGCGCCTGCTGGATTTCGTCTTCCAGCCGGTGACCGATGCGAATGGCAATGTTGCCGGGATCTTCGTCGAAGGCTATGACGTGACCGAGCGCGCCGAGGCCGAACAGGCGCTGCGCGAGAACGAACAACGCCTGCGCTTTCTCGATGCCCTAGCCAAGGAGACCGCGCGCAGCGTCGACGCCGACGCCATTCTGAGCATCACCACGCGCATGCTCGGCGAGCATCTGGGACTGTCGAGCTGTGCCTATGCCGACATGGACCCCGACCAGGACGGCTTCACCATCCGCGGCGACTGGGCCGCGCCCGGCTGCACCAGCATCGTCGGACGCTATCGGTTGGAGGCATTCGGCAAACTGGCAGTAACCAAACTGCGTGGCGGTGAAGCCTTCATCGTCGACGATCACTGTGCGCAGCTGCCACCGGACGAGGCTGCCACCTTTCAGCAGCTCGATATTGCCGCCACCATCTGTTTGCCACTGGTCAAGGAAGGCCGGCTGACCGCCCTGATGGCCATCCATGATCGCGCGCCCCGTGCCTGGAGCGCCTACGAACTCGCCCTGCTCACTGAAGTCACCGACCGCTCTTGGGCACATATCGAGCGTGTGCGCTCCGCTGCGGCGGTCAGGCAGCGCGAGCAGTGCTTCCTGGAACAGCTCGAAGCCAAGGTCGCCGAGCGCACGGCGGCGCTGGCACGCAGCGAGGCGAACATCCGCGCGGTGCTGGAAACCTCGCACCTGTACAAGGCGATGCTCGCACCGGACGGCTCGATTCTCTACGTCAACGCCACGGCACTAGCCGGCATTGACGCACGCTTCCATCAGTTGGCGGGCACGCCGTTCTGGGACTCGCCCTGGTTCAGTGCCACCCCCGGCATGCCGGAAGCGATGAAGGCGATGACCCTGCGCGTCGCGGCCGGCGCCACCGAGCACGGCACCATGACACTGAACATGCCGGGCGGCACGCGCACGTTCGACTTCTCCATGCGCCCGGTGCTGGGTGACGACGGTACTGTCGTCGCCCTGGTCCCGGAGGCGCTGGATATCAGCGAGCGCGTCGCCGCCGAGCAGACGCTGCAACAGCTGCACAAGATGGAAGCGCTGGGCAACCTCACCGGCGGCATCGCCCACGACTTCAACAATCTGCTGATGGCCGTGCTCGGCAGCCTGGAGGTGCTGCGTCGGCGCATGCCGGCCGATCCGGCCCTGCTGCGCCTGGTGGACAACGCCCGCGCTGGTGCCGAACGCGGCGCCTCGCTCACGGCACGCATGCTCTCGTTCGCGCGCAAGCAGGAACTGCACAAGACGCCGATCGATCTGCGCCAGTTGATCGAAGGTATGCAGGCACTTCTGCTCAGCTCGCTCGGCCCGACCATCCAGCTGGAGGTGGAGCTGCCGCAGCGACTGGCGCGGGTCAAGACCGATTCCAACCAGCTGGAAACCGCCCTGCTCAACCTCGCCGCCAACGCGCGCGACGCCATGGCCGGCGAGGGCCGCATCCTCATCGTCGCCGAACAGGTGACGCTGCCCGGCGAGCAGCACGGCCTCGCCGCCGGGCGCTACGTTCGCCTGAATGTCAGCGACAGCGGCACCGGCATGGACGAGACGACGCTCAAGCGCGCGGTCGAACCCTTCTTCACCACCAAGGGCGTCGGCAAGGGCACCGGTCTCGGCCTGTCGATGGTGCATGGCCTGGCCGAGCAATCCGGCGGGCGGCTGGTGCTGCGCAGCAGCCCGGGCGCCGGCACCACCGCGCAAATCTGGCTGCCAGCACTGGAGGACGAGCCAGCCGCGGAACTGACTCGCAGCCCGTCACCGCAAGACCTGCCGCGCAGAACCATGCGTCCGCTGTCCGTGCTGGCCGTGGATGATGACGAGCTGGTGCTGTTCGGCACCGCCGGCATGCTCGAAGCCGCCGGCCACCAGGTCTTGACGGCGCGCTCCGCTGCGCAGGCGCTGGAGCTGCTGCAGGTGGCACAGATCGACATGCTCGTCACCGACCACGCCATGCCGCTGATGAGCGGCGCGCAACTGGCTGCCGAGGTACGGGCAAGCCGGCCGGAGCTGCCGATCCTGCTGGTGTCCGGCTATGCCGAACTGCCATCGGCCACTCCGGCCCTGCCGCTGCAGCGACTGGCCAAGCCCTTCACCCAGGACCAACTGCTCGATTCCATCGAGCAGCTGCGTGGCACCTCCTGAACAGATGGCGCCCTGACCAGACGGCGCCGGCACGATCGTCAGCTGCCGATCACACCGCCGTCGTCCTTGGTGATCAGCACCGTGGACGAGCGCGGGCGTGACTGGCCGTCGCTGGCCGGAAAGCTCAGCCCCGGGTGCTGCACGTTGATCCACATGGCACGGTAGTCCGGGCTCCAGGTGATACCGGTGATCTCGCAGCCCCGTGGCCCGACCAGGAAACGCCGCACCTCGCGCGTTTTCGGGTCGGCGCAGAGCAGCTGATTGGTGCCCATGGCCTGCATCACCGATTCGTCATCGTCGAAATCGGTTTCGATCCACAAGCGCCCGTCACGATCGAAGGCCAGCCCGTCCGGCGAGGAAAAGCAGTCGCCGTCGATCGTGCCGATCAGGTTGGCGGCAACCGGCTGGCCCTGGGCATCGCGCGCTCCGCGACGCTCGCCGGCGAGCAGGAAGACTTCCCACAGGAAACGGGTCGCCGTCGGGTCGCCGCCCTCCTCCTGCCAGCGCAGGATCTGCCCGTGCAGGTTGTTCGGTCGCGGATTGGCCTTGTCCAGCGGCTGCTTGGTGCCGCGCGCGTCATTGTTGGTCAGGGTGACGTAGACCTCGCGGGTATCGGGATGCACCGCGACCCACTCCGGCCGGTCCATCGGCGTCGCGCCGGCACGGTCGGCGGCGGCGCGGGCGTTGAGCAGCACCTCGGCCTGGCTGGGGAAGCCGTTTTCCGCGGTCAGGCCATGCTCGCCGTGCACCAGCGCCAGCCACTGGCCACTGCCGTCGGCATCGAAACGCGCGACATACAAGGTGCCCTCATCCAGCAAGCGGCGGTTGGCCGCGTCCGCACCGGGCACGAAACGGCCGCTGGGAACGAACTTGTATACGTACTCGCCCTTGGTGTCGTCGCCCGAGTAGAACGCCATGCGCCCGTCCTCGCCCAGCGACAGCACCGAGCACTCGCGGCAGTAGCGGCCGAAGGCGGTGCGCTTGACCGGCGCGCTCTGCGGGTCGAACGGATCGACCTCCACCACCCAGCCGAACCGGTGCGGCTCGTTGACGAAGCCGCCATGGGGTTGGCCTGCCTGCGGCGTGGCATCGAAACGCGGATCGACCGTGCCCCAGCCGTAGAGCTTGCTCATGCCGCCGCCGGCGATGCCGTAGCGGTTGTGCGAGACGCGCGCGGCAAGATCGTCGGCGTCGTGGTTGACGAAGTAGTTGTGCCAGTTCTCCTCACAGACCAGATAGGTGCCCCAGGGCGTGAAGCCGCTGGAGCAGTTGTTCAGCGTGCCGAGCACCCTCTTTCCTTCCGGGTCGTCCATGGTCTGCATCGCTGCATGGCCGGCCAGCGGCCCGGCAATGGCCATCGGCGTCATGCCGGAAATGCGGCGGTTGTAGGGTGAATCCATCACCCGCTGCCATTCGCCCTGCGCATCCTTGCGCACCTCGATGACGCTCAGGCCATGGGCCGCCTGCTCCTTGCGCACCTGTTCCAGCGGGCGCCGGCCATCGACCACGGCGATGCCTTTTGGATGCAACGTCGGGTTGACGTACTCGTGGTTGATGGCCAGCAGGCCGCGGCTGTCGGGCGCGTCGGGGAACGGGAAGAAATGCATGCCGTCGTGGTTGTCGCCGGCCTGCTTGAGCTGGGCTTGCCAATCGTCGCTGGCATCCGGCTGCCACTCGGGTGCGTCGGCATGCACCGGATCGCCCCAGGAGAAGAACACCCGGGCGCTGTAGCCCGGCGCCACCTCGACACGGTCGAAATGCGGGTCGAGCTGGGTCGGGATACCTTCGAAGCCAAGCAGCGAATCACCCCGGGTTGCGGCTCGCGCGCCGGCCATCCCGCCGCCGAGAAAGGCGATGCCGGCCAGGCCGAGCCCTCCCTTGAGCAGCCCGCGCCGGCGGTGATCGATCGCCTGCTGCAGCGGCAGGTTGCCGCTCGGATTGACCGGTTGGTCGTCATGAGCGCCCACGCTCGCGTGAAAATCGGTGAAATCCTGTTTCATCGAAAACGGTTCCTGAGTCGTAACGGCATCATTCGATGCGGTAATGGAAGGTGTTCTTTACGTCGGGCACGGCAACCGCGCGGCCTTCGACGATGCGCGGCTGGTAGCGAAAGCTTTTGGCGGCGGTGAGTGATGGGCGGATGAACAACGGATGGCAGTCGCCGACCACTTCGGGCGAGCGCACGCGACCCTGCACATCGACCGTGTAGCTGACCGTGCAGGAACCCTGAAGCCCGGAGTCCAGCGCCCGTTGCGGGTAGACCGGCGGCTTTTTGGCAATCGGCAGGTACTGCCGGCTGGCCGCTTCGGCCGCAGCAGCCTGTCGTGCGCGCTCAGCCGCTTCGTTGCGTGCCGTTGCCTCGGCTTCGCGCGCCGCCTGCAACCGTGCCTCTTCCTGAGCCATCTGTTCCCGCTCCTGTGCCTGTTCCTGGCGACGTTGCTCGTCGCGCTGACGCTGCTGTTCGCGCTGGCGTTCCAACTGCTCGCGCTGCTGCTTCAGCTGCTCGGCCTTGCGCTCCTCTTCGGCGCGCTTGAAGGCCAGCTCGGCCTGCTCGAGTCGCTGCTGCTGGGCGTGGGTATCGACCTGTGGCTCGCGCGGCGGCGGTTCGACCGCGGGCTCGACGGGCGGTTCGACCGACACCGCGCTCTCGGTTGGCGCCGGCGGCGGCAGGCTGATCAACTGGGTCTGCATCACCTGGGTGGCGACCGGCATTTCCAGCGCTGGCGACCAGCTGCCAAGCAACAGCGCGAACAGTCCAGCGTGCATCCCGAGGGTCAGCAATGCAGCCCCGACCGGACCGATCCACTGTCGCGGGACAACTTCGCTGCCATGCGCGGCGGGCGTGCTGAAGGTCATCATCACGGCTGCCCGGCTCCGGCCGGCGCCTCGGTGATCAGCCCCAGGTTGACCACCCCGCCGCGCTGCAGCTCGGCGATACCGGCAACCACGCGACCGTAGTCCGCCGCCTCGTCGGCACGGACATAAACCTGGGTGTCGCCGCGCTCGGCGATGATCGCGCCGACCTTGGCCTGCAGCTCGGCAAGGTCGACGGCGCTGTCGGTCTGGTTGTCGATGTCCAGCTCGCTGCCCAGGTTCCAGTAGAAGCCGCCATCGGCCTTTACCGAGAGCGTGAGGATCTGCCGCTCGTTCTCCACCGGCAGCGCTTCGGCTGCGACCTTGGGCAGCTCGATCTTGACGCCCTGCACCAGCATCGGCGCGGTGACCATGAAGATCACCAGCAGCACCAGCATCACGTCGATGTAGGGCACCACGTTCATTTCCGCCTTGGGCCCGTGTTTGTGCTGTGGTTTGACCAGCATGAAGGCGTCCTCCTCAGGCGGCTGCAGCGACGTTGGGTGAAGCGGCGTGCAGGCGCCGATGCAGGCGCGCCTGTAACTCGTTGCCGAAGGCGTAGTAACGACCGACCAGCGTCTGCCCACGGGCAGCGAAGCGGTTGTAGGCCATCACCGCGGGAATCGCCGCGAACAGGCCGATGGCCGTTGCGATCAACGCTTCGGCGATGCCCGGCGCGACGGTCGAGAGCGTCGCCTGCTGCACCTGCGACAGGCCGAGGAAGGAGTTCATGATTCCCCACACGGTACCGAACAGGCCGATATAGGGGCTCACCGAACCCACGGTTGCGAGAAACTGCAGGCCCTTTTCCAGACGCTCCTCCTGCTCGGCGACGGCCACGTAGAGGCTGCGCTCGACACCCTGCGCCACCACATCCGGCGCGATCCCCGGCTGGCGTTGCAGCTGGGCGAACTCGCCGTAACCGGCGAGGAAGATGCGCTGCAGCGCGGCCTCGTCCGGCAACGGCTGCGCCTGGCCTTCGCGATAGAGCTGGGCAAGATCGCCGCCCTGCCGGAAGCGCTGCAGGAAGCCGCGCTGCAGGCGTTCGGCGCTGCGCAACGCCACACTGCGACGGATGATCAGGTACCAGCTCGAAACCGAGGCCAGGACCAGAATCATCATCACCGCCTGGACCACGAGGCTGGCTTCGCTGATCAACCCCCAGATGGACATGTGCTCGAGAGTCGTTTGCATGAATCGTTTCCTCCTGCCCCGACTGGGGCAGCTGCTATTGGATGGCGGGTCGGTTAGCGGGCGATGACGTCAGTCCAGCCCCAGCGCATCGGCGATCGCCGACCAGGGCAGGTACTTGTAGTTCTGCGTGCCCTCGGGCATGCGCTTGCGGCCGTCCTGCACCACCAGCATTCCGCGGTTCCAGATGCCGCCGAGGTTGGCCGAGGTGACTTCCAGCCCATCGGTCTCGGACGCTCCGTCGATGCCGCGCTCGGCGTTCAGGCCGATGCGGAAGGCGCCGCGCACGGCGTAGGGGGCCTGGGCATCGAGCACCACGTAGCTGTCGTTGCCCTGGCTGGAAATCACCAGGTAGTCACCGCGCTCGCCGTGGTAGATGGCCAGACCTTCGATGTCGTCGTAGACCGGCCCGCCGACACCGATGACCTGTTCCGGCATTCCCGGCACTTCGGCGCGGGCATCGACCGCCCACACCGCGACGTCTTCCTCACCGACGAACAGCCGCTCGCTGCGGTCGTCGGCCACGCAGCCCTCGGGCTGACTGTCCAGCTTGAAGCGCCGCACCAGCTCGCCACGCGGCTGGCCGGAGCTTCCATCGAGGCGGTACTGCAGGAAGGTGCCGTCCTTGTCGTTGGCGATGGCGTAGGTAGTGCCCTGGCGATCCTGAAACATGCACAGGCCATAGATTTCGCTCAGCGGCGTGGCGACCTCACCGACATCGCGGAGCACCCCGCTCGCCCGGTCGATGGCGAACAGGTGCAGGCTGTTGTGATCGCGATTGCTGGCCACGGCCAGGTCCACGCGCTTGCTGCCGAGGCGGAAGCCGCTGCGCACATCGACGTTGTTCAGCCGGCCGGCGCGCAGGTCCTGCACCTGACGGCCGTCCAGGTCGTACACCACCAGCCCGCCCTTCTTGTCGGTGCCAAGCACGCGGCTCTGCGCCGGATCGCGCGGATGGACCCAGATCGCCGGATCATCGGCGGCATCACCCAGACTCGGCACCGGGCCGGTCTCAACTGCGGCCGGCAGGCTGACGATCGGCTCGGGCTGCGACAGCGCGGTCGGCTGCCAGTCCAGACGGGCCGACTGCAGGCCACGTTCGTCCGCCAGCAGCAGCTCGACGCCCTCGGCACCGCGGCGCGCGCTGATGCGTTCCGGTTCGTCGAAACCGTCCAGTGCGATGACCTCATCGGCTTGCCAGCCGGCTTCGTTCTGCCGGTACAGATGCAGCACCGAGGCTTCGGGATCGAGCGCCAGCAGTCCGCCCGGCACCAACGTCATGCCCGCTGCGGCATGGGCCAGGCTGCCGAAAGGCTGGCGCAAATCGACCGGCTCGCGCTGCAACGGCGCCTCGGCGTCGGCCGGGTAACGCCAAAAGCCGACGGACTCCTCGTTGACATAGAGCTGCCCACTGGCATCGTCCGTCTGGCAGAAGGCGCTTTGCGGCGGCAGGCTGAGCCCGCGCACCCGCCGCGCCTCATCGAGCAGGCGGCCCTGACTGCCGACCAGCCATTGCTCGCCGACGCCCTCCTCACCGAGCAGAAACACGAAGTCGTTGTGCGCGCTGTCGCGGTACAGGCACAGCCCCTCGATGGCGAATGCGGTGCGTGGCAGGTACAGCGGCTGGCTCCAGGCACGCGCGGCATTCAGGCCGATCAGCATCGCCTGCTGGCGCTTGCGCTCGACCGTGGCGAGCAGCAGGCCCTGGCGGTCGACGCGATGGTCCAGTCCTTCGAAGCGCCCGGCGTGGCGCGCCAGGCTGTTACCGGCGGCATCCAGCAGCTGCAGGCCCTGGTCATCGACCTGCACACGGTCGGCACCGCCCCAGGGGGTGTCGCCGCTTACCAGCTGGGCGTACTCGAGGCCGGCCAGCAGCGGTTCGCTGATGTTCAGCTGGGCCGACTTCGCCGGTGTATCTGGTTGCGTGGACTGGCAGGCCGCCAATGCGATGCACAGGCCGAGCAGCATGGTTTTGGGTAATGCGTTCATGGTGTATCCATTCAGGCTGCCGCCTGCCGGCGCCCGACCGTAAAGGGGAACGGCGGGCACCGGAGCGGCATGGGGTCAGAAGTGGGTCAGGGTCAGGCCGAGCTTGTAGGTCGGGCCGTACTTTTCGTACTGGGCGTTGTAGGCGCGGCGGCCGCTGTAGACGTAGTAGGACTCGTCCGTCAGGTTCAGCGCCTCGAAGGTCAGCTGCAGGCTCGGCGTGATGAAGTAGCCCGCCTTGAAATCGACGAACAGCTGATCGTCGACGTACAGGTCGTGCGCCTCGTCGTCGATGCCGGCCACCTCGTAGAGGTAGTCCGACTTGTAGTTCGCAGCCAGGCGCAGGTTGAGCCGGTCGTTTTCCCAGCCGAGCATCAGGTTGCCGACCGTGTCGGAGTGGTTCGGCAGGTCGATGCTGCGCTGCATGCCCTGCCCTTCGATGTCCGCGTCGGACTGGCTGAAGGTGGCGTTGGCGCCCAGCAACAGACCGTTCCACGGCGCCGGCAGCCAGTCGAGCTTCTGCGAGTAGGCCAGCTCCAGGCCGTAGAGCTTCGCGCTGCTGCCGTTCTGGAAACTGAGCGCTTCGTCGAACGCGGCCCACTGGCCGGTGCCGGCCAGATCGGTGTTGTAGATGAAGTTATCGATGTCCTTGTAGAACAGGTACGCCGACACCATGCCGGCGCGGCCCATGTAGTGCTCGATGCCGAGGTCGTAGTTGATCGATTCCAGCGGCTTGAGATCGGGATTGCCGAACTCGGCGTCGTTGCCGTCGATGACGAAACCGGGCGCCAGCTGGCCGAAGGTCGGGCGCACCACGCTGCTGGTCCAGGCGGCACGGATCATGGTGTCGTCGGTCAGTTGGTAGCGCAGGTGCAGCCCCGGCAACCAGTGGTCATAACGACTGCTGCTGGAGATCGACTCGAACTGGTCATCGCGCAGGCCGGTGCCCTTGGCGCGAAAGCGCGTGCCCTCGTAGCGCAGGCCGGCGATGACGCGCCAGCGGTCGATATCCACGGTGTTCATCAGGTAGGCGGCGTTGATGTCCTCGTGCATGTCGAAGTCATTGATGCGCGACTCCTCCTCGTCGTAGAACTCGCTGGCATCCAGACCGCCAATCGCGCCCTCGATGGCCGAGGCGCTGATGCCTGGGCCGAAGCGGCCGAGCGCGTAGTCGACGTTGCCGCCCTGGAAATCGGCCAGGGTCAGGTCGTCGAAATCGTCGTACTTCCAGACTTCGTTGTCGTTGTCCTTGTGCCGGCGGCTGAGCTTGCCGCCGAACTTGGCCTGCGCGGCATAACCCTGGATGTCGTACTCGCGCGCCAGGTCCAGGCGGATATTCTTCTCGCGGTCGCGGGTGTCGCTTTTCTCCCACTCCACTTCATCCAGCTCGAAGGACGCTGGGTTGTAGAAGGACGAATCGATCATCAGGCGCGGCTTGCGGCTGCTGGAGAAACCGGCATCGGCGAAATCGCCCTCGAAGGTCGCGCTGGCGATACCGCCCGGATTGCGCTCGCGCGACTGGCTGTAACCGGCCTGCCCGCTCAGGGTCCACAGACCCATCATGCGTTCACCGCCGAACACGTAGGACTGCACGGTCTGGGTGTCCTCGCGGGACTTCAGCTCGCGCCAGCCCTCGGCGTCACCGGTCTCGCCCGGCAGCTGCGAATCCTCGAATGCCACTCCCGCGGCGTTACGCGTTTCGGTGTCCTTGAAGCGGCTGTACAGCGTGCGCAGGTAGTAGCTGCTGACATCGTCCGGCTTGTAGTCGAAGTTCAGCCCGAAGCCGGTGCGCTCTCGGGTGATCTCGTAGTCGCGCTGCTCGAGTTCCTCCAGCCGCGCGCCGTCGTCGGCGAAGTCCCACTTGCCGCCGGTCTCGACGTTGTCCGAGCCGAAGTCGCGCTCCTGCCAGCTGACGGCCGCGGCGACACCGAAATTGTCGACGCCATCGCCCAGGCTGAAGCGGTCGCTGATGGCGCCAGAGAATTTCGGGCTGGTCTTGTCGACGTTGTCGTCATAGCTGCCCTCGCCGCTGAGGCTGTAGAACAGCCCGTCATGGTCGAAGGCCGACAGGCTCTGTACCTCAATGGTGCCGCCCAGGGAATTGGCATCCATGTCCGGCGTCAGCGTCTTGACCACCGACAGCGACTGCACCAGCTCCGATGGCAGCACGTCGAGCGCCACGGCACGGCGATCGCTCTCCGGCGATGGGACCAGCGTGCCGTTGATGGTGACGCTATTCAGATCCGGCGCGATGCCGCGCACGCTGACGAAGCGCCCTTCGCCCTGGTCGCGCTCGACCGAGATGCCCGGAATGCGCTGCAGCGCCTCGGCGGCGTTGTCGTCCGGCAGCTGGCCGATGCCGTCTGCATGCACCACGCTCTTCACGCTGTCGGAATTGCGCTGGTCCTTCAGTGCTTCGTCGATGCTGACCGCCTGGCCGATGACTTCGACGTGCTCCATGACAAGCGGCTCCTCGGCCCACGCCGAACCGGCGCTGACGGCCAGAGCCAGCAGGCTGATGCGGAATCCTGCATGGCGGATGCCGCTGCGGTATGTGCTCATGAACAATCCCCCGAACGGTGTTTACCGGGTCCATCCCGGAACTGCAGCGGACGGTAGGTGGGGGATATGGCGGTTCTGTGACAGGAGGTTCGGGGAGGGCTTGGAACAGGGGGTTTTCGGGGATTTTGCGAGCGGGATTGAGCTGATATGACCTGTTGTCAGGGGGGGTGCATAGGCTAGTCAGACGGCTAGATAGAGCACTTCATTTTCTGCCTACCCCAAGCATCTACTGATGGCTCCCACCTCCTCTGGAAAAATCAATCATCGGTTCTGCCACGCCTCGGCTGCAGCCTGTTCCAGATGCACGACCATCAAGATGACGGAAGAGCGCCAGTCCTTTTTCCGAGTGTTCCGATACTTTTGTTTCGCGCTGCTGCGCGAGTTCCGTTTGGCAATCGCCCGGATGGCCGGCCCCGCCAAAAGGAACCAAAAAGTCTTGCCCCTGCATCCGGCCCCGGCTTCGCCGGGGTTTGTTCTCTCCGCCGTCGCTCCGAGGGTCGCCGTACAAGGGCCATCCATGGCCCTTTACGGGGGGACGCCTAGTTCTCTCGCGGCATCCATGCCGCTCGCCCCTCTCCGCGACGACTCCGTTCACCCTCCTGAAGGGGCGATTGGAGTCGCCTGATAGTTTTCAATCGATAAAAAACTACAAACCAAGCCTCTCTATCTGTCAGGCATCTCGGACTACCTCCCCCGTCAGGAGGCCGAGCGTAGGCGTTGCGCAGGGGGACGCGAGGCAGGACGCCGAGCGAGGAGTGAAGGGACAGGGACGTCCCTTCGTGAGGGGGCGCCGAGCCCGGCCCCCGGAGCAGCGCCGGAGGGAGGGGAGTTTTGCGAAGCAAAACCCGGATGTCGGGGTGGCCTTCTCTTTGGTTACTTTCTCTTGGCCAGGCAAGAGAAAGTGACTCGCCAGCAGGGCGAAACCTAAATCGCCAGGCAACTCGGCAATCGGCATCGACTCGATGCAGCAAGCACCTCGTCCAGAACTGATCCGATCCATCAGGACAAACCACATTCCCGAGCCCCCCACCAAACTGTCCAATCAACCAAAAAAACCCTGAGCCAATTCAACCCCCACCCCATTCATCCAACCGTCACATCCATCTGTTTCCGTGCCCTCACGCACTGGCGCGATCCCTCGCCACGGAGACCCGATGAAATCCCTCCTCAAACTTCACACCCTCACCCTCCTCGGCCTCGCCCTGGCCGCCAACGTCGGCCTGCAGCTGCTCCTCGCCGTCGGCCAGCTCAAATCCTGGGGCGAGATCGACTGGATGGACGTGGTCGGCGAAGGCGGTTGCGCTGCCCTCGCCCTCGCCTGGCTGATCATGCTGCTGCACAGCCGCCCGGCCGGCCGGGTGACGCGGTTGCTGGCGCTGGGGCTGGCCTGCATCTGCTTTTCCTGGTGGATGGACCTGCTCGATGAGTTCATCCAGATCCCCGCCAACATCGCCTGGGACAACTGGCTGGAAACCGCGCCCATGCCGGTCGGCCTGATCCTGCTGACGTTCGGCATCTACCACCTGAACCAGGAACAGCGCGCCATCAACGCCCAGATGCACAAGCGCGAACGGCTTTTCCGCGAGCATCGCCTGTTCGACAACCTGACCCCGCTCGGCACGGCCGAGTACCTGCGTCGGCAACTGGACTCGGCCCTGCGCCAGGCCGCCGACGAGCAAAGGCCGCTGTCGCTGCTGGCGGTGGATCTCGACGAGTTCAGTCGGGTCAACCAGCGCTACGGCCAGGAAGAAGGCGACCTCGTGTTGCAGGCCGTGGCGCAGTTGCTGGTGCTCAACCTGCGCCATCAGGACCTGCTCTGCCGCCTCGCCGGGGATCGCTTCGTCGTGCTGCTGCCCGATACCGCCGAGCAACAGGCGCGGCAGCTCGCCGAGGAGTTGCAGACCGCCGTCGCCAGCCTCGCGCACAAGACGCGCCAGCACGGCGAACGCCTGCATCTGCGCGCCAGTACCGCAGTGGTAATGGCCTTCGACGACGATGCCGAGCAGTTGCTCAAACGCCTCAACCTCGGTTTGGCCAAGGCCAAGCAGTCACTGCCACGCTGCGCCTGAGGCGACCATGGAAAGCCCGTTACGCTGGTACGAATGGGACACTCGCTTCATCGCCGCGCACCACCAGCCGGCGGTGTTGCTCGACCTGGCGCTCTCGCGCGGTATCGACAGCCATGCGCTGCTGCGCGGCAGCGGGCTGTTCTACGAGGACGTTGCCAGCGGCCGCGCCCGCGTCAGCCCGGAACAGCTGCTGACGCTCATCGGCAATACCGAGCGCTTGTTGGGTGCTGCGGACAGCAGCTTTCTGTTCGGCCAGCGCTTGCTGCCCGGCCACTACGGCGATGCCAGCCTTGCCTTGGCCAACGCCGGCAACCTCGAGCAGGCGCTGGAGCGGCTTAGCCAGTTCCGCGCCCTGCTCTGCCCGCTGCTGGCGCCAAGGCTGCTGCTGGACGAGCAGCAGCTGCACATCTATTGGCTGGACAACGGCAGCGCCGGCCGCCACCAACGGTTTCTCATCGAAGCGCACCTGACCGCCATCGTCGCGCTGTGCAAGCGCGGCAGCGGCCTGCGCCTGCCGTGGCGTTTCCAGTTCGCCTACCCGCAACCGCGCCATGTCGAACAGTACTGGGTGCACCTGGGTGACGCGCTGCAGTTCGACCGCCATCTGACCCTGCTCAGCCTGCCTCGCGCGTACCTGCATCAGCCCTGGCTGGATGCTTCGGCCACGGTAGGCCAGGTCGCGCAGCAGGCCAGCCAGCAGCAGATCGATGCGCTGGAAGGCCCCTGCGCCTTTCTCGATGCGTTCTACCAATACCTGCATGACAACATCCGCGAGCCGCTGAACCTGGAGCGCGTCGCGCTGGCGTTCGCCATGAGTCCGGCGACGCTCAAGCGCAAGCTGGCCAAGCACGGCACGCACTTCCAGGAACAGCTCGATCTGGTGCGCACGCACGTTGCGCTCTACCTCTATCAGGCCCGCGGCCTAGGCAACGAGGCCGTGGCGCGGCACCTCGGCTTCAACGACACCACCAACTTCCGCCGCGCCTTCAAGCGCTGGACCGGGGTGGTGCCCAGCGGGCTGCAGCCGCTGTTCGACGCCCCCTGACGGCATGCTAAGGTGCCACCCGCACTACCTTCGAGGCGAGCGGGCATGGATATCAAGCAGCTGAAGTTTCTCGTGGCGCTGGATGAAACGCGTCATTTCGGTCAGGCCGCGGCGCGCTGCCATGTCACCCAGCCGACGCTGTCGATGCGCCTGCGCGGCCTCGAAGACGAGCTCGGCCTGCAACTGGTGATCCGCAGCCAGCGCTTCGAAGGCTTCACTCCCGAAGGCGAACGCATCCTGGCCTGGGCGCGCAGCCTGCTCGCCGCACAGGACGGCCTGCTGGCCGAAGCCGCCTCCTGCCGTGGTCAGCTGGTCGGCACATTGCGCCTGGGCGTGGTGCCGCTGGCCGGTTTCGACCCGATGCAATTGGTGCAGGCCTTCGGCGAGCGCCACCCGAATCTGCGCTTCGAGCTGTTCGCGTTGAGCAGCGATCAGATTCTCGAACGGCTCAATCGCAATCTGCTGGACCTGGGCCTGTCCTATCTGGAGCGGCTGGATGACGCGCACTTCACCAGCCTGCCGCTCGGCGGAACCCGCATGGGGCTGTTGCATGACGAGCGCCATTTTCGCTTCGACGCGCCATCGCTGCGCTGGGAAGCGCTCGCCGATCTTCCGCTAGGTCTTTTGACCGGCGGCATGCACTTTCGCCAGTCCATCGACCACGCACTGCGTAGCCGTGGCCTGAGCCTGGCACCGCGGCTGCAGACGGATGCCGTGCACCATCTGCTGCAGGCCGTAGGGGCCGGACTGTGTTGCGCAATCATGCCGCTGGATAGCGGCCTCGAAGCACTGGATAGCCGGCTGACCCTGACGCCCATCGACAATGCCAATACCCTCGCACCGCTGGGGCTGATCCTGCGGCGCGGCTCGCCGCGCTCCGCGCTGGGCGAGGCCTGTTTCAACGAGGCACGCGAGCTGTTGCAGCGGCAAAGACCAGCCATCCCCTGAGGCGCGATCGATACACTCGATCACCCTATCGAACATAGCGATTGGACGATCCATCCCTGCGCTCCTAGGCTCCCTGCGTCGACCTGTCGCAGGCCATCGCCATGCAATACGCCACCCTCAATGCCCCAAGCGCCAACGCTCCGGATCTCGGCGCGGCGCCCTTGGCTGACGAATGTGCCTTGGCCATCAGCTACAACGGCCTCAATCAGGCCGTGATGATGGTGACGCCGCTGGATCTGGAAGACTTCGTTATCGGCTTCAGCCTGAGCGGCGGCTTGATCGAGCGCATCGATGATCTACGCGATCTGCGCTTGCGGGGCGATGGCAGCGCGCAGCATGCCGAAGTGCAGGTGAGCCCGCGGGCGTTCTGGCACATCAAGCAACAACGGCGGCAGTTGGCCGGCCACAGCGGTTGTGGCCTGTGCGGTGTGCAGGCGCTGGAGCAGGCATTGCCGCAGCTCGCACCCCTTTCGCCAATCGATCTGCCGCCCGAAGGACATTTCCACGATCTGCGCCAGCGCATCGCCAACGCCCAGCTGCTGGCCCGCGACAGCGGTGCACTGCACGCGGCGCTGTATGTCGACGGCAACGGAGAGATCGCCCTGTGCCGTGAGGACATCGGCCGGCACAACGCCCTGGACAAGCTGATCGGTGCGCTGACGCTGCAGCGCCGTACCCCGAGCGAAGGCTTCGTCGTGGTCACCAGCCGCTGCAGCCTGGAGCTGATCCACAAGGCCGTGCGCGCGGGTATCGGCACCCTGGTCAGTCTGTCCGCGCCGACCCACCTGACCGTCGAGTGGGCGCGTCGCCATCACCTCAACCTCATTCACCTGCCCCACCACAGCGCGCCACGGGTCTACAGCCCGGCACCTGCGCTGCCCGAACAGAACGGATGCCAACCATGAGCCGCACGTCCCGCTTCCATCCCGCCACCCGTTTCCAGCCCTACGCCGGCCCGGCAGGCGGCTGGGGCGCGCTGCGCAGCGTGGCCAGCGCCTGGCTCGGCAGTGGCAACGCGCTGAAGAACATCCGCGCCATGCTGCGCACCAACCAGAACGGCGGCTTCGACTGCCCCGGCTGCGCCTGGGGTGATTCGCCGGAGGCCGGTGCAGTGAAGTTCTGCGAGAACGGCGCCAAGGCAGTGAACTGGGAAGCGACGCGGCGTCTGGTGGATGCCGCCTTCTTCGCCCGCCACAGCGTCAGCCAGTTACGCGAGCAGAGTGATTACTGGCTCGAATACCAGGGCCGCCTGAGCGAACCGGTCCGTTACGACGCCGCCAGCGACCGCTACCTGCCGATCAGCTGGGACGATGCCTTTGCGCTGATCGCCCATCACCTGAACGGCCTGGACAGCCCGCACCAGGCAGCCTTCTACACTTCCGGTCGGGCCAGCAACGAAGCGGCCTATCTCTACCAGCTGTTCGGTCGCAGCTTCGGCACCAACAATTTTCCCGACTGCTCGAACATGTGCCACGAGGCCAGCGGCGTCGCCCTGACCGAATCCATCGGCGTCGGCAAGGGCACGGTGACGCTGGATGATTTCGATCACGCCGATGCGATCTTCGTTCTCGGGCAGAACCCCGGCACCAACCATCCGCGCATGCTCGAACCATTGCGTCAGGCTGTGGAGCGCGGCGCTCAGGTGGTCTGCTTCAATCCATTGCGCGAGCGCGGGCTGGAGCGCTTCCAGCACCCGCAGAAGCCCATCGAGATGCTCGCCAATCAGGACGCGCCAACTCACAGTGCCTACTTGCGGCCCAATCTCGGTGGCGATCTCGCGGTGCTGCGCGGTATCGCCAAGTACCTGCTGCAATGGGAGCAGGAAGCCCAGGCCAGCGGCGCGCCGGCAGTGTTCGAGCACGCGTTTCTGGCTGAGCACAGCCACGGGCTGGAGGCCTATCTGGCCGAGGTCGAAGCCACGCCCTGGGCGCTGATTGAGCAGCAGTCGGGGCTCGACCGCGAAACCATTCGCCACGCCGCCGCGATCTATCGCAACGCGGAAAGGGCCATCGTCTGCTGGGCGATGGGCATCACCCAGCACCGTCACTCGGTGGCGACTATCCAGGAAATCGCCAACCTGCTGCTCCTACGCGGCAACCTTGGCAAGCCCGGCGCTGGCGCCTGCCCGGTGCGCGGCCACAGCAACGTGCAGGGCGACCGCACCATGGGCATCAACGAGCGGCCGCCGCTTGCGCTGCTCGATGCACTGCAGCGCCAGTTCGACCTGCCGATGCCGCGCCAGCCCGGCTACAACACCGTGGAATGCATCCAGGCCATGCTCGCCGGGCAGGTCAAGGTGTTCATCGGTCTGGGCGGCAACTTCGCCCAGGCCACGCCGGACACCCCGCGCACGCAGCAGGCGCTGCGCAACTGCGCGCTGACCGTACAGATCAGCACCAAGCTCAACCGCAGCCACCTGACCATGGGCCGCGACGCGCTGATCCTGCCGTGCCTCGGCCGCACCGACATCGACCGCCAGGCGTGCGGCCCGCAGGCGGTCACCGTGGAAGACTCGTTCAGCATGATCCACGCCTCGCGCGGCCAGCTCGAGCCCGCGTCCGCCGAGATGCGCTCGGAGCCGGCCATCGTCGCCGGCATCGCCGCCGCCACGCTGGGCAAGCGCCCGGTGGACTGGCTCTGGCTGGTGGAGGACTACGCCCGTATCCGCGAGCTGATCGCGGCGACCATTCCCGGTTTCATCGGCTTCGACCACCGTCTGCATCGACCTGGCGGTTTCTACCTGGGCAACGCCGCCGCCCGGCGCGAATGGAACACCGCCAGCGGTCGCGCCGAATTCAAGGCGCACCCGCTGCCGGCCGATCTGCTACCCGAGCAGGCCCGCCACGGCGGCGTGGAGGCCGACCTGATCCTGCAGACGCTGCGCTCCCACGATCAGTACAACACCACGCTCTATGGTCTGGATGATCGTTATCGTGGGGTGAAAGGCATGCGCGATGTGGTGTTCGTCAATCCCGCCGACATCCAGCGGCTGGGCCTGGAAGCCGGGCAGCAGGTCGATCTGCTATCGCTGTGGGACGATGGCATCGAGCGCCGCGTGCGCGGTTTCACCCTGCTCGCCTACGACACCCCGCTCGGCCAGGCCGCCGCCTATTACCCGGAAACCAACCCGCTGGTGCCGCTGGAGAGCTTTGGCGAGCGCAGCCACACGCCGACTTCGAAATTCATCGCGATTCGCGTGCTGCCGAACACGCAGAAGACCGAGCAGCCGCTGATCGCCAGCGGCCAATGACGCTCATTCGAAGCGGCTGGAGTCGTCGCGATCGTGCTGGTAGCGCCGGTTGAGCGGAAACGGCGGCAGCCAGCCTTCGCGGCGCACGGTCCAGCACTCGTAGGTCGGCGTCAGTTGGTCGGGTGCATCCAGGGCGCCGAGATGCACCTCGATTTCATCGGCGAGGCGGGAAAAAACCGACGAGCCACAGCGCGGGCAGAAATGCCGTCCGGCATATTCGACCGTCTCGCCCTCGACGGTTACCGCGTCCTGCGGGAACACCGCAGCTGCGTAGAACAAAGCACCATGATGCTTGCGGCAGTCCAGGCAGTGGCAGATCCCGACCCGATAGGGCTGCCCCGCCGTCACGATCCGCAGGTTGCCGCACAGGCAGCCACCGGTTAATGAGTTCACCTTGCGTCTCCTCCGTCAGTGCTGAAAGCCCGCACCCAAGGTTCAGGTCGCAGACTCTATCGCCCTGAAGCGTAGTCGCCTCTCACGGGCCGCACTAATGACGAACGTAGCCCCTGCTTTAAGGCTGCACACCCGATGGCAGCTAGCCTTTCATCATCTCGAGCACCCGGGCAGCGAGGACATCTATCGCGAAAGGCTTGGTCAGCACCTGCATGCCAGCGCCGAGCGAGCTGTTGCCCAACGCGGCGCTCTCGGCATAACCAGTGATGAACAGCGTCTTCAGACCGGGGCGCACCTGGCGACCGGCATCGGCCATCTGCCGGCCGTTCATCCCACCGGGCAAGCCGACATCGGTGATCAGCAGGTCGATGCTCACATCCGACTGCAGCAGCTTCAGCCCGGCCACGCTGTCCGATGCTTCGATCAGCGTGTAACCGAGGTCGCCCAGCACATCCATCAGCAGCAGGCGTACGGTCGGCTCGTCGTCGACGATCAGAATCGTGCCGCAGGCGCCCGCAAGCGCTGTCGCGGAGTTGTTCTGTACGGACGTGCCGGTCCCGGCATTGCCGTGGTAGCGCGGCAGGTAGATGCACATCGAGGTTCCGCGACCGACCTCGGAATCGATGCGCACCTGCCCGCCGGACTGTTTGGCAAATCCGTAGATCATCGAAAGCCCCAGCCCGGTGCCTTCGCCAATCGGTTTGGTGGTGAAGAACGGGTCGAACGCTTTTGCAATCACACTGGGCGTCATGCCGGTCCCTGTGTCGGTGACGGACAGCGACAGATACTCGCCGGCGGGCAGGTCATAGGCCTGCGCCATCTCCGGACTGAGCACGCGGTTGGCGGTCTCGATGGTGATCCGACCGCCGTCGGGCATCGCGTCGCGCGAGTTGATGCAGAGATTGAGGATCGCGTTCTCCAGCTGACTGGCATCGACCGACGCCGCCCAGAGGTCGGGCGCACTGATGGTTTCGAGGAGGATGCTCGGCCCCACCGTGCGCTGGATCAGCTCGGTCATGCCCTCCATCAGCATGTTGACGTCAACCGGCCGCGGATCGAGAGTCTGCCGGCGGGAAAAGGCGAGCAGCCGATGGGTCAGCGCCGCGGCACGCCTGGCGGCGCCCTGCGCAGCCGCCATGTACTTGTCGATATCGTCCAGCCGCCCCTGGGAAATCCGCACGTTCATCAGTTCCAGCGCGCCACTGATGCCAGCCAGCAAGTTGTTGAAGTCATGGGCGAGACCGCCGGTCAGCTGGCCGACCGCTTCCATCTTCTGCGACTGACGCAATTTCTCCTCGGCCTGGATCAGCTCCGCTGTCCGCTCAGCCACGCGCTGTTCCAGCGTGTCGTTGAGTGCACGCAGCGCAGCGGTGGCACGATCCCGCTCTGCCTCGATGGAGCGCCGGTCCTCGACGTCGATCAGCACGCCGGGGAAGCTCAACGGCGTGCCGTCCTCGGCATGATCGACGCGCCCGTTGGCCTCAAGCCAGTAGAACCTTCCATCAGCGCGGCGCACACGGTACTGGTGCGCATAGGCACCACCGCGGGCGATGACCTCTTCGATCGCTGCGATCAGTCCGTCCCGGTCCTCAGGGTGCACCGTTGCTATGATCTGCTCGAGGCTAAGCCCGTCACGAGCAAGGGTGGGATCGAGGCCGAAGGCGTTCGCAAACCCCTCATCCACGGTGAAGCGGTCGGTTGGCAGATGCCAGTTCCAGGTACCGATGATCGCGCCTGCCTCCAGGGCCAGCTGGACGCGCTGCACGTTCTCGCGTGCGAGGGCTTCGCTGATCCGAAGCCGCTCTTCGGCGTTTCTGCGCTCGGTGACGTCGTTGAAGAGAATGGCGATTCGCCGCTCGGCGGGATCGCCGACGCGGACGGCGCGAACATCGAACCAGCGTTCGAACGCTTCAGCATAGTTCTCGAAATTGGCCGGCTCACCGGTCTTGGCGACGTGGCCATAGGCTTCGAACCAGAACTGCTCCAGGTCCGGCGCGAACTCGGTGACCCATTTGCCGCGCAGGTCTACGCCGGCCTGGCGCTCGAATGCAGGATTGGCCTCGAGAAAGCAGTAATCCACGGGATTGTCGTCGGCATCGAACTTGACCTGAACGATGGCGAATGCCGCCTCGATGGTCTCCAGAATGGTGCTGAAGCGTTCCTCACTCTGGCGCAAGGCAGCCTCGGCGGCGCGCATGCGCGTCAGGTCGAGCATCGCGCCAATCATCCGCACGGCCTGGCCGTGAACGTCACGAATCACATGACCGCGGTCGAGGATATCCGCATAGGAACCATCCAGACGGCGAAAGCGGTACTCGTCGGTCCAGGTCACCTCGCTGCCATCAATGACCGCGTGGATCGACCGGTGAATACGTGCACGGTCATCCGGATGGATATGCGCCAGCCACCAGTCACCGGAGCTGTCGACGTTTGCCAGCGGATGGCCGTACGCATGTTCCAGCGCATCGTTCCACAGCACGTGATTGCTGATCAGATCCCAGTCCCAGACCGCATCGTTGGTCGCCTTCGCGGCCAGCCGATAACGCACCTGGGTGTCTTCCATGGCGAGGCCCGCAAGGTGCTCGCTGGTGCGGTCACGCAGGATTTTCATGAAGCCGAGGTGTGCACCGTTTTCGTCATGGATCGGCGAGAGTTCGCCCGCAGCCCAGAACTGCTGACCGTCCTTGCGCAAGTGCCATCGCTCGTCCAGAGCGCGGCCCTCACGTAGCGCGCTCTGCATCTCTTCGCCGAGCCAGTCGCAGGCACGATCGGCCGGCGTGAAGAAGCGCTCCGCGCTCTGCCCACGCATCTCGTCTGCGGTCCAGCCCATCACCTGCTCGGCGCCGGCATTCCAGTCTGTGATGATGCCTGCGGTGTCGGTCAGGATGATGGCGAAGTCGATCGCGCTCTCGAATATCGCGCGCTGTCGTGCCTCGCTGCCAGCCAGTGCCAGAAGGCTGGCTTTCAGCGTTTCGGGGAGATGTTTGGAGGCACCCAACTGTGCGGGTGTCGGGCGCTGACGATGCTGCTCGCGGGCGGGCTGACTATCACGGTGAACTTGAGATAGGGCCGGATCCGGATCGATTCCAGCCCGGTCCAGAACCGTGCGCAGGCGCGCCACCTCAGCCTCCAGCTCCTCTCGGGTCAGATTTTCCAGAGCTATTTCCACTATGCATCGTGATGAATGGGCGGGCGGTAATCCCGCAGCGTGCTGCAGGTCATAAAAGCAGAAACCGCCAGGCTTTGCACTTGCAGCTGCCCAGGCGGTTGCACGAAATCAAGCGGCCTGGCTCGCCGAACTGTGGCGCCCCAGGTGCATCATTTCCGCCAGGACCCTGCTCTGCCCAGATGGGCACCGCACGCGCGGCGGTCGCCGTCGAGCGCTGAATCGATTTGATACAAAGCGGTCCAAAATGCGGGCTCTGTTACGGATTGCCTTGCAGCTATGCTCGCGCACCCGCCAGACGCGGGATCGTCGTCACTCACGCTAGAGATCCATATGGAATCGCTTATCCAGCTCTTCTCCGAACCCACCACCTGGGTTGCCCTGGCAACCTTGATCGCCATGGAGGTGGTTCTCGGCATCGACAACCTGATCTTCATTTCGATTCTGACGAACAAGCTTCCGGAACATCAGCGTGAGCGCGCGAGGCGCATCGGCATCAGCCTGGCGCTGGTCCTGAGACTAGGCCTGCTCGGCACGGTGGCCTGGATCGTTCAGCTCACCGAGCCGGTCATCGAACTGTTCGGCAATGCGTTTTCCTGGAAGGACATGATACTGATCGCCGGCGGCCTGTTCCTGCTCTGGAAAGCCACCAAGGAGATTCACCACAGTGTCGACCCGACACCCGGCGGCGACATGTTCGAAGGCAAGCAGCTCGACAATGCCGTCACGATGGGCTTCAGCGCCGCGATTGCGCAGATATTGCTGCTCGACCTGGTGTTCTCGGTGGACAGCATCATCACTGCGGTGGGTATGACCGATCATGTCGCGATCATGGTCATTGCCGTGGTCGTCGCGGTAACCGTGATGCTCCTGGCGGCGAACCCCCTGGCCAAATTCATCAACGAGAACCCGACCGTCGTGATGCTCGCGCTCGGCTTCCTGCTGATGATCGGCATGACCCTCATCGCCGAGGGCTTCGGTGCCCACGTACCAAAGGGCTACGTGTATGCCGCCATGGCGTTCTCCGCCGGAGTCGAGATGCTGAACATGATGGCCCGGCGCGCACGGCAGAAGCAGCTCGGTCTCGCTCAACAGCAATCGAAATAAACTGACGGTGGGCCTGCATCAGCGAACAGGAGTCACGCTGGAGCAGGCCCGCCGCGCCGAAGCTCTCATAGCCATGCCGGCATAGAGACCGGCCCGGTATCACACTCTCTGTTTCGAACCACCTGCGGCATGCAACGACTACGGTCACAGAGTATGCCGCCCTTCATCACGCAGTCATCAATCCGACAAAAAGTGCCTGAACTTTTGCCAGGAGGGACTGTCAGTCAGCTGATGCACCCTACGGAGCGCCTGCGTTTTCGTGCCGTTTGCACGTCGGCCTCCGGCCCGTGGCTGCCACCGACTCCGGCCACGTTCAGCGTGCTTCTCGCTGCCTCCGAGCCTGCGTCTCGCGCGCCAGACAAGCCGACCTCACTACCCTCACGCTTGGGTCCTATTCTTCCAATAACGCGAATTTTTCATGTCCATATCTCTTCATCTTTTTGCCTTGCTCTCCCGGTTCAGCTTTTCCCAGCCGCGCCAAGTCATCGGCGCCAGTCTATTGGGCGCCCTGCTTGTTGCCGGTCCCGTAAACGCCCAGGAATCCTCGGATAACACGCGCTGGGTCAGCGACAGTCTGAATACCTACGTACGCAGCGGCCCTACCGACGGCTATCGCATCGTCGGCACGCTGACCTCGGGGCAGAAGGTCGAGCTGATCAGCACTCAGGGCGATTACAGCCAGGTACGCTCGGAGTCCGGCAGCAACGTCTGGATACCCAGCAAGGAACTGCAGGACGTTCCCGGCCAGGCCGAGCGCCTGCCGCAGCTCGAACAGCAAGTCGCAGAACTGAGCGAGGAACTCAAGACCATCGACGAAAGCTGGCAGGTGCGTGTGCAAGGCATGCAGGAAACCCTGGACTCGCGCAAAGCCCTGATCGACGAACTCGACGCCCGCCGCATCGCCCTCGAGGCGGAGCTGACCGAAGCACAGTCCGAACTGCGTACGACCCAGGCGCGGCTCGGCGACGAGAACAAGCAGGTGCTCATGCAGTACATGGTCTATGGCGGCAGCATCGCCGGTGCTGGGCTGCTGGTGGGCCTGATCCTGCCAATGCTCACCCGCGGCCGTAAGCGTAACGATCGCTGGTTCTGACTCGATCAGCCGATGAGGGCTGCCGCTGTGTAGTAGAGCGCTGCACCGACCAGCATGCTGCCAACCAGACCGACTCGGCCGCTGATGGCGAGCAGAGCGACACCCAATAGTGACGTCGCAGCAGCAGCCGGTGCAGCGCTGATTTCGCTGTATGCGACGTAGACTGCGAGATTGATGAACACCGCGGTCGGCAGGATCTGCCCGACGATGCGTAGACCGCCCGCGCCGAGCGGCATGCTGACGAATACTGGCACGACTCTGACCAACAAGCTGGTGATCAGCAGCGCGGCGGTGGCAATCAGGACCGCCCCGTTCATGCTCTGACTCCGTTCAATAGCAAGGCTACGAGTAATACGCCGGGGATCCAGAAGTACACAGGACCAAGCGTCAGGATCAGTCCGAGGGAAGCTGCGGCACAAAGAAAGATCAAAGCTGCCCCGGCGACCTGATGGCGCCGAATGTGCGCTCGCCGTGCCTTCAGCTGCGACAAGGCGAGGTAAAACAACACAGCGCTCGCCGGAAATCCGAGGTTGAAATCGTTGCTGAGCCAATCTTCAGGCAGAACCCCACCGATCACAGCGCCAAAGGCTCCTGCCAGTACCCAGGTTAGAAATATCGCGCTGCGTATCTGCAGCATCCGGTCGATCGGCTCGTCGTCCCGTTCACAGGCATAGGCTTCGTCGCCTAGCATGTGCGCACTGCAGGCGCGCGCGAATGCAGATCGAGGCATCCGTCGTATAGTCGAGATCGCCATCGGCAGGTAACGACAATTGATCGATGCAGTTACAAGCAGCAGCGTAAAGAACCCCGTGCCACTTTCGGACAGCGGCAATGCTGCAAACTGCCCGCTGCCAGTGAAACCTAGCAAGCCGAGCAGCAAAACATCCAGTACCGACCAGCCGGACCGTGCGGCAAGCACGCCGAACAGCATGGCAACCGGCATGACCGACAATGCCGCCGGAAGGGCCTGTTTCAAAGCGCTGCCGGTTACGAGCGTGGGCGCCGCCGGGTCCGCGTTCTCTACTATTTCTGACAATTACACCACTCTCCGAGCTGCGCGATGACATGCGCAGCGAAGTGTGAGTAGTGCCGCCGAAGGATTCTTGTACGATCGTGCAACCGCGCGCTGACTTCAGCTCAGCCGCATCAGCCGTGCCCAGTGTGCAGGGGTAAGTCCATAGGCTTGTTTGAAGTGGCGACTCATGTGGCTCTGGTCGTTAAACCCCGAAACAAGTGCCGCGTCGGCCACTGATATCCCGTTCGAAAGCAACCGCCGAACATGATCTAGGCGACGTAACGTCAGGTAGCGGTATGGGCTGGTGCCATACAGGGCGCGAAAATCGCGCGACAGGTTCCAGCGATCCCGGCCGGAAACCCGCTCGAGTTCGTCAAGGCTGAGAGCTCCATCCAGATGATGGTGCATGTACTCCCGAGCCAGTTCGGCGGCGCGGAAGTCGGCTCGTCGTCGATTGACTCTTTTCCCGGCTACGACGGACATGACCTGGGCCAGATCAAACAGCGCATCCTGCTGCTCCAACTCTTCTATCGGGTTGTCCAGGCAAGACAGCAGCGCCCAGACGACACGCCGCAAGCGTGGATCACGGGATATCCCATCATTGATGAAAGGCAATGGCTGCCCACCGAGCGGCCCCTGCAGCATCGCAGGCTGGATATAGATTATCCGGTACCGAAAACCCGCCTCGCTCCCCGCCTCGCCGTCGTGCAACTCGTCGGGATACACCACGAAGGTATCTCCAGGGAGACTGTAGCGGGCGCTCTTGCGGTAGTTGAAACGGTGCACGCCGGCGAGCGTACAGCCGATCGCATAAGTGTCATGCCTATGGGGAGCGTAACCGTAGCCACTGAAGTAGGCCTCAAGCCGCTCAAGGGGGCCGGGCTCGTCAGGGCGCCGTATCCAATCGTTATTGCCCTTCATTACTACTCCCAAGCCCCGAACGATGCACGTCTCACAGTAGCGGTCCACAGCTACGACGAGCAACTCACCAAGCGCCCCACCGCCTCCGCTTCAAGGCTCGTGCTTGAGCCGCTCCGTTCGTCAAACCGCCATCGCTTAAGCCGTGTGGGCGAACTATGCTTGCCGTAGAGCACTGCTAGGAAGCCAGGCACACATGGGCGCAGTATGGCGGTCCGACAAGACATCCCAGGATGGGCGTAACAAGCGCGCCCCTTCCCCCAAATCATCCCGCACATCAGCTAAAGGCCGTCGCAAGACGGCACGCCGATTGGCGCTGCTCGTCGGTATTTCGCTGCTGGCAGGCGGTGGCTATCTCGGTTGGCAGGAGCTGGACAGCGCCCGGTGGCAATCGCATTGGTTAAGCCGCTATGCGGCCGATCTGGATTACGTGGTCAAACCGGGGCCGAGCCCACGCATTCAGTTCCCAGAAGACGGCCCGTTCGACCGCCGCCTGGGCTACGTCGATCTGCCGCGCTTCATTCAACAGCTGTCACAGCGCAACTTCAGGATCGAGGAGCAGGCACGCTTCTCGCGGGCACTGCTGGATTACACCCACCGCGGATTCTTTCCGCCCTACCCCGAGGACTCCCAGGCCGGGTTGACCATCAATGACTGCCGCGGCGTGCCGATCTACACCAACAGCTATCCACGTCAGTATTACGAGCGCTTCGAGGATATCCCACCGCTGGTGGTGATGAGCCTGTTGTTCATCGAGGACCGTGGCCTGCTGGACGCCAGCCGCCCCCACGCCAACCCGGCGGTGGACTGGCCGCGCTTCACCAAGGCGGCGATCAGCCAGCTGGAGAAGCGCCTTGGCCTCAGCGGCCAGGCCGCCGGCGGCAGCACCCTGGCCACCCAGGTCGAGAAGTATCGGCATTCGCCCGAAGGCCGCACCGGCGATCCGCAGGAAAAGATCCGGCAGATGATCTCCGCCAGCGTGCGTACCTATCGCGAGGGCCCGCAAACCCTGGCCACCCGCCAGCGCATCGTGCGCGACTACCTCAACAGCGTGCCGCTCTCGGCGGCGCCCGGACACGGTGAAGTGCATGGCATCGCCGATGGCTTGCGACTGTGGTTCGGCGCCGACTTCCGTGAAGTCAATCGCCTGCTCGACCCACGCAGCGCCGACGAAGTCGATGCGCAGGCGCGCGGTCTGGCGCTGCGTCAGGTGCTGTCGCTGCTGATCGCACAGCGGCGTCCGTCGTACTACCTGGGTGCCGGCCGCGAGGAAATGGCAACGCTGACCGACAGTCATATCCGCCTGCTGGCCAGCGGCGGCATCATCGATGCCGGCCTGCGCGACGCAGCGCTGGGCCAGCGCGTCCTCGGGCAAAGCCCGAGTCGCGACTCGGCGATCCGGCAGGTGGACGCCACCAAGGGCATCACCGTCGCGCGCATGCGCCTGGCGGGACTGCTCGGCTTGCCCCTGTATGACCTGGATCGCCTGGACCTCACCGCCAGCACGCCGCTGCAGGGTGATCTGCAGGCACAGATCAGCGAGTACCTGGTGCGCCTGGCCGATCCCGCTTTCGCCGAAACGGTCGGACTGTTCGGTGATCGCATGCTGTCCCCGGAGAAGACCGCCGCCGTGCGTTACAGCTTCACGCTGTTCGAGCGCGGCGAGGAAGGCTTCCAGGTGCGGGTACAGACCGACAATACCAACCAGCCGTTCGACATCAACGAGGGCAGCAAGCTGGAGCTGGGCTCGACCGCCAAGCTGCGCGTGCTGACCACCTATCTTGAGGTTATCGCCGAGCTGCACCAGCGCTACTCGGACCTCACCGCGGGCGAGCTGCGCAAGATCGACACCAAGGCCAATCTAAGCCGCTGGGCCATCGATTACCTGGCCACGCACAGCGACCGCAGCCTGGAGCGCATGCTCGACGCAGCCCTGGATCGGCGCTACTCGGCCAGCCCCGCCGAACGCTTCTTCACCGGCGCCGGCATGCATCGCTTCGGCAACTTCCGCCGTGAAGACGACGGGCGTATCCCCACCGTACGCGAATCGCTGCGCGAATCGATCAATCTGCCCTTCGTACGGCTGATGCGTGATCTGGTGAGCTACAGCACCTACGAAACCATCAACAGTGCCGAACTGCTTGGGGACGACAAGGACCCGCGCCGCCAGGAATACCTGACCCGCTTCGCCGATCGCGAGGGCTCGGTATTCCTGCAACGTTTCTGGAAGAAGTACCGCAACAAGAGCGCCGAGCAGCGCATCGAAACCTTCCTGCAGGGCATGCGGCCGACACCCGTGCGCCTGGCGGCCGTGCATCGCTACCTGATGCCGGATGCCGAGCGGCCGGTCTTCGACAGTTTTCTCAAGCAGCATCTGCCGGACTCCGATCTCAACGACAAGAAGCTGGATGCGCTCTACACCCGCTATGGCCCGGGCGCCTACAGCCTGCCCGATCAGGCCTACATCGCCCGCACGCACCCGCTGGACCTCTGGCTGCTGGGCTACCTGATCGCCCACCCGCAGGCGACGCTCTCCGAAGTGGTTGCCGACAGCCGCGCGCAGCGCCAGGAAGTCTACGGCTGGCTGTTCCGCAGCCGGCACAAGAGCGCGCGCGACAGCCGGATTCGCATCATGCTGGAGGTCGAGGCCTTCACCGACATTCATCGCCGCTGGCAGCGGCTGGGCTATCCGTTCGACAACCTTGTGCCGTCACTGGCGACCGCGCTGGGCAGCTCGGGTGATCGGCCGGCTGCGCTGGCCGATCTGATGGGCATCATCCTCAACGATGGTGTCCGCCTGCCCAGCGTGCGCATCGACAACCTGCACTTCGCCCAGGGCACGCCCTATGAAACCCGCATGGACCTGGTCGCCGGGACCGGCAAGCGGGTGATGCCGGTCGAGGTCTCCAGGGCGCTGCAGGATGCGCTAGCCAATGTGGTCGAAGGCGGTACTGCGCGGCGTTTGCAAGGCAGTTTCGTGCAGCAGGACGGCAGCGCTTTGCGAATGGGCGGCAAGACCGGCACCGGTGACAACCGCATCCAGAGCGTCGGCGCTGGCGGCCGGCTGATCAGCTCGCTGGCGCTGAACCGCACAGCCACCTTCGTCTTCTATCTCGGGCCCAACCACTTCGGCACGCTGACAGCCTATGTGCCTGGGCGCGCCGCCGACAGCTTCCGTTTTACCTCGGCGCTGCCCGTGCAGACACTCAAGGGCATGGCGCCCCTCCTGCAACCCTACCTGCAAGGCCAGAACACGCTGTGCCGACCGGAAAACCTGCCGGCGCTGACCAGCGGCATGCTTTCGGCCGAAAAGTGATCCCCAACGCCCGCATCGGCGCCCTTCCCGGCGCCGATTTCGGCGCACGCACCGGCAAAAACTGGACGTAATCCGAATTCGTTTGCGACGCTTCGCCTGATTGCCTGTCGAATACCCCGGTCCTGGAACCAATCTGGAGTGCACACCTGATTGCCGAACTGATCGGCCATAACGGGAAACGTCATGATCGAAGGGATACTGCTGCTCACCACGGGACTCTTTGTGCTCGTCACACTCCTGCCGCTGTGGCGGCATCGCGCCTGGTGGGTGCGCGTATGGGAGTTTCCACGCCTGCAGCTCGGCGCGCTGCTGGTCGCCCTGCTCGTCGCTCAAGGCATGCTGCTCGACTACAGCCAGCCCTGGCATTATCTGATCTCTGCCCTGGCCGGCGCCTGTCTGGTCTACCAGCTCGCATGGGTCGTGCCCTACACACGCCCCTGGCGCAACGAGGTGCGCAGGGCGGAGACAGATGCTGCAGGGCCGCGCATCCGGGTGATGTCATCCAATGTGCTGGGGCCGAATCGGCAGTCCGATCGGCTGCTGGCGCTGGTTCGCGAGTACCGCCCCGACGTGCTGGTGACCCTCGAATCGGACCAATGGTGGGAAACGCAGCTCGAGCAACTCGCCGAGCAATACCCGCACAGCATCCGCTGCCCACTGGACAACCTCTACGGCATGCATGTGTTTTCACGTCTGCCGCTGGAAGAGCCGGAGCTGTGCTTTCTGGTGGAGGACGACGTGCCCTCCATGCATGCCCGGGTGCGTGTCAGCGACGAGCTCGCGGTGCGCATGCACTTTCTGCATCCGGCACCGCCCAGCCCGACCGAGAACGAGGAATCCACCGAGCGCGACGCGGAGGTGCTGGTGGTCGCCAGGAGCATCCAGGACAGCGATGACCCGATCATCGTCAGCGGCGACCTCAACGATGTCGCCTGGTCGCCCACCACGCGCCTGTTCCGCAAGATCAGCGGACTGCTCGATCCGCGTGTGGGCCGCGGCATGTACAACACCTTCCATGCCCATCACTGGTTTCTGCGCTGGCCGCTTGATCACTTCTTCCACAGCGCGCATTTCCGCTTCATCCGCCTGCTGCGGCTGCCTGATATCGGCTCCGACCATTTTCCGGTGTTCATCGAGTTGCAGTACGACCCCAAGCACACTGAAGAACAACATGGCCTCGAAGCCGATCGCGACGACGAGCAGCAGGTCGAGGAAACCATCGACAAGGAGCCCGTCACCCCGGGCGAGGTACCGCAACCTGCGGCCGGCCGGCCGGCCCGCGACGCTGAGCCGCTGGCCATCAGCCGCGGCGATAGGCCTATGCTGGAAAATACCGCGCGCCCAGTTCAGACGAGAGAGCCTGCATGACGCCTGCATCCGAACGCCCCGCCATCACCCCGGAAACCCTGCGCCAGCTCGCCTTTGACCAGTCCATCCGCTGGACCAGCCAGAACGATGACCTGTGGCAGCTGATCGATAACGATCTGTGGCAGCTCACGCGCAATCCCAGCCTTGTGCTCAGCACGGTACCGCTGCAGAAGCTGGAAGCACTGCTGCAGCGCGCTGAATGCCATCGTCTGGTGGAGGGCATCGTCGAAGCTCAGCAGGCACGCCTGGAGCGGACGACCTGGTTCGCCAGTCAAAGTCACGGTGACCAGAGTTACAGCGAACAACTCGCGCGAGTCGCCTATTTCTCCATGGAGTACATGCTCAGCGAGGCGCTGCCGATCTACTCCGGCGGGCTCGGCAATGTCGCCGGCGACCAGCTCAAGGCCGCCAACGACCTCGGCGTGCCGATAACCGCAGTAGGCATGCTCTGGCAGCACGGCTATTTTCGCCAGAGCATCGGCCCGGATGGTCGCCAGCAGGCGCTCTACCCGGTCAATGACACCCGGCAGATGCCCATCGAGCCGCTGCTCGACGCCAGCGGAACAACATTGCGTTTCGCGATCCAGCTGCCCGGCGTGCAGATCTGGCTGCGCGGCTGGCAGGCCAGGGTCGGCCGCCACCGCCTGCTACTGCTGGACACCAACGACCCTGCCAACCCGCCCATCGCGCGACTGATCACCAGCGAACTCTACGGCGGAGAAAACGAAATGCGTCTGCGCCAAGAGCTCGTGCTGGGCATCGGCGGCTGGCGGCTGCTCGAAGCCGCCGGGCTGCAGGCCGATGTGCTTCACCTGAACGACGGCCACGCCGCCTTCGCCGTCCTGGAACGCGCCCGCAGTTACATGGCCAGGGAGCGCGTGTCCTTCGAAGTGGCGCTCCACGCAACCCGCGCGGGCAATCTGTTCACGACCCATACGCCCGTCGAAGCCGGCTTCGACCGCTTTCCGCCGGAGCTGCTGAGCAAATACCTGGAGCGCTATGCCGAGTACGAACTGGGCATCCCGCTGCAGGCGCTGCTGGCCATGGGACGCAAGCATGTGCACGACCCACACGAGCCATTCAACATGGCCTACCTGGCAACGCGCGGGGCCGGGGCGGTCAACGCCGTCAGCCAGCTGCATGGCCGCACCAGCCGCTACATCTTCCGCGAGCTTTATCCGCGATGGCCGCTCGAGTCGGTGCCGGTCGGTCATGTCACCAATGGCATCCACCAGCCGACCTGGGTATCGCCGGACGCCGAAGCGCACTGGTATGAGCTGCATGGCGATGAGATCCCCTGGCGCGGCACCGACCAGGCTTCCGTGGACGACCTGCTGGCCCAGGTCGATGACCGCTGGCTGTGGCAGATCCGCCAGCATGCCCGTGGCGAACTGCTCAGCTTTGTACGCAGCCACCTGGCCCGCAGCCTCGCGGTGCACGGCGCCTCGCCTGCGGAGATCGAGTTCGCCGGCTCGCGCCTGCATCCGCAACGGCTGACGCTCGGCTTTGCCCGGCGCTTCGCCGCCTACAAGCGTCCCAACCTGCTGCTGCAGGACCCGGAGCGGCTGGCGCGCCTCCTCACCCATCGCGATTACCCGGTGCAGCTGCTGGTTGCCGGCAAGGCGCACCCCGCCGATCGCGCCGGCCAGGCGCTGCTCAGCGAATGGCAGCAGTTCGCCGCGCGCCCCGATATTGCCGGCCACGTGGTTTTTCTCGAGGACTACGACATGCGTATTGCCCGGCACATGGTGCAGGGCGTGGATGTCTGGCTGAATACTCCCCGCCGCCCGTGGGAAGCCAGTGGCACCAGCGGCATGAAGGTCCTGGCGAACGGCGGGCTGAATCTTTCACAGCTCGACGGCTGGTGGGCCGAAGCCTATGCCGCCGACCTCGGCTGGGCGGTCGGCGACGGCCTGGAGCACGAACCCGAACACGATGCCGCGGACGCCGAACAGCTGTATCGGCTACTCGAAGAGCAAGTCGTGCCCTGCTTCTACCAGCGCGACCAGCAGGACATCCCCACCGCCTGGGTGAAACGCATGCGCCGCAGCATGAGTGCTCTGGTGGAACGCTTTTCCGCCGACCGGACGGTGCGTGAATACACCGAGCGCTATTACCTGCCGCTGTCCGGCCGCTACCGGCAGCGCTGTGCGGATGGTTCTGCGCTGGCCAGCGAGATGTCGCGCCGAATCACCAGCCTGCGCAGTTACTGGCACGAACTGGCCTTCGAACAGCTTGAGTGGCGGCGCGAGGGCGATGCGCAGCACATCGAGGCTCGCCTGCACCTCGGCCGAATCGAACCGGATCAGATAGCCGTGCAGCTGTTCGCCGAATCGCAGGGAGCGGAGCCGGCCACCGTCCATACGTTGCAACTCCAGCACCACGAAGGCTCATACGCCACCTTCCGGACCGAGCTGAGCACCCAGCGCCCTGAGGCCGACTACACGGCACGGGTCGTCCCCAGCCCCGCGCTGGGCCTGGCGGTGCCGCTGGAGCTGCCGCTCATCCTCTGGCAGCGATGAACAGCCGGAACGCTACCCGCACGCCGCAGTCATCTATAAACCACCCGCATAGAGGATGCCGCGTCATGATCAAGCAAATGTTCGACAAAACCGCCCCACAGAACGTCCACGGCTGGGAGCGCGCCGCGTCGCTGGCGGGCGGCCTGGTGATGATGGGCAAGGGGCTACGCCGTGGCGGATTGATCGGGATCGCCGAGCTGGCCATGGGCGGTATGGCGCTGGCTCGTGGTATCAGCGGTCGTTGCGAGGCCAAGCGCATGCTCGCGGAGATGGAAAGCAAGCCGGCGCTGCCGAGCCAGCGCTATAGCCATATGCCGATGGATTCCGAAGTGCACAGTTCGGACTTCACCGATACCAGCGTACAGATGCCGGACTCCACCCCCATGGGGAACGAAAGCCGCACCACGCCGCGCGTCTGATCGACCGGGCGGCGCCTCGATGATGTGCCGCCTGCGCATAACTGCCATACACGGCTGAAGCGTAAAGCTCCCGGCGCTCTCGCGGCGCCGCCTTGGTTCTCTGGACAGCTCGGCCAGCGATAGCTACTGGCCCAGCAGGCGGCCCTGGTTCTGCTGCGCCATTTCCTTCAGGTAATCCCAGGTCGTGCGCATGCGCGCCAGGTCCTTGAACTCGATCGGCATCAGCATCCAGAAGGTGCGGGTAAAGCTGACCTCCTCCGGCAGCAGCAGTCGCAGCCGTGGATCGGCGTCGGCGGAAAACGCCGGCAGGATCGCAATCCCCGCCCCCATCGCCACTGCTTCCTGCTGCGCCAGCAGGCTGGTACTGCGTAGGCCGATGGAGCGGGCGTCGGCGATGCCATCGAGAAACAGCAGCTCCTTGCTGAACAGCAGGTCATCCACGTAGCTGACGAAGCGATGCGCGGCCAGGTCCTCGCGGCTGCGGATCGGCGGGTGTTCGTCGAGATACGCCGGCGACGCATACAGCCGCAGCACGTAGTCGGTGAGCCGGGTGATGATGAACGGTCCACGCTCCGGGCGTTCCAGGGTAATGACGATATCCGCCTCGTGGCGCGACAGGCGCACCGCCCGCGGCAGCGCCAGCAGGTCGATGTTCAGGTGCGGATAGCGCCGGCTGAGCCCAGTTAGTTGGCCGGCAAGCATCACCGTGCCGTAACCCTCCGTCGCGCCGATACGTACCTGCCCGGAAAGGCCATCACCCATGCTCGGCAACGAATGCTCGATGGCCACGCTGGCGCTTTCCATCGCTTCCACTCGCGGCAGCAGATTGCGCCCGGCTTCGGTGAGCTTGTAACCACCCGGCTCGCGCAGGAACAGCTGCAGGCCCATGCTTTTTTCCAGCGCCTGCAAACGACGGGACACGGTGGTGTGGTCGACAGCGAGCCGGCGCGCCGCGGTCGTCAGCCGCCCCGCTCGGGCGACCTCGAGGAAATAGCGCAGATTGTCCCAGTCCATGGTTGAAGCCTCCATTAGCTCCTGTGCATTTATGCAGAACGACTCTGCAGTCGATCGCATTGTAATGTGGTTTTTTGCATTGCTACATTCGGTGCAACTGGTCGCAGCCGTCCGCGAGCCATAACAACAACAGTGCCTTCTCAGGCGGAGAGCCTTATGACAACGTCCAGCTCCATTCCTACCGTCAAATTGCTGATCGACGGTGAATTTATCGAATCGACCAGCCAGGACTGGCGCGATGTCGTCAACCCCGCGACCCAGGAAGTCCTGGCGCGCGTGCCTTTTGCGACTGCCGAGGAAATCGACCGCGCCGTCGCCAGCGGCCAGAAAGCCTTCAAGACCTGGCGCAAGACACCGATCGGTGCGCGTGCGCGCATCTTCCTCAAGTACCAGCAGCTGATCCGCGAGAACATGAAGGAGCTGGCGGCGATCCTCACCGCCGAACAGGGCAAGACCCTGGCCGATGCCGAGGGCGACGTGTTCCGCGGCCTGGAAGTGGTCGAGCACGCCGCCGGTATTGGCAACCTGCAGCTCGGCGAGCTGGCGAACAACGTCGCCGCCGGCGTCGATACCTATACCCTGCTGCAGCCGCTGGGCGTCTGCGCCGGCATCACCCCGTTCAACTTCCCGGCGATGATTCCGCTGTGGATGTTCCCGATGGCCATCGCCACCGGCAATACCTTCGTCCTCAAGCCGTCCGAACAGGACCCGATGGTCACCATGCGCCTGTGCGAACTGGCGCTGGAAGCTGGCGTGCCGCCGGGCGTGCTCAACGTGGTGCACGGCGGGCCGGACGCGGTGAACGCGATCTGTGACCACCCGGATATCAAGGCGGTGTCCTTCGTTGGCTCGACCAGGGTCGGCACCCACGTCTACAACCGCGCCAGCCAGGCTGGCAAGCGCGTGCAGTGCATGATGGGCGCGAAGAACCACGCCATCGTGCTGCCCGATGCGCACAAGGAACAGACCCTCAACAACCTCGCCGGTGCCGCCTTCGGTGCGGCCGGCCAGCGCTGCATGGCGCTGTCGGTGGTGGTGCTGGTGGGCGAAGCGCAGGCCTGGATTCCCGATCTGGTGGCCAAGGCGCAGACCCTCAAGGTCAACGCCGGTGTCGAGGCCGGCACCGATGTCGGTCCGCTGGTTTCCTGCGCGGCGCTGGATCGCGTCAGCGGGCTGATCGAACGTGGCGTACGCGAAGGCGCCAAGCTGGAGCTGGACGGCCGCAACCCGAGCGTCAGCGGCTACGAAAAGGGCAACTTCGTCGGCCCGACGATCTTCTCCGGCGTTACCCGCGAGATGAGCATCTATCAGGAAGAAATTTTCGGCCCGGTCCTCTGCGTCATGGCGGCAGCGACCATGGACGAAGCCATCGAACTGATCAACGCCAACCCGAATGGTAACGGCACCGCCATCTTCACCCGTTCCGGTGCCGCGGCGCGGCACTTCCAGGAAGAGATCGACGTGGGTCAGGTCGGCATCAACGTACCGATCCCGGTGCCGGTGCCGATGTTCTCCTTCACCGGTTCGCGCGCTTCCAAGCTCGGCGACCTCGGTCCCTACGGCAAGCAGGTGGTGCAGTTCTACACCCAGACCAAGACCATCACCGAGCGCTGGTTCGATGAAAACGAGGTCGGCGGCCCGGTCAACACCACCATCAATCTTAAGTGAAATCACTCACCTAGCCGGCGCGCGCGCCGGCCCTGAAGGATGCTGAAATGACATTCGAAACCCTGCTCGTAGAAATCAAAGAACGCGTTGCTCTGATCACCCTTAACCGGCCGCAGGCGCTCAACGCGCTCAACGCCCAGCTGATCAGCGAACTGAACCAGGCCCTGGGCCAGCTCGAGGCCGATCCGCAGGTCGGCTGCGTCGTGCTCACTGGCTCGGCCAAGGCCTTCGCCGCCGGTGCCGACATCAAGGAAATGGCCGAGCTGTCCTACCCGCAGATTTATCTGGATGATTTCTTCGCTGAAGCCGACCGCATTGCCACGCGCCGCAAGCCGCTGATTGCCGCCGTCGCCGGTTACGCCCTGGGCGGCGGCTGCGAGCTGGCATTGCTCTGCGACATGATCTTTGCTGGCGACAACGCGCGTTTTGGCCAACCGGAAGTCAACCTCGGTGTGCTGCCGGGCATCGGCGGCACCCAGCGTCTGACCCGTGCAGTGGGCAAAGCCAAGGCCATGGACATGTGCCTGACTGGCCGCCAGATGGACGCCGCCGAAGCCGAGCGCGCCGGCCTCGTCGCCCGTGTGTTCCCAGCCGAAAGCCTGCTGGAGGAAACTCTCAAGGCCGCCCGCGTGATCGCCGAGAAATCCCTGCCGGCCACCATGATGATCAAGGAAAGCGTCAATCGCGCCTTCGAAACCACGCTGGCCGAAGGCATCCGCTTCGAGCGTCGTGTGTTCCACGCGGTGTTCGCCACTGCCGACCAGAAGGAAGGCATGGCCGCGTTCAGCGAGAAGCGCAAGCCTGAGTTCACCAATCGCTAAGCCGCATCTGGCCATAACAAGAAGAGGAAACACGCCATGCATATCGGATTCATTGGTCTCGGCAACATGGGCGCGCCCATGGCCCACAACCTGCTCAAGGCAGGCCACCAGCTCAGCGTTTTCGACCTCAACGCCGCGGCCGTCGAAAACCTGGTCGGCGCCGGCGCGCTTCCGGTCGACTCTCCGACCGCCATCGCCCAGGGCAACGCCGAGCTGATCATCACCATGCTGCCGGCCGCAGCCCATGTGAAGAGCGTGTACCTGGGCGCGAACGGCCTGATCGCCCACAGCCGCGCGGGTGTGATGCTGATCGACTGTTCGACCATCGATCCGCACAGTGCCCGCGAAGTGGCCAAGGCCGCCTCCGAGCATGGCAACCCGATGCTCGACGCACCGGTCTCCGGCGGCACCGGCGGTGCAGCAGCCGGCACCCTGACCTTCATGGTCGGTGGCAGCGACGCGGACTTCGACCGTGCGCAGCCGATCCTCGCGGCCATGGGCAAGAACATCGTGCACTGCGGTGCAGCCGGCAACGGCCAGGTGGCCAAGGTCGCCAACAACATGCTCTTGGGCATTTCCATGATCGGCGTGGCCGAGGCGATGGCGCTGGGCGTCGCGCTGGGCATGGATGCCAAGACCCTGGCTGGCGTGATCAACACCTCTAGCGGCCGCTGCTGGAGCTCGGATACCTACAACCCCTTCCCCGGCGTGCTGGACAACGTTCCGTCCTCACGCGGCTACAGCGGCGGCTTCGGCAGCGACCTGATGCTCAAGGATCTGGGCCTGGCTACCGAGGCGGCGAAACAGGTGCGCCAGCCGGTAGTACTCGGCGCCCTCGCCCAGCAGCTCTACCAGAGCTTCAGCGCCCAGGGCCACGGTGGCCTGGATTTCTCGGCGATCATCAATCAGTACCGCAAGGACACCTGACCATGAGTGCAACCGAACGCCCCGTGCTGGCCGCCGTACGCAACCACGTCGGCCACCTCACCCTCAACCGCCCTGCCGGGCTGAATGCGGTGACCCTGGAAATGGTCCGCCTGCTGCAGCAGCAGCTCAGCGCCTGGGCGGCCGATCCGCAAATCCATGCCGTGGTGCTGCGCGCCAATGGCGAGAAGGCGTTCTGTGCCGGCGGCGACATCCGTTCGCTATACGACAGCTTCCAGCGCGGCGACACCGAGCACGAAACCTTCTTCGAGGAAGAATACGCCCTCGACCAGTACATCCACGCCTACCCGAAACCGCTGCTGGCGCTGATGGACGGTTTCGTCCTCGGCGGCGGCATGGGCCTGGTCCAGGGCGCCTCGCTGCGCGTGGTCACCGAGCGCGTGCGCATGGGCATGCCGGAAGTCGGCATCGGCTATTTCCCGGATGTCGGCGGCAGCTATTTCCTCTCACGCCTGCCGGGTGAGCTTGGCACCTACATGGGCGTCACCGGCCTGCAGATCCGCGCCGCTGATGCTTTGCACGTTGGCCTGGCGGACTGGTGCGTCAGCCACGACCAGATTGCCGAGCTGGATCGCTGCCTGGACCGTATGAGCTGGTCGGTCCATCCGCAGGAAGCGTTGCGCACCCTGGTGGCGACGCTGGGCAGCAACAAACTGCCGGGTTCCGAGCTGAAGGCCCTACATCAGGCCATCGACGAGCATTTCGGCAAAAGCGATGTGGCGTCGATTCGCGCATCGCTGGCCGCCGAGGCGCGCCCGGAGTTTGCCGACTGGGCCGAGGAAACGCTCAAGGTGCTCGACAGCCGCTCGCCGCTGGCCATGTGCGTGACCCTAGAGATGCTGCGTCGCGGCCGCGAACTGCCGATCGCCGACTGCTTCGCGCTGGAGTTGCATCTGGACCGTCAATGGTTCGCCAAGGGCGACATAATGGAAGGCGTGCGTGCGCTGATCATCGACAAGGACAAGTCACCGCGCTGGAATCCGCCGACGCTGGCAGAGGTCACGCCGGAGCGCGTCCAGGCGTTCTTCGACGGCTTCAAGGCCACCACCGGCAAGACACGCCGCAGCGCCACGGCCTGAACCTCTTTGCAGCACAACAACAAGAAGAGACCGCGCAATGCATGACCTCGAACTCAGCGAAGACCAACGCATGATCCGCGACATGGCGCGCGACTTCGCCCGCCGCGAGATCGCCCCCCATGCACAGGTCTGGGAAAAGGCCGGCTGGATCGACGACGCCCTGGTCGCCCAGATGGGTGAGCTTGGCCTGCTCGGCATGGTCGTCCCGGAAGAATGGGGCGGCAGCTACATCGACTACGTCGCCTACGCCCTGGCCGTGGAGGAAATCTCCGCCGGCGACGGCGCCACCGGCGCGCTGATGAGCATCCACAACTCGGTCGGTTGCGGCCCGGTGCTGAACTACGGCTCGCAGGCGCAGAAGGACGAATGGCTGGCCGAACTGGCCAGCGGTCGCGCCATCGGCTGCTTCGCCCTCACCGAACCGCAGGCCGGCTCCGAGGCGCACAACCTGCGCACCCGCGCGGAGCTGGTGGACGGTCAGTGGGTACTCAACGGAAGCAAGCAGTTTTGCAGCAATGCCAAGCGGGCGAAGTTGGCCATTGTTTTCGCGGTGACTGATCCGGACCTAGGCAAGAAGGGACTTTCCGCCTTTCTGGTGCCCACCGACACGCCCGGCTTCGCGGTGGAGCGCAGCGAACACAAGATGGGTATCCGCGCCTCGGACACCTGCGCGGTCTCGCTCAGCGACTGCCGAATCCCGCAGGCGAACCTGCTTGGCGAGCGTGGCAAGGGCCTGGCGATTGCGCTGTCGAACCTCGAAGGCGGCCGTATCGGCATCGGCGCGCAAGCCCTGGGTATCGCCCGTGCGGCCTTCGAAGCCGCCCTGCTCTATGCCCGCGAGCGCGTGCAGTTCGGCAAGCCGATCGCCGAGCACCAGAGCATCGCCAACATGCTCGCCGACATGCAGACCCAGCTGAATGCGGCACGGCTGCTGATTCTGCATGCCGCGCGGCTGAAGAGCGCCGGCCTGCCATGCCTGTCCGAAGCCTCGCAGGCCAAGCTGTTTGCCTCGGAAATGGCGGAGAAGGTCTGTTCGCAGGCGGTGCAGATCCACGGTGGCTACGGCTATCTCGAGGATTATCCGGTCGAGCGCTATTACCGCGATGCCCGTATCACGCAGATTTACGAGGGTTCGAGCGAGATCCAGCGCCTGCTGATCGCGCGGGAGCTGGCGAACTACGCGCTGTAAACGCCACTGCGTGCTGGACGAATGCCGTGCTGCAATGTGACAGCTCGGCATTCGTCACAAGGGCGCCGTCACTCGCATGGCAAAGCCAGCCTGGCTGTATCGAAGCCCACTCAATTACACAATCAATGCCCACAACGCCTGACAGCGTGGCCGCTGTCTTGCGGCCCAAATAAAAAGGGGAGCCGCTAGGCTCCCCTTCAGGTCATGTTGCTTTGTTCTTCTTCTGCTGACGGGCTTGTTGTTTTTGTTGGCAGCCCGGTCGGACATCGTCCGAGTAGCAGTCCCATAAGGGACATAAAGAACAAACGGATTATTTTGGTCGCTGATGTTGCCACTACCCTCGCGGGCTCAACCGGTTCTGGAGCTGCCTCAAGGCAGTTTTATTGTTCTCGGTCCGGTCGACAGGAAACCTGTCGGGCAATTCCTCTCCAAAAGAATCAGTTTGCTACGTCCCCCACCTGCTTGTTTTTATTGTGTCGGAGTCGCTACGTGTTGTTTTTGTTATTGGATGTGCTTTCTTGTTCTTGTTATGCCAATAACAAAGCATTCGTCGTGCCAGTTTCGATAACTCCATATTTTTCAATAGGTTACGATTTACGCATGCACAGAGAGCACAGAATTCGCGCCTGATTCGTTACCGCCCACCTCAGTGACCGTTTACGCTGTACGAAAGGAGTAACACCTTTGGGTAACCGCCTCTGTGCGCGGCGACGTGCAAAGGCGCGATAGTGATATGAAAGGGTCTGCCAGCCGATTCGCGGCTGCATAACGCAGGACACCCCGGCAGTGGTTCACTGTCAGGGTGTCTATCGCTCGATGGGCATAAAAAGGTTCTTCGGCTGGTTAGCGCCTGTGTCGTATCAGGCGTCTGCTGTCTGCACAGCAGTTTCCTTGCGTCTCGCTAGGTAATCGCAGGCCATGATGGCGAGCAAAGGGACGACACCTACACTGAGGGCAGCGTGCCAGGATCCGACGAGGGCCACAAACAGCATCCCCACGACAACGATCGCAGCGACGCAGTGGGCCAGGAAACGGCACAGTTCAAGTGCAACTACTTGTTGTTCGGCATCATTAATCATGACGTTGTACTCCCCGTTTTTGTTGTAATAAGCAGCCTCCGTTTTCATAGTAGTCAGCTGGTGCCAACTCGCAAACCAAAACCGACGTGCGGCACGTCTAGGCCGCGCTTTACGGGCGCTGCACACTACTTTGGTCGACCCCGAATGATTACTTTGAACAGTGTTGCGATATAAGCGTTATATATTCAGGAATCATTTTCCTGACTGCTTGCCCAATAATGGACGCGCTTTTTTTCGCAGCATGAAAATCGTCGACTTCGATACTCGCGCGCAAGCCTGCGTGCGTCGTAACAGTGCTTACCGTCAGCTGCGCAGCTCAGTCCCACCCCTCCTCCGCACCGCAACGTAACGTCCGCCTCGCCTTGCCTGGCGTGCGGGAAAAACGCGGAGCCGGTGCTGCCTGCAACACGCCCTCAACGTCTTGGTAAACGCCACGCTGGCGCAGATGCGGGTGCTGCGCCGCTTCTTCCAGTTCAAGCACCGGCGCGAAGCAGGCGTCGCTGCCCTCGAGCAAGGCGCACCACTCGGCTCGCGTGCGGGTCGCGAACAGCCGCTCCAGCAGCTCGCTCTGCACAGGCCATTCGCCCGGATCGGCACAGCCCACCCAGAGCGCTTCCGGTGCGTCTATTCGCTCCAGCAGCTCGTGCCAGAACTGTGGCTCCAGCGGCCCGATTGCAATCTCGCGACCATCGGCGCAGCGATAGCAACGGTAGTTCGGCGCAGCACCAGCCAGCGGATTGCGTTCGCGTTGCATGTCGATCCGCCCGCTCGGCAGCAGGCCGGCGAAGAAGGTCATCAACGACGACACGCCATCGACGATCGCCGCATCGATCACCTGTCCCTGCCCCGAACGTTCGCGCTCCCACAGCGCGGCGAGGATGCCGACGGCGAGATAGAGCGAGCCGCCGCCGAAATCGCCGACCAGATTCAACGGCGGAATCGCCGTCCCGCTCTCGCCGCGGATTGCCGCCAGCGCGCCGGTCAAGGCGATGTAGTTGATGTCGTGCCCGGCAGCCCTGGCCAACGGCCCGGTCTGCCCCCAACCGGTCATGCGTCCGTAGATCAGTTTCCGATTGCGCTGCCGCAGCTCCTCCGGCCCGAGCCCGAGCCTTTCCATCACGCCGGGCCGAAAACCCTCGATCAGCACATCGGCGGTCTGCGCCAGCTCAAGGCAGCGCGCACGCCCTGCTTCGCTGCGGATATCCAGCGTCAGCGTCTTGCGCCCACGGTCGACCACAGGGTTCGGCCAGCCGTTACCACCCTCGCGTTCGATGCGCAGCACTTCGGCGCCCATATCTGCCAACAGCATCGCGCAGTGCGGCCCTGGGCCTATCCCGGCAAACTCCAGCACGCGCAGCCCCTGTAGCGGGCCCTGGCGTGCATCGACACCTTCGCTCATCTGTATTTCTCCTGATCCGCGCGCGCAAGAACGCCCCGCGCCGACGGCACGGGGCGTTCTTGCTGAACGGTTACTGGTTTACAGCGCTGGGCTGGTTCTCGACCAGATGGTTGCGATAGCGCTCGCGCAGCACCTTCTTGTCGATCTTGCCGGTGGCGGTCAATGGCACCGCGTCGAAGATCACCGCGTCCGGCATCCACCACTTGACGATGTTCGGCTCCAGGTGGGCGAGGATCGTATCTACGGTGACCTTGGCATCGACATGCGGCTCGATCACCAGTACCGGACGCTCCTCCCATTTGGGGTGGAATACGCCGACCACCGCGGCCACCTTCACCCCGGGACAGGCCGCCGCGACGTTCTCGATATCAATGGAGCTGACCCATTCGCCGCCGGACTTGATCACGTCCTTGCTGCGGTCGGTGATGCGCATGAAGCCATCGGCATCCAGCGTGGCGATATCACCGGTGTCGAACCACCCATCCTCATCCAGCGCGCTCACTTCGCTGCGGTAGTAGCGCTCCACCGTCCAGGGGCCGCGCACCTTGAGGCTGCCGGAGCTGACGCCGTCGCACGGCAGTTCGCGCCCATCTTCGTCGACGATCTTCAGCTCGATGCCGAATTGCAGGCGCCCCTGACGCGTCCAGATGGTGTCATTGGTGGCCTGCTGGCCACGTTCGGCCAGCTTTGGCGTCGGCGTTGCCACCACACCCAGCGGGCTGGTCTCGGTCATGCCCCAGAGCTGACAGACCGCGACGCCGTACTTGGTCTGGAAGGTTTCGGCCATCGCCCGCGGGACGGCGGAACCGCCGATCACCAGCCGCGCCAGGCTGCCGGAATCCTCACCGCTACGTTCCAGATGGGCGAGGTACATGGTCCAGATGGTCGGCACGCCGCCGGACAGAGTCACGCCCTCGGTCTTGATCAGTTCCTGCAGGCTCGCGCCGTCCATCTTGTCGCACGGCAGCACGAACTTGCAGCCATTGATTGCAGCGGCAAATGGGATGCCCCAGGCGGTGCCGTGATAGAGCGACGAGCACGGCATGATGCAATCGAAGGCGGACAGGCCGAACGCGCCGGACAGGCCGGCGGCCATCGCATGCAGCACCACCGAGCGGTGGCTGTAGAGCACACCCTTGGGGTCGCCAGTGGTGCCGGAGGTGTAACAGAGCACCGCGCCGGCGTTCTCGTCGAACTGCGGCCAGTCCAGCGGCTGCTCGTTGGCGATCAGCTGCTCGTAGCCCAGGACATCCTCTAGGCCAGAACTCGGTTGCACAGCCAGTTCAATGAAATGGTGGATATTGCCCAGACGTGGCCGCAGCCGGGCGACGCACTCGGCAAAGCTGCTGTCGAACAGCAGCACCTGACTGCCAGCGTGGTTGATGGTGTAGACGATCTGTTCGTCCGACAGCCGCGGGTTGGCCGTGTGCAGCACGGCGCCGATGCCGGGCACGGCGAAGAACAGCTCGTAGTGACGGTGAGTATTCCAGGCCAGCGACGACACGCAATCGCCGGGGCCGATGCCGAGCTTGCCCAGCATGCTGGCGGCCTGCGCCGAACGGGCGGCGAGCCCGGCATAGTCATAACGCCAGAGGGGTTCGTAGACCAGCCGCGAGACGATTTCGCGATCACCGTGAGCACGGGCGGCGTGGGTGACGATGCTGCTAATCAACAGGGGGGCGTTCTGCATCAATCCTGGTTGCATGTTTCCTACCTCTATCTTGTTTTTATTGTGCAAGTGCCGGTCGAGGAAACGGCGTTCTACCGACACCACTGAAATCACGTATCGATGCGCCGCAGGGCACGCAGGCGCAGCCGGTTCAGGTCAGGACGGCCCTCCAAGGTTGCGCGCGATGACCAGGCGCTGGATGTCGCTGGTGCCTTCGTAGATCTGGCAGACCCGTACGTCGCGGTAGATGCGCTCCACCGGGAAGTCGGACAGGTAGCCGTAGCCACCCAGAGTCTGGATCGCTGCCGAGCAGACCTTCTCCGCCATCTCCGAGGCGAACAGCTTGGCCATCGACGCCTCCACCAATGCCGGCCGTCCGGCTTCGCGCAGCGCGGCGGCGTGATGCACCATCTGCCGTGCAACAGCGATCTGCGTCGCCATGTCAGCCAGACGGAAGGCCACCGCCTGGTGCTCGATGATCGGCTTGCCGAAGGTCTCCCGGTCGCGGGCGTAATCGCGCGCCGCCTCGAACGCCGCGCGCGCCATGCCGACCGCCTGGGCGGCGATGCCGATACGTCCGCCTTCGAGGTTGGCCAGGGCGATGCGATAACCCTCGCCCTCCTCGCCCAGCCGATTGGCGACCGGCACGCGTAGGTTCTCGAAGGCGATCTGGCAAGTATCGGAGGCGTGCTGGCCGAGCTTGTCCTCCACCCGCACCACCTGATAACCGGGGCTGTCGGTGGGCACGATAAAGGCACTGATGCCGCGCTTGCCGGCATCCGGGTCGGTCACCGCAAAGACGATCACCGTGCCGGCATGCTTGCCCGACGTGATGAACTGCTTGGCGCCATTGAGCACGTAATGATCGCCGTCACGCCGCGCGCGGGTGCGCAGGCTGCTGGCATCGGAGCCGGCCTGCGGTTCGGTTAGGGCGAAGGCGCCGATCTGCTCGCCGCGCGCCAGCGGACCGAGGAAGTCGCGCTTCTGATGGTCGTTGCCGAAACGCAGGATCGGCACGCAGCCCACCGAGTTGTGCACGCTCATGATGGTCGAGCAGGCGCCGTCACCGGCGGCGATCTCTTCCAATGCCATGGCATAGGCCAGGTAGCCGGTGTCGCTGCCACCCCACTGCTCCGGCACCAGCATGCCGAAGAAGCCGAGCGCGGCCATCTCGGCAATCGCCTCGGCGGGATAGCGATGCTCGCGACTCCACTGTTCGGCGAACGGTTTCAGCCGTTCCTGAGCGAACTGGCGAGCCATCTCGGCGATCGCGTTTTGATCTTCATTGGGCAGCATGGATGCCTCCTCAGATCAGTTCGACGGCCATGGCCGTGGCTTCGCCGCCACCAATGCAGATCGCCGCTACGCCACGGCGCAGACCACGTGCACGAAGGGCCGAAAGCAGCGTCACCAGGATCCGCGCGCCCGAGGCACCGATGGGATGGCCGAGCGCGCAGGCACCGCCGTTGACGTTGACCTTGGCGTGGTCCAAGCCCAACTCGCGCATGCTGGCCATGGCGACGACGGCAAAGGCTTCGTTGATCTCGAACAGATCCACGTCTTCGGTGGACCAGCCGGTGCGCTCCATCAGCTTGCGGATCGCGCCGATCGGCGCTGTGGTGAACAGATTCGGTGCATCAGCGTAGGCCGCGTGGCCGTGGATCACCGCCTGTGGCTGCAGGCCCCAGCGCTCGGCTTCGGAACGGCGCATCAGCAGCAGCGCGGCGGCACCATCGGAAATCGAGCTGGAGTTGGCCGCGGTCACCGTGCCGCCCTCGCGAAACGCCGGCTTCAGACTGGGAATCTTTTCCGGCATCGCCTTGGGCGGCTGCTCGTCATCACGGATCTGCCGCTGCTGTTTGCCCTGGGTGACCTCCAGCGCAACGATCTCTTCGGCAAAACGCCCCTCGCTGATTGCCACCTGAGCGCGGCGCAGGGACTCGAGCGCGTAAGCGTCCTGGGCTTCACGGCTGAAGCCGAACGCGTCGGCGCATTCTTCGGCAAAGGTGCCCATCAGCCGGCCTTTGTCGAACGAGTCTTCCAGACCGTCGAGAAACATATGGTCGAGCACCCGCCCATGCCCCATGCGATAGCCGCCACGGGCGCGGTCGAGCAGGTAAGGCGCGTTGGACATGCTTTCCATCCCGCCGGCGACGACGATATCGGCACTCGCGGCGAGCAGCTGGTCGTGGGCCATGATCACCGTCTGCATGCCCGAGCCGCACATCTTGTTGACCGTGGTGCAGGTGGTGGCGCGGGTCAGCCCGGCGCTCAACGCCGCCTGACGTGCCGGTGCCTGGCCCTGGCCGGCAGGCAGCACGCAGCCCATCAGCACATCCTGCACGTTCTCGGCCGGCAGGCCGCTGCGTTCCACCGCCGCGCGGATGGCGGCAGCACCGAGCTGCCAGGCGGTCATCCCCTGCAGGTCGCCCTGAAAACCGCCCATGGGCGTGCGCGCACTGCTGACGATTACGATCGGATCATCTTTCATCTCTGCTTCCTTCACTTGGCGGCCATGCGCAAGGCGCCGTCGAGACGGATCACCTCGCCATTGAGCATGCTGTTCTCGAAGATGTGCCGCACCAGCGCGGCGTATTCGGCCGGGTGGCCCAGGCGTGGCGGAAACGGCACGCCGGCGGCCAGCGAGTCGCGGATTTCCTGGGTCATCCCGGCCATCATCGGCGTCTCGAACACGCCGGGGGCGATGGTCATCACACGGATGCCGAAGCGCGCCAATTCGCGGGCGGCAGGCAGGGTCATGCTGACCACCCCGCCCTTGGACGCGGCATAGGCCGCCTGGCCGATCTGGCCGTCGAAGGCAGCGATCGAGGCGGTATTGATGATCGCGCCGCGCTCGCCACCTTCGTCAGGCGCGTTCTCGGCCATCGCCTCGGCGGCCAGCCGCAACATGTTGAAGCTACCGATCAGGTTGATACCAACAATGCGGCTGAAAGCGTCGAGGCTGTGCGGACCATTGCGTCCGAGCACCTTTTCGCCACCGGCGACGCCAGCGCAATTGACCAGCCCGTGCAGTCCGCCGAAATGTTCGCGGGCGGTGGCGACGGCATGGCGCGCGGCCTGCTCATCACGAATATCGGCAGCGACACCCAAGGCGTTCGGCCCCAGCGCCTGTGCCGTTGCGTTGGCCGCGGCTTCATCCAGATCGACGAGTACGACCTTGCCGCCCGCCTCCACCAGCGCCTGCGCCGCGGCAGCGCCAAGGCCGGAGGCGCCGCCAGTAATGAGGAATACCTTGTCGCGAATCTGCATGGCGCTCTCCCGTGCTTGTTGTTATTCGGTGTGAAGCCGGGAGTTATCTTTGGACAGCAACACGGGTGCGGCAATGGTCGATGTTCTCAACCTGTCTGACCGTTTTGGCCAATGGCAAAACGCAATCACGCGAACGCCGCGGTGCGCGCCAGCGGGCTGAAGTTGGGATGCAGGTAATCAGCGCCGCGCCGGTGCCAGAATCAGATTGCGGTAGTGCCCGGGATTGATGCCCGTCCACTTGCGGAATGCCTTGTAGAACGAGCTGACATCGGCAAACCCAAGCCGCTCGGCGATCTCGCCGTAGCTGATGGCAGCATCGGCCAGCCACTCGGTGGCCATCTCCTGACGCAAGCCGTCCTTGATCGCCTGATACGGCTGCCCCGCTTCCGCCAGGCGTCGGCGCAGGGTCGAGGCCGAGATGCACAGGGTCTGCGCCAGCGTCTCGCTGTCCGGCCAGCGTTCGGCGGGCAGGCTGCGCAGGTGCTGTTTGATGCGGCTGGCCAGGCTTGAGTGGTCGCGATAACGCACCAGGATGTTGGCTGGCGCTTCGGCGAGAAAGGCCAGCAATTCTGCTTCGCTACGACGGATCGGCAGATCGAGCACTTCGGCAGCGAAGATGATCCGCGTCGACGGCCGGCCGAAACGCAGGTTGTCGGAGAACATCACCCGGTAATCATCCGTGTAGTCCGGTTCGGCACAACGCAACTCGACCGCCAGCAGCGGGATACGCCGCCCCACCAGCCAGCAGGCCAGGCCGTGCAGGAGCATCCAGAAGGTGAAGTAGCAGAAGGCTCGCGCCGGCTCGGGGTTGCGTTCGCGCAGCACCACTTCAGCCAGGCTCTGGCTGCGGATCAGCTTGCCACGCAGGTCCTCCAGGCCCAGCCCGAGAAAGCTCAGTGCGTGAACCAGCGCCTTCTCCAGTGTCGGCTGCTGGATGCAGCTGCGGCTGAGAAAGACGAAGCTGCCCCAGCGCAGCTGGCGCGGGTCCATGCCGAAGAATTCGTCATCGAAGCGCCGCGCCAGTCGCAGCCAGAGTTGCGAGTAGTCACGCACGTCCATGCGGCCGTCGGGATCTTGCAGGCAGGCGGGGTCGAGACCGATCTCATCCAGCAGCTGCCCGGTGGATAGCCCGGGCTGCACGAAACCCAGCAGCGCCTCGGCTACCAGGCGGACGCTGATGCTGTCCCGGCGGGCTATCGCCGAGACGGCTGCCTCGTCTGCTGTCGTTTGCGCCTCGCTGGTCATGCGGCTCGGTTTCCTGCCCTGTAGTCGTTGGCCGCCATGATCGGCCAGGCACGGTCGCGCTGTCAGCCCTTGCGTCACATCCAGCCCAGGGTCAACCCCATCACCATGAGGTAGCGCGCGGTCTTCGCCAACGTGACGATCAGCAGAAAGCTCCATAGCGGCTCACGCATCACGCCGGCGACCAGGGTCAGCGGATCACCAATGATCGGCACCCAGCTGAGCAGCAAGGTCCAGCGACCGTAGCGATGGTAGCTGTGCTGCGCCTTCGTCAGTTGCCGCTCGTTGACCGGAAACCAGCGCTTGTGGCGAAAATGCTCGACGTAACGCCCGAGCAGCCAGTTCACAACCGAGCCCAGCACATTGCCGAGGCTGGCCACGACGACCAGGGCCCAGACCGTGTAGCGTTCGGAAAGAAGGAGGCCGGCGAGCACCGCCTCGGACTGCATCGGTAGCAGCGTGGCGGCACCGAACGCCGCGAGAAAAAGGCCGAGATAGCCGGAGAGCGACACCATCAATATGCAACCGTAACCATGCTGACTGACGGCGCGCAGTATGCGGGAAAGCGCATCGCTTGGGCGGTGACTGCGGCTGGGATGATGCTTGAGTAAGAACCTCCAAGCCCGCGGCGATTCACTCGCGACAGACTAGCCGGCGTCACTGTGTCACCTTGCAACAGGGCAACAGGGCAAATTTACATGCGGCACCGGTGTTGCCGAGATCGGACATTGCCATGGACGGCAGGACGGGCCGCACTGACATCACATCTCGTGAATACGGCTCACCTGACGAGCAAGACGCATGGTCTCGTGCTCTTCCATGCGTAGAAGGTCCTCGGCGAGATTGCGTGCACCATCAATTTCGGCGCGACGCGCCAAGGAGCGGTAGAGATCGATCACCTGGTTATGAATGGTGAAGATATCCAGGGAAATCTCCTCCACCGTCATGGTGTCGTAAGCCTTACAGGCCTGATTGCGCAACACGGGATTGCGTGTCAGATAGTCGTAGATCCAGGTATGCAATGCCTTCGGGTCGGCATGCTTCTCGATCTTGTCGACCGTTTCCGCCAGTGCTCTCTCGTGGTCGGCAATGTAGACCAGCAGCCATTTGGCTCGGGTCTCTTCGTGCTTGTCGGAACAGCGAGCCATGCAACGAGCCAGCATGGCATGGGTGTCGCGTGTCCAGTCGATCAGGTCTTCGAATCGCTCGATCTTCATCGCCAAAATCTCCGCTGGTAGGACGGCAAACAGCACGGCACAGGCCTGTCTCACCGGTGCCTGATTCTGTCCGCTTGCCAGGTCCGGTTACATGACGCTGATTAAGAGATTAGTCCACCCTGCTGTGCCAAGGTCGCTCACACCGCGCAACCTTGCTATAGATCATTGCCGGCCGGAAAAGGACGGTCGAGGATGGGCGTGGATTCGCAAACCATGTGCCATCGCCCCGCCCGCCGGCTAGGCCAGCACCAGGGAAGCACGCTCATGTACCACGTCGTGTTGCGCGGGGCTCTGTTGATGCTTCTGGGGATACTGGCCAGCGCTCATGCGTTCGCTAACGCAACGGTGCTTGAGGTATTCGTGCGTGACGGCTGCCCGCACTGCAGCGCAGCCAAGGCCCATCCCGCGAAGCTCTCCACGCAGCATCCGGAGCTGGAGATTCGCCTGCGGGAAGTCGATCGCGATCCTGCCGCTCGCGCCGATCTGCTGCGCCTGTCCCGTGACGCCGGCATCTGGCCGCCGGCAGTGTCGACATTCGTCATCGCTGATCAGATGTACTACCTGTTTCGCCGTGCTCGCGCTGAGCAGCCGCAAGCTCACAAAACGACCTGGCGGCACGCTGAAGCTCATCAGCGGTGCGGTGATGCTCCCGCGGGTCAGCTGCTACCAGCCGCAATGGCTGCAGTAGCAGATTGCCAGAGGTGACCTATGCTGGACCCTAGCGCCGCTGCCATGCAGCAAGGGAGAGGCAAATGAGAGCATTCCGCCAGCGCACCATCGCCCTGCTACTAGCGCCGCTCCTGCTTGCTGGCGGCCTGGCGCAAGCATCCACCGCCAATCACGCTCGTTTCGATGCCCTGCTGGGTCCTTTCGCCAGTGGCGAAGAAGTAACGCGGGCCTGTCTGAGCTGCCACGGCAAGGCAGCCAAGCAGATCATGGCCACGCGGCACTGGACCTGGGACTACATAAACCCGGATACCGGTCAGCGTCTGGGCAAGAAGACCATGCTCAACGGCTTCTGCATCGGCGACCGCTCCAACGAGGCGTTCTGCCAGTCCTGCCACATCGGCTACGGTTGGAAGGATGCCAGCTTCGACTTTACCGACGAAACCAAGGTCGACTGCCTTTCATGCCATAACACCGGCAACTACCTCAAGCTTGCGGGCCTCGCCGGGCATCCGCCGCTGGTGCGCAGCGAAACCGCACCCGGCTCAGGCAAATTCATCGAACCGGTCGACCTAGCCGCCGTGGCTCGCCATGTTGGCGCAACCACGCGCCGGACCTGCGGGACCTGCCATTACTACGGCGGCGGTGGCGACGGCGTGAAGCACGGCGACCTAGATTCGTCGCTCAATGCGCCGTCGCGTGAGCTGGACGTGCACATGGCCGCCGAGGGTCTCGATTTCACCTGTTCGACGTGCCACGTTGCCGAGGAGCACCGGATCGCCGGCAGTCGCATCAACGTTACTGCCAGCGACCCGCACGGCGCAGTCACTCGAGGTGAACGCAGCGAGCGCAACCGTTCGACCTGTCAGTCCTGCCATGGTGACAAGCCGCACCAGGGAAACCTGCTGCACGCCGGGCGCCTTAATGACCACACCAGCGTGCTTGCCTGCCAGAGCTGTCATATCCCGGCCTTCGCCCGCGGCGGCGTGCCTACCAAAATGGCCTGGGACTGGTCCAGCGCCGGAAGAATGGACGCCAACGGCAAGCCATTCCAGACGCGCAACGAGCGCGGTCAGGTTCTTTACGACAGCAGAAAGGGCAGTTTCGTACTCGGCGAGGATGTAGTGCCCGACTATGTCTGGTTCGACGGTCGGGTTAGCTATGTGCAACCCGATACTGTAATAGACCCAAGCACCCGGGTACCGATCAATAGCTTTCACGGCACACCGGGGGCCGCTGATGCACGCATCTGGCCGGTCAAAACCTTTCACGGGCGCCAGCCTTTCGATACCGAACACCTGACATTGCTGGTGCCGCATACCGCGATCCCGAACGATACGGCGTTCTGGTACAACTTCGACTGGGCCAAGGCCCTGCAGGCTGGAGCCGACGCTTCTGGCGCACCCTACAGTGGCAAGTTCGACTTCGTCGACACGTCGATGCTGTGGCCGATCACCCATATGGTCGCACCGAAGGAACAGGCGCTCGATTGCGCGCAGTGCCATGCCAGGCAAAGCCGGCTCGGCGCTGTACCCGGCATCTGGCTGACTGGCAAACACCACAGCCCCCTGCTCGACCGGATCGGCTTTGGGCTGGCTGGCCTCGCCCTGCTGGGCGTCCTCATCCATGGCGCCTTGCGCGTACTCTCGCGCCGCAGAAGGAGCCACTGACATGGGCGAGCGTCTCTACCTGTTTACCCGTTTCGAGCGCTTCTGGCACTGGTCGCAAGCCACACTGATCATCACGTTGTTGTTCAGCGGCTTCGCGGTTCATGGCAGCCACGCGTTACTGGAGTTTCGCACTGCGGTTGAAATCCACGAGGTATCAGCCTGGCTGCTGATGCTGTTGTGGGTATTCGGCATCTTCTGGCATTTCACCACCGGCCAGTGGCGCCAGTACACTCCCACGCTGAACAACATCGATCGGATGCTGCGCTACTACGTCCACGGGATTTTCATGGGCGCCCCCCATCCGTACAAGATCACGGTGGAGCGCAAGCACAACCCGTTGCAGCGCCTGTCGTACCTGTTCGTCAAAGTGATGATCGGCCCGTTGCTGTGGCTGACCGGGCTGCTCTATCTCTTCTGGGGGCAGATGCAGGAGCAGCTCTCGCCCTGGCTCGGCTTGCAACAGGTCGCACTGCTGCACACAGCGGGCGCGTTCATGATGCTGATCTTCCTGATAGCGCATGTGTACCTGGCCACAACCGGGCGGACGCCCCTGGAACACATCAGAGCCATGGTTAGCGGTTGGGAAGAGAAGCACTGAGTGGATCAATGAGTGGATAAATACCCCCACCGGTATAAGATGACCCGAACATCTACGTCCTTTCATGTCGGAGCTTCAGATGAAATCCTCATTGATCGCCCTTTCCCTCAGCATGCTGGCTTTCGCGGCCCAGGCAGTAGAACTCGAAGTCACCCCGCAAGACGCCTACGCCCGCGCCCAACAGGAGGATGCAAAGGTCCTCTTCATCGACGTCCGCGACCCGGTGGAGATCATGTTCGTCGGCTTCACCGATGCCGTGGACACCAACATTCCGTATCTGCTCGTCGATCGGGACGCCTGGAATGACGAGCGCGGTGCGTTCCAAACCAACCGTAATCCGAAGTTCCTCGAGCAGATCCAGGCCGAACTGGACAAGCGTGGGCTGGGCGCCGACACCGAAATCATCACCATGTGCCGCTCGGGCAGCGAGCGTGGCAAACCCAGTGCGGATTTCCTGCGTGAGAACGGTTTTCCCAATGCGCGGTATGTCGTCGATGGATTTCAGGGCGCGGCGATAAAGGAAGGACTGCAGGCAGGTTTTCGCCTACAGAACGGCTGGCAGAACGCCGGCCTGCCGTGGAGCCCAAAGATGAATCCGGAAAAGATCTACCGCACCGATCGCAAGTAAAACCCTCGCGTAGCGCGGCACCTCGGCGATGAACATCGGTAACGCACACCGCCGATTGCCATCAGCCAAAAACGGTCACCGTTTGCCGGCTCAGCGCGACCAATTCTCCGGCTGGTGTCCACAACGCCGCGGCGCAGTGGCCGTAGCCGTCACGGGCATGCTCGATAACTGCGCGGTACATGCACCAGTCGTGGCTGTCGAGTTCAGGCAACGGCTGGATGAATTCGATGGTCCAGGTCAGTGAACTGCCGGGCGCGAAGCTCTTCAGATGCGGCAACACGGCAGGCGGCCAGGCATCGACCAGCGCCAGCAGGTGCGCTTCGGTCATCGGCTCGCGGGGTACATCACCACGCTGGCGCACCCAGCCGCCCATTTCGCGGGACGCGTTGCCAGAAAATGGCAGCCCGCCGATGCCCCAGCGCATGGCCAGGTAACGGGTAAATTCCGGCGTTACGCCTGCTACGTAAGGCAGTTCCTGGCAGGCTTCGACCGGTGGCATGGCTGGCGCCGGCTCGGCCGCGACATCCACGACGGAACTGCGCGCTGCGCCGAAGCTGCCCAGGACTATGGTGACCACCTGCCCGTCCTGCATCACCCGGCCGAGCATCTGGCTCACGGCCTTGCCTTCTCGCAACACCTCGGCCTCGAAGCTCGCCGGCGCGTCCAGCGCCAGCGGCCCGACGAAGGTGATCGCCAGCGAACGCAGCGGTCTGCCGTCGGGCACCTTGGCGCGCATGCTTTCGAAGACCAGCGCGGCGACCAGACCGCCGAAACCGGCACGCCCCTGTCCCCAGCTGGCCGGTACCACCAAACTGCCGGGGTTGTCACGCACCGCCTGCAATAGCTCGCAAAGCTCCATATCCACCTCGTTATCGTTCGTTATGCGAGCGATGTTAAAGGGGCGCCGGTGAGGGTGCGAGCCTGCCTGGCAGAAGCGGCCGCATGAAATGCCGAATCATCCATGCCGGCAATGGACGTCAGCCACGTTGCGCCGGCGCAGCGGGACGCCAGGGCAGCGCCCGGCGCAGCTGGTTCAAGGCGCGTGACAGGTCGTCAGTCGCATCAGTTTGCTCGGCGTAGCGCTGCGCCTCGTAGAGGCTGACGAACGCAAGGATGGCTGGCGCCTGTTCGGGCAGCATCACTGCGGCGCGCTGGGCGAAACTACGGGCACCCTCGCCTTTGTGGCGGCGCGCGCCATGACGTGCCAGAAGTCGTTCGAAGCGCCGGAACAGGCGCTGCTGAACGTCCGTTTCGCGCCGCCAGGGCTTGAACAGCAGCAGCGCGAGCACGCCGGTCAGCACACCCAGCAGCGCCACCAGGCCAAGACCGAGCGTCTGCCCGTCCAGCTTGCCGAACCAGCGTTGCAGCATCTGAGACTGCTGCTCGTCCTGATAGTTGAGTACCCAGCGCTGCCAACCGTAATTGAGGCTGTCCCAGCGCAGGCGCAGCGCGTTCATCCAGCCGATGTCACGGTAGCGCAGCAGTGACATCGGTTCGTCGGCGAGAAAGCTCTGCTCACGGGCCAGCGCCTGCTCCAGGCCCTGCTCCACCCGCTCGGGCGCGACCTGGAAGGTCGGGTCGACACTGACCCAACCGCGCTCGGCGACCCAGTATTCGACCCAGGCGTGGGCGTCGAACTGACGAACGGAGAGGTAATTGCCCGCCGGGTTGACCTCACCTCCCTGATAGCCCGCCACCACCCGGGCCGGAATGCCCGCTGCGCGCAGCACGAAAGTCATGGCGCCGGCGAAGTGTGCGCAGAAACCGCTGCGCGTCTCGAACAGGAAGTCATCGACGATATCGCTCCCCACCGGCGGCGGCTCCAGGGTGTAGTGATAGGGCTGGCGGTTGAAGTGCTTCAACAGCGCATCCACCATCGCCTGCGGCTCTTGCGCAGAGCGCCGTAGCTCGGTCGCCCAGGCGCGAGTACGTGGATTGCCCTGCTCCGGCAGCTGCAATGCGCGCCCGAGGCTCGCCGGTGCGCTGGTCGCTTCGCGACGCGCGTCCAGCCAGGAGCTCGCCTGATACATCAGCGGCTTGTTCACCGGCTGGCGGCGCTGGAGATGAAAATCCTCCATCAGCTGCGCCTCGGCGGACGCAACCTGCGGCACATCCAGCGCGAACAGCCAGGGCTGACCGCTGGGCTGCATGACGATGCTGTAACTGAGCGGCTCACCAGCCGCCTGCCACTCCGGCGCCTGGGGAAGCTGCGAAGCGTAGGACTGCGACCAGCGACGACCGTCGAAGCGTTCGAAGGTCACCGCGCGCCAGTAGAGCTGGTCGCGGGGCGGAATGTCGCCGTCGAAGGTGACGCGAAAGGCCAGCTCAGCCGAACGGCCAAGACGGGCGATGTCGCCGGGCGCCATGTGATCGGCCAAGCCGGTTGTGCCGCGGTCGCCGGCCTGCGGCAACGACCACAGTGGCGGCAGGCGGGGGAAGAACAGAAACAGCACCAGCATCAGCGGAATCGCCTGCAACAGCAGCGAACCGGCCAGGCGTACCGTCGGCCATGGTCGGGTGACCAGGCTACTCTGCTGCAGCCCGATCATCGCGGCCAGCAATGCGGTGACGGGCAGCAGGCTATACAGTCCGGCGACCAGGCTGTCCTCGAACAGGTAGCTGGTCACCACCGCGAAGAAGCCGAGGAAGATCAGTACCAGTGCATCGCGACGGGTGCTCATCTCCACGAGCTTGAGAATGAACGCAGCTATCAGCAGCACCACGCCGGCTTCCAGGCCGACCAGGCTGCCGCGTGAGAAATACACGCCGAAGCCGGCGCCAATCATCAGCAGCGCCTTGAGCCAGCTGCGCGGATAACGCGCACGCATGCGGAATATCTGGATCCGCCAGCTGGCGCAGCCCAACCACAGGCCGATGATCCATAGCGGCAGATGAGTGAGGTGCGGCAGGATCACCAGCACCTGCGCCACCAGCAGCCAGATCAGGCTGTTGCGCGGAATTCCCGGCTTCGCGCTCACTTCACGCCCTCCTCGCTCAGGCCATGCAGCGCCAGTGCACGCAGGCAGGCATCCCGATGAGCCTGCCCGCCATCGGGTCCGACCAGCTCACCCGGCAGGCGCAGTGCGAACGGTTGCTGCTTGTCGCTGAGGTCGACGACCCAGTGGCAGAGCCTCGACAGGCGCTGCTCGGTGTCGCCGTCCAGGGCATCGAAGTCGAGCAGCGGATCGTTGCCGAGCAGGCTGGCGAAATCCTTCACCAGCAGGCCCTGGCCACGGGAATAGGCCTTCCAGTGCAGGCGTCGACGCGGATCGCCCGGCTGCCAGGCCCGTAGCCCCTGATAGTCGTCGACACCGGCGCCGTGCGTCAGCGTGCCCTCATCCTCGGTTTCCGGCACCTTGCCGCCGGGCGGGCGCTCGGCAATCGATGGCTGCGGGTAGACCAGCGCCGCCAGCTCCAGATCGATCCAGCTCCAGGCCACCAGCAGGCCCAGCGGAAAACGGCTCTCGACCCGCACACGCCCCGGTCGCAGCCAGCCGCGGCGTTGCGTCGGCAGGCTCAATTCGACTTCGACGGCGCCGCCCGCCGGCACATCGACCAGCCGCAAGCCGCTGGCCGGCCAGCCGAGCGCCACCGCCTGATAGGCGCGACCGGGACTTTCCAGACGCACCCGCAACAGCGCCTGCTCACCGACGAATGCTGCGGTGGTTCCGCCCGCCTGCAGGACCAGGCCGGCAAGATTGCGCCAGGTATGCAGGATGGTGACGAGATACAACGACCCGAGCAGAAAGGTCAGGCCGTAGGCCAGGCTGTTCTGGTAGTTGATCGCGGTCAGCAGCATCAGCAGCAGCGCCACCAGGAACGCCAGCCCGACCGCGGTGGGCATGATGAAGATGCGCCGCTGGTTCAGGCGCACGCTGGAAGCGGGCGGGATGCGCCGTAGCAGCCAGCGGTCACGAAAGCGCGGCAACAGCCTCACGATGGTTGCCCGCCATCATGCGTGGATGTCGCTGTCACAGCGCAGGCACTTCGCGCAGCAACCACTGCACCAGCGCGCCGCCGCCGTGACCGGTGGCATCCGCGCGCTCGCGCAGGCGATGACCGACCACGGTTGGCAATACCGCCTGCACGTCTTCCGGGATCACGTAGTCGCGACCGTCGAGAAACGCCCAGGCACGTGCAGCCGCAAGCAGGGCCAGGCTGCCCCGCGGCGACAGTCCCCAGGCGAATTGCGGCTGCGTGCGGGTGGCCTCCACCAGTCGCAGCACATAGTCGACCAGCGCATCGCTGACCCGCACGTTGCCCACTGCGTCCTGAATGGCACGTAGCTCGTCGTGTTCCAGCAGCGGTTCGAGGCGGGTCAGCAGATCGCGTCGCGACTCACCCAACAGCAGCGCCTTTTCCGCTGCCTTGGCCGGATAGCCCAGGGAAACGCGCATGAGAAAGCGGTCAAGCTGCGATTCCGGCAATGCAAAGGTGCCGCCTGAACTGACCGGGTTCTGTGTGGCGATGACGAAGAATGGGTCAGGTAACGGGCGCGTCGCCCCCTCGATGGTGACCTGCCCCTCCTCCATGGCTTCAAGCAGCGCGCTCTGGCTCTTCGGCGTGGCGCGGTTGATCTCGTCGGCCAGCACCAGCTCGGCGAAGATCGGCCCCGGGTGGAAGACGAATTGCCCGCTGTCCTTGTCGAACACCGAGGTGCCGAGAATGTCACCGGGCAGCAGATCGGAGGTGAACTGGATGCGCTGGAACTCCAGTCCTAGCACCTTGGCCAGGGTATGACTCAGGGTGGTCTTGCCCATGCCCGGCATGTCTTCGACCAGCAGATGACCTCGGGCCAAGAGGCAGGCAAGGGCCAGTCGAACCTGGGCTTCCTTGCCGAGCAATACTTCGTTGACTGCTCGCAGGCAGGCGTCCAATCGGGTGCGCATAGACTCTCCTTCGTTCGTCGCCCTGATGCTACTGGTCAGCTGCGGCCAGGCAAAGCGAAGGAAATGCGCGGTGACGACTTTGTGATGTCGGCACCGTTGCAACGCTCACACCGCTGCGCCTGTTTCCAGACGATGGGAAGCAGCTGCAGACATTACTTGTGAGATGACGGCCGCGGGAAAGCGGTAAGCGAGCCGGAAAGCTCGAAGGCAATTGCCGGCCCGTGCGCTAGCGAACGGACCGGCAACTGAAGGCGCCGGCTCAGCGACCGGCGCGGGATTCGCGAAGGTAGAAGCGCGCCTTCTGCGCTTTCTGCGTGCAACCGCGGAAGGCTTCGAACTGCTGCTGCGTCTTGGCGCCGGTCAGCAAGGCCATGGCCTTGGAGTAGCTGACCGTACCGGCGAAGCCTTCGGCTTCTGCCAGGCTCTGCTCCTTCCACGCCGCATTCAGCTCCGCGGCGCAGCTGTCACGGTATGCCGTCTTGCCAGCACAACCGGCCAGCAACAGAACTAGCAAAGGCAAAGATAGCCAGGTTTTCATCGCATGATCCTCATATGCCATCCAGGAATTAAGGCGCCGCTCGCGCCTGACGGTGCCGCAGATACTCGACCACGGAAGGCTGGTCGCCAGCGAACTCGATACGCTCGGCCTTGCTCTCGCGCTGATAGGCGTACATGGGGTCGTAATACTCACCCAGCAGCGCCTCAATCCAGGCGCGATGCAGGTCGACAGAGCCGCTACGCGCCTGTTCCGCCAGCGCTTGATCCATCAGCAATGCCAGGCGCTGGTAACGCTCGCCGCCGAGTCGCTTGCTGATATTGACCAGACTTTGCTGCAGACGCTCGGCGAATGCAGCGAAACCGCTCTCACCCTCCTCGGCGATGAATTCGGCGCAGAGGTCGATCACGTAGTCCTTGAGGATCCGATCAACGCGCCCTACGAGGCTGTCGTCAAGCCAGACCAGCGGGAAATGCTGCATGCCCTGGAACAGCGGCAGCGGGATGGAGCAACGCCCGACCAGACGCGCCTCGTCCTCGACGACGAACGTCTCGATGCCCGTGGCACGCATCTTCAGCAGCCGGATCGCTAGGGCATTCTCGAAATCGATCTGCGCCGGTTGTGGTGTCGCGCGCTTGCCGAAGCTGGAGCCACGGTGATTGGCCAGGCCTTCCAGGTCCAGGCTGTTATCCAGCTGCGCCAGCACTTCGGTCTTGCCGGTACCGGTCATCCCGCCCACCAGCACGAAACCGCACTGCTCGACAGCCTGATCAATGGTGTCCAGCAAGAAATGGCGCATCGCCTTGTAGCCGCCGACGACCCGCGGGTACTCGATGCCCATCTCGTCCTTCAGCCATTGCTGGACGATCTTCGAACGCAAACCACCACGGAAGCAGTACAGGTAGCCGTTCGGATGAGCCCGGGCGAAATCGGCCCAGGCCTGAAGCCGCTCCGCCTTGGTCTTGCCGGACACCAGCTGATGGCCCAGCTCGATGGCGGCTTTCTGGCCGTGCTGCTTGTAGCAGGTGCCGACCTTCTGCCGCTCGATGTCGCTCATCAGCGGCAGGTTGACCACGCCGGGAAACGCGCCCTTGTCGAATTCCACCGGCGCACGGGCATCCATCATCGGGGTGTCGTTGAGGAACAACGCGCGAAAATCTTCGGTATCGCTGCGCATCAACGCACCTCTACTGCATGACTGCGCGCGTCCACCAGCTGCCCAATCGGCTCCAGGGCGAGGCCGAGCTCGGCGCAAACGGCGAGGAATTCAGCTTCGCCTTCCGGCGCCACGGCGACCAGCAAGCCACCACTGGTTTGCGGGTCACAGAGCAGCTGCTTGTGGCGTTCGTCGAGCGTGCCGATGCGCTCACCGTAGCTGTCGAAATTGCGCTGGGTCCCGCCGGGCACGCACCCCTGCTCCAGGTAGTACTCGATGCCCGGTAACCGCGGTACGCGGTCGTAGTCGATCTCGGCAGTCAGGCCGCTGCCGTCGGCCATTTCCACCAGATGGCCGAGCAGGCCGAAGCCGGTGACGTCGGTCATGGCACGAACCCCCTCGAGCTTGCCGAAACGGCTACCGGCAGTGTTCAGGGTGCACATCCAGTCGCGGGCCAGCCCGACGTCCTCTGCGCGCAGCTTGGCCTTTTTCTCGGCGGTGGTGAGGATGCCGATGCCCAGCGGCTTGGTCAGGTACAGCGTGCAGCCGGCGGTGGCAGTGTCGTTGCGCTTCATCTGGCGCTTGTTCACCAGCCCGGTGACGGCCAGGCCGAAGATCGGCTCGGGCGCATCGATCGAATGGCCGCCAGCCAGCGGAATGCCTGCGGCATCGCAGACGGCGCGGCCACCGGCAATCACTTCGCGGGCGACTTCCGGCGGCAGCACGTTGACCGGCCAGCCGAGGATGGCGATGGCCATCAGCGGATCGCCACCCATGGCGTAGATGTCGCTGATGGCATTGGTCGCAGCAATGCGACCGAAATCGAACGGATCGTCGACGATGGGCATGAAGAAATCTGTGGTCGACACCACGCCGCGCTCTTCATCGATGCCATACACCGCGGCGTCATCACGCGAGGCGTTACCGACCCAAAGGCGCGGGTCGAGGTTCTGCGCTCCGCTGCCGGCAAGAATCACGTCCAGCACCTTGGGCGATATCTTGCAGCCGCAGCCGGCGCCATGACTGTACTGGGTGAGGCGGATCGGTTCGCTCATCGGACTCTCTCGTGACACATGCACAAACGGGCGGCGATTGTAGCAAAGGCCGCTGTAAGTTCGCCGGTAGCCGCCGGATTCGGGCCTGCAACGACAGGCTCAAGCGTGGCGAGGTCCGATCAGCCCTTGCAGGCTTGCCGGCCAGGCACGAAGCTATCGCGAGTGCCACAGGGAGAACCGCATGAGTAAGAGAGTTGCACTGGTATTGGGATCAGGTGGCGCACGGGGCTATGCGCATATCGGCGTGATCGAGGAACTGGAGGCACGAGGCTATGAGATCGCCTGCATTGCAGGCTGTTCAATGGGCGCGGTCGTCGGCGGCATCTATGCAGCCGGCAAGCTCGACGAGTACCGCAGCTGGATCGAAAGCCTCGATTATCTGGATCTGCTGCGCCTGGTCGACCCGAGCTTCAGTCTCGGCGCGATCCGCGGCGAAAAGGTGTTCGGCCGCATCCGCGACATGGTCGGCAAGACCCGCATCGAGGATCTGCCGATTCCGTTCACCGCGGTCGCCACCGACCTGACCAATCAGCAAGAAATCTGGTTTCAGGAAGGCAGCCTGGAACTGGCGATGCGCGCCTCCGCGGCCATCCCGAGCCTGTTCACGCCGGTCATGCAGGGCAATCGCATGCTGGTCGACGGCGGCCTGCTCAATCCCCTACCGATCGTCCCGGTGGTGTCGGCGCATTGCGACATGATCATCGCGGTCAACCTCAACGCCAACAATCACAAGCAATATCCGCTGCCGGAGATCGAGCGCCCCGGCCGCTTCGACTCGCTCATGACCTCGATCAGCTCGCACATCCCGTTCTGGCGCAAGGACGAAGCCGAGCTGACCGAACAGATCGAGGATATCCGCGCAGGCGAATTGACTCGCGGTGATCAGCCACCGGCCGCACCGACCAGCCGCAGCGCGCCTCGATCGGCGGAAGGCTCGACGGTAATCGATGTGACTGGCCCGGCGTCGCTGCTGGAGCTGATCAACCAGAGCTTCGATGTCATGCAGTCGTCGCTGGCGCAGTACAAGATCGCCGGCTATCCGCCGAATGTACTGGTCAATATTCCGAAGCGGGCCTGCCGCTTCTACGAGTTCTACAAGGCGCCGGAGCTCATAGCGCTGGGCCGCATCGTCGCCCACGACGCCCTCGTGCGCTACGAAGAGGAGCAGTGACCGGCAGACGCCACCTCACCGCCCGGCAGGTTCCCGCCGCTCGTTCGCGAGCTGCGTCGATTCGTGCGGTGGCATCTGCGGCACCTCCTTGATCAGCCAGTCACCCAGCAGGCTATAGGCGACCGCGAGCAGGGTCGGGCCGAGGAACAGCCCCATGAAACCGAACGCGAGAATGCCGCCGAACACACCGAGCAGCACCACCACCAGCGGCAGATTGCCTCCTCGGCTGATCAGATAGGGTTTGAGCACGTTGTCCACGCCGCTGATGATGAACATCCCCCAGATGCCGAGGAAGATCGCCATACCGTAATCGCCCTGCCAGGCCAGCCAGGCAGCGGCTGGGCCCCAGATCAGCGGCGGCACCATGATGAAGCTACAGGCGAAGGTCAGCAGCCCGAGCACCAGCGCTCCCGGCACCCCGGCGATGAGAAAACCGATGTAGGCCAGAATCGCCTGAGCCGCGGCAGTGCCGATCACCCCGTTGACCACTCGCTGCACCGTCCCCGCAACGAGTTCCAGATAATGATCCGCTCGGTCACCGATCAGCCTGTGCAACAGGCTATGGACGAATGCCGACAAGCGTGGCCCATCGCGATAGAAGAAGAACACCAGCACCAGGCTCAGCGCCAGTTCGAGCATCCCGCCGCCGATGCGCGCGCTGCGCACCAAGAGCCAGTTGGCGACTTGGCCGATGTAGGGCCGAATGCTGGCGATCAGCGCAGTGCCCTGCTCGTCCACGGTGCTCCAGAAATTCAGCAGTGCATCGCCTATCAGCGGCACCTCACCCAGCCAGGCCGGCGCCGGCGGCAGTCCCTCGACCTGCAGATCGTGCAGCAATGCATTGGCATCGCGTATCTGGTCGGCGATGTTGAAGCCCAGCCAAACCAGCGGCACCGCCACCAGAACCATCCAGCTGAACGTGAGCAGACCGGCGGCGAGCGTGGCATTGCCATTCAGCCAACGGGTCAGCACGCGCATGACCGGCCAGCTGGCGAATGCCAGAACGGCAGCCCAGAACAACGCGGAAGCAAAGGGCGCCAGTACCCAGAGACAGGCGGCCAGCAGCCCGAGGAGCAGAATCTGCACCAGCAGGCGATCATTGTTGAGCATGTGAAATTACTCTACTGAAAAGAGCCGGCGCGTTCTGTCAGCGTGACGCGTCAGCGAAGACGGCTATTGCAGCCGTTACGCAGGATCAGCGCAATAGTCTGATGAGCAGGCCGGGTTGCTCCGAGTCATCCACTTCCAGGCGACCGCCACGAATGCGTTCGGCGATCAGCGCTTCACGCCAGGCGGCTGCGCTACGCCCGGCCAGGCTCACCCGCGTTGTGCTGTCCAGACGCATGACATTGGCCAGCAGCACGCCCCACTCGGCAGTCGGCTCATCGGCCAGATCGGGCAAACGCAGCTCCCCGGTGCTACGCAGCTGTCGCTGCAATGTCGCCGCAGTCGGCAGCACACCAGCCAGAGGCCGGTCGGAGTGGAGTTGCTCGACGTGCAGATAAGGCCTGCCGTTGCCACGGGTAATCCCGTAAAGCGCGATCAGCTCGCCTTCACCGCCTGGCATGCGTGCCAGCAGATAGGCCTGCCGCGCTTCAGGACCGTAAAGCATGGACTTGTTGAAGATAGCGTTGGCCCAGAGGCTGCTGGAACCGCACTCGCGCCCTTCGCACCAGAAAAGCAGTTCGGCGCCCTGTTGCAACAGCGTGCCGCGAGCCTCGGTAAAGGCTTCAATACCCGTGTGCGTGGCTGGCAATTGATAGGTGATCGCGGTCAGCTCGCCAGAGACGACCACCTGGGAGGCCATCCGCAGGTTGCCACTGATGCGACGTATCGAGTCCTGCGGATACACCCGCTCCTGAACCTGGGTTTGCCGGTAATCGACGATCTGCGCCTGGGCAAAACGAGGCAGGCGCTCCAGATCGGCGCTCCCGGTAACGTCAGCCGCCAGCACAGCGGCGGAGAAAAACGCCGCCGCTGCTATCCATGCACTTCGCATAACTCTCCTCAACGGGACACCTTCGACTGCTTGACGAAGCTCAACCGGCGTATCGCGTCGCATGGACCCGATAGGCTCAGAACGTCAGCAGGCCGGTTCTCGCAGGGAAACGTGGCTCTGTAGCGATCAATCATTGCGCTGGCTCTGCTGGAACATTGCTTCCCAGCCTCGCCAGTTGGCAAAAGCAAGTCAAGCAAGGGTTTGCGAGAGAGTATTGCGAGCCCGCTGGATACGTCAGTCGCGCAAGAAGCTGTTGAATACCCTGGCGACCGCCTCAGCGCCGATGTCATCGTCCAGATGCAAATGATGCCCACCCGCCAAGCGGCGGATATCGAACGGGAACCCTTCGACAAGTTCGAGCAGCTCAGGCTGCGTCATCAGCCCCTGCTCGGCCAGCACCAGGCTGGTCGGGCAAGCGACCCGATTGACGAAAGCCAGCGCATGGGCGCGCGTCAGTCGCATGGCCGAAGGCAGCATCAGACGTGGATCGGTGCGCCAGGTATAGCCGCCGGGGACAGGCATCAACCCGCGCTGTGCGAGCATTTCGGCCGCCTCGCGACTGACCGCGCCGACGCCTTTCATCCGCGCTTGCACAGCCTGGTCGAAACTCGCGTAGACCGGTTTGCGCTTGTCGTTCACCGCGAGCAGCGCCTCAAGTGCGGACCCAAGCTTCTGCGGCGCGCTATCCGCTTCGCCGGTGTAGGGGATTACGCCGTCGATCAATGCCAGCCGCTCGACGCGCTCGGGTAGCGCACCGGCGAGCAGCACGGAAACGATCGCGCCCATGGAGTGCCCGAGCAATGAAAAGCGTTGCCAGCCGAACTGCTCGGCGACCTGCAGCACGTCATGGACGTAGTCCCAGATGTTGTAGCCGGCCCCGATCGGGCGATGATCGGAATGGCCATGGCCGGGCAGATCCAGCGCCACGATGCGCAGCCCTTGTAGCCGCGGCGCCAGACGACTGAACGTCGCAGCGTTATCCAGCCAGCCATGCAGCGCAATCACCGGCTTGCCGTCGTCGGGCCCGTAAAGATGCGCCGCCACTTCGAGGTGCGGCAGGCTCAGCCGGACCTCTTCGAACAGCACGCTCATGCAGCCCCCTTGGAAAGCTCGGTATAGCCGCTCCAACGGCCGAGAAGTTCACGCAGTTTTTCGGCGGTCTGCTGCGGCTGTTCGAATGGAAACATGTGGCCTCCGGGCAACGTGTGCGCTTCGCCGCGCGACATCAGCCGCAGCAGATAACCATGATGCGGCAGCACGACACGACTATCGCGCCCACGGATCATGGCCAGCGGAATCTTCAAGGCCGGCGGCCAACCGGGAGTGAGATGCGGCACGCTGCGATAGATACTGATTTCGGTTTGCGGATCGAAACGCAGGCGCAGCCCCTGCCCCACAGGCTCCAGACCATGCTCGATATAGGCTTCGAGGCATTCCGGATCAAAACTGCTGAACAGGGCCTTGCCGGCGAAATACGCACGTGCCTCTTCGACACTGGCGAACTGTTCGCGCCGTCCCAGCGTACGGCCGGCCGGCGTCAGCCGGTCGATGAAACCGAGGCGCTTGGCCGCCCAGATCACTGTCTGGTCGAACCAGGTCGGTATCGGCGAATCCAGCATGACGACCCCGTGGTACAGCTCCGGACGCAACAACGCGGCGCGGTAATGCAGCATACCGCCGAACGAATGCCCTACTCCCCACACCGGCTCGTGCAATCGCTCGAGCTGCTCGAACAACTCATCGAGTAGATTGTTCCAGTTATCGTCGACTGGAAAGCGCGGATCGTGCCCGTGGCGGTCCATGTGCGTAACCCGGTATTCGGGCGCCAGGGCGTCGAACAGCTTGCGATAGGTGGCCGAGGGAAAGCCATTGGCGTGGGCGAAAAAGATGCGTTGCGACATGGAAGACATTGCCGGACAGACTGAGGCCTCATTGTCTGGCAGGCCTCGGCAGGCGGCAATCGCCATAGCCCTGCCGAATGAAGGGCATTCAGGCCAATCAGCAGGCCGCAATGTCCCCCGGCTTTGCTGTCAGCCCACCGGACCACCCTTTTCCAGCGGTACGATCGCGACGGTCAAACGTGAAATGCAACTTGGCTTACCGTCCTCGCCGCTGAGACGGATATCCCAGACATGGGTCGAGCGCCCCAGATGCACCGGCTGGCATACGCCTGTCACGCGTCCGCTGCGCAAACCGCGCAGATGGTTGGCGTTCACTTCGAGTCCAACGCAATAGAACTTGCTGCTGTCGATGCAGTGATAGCTGGCCATCGAACCAAGGGTTTCAGCCAGCACCACCGAGGCACCGCCATGTAGCAGGCCATAAGGCTGATGAGTGCGTGCATCGACCGGCATGCTGGCGGTAATGGACGCGTCATCGAAGGTCTCGAAGCGGATGTCCAGCAATTCGGTGATGGTGTTCTTGCGGGTGCTGTGAAGCTCTTCCAGGTTGGGCTGACGGTGCCAGATACTCAAGGCGCATACTCCTGAGGACTATTGTTGTTCTTGATCGATGTGTCGCCGTGGGCAAAACAGCCTGGCGGACCGGTCAACCCTAACCAACGTGACGCAAGGACACCAGCCGCATCAACCCTCCGGCCATTGCCTCACCCTCCAGCTCCGCCAGGGATGCGGTCGCCATCGGCACAGGCTCCGCGTAGTTGCCGTTCACCAGCCAGCCGGCAAGATTGCCGACGAAGGGCTGGTGGGTGACCAGTAACAGATCGCGCTCGCCACGCAGATCGAGCTGGCGCAATGCTTCGCCGAGATCGGCTTCTGGCGTCAGCCAGTCCACGGTTTCACATTCACCCTCGAAGCCGAGCGCCTTGCGCACCTCGTCCGCAGTCTGCTGCGCGCGATGAAACGGGCTGACGAGGATCGTTTGCAGCGGCTTACCGCGAAGAAAGGTGGCGCTGCGGCGCACGTCGCGGCGGCCCCCCTCGGTCAGGTTGCGCTCCGCATCGGTGCGGGCGCGGGGCTCGGCTTCGCCATGTCGTAGCAGCCACAGCTTCATGCCGTCGGCCCCTGCGGAGAGTCCTTCGGCTCGGTCGGCGCAGCGGGCGGAACCGGGGTGGCCAGCTCGACATCCGCCGGACGCGGGGTCGGCCAGTCCGAAAGCGGCCAGGGCTTGCGTTCGGTATTGAAGGTGGCGAAACGGCCAATCTGCGCGATGTACTGGCTGAGGCTGTCGCCAAAGCCCTGCAGGCTGGAGTCTGGATACCCCTTGACCAGGCGCATTACCAGCTGCAGCACCACGACCACCAGCAGGGCCAGTTCGGCCAATTGCCAGACGAAGAAGAAGATCAGCATCCAGACGGCTCGCAGGATCAGCGATTCCCGATCCGTTGCCTGGTTCGATTGACTCATGGAATGTCCTCTACGCTCGGCTCAGAAACCGTCGGTTGAAATGAAGTCCACATCGGTCTTGGGCTCGCCACGCATCAGCACACCGATGATCTGATCGAGCGTACGCCCCTCGAACAGGATGGCATGCAGACCCGCGACCAGCGGCATGTACACCTGCAGTTCCTCGGCCTTGCACTTGAGCACCTTGATAGTGTTGACGCCTTCCGCGACCTCGCCCAGCCGGGAAACCGCCTCCTCCAGACTGAGGCCTTCGCCCAGGGCGTAGCCCACCTGGAAATTGCGACTCTTGGGCGAGGTGCAGGTCACGATCAGATCGCCAACCCCTGCCAGCCCGAGAAAGGTCATGGGATTGGCGCCCAGCTTCACGGCGAAACGAGTCATTTCCGCAAGAGCGCGGGTGATAAGCATGCTACGGGTGTTCTCACCCATGCCCAGAGCTGCGGCCATACCCGCCATGATCGCGTAGACGTTCTTCAATGCCCCGCCCAGCTCGACGCCGAAGCGATCGGAGCTGGCATAGACACGGAAGGTGCGGCCATGCAGCACCTGCTGCACACTCCGGCACAAGGCTTCGTCCTGGCTCGCCACCACAGTCGCGGTCAAAGCGTGCTCGGCCACTTCTCGCGCCAGGTTCGGTCCGGACAGCACGCCAATGCGCGCTTGCGGCGCGATCTGCTCGAGAATCTGGCTCATCAGCATGAAGCCGTCCGCCTCGATGCCTTTGGTGGTACTGACCAGCATCTTGCCGCCGAGCTGCGCCGCGAACGGCTGCAGTGCCTGACGCAGCGCGCTGGACGGCAGCGCAACGAAGATCAGCTCGCAGGCATCGAGGGTCGACGACAGATCGGTGGTCGGCTCGACCTGCGCAAGGATCTCGACGCCTTTCAGATAGCGAGGGTTCTGTCGCAGCGTCCGGATGCTTTCGGCCTGCTCCGCATCGCGCATCCAGAGCAGGACGTGGTGACCATTCTCGGCCAGCAGATTGGCGATCGCGGTACCGAAACTGCCGCCGCCGAGTACCGCGATGGGTTGCTGTCGTGTCATGAGGAATCCGTTGTTGGCCATCCGAAATGGCAGTGCCGGGCATTATACGTTTCATCTTCACAGCGGCCAGCGCAACTACGGGGCCCAGTGAAATCATTTGGTTACAGTCGTCACGAAGACTATTCCAGAGCCTCCCCAGGGCCCTTGGATCGGTATTCGTTCACGCCATGCAACCGTCCCTGCAACGATTGTCTATAGAGGACACGCTGTCGCAAGGTCCTCGTTCGCCGTTAAGGAGTGTTAAAGTAGCCGCCCAATTCTGTCTTTGCGCGTTCAGCCGCAGGTACGGGTTGAATGGCGTCGCTGTTGGCGGGCTGTGACTTTAGCCACAACGCGGCAGTCTATGACTAGTCTTGATGATCAGGCCTCGAATTCTGGCCCGGTATGTAAGCAGCAAAGCCCTTCGCAAGGGGCCCATTGAGGAATACGCATGACCAAACAACACGCCTTTACTCGGGAAGACCTGCTTCGTTGCAGCCGCGGCGAACTCTTCGGTCCCGGTAATGCGCAACTGCCCGCGCCGAACATGCTGATGGTCGATCGTATCGTTCACATCAGTGAAGTGGGCGGCAAGTATGGCAAGGGCGAACTGGTCGCCGAACTGGACATCAACCCTGATCTCTGGTTCTTCGCTTGCCATTTCGAAGGCGATCCGGTCATGCCCGGCTGCCTGGGCCTGGATGCCATGTGGCAGCTGGTCGGCTTCTACCTCGGCTGGCAGGGCAACCCCGGCCGTGGCCGTGCCCTCGGCTCCGGCGAAGTGAAGTTCTTCGGTCAGGTTCTGCCGACCGCCAAGAAAGTCACCTACAACATTCACATCAAGCGCACCATCAACCGCTCGCTGATTCTCGGCATTGCCGATGGCACCGTCAGCGTTGATGGCCGCGAGATCTACAGTGCCGAAAGCTTGCGCGTCGGCCTGTTCACCTCTACCGACAGCTTTTGAAGGACATCCGCATGCGTCGCGTCGTGATCACTGGCCTGGGTATCGTTTCTTGCCTGGGCAATGACAAAGAGACCGTCTCCGGCAACCTGCGCGCCGGCCGCCCCGGCATTCGCTTCAACCAGTCCTACGCGGACATGGGGTTGCGCAGCCAGGTTTCCGGTTCCGTCAACCTGAACCTCGAAGAACTGATCGACCGCAAGGTCCTGCGCTTCATGGGTGACGCTGCCGCCTACGCCTATCTGGCAATGGAGCAGGCCGTGAAAGACGCCGGCTTCACCCTCGATGACATCTCCAACCCGCGCATCGGCCTGGTGGCCGGCTCAGGTGGTGCTTCGACCATCAACCAGATGGAAGCCATCGACATCCTGCGCGAGAAGGGCGTCAAGCGCATCGGCCCATATCGTGTTCCGCGCACCATGAGCAGCACGGTATCCGCCTGCCTGGCAACGCCGTTCCGTATCAAGGGCATCAACTACTCCATCGCTTCGGCCTGCGCCACCAGCGCGCACTGCATCGGCCACGCCATGGAGCAAATCCAGATGGGCAAGCAGGATGTGGTCTTCGCCGGTGGTGGTGAAGAAGAGCATTACAGCCAGAGCTGCCTGTTCGACGCCATGGGCGCGCTGTCCAGCCAGTACAACGATACGCCGGAGAAGGCCTCCCGCGCCTATGATGCCAAGCGTGACGGTTTCGTCATTGCCGGCGGTGGCGGCATGGTGGTGGTCGAAGAGTTGGAGCACGCACTCAAGCGCGGCGCCAAGATCTACGCGGAAATCGTCGGCTACGGCGCTACTTCCGACGGCTACGACATGGTTGCGCCGAGTGGCGAAGGCGCCCTGCGCTGCATGCAGCAGGCAATGTCGACCGTTGATACCACGATCGACTACCTCAACACCCACGGCACCTCCACGCCGGTCGGTGACGTGGCCGAGATAAAGGCCGTGCGCAACATGTTCGGCGACAAGATCCCGACCATCAGCTCGACCAAGAGCCTGTCCGGTCACTCGCTGGGCGCTGCAGGCGTTCATGAAGCGATCTACTCGATGCTGATGATGGAAGGCAACTTCATCGCGGGCTCCGCCAACATCGACGAGCTGGATCCGGAAGTCGCGGACATGCCGATTCTTCGCGAAACCCGCGAGAACGTGCAGCTCGATACCGTGATGAGCAACAGCTTCGGCTTCGGTGGCACCAACTCCACACTGGTGCTGCGCCGCTACAAAGGCTGAGTCTGACTAGCGACAAACAAGAACGGCGCCCTAGGGCGCCGTTTTTTGTTTCCACCTCACGCCGTCACACCCGGCGCTCGGCATCTCCATCGATATCGCCATGTGCGATACACGAAGCAGCGGTGAACAGCACATCGGTAGATGAGTTGAGCGCGGTTTCCGCCGAGTCCTGGACGACCCCGATGATGAAGCCGACGGCCACCACTTGCATCGCCAGGTCATTGGAGATACCAAACAGGCTGCAGGCCAGCGGAATGAGCAGCAGGGAGCCACCGGCCACACCTGACGCGCCGCAGGCACATACCGCAGCCAGAAGGCTGAGCAGCACCGCCGTGGCGATATCCACCTCGATACCCAGGGTGTTGACCGCAGCCAGCGTAAGCACCGTGATGGTGATCGCCGCACCACCCATGTTGATCGTCGCCCCGAGCGGAATGGATACCGAATAGGTGTCCTTGTGCAGCCCGAGCCGCTGACAGAGTTGCATGTTCACGGGGATGTTCGCGGCGGAACTGCGCGTGAAGAACGCCGTGATACCGCTTTCGCGCAGGCAGGCGAATACCAGCGGATATGGGTTGCGGCGGATCTGCCAGAACACGATCAGCGGATTCATCACCAGCGCCATGAACAGCATCGCGCCGACCAGCACCAGCAATAACCGCATGTAGCCCAGCAGCACGTCGAAGCCCGATTCGGCCAACGTGCCGGCTACCAGTCCGAATACCCCCAGCGGGGCGAAGCGGATGACCACCTTGACGATCAAGGTGACGCCATCGGAAAGGTCACTGATCAGATGCCGGGTGCTTTCCTGCGCATGACGGAAGGCGAAGCCAAGTCCGATGGCCCAGGCCAGGATGCCGATGAAGTTGCCGTCGAGCAGCGCCTGCACCGGGTTAGCCGTGATATTGAACAGCAGCGTCTGCAACACAGCACCCACGCCCGATGGCGGCGCTACATCCGCTGCACCGCTGACCAGCGTGAGCGTGGTCGGAAACATGAAGCTCGCCAGCACGGCAACAGCCGCTGCACTCAGCGTGCCGAGCGCGTATAGCAAGATGATGGGGCGGATATGGGTAGGCTGGCCGCGCTTGTGGTTGGCCAGTGAAGAGGTCACCAACACGAACACCAGAATCGGTGCTACCGCTTTGAGCGCCTGCACGAACAGATCACCGAGAAGAGCTACGGATTTTGCTGCGCCAGGCAGCAGTAGCGCAAGCAAGGCGCCAGCCACCAGGCCCGCGACGATCTGGGCAACGAGGCTGGTACGGCTGATGAAGCGAATGAATCGAGGCATATCGGACATGGGCGCATCTCGCAGCTCGGCAGGTACGGCCCGAAACAGCCCGTGCCTGCCATGGAAAAACGCCGGATGGTACGCCGCTCTCCCGCCCATGCCCAGCGTTGTGCTGTCACGGGGGCACGGGCGGCTGCTGAAGCGCCCGCAGACGGCGGGAAAGCGCCATTGCGGCTAGCGCATGTCACACCTGAAAGCGCGCTACCAGACCATTCAGGTCGATGGCCAAGCGAGCCAGTTCCTGACTGGCCGCGCTCGTCTGATTGGCACCTGCCGAGGACTGCAGCGAGAGGTCACGGATATTAACCAGATTCCGATCCACTTCCCGCGCGACCTGAGCCTGTTCTTCTGAGGCGCTGGCAATCACCAGGTTACGCTCGCTGATCTGGCTGATCGCCGAAGTGATGCCATCAAGGGCTTCGCCGGCCGCCCGAGCCATTTCCAACGTGGTACGGGCACGCTCGTTGCTCGATTGCATCGCGTGCACGGCCTTGTCCGTGCCCTGATGCACGCTGCCAATCATCTGCTCGATCTCACCGGTGGACTGCTGGGTACGATGCGCCAGGGCACGTACCTCGTCGGCCACCACCGCAAAGCCGCGCCCAGCGTCGCCAGCCCGGGCCGCCTCGATCGCGGCGTTCAGCGCGAGCAGATTGGTCTGTTCGGCAACCGAGCGGATCACTTCAAGCACCTTGCTTATGTCTCGCACCTGACCGGCAAGATGCTCCACCTCGCCAGCGGTATTGGTCACGTCGCTTGCCAGCAGATTGATCGACTCGACTGTCTGCATCACCTGCTTGCGACCGCGCTGTGCGGTGTCGTTGGAGTCCTGGGAGGCCTCGGAGGTAGCCACCGCGTTGCGCGCCACTTCATCTACGGCAGCGGTCATCTCATTCACGGCGGCAGCCGCCTGCTCGATCTCGTGGTTCTGCTGGTGCAGGCCGCGGGTCGAGTCTTCGGTGACCGCGTTGAGCTCCTCGGCTGCCGAGGCAAGCTGATTGGACGAGTCGGCGATGCCCTGAATGGTCGAGCGCAGATTGGCCTGCATGGCTTTCAGTGATGTCAGCAGGCGGGCCGGCTCGTCCTTGCCCTCGACCACAAAATCGCCGGTCAGATCACCACCAGCGATACGCTCGGCTACCGAAACAGCAGTTCCCAGCGGGCCCACGACGCTGCGGGTGAACACCCAGGCCAGCGTAACGGTGATAGCGGCAGCGAACACCAGCGTCGCTACCACCCAGCTGAACGCCGTGTCGTATTGTGCGGACGCGCGATCCGCCGCCCCGCCGGCTTCCTCGCTGTTGATGGTAAGGAGCTGGTTCAGTGACGCAGTCACGTTATCCGCGTGCCCGTTGATTTCGCCGTTGATTATCGTCACGGCCTGGGCGCGCTCACCGCGGACCACATGCTCGACGACACGTTGCTGAAGCAGCAAGTACTGTTCGAAGCTCTGCTTGAAGCGTTCATACGCAGCACGTTCTTCGGCCGTAGTTACTCGCTTGGCGTAATCGGCATCACGTTGAGCCACTTCGCTGCGCATCTGGGTCAAGCGCTGGGCGGTGTCCTGCACCATCTGCGACTCTTCAGCCAGAGCCAGGCGCAGGGTATTGGCTCGAATGCGCATGACCGTGACGTTAAGTTCACTGAGCGCCATGATGCTGGGCAGCCAGTTCTCATCGACCTCCTTGCTCTCGTTGCGCATGTTGGCCATCTGGTTCAGTGCGAACAGGCCGAGGAAGAGGACGAGCAGGCCAATCAGGCCGAAACCCAGTGTTGAGCGTTTACCAATAGTGAGCGAGCGAATGGACATGGGACTACCTTCTCCATGAAAAACGGAACAACGCCACAAACCGTGACTTGCTCCGTTATCGGAAGGCCTGGCCTTTCACTTGAACTTTGACGCCAATTTTTTGCGCCGCTCGACTCCCTCCCCGACCAACGGTTCGAATGGCCATCTCGACCTACAAGATGGCCATCACCGGACGTCGAACATCTGCTCGGCCAACTTGCGGTCCCCCTGGAACACCATCAGATGCCATCGACCGACCACAATCTCATGGGGCTCGGTGAATTCGAATGCCATCACGTCCGTTTCAGCGCCCGACACCAGCGCTTGCACGACCTCGAACTTGTCATGCCGCTTGCCATCGGGTGTCACCACACCTGGCGTCAGGTATAGCAAAGTCAGCGGCGTATCGGCTTCGCGCTTACCAGCGAGGCGATAGCGCAGGCCGAACTTGCTTCCGAGCCGCGCCGGCACCTCAGTCGTCTGGCGAATGGGCTGGTCACGACGAGTCAGCACGCGCTCGCCTGGCTCGAAATCCTCTTTGACGGTTTCGAACACGCCGTACTCCACGGCACCCACGACCTCGACCTGAGCCAGCGCTGCGGGCGAACTCACACCCAGTACCATGGCGACGAGCGCCCAACGAGTGAATGACATGGAACCTGCTCCTTCCTGTTTGCGAAGCAGGCAGGTTATGACGCCCCGATTACAGTCTCATGACGCTCAACGTAGCTCAGCCTGACGCTTGCGGGGGAGCAGCGCGAGAAAGTTATCTTGCGCCACGCCTTGCGCTACGGAGGCTGGAAGTGCATCGAGGAAGGGAGCGAAGGCGTGCATGCCGGTCGCCAGGTTATCGAAATGGCCGACCACGTCCGAGCCGATCACGAAGCGCTTGGGATGCCGCTTCACCAGCGCGACCCACTTCGGGTCGGGACGCTTATCTTCGTCCAGCAGATAAGGTTGCAACATGGTCCAGGAAAGGTCGATGTACAGATTCGGATAGTCATCGAGCAGGCGGCTGACCGTATCGTGCAGGAATTCAAGCTTCTCCTGGTGTCGGTGCAGCTCCATGCTGGTTCCGGCATGAGCCCAGATAAAGCGCGTATGCGGATGATTGCGCAGCGGCTCCTCCAGCTCGACCAGGTAGAGCGGATTGCGCTCTCGCTTGGAGGTGATGTTGGAATGCAGCATCACCGGCAGATCGAACTCCGCCGCCAGGTGATAGACCCTGGCCAGCGCCTCGTTGTTGGCCCGCGGGGTGTCGCCCTCGGTCAACGCGGTCACGTCATCGTGTCGGGTGAATACCTCCCCCAGACCCTGCCAGAGGCCCGGGTTCAGCTCCAGCATGCGGCGGATATGCGCGTCGGCGTTCTTGTCGTTAGGGTTGAAGCCGGAAAGAAACGGATGGAAGCGCTTGCGCTGCTCCTCATCCAGATCTTCCAGCGCTGCGGCGACCAACACGTCGGTCGCGCTGTACCAGTACACCGGCGCATCGTCACCTGCGTAGTAGCGAGGCCGCTTGGGCTCGTTCTCGTGCCATTTCTTGGCCACCGGAATGCCGCTGATCATCACGTGATCGATGCTGCCCGCGTCCATCGCTGCCAGCAGCTTTTGCATGCCATCGGTTTCCTGGAAAAAATCCACATAGTGCAGATGCGCATCGCTGTAACGATAGTCACGCCCTTCCCCTACCGCGACGGACGACAACGTAACGAGGGCTACAACGGAAAATATTCTGAAAATGTACAAAGCTCGGTCCTCCTGACAGCCAGCGAGTAGACCGTAAGAAGGGCTTCCCGTTCAGCGTTGCCATGCTGCGGGGCACGACCAGAGACTCAGCCGAGGCATACCCCCCACGGTATTTGACTGAAATCAACGACCATCCATCGCCATCACACTAGTCTCATGACCACCACAACCGCGCAGCCGCTACCTCACTGCGCGCTGCTTTTCTTCCACTTCACAAAAGGACCCATCGCATGGCAATGAAAACCATCAGCGCGCACGGAACATTGAATGCCGGAATGGCAATCGAGGTGCAATGCGGCAACCACCGCCTGATCATGGACCAGCCAAAGAGCGCGGCGGGCCGAGACCTCGGCCCGACGCCGCTGGAAGCCATTCTGGCGGCAGTGGCCGGATGTTTCGGCACCATCGGCCGCTTCATCGCTCACCAGCAGAAGATCGAACTGCGCGGCATGCGCTTCGAGATTGAAGCCGATTACGATCCCGCCGGACTGCTCGGACGCGATCCTTCTGTACGGCCGGGCTTTCAGGAGTTGCGCATCAAGGTGGACATCGACGCGGATCTGGATCGGGACGGCAAGCAGGCATTGCTGGAGCAGATCGAGCAGCGTTGCCCGGTAGCCGACAATCTCACCCACGGCACTCGTCTGGTCAGCGTCCTGCTCTGAAGCAACCCGAAACGAAAACGGCCCGTCACTTGACGGGCCGTTCGTACATCGCTGCCAGGGATCAGGCCGATAGTTCGACCAGCAGTTTGTTCAGACGCTGCACGTAAGCAGCGGGATCCTTCAGGCTATCCCCCGCCGCCAGCGCAGCCTGGTCGAACAGGATGTGCGACAGATCCGCGAAGCGATCCTCGTCCGGCTCGGCATCGAGCTTTTCGATCAGCGGATGCTGCGGGTTGATCTCGAAGATCGGCTTGGACTCTGGCACCTTCTGCCCGCTTGCCTCGAGAATCTGCCGCATCTGCAGGCCCAGATCCTGCTCGCCAATGGCGAGGATCGCCGGCGAGTCGGTCAGACGATGGGAGACGCGCACCTCGGCGACTTCATCACCCAGCGCGCCCTTCAGGCGCTCGATCAGCCCTTCCTTGGTCTTGGCGATTTCTTCCTGAGCCTTCTTGTCCTCTTCGGAATCCAGCTTGCCCAGATCCAGGTCGCCGCGCACAACATCGGCGAACTGCTTGCCATCGAACTCGGTCAGGTAGCTCATTAGCCATTCGTCGATACGATCAGTGAGCAGCAGTACCTCGACGCCTTTCTTGCGGAAGACTTCCAGGTGCGGGCTGTTCTTGACCTGCGCGTAGCTTTCGCCAGTCAGGTAGTAAACCTTGTCCTGACCTTCCTTCATGCGCGACAGGTAATCGGTCAGCGAAACCGACTGCTCGCCCGATGCGTCGCTGGTGGAGGCAAATCGCAGCAGGCTGGCAATCTTCTCCTTGTTGGCAAAATCTTCCGCCGGGCCTTCCTTGAGTACCTGACCGAACTGCGACCAGAACTTCTTGTAGTCCTCGGGCTTGTCTTTGGCCAGCTTCTCCAACATGTCCAGCACGCGCTTGGTCAGCGCCGACTTCATCGAATCGATGACCGGATCCTTCTGCAGGATTTCGCGGGAAACGTTGAGCGACAGGTCGTTGGAATCGACCACGCCCTTGATGAAGCGCAGGTACAGCGGCAGGAACTCGTCGGCCTGATCCATGATGAACACGCGCTGCACATAGAGCTTCAGGCCTTTCGGCGCTTCGCGGTGATACAGATCGAATGGCGCACGGCCGGGCACATAGAGCAGCGAGGTGTACTCGAGCTTGCCCTCGACCTTGTTATGGCTCCAGGACAGTGGATTGTCGAAGTCGTGAGCGACGTGCTTGTAGAACTCCTGATACTCCTCGTCCTTCACCTCGGTGCGCGGACGAGTCCAGAGGGCGCTGGCGCGGTTGACCGTCTCCCACTCCTGCTCGACCGGCTTGTCCTGTTCTTCACCGTGAAACTCTTTCGGCAACTCGATCGGCAGCGCGATGTGATCGGAGTACTTCTTGACGATGTTGCGCAGGCGCCAGCCATCGGCAAACTCTTCTTCGCCCTTCTTCAGGTGCAGGACGATGCGGGTGCCGCGTTCAGCCTTGTCGATGGTGGCGACTTCGAATTCGCCCTCGCCCCTCGACGACCAATGCACCCCTTCGCTGGACGGGGTACCGGCGCGGCGGCTGTAGACATCGACCTTGTCGGCGACGATGAAGGCGGAATAGAAGCCCACACCGAACTGACCGATCAGGTGCGAATCCTTCTTCTGGTCGCCAGAGAGATTTTTCAGGAAGTCGGCAGTACCGGACTTGGCGATGGTACCCAGATGCGCGATCACGTCATCGCGGTTCATGCCGATGCCGTTGTCTTCCAGAGTGACGGTATTGGCATCCTTGTCAAAGCTGAGGCGAATCTTCAGATCAGCGCCACCCTCAAGCAGCTCCGGCTTGGCCAGCGCTTCGAAGCGCAGCTTGTCGGCGGCATCGGAGGCGTTGGAAATCAGCTCGCGAAGGAAGATTTCCTTGTTGGAATACAGCGAATGGATCATCAGATGAAGCAGCTGCTTCACTTCGGTCTGGAAGCCCAGGGTTTCTTTTTGAGTCTCCACACTCATCGTCTACAAACTCCACATCAGCGTAATGGCACGGACCGCGGTTGCGGCGATGTCTGGCAGATGGGGGCGTGGCGATGATTTTCAAGGGCAGCCGACGCGTCGCAACGCCGGCCAGTCCAGTCAAGGGTCAACGAGTTCGAGCAGCACGATCTCCCCGGGAGCCAGGTTATAGGTCGCTTCGCCTGGGCCGCTGATGACCCGCCTGATGATCAGATTGCCCTCGCTATCCAGACCAGCGAAGCGCCCTTCTGCAACACCGCCGCGCTCGGTGTGCGCGCGCATCAACAGGTGCTGATAGCGGTCAGGCGTGCGCAGGACCTGCTCCATCGAGAAGCGCAGTCGCCGATCCAGACTGCTTTGCGGCACCGTCGCAGCAACGGGCTCGGCCGCCTTGGTCGTCGTTACAGGTGTCTCCACCGCAGGTTCGGTCAGGGGCGGATAGTCGTCGCCCCTGACGTGCCAGCCCTGCTCGTTCTTTGCCAGGGGCAGCGTGAACGCCTGCATCTCGCCCTTCACCTGAGCCTGGACCTCAACCTCCAACTCTTCGGCCGGCAACGTGACGACGGGCGTCGATTGCAAAGCGACGTCCCGGCTCGCGTGACGACGCTGCAGGTAGTCCTCGATCACGAAGGCCAGGGTGTCCCGCGAATCATGGCGGCGGTCGACCTGACCGTTCAGGTAGCGCAGGCGATCGGTGTACAGCTCGATGACGCCGGTGATGCTTGTGTCGAACTGTGGCGGCAGCACGAGATGGAAATCGCCACGCAGCTTGTTCGGCGCCACCGGCTGCAGATCAAGATGCAACGTGTAACCGCGGTCGAGGCGTCGCGTCTCCGGCAGCTCCTGATCGGGGTTCAGCCAGGCGATTTCGACCTCAGGCAATGCGCCGATGTCATCCGGCAGAACGTCGATGCGCAACGCACCCTCGACCGGTTCGCGCAAGCGAATCGTCACCTCCTGGCGAGCGAAGAAGCCCTTCCCCTCACGCAGATTCAGTACGCCATTTATGAGCTCACCCTGTTGCGGCGCGAATCGACGTCCGTTCAGTTCCCCGCGCACCCCCATGGCAAGATCCGGCTCGACCTGGGTTGGCAGCCAACGCAGACTGAAAATCGCCTCCAGCCGCTCGGCATCGCGACTGGCCAGCAGCGACAGCCCCACGATCAGCGGAATGAAACCCAGGCAGGACAGAATCAGCGCCTTGCGCGCAACACGCCAGTGACTGAATACGAACGCCAACGTCAATGGAGGCAGCAGGCTGCCCAGGCCCCAGAGCAAGCTCGTCGAGAATGCCAGGCTGATGAGCCAGACGGCGCCAGCAAGAATCAGCAGCAAGCCGCCGAGGATCAGAAGTGCTTCCATTCGAGTTCCTTCACGCAATCGCACAAGGTGACGCCGCACACCGCAACGCCACCCTGACGAATGCGTCAGGGCTCGTCGATCTTGAAATGGCAGCGGGCGGTGGCGATGGGCTCGGCCTGATGGGTCTGCCAGGCGGTGATCGCGACATTGGCGACCCTGCGACCCTGGCGCCAGACCTGGCAGGCGGCAAAGGTGTCACGATAGTGACCGGCGCGTAGATAATCTATCGAGAAGTCGATGATTTTGGGCAAATGTGGCGCGCCCATGAACATCAGCAGATGCAGCATCGCCGCGTGCTCCATAAAGCCTGCGATGACCCCGCCGTGAATGGCCGGCAGCGGATTGCCGATGTTGTCCTCGTTCTGCGGCAGACGAAAAACCATTTCGTCACCGAGCCGCAGGCACTCGATGCCGATCAGCTTGGCGTACGGCACCAGTTTGATCAGCGAGTCGTAATCGTTGTTGGCGTGTGCATGCTGGACCAGCTCGTTGAGGTTGAGATCGCTCATGCGCCGCCCTCCTTGCCCATGGCTGCCGGTGCAGCCTTGCCCATGCGCATGAAGGTGCCTACCACATGAGCGATCGGTTCGTTGATGTCGCGCTGATAGGCGACGCCACGAGTAAAGATGACCGTTGGGGTGACGCGGTAGCACTCGGCGAAGCCGAAGATATCGTGTCCGGCCTCGGCGGGATGCATGTAGTCGATTCGCAGATCGAGCGTCGGGCAAACTTCCAGCTCCGGCAGGGCGCAGGCCGTGGAAATGCCGCAGGTGGTGTCCATCAGCGTGGTGATCGCACCGCCATGGACTCCGCCGGTTTCCGGGTTCCCGATGATCTTCTCACTGTATGGAAGGCGCAGGGTAAGGCCGCGGCTGTCGGCATGCTCGACTGTAAGACCCAGCACCTGACAGTGTCGCAGAAAGGACAAGAAGCGCTGGGTGCGCTCGAGTATCTGGCTATCGCTCATTCGAATTCTCGGGGGATTTGCTCAAGGCGCGCATGATACCGCCTTGCCATGTACGCGCCCTATTCCTTGGGCATTTCGGCCGGGGAAGTTGGCGTGAATACCATCACCCCGAGCACGTCCGAGTGGAATTCGCGGCGATAGAGGATCAGCACCACGCCTGTTGTGACCAACATGAAGAACCAGGGGTGAACGAACCAGGCCAAGGTGGCCATGCCGAAGTAATAGGCGCGCAAGCCGAAGTTGAACTGGTTGGCCGCCATGGACAGGACCCGCGCCGCACGCTCGGCGAAAGCCCTGCGCTCCTGATCACTGACGTTGCGCTCGCCCACCATCGGCGCCGAAGCAACCAGTACCGCGGCGAAGTTGTACTGGCGCATGCACCAGCTGAAGGTGAAGAACGCATAGACAAAGACGACCGCCAGACACAGCAGCTTGACTTCTGAAAGGCCGCGGCTGACCGGTTGCGCAAATGGCAGGTCGGCCAATAGAGAAACCGCTCGATCGGATGCACCCAACGCGGTCAGGATGCCTGCAAGGATGATCAGCGTGCTGGATGCAAAGAACGATGCGTTGCGCTCCAGATTGCCGATCACGTTGGCATCGGCGATACGGTTGTCACGCAACAGCAGGCGCTGCATCCAGTCCTGCCGATAGAGGTGCAACACACTCGCCAGACAAGCCGTATCCCGACCGCGCCAGCTCGCGTAGCGGGTGTATCCAGCCCAACAGACGATGAACCAGAGCACGGCGATCAGATGCGGCAGGGTTGAATCGGATAACGTCATGGCGCGCCCTCGGAGACATCACGCGATTATAGCCAGCACCGCGTCGCCGAAGCTTGCGCCTAATGGCAGCGCTACCCCGCGACCGATCTATCGTCAGCCGCAGCGCAGCGCGAGAACAAGTCAGGCGTGATGCTGCGCCTGATCGGCGCGACTGAGCAGGCGATCAGTGACGACTGCAAACACCAGCATCACCAGAACCGGAACCAGCCAGCCCATGCTCTGATCGGCCAGTGGCAACTGCGTGAACAGCACCGGAACCCAATCGGTGAAGCCCGCGGCGGCAAGTCCATCGACAACGCCGAAGATCAGCGTCACCGCCATAACTGGCACGAACACCCGCGAGGGCGAAACCCAGAAGCGATCCAGCAAGCTCAGAGCAACCAGGACGATGGCCAGCGGGTAAAGGCCCACCAAGACTGGCACCGACACACTGATCAACTGCGTCAGACCCTGGTTGGCCACCAGCAGGCTGAACAGAGCGAAAACGACCACCACTGTGCGATAGGAAACCGGCAGCAATGCGCTGAAGAACTCGCCACAGGCCGTGGTCAGGCCGACCGCCGTGGTCAGGCAGGCCAGCGTGATGACTACTGCGAGCAGCAGGCTGCCCGGTGTGCCGAACGTGTGTTGCACGTAGGTCGTCAGAATCTGCACGCCGTTCTCCGCACCGGCGGCGATGCCCTGGCTGGTAGCACCGAGATAGAACAGAGCGAGATAGACCAACGACAGCCCGACCGCAGCAATCACGCCGGCAATCATCGAGTAACGGGTAACCAGCGCGGGCTCGGTGACACCGCGGTCGCGAATGGCGGTGGCGATCACGATGCCGAAAACCAAAGCGCCGAGGGTATCCATGGTCAGATAGCCTTCGAGAAAACCCTTGATCAGCGGCGACGCACGGTAACTCTCACTCGCAGCACCGACCTCTCCCGCCGGGGCGAAAATCGCCGCGCCACCGAGTACCAACAGCGCCGCCAGCAGCACCGGCGTAATGAACTTGCCGATACGGTTGACCAGCTGACCGGGGTTCAGCACCAGGAACAGCATGGCCGCGAAGAACACCAGCGTGTAGATGAATAGCGGCATGCCGGCGTTACCGCTGAATGGCGCAATGCCCATCTCGAACGAAACGACGGCGGTGCGCGGAGTCGCGAACAGCGGACCGATCGCCAGGTAGCCGGCCACCGCCAGCACCGTACCAGCGACCTTGCCGAGCGGTGCGGTCAAACGGTCCATGCCCCCACCCACCCGCGCCAGCGCGACGACGGTCAGCAGCGGCAACCCGACACCTGTCAGCAAGAAGCCCAGCGCCGCCTGCCAGATAAACTCGCCCGACGCCATGCCGGCGCTGGGCGGGAAGATGATGTTGCCGGCGCCAAGGAACAACGCAAATGTCATGAAGCCAAGAGCCAGCAGGTCAAAACCTTTCAAACGATTCATGCGGAAAAAACTACCAAATGGATGACGGCATAAATGAACGCGACGCACATGCCACGAGCGCGACGGGTCAGCGGTTCATATTGGCCTGAATGATGGGATTACGGGTTTCCTTCAGGGATAAGGGGAAACGTCATTCAGCCGGTTGGGCCGAATCCTTCGTTGCACGCTGTCGCTCTTGTGGACCGAACAAGCGTATGAATGAGCGGCAATGATGCCACGATGCGGCGATGGATGCTGACCGGAGCGTCAGCATTGGCCGCGAAAAAACGTCGCGCCGCAGGGTTGAAGCGCTCAACGCGTGATAGATCAAGCGCGGGACCAAGCAGCGATTGAAGCTGCAACGTTATCAAACCCAAAGCTGAAAGCCCCGAGGCAGAACCGTCAGGTCTGCCTCGGGGCATGCGAAGACTGAGCAGCTCGAACGCCCGGCTGCAGCCGGGCGGGCGTTACATCAGGCCTTCATTTCCCAGCCAGTCACTTCCGCCAGCGCCTTGCCGATATCGGCAAGCGAGCGAACGGTCTTCACACCGGCGTCCTGCAGGGCTGCGAATTTCTCTTCCGCCGTTCCCTTGCCGCCAGAAATGATCGCACCGGCGTGCCCCATCCGCTTGCCAGCCGGAGCCGTGACACCCGCGATGTAGGAAACGACTGGCTTGGTCACGTTGGCCTTGATGAAGGCCGCCGCTTCTTCCTCGGCCGAACCGCCGATCTCGCCGATCATGACGATGGCCTCGGTCTGCGGATCATCCTGGAACAGCTTGAGGATATCGATGAAGGTCGAGCCCGGAATAGGGTCACCACCGATGCCAACACAGGTCGACTGGCCGAAACCGGCGTCGGTGGTCTGCTTCACGGCTTCGTAGGTCAGCGTGCCGGAGCGCGAGACGATGCCGACCTTGCCGGGCATATGGATGTGCCCAGGCTGAATGCCAATCTTGCACTCACCCGGCGTGATCACACCCGGGCAGTTCGGCCCGATCAGGCGCACACCCAGCTCGTCGCACTTGATCTTAACCTCGAGCATATCCAGCGTCGGAATGCCTTCGGTGATGCAGACGATGAGCTTGATCCCACCGAAAGCCGCTTCGAGGATCGAGTCCTTGCAGAACGGTGCCGGCACGTAGATCACCGAGGCGTCAGCACCGGTGGTCTCGACGGCCTCCCGAACGGTGTTGAATACCGGCAGACCGAGGTGCATGGTGCCGCCCTTGCCCGGCGTGACGCCGCCGACCATCTTCGTGCCGTAGGCAATGGCCTGCTCGGAGTGGAAGGTACCTTGCGAGCCGGTGAAGCCCTGGCAAATGACCTTGGTGTCCTTGTTGATCAATACGCTCATTACTTGCCCTCCGCGGCTTTGACAACCTGAATGGCCGCATCGGTCAGGCTGCTCGCACCGATGATGTTCAGACCGCTTTCACTCAGCATCTTGGCCCCCAAGTCGGCGTTGTTGCCTTCCAGGCGAACCACCACGGGCACCTTGACGCCCACTTCGCGAACGGCACCGATGATGCCTTCGGCGATCATGTCGCATCGCACGATGCCGCCGAAGATGTTCACCAGAACGGCCGCGACATTGCTGTCGGAGAGAATGATCTTGAACGCTTCGGTCACGCGTTCCTCGGTGGCTCCACCGCCCACGTCGAGGAAGTTCGCCGGCGCGCCGCCATGCAGGTTGACGATATCCATGGTGCCCATCGCCAGGCCAGCGCCATTGACCATGCAGCCGATGTTGCCGTCGAGCGCTACGTAATTGAGCTCCCACTTGGCTGCATGGGCCTCGCGCGGATCGTCCTGAGACGGATCGGCCATGTCGCGCAGTTTGGGTTGACGATAGATGGCGTTGCTGTCGATGTTGATCTTGGCATCCAGGCAGTGCAGGTTGCCGTCCTTCTTGATCACCAGCGGGTTCACTTCGAGCAGGGCCAGGTCATAGTCCTGGAACAGCTGGGCAAGGCCGACGAAGATATGGACGAACTGCTTGACCTGATCGCCCTTCAGACCCAGCTGGAATGCCAGCTCGCGCGCCTGGAACGGCTGCGCACCGACCAGCGGGTCGATGGTGGCCTTGAGGATTTTCTCGGGCGTGTCGTGAGCGACTTTTTCGATATCCACGCCACCTTCGGTGGAGGCCATGAACACGACCCGGCGACTGGCGCGATCAACCACGGCGCCCAGATAGAGTTCCTTGTCGATATCGGTGCAAGCCTCGACAAGGATCTTGCTGACTGGCTGACCATTGGCGTCGGTCTGATAGGTCACCAGGCGCTTGTCTAGCCACTGCTGGGCAAACGCTCGTGCTTCATCCTTGCTGCGAACCAGCTTTACGCCACCTGCCTTGCCACGTCCACCGGCATGCACCTGGGCTTTGACCACCCATTGCGTTCCGCCGATCTTGTCGCAGGCTTCCGCTGCTTCCTTTGGGCTATCGACTGCGTAACCCTTGGACACGGGCAGACCGTATTCAGCGAACAGTTGTTTACCTTGGTACTCGTGAAGATTCATGCTTTCTACCGTCTGGTTTGGTATTGGCGCATTTACGGCACGACGAGCCGTCGTGCCCCCTCACAAGTCGCTGAAAACTATCTGCGAATTCACGATACCTCTCAGCGACCTGCAATCCTTTTCGAATCTGCAGTTTGCAAAAGGCCCGGCGTATCCGCAGATACGTCGGGCCCGGGTACAGCACGAAACCGATTAGCGCTTCTTGCGATTGGCGATGTGGATGGCGTGGCCATTCACTGCCAAGGCCGCTTCATGCAGCGCTTCGGACATCGTCGGGTGCGAGAACACCATCATGCCCAGGTCTTCGGCACTGGTGCCGAATTCCATGCCGATCGCGCCTTGCTGAACCAGCTCGGCAGCGCTCGGGCCCATGACATGAACGCCCAGCACACGGTCGGTTTTGGCATCGGCGATGACCTTGACCAGGCCGGCGGTATCGTTGGCCGCCATGGCACGTCCGCTGGCCGCGAACGGGAAGGTGCCGACATTAACTTCAACGCCTTCAGCCTTGAGCGCCTGCTCGGACTTGCCGACCCATGCGATTTCCGGGTGAGTGTAGATGACCGACGGAACCAGGTCATAGTTCATCTGGGTCTTGTGACCAGCGATACGCTCGGCAACCATCACGCCCTCTTCCGAGGCCTTGTGGGCCAGCATGGCGCCGCGAACTACGTCACCGATGGCGTAGACGCCGGGAACGCTGGTGGCGCAGTAGTCGTCAACGAAGATGAAACCGCGCTCGTCCATATCGACGCCGGCGTCAGCCGCCAGCAGCTCGGAGGTGACAGGACGACGGCCCACTGCGACGATTAACTTGTCGAAGGTCAGCTGCTGCTCGCCTTCAGCGCTGGTGAAGTTGACGGTCACTTGATCGCCCTTCACTTCCGAACCGGTCAGACGAGCGCCCAGCAGAATCTTCAGACCCTGCTTGGAGAGGACTTTGAACGCTTCCTTGGAGATCTGCTCATCGGCAGCCGGCAGGAACTTTTCCATGGCTTCGATAACGGTCACTTCCGCACCGAGGCGCGCCCAGACCGAACCCAGCTCGAGGCCGATCACGCCGGCACCGATGACGCCGAGCTTGCCCGGAACGCTCTGAAAGTCCAGTGCGCCGGTGGAGTCGACGATGACGTTCTGATCGACCGGCGCCGGCGGAATGTTTACCGGAGTCGAGCCGGAGGCAAGGATGACGTTCTCGGCAGCCAGGGTCTGCACGTTGCCGTCCAGGCCGGTCACTTCAACCTGCTTGCCGGCCAGCAGCTTGCCGTGGCCTTCGAATACGGTCACACCGTTGGCCTTCAGCAGAGCCGAAACCCCACCGGTAAGGTTTTTAACGATCTGGTCCTTGCGCGCGACCATGGTCGGAACGTCCATGGCCACTTCGCCAGTGCTGATGCCATGAACCTTGAAGCTCTCGTGGGCTTCATGAAACTTGTAGGAGCTGTCCAGCAGCGCCTTGGAAGGAATGCAACCTACGTTCAGGCAGGTGCCGCCCAGAGCGGTCTTACCATCCTTGCCCTGGTATTTTTCGATACATGCGGTCTTCAGACCCAGCTGGGCTGCACGAATGGCGGCCACATAGCCGCCAGGGCCGGCACCGATGACGACGACGTCGAATTTCTGGCTCATTACGAATCCTCTTCAAAAGCAGCTAAAAGCCAAAGGCTGCAGGTAGCACGGCCGGCTTTCACCTGACCTGCCAGCTGCAGCCCGTGACGTTTCTATCAGATATCCAGCAACAGACGGGCCGGGTCTTCCAGCAGGTCCTTCATGGTAACCAGGAAGGTCACCGCTTCCTTGCCGTCGATCAAGCGATGGTCATAGGACAGGGCCAGGTACATCATCGGCAGGATGACCACTTGACCGTTAACGGCCATCGGGCGTTCCTGGATCTTGTGCATACCGAGGATGGCGGTCTGAGGCGGGTTGACGATCGGCGTCGACAGCAGCGAACCAAACACACCACCATTGGAGATGGTGAAGGTGCCGCCAGTCATCTCTTCGATGGTCAGCTTGCCGGCCTTGGCCTTCTTGCCGAAGTTGTTGATGCCGCCTTCGATCTCGGCCAGGCTCATGTGCTCGGCGTTGCGCAGGACCGGAACCACCAGGCCGCGGTCGCTGGAAACGGCGACGCCGATATCCTGATAACCGTGGTAGACGATGTCATTTCCATCGATGGAAGCGTTGACGCCCGGCTGGCGCTTGAGTGCTTCGACCGCGGCCTTGACGAAGAAGGACATGAAGCCCAGGCGCACGCCGTTGTGAGTCTTCTCGAACAGATCCTTGTACTTGGAACGCAGCTCCATGATCGGCTTCATGTTGACTTCGTTGAACGTAGTCAGCATCGCCATGGAGGATTGCGCTTCGACCAGACGCTCGGCGACCTTCGCACGCAGGCGGGTCATCGGCACGCGCTTCTCGACACGATCGCCCTCGGCGAAGATCGGAGCGGAGGCAGCCGGAGCAGCCGGCTTGGCAGCAGCAGCCGGAGCGGATTTCTTGGCTTCGACGGCGGCAACCACGTCTTCCTTGGTCACGCGGCCATCTTTACCAGTACCGGCGATGCTGTTCGGATCGATGCCGTTCTCTTCGGCCATCTTGCGCGCAGCAGGAGCCAGGATTGGCTCTTCACCTGCGGTTGCGGCAGCAGCCGGGGCAGCAGCTTGAGCCGGGGCAGCAGCCGGCGCAGGTGCGGCGGCGGCAGTAGCACCAGCCTCCAGCTTGCCGAGCAGCTCGCCGCTCAGCACGGTGTCGCCTTCGTTCTTGACGATCTCGGTCAGCACGCCGTCAGCTTCGGCGAGCACTTCCATCACCACCTTGTCGGTTTCGATGTCGACGATCAGCTCATCACGCTTGACCGCGTCGCCCGGCTGCTTGTGCCAGGTGGCAACGGTGCCGTCGGCAACCGATTCCGGGAATGTAGGGGCTTTGATCTCGATAGCCATTATTCAGGGGTCCTATTGATTCGGTTTCTACATCGAGGCCGCGATATCGCGGCCCCTTGCACGAAATGGTTAAACGGTGAAGGCGTCCTGCAGCAGTTTTTCCTGCTGTTCGGCATGCATGGAGGCGTAACCGACCGCCGGCGCCGCTGAAGCATCACGACCCGCGTACTGAAGGAACAGTTCCTTCTTGTGTGCGGTGGCCACACGGCGCATGTGATGCTGGCTGCAGTACCAGGCACCCTGGTTCATCGGCTCTTCCTGACACCAGACGATGTGCTTGAGATTCTGGTAAGGCGCGAGCGCTTCGGCCAGATCCTCTTCCGGGAACGGATACAGCTGCTCGATACGCACGATGGCGATATCTTCGCGGCCTTCGGCACGACGCTTGTCCAGCAGGTCATAGTAGACCTTGCCGCTACACATGATTACACGCTCGACCTTCGCCGGATCGATCGCGTCGACTTCCGGGATAACGGTCTGGAAGGAACCCTGGGTGAGCTCTTCCAGTGTCGAGGTCGCAAGCTTATGACGCAGCAGCGACTTGGGTGTCAGCGCAACCAGCGGCTTGCGCAGCGGGCGAATCGCCTGGCGACGCAGCATGTGGTAGACCTGCGCCGGAGTCGTCGGCACGCAAACCTGGATATTGTGCTCGGCGCACAGCTGCAGGTAACGCTCCAGACGAGCGGACGAGTGTTCCGGGCCCTGCCCCTCATAGCCATGTGGCAACAGCATGGTCAGGCCACACAGGCGACCCCACTTGTGCTCACCGCTGGTGATGAACTGGTCGATCACTACCTGGGCGCCATTGGCGAAGTCGCCGAACTGCGCTTCCCACACGACAAGCGCGTTGGGCATGGTGGTGGCGTAACCGTATTCGAAAGCCAGAACCGCTTCCTCGGAAAGGAACGAGTCGTACAGATCGAAACGCGGCTGACCTTCATAGAGGTGCTGCAGCGGAATGTAGGTACTGCCGTCCTTCTGGTTATGCAGCGCAGCATGGCGGTGCGAGAAGGTGCCGCGGCCGACGTCCTGACCGGAGATACGTACCGGGTGGCCTTCGAACAGCAGCGTGGCGTACGCCATGACTTCCGCGTAGCCCCAGTTGATGGTGAGCGCGCCCGCACCCATCTTCTGGCGATCTTCGAGAATCTTCGAGACCTGACGCTGCACCACGAAGCCTTCCGGCGTCTGCAGCAGCTTGTTGGACAGATCCTGCAAGGTCTTCAGATCGAAGCTGGTGTCATGACGGGCAGTCCAGGCATGACCCAGATACGGACGCCAGTCAACGAAGAGTTCTTTATTCGGCTCTTTGACCAGGCTCTTGACTACGTGCAGCCCATTGTCGAGCGCCGTACGGTACTCGTCGATCTTGGCCTGAACACGCTCGTCGTCCAGCACCTTGGACTGGATCAGCGAATCGGCGTACAGCTCACGAGTGGTGCGCTGCTTGGCGATCTTCTGATACATCAACGGCTGAGTGCCGCTCGGCTCGTCCGCTTCGTTGTGACCACGACGGCGGTAGCAGATCAGGTCGATGACGATGTCGCGCTTGAACTGCATCCGGTAGTCGACAGCGAGCTGGGTGACGAACAGCACCGCCTCGGGATCGTCCGCGTTCACATGGAAGATCGGCGCCTGGATCATCTTCGCCACATCGGTTGCGTACTCGGTGGAACGAGCATCTTCCTGCTTGTTGGTGGTGAAGCCGACCTGGTTGTTGACCACGATGCGAATGGTGCCACCCGTGCGATAAGCACGGGTCTGCGACATCTGGAAGGTTTCCATCACCACGCCCTGACCGGCGACAGCAGCATCGCCGTGGATGGTTACCGGAAGCACCTTGTCGCCGACCGGATCACAACGGCGATCCTGACGAGCCCGCACCGAACCCTCGACCACCGGGGAAACGATTTCTAGGTGGGACGGGTTGAACGCCATGGCCAGGTGAATTTCGCCACCCGGGGTCATCACGTTGGAGGAGAAGCCCTGGTGATATTTCACGTCACCTGAACTCAGGCCCTCGACCTTCTTGCCTTCGAACTCGTCGAAAAGGTCGCGCGGATTCTTGCCAAAGGTGTTGACCAGCACGTTCAGGCGGCCACGGTGGGCCATGCCGATTACGATTTCCTTAGTGCCATAAGAGCCAGAACGCTGGATGATCTCGTCAAGCAGCGGAATCAGGCTCTCGCCACCTTCGAGACCAAAACGCTTGGTGCCCGGATACTTGGTACCCAGGTACTTTTCCAGGCCTTCGGCGGCAGTCAGGCGCTCGAGCAGATGGCTCTTGATCTCCGGCGAGAAGTCCGGGCGGCCACGCACGCTTTCCAGGCGCTGAACGAACCAGCTGCGCTGCTCGGAATCGACGATGTGCATGTACTCGGCGCCGATAGTGCGGCAATAGGTTTCTTGCAGCGCCTGCAGGATTTCGCGCAGAGTGCCTTGTCCGTTGACCATGGCCAGGTCGGCGGTGCGGAACACGGTGTCGAGGTCGGCGTCGGTCAGACCGTAGTTATTGATTGCCAGATCGGCAGGAACGGTACGCTGTTGCAGGCCAAGCGGATCGAGCTGTGCTGCCTGGTGGCCACGCACCCGATAGGCCTGGATCAGGCGCAGGACTTCGATCTGCTTCTTTTCGTGCTCACTGCTGACGCTACCTGCGGACACAGGCTGAGCACGACGCTGGTTCTTGCCCAGCAGGACGAAGTGGTCGCGAATAGTCGAGTGCGATACATCGGCTGAAGCGCTGCCACCGGAGGGCAACTTCTGGAAGTAAGTGCGCCACTCTTCGGGCACAGCGTTGGGATCGTGCAGGTAGAGCTCATAAAGCTCTTCCACATAGGCAGCGTTACCACCGGATAGGTGGGCACTGTCCCACATGCGCTGCATTACGCTTTCTTGCATGTCTGGTCACCTTCGATAAGGAGACACCACCAGCGTGGAAACCGCAGCATGACTTCCCAAGTTCTGAAGCAGCGACTCAGGTAAAGCCACTACGGACCGCGCAGATAGTTCCCGGGCACAAGCCGGGTGCTCCTGCTGGTCATCAAATTTTCAGAGTGGAATCCCGGCTTTGTGAGCTGGGATTCCTACTAAAACTACGGCGCCGAGCTTCAACTTCGGCGCCGCAGGTGTAACGGGTAACGCAATCCGGCCATTCCAGGCTAGCGCATAACCTTTCGCGACCGGGGTGTCATCAGGTGCCGCTCTGCAGCAGCATGTTGCGTATGTGACCGATTGCCTTGGTAGGGTTCAATCCCTTCGGACAAACGTCAACGCAGTTCATGATACCGCGGCAGCGGAACACGCTGAACGGATCGTCCAAACCTGCCAGACGGTTCTCGGTTTCGGTGTCGCGGCTGTCGGCCAGGAAGCGATAAGCCTGCAGCGACGCGGCCGGACCGAGGAACTTGTCCGGGTTCCACCAGAAGGACGGGCAGCTGGTCGAGCAGCAAGCGCAAAGGATGCACTCGTACAGACCGTCCAGCTTCTCGCGATCTTCCGGACTTTGCAGACGTTCGATAGCCGGTGGCGGCGTATCGTTCATCAGATACGGACGCACTTTCTCGTACTGCTTGTAGAAGATGCTCATATCGACGGCCAAGTCACGAATAACTGGCAGACCCGGCAGCGGACGTACGACCAGCTTGTTGTTCTTGACCACGGCGGACAGCGGCGTGATGCAAGCCAGACCGTTCTTACCGTTGATGTTCATCCCATCGGAGCCACACACGCCTTCGCGGCAGGAGCGACGATAGGAGAAACCCTGATCCTGTTCCTTGATCAGAGCCAAGACGTCCAGAACCATCAGATCTTTACCATCGGTATTGACCTGAAAATCCTGCATGAACGGCTTTTCGTCCTGATCGGGGTTGTAGCGATAAACACTCACTTGCAACATATCGTCGACCTCAATAAGTCCGAACCTTGGGCTCGAATGCCGGAACGGTCTTCGGAGCGAAGTTCACGGCACGCTTGGCAACGCGCTTGTCACCCGGGAAGTACAGGGTGTGGCACAGCCAATTCTCGTCATCACGCTCTTCGAAATCTTCGCGAGCATGCGCGCCACGGGATTCCTTGCGGTTCTCCGCGGCAATAGCAGTAGCCTCGGCAACTTCCAGCAGGTTCTGCAGCTCGAGCGCTTCGATGCGCGCGGTGTTGAACGCCTGGCTCTTGTCCGAGATCTTGACATTGGCGATACGCTGACGCAGGTCCACCAGCTGAGCGATACCCTTCTGCATGTACTCGCCGGTACGGAATACACCGAAGTAGTTCTGCATGCAGTTCTGCAGTTCTTTGCGCAGCGGGGCGACGTCTTCACCAGTGGTGCGCTCGTTGAGACCGGCAAGACGGCTCAGGGCGACGTCCAGATCGGTTTCGCTGGCACCGCGATGCTCGATACCTTCCTTCAGCGCTTTCTCCAGGTGCAGACCTGCGGCGCGACCGAACACAACCAGATCCAGCAGCGAGTTGCCGCCCAGGCGGTTGGCGCCATGCACCGATACACAAGCCACTTCGCCTACCGCGAACAGGCCGTCGATGATGGTGTCATTACCATTGGCGTCTTGAGTGATGGCCTGACCATGAATATTAGTGGCGATACCACCCATCATGTAGTGACAGGTCGGCACGACCGGTACCGGAGCGGTCACCGGATCGACATGCGCAAAGGTCTTCGACAGTTCACAGATGCCCGGCAGGCGGCTGTGCAGCACTTCTTCACCGAGGTGATCCAGCTTCAGCATCACGTGGTCACCATCCGGGCCACAGCCATTGCCAGCCAGGATTTCCTTGACCATCGAGCGCGCAACGACGTCACGACCAGCCAGGTCTTTCGCATTAGGAGCATAGCGCTCCATGAAACGCTCGCCGTGCTTGTTGATCAGGTAGCCACCTTCACCACGGCAACCTTCGGTTACCAGCACACCCGCGCCGGCGATACCGGTCGGGTGGAACTGCCACATCTCGATGTCTTGGACCGGCACGCCTGCGCGCAGCGCCATGCCCACGCCGTCGCCGGTGTTGATCAGAGCATTGGTGGTCGATGCATAGATGCGACCAGCACCACCAGTCGCAAGAACAGTGGCCTTCGAACGAATGTAAACGGTTTCACCGGTTTCGATACAGATGGCGATAACACCAACGACCGCACCATCCTGGTTCTTAACCAGATCGACCGCATACCACTCATTGAGGAATACGGTGTCGTTCTTCAGGTTGCCCTGATAGAGGGTGTGCAGCAGTGCATGACCAGTACGGTCGGCGGCAGCGCAGGTACGAGCAGCCTGCCCGCCCTTGCCGAAATCCTTGGACTGACCACCGAACGGACGCTGATAGATACGACCCTGCTCGGTACGGGAAAACGGCAGGCCCATGTGCTCGAGCTCGAACACAGCTTCCGGGCCGACGGAACACATGTACTCGATAGCGTCCTGATCACCGATATAGTCGGAACCCTTGACGGTATCGTACATATGCCAGCGCCAGTCATCATTCGGATCGGCCGAAGCGATGGCGCAGGTGATGCCACCCTGAGCGGAAACGGTGTGCGAACGAGTCGGGAAAACCTTGGTGACCACAGCGGTCTTGTGACCGGACTGGGACAACTGCAGCGCCGCGCGCATACCGGCGCCACCGCCACCAACGATGATGGCGTCAAAAGAAAGCGTACGAATGTTAGCCATGAATCAGATACCCCAAAGAATCTGCACGCCCCAGACGAAGAAGGTGAACATGGCAATGCCACACACCGCCTGGAACAGGAAACGAACGCCGGTAGCCCACTTGCCGATCGCCATGTTGGTCAGGTAGTCAGTGGAAATCGTCCACATACCAACCCACGCGTGCACACTCAGGGCAACCAGCGCCAACAGGCTGAAGATCCGCATCCAGTTGGCCGAAAACAGCTCATGCCACTGTGCATACTCCAAATCCGGGTTCGCAATCAGGTACCCAAGCAGGAACAGAAAATAAGCCGCAAGAACCACTGCAGAAACGCGCTGTGCCATCCAGTCGTACAGACCCGAGCGCGAAAAGTTGGTGACATTGGTTACCATATCCACACTCCCGCCAGAACGATCAGCACCGCCGACACGGCGATTACGATTTTCGAGCCCAGCTTGCCGCCTTCCAACGTCTCGCCATGCCCAGTGTCCATGATCAGGTGACGCACACCCGCCACCAGGTGATACAGCAGTGCGGACAGCAACGCCCAGCTCACCAGCTTGGCCAGGGGGCTGCTCAGATACGCACGAACATCCTCAAAGCCTTCTGGCGAAGACAACGAGGTATCGAGCGCAAGCAGCAACAAGGCGACACCGACGAACAGGATGACACCGGATACACGGTGGAGAATCGACGTGTAAGCAGTGATGGGGAGTTTTATTGTCCTAAGATCTAGGTTTACAGGTCGTTGGCTTTTCACGGCTTTTTTTCACACTTGAGAGCCCCAGAGCGCAGGGCAAAGTTGTTGGGAAGAGTACGCAGCAGTACCCGCTACCCACGAGTGACAACCTACAGAATACTGCCTGTAAGGCCCCTGCCGGTCGGTGTCCGAGTATAAACAGTTAGGTCACTAATGACAATGTGGTGAAGTGCCACTAAAGGCTGATAGCAGCCCCTATATAAATGCCGTAAACAGTGCACCCAAGCTGTACGCATCCCCCTGCAGAGCCCTCTACGGCATGGGTTCACGCAAATTGACTTTGCGATTTATCACTCTATAGTGATGCGGGCCCTGCGTGGGGGGCCATGATGATTCCAAGCACAAAACAGGAGGCCATACATGGCTGACAAGAAAGCGCAGTTGATCATCGAGGGCGCTGCCCCCGTCGAACTGCCCGTTTTAACCGGTACCGTAGGGCCTGATGTAATAGACGTACGAAGCCTGACCTCCACGGGTCACTTCACCTTCGATCCCGGCTTCATGTCGACCGCCTCTTGCGAGTCCAAGATCACCTACATCGACGGCGATAAGGGCATCCTGCTGCACCGCGGCTATCCCATCGAGCAGCTGGCAGAGAAATCCGACTACCTGGAAACCTGCTACCTGCTGCTGAACGGCGAACTGCCTACCGCCGAGCAGAAGGCACAGTTCGTCAGCACCGTGAAGAACCACACCATGGTTCACGAGCAGCTGAAGTCCTTCCTTAATGGCTTCCGTCGTGACGCTCACCCCATGGCCATCATGTGCGGCGTAGTCGGCGCACTCTCGGCCTTCTACCACGACTCCCTAGACATCAACGACCCGCACCATCGCGAGATTTCCGCGGTGCGCCTGGTCGCGAAGATGCCGACCATTGCTGCAATGGTCTACAAGTACTCGATCGGTCAGCCGCTGATGTATCCGCGCAACGATCTGAGCTACTCGGAAAACTTCCTGCACATGATGTTCAACACCCCGTGCGAGATCAAACCGATCAGCCCGGTGCTGGCCAAGGCAATGGATCGCATCTTCATCCTGCACGCCGACCATGAGCAGAACGCCTCGACTTCCACCGTACGCCTCGCCGGCTCCACCGGTGCCAACCCGTTCGCCTGCATCGCAGCCGGCATCGCCGCTCTGTGGGGACCGGCACACGGCGGCGCGAACGAAGCCGTACTCACCATGCTGGACGAGATCGGCGACGTATCGAACGTCGAGAAATTCCTGGCGAAGGCCAAGGACAAGAACGATCCGTTCAAGCTGATGGGCTTCGGGCATCGCGTCTACAAGAACTTCGACCCGCGCGCAAAGGTCATGAAGCAGACCTGCGACGAGGTGCTGGGCGAGCTGGGTATCAACGATCCGCAGCTGGATCTGGCCATGAAGCTGGAAGAGATTGCTCTCAACGATCCTTACTTCGCCGAGCGCAACCTTTATCCGAACGTGGACTTCTACTCGGGCATCATTCTCAAGGCTATCGGCATTCCGACCAGCATGTTCACCGTCATCTTTGCCTTGGCGCGTACTGTTGGCTGGATTTCCCACTGGAAGGAAATGATCGCCTCCGGCCAGAAGATCGGCCGCCCGCGTCAGCTGTATACCGGCCACACCAAGCGCGACCTGCCGCGTTAAGCGACAACCAGCGCAAAATAAGGCTGCCCTTGGGCAGCCTTTTTTATTCCCCCTGGGCCGACTGAATATTTATCCCTTCCATTCGATTCACTAAAGGTCGACACAGGTGAGCGATGGCCATCGAGCGCAATCAGCGATCTTCCGGCCTGACGTCATTGATCAGCTCTCAGCAGACATACCGGCGGAGCCAGCAACTCATAGCCCGACGAGCAGTTGAATACGCAATCTTGGACTTAACAAGCGCAGACTTGCCTATGCAGTCGCTTGCTCCAGCCAACCCAACAATCGAATCGCATCCTCCCTAGTTTCACCACAGCAAACAGGGTCCGCCGAAAAAGCAGAGCAGACAACCGGCCGCCGCGGATCGCCGAACAGCAAACAGAGAAAGTCAGCGCCTAATTGAATACAGCGCTCCCCAGCGCGCTTGCCATGAGGCATGCCAGGTATCGAGGAGCTAATGGAGGGCGCGATACAGCATGCACCGCAACCAGGGCGACAATCCATAAACTGCCACTCAGTAAAAAAACGGGCGCGATAATAATCTGGCCAAAGCAAAGACACCAGATGCGCCATTGCAGGCGACCGCAGGTGCAAATACGCTAGCGCGTCGCTATTTCGAGCCCACACCCATCATGCCTGTCTGGTTGCAAACCGCCGCCCTACTCTGCTGCTCCAACCTCTTCATGACCTTCGCCTGGTACGGCCACCTGAAGAGCCTGAACGGCAAACCCTGGCTGATCGCCGCACTGATCAGCTGGGGCATCGCCTTCTTCGAATACATTCTGATGGTGCCGGCTAACCGCATCGGCTATACCGAGCTGTCGATCGGCCAGCTAAAGATCATGCAGGAGGTGATCACGCTGATGGTGTTCGTGCCCTTCAGCGTGCTGTACATGCAGCAGCCATTGAAGCTGGACTATCTATGGGCAGGGCTTTGCATGGTCGGAGCGGTCTACTTCATTTTTCGCAGCTAGCACTTCTGCCAGGTGACGCCAGGCCTGGCGCTTGGGCATACTGGCGACCCTTTTCCCGACCCTGCAAAGGAATCCAAATGTTCAAGGTCAATGAGTACTTCGATGGCACCGTCAAATCCATCGCCTTCGACATGACTGAAGGCCCGGCCACGATCGGCGTCATGGCGCCAGGTGAATACGAGTTCGGCACCGCCCAACTGGAAGTCATGCACGTAGTTGCCGGCAGCCTGGACGTTAAACTGCCGGGTAGCGACGCCTGGGAAACCTTCGCCAGCGGCAGCCAGTTCACCGTACCGGCGAACAGCAAGTTTCAGCTGAAGGTGACGGTTGAAACCGCCTATCTGTGCGAGTATCGCTGAGACGCAGCGAGCACTGCCGGAGACGGTGGGTTCGCGGTGGATGAGCGAAGCGTCATCCACCCTACTCCACGCATCCTCGGTACCGCCCAGCTCTTCGCCGCGCGAATGATCCAGCGTGACGGGCGCCTAGCCTAGCGACCCGTAAGCACGGCTGACCTGCTTGCCCTGATTCAGCTTGGTCAGCTCCGCGGCCAGCCGCTCGCGCTCTGCGCGCCCCGCCCGCTGAAGCTCATCATACAGAGCCGCCACTGCGTCGATTTCTGCACGCAGCCCGACATCAGCTGCATCTTCGTCGCACAACGACGCCACCAGCGCGCTGCACTCATGATCCAGCGAGCTGACCGCGCCCCATTCCCCGGCACTCAGTGCGCCGCGGAGCTTTTGCGCCAAAGCGGCAAAGGCCTGCTTCTTCAACGACATCTTTTCCCCGAAAACACGGTAAGCCAACAAGTCAGCTTCAGGTGAATCAGCCCCTGGGCGCAATCTGATCCCAAGCCAGTTTTATCTCACCCAGAAGCCTGCCCACTTCGTTCAGCTTGTCGACATCGTTATGTCGGCTCGCTTCGAACAGGCGCATCGTCATATATTCGTACAGGCGATCAAGGTTGGCCGCCAGCTCGCCGCCAACATCCTGATCCAGCGCATCACGCAGCCCACCGATGATATTGATGGCCTTGCCGATCAGCACACCCTTCTCAGCGAAAGCCTCACGCTCCATCGCACCTTTGGCCTGAGCGATACGATCCAAACCGCCTTGCATCAGCATCTGAATCAGGCGATGCGGGTCGGCCTCGGTAACTTGGGCTTTTACGCCAACCTGCTGGTATTGCCGCATTGCTGCCATAGCATTCATTTGGATGAGCCCCTTGCCACATCGATCTCACATGCCTGTTTATCGGTCGTCTGGCGCAAGACTTGAGTTTGTTTTGCAAACAAAAAACCGCCCACCGACGGTTCTTGTATAAGCAGTCTGGCCTACTTTTTCGAATTGCTCGCTGCCCAAGGCAGATTCTCCAGCGACGCGAGAAGGCTCGAAGACGTGTTAGACAACTGCCCCACCAACAGATCCATTGCATTGAACTGCTTGTACAGTCGCTCCTGAAGCGAGGTGATACGGCGGGTGAGCGCCTCTTTCTGATCATCTATCTTAGTGATCGTCTCGGTCATTGCCTTGTTGCGCTGCTCGAGTATTCCACCGGTCTCGGTGTATGGCTTCAGCTTCGCATCAAGCCTGGAAGCCAACCCCTTGTCACCTGTGAACAGGCCCGACAATTCGCCGAAGTTACTGGCCATCGCCTTGTCCAGCTTGGCGCTGTCAATGGCGAGCGTGCCATCCTTCTGTGTGGTGATACCAATATCGGTCAGCGCACGCAGTGCACCATCACCCTGCACGTTAACCAGCTCGTTGCGAATCGTGTTGAGCAAGGTGCGCGCCGTGGCATCGCCCACCAATGCGCCTATTACGGGCGCCTTACCCTCACCCACCGATGTAACCTTGGTCTGCGCATTGATCACGCCGATCAGCTTGTTGTAGCTGTCGACAAAGGACTGAATCTGCTTTTTGACCCCGGCCTTGTCTTCCGCAACCGTAATGGTCAAGGGCTCGTTGGCGGCCGTTTTGGCCTTGAGGTCGAGCGTGACGCCTTCGATAGCTCTGTCTACTTTGTTGGTCTTACTGGTAATCAACAGACCATCAACAGAAATCTGCGCGCTTTGCGCCTTGGAAAGGGTCATGGGGCCTTCCCGGTATAGGGCCATCGCGGACTCATATCCTTGCGGATCGTTTTCAAAATCGCTCAGCTTTGGTTCGACGATCGAGCCATCAAATTTCAAAGCTTCAAGCGAGAAGCTTCCCAGCCCGGCATTCGTTGTTTTGCCTTCGACGATTATATCTTCACCCGTCCCGGTACTGGCACTGCTGAGTACCAGTCGCGCACCCGCATCATCTGTAACGATGGTGGCAGTCAGCCCAATTTCCTTGCCACTCGCATTGACCGCATCGCGAATGCCCGCCAGCGTGTTATTGACCTCGTCAACGGTAACCGAAAGGCTCTTGTCGCCCACCTTGAACGTCAGCGTGCCGCTGCCAAAGGTAGCGGGCACCTCGGCCGTATTGGTGAATGGCTGCAATGCCACCTTGCTGCTGCTCGCCAGCGACTTGACCTCCAGCTGATAGCTGCCAGCTCCCGCCGTAGTTGCTGCCGTAACACCTACCAGATCGGTCTTACTGGACGTAGCCGAGCGCGCTTGGAACAGGTTTGGCTTGTTCAAAGCACTCAGCGCGGTCTGGAAGTCACTTATTGCGCCCTTAAGGGCGCCAATCGCTGTGATTTGCGTGGTGGTCTTTTTCTCGAGGGTTGCAAGCTGGCTTTCCTTCGGAGCACGCTCAGCAGCGACCATACTCGCAACGATACTGTCGATATCGATTCCGGAACCGATGCCTGTTACGCCCGCCATAGCTTCACCTCGTCAAATAAACCACACGTCCGTATCTCGATCAGCAACCATACAAGAAACGTGCCACTAAGCCTTAGCCTCGAACAATAGGCTGCGCATCTCATCCAAACGCTCTGCCAGACGGAGAAGATCTTCGGATGGAATTTGCCGTACCACTTTGCCCGAGTCGCCGTCCAGCACCTGCACTACAACCTGACCGGTGGAATCATCCACGCTGAAGTTCAAATCGCGCTGCAAGGTCTGCACCTGCGTGCGAATGCGCTCTACTGCTTCGTTTACATCTACTTTCTGTGGCGCCTTGCCAGAGCCACCTTCGCCCTGCAACGACGAAAGCCCAGCTTCCTGACGAAAGCTGGGCATCGCATTGCTCGACGAGGATGACGCAAGCGTGGCACTCGCTGCTCTTGCGACGTCCATGATTCACCTCTCAATGAATCGATGGGGCGGAATAACCACCCCATCGGTGAGCCTCGCTTACTGCAGCAGGCTGAGAACGGCCTGCGGCAGCTGCTTGGCCTGGGCCAGGATGGCGGTACCGGCCTGTTGCAAGATCTGGTTTTTACTCAGATTCGCGGTTTCGGCGGCGAAGTCGGTGTCCTGGATACGGCCGCGAGCTGCAGAAACGTTCTCCGAGATACTCTGTAGGTTGGCGATGGTATTCTCAAACCGATTCTGCACAGCACCAAGTTGAGCTCGCTGCGAGTCGATTGATTGCAGAGCACCATCGATAATCGAGACAGCATTCTGTGCATTTTCCGCAGTGAGTACATCGAGGCTTTCAACGGTACGCAACGTACCTACCTGCGCACCGGTAACAGCATCCGCCGCCGCACCCGAAACTGTAAAAACCTGTGCCGAATCGAAGCTAATATTACCCACAGCACGGAATGCTGCATTTGTACTATCAAGCGTTTGCGCAGCATCGAAAGTACCATCAGCATTCTGGACCTGAAGCTCCATCTCCTCTGCGCCCGCATTCGTAGTTGCATTGGCGGTATGAGTGAAATCCGTAATAATGATATTCTCACCTTTATCAGACACGACGTTTAAGTTCCCGTCATTATCTATCGATGCAGTGAGCTTATTTTTCCCAGAATCCGCATTTATCGCATCACGCAGGCTTTCTAAATCTGCCTTATCGTCACCTGTCGCAGTGATCGTAATATTAGTTTGACTACCTGATTCAGAACCGATTTTAAAGGAAATGCTGTCAGCCAATGCCGGCGCATCGTCAGCGGGATCAGCCGATCCAGTTATAGCCGCATCAAAACCCAACCCTAACTTGCCTTCGCCAATTTTCAGAGCTGTCTTAGCTGAGGCACTGACCCCGGTATCAGAAGAGGACATATTCACTTTGCTGGCAATGGATGCTGCCGAATCATTAGTTGCGACTGTAATGCTCTTTTCGCCAAGGGTACCCTTAATATCCAGAGCACCGCCGGTAAACGCGCCTGCAGCTTTCAATGCAGTTGCATCAGCGGCAAGCGTCCCAAGGCCTGTTTGCGTACCACTAGTACCCTCAGCGCGATACGCACCCAACTTGTCCGACGAAGCATCTGTCAACGTAACATTGATCGTCTGATTGGCTTGGGAGCCGACCTGAAAAGCAGTGCTGCCAAAACTGCCGTCCAAAATATTCCTACCGCCGAATGTAGTTGTCTCAGCGATACGAGTCAGCTCAGATTTCAGCTGATTTACCTCATCATTAAGTGCTTTTCGCTCTGAAGCAGAGTTAGATCCGTTAGCCGACTGAAGCGATAGATCGCGCATGCGCTGCAGGATATTGGTGGACTGCTGGAGCGCACCTTCTGCGGTCTGCGCAATAGAAATACCATCGTTGGCATTCTTTACTGCAACACCCAAACCGTTAATTTGGCTGGTCAGGCGGTTGGAAATCTGCAGACCAGCGGCGTCGTCTTTCGCGCTGTTGATGCGGCTACCTGTCGAGAGGCGCTGCATAGAGGTGTTCAAGGCGTTGGAAGAGTTGCTGAGGTTACGCTGGGTATTCAGCGACGCAATGTTGGTATTGACGGTAAGAGCCATGGTGTTTGCCTCCAAGGGCGCTAGTTACTTTGGTTGCCTGAGCTTGCGACTCCGGGCCGGCTTGTGCCCAGGCACCCATTGAGTTCGCATTCGATTAGCTTATCGGCGCCGTTTGGGTTGGCTTTAGGGCAGATTCGAACTTTTTCGTGAGCCCGGTACCGCTCCAACACTACGCCAGCACATCCATACTGCGGACTTGCTTGAATAGCTTTTCGGGTGAAGCGGGGAAAACTTTAGGGGATGGCTGAAGCCGTTTCCCTGACCTGGAGTCAAAGGGAGCTCGCTCACTGACGGTGAGCTTTGCTGGCGCGTCCCGGCCAAGGCCGCCCCCACAGACTCGGTGAAACATTTGGGGAGCGGGTATGACAGCGAAGCTCGCTGGGATGAGGCGTTGCTGACGCGCTATAAACCAAGCTGCGCGAGGCGCTCGAGGAACTGCGATTCGTCGAGCACCGTCACACCGAGCTCATTGGCCCTGGCAAGCTTCGAACCCGCGCCGGGCCCCGCCACCACACAGGACGTCTTGGCCGACACGGAACCGGCAACCTTGGCCCCCAACGCCTCCAGCCGCGCCTTGCCCTCGTCGCGGCTCATTGCTTCGAGCGTGCCGGTCAGCACCCAGGTCTGCCCGGCCAGCGGCAGACCTTCCGCGGACTTCCGTTCGCTCTCCCAATGCATACCGAATTCCCGCAACTGCGCTTCGATAGCGCGGGCGCGTTCGGTGTTTTCAGGTTTGTCGAAGTAATCGCGCAGCGAGCGTGCGGCCTTTTCGGTAAGGCGTTCAACTTGACGCAGATCGAGCCAGTCGGCGGCGATGATCGCGTTCAGGCTGCCGAAACGCTCTGCCAGGCGCTGGGCGCCGGTGCGGGCGATATAGGGGATATTGAGCCGGTCGAGCAGGTCCGCCAGCGTCGCGCAGGCGGCGAATTCAGGGTGAAGGACGCCCTCCTCCTGTGGTTCGACGCCGCGTTCGCGCAGCAGCGCGATGACCGTGCGGTTATGTTCGTCCTCGAAGAAGCTATGGATTTCATGAGCGACCTCCAGGCCGACATCGGGCAGGTAAACAAGCACATCAGGCAGCGCGCGACTTATGCGATCCAAGGCGCCCAACGCTCGTGCCAACAACTTGGCGGTTTCCTCGCCGACATCGGGTATGCCAAGGGCGTAGACGAAACGCGGGAGGCTCGGTTTGCGGCTGGCGTCGATGGCGTTAAGCAAGTTGCACGTGGAAATCTCCGCGAAACCTTCCAACTCAATGACCTGCTCATGGGTCAGGCAGTAGAGATCCGCCGGCGATTTGACCAACCCCCTGTCGACCAGCTGCTCGACGATCTTGTCGCCCAGACCGTCGATATCCATCGCACGGCGCGATACGAAATGGATGATCGCCTGCTTCAGCTGAGCCTGGCAGGCCAGACGACCGACGCAACGGTAGATCGAGCCTTCGCTCACCGACTCACGCCCCTTGCTGCGCTTGATCAGCTGGGTGCGCTCCACGGCAGAGCCGCACACCGGGCACTGCTCCGGCACATGCACGGCGCGCGCGTCGGCCGGGCGGCGTTCGGCGATTACGCCGAGGATCTGGGGAATCACGTCGCCTGCACGTCGCACGATCACCGTATCGCCGATCATCACGCCAAGGCGCGCCACTTCGTCCATGTTGTGCAGCGTCGCGTTGGAAACCGTAACGCCCGCCACCTGCACCGGCTTCAACCGGGCGACCGGGGTGATCGCGCCGGTACGGCCGACCTGGAACTCTACATCGAGCAGCTCGGTGATTTCTTCCCGCGCGGGAAACTTGTGGGCGATGGCCCAGCGCGGCTCGCGCGCGCGGAAGCCCAGCTCACGCTGCTGAGCGACGGAGTTAACCTTGAACACCACACCGTCGATCTCATACGGCAGTGCGTCGCGCTTTTCACCGATGGCGTCGTAATAGGCGCGGCATTCGGCGACGCCCTTGGCCAGTTTCAGCTCACGGCTGATGGGCAGGCCCCAGCTTTTCAGCGCCTGGAGAATACCGATGTGCGTACCCGGCAGCTCGCCATCGCTGCGCCCTACGCCGTAGGCACACAGTTCCAGCGGACGGCTGGCGGTGATTTTCGAATCCAGCTGACGCAGGCTTCCAGCAGCGGCGTTGCGGGGATTGGCGAAGGTCTTGCCGCCGCTTTCCAGCTGGCGCGCATTCAGCGCTTCGAACCCCGCCTTGGGCATGTAGATTTCGCCGCGCACCTCAAGTACCGCAGGCCAGCCACTGCCATGCAGCTTCAATGGAATGTTGCGCACGGTGCGCACGTTGGCGCTGATGTCCTCACCCGTGCTGCCATCGCCCCGGGTGGCGCCGCGCACCAGATGGCCGTTCTCATAAAGCAGGCTGACCGCCAGACCATCCAGTTTGGGTTCGCAGCTGTACTCGACTACAGCGCCATCGCCGAACAGGTCACCCGCCGGCAGATCCAGTCCTTCGCGCACGCGGCGGTCGAAATCGAGCAGATCCTGCTCCTCGAAGGCATTGCCCAGGCTCAGCATCGGCACTTCGTGGCGTACCTGACCGAATGCTGCGAGCGCCGCTCCTCCAACCCGCTGGGTTGGCGACTCGGGCGTCACCAGTTCCGGGTGCTCTGCTTCGAGCGCCTTGAGCTCGTTAAACAGGCGGTCGTACTCGGCGTCAGGAACGCTCGGCTCGTCGAGCACATAGTAGCGATAGTTGTGGGCGTCAATTTCGCCGCGCAGTTCGGCGATGCGCTCGGCGGCAGTTTGGGCGGAAGGCATAAGACGGAGCCGTGGCTGGGGCTGTGCTGATTCAGACCGTATCAGCGCGCCTTGGTTGATAGTGAGAGGTCGGATTCTAGCCGAATGCGCAATCGAAGGCAGGTTCGCGGCTTTGGCTAGTCGGAGGCTGGAAGCGCAGCGGGACGGCCTCAGCTATCCCGAATCAAACTGCTCACTGATGGACAGAGGCGGAGCGCGCCCGTCAATGGAATGGCTGCACTGGAGACATGAGCATGAGACGGCGCGAGCAAGCCACGTCTGCTCACACACAACACCGGGCGCAAGGCCCGGTGCAAATATCACTCAACGCTGCTTGATGGTCATCTGCCGGCGCTCGAACTCGACGATGCGCTGGCGGTAGTGCTCGATGGTCTGGGCGGTGAGAACGCTGCGCTGGTCATCCTTCAGCTCGCCGTTGAGCTCCTGGGACAGCTTGCGCGCCGCAGCAACCATGACATCGAAGGCCTGCTTGGGATGGCGTGGGCCGGGCAGACCGAGGAAGAAGCTCACGGCCGGCGTGGTGAAGTGATCGATGTCGTCCAGATCGAAAGTACCAGGCTTGACGGCATTGGCCATGGAGAACAGCACCTCGCCATTGCCGGCCATGCTTTCGTGGCGATGGAAGATGTCCATTTCGCCGAAGCGCAGGCCACTCTCGAGAATGTTCTGCAGCAGCGCCGGACCACGGAAACCGTGAGGATCACGGCAAATGACGTTGATGACGAGTACTTCCTCGACGGGCGCCAGTTCCTTCTGCGGCTGATCTTTCCCTTCCTCGTCATCACCAACAACCGGATCGAGCAGCGTCGGTACGGGCTCGTCGCTGTTGAGCTGGAGGTCGCCCTGAAAGGGTTCGTTCTGCCGGCGCTTCTTGCCGGACTCGCGCGCGCTCATCGTCGGCATGTCGCCCTCATCCAGAGAAGGCTCATGATCGCGATTAACCACACGCGCCGGGCCTAGAAGCTCCGGAGAATCGTCGGCATCGGGAAGGTTGGAGAGGCTGCGGTCCAGCTTGAATTTCAGCTTGCCCTTGCCACCGCGCATGCGACGCCAGCCGTCGAACAGAATGCCGGCAATGACAATGATGCCGATGACGATCAGCCACTCGCGCAGACCGATATCCATTAATGCTTTAACCTCTGAATTCGATGATAAAGACGCAACGAACAGTCACTTGGGACTGCTTCAAGCGCATCGCAAAAATTGTGCTCTAAGCTAGCACGACGAACGGTAACTTTGCACCGTGCGGTAGTTCTCTTTTTATAGCGTTCCTTGTATCAAAAATGCTCAAACACGCGGCTTAATCCTAGGCTTCGGCGAGTGCAACGGCCTGTTCGACGTCGACCGTCACCAGGCGTGAGCAGCCCGGCTCGTGCATGGTCACACCCATTAGCTGATCGGCCATTTCCATGGCGATCTTGTTGTGGGTGATGTAGATGAATTGCACTTTCTCCGACATCTCCTTCACCAAGCGCGCGTATCGACCGACGTTCGCATCATCCAGCGGTGCGTCAACTTCATCGAGCATGCAGAACGGCGCGGGGTTGAGCTGGAAGATGGCAAAAACCAGCGCCAACGCCGTCAACGCCTTTTCGCCACCGGAAAGCAGGTGAATGGTGCTGTTCTTCTTTCCGGGCGGGCGCGCCATGATCGCCACCCCGGTATCGAGTAAATCTTCTCCGGTAAGTTCCAGATAGGCATTGCCGCCGCCGAACACTTTCGGGAAAAGCGCCTGCAGGCCACCGTTGATCTGATCGAAGGTCTCCTTGAAGCGGTTGCGAGTCTCCAGGTCGATCTTGCGGATGACGTTTTCCAGCGTATCCAGCGCCTCGACCAGATCATCGTTCTGCGCATCGAGGTAACGTTTGCGCTCCGATTGCTGCTGGTACTCATCGATCGCCGCGAGGTTGATCGGGCCCAGGCGCTGAATGCGCTGACCAAGGCGCTCCAGCTCCGCCTCCCAACTCGGCTCGTCTGCATTGGCAGGGAGTGTGCCAAGCACGCCATGCAGATCGTAGCCGTCCTCCTGCAGCTGGTCCTGCAACGCCTTGCGGCGGACGCTCAGCCCTTGCCAATCCAGCCTTTGCTGCTCCAGCTGGCCACGTAGCAGCTGCGCTTGCTGCTCGGCCTGAGTGCGGCGTTTTTCGGCATCACGCAGCTCGCGGTCGGCGTCTTCCAGGGCCAGTCGCGCATGCTTGAGTTCGTCTTCGACACCCATGCGCCGCTCCAGCAGCTCTTCGAGCTTCATGCGCAGTTCTTCCAGCGGTGCCTCGCCCTCCTCCAGGTTCAGCGTCAGCTGCTCGCGGCGCTCGATGGCACGTTCGAACTGTTGCTCCAATCGCTCCAGCGCCTGCCGGGTGGACTCGTGCTGCGCCTTGAGTGAACCGACCCGCAACGCCAGCTGATGCGCCTGGTCCTTGTGCTGACGGGCATCCTGGCGAATGCGATCGAGCCGCTCGCGAATGCCGTCGCGACTGGCCAGCAATGTCTCGCGCTGCTCGGTGTCATGGGCCATCGCATCCAGCGCGTCCTGTAGTTGCAGACGCGCCTCGCCGAGCTGTTCGGTCTCGATCTCGCGCTGTTCGCTCTGCTCGGAAAGCTCTTCATCCAGACGCTGGCGGCGCAGCGACAACTGCTCGAGGCGCGCTTGCCCGGCAGATAGCTGTGCCTTGAGATCGCTATGGCTGCGAGCTTCCTCCTGCTGCCGACGACGCTGCTGCTCGCGCTCTTCTTCGAGACGGGCCTGATCGCTACGCAACTCAGCGATGCGCTCTTCAACTGCCGCCAAGGCGGTTTCACGCTCTTCGCGCTCTGCCTGTAACCGCTCCAGTTCCTGCCCGCGGGCGAGCACACCGGATTCGGCCTCGCTGGCGCGCCGCACCCGCAGAAAATGCCGACCGACCCAGTAGCCGTCGCGGCTTACCAGGCTTTCGCCATCGTTGAGACCCGAGCGCGCGGCCAGCGCCTGCTCCAGCGAATCGACCGGACGCACGTTGCCCAGCCAGGGCGACAGATCCAGAGCGGACTCGACCAGATCGAGCAAGCTACCAGCGCGGCGCGCACCGCCATTTGCAGGACTGACCAGCCGCAGGTCGCCCTGCTCGAAGCCCTCGAACTCGATCGCCGCAAAATCATCCAGCAGCACGGCATGCAGATCGGCGCCCAGCACGGTTTCCACCGCCACTTCCCAACCGGGCTCGACACGCAGCCCTTCGGCGAGGCGCGGGCGCTTTTCCAACCCTTGCTCACGCAGCCACTCGCCGACGCCTTTGCCGGGATCCATCGCCGCCTGCTGCAGCGCCTCCAGCGAGGCGATGCGGCCATTCAGACGCTGCAGATCACCCTGCGCCTGCTGCTGCGTCTGGGTCGCCTGCTGCAACGCTTCACGCAATTGCTCCAGGCGTTCATTGAGCGCATCGCCGGCCGCGGCGAGCGCTTCGAGATCGAGCTCACTGGCGGCAAGCTGCTCGCCCAGCTCGAGAATCGCCACATCCTCAGGATCGGTAGACAGCAGCGCACGTTCGTCATCCAGCCGACGTTGACGTTCGGCCAGCCGCTCCAGACTCTGCTCCAGCTGCTGGATGCGCGACTGCTGGACCTCAGCCACGCGGCGTGGCTCAGCGCTCAGCTGATTGAAGCGTTCCCACTGTTCCTGCCAGCCCTGCATGGCCGACTCCGCCTCTTCCAGCTGGACGGCAGATTCCTCCGCGGCGGCGCCGGAGAGCTCCTGCTCAGGCTCGAGCATCGCCAATTCCTCGCCGAGCGTGGCCAGCAGCGTGCGGTCGTGACCGAGGTGTGATTCGGTCTCCAGACGCGCCTGCTCCGCCTCGCGCAGATCGTCCTGCAACTGACGCAGGCGCTGCTGGCCGTGCTGGATGCTTTGCTCGACCCGGGCGATATCGCCGCCAACCGAATAGAAGCGACCCTGCACCTGGTTGAAGCGCTCGGACAGTTCGTGGTGGCCGTCACGCAGGCGTTCGATGCTCGCATCGGCGTTGCGCTGCTCGGCGACCAGCGCTTCGAAGGCGACTTCCTGATCGCCGATGACCTGCTCGCGCTGGCCGACCTGCTCGTTCAAGGCCTGCCAGCGCAGTGCCGACAGCTGCGCCTTGAGCTGACGCTCTTCGGCCTTGTATTCCTGATACTTCTCCGCCGACTGCGCCTGACGGTGCAGACGTTCGAGCTGGCGTTCCAGCTCTTCGCGCAGGTCGGTCAGGCGAGCCAGGTTCTCGTGGGTGCGACGAATGCGGTTCTCGGTTTCGCGCCGGCGCTCCTTGTATTTGGAGATACCCGCCGCTTCCTCGATGAAATTACGCAGGTCCTCGGGCTTGGCCTCGATCAGCTTGGAGATCATGCCCTGCTCGATGATCGAGTAGCTGCGCGGCCCGAGTCCGGTGCCGAGGAAAATGTCAGTGATGTCGCGGCGCCGGCACTTCACGCCGTTAAGGAAGTAGGTGTTCTGCGAGTCGCGGGTGACGCGGCGGCGGATGGAGATTTCGGCGAATGCCGCGTACTCGCCGGTCAGCGTGCCATCGGAGTTATCGAAGATCAGCTCGATGCTCGCCTGGGTCACCGGCTTGCGCGTGTTCGAGCCATTGAAGATGACGTCCGTCATCGACTCGCCACGCAGGTTCTTCGCCGAGCTTTCGCCCATCACCCAGCGCACCGCGTCGATTATGTTGGATTTGCCGCAGCCGTTAGGCCCGACCACTGCCGCCATGTTGCTCGGAAAGCTGACCGTGGTGGGATCGACGAAGGATTTGAAGCCGGCGAGCTTGATGCTTTTCAGTCGCATGCGGCCTATCCGTGGCAGTCAGCGTTGGAACGAACAAGCGGGGTCGCCGTGAACATCGGAAATCCTGGCATCGAATGGGTACTGGCAAGAAGCCAGGGAGTTTATCACGCAGCCTGGCTCCGCTCGCAGCGTGGCTGCGCACAGAACGGTGTGGCAGGTGAAGGCATCGGAACTGCAAACGGCGCTCGGGCTGGAAAGACGATTCGTCAGCCGCCCGTCATGCTCATGAAGCGCACCACCTGAACCTGCTCATCAGTGCGGAAGTGATGTTTCTCCGGCTTGAGTTGCAGTGCGTCCACCAGCGCATTGCGCAGGCGTTCGCCATCGCCCGGATGCCGGCGCATCAGGCTTTTCAGATCCAGCGCGCCCTCGTGGCCGAGGCATAGCACCAGCTTGCCTTCGGCAGTCACGCGGACGCGGTTGCAACTGCCGCAGAAGTTGTTGCTGTGGGGCGAAATGAAGCCGACCTGTGTTTCGCTGCCCGCTACCTGCCAGTAGCGCGACGGGCCGCCGGTAGCGTGACTGCTGCGCACCAGGGTGTGCCGCGCCTCGATCCGCTCGCGCACCTCGTCGCTGGAACAGAAGGTGATCTGGCGTTGATGACTGGACACGCTGCCCAGCGGCATCTCCTCGATGAAGCTGATATCCAGGCCGCGCTCGATGGCGAACTCCACCAGATCGAGAATCTCGTCGTCGTTGCGCCCCTTCTGCACCACGCTGTTGAGCTTGATCCGCTTGAAGCCAGCAGCGCGTGCCGCCTCGATGCCTGCCAGTACCTGATCGAGGCGGTCACGGCGGGTCAGTTCGGCGAAGCGGTCGCGCTTGAGCGAGTCGAGGCTGATGTTCAGGCGCTTCACGCCGGCATCACGCAGCGCCGGCGCCAGACTTGGCAACTGTGAACCGTTGGTGGTGATGGCCAGGTCTTCGAGCTCGCTGCGCGCGCCCAGTTGCGCCAGCAGGCCGGTCAGACCCTTGCGCACCAACGGCTCACCGCCGGTCACGCGAATGCGTTTGACACCGAGACTGATGAAGGCATCGGCCACGGCATAGAGCTCTTCGAGGGTAAGTATCTGCGCGCGGGGAGCGAAGACCATGTCTTCGCTCATGCAGTAGGTGCAGCGAAAATCGCAGCGATCGGTTACCGATAACCTCAGGTAGGTGATGCGCCGGCCGAACGGGTCGACCAACTGGGAATCGGGCATGGAACTCTCCAACTGCTGGCTGCGCCTGTGTTCAGACTATGCGCTAAGCGCGAATCAGGCAAAGTGACGTTACCAACGGCGAGCGGTCCGCGCCACCGCCGGGCATGCAGCATCACGGTCGCAATGCTTTAATGAGCCGCTTTGGCAGGCGACCCGCTGACCTGCAACCCATGCGAGAGACCACAGCGAATGGATAACGACTCCTTGAAAGCGATGAGCTGGCGCGAACGGCTATACGTCATCATCTTTTTCACCAATACCCCAGCGGGAAAACGCTTCGATACCTGGCTGCTCGTGATCATCCTCGCCAGTCTGGTCGTGGTGATGTTCGACAGCATCGCCTCCTTCAATGAGCGCCACGGGGAGCTGCTGACCACTCTGGAATGGGGATTCACCACGATATTCGCCCTGGAATACCTGGTGCGCATCTACACCCACCCCGAGCCACGCAAATACATCTTCAGCTTTTACGGCGCGGTCGACCTGCTCTCGATCCTGCCGGCTTTCATCGCGTTGCTGTTGCCCGATGCGCAATACCTGCTGGTGGTACGCATCGTCCGCATGTTGCGGATATTCCGTGTGCTGAAGCTCACGCCGTATCTGAGCCAGGCGAACTTCCTGCTGGTGGCGCTGCAGGGCAGCCGGCAGAAGATCATCGTCTTCCTCGTCAGCGTAACCACCCTGATCATCGTTTACGGCACGCTGATGTATGTGATCGAAGGGCCAAGCAATGGCTTCACCAGCATTCCGATAAGCATCTACTGGGCGGTGGTCACACTGACCACGGTCGGCTTCGGCGATATCGTTCCGCATACGCCGCTGGGCAAGGCGCTGGCGACGATGGTGATGATCACTGGTTATTCGATCATCGCCGTGCCGACCGGCATCTTCACCGCCGAGCTGGCGAATGCCATGCGCCAGGACAGCCTGCGCCACAGCTGCCCGACCTGCGACAAGCTCACCCATGAGCCCAATGCGGCCTTCTGCAGTCGCTGCGGCAGCCAGCTGTTCGAGCGACGCGAAGGCGAGGCGCGCGACTGACACGAGCCAACCGTCGCGCGGGCTGGGTTGCCGACCCGCTGCATCGCCAACGGCATGGCGAACTGCCCTGAAGCAGGGCTGTCACATCCTCTGACTCGCGTCAGGCAGGATGGAGACCGGCATGCCCTTGCTCAAACTGCTGCACTTCGCTGCCCTGCTCTGCTGGTGCGGCTCGCTGCTTTATCTCCCGGCGCTGATCGCGGCGGGCACCAAGCGTAGCGATCAGCTCTTCTACCGTGACCATGCACACCTCACCCGCATGGTCTTCACCCTCATCAGCACCCCGGCTGCGCTGCTGGCGATCGGCTCCGGCACGGCGCTGTTCCTGCGCGACGGCACGCTGGCAGGCTGGCTGATCATGAAGCTCACGGTGGTGACGGCGATGGCGCTCTGTCATGCGCTGTGCGGCGTTCTCGTCCTGCGCATCGAACGCGAGCCGGAGCGTGGCGTCACATACCAGTGCATCACCTTGGGCGTGATGGTGCCCGTGCTGATCGCCCTGACTCTGTGGCTGGTGCTGGCCAAGCCCTTCTGACCTCAAGGAACGACCGCCTCGCATGACCGACTCTCCGGCCCGATTCGTATACCCTCAGCGCCATTGCGCGGCGCAGCCCGGCAGGTCGCCAGGAGACGACTCGATCCGTCGCGACTCGCGCTTACGGCCCATCACCTTCAATGTCCACACCAACCGCGTGCTCGTAGACCAGGCGCCCGCCGAGAAAGGCCGCCAGCGAGATCAGTACGGCGGTCAGCAGCGACAGGTAGAGACCCCACATAGCGTCACCGTCACCGCGATCCATGCCCTGGTAGCGCAACAGCCAGTTCAGCGAGGCCAGGGAAAGCATCATCACCGCCAGGATCGCATGGCACCACGCGGTCACCTTGCGGCGAATCTGCTGCACGGTGACCAGATCAATCACGCCGGCGACGCTGGCGATCCAGCCGCCGATCGCACCCACGCCGGAAAGCCAGAGGCCGGCACGCCACCAGAATTCGTCAAGCGTCCACAGGTAGGCGAGATCCGCCGGCACCAGGCCGATCAACGCCGCGACGGGGAAGTGAATCATCATCGGGTGCAGCGGATGGCCGGCAATGGCGGCGTTACTGTTGATCGACTCGCGTTCTGTGGCCATCCGGCCCTCCCAGGCACTGAAGTGAAACGGGTCGCCCTGTGGTCGAGACGAGGCGGCAACCCTTTCAAATGGACCACGCTGGCGCTGGCAGTTCCTTTACTCGCGGCCTGCGACGGTCCGCAATCGGCGCTTTCACCAGCCGGCCCGATGGCCCGCGACGTGGCGAACGTCTGGTGGGCGATGTTTGGCTTTTCCGTGGTCGTGCTGCTGGTAGTGAGCGCGCTGTGGATCTACGCGATGCTGCGCCGCCCGCGAACGCACACCGCCGAAGAAGCCAAACGGATCAATCGTCGCTGGATCATCGGCGGCGGCCTGATCCTGCCCACCGTCACCATCATCGCCCTGCTGGCGTTCGGCATTCCCACCGGGCGCGGCATGCTGCCGTTGCCGGTCGAAGGCGAGCAACCGCTGCGCATCCAGGTTATCGGCCACCAATGGTGGTGGGAGGTGCGCTACCCGGAAAGCGGGGTGGTGACGGCCAACCAATTCATCCTGCCGGTCGATCGCCCGGTGGACGTCGAGGTTACCAGCGCGGACGTGATCCACTCGTTCTGGGTGCCACGCCTGGGCGGCAAGCTGGACATGGTTCCCGGCCGGACCAACACCCTGCGCGTGCAGGCCTCGCAGAGCGGAATTTTCCGCGGACAATGCTCGGAGTTCTGCGGCAGCCAGCATGCGCACATGATTCTGCACGTGGAGGCGCTGGAAGCTGACGCTTTTGCCAGCTGGATCGAGGCCCGCCGTGAGCTGCAGCACCAGCCACCCAGCGGCGATGCCGGTCGCGTCTTCGCCGAGCGCTGCGGGCAATGCCACCGCGTCGCGGGCGTCAGCGAGGGCAATCGCGCACCGGACCTGAGCGATCTCGCCACCCGTCCGACCCTCGGCGCCGGCGTGATCACCAACGATGCAGACGGCCTGCGCCGCTGGCTGAGCGATCACCAGAGCCTCAAGCACGGTAACGCTATGCCGCGGCACGACGACATTCCCGAAGAAACCCTCGGCCAGCTTGCCGACTGGCTGGAGACACTCGCTCCATGACACCGACCCCGAAGAGCGGCGCGCCCGCTACCGATCTCGACCAGTTGCAGGACCAGTTCAACGAGGTCTGGGGCAACCCCCGTGGTTGGCGTGAGCTGACCATCGTCAACCACACCAGCATCGGTCTGCGCTTTCTGGTCACCGGAGCCTTCTTCTTCCTCGTCGGCGGCCTGCTGGCGATGCTGATCCGCACACAGCTCGCCCTCCCCGGCTACGAGCTGATGGAGCCGGACGTCTACAACCAGGTCTTCACCATGCACGGCACGGTGATGATGTTCCTCTTCGCGGTGCCGATGATGGAGGGGTTGGCGGTCTACCTGATACCGAAGATGATCGGTGCCCGCGACCTGGTTTTCCCGCGCCTTTCCGCCCTGGGCTACTACTGCTACCTGTTCGGCGGGCTGATCCTGCTGTCGAGCATCTTTCTCGACGTCGCGCCCAAGGCCGGCTGGTTCATGTACACGCCGCTGTCCAGCTCGGCACATACCCCCGGGGTGAACTCGGATTTCTGGCTGCTGGGCATCACCTTCGTCGAGATTTCCGCGGTATCCGCTGGCGTCGAACTGGTGGTATCGATCCTGCGCACCCGCACCAACGGCATGGCGCTGCACAAGATGCCGCTGTACGCCTGGTACATCCTGGTGATGGCGATGATGATCGTGGTCGGCTTTCCGCCGCTGATCCTCGGCTCGATCCTGCTGGAGCTGGAGCGCGCGGCCGGCATGCCGTTCTTCGATGTCGCCCGCGGTGGCGATCCGGTGCTCTGGCAGCACCTGTTCTGGCTGTTCGGTCACCCGGAGGTGTACATCATCTTCCTGCCCGGCGCTGGCATCGTCTCCACGCTGATTCCAGTGTTCTGCCAGCGCCCGCTGGTGGGCTACCGCTGGGTCGTGCTGGGCGTACTGACCACCGGCTTCATCAGCTTCGGACTATGGGTGCACCACATGTTCACGGTGGGCATTCCGCAGCTGGCCACGGCGTTCTTCTCGGCGGCGAGCATGCTGGTGGCAATCCCCACCGGCGTGCAGATCTTCGCCTGGCTGGCGACGCTCTGGCTCGGCAAACCGGTGTACAGGGTGCCAATGCTCTGGCTGGTGGGCTTTCTGATCGTCTTCGTCGCCGGCGGCCTGACCGGGGTCATGCTGGCGCTGGTGCCGTTCGACTGGCAGGTACACGACACCCATTTCGTCGTCGCGCACATGCACTACGTGCTGGTGGGCGGCATGTTGTTCCCGCTGATGGCCGGTCTGTACTACTGGCTGCCGCACTTCTCCGGGCGCATGCCGTCGGAAAAGCTCGGCCGCTGGGGCTTCTGGCTGTTCTTCATCGGCTTCAACGTGACCTTCATGATCATGCACTGGACGGGCCTGATCGGCATGCCACGGCGCGTCTACACCTATGACACCGGCCTCGGCTGGGACATGCCCAACCTGGTGTCGTCGATCGGCAGCTTCATCATGGCCGTGGGTGTCGCCACCATCCTGCTGGACATCATCCTGCACTTCCGCTTCGGCATCCCGGCGCCGAAGAATCCCTGGAAAGCCGATACCCTCGAGTGGGCCACCAGCCTGCCACCCAGCGCGTACAACTTCGTCAGCCTGCCCGACGTGACGGACCGTCATCCGTTGTGGAAAGACCCGGCCCTGCCCGACAGCATCGCCCGCGGCGAACATGCGCTGACGGTGATCGACCACGGTCGACGGGAGACCTGGGGCAGTGATCCGCTGACGGGCAAGGTCCGTGAGATCATTCATTTGCCTGGCAACAGCTGGCTGCCGTTCATTGCCTCGGTGTTCCTTGCGGTGCTCTGCCTGAGCCTGCTGAACAAAGCGTACATCCTCGCGATCATCGCCACCGTGGCAACGCTGATCGTGCTGCTGCGCTGGTCCTGGGAAAACGGCGCCCATCCTGCTGCCGCGCCGGACGCCCATACCCAACCGGGCGAGCCACCGCTGCACTCGCGTACGTTCGACGGCCCGGGCCTGTGGGGCATGGGCGTGACGCTGCTGGCCAATGGCGCGCTGTACCTTTCGCTGCTGTTCGGCTGGTTCTATCTGTGGACCGTGTCGCCGCAATGGCAGGTGCCGGACAGCGACCTGAACGGTTGGTTGATGCTGGCCAGCACCGTGTTACTGAGTGCCGGCACGCTCTGGCTGCACCAGCTGATCAAGCGTCTGCGCGCCGGTATGCATCGCGGGCTGATGGGGCAACTTGCCGTGTTGGCGATCGTCGCCTTCGTTCAATCGGCGCTGCTGCTCTGGCTGATGCTGTCGGCCGGCCTGGCGCCGACCGAAACCGCCCACGATGCGGTGATCTTCGTGATGCTGGCGTACAACCTGATTCACTGCACGCTGGCAGCCGTGCTGACCGGACTGCAGGCGTGGCGGGTAGCCCTCGGTTATGTGGGCGACAAAGCGCCATACGAGCCCATCGTGGTCGAACAGCTCTGGTACTACAACCTGGGTGTGCTGTGGGTCAGCTATGCGGCGATCGTGTTGTTCCCGGCGACCTGGGGAGGTGCCTGATGGCCTATGCACGCACGTCGCCCTTTCACCCGGTGCAGATCCCGATCGGCCTGATCATCTGGAGCCTGTGGTTTGTCGCGATGTACGGTGGCCAGGCGGTGATCTGCAAGGTAAGCCCACCGGACCCCGCGGACGGGGTGTGGAACTGGCTGAACGGCAGCCTCGGCGTGCTGACCCTGCTTACCCTTGCACTACTGTTCTGGCTGGCGCGTTACTTCTGGCGCCTGTCGCGACCACCGCATGAGCTGAACGAGCGGCAGCAGTTCGTCACCAAGCTGGCTGCCGGTATTCACTTCATTGCCGCGCTGGCCACCCTGTTCGTCGGCATTCCGCTGCTGCAGATTCCGCCATGCCTGTAATCCGGCCGCCGATGCACTGGGCAGCCGCTGCAGCCTTGACCGCCATCTTCCTGCCGGTATCGGCGCAGGCCCATGGCCTTTTCGATGCCCACCTGCTGGACCGCGCGCCATTGCTGCTCACGGCGGTGCTGGTCGCGGCCGCCTGGCTGCTCTATGTGCTGGGCGCCCGCAAGGTACCGCCGCGGCGGAGCGAGGCCCTCTGCTTTCACAGCGCCATGCTGCTGGCGGTGTTCTCGGTTTTCGGCCCCATCGACGACTGGGCGGAAAGCAGCACCAGCTGGCACATGACCCAGCACATGCTGTTCATCATCGTGATCGCGCCGCTGTGGGCGCTGGCCCGGCCGCTGCCGCAATGGCGCGGCGTCACCGGCCGCTTTGCCCAGCCGCTGTGGACCGGCATTCTGCGCGCCGGCCGCTACCCCACGCTGCTGGCGCTGCTGCATGGTGCGATCATCTGGATCTGGCACACGCCGAAGCTCTATGTGCTGGCGCTGGACAACCTCTGGTGGCACGCCTTCGAACATGCGTGCTTTCTGTTCACCGGCTGGCTGTTCTGGTGGTCGGTGCTGCGCGCCAATCCGAAGCAGGTGCCCCAGGCGTTGATGGCCGTGTTGCTTACGCTGATGCACACCGGCCTGTTGGGCGCCCTGCTCACCTTCGGCACCGTCTCGTTCTATGGCGAAGGTCGCTCGGTGGACGACCAGCAACTCGCCGGCCTGATCATGTGGGTACCCGGTGGGCTTATCTATCTGATCGGTGGCGGCTGGATCGCCTGGCGCTGGCTGACCCGCATGTGGCGGCGCCAGCAAACGGGTGCTGCCCGGGAGGAGCTGGGCTGAGGCTGCGAACGAGCCTGCAGCCGCGTCGCTCACTCACTCTTCTTGCGAATCCAGTAGAGGTAGGTGCCAGCCGCTTCCTGCTGCTCGACCAGGTCATGGCCAAGAAAGATGCAGAACTTCGGAATATCTCGCTGGGTCGAGGGATCGGTCGCGATCACCTTGAGCAGCGCACCACCGGCCAGATCGCGCACCTTGTTGTGCAGCATCATCACCGGCTCGGGGCAGTTCAGGCCGCTGGCATCGAGCACGGCATCGACGGACATTTCAGCTGATTGGGTCATCTTGGGCTCCGGAAAACTGGCGTGCATTGTTACGCATGCGCGCAGGCGGGTCATCCGCTGGCTGATCAGAGACGCCGCAGGTGGCAGGTCACCTCTTCGCGGTCGTGGTACAGCTGCTTGCAGCCGATGCTGGCCTTGACGCCGCGCGCGGCCAGGCCATCGGCGATGCGCTCCAGCAGCCGCTTGACCTCGGCATAGCGCTGCTTCATCGGCAGCTTGAGGTTCACCACCGCCTCGCGGCACAGGCCCTCGCCGATCCAGGTTTCCAGCAGCGCAGCATTGCGCGCCGGCTTCTCGACGATGTCGCAGACCATCCAGTCCACCGGCCTTTTCGGGCGGAAGGTAAAGCCGTCGGCGCGAAAATGTTCCACCAGCCCGGAATCCATCAGGTCGGCGTTCATCGGCCCGTTGTCCACCGCGCTGACCTTGATATGCCGGTTGACCAGCTGCCAGGTCCAGCCGCCCGGCGCCGCGCCGAGATCGACGCCGGTCATGCCCGCCGCCAGCCGCGTATCCCACTGCTCACGCGGGATGAAATGGTGCCAGGCCTCCTCCAGCTTGAGCGTCGAGCGGCTGGGTGCCTGGCGCGGAAACTTCAGGCGCGGGATGCCCATCGGCCACAGCGCGCTGTTGTTCGCCTCGGCGATGCCGACGAATACTTCGCGACCGCTCTTGAAGGTCAACAACAGTCGCGGGCCGTTGCCATGCTCGTCGAGGCGGCCGGCCTTGATCAGCGCCTTGCGCAGTGGCGCCTCGAACTTGCGGCAGAAGTTGGAAAGTTCCTTGCCATCGTTGGTGTCCAGCACTTCCAGCCACAAGCCACTGCAGACTGGATAAGCCGCCAGGTACTCCAGCAATACGCTGATACGATCCGTTTCAGGAAGTTGCAGGTACTCGCCGCGCGCCCATTGCCGCGGAAAGATCAGTTCGGCGAAACGCAGCTTTCGCATCAGCCGCTCGGCGCCGCCGCTTTCGCTGCAGATGAATTCCGCACAGGCACTCTCGGGCCGCGCCTTGGCGTAGCCGGCCACTTCCAGGACGGCGGCGTGCTCGCTGATTTCCGCGCATACCTCGCCCTCGAAACCGGGGCGGCAATGCAGCAGCAATGTGTTCATGTTCGAATCCTGTCAGCGGTCGGGCCAGCGCCAAAGCCGCGCATCATAGCCGACCACGGGAACCCTCGCCTGCATGACCCGGTCCAGTGCAGTAGCGAAGCCCCATGGGTTTCACCGCTCGTTCATCAGCCAGCCCTTACCGTGTGGGCACAAGGAGATGAGGAATGCCTTCCCTGGATAGCCTGAATTGCCGCCGCAGCCTCGAAGTTGCCGGCAAGACCTACCACTACTACAGCCTGCCCGACGCAGCCGCCCAACTCGGCGATATCAGCCGCCTGCCCACGTCACTGAAGGTGCTGCTGGAGAATCTGCTGCGCTGGGAAGACAACCAGACGGTGCGCGCCGACGACCTGAAATCCCTGGTGCGCTGGCTGGACACGCGCAGCTCCACGATGGAGATCCAGTACCGCCCTGCCCGCGTACTGATGCAGGACTTCACCGGCGTCCCGGCAGTCGTCGATCTTGCAGCCATGCGCGACGCCGTGGCCAAGGCCGGCGGCGATCCGCAGAAGATCAATCCGCTGTCGCCGGTGGACCTGGTCATCGACCACTCGGTGATGGTCGACCGTTTCGGCAACGATCAGGCATTCGAGCAGAACGTCGCGATCGAGATGCAGCGCAACGGCGAGCGCTACGAGTTCCTGCGCTGGGGCCAGCAGGCATTCGACAACTTCGCCGTGGTGCCACCGGGCACCGGCATCTGCCACCAGGTGAATCTGGAATACCTCGGCCAGGTGGTCTGGACCCGTGAAGAGAACGGCGAAACCTATGCCTATCCGGACACCCTGGTCGGCACCGACTCGCACACCACCATGATCAATGGCCTCGGTGTGCTTGGCTGGGGCGTTGGTGGTATCGAGGCCGAGGCGGCAATGCTCGGCCAGCCGGTGTCGATGCTGATCCCTGAAGTGATCGGCTTCCGCCTGACCGGCAAGCTCAACGAGGGTGTCACCGCCACCGACCTGGTGCTGACCGTAACGCAGATGCTGCGCAAGCACGGCGTGGTCGGAAAGTTCGTCGAGTTCTTCGGCCCCGGCCTGGATCACCTGCCGCTGGCCGACCGCGCCACCATCGGCAACATGGCCCCGGAATATGGCGCCACGTGCGGCTTCTTCCCGGTCGACCAGGTGACCATCGATTACCTGCGCCTGACAGGCCGCAATGAAGAGCGCATCGCGCTGGTCGAGGCCTACAGCAAGGCGCAGGGCATGTGGCGCGACACCAACTCGCCCGACCCGGAGTTCACCGCCACGCTGGAACTCGATCTCAGTCAGGTACGCCCCTCCGTGGCCGGACCGAAACGTCCGCAGGACCGTGTGACCCTCGGCGATATCGGCGCGAACTTCGATCTGCTGCTGGAGACCAGCGGGCGCCAGCAACAGGCTGATACCTATTTTGCGGTCGCTGGTGAACAGTTCCAGCTCAAGCACGGCGCGGTGGTGATCGCTGCCATCACCTCCTGCACCAATACCTCGAACCCGAACGTGCTGATGGCCGCCGGCCTGGTCGCCAAGAAGGCCATCGAGCGCGGCCTGCAACGCCAACCCTGGGTCAAAACCTCTCTGGCGCCGGGCTCGAAGGTGGTGACCGACTACCTCGAGCGCGCCGGCCTGACCCGCTATCTCGACGAACTCGGCTTCAACCTGGTGGGCTACGGCTGCACCACCTGCATCGGCAACTCCGGGCCGCTGCCGGATGCCATCGGCCAGGCGATCACAGATAACGATCTAATCGTTTCTTCCGTACTGTCCGGCAACCGTAACTTCGAAGGGCGCGTACATCCGTTGGTCAAGGCCAACTGGCTGGCCTCACCGCCGCTGGTGGTCGCCTTTGCACTGGCCGGCACCACACGCATCGACATGGACCGCGAACCGCTGGGCTATGACGCGCAGAACCAGCCGGTGTACCTGAAGGACATCTGGCCGAGCAGTGCCGAGATCGCCGAAGCGGTGGCGAGCATCGATGGCGAAATGTTCCGCAGCCGTTACGCCGACGTGTTCAGCGGTGACGAGCACTGGCAGAAGATTCCAGTCAGCGCCGGAGATACCTACGCGTGGGACGCTGGCTCCAGCTATGTGCAGAACCCGCCCTACTTCGAGGATATCGGCCAGCCACCGACTCCACCGACGGACGTAGAGAACGCTCGCGTGCTGGCCTTGTTCGGCGACTCGATCACCACCGACCACATTTCCCCTGCTGGCAATATCAAGGCCAGCTCACCGGCTGGCACCTATTTGCAGTCGCTAGGCGTGGCGCCGGAAGACTTCAACTCCTATGGCTCCCGCCGCGGCAACCACGAGGTGATGATGCGCGGCACCTTCGCCAATATCCGCATCAAGAACGAGATGCTTGGCGGGGAGGAAGGCGGCAACACACTCCATCAGCCGAGTGGCGAGAAGCTTTCGATCTATGATGCAGCCATGCGTTACCAGGCCGAAGGCGTCCCACTGGTAGTGGTCGCCGGCAAGGAGTATGGCACTGGCTCCAGCCGCGACTGGGCGGCCAAGGGCACCAATCTGCTGGGTGTCAAGGCGGTCATCGCAGAGAGCTTCGAGCGTATCCATCGCTCCAACCTGATCGGTATGGGCGTGCTGGCGTTGCAGTTCGTCGATGATCAGACGCGCCAGTCGCTGGGCCTGAACGGTACGGAGAAGTTGTCGATCCGCGGTCTAGGCGCCGATATCGCGCCGCGCCAGATGCTGACCGTGGATGTGGAGCGCGCCGATGGTTCGCGTGACTCGTTCCAGGTGCTGAGCCGCATCGATACGCTCAACGAGGTGCAGTACTTCAAGGCTGGCGGGATTCTGCACTACGTGCTGCGCCAGCTGATCGGGAGCTGATCGAAACCGGAAACGCCGATGCGATTCCTTTCGCATCGGCGTCCGCCGGTCCTTCGGCGATTGGTTTCCAGCTGCCCTGACGTCCCTGCCCGCTGCCCGGCTCCCTGAGTTCGCTTCGCATCGCGAAGCACCGGACACGCACCGATAATGCCCAAAACCCGTTACAGAACCATTAAGCCATGGCTGCCGCTGGTCGCCTGTGCGCAGGAGAAGCTGATCCACGAATCAGCTTTGGCTCAAGAACGCCACTCTCCGGCCGACCAACTGGTCAGCCTGACCCATTAGAAAAACACAAGGTCGGGTGCGACACCCTACGATTTCTCTGCCAGGCGTGATAGTCGATGCGTAACAACCAACCCGTGACACAGCGCGAATACGCGTTTCCTGACCAGCAACGCCTCATCTCGACCACCGACCTCAAAGGCCAGATCACCTACTGCAACGACATATTTGCCGAGGTCAGCGGCTTCGCACGTGACGAACTGATTCGCGCGCCGCATAACCTGGTGCGCCATCCAGATGTGCCGCCGGCCGTGTTCGACCACATGTGGACGACCCTCAAGCAGGGCAAGCCGTGGATGGGCATCGTCAAGAACCGGCGCAAGACCGGCGACCATTATTGGGTCAACGCCTACGTCACGCCCATTTTCGATCAGCAGCGCCAGGTAACAGGCTATGAGTCGGTGCGTACCAAACCGACCCGCGAACAGGTTCAGCGAGCCGAAGCCCTGTATGCGCGCATCAATTCCGGCAAGTCCGGCGTGCCCCGCCGCGACACCTGGCTGCCCGTATTGAGCAAATGGCTGCCGTTTCTGGTCATCAGCCAGGTAGGATTTCTGGTCGGGGCCAGCTTCGATCATGCATTGGGGTTCATCGCCGCCGCGCTGCTGGCCGTACCGTTCGGCCTGGTCGCGCTGCACTGGCAGCAACGTGGCATAAAGCGCCTGTTGCAGCTGGCGAGCGAGAGCACCAGTGACCCGCTCATCGCACGCATGTATACCGACAGCAGCGAGGTCGAAGCCCAGCTGGAAATGGCGATGCTCAGCCAGCATGCGCACCTGAAGACCTGCCTCACACGCCTGCAGGACATGGCCGTGCAGTTGCAGGGGCAAGCCAAACAGGCCGACTCGCTCGCACAGAACTGCGCCAACGGCCTGGTGCAGCAGCATCAGGAAACCGAGCAGGTCGCAACGGCGATCAACGAGATGGCCGCGACGACGCAGGAAGTCGCCGGCAACGTCGCGCTGGCCGCCGACGCGACCCGAGAGGCCAGCCGCCTCACCGATCAGGGCCGCGCGGTCACTGCCGAGACACGCAAGGCCATTCAGCAGCTATCCGAATCCGTCGCCAAGACGGGCGAAGCGGTCAACCAACTGGCCAACGACAGCGAGGCGATCGGCAGCGTGGTCGATGTGATCAAGAGCATCGCCGACCAGACCAACCTGCTGGCACTCAACGCCGCGATCGAGGCTGCGCGTGCCGGTGAAAGTGGCCGCGGCTTCGCGGTGGTCGCCGACGAAGTCCGCCAGCTTGCCCAACGAACGGCCAGTGCCACGGGTGAGATCCACCAACTGATCGAAAAGCTTCAGTCGCAGGCGCGCCACGCCGTGCAGACCACCGAGGATGGCCGCGTGCATGCGACGCGCGGCGTCGATCAGGTGGTCCAGGCCGATCAGGCCCTCAGCGGGATCAATGAGGCGATGGGCAATATCATCGACATGACCACGCAGATCGCGTCCGCGACGGAGCAGCAGAGCGCGGTGGCCGACGAGATCAGCAACAACGTCAGCACCATCGCCCAGCTGGCCGAACAGACCACTGGTGACGCGCGCAGCTCTGCGCTGCTCAGCGAGGACCTCGCCGCCACGGCGCAAGGGCAGTACGCCCTGGTCGAGCGCTTCAACCGCTAGGAAAAGCCGCAGCCGGTATCGCTCGATCCGGCTGCAGGCAGCGCTCAGTGCGAGATCACACCCTGGAGAAACGCGGCAATCGCATCGGCAGTGCTGTCGAGGTGCTGGTCGTGGCTCAGGCCCGAGCGTTTTAGCGGTTTGAGATCGTGATCGGCGGCGGCCAGCCAGTGCAGCGCAATCGCCGGGGATAGCGCGTACTGTGCCACCGTTTCATGATCACCCAAGGCGTCGCGCTCACCCTGGACAACCAAGGTCGGTGTCTGCAGCGTGGCGAGATGCGCCACCCGAGGCTTTTCCGGCTTGCCGGCGGCATAGAACGGATAACCCAGGCAGACCAACGCATCCGCGCCCAACTCATCGGCCAGCAAACTGGCCATTCGTCCCCCCATCGACTTGCCACCGATGGCCAGCGGTCCTGTGGCCTGCTGTCGCACCAGGGCATGGACTTCACGCCATTGGGCCAACAATTGAGCCTGTGGACTGGGCGGCCGCTTGCCTGCCCCGGCACGTCGCGCCGCCATGTAGGCGAACTCGAATCGGCAAACCGCTATCCCGCGCGCAGCAAGGCGCGCAGCCATTTGTTCCATGAACGGGCTGTCCATCGGTGCGCCTGCACCATGCGCCAGGATCAGGCTCACCCATGCGCCGCCAGACGGCCGGTTCCACCTGACGAGATACCCTTTGTCACTTTGTGTGTATTGACCCGCGTCAATACCGGCAGATTGCCCTTTCCCCATCCTTGCCCCGCTTTCTATTAGAAAGAAAAAACTGCTCATTACCCGTGGATGGAAGTCCATACATGAACACAGCAACCAGTACCGCCTACAGTTACAAGGTGGTCCGCCAATTCGCCATCATGACGGTGGTGTGGGGAATCGTCGGGATGGGGCTCGGCGTTTTCATCGCAGCACAATTGGCCTGGCCATTTCTGAACCTTGACCTCCCCTGGACCAGTTTCGGTCGTCTACGTCCATTGCACACCAACGCGGTGATCTTCGCCTTCGGCGGCTGTGCTCTGTTCGCAACTTCCTACTACTCGGTACAGCGTACCTGTCAGACCACACTGTTCGCGCCGAAGTTGGCCGCGTTCACGTTCTGGGGCTGGCAGCTGGTCATCCTGCTCGCCGCGATCTCCCTGCCGCTGGGCTTCACCAGCTCCAAGGAATATGCGGAACTGGAGTGGCCGATCGACATCCTGATCACCATCGTCTGGGTGGCCTATGCGGTCGTCTTCTTCGGTACGCTGGCGACGCGCAAGGTCAAGCACATCTACGTCGGTAACTGGTTCTTCGGCGCCTTCATCCTGACCGTGGCCATTCTGCACATCGTCAACAACCTGGAAATCCCGGTCAGTTCGATGAAGTCCTACTCGCTGTATGCCGGTGCGACCGATGCGATGGTGCAGTGGTGGTACGGCCACAACGCCGTGGGCTTCTTCCTCACCGCCGGCTTCCTCGGGATCATGTACTACTTCGTGCCGAAGCAGGCCGAACGTCCGGTGTATTCCTACCGCCTGTCGATCGTCCACTTCTGGGCACTGATCACCGTCTACATCTGGGCCGGTCCGCACCACCTGCACTACACCGCTCTGCCGGATTGGGCGCAGAGCCTGGGCATGGTGATGTCGCTGATTCTGCTGGCTCCGAGCTGGGGCGGCATGATCAACGGCATGATGACCCTCTCGGGCGCCTGGCACAAACTGCGCAGCGACCCGATCCTGCGCTTCCTGGTGGTATCGCTGGCGTTCTACGGCATGTCGACCTTCGAAGGTCCGATGATGGCCATCAAGACCGTCAACGCCCTCTCGCACTACACCGACTGGACCATCGGCCACGTTCACGCCGGCGCCCTCGGCTGGGTTGCCATGGTGTCCATCGGCGCGCTGTATCACCTGATTCCGAAGGTCTTCGGCCGCGCTCAGATGCACAGCGTCGCGCTGATCAACACCCACTTCTGGCTGGCCACCATCGGCACCGTGCTCTACATCGCCTCGATGTGGGTCAACGGTATCGCCCAGGGGTTGATGTGGCGCGCGATCAACGACGACGGCACGCTGACCTACTCCTTCGTCGAAGCACTGGAAGCCAGCCACCCCGGTTTCGTGGTGCGGATGATCGGTGGCGCGATCTTCTTCGCCGGCATGCTGGTGATGGCCTACAACACCTGGCGCACCGTGCAGGCTGCCAAGCCCGCCGAGTACGACGCTGCCGCGCAGATCGCCTGAGGAGCCTAGGTAAATGAAATCGCACGAGAAACTAGAAAAGAACGTCGGGCTGTTGACCCTGTTCATGATCCTGGCGGTGAGCATCGGTGGTCTGACCCAGATCGTCCCGCTGTTCTTCCAGGACGCCGTCAACGAGCCGGTCGAAGGCATGAAGCCCTACACCGCGCTGCAACTGGAAGGCCGCGATCTGTACATCCGCGAAGGCTGTGTCGGCTGCCACTCGCAGATGATCCGTCCGTTCCGCGCTGAAACCGAGCGTTACGGCCACTACTCGGTCGCTGGCGAAAGCGTCTATGACCATCCGTTCCTGTGGGGCTCCAAGCGTACCGGTCCGGACCTGGCCCGTGTCGGTGGCCGCTACTCCGATGACTGGCACCGCGCGCACCTGTACAACCCGCGCAACGTAGTGCCCGAGTCGAAG
>VMRT01000016.1 GCA_007713455.1 Pseudomonas sp.
CCCACTCCGACTCATGGTCGTCCTGGTGCTCCACTACAAGCCGAACCGCCCGCTCACGGACTTCAGGGGAATACTTCGTCGATGATTTCATGGCTCCATCCTCTCAAGAGTTGGAGCCTCCGGGGAAGCCGGGGCGGTTCAAGGCATTCGCTAAGGCTCTGCTTGTCACCTCCCCTGGTGCTTTGTGGATAGAGGTGAACGGCGAAGCGACGATCACGAAATCCACTAGTTTTATCAAGCGGGGCTCTGTCGGCCCCAAGCGTAGCCACTGCCAGGGTCTCGCATTCACCGACTATGTGACGAGCCGAGCCATGCGACAGGGGAAGGGTGGAAGTTTTCAGTGTTCGCTCACGACTCTCTGAGGGTGAACGGCCATCTGCCCTTAAATGTCCGCCAAGGCAACGCTCGCGCATGGCCGATTGCACACACATGTCGAAACAGAGGCTCACCGCCTCCGATCGATCTTCGGTGTCATCCAGGACGCACATGGCTATTTGTACGGCTTTGCGCAGACTTTGTAGGCGCCGTGCTTGTTGTACCGAATCGCTACTACTCAAGATTTCGAAGATGCCAGCCTTGGCTAGTGACCGAACGCGTCGGTGCATTGGTGTCACCAGCGGCTTAGTGAAGGTATTTCCACTTCTTGGTTCGACTGGTGCGATACGTTTCTTTAATTCGTCGCTACAGGCCAAGAGTTCGCCTTGGCAAAAATCGATTGCTTTGACCAACGTCGATTCAGATACCTCTAAGCCGTACCCGCGGGCCTGTGTAAGGTGACCGTCGGCGCTGCACACGTAGAGATCAAGCTGAGAATCGCGTAGCTGAGCAGCGCTCGGGTTAAGGAGGAATTCTCCAGCTATCAGCCCAACCCGGCCTAGGGCGGCGGGGTCGACCTTGAGTTCGCTCGCGAGTGATATCGCCGTGGTGGCAGCAAGAAATGTCGCAAGCATCGGGTCGGCCCGCGAATCTCTTGTAATTATCTGTATATCGATCCTAGCGCATGCCCCAAAGCTTGTTGGGAGGGAGCTGTAGAGAAGATCTTCGAGTGCCTGCTCGAGAGTGGTGTTAGCGGGGGATTGAAGGTCGTCTCGCTGATCTGCACGCCGACGCATCTTGCCTCGGGCATAGTCTCGCTCTGTAAGCGTTACCTCAATGATGGGGCGGTCTAATTTGCCACCGGGCGTACGCGTTAGTAAGCAATTTGCCAGAACCATAGTCTGGTCTGCGCAAAGCCTAACGGTGCTGCTATCAGGATCGCGGCCCCGATCCATCTCGATGGAGACGGAATGGCGGCCGAAGAAAAACGGCAGGGTATTCTGGTTCATAGGTGTCCTCGCTCTGGTACCTGGGAAGGGGTCCGGCGGGGTTTAACCTATGGCGTGGGTAGCTCCCACGTTAGCGAAAGGCTTACTGACATTTCTTGGCTGCCACTCTTATGCAGGTTGTGATCAAATTCTCGGCGCCGAAATGCTACCTCGTATGCCGCGCTAACTCAAATCGAAGGGACGAATGCATATGCCCCATGTATGCAGGAGGTCTTCATGACGAAGGGGGACATCTGATGGTCAAAGCAGCCAAACGGCTTCTTGATAGGACTTCAAGGGCTCGATTGGCAACAGCCACAGCGCTCGTGCTTGTGTTGTTGTCGCTATATCAAGCTCGCATACATCATTTGGATGATCGTCTGTATTACTACATATCGACCCACCCGCTGCTGCAGTCAGCCGACGCTGAATCTGTCAGCCTTGGGGACTACTCCGTGGTTGTAGAAGCGAAGGCTGTGGCAGGGGTCGACAACAATCTGTCTGGACTCACCTTCGACCCGGACAGGAATCTGCTTTGGGCAGTCACGAATGGCCCAAACGAGCTTTTTGCACTGAATACCTCAGGTGAGGTAATTCAGCGTCATGCGCTGGATGGATTCCATGATGTCGAAGCAGTTTCCTATTTGGGTGATGGGCAACTCGTACTATCCGAGGAGCGCCGCCAGACCTTGGTCATCGTAAATGCACCGCAACCTGGCGAAACCTTGGACCGGGCGGACTACAAAGGCCTGACCATTGATTACGGCGAAGGAGACAACGACGGCTACGAAGGCTTGGCCTATGACCTGAGCGGTGACCGCCTTTTCGTCGCTAAGGAGCGAAAGCCCATCCGCCTGCTGGAAATCACCGGGTTGCGAGCGAGCATGAGCGGGGACTTTTCGTTAAATATCCAGGACCGTTCCGCTCTAGTGCGCGAGAAGGTATTCGCGACCGATCTCTCATCCGTCGTTTTTGATCAGCGCACCGGTCACCTCCTGCTGCTCAGTGATGAATCCAAGCTTTTGATCGAGATCGGTGATGACAGTGAAGTCGTGGGCTTTAGCTCGCTTGCCGCTGGGGCCGCTGGCTTGTTGCAAGACATTCCTCAGGCTGAAGGCGTGACTATCGATGCGAACGGCAGCATCTATGTCGTGAGCGAACCAAACCTCTTCTACAGTTTCGAAAGGTCTGTTTCGCAAAAGCCGTAGTAGAGGGGTTGCCGTGCTCAAATTGGCGCCACGCTTTGTCAGAGAAGCCCCAGCTCTGGCGTTCTTCTCGTTTCTTGCAACAGCTTCATCAGGGTTCGGACAGACCTTTTTTGTCGGAGCCTTCGGTGAAAGCCTGCGCGAGGAATTTGGGCTTACACATTCAGGGTATGGGCTCTGTTATAGCGCCGCTACGCTTTGTGCCGCGGCGCTTTTGTTGAAATTCGGAGCACTTGTGGATCGGTGGGCGCTGCGCAGAATTACGAGCGCGGCGGTAATAATCCTAGCGGTCGGCTGTGTCGTGCTGGGGAGCGCTAGCTCCCTGGCGATGTTTATCATTGGTCTGTTACTGATTAGGTTCGGCGGGCAGGCGATGTTGCCGCATATCGCAATATCCTCAGCAGGGCGATATTTCACCGCAGCACGGGGCAAAGCAATGGCATTGACCGCGGCTGGTTTTCCATTGTCTGAGGCTGTACTTCCAGCATTGGCAGTAGTGACAATCAGTTCGTTCGGCTGGCGGGCACCGTGGTACGCCAGTGCAGCGATTCTGTTGCTGGTACTGCTCCCTGTGTTCATACGGCTAACACGCGACGCCCCCGATCCGCGACAGTTGACGCACGGAGCCGCTGACGTTAACGGCGGTGCGACGCGTCGTGACGCTCTCCGCGACCGTGGTTTCTTCATGCTCCTGCCTGCCTCGATTGCCGCACCGTTCACCGTCACTGCGGTGTTCTTTCACCAGGCAGCCATCGTCGATCTGAAGCACTGGCCAGACGGCCTGTTTGCGCAAGCATTCGTCGGGTTTGCGGTTGGCCACCTGCTCAGCCTATTGGGCACAGGCTGGATGATCGACCGCCTTGGTGCGCAACGCTCGTTCCCTATCGTCCTCATTCCGCTTATTGCCGGCCTATTGGTGGTCTGAATCGCCCCTAGTTTCGTAGACACCTCCAGGCCTCATAATATGGCCTATTAGGAGGTGCCATGAGCAACCCGCGTTATCCCGAAGAATTCAAGATTGAAGCGGTCAAGCACATCACTGAACGCGGCTTGCGCGTTGCTGATGTAGCAGAGCGTCTAGGCGTGTCCGCGCACAGCCTGTACGCCTGGGTAAAGCGCTACAGCAAACCCCAAATACAGCGGCAGCAGGTAGATGATCAGCAGGCTGAGCTGCGTCGCTTGCGCGCGGAACTCAAGCGGGTGACCGAAGAGCGAGACATCCTAAAAAAGGCCGCCGCGTACTTTGCCAAGGAGTCCGGCTGAAGTACGCCGTTATCAGCAAACTGTCGGTGGAGTACCCGGTACGGCGTCTCTGCCAGACCCTCCAGGTACATCCCAGCGGTTACTACGCCTGGCTGGCCGGGCCGAAATCCGCGCGTGCCAAGGAAGATCAGCGTCTGCTCGGATTGATCAAGCATGCCTGGTTGGAAAGCGGCGGGGTCTACGGCTACCGCAAGATCCACGACGACCTGCGTGAGCTGGGCGAGTCCTGTGGCCGGCACCGTGTGGCTCGCCTGATGAGGAGAGAGGGGCTGCGCTCGCAGACCGGTTATCGCCGGCGCCCCGGGTACTACGGTGGCAAGCCGCCGGTGGCCTCGCCCAACCGTCTGGAGCGGCAGTTCAATGTCAGTGAACCGAACAAGGTCTGGGTCACCGACATCACTTACATCCGCACGTATGAGGGCTGGTTGTACTTGGCGGTGGTGCTGGATCTGTTTTCTCGCCAAGTGATCGGCTGGTCGATGAAGCCTCGGATGTGCAGCGATCTGGCCATCGATGCGTTGCTGATGGCGGTGTGGCGGCGCAAGCCCAAGCAGGAAGTGATGATCCATTCCGACCAGGGCAGCCAGTTCAGCAGCTCGGACTGGCAGAGTTTCCTCAAGGCCAACAACCTGATCAGCAGCATGAGTCGACGCGGTAACTGTCACGACAACGCGGTCGCGGAAAGCTTTTTCCAGTTGCTGAAGCGGGAACGCATCCGACGGAAAACCTACGGAACCCGCGAAGAAGCCCGCAGTGATGTGTTCGATTACATCGAGATGTTCTATAACCCCAAGCGCCGGCACAGCAGCGCTATGCAGCTATCGCCAGTGGAGTTTGAAAAGCGCTATTTCCAGAGCTTGGAGAGTGTCTAGGAAAGCTGGGGCGATTCAGTCGGCTTTGGAGAGTCGGCATTGACTCCCATCCTCGCGCTCACCCTCATTGGCTTGACCCAGGGCGGCGCAAACGCGACGGTAGGTGCTATCTGGCCCGAGCGATACGGCGTCCGGCACGTCGGCGCGATACGCTCGGTCGTTCAGTCCGTCATGGTCGTTTCGACGGCGGTGTCACCAATATTGGTTGGGTTCCTGCTGGACCAAGAGGTCTCGATCGTGGTCCTGGCAACGGTCCTGGCAGTGCTGATATTTGGCTCGTCGCTAATGGCGTGGCAGGCTGGTCCCTATGCAGCAACCCGCGCCGATTACCAAGGTGTCTAGGCAGGGATTAGTGAGGGCGCCGAACCAGGCCTCGTATAGTGCCGGCACTGTCCCGTCGGCAGCGACCGCGAAGATTGGTGACGCGTTGGCGCCCAGGGTCGGCGATGATCACCTTCTTGAACAGCCCCAGCAGAAACACGGTGATGCCTAGCGAGATGTTATCGATGCGCGGGCGAAAGGTGCTGCCGTCCTTGAACTGCTTGAGCATCTCGCCGTGGTGAGTGTTGGGGCCGGCGAGCAACTGCGGGAAGAAACTGATGAACAGGCAGTAATTGACGAAGTCGTGCTCGCTCACTTCGCCGTCATGGGCGTCGATTAGATAGGCGATCTGCTGGAAGGTGAAGAATGGAATCGCCAGCGGCTGGATAATGTCGCCCATTGATCAGCCCAGCCGGAAGAGTTATCGAGCGAGCCGAACAGCAAGCCTGTGTACTTGTACCAGTCGATCGGCAGCTGAGACAGGAGCGTTGGCGTGAAGGGAGATGGGCGGCACGCGACGAGTTTTAGAAACAAGCTTGCAGACAGCGATGACCATACGTCAGAGCGCAGCTCACGGCCAAAGCGGACTTAACGTGAACCATTCTGTGCCAGCAATTTTGGATCTGAGGAGCTCTTTACCTCTTCAGATAAGCGTGCCTACGACCGCTTTCAGGTGCGGCCGGGTAAGCAGGGGAAGTCTTGATTCACAGGAAAGGGCAGGGATCGCGCTTCGGAGTCACAATGGTGGTCCGACGTATCGCTCGAGTCACGCCCACCCGCAGTACTAAAAGATCCTGGGCGCAAATTTTGGGATTCTGCGAGGCTTTGGCAATGCGCTGGTAAAGGCCGTCGTAGATGATGACCTCGTCGAACTCCTTTCCTTTGGACTTATGTATCGTCATTAGGTGGATGCCACGCCAGTCCTTTTGAGCTGCAGCGAAATGCTCCTGCTTCAAGGCACTCCGGACTGCCTCTTCAGCACCCATGTACTCTCCCTGGGCACGCCACAACGCGCCCAAATTGGTTCGCAATACTGAGCCTCGGTGCAGCAGTCGTAGGTAGCGAGCATCTGTTGCTACTTGCTTCAAGGCTTTCGCAGTGGACGATGCCAACAGGCCGCGCAGGTGTAACCAGTCTTCCGCGGGGTCGCCCGTTAATTGCAGTTGCTGCCGCAATTCTGAGATGCGCTGAACTTCGCTGACAATCAACAGGCGCTTGGAGCCGCGGATCTTTCCCGAGGAGAGGAACCCGCTAAGAGCACCCGCCAGGTCAAGCTCAGTCTGTGGGGTAGGCCTGCTACCGCGCCGCCCGCGAATATGCGAGTGAAGTGCGCCGAGCATGCGGCTCGCCACATCGCCAGCGGTACCTCCCTCCAGTAACGTGGCGATAACGCCAGCGGCTAGTGCCGGCGGTTCAGCATCCATTGCGACGTCGTGATGTAGCTCTGGCAGACCATCAGCTGCAGAAGAAAGGTAGTCAGAAAACTCGAGCATCAGCCGCCTGGATGGCACCAGGATCGCGATCGATTTGTCAGGTACTTTTTTGAGGCGATCCAGCGCCGAGAACACCGCGGCCTTGGCGGTGAAGTGCAGGCTCTTGCCATACATGAAGTCGTAACGCGTGATTTTGACCTGCTGGTAGGCTTTGCCCTTGTTTGCGCCAGTGAGTAGGTCATTCCCATAGGTCGTGATATCGGTACCGCTGCTGCGATGGTTTTCGCCCGCGAAATCGAAATGGGCGGCGCCGAAGTTCTCCAGAAAGTCTCCCACCCGCTTGGGATCAGCACCTCGAAACTCATAGATCCGCTGTTCGGGATCGGCCAGTGCAATGAGGCGACTGCGCTTTCCCAGCTGCTGGATCAGCGCCCATTCATCACTGTTTGTGTCCTGAAACTCGTCGAGGATGATGATGGGATAGGTGTCGGAGAAGATGGCGCCTAACCGATCACTGCGGCTGAGCAGTTCGCTGGCCAAACTTGCGAACAAGTCGAAATGCAGCCGGCCCTCCTGCTCAAAAAGGCGTCGCTTCTCATTTTCGTGCTGGGCCTTATCGATATCTGCCAAATGCGCTGCTGCTTCGGGCGGTGGCAGAAGCTGCAGGTTCGGTCTGCCATTCAACAGATAGGCATGGCTTCGGAGAATACTCCATGCGAAACCGTGGTACGTGCTGACCTCTAGTTGCTTCAGATCCTCGCGAGAGATTAGCTCAGAAGCCTTTTCGATGATGCGCGCTACGGTAGGCCTGGCGAAGCTCAAGAAGAGGATCTTCTGGCCTGGCTTGAGTATTCCTGAGCGAATCTCGTCACGAGCTTTGACCAGCGCGACGTGTGTTTTGCCGGCACCAGGACCACCTAGCGCCAGGGCGTGGCTGGCGCACTTCAGGAAGTCGCGCTTCTGATCGCTCCACACTTCCGTCATGCCAGAGGCTGGGGCGGGGACGGTTGGAACTTCCCATAGGCGGCTGCCAATGGCGGCGACTTGGCTGCAGCCTCTGGGAGAGGGCGCACGCCGGCTAGCTGGGGAGGTAGTGGAGGCGGCGGAGGTGGCTCAATGACGTTCTTGATGGCTGCCAGCGTGGTTCTCACGTATTCAGGCATGTCATTGGCGGTTGGGCAGGAGGCGAGCAAGTCGCCGGCGTCGCCACCACCCTTGGCCCAGCTGAAATAGCTCGACAGAGCCGCCTGCAGATTGGCCAGCGGCGTTGCGGGCGTTGGCGTCCATGCCGCGAGATGCTGCGGCCAATCGCCGCCAGCAACTACAACAGCAGCATAGCTGCGGAGTGCGACCTCAGACACGCCATGCAACACAAGGTTTTCGAAGCCCTTAGTCGCGGACTCATAGGCATGATCGACCGAGGCAGTGATGGTTGCGAGCGCCTCCTGTGATTGCTTGTCGAACACCGCGAACACGATCTTGCCGAGAGACCGGAAGAATGCCCCTAGAGGAGCGACATTGGTCTCGCCGCGAGCATCAACGATAGCCACTCCAAGGTTTTCGAGAGATTTGAATCGCGTGGGATCCAGCTCGGCGAGCCGGCGGGCGGCGGCAGGCAATGCGTCGAACTCTGTACGGCCCTCAAGCACAAGTACGTAGCGGGCAAGTAGAGCTTCGCAGAACCGAGCTTTAAACTCTGTGCGATAGGCCTTGGGCTTGACTGCTGGTGGGTATGTAGCAGGGACTCCGGTCATAACACCGGCCGTGCGCTTGAGAACCACCACCTGGGCAGGCTCGAACTCCTCCAGCACGTAGGGTGAGTGGGAGGTGAAGATGGCCTGTGCCGACTTCTGGCGCAGCGAATTGATAATTCGTTTCTGGGTGTGCGGCGGAAGCGCAATCTCTGGCTCTTCCATCGCGAAGATCACGCTTTGCTTGAGTTCGGCGATGATGGATAGCAGAGCCAATACCAGCGTGTTAATCGTGCCTGTGCCTTGGTGCTGATATGGGGCGGAATAGACGGAGCCGTCCGGCCTTTTCGCTCCAGTGCCCATGAAGACGGTCAGGGTTCGACGGAGCATGTCGCGGGTGAGGTCCGAAACCCGCATGTGGGGTTGCTCTGCCCAGTCGGATGGTACGTAGTGCCGTACTGCATCTTGGACTGCGACAAGTAACTCGCCGATATCCTCGGTCTCTCCAGCTGGCAATGCCCTCAATTGGTCGAGCAAGTCTTCCCACATTGTCAGTCGCGTCTCCTTAAGCCGAAGGATCACGTCCAACAGAGAGCCTCGCTCTAGGCTGAGTGCGCGGGCGCCGGTTCGTAGGGTGCGGAGATAAAGAAAACCGCACTTTCGTTTGTCGGGCGCAGAGAACCGCAGGTAGGAGCCATCCGGCATTTCGGGAGTGGCGTAAAAGGTATCCCCAGCGAAGTCGTCCTCTTCTACGTCATACCAGCCGTTGAAGAAGACGCGTATTGCTGCACCAACATGGGGGACGTCTGTTCCCTCTGGGGGTGCCCCCACAAGCAATGTCTTGGCCTGTGGATCCCACCACTCGATATGGTCGCGGAAATGCCGCAGCTGCTCATCAGAAAGTCCAGCGACAATAACCTCGATCTGGATCGGGACGACCTCGTTCTTGACCGGATCTACGTACGTACCGGCATGGAAATCGTGCTCATCAATTACAGGACGGCGACTCAGGCGCTCCGGGCCAAGTACCAGGTCCACCGCTTCCAGCAATGTGGACTTGCCGGCGTTGTTGTCACCGATAAAAGCAGTGTGTCCATTGAGGTGGACCTCACAGTAGGCGATGCCTCTGAAGTTCCGGACGCGAACACGCACAAGATGCACTTCGACCCTCCTTGTCTAGCGGAAAACAATCTACTGATTCTAGTGCGTCATGGTAGGTGCGATTCGACTGTATCGCTACTTGAGGGCTCCTTCGGGTCGAGTCGCGTACCGCGCGCCCGCAACCAAGGGCCGCTATTGGCCGAACGCTGTCGTCCAGCAAGCGACCGCTTCGGTCAAGGAGGTGTCCAATTAAGGCGTCAAACGGAGGTGCACTGATCTTGAAATCAGGTAGTCGCTTGGCATTACTAAATGCGCCCACCGATTCGCTATAGCGCCTACCTCACCCCCGCATCTTCGATAGCGCCGAGAACAGCTTCGCAGTTCAAGCTCGATCTCGCGGGAACCAGGACCGAGCTCTGAGCGTCTGATCATAGGACACATGATCGAGTCTCTGGCAATGGATAGCCGTCCTCTCAGCTCATTACCCGCCTCAGCGGGTCCGCAAAATCAATGGTCTCCTGCGTGCTCTGCGTTATGGCTAAAGAATTTAGATCTCCGTATAGCGAGGTTTCCATTCGAGTCAGGCGTAGCTGCGAAGGCAGAGCTACGATCCGATGCTTAGCGATTGAACTACCTCTCGCTTCACCTCTCACAAAACGTTAATCATCTCTCTCAAGAGCCCTGAAAGTGAAGATATTAGTCACCGGTTGCCACGGCCAGATTGGACGCAGCCTAGTCAAACAAGGCACGGAGCATGGGTGGAGCATTGTCGGCATGTCTAAAGCCGAGCTTGATGTTGGCAATGGTCAGTCTGTCTTGGAGAAAATCGAGCTAGTGAAGCCAGACGTTATCATCAACGCCGCCGCGTTTACCGGCGTCGACGCTGCTGAGACGCGTGTGGAGGATGCCTATCGAGTTAACCGAGACGGTGCAGGAAACCTGGCGCTACACGCTGACAGCCAAGGCATTCCAATTTTTCATCTTTCCACCGACTACGTTTTCGACGGGAAGCACAGCCGCCCCTATGTGGAGCACGACAAAACAGCCCCCCTCAGCGTCTATGGTGCGAGTAAGCGCGATGGAGAGGCTCAGGTGCAGCAGGCGGAGAAACACCTGATATTAAGGACCAGCTGGGTCTATGGGGCATATGGAAGCAACTTCCTGAACACGATGCTGCGTCTCACAGGCGAAAAGGAGCTGCGTATCGTCGATGACCAGGTAGGGTGCCCAACCAGTAGCGAGCGGATCGCTTTGGTCCTTCTTGAGTTCGCTCAGCGTTATAAATCAGACGGAAAGCTGCCATGGGGGCTCTATCACTTCAGCGGTCAGTCACATTGCTCCTGGTTCGAGTTTGCACAAGCCATATTCGACCATGCAGCCGTAGCCGGCATCATTGCGCGCTCTCCGCGATTGACGCCCATCACAACAGAAGAATATCCAACGCCAGCCAAGCGTCCGGCCTGGTCCGTACTGGACTGTGGCCTTTTTGAGCGCACATTTGGGATATCGCAGACGCCTTGGCGTGTCGATCTTGAGGCGACTATCAAATCGCTAAAAAGCGGATTCACTGATCAGCTGCACATCACATCGGTTCGCAGTTAGCGGCAATTGCAATTGTGGAGCAGGGGGCACCAAGCATCACCTGCTGTACGTCGCTGTCGATATCGAGCAGCGGCTCGGCGTAGGCGTCGCCTTCCTTGCGATTTAGCATCCGCGAGTACTACGGCGCGCCTCGACTCTTCTTCGTTGAGATTCTCGGACGTGGATTGCTCCTTCGCCTGCACTTGGCCGTTGCTGAACGGTCAGCAACGGCTGAAACTTTTCCTTACATCTGCCGGTCCCACCCACAGGAGCTCAGGGAGGGCAGCATTGCCCCAGCGAGAGTCCACCGTAACGGCCATGATGCCGCGCCGCTCAGACAGGATTGGCCGGTTCGACATCAGGATCACATGGACCGTAGACATGGATGACTCGCCCCGCCTTGCCGGCGGCCTGAGCAGCGATGCACGAACGCTGAGCAGGGAATAGGGAAGATGCTTTTCAATTCGGTGGAATTCATCGCCGGCTTTCTTCCGGTGGTGCTGATTGGATTCTTCGTGCTGACCGGATCGGGCCGACAGCGGCTCGCGGTGATCTGGCTGACCGTCGTCTCGTTGGTGTTCTACGGCTGGTGGAACCCGGTCTACGTACCGCTGCTGGTCGGCAGCATGCTGGTCAACTATCTGCTCGGTGGCTACCTGCGCCGGCACCCCTCACGTCTGGTGCTCGGGCTGGCGGTCGCGGCCAACGTGTTGCTGCTGGTCTACTACAAATACACCGGCTTCCTGCTCGGCACGCTGGATGCGGCGCTGGATCTCGGTTGGCGGGTGGAAGACATCATTCTGCCGCTGGCGATCTCCTTCTTCACCTTCCAGCAGATCGCCTACCTGGTCGATGCCCATGACGGCGTGGTGGAAGAACACGACTTTGCCAACTACTGCCTGTTCATCAGCTTCTTTCCGCAGCTGATCGCCGGACCGATCACCCACCACGGTGAAATGCTTGCGCAGTTCAACGACCGCGACAGCTTCCGCGCGCGCATCGACAACCTGTCGCTGGGTGCCACGGTGTTTCTGCTCGGCCTGTTCAAGAAGGTGGTGATCGCCGACACCCTCGCGCTAAAGGCCACGCCGGTCTTCAGCCTGGCCGCCGACGGCACCATCCCGGCCTTCTACGACGCATGGACCGGCGCGCTGACTTACACGCTGCAGATCTATTTCGACTTCTCCGGCTACAGCGACATGGCCATCGGGCTGGCGCTGCTGTTCGGCATCAGCCTGCCGGCCAACTTCAACAGCCCGTTCAAGGCCCGCAACGTCATCGACTACTGGTCGCGCTGGCACATGACGCTGACGCGTTTTCTCACCGCCTACATCTACAACCCCATCGTGCTGCGGGTGACCCGCGCGCGCATGGCAGCCGGCAAGCCGCAGCCACGGCGGGGCAAGATGACCGCCGGCACCTTCTTTGCGCTGGTCGCCTACCCCACCGTCTTCACCATGTTCATTTCCGGCATCTGGCACGGCGCCGGCTGGCACTTCGTCGCCTTCGGCCTGCTGCACGGCTTATATTTGGTGGTCGCCCACGGCTGGCGTGCCTGGAAGGCGCGTCAGGGCTGGAAGCTGGACAGCGACATCTGGTGGCACAAGGCCGCGGCCGTCGCGCTGACCTTTGGCTGCGTGGTGGTGGCAATGGTGTTCTTCCGCGCCAGCGACGTACCGGCGGCCATGGCGATCCTCGCCGGCATGCTCGGCCTGAGCCCGATCAGCACGGCGATGGATCGCTCCGACTTCGTCTATATCGCCGCGTTGCTGGTGTTCGTCTGGGGCATACCCAACGTGCAGCAGTGGATGGGCCGCTTCCGTACCGCGCTCAACTTCCAGCCCCAGCCGCACTGGACCGAACGCCTGCTGCCGGTCAGCGCGTGGCGGCCGACGGCGATCCACGGCATGGCGATCGGCGTGCTCGGTTTCTTCGCCCTGGCGATCGCCTTTTCCATGGCACCGACGGAGTTCCTCTACTTCCAGTTCTGACCACGACAAGGAGTCTCAGGTATGCAACAGCTCTCATGGCTGCCGACACACGCGGATCTATCCGGTGCCATCGGCCAAGCCAAACGCATCGAAGATCCGCTGCAGCGGCTGCATGAAGCCGCCAAGCTGGCCGCTCATCAACGGGATTTCACCCTGACCGCACGGCTGGACAAGCTGGCCACCGCCGGTATCGAGCAGAACGCCACGGCGGCACGACTGACGCCACTGCGGGTGGCATTGCTGTCCTCGCATACGGTCGATCACCTGCTGCCGGCCATCCGCGTGGCCGGACTGCAACGGCGCCTGGCGCTTTCGCTGCACGTTGCGCCCTACGGTATGTACCGACAGGCACTGCTGGCTGATGACCCGGCGCTGAACGCCTTCGCCCCGCAACTGGTGGTGCTGGCGCTGGACGCCCATGACGCGCCGCTGCAACTGCCCTTGCAGGCGGGCCAGGCGGAGGTGGATGCCGCCGTGGCGGAGCGCGTCGAAGAACTGCGCCTGCTCTGGCGCCGGGCCCGCGAGCGATATGCCGCGCAGGTTGTGCAGCAAACCCTGGTGCCAGTCGTCCCGCCACTGTTCGGCTCTTACGAAGCACTGGTGCCGGCTTCGCCGCGGGCAGTCATCGAACGATTGAATGCGGCCATCCGAGCCGCTGCCCGCGAGGATGGCGTGCTGCTGCTCGATCTGGCCTGGCACGCAGCCGCTTATGGCGACGGCCTGGGCGAGCCGGTGCGCTGGCATCAGGCCAAGCAGCTGGTCAGCCCGGCCCTGGCACCGCTTTATGGCGAGCAGCTGGCACGGATCGCAGCGGCCACTGCCGGGCTGTCGCGCAAATGCCTGGTACTCGATCTGGACAACACCCTCTGGGGCGGTGTGATCGGTGATGACGGCATCGACGGTATCCAGCTCGGCCAGGGCAGCCCCAGCGGCGAGGCGTTTCTCGCCTTTCAGCATTATGCCGCGCAATTGGCGCGCCGCGGGGTGATTCTCACGGTGTGCAGCAAAAACGACCTGCACATTGCCGAGGCGGCATTCGCGCACCCGGAAATGGCGCTCAAGCGCAGCGATATCGCGGCTTTCGTCGCCAACTGGGAAGACAAGGCCGGCAACCTGCGGCGCATCGCGGGCATGCTCGATATCGGCCTGGATAGCCTGGTGTTCGTCGACGACAACCCCGCCGAGCGCGACATCGTGCGCCGCGAGCTGCCGGAAGTCGCCGTACCGGAACTGCCCGCCGACGTCGCCGATTACCCCGCGCGCATCGCCGCGGCGGGTTACTTCGAGGCCGTGTCCTTTACCTCCGATGACGCCGAGCGCGGCCGCAGCTATGCGCTGAATGTCGAACGCAAGGCCGCGCTGAACCAGGCCACGGACATGGAAGGCTACCTGCGCGGGCTGCAAATGGTGCTGCGCGTCAGCTGCATCGGCGCCGCCGAGCTGGCGCGCGCCACCCAGCTGATCAACAAGACCAACCAGTTCAATCTCACCACCCGCCGCTATACCGAAGCCGAAGTCGAGCGCATGGCCAGCGATCCGCAAACCATCGCGTTGGCCCTGCGGCTGGAAGACAAGTTCGGCGATAACGGCCTGATCAGCGTGGTGCTGGCGCGACCGGATACAGCCATCGAGGCTGACGAACTGCTGATCGACAGCTGGCTGATGAGCTGCCGCGTGCTGGGGCGTGAAGTCGAGATGGCCGTGCTGGAGGTGCTGGCCGATGCGGCAGCGGCCGCAGGCTGGGGCGCACTGGTCGGCGAATACCGTCCCACCGAACGCAACGGCATGGTTGCCGAACACTATCCGCGGTTGGGCTTCGAGCAGTGTCCCGCCCCTGCCAACGCCATCGCCGATGCAAGTTTCTGGCGCTACGAGCTGGCCTCGCGCGCTCCCATCAACCATCACATCCAGGTGCAAGCATGAACGAAAAGGAAATTCTCCAGGCGCTGACCCAGGTCTTCCAAGACGTGTTCGACGATGACGATATCGTCCTCACCTCCGAAACCACCGCCGACGACATCGATGGCTGGGACAGCCAGACCCATGTGCTGCTGATCGTGGCCGCCGAGCAACGCTTCGGCATCAAGTTCCGCACCGCCGAACTGGAATCACTGAAGAACGTTGGCCACTTCGCGCAACTGATCCAGACCAAACTCGGAGGGCGTTGAGTCATGGCCAGATCCGTCGATACATGCCCGGACGGCGTTGCCGCCTGGGCCGAAGCAGACCAGCGGCGGATACGTGCCGGCTACCTGCTGGGCATGTTCGCCGGGCTGTTCGGGATGCTCGGCGGCTTTGCCGCCCTGCTCGCCTGGCTCAATCACACCGACAACCTGCCGCCACCGGCCTTCTCCAACAGCCTGTGTGTGGACGAAAAGCTGCACTTTCTGCGGCACAACCCCATCGCCGATCCGAACCTGCTGATCGTCGGTTCCTCGGTCGCCTGGCGCCATGTCGATGGTGACGTGCTGATCGAGCAGACGCCTGGCTTGCGCCCGCTCAACGGTGCGTTCTGCGGCCTGCACGCCAACCAGTCGACCTATGTCGCCAACTGGCTGCTTGACCGTGAACCGAGCGTCCGCCAGGTGGTGATGATCGTCGATCCGCTGGACTTCGCCGGCTGCTGGAAGGTGCCGGATGCGGTGTTCGACCGCGAGGATGCCGATCACTACGTTTATCAGCAGGCCTCACGCTGGGGTTACTACATGCGCTACTTCTCGCCGCGTTCGCTGTTGCGCAATGCGCAGACGGTCAAGGCGCAGCGGGCCAACCAGATCGAATGGGACCCGTTGGTGTTCACCCGCCACGGCGACGGGCCGCTGGAGCCGCAGGGTGATCGCGGCCTGTTCTACGACAAACCGGACGCGCTGGATGACAGCTGCTTTGTCGCCCTGGGCGAGCTGTCGAAACGCCTGAAGAACGAGCAACGCCAGCTGCTGGTGGTTTCCACGCCCCTGCATCCGCAGTGGAAAGCCAAGGTCGATGCCGATGGCAGCTTTCTCGCCCGCTTTGACGCCAAGCTGAACGCCGCCATCGCCGGGCATGACGGGGCTCAGTATTGGAACGCCGATCGCGAATGGGTTGCTCCACCGGCCGCCTTCGTCGACGCCATTCACCTGCGCTGGTCAGCCGTGCATGACTTTTCCGCGGCACTGGCCGAGCAACTGCAGGAAGCCAGACAGGAGATGGTCAGCAAGGCGGGGCTGGCCAGAAACGGCGCGTACGACGCGCCCTGATCGACAAGCGAACCGCTGGAAGCGGTGATGGTCCTAGAAAGAACATACAAACAAGAACGTAAGCCAGGAGTTGAATCATGCATTCTCGTTCTTTGCTGTGCTTGTGCCTGCTCGCCGCATCCATCACCGCCCCCGCCGTCAGCCATGCGGACATCCTCGCCATCAAGGCGGAGAACGACATCATCGCCTCGGGCAGCGATGGTCACTACACCAACGGCCTGGAAGTCATCTGGGGTTTCGAACCGGACGACCAGAGCTGGACGCGGCGCTTCGCCGATCTGCTGCCCGGCTGGTCGGGCAATGCCGTCGACAACGTCGCCTACCGCTTCGGCCACCAGATCTACACGCCAGAGGAAATCGAAACCCGAAATCTGATCGAAGACGACCGCCCTTACGCCGGCCTGCTGTTCGCCGGCATGTCGATGTTTTCCGACACCCAGTACGACGGCTGGCGCGCCGCGCAAGGTCTGCACCTGGATGTCGGCATAGTTGGCCCGGCGGCGGGCGGCAAGCGTTTGCAGCGTGCCGTGCACAAGGCAACCGACAGCGACGAGCCCAACGGCTGGGATAATCAGCTGGAGAACGAACCCTTCGTCAATCTGGGCTATCAGCATCGCTGGTGGCTGCAGGAGCGCTTCGCCGGGCTGGAGCTGGAATACGGCCCGAGCGTGGGCTTCGCCCTCGGCAACCTGTACAGCTACGGCTCGGCCGGGCTGGGCCTGCGCCTGGGGCAGAACCTGCAGCGCAGCTTCAGCATCCCCGCGGTGACGCCGGCGCAAAGCGGCAGCCAGTTCTTCCGCCCCGGCGGCGACTTCGCCTGGTACGGCTTCGCCAATCTCGAAGGCCGCTACATGGCGCACAACATGCTGCTGGACGGCAACACCTTCGAGGACAGCCACTCGGTTGACCGTCGCGAGTGGGTCGGCGACGCCAAGCTCGGCGTGGCACTGACCTGGAGCCGCTGGCAGCTGGCGTTCGCCAGCGTCTGGCGCACTCGCGAATTCCAGAGCCAGCAGGAACACGACCAGTTCGGTTCGATCACCCTCTCCACCGCGCTCTGATGCCCTGACGGCGGGCGTTCGCGCCCGCCGGTTCAGTTACGCGAGATGCCGTGCTTGCGCAGTTTGCGATAGAGCGTGTTGCGGCTGATCCCCAGCTGTTCCGCGACCCGACTGACCTGCCAGTGCCGTTCGCGCAATACGGCTAGCAGCGCCTCACGCTCGGCCGACTTCAACGGATCATGCGGCGCTTCCACCTTGGCCGCTTCGGCCGGCAGCACGGCAAGCACCTCGTCCAGATCGATGCGGCCCTGCTCGCTCAGCGCCACCAGTGTGCGCAGCAGATTGCGCAGCTGCCGCACGTTGCCCGGCCAGCTGTAGCGCAGCAAGGCTTGCCGCGCGGCCGGCTCGAGACAGATCGATTCGCCTTGCGCTTCTTCCGCCAGCAGGTGATCGAGCAGCGCAGCCTTGTCGCTGCGCTCGCGCAACGGTGGCAACGCAATCATCAGCCCGCCAAGGCGGTAATACAGGTCTTCGCGGAACGCGCCGCCGGCAACCAGCGCACGCAGGTCGTGATGACTGGCGCTGATCAGGCGGATATTCAGTTCGGTCGGCGCGGCAGCCCCCAGCGCGGTGACCTTGCGTTCCTCCAGCACCCGCAACAAGCGCGTCTGCAGCGCCAGCGGCATGTCGCCGATCTCGTCGAGAAAGAGAATCCCGCCGTTGGCCTGCTCCAGCTTGCCGACCATGCCCTCGCGCCGCGCGCCGGTGAAACTGCCGCCGCGATAGCCGAACAGTTCGCTTTCGATCAGCGTCTCGGGAATCGCCGCGCAATTGAGTGCCACGAACGGCCGACCGGCGCGGCTGCTGGCGCGATGCAGTGCACTGGCGAACGCCTCCTTGCCGGTGCCGGTCTCACCTTGCAGCAACACCGGCACGTCCCGCTCGAGCACCTTCAGCGCACGGCTGAAACCGGTGCGAATTGACGGATCGAGCAGACACAGGCCCGGCACATCGGCCGGCTCCTGGCGCGGCGCAGCAACCACGCGCAGCTGCGGCCCGCGCAGCTGGCAGAACAGCCGCTGACCGTCATGGGCATGCAAGGGCCAGCAAGCCCCCGGCTGCGGTCGCGCACGCTCCAGCAACTGATCCAGACGCACATCGAGCACAGTTTCCAAGGGCCGGCCTAATAGCGCCTCGCGGCTACTGGCGAGCAGGTTGAGCGCGGTTTCGTTGATCGCGGTGATCCGTCCCTCGCCATCGAACGCCAGCAGGCCTTCGCTGAGCAGGCCGATGTATTCGGGCTGGGCATGGAAGCGCAGCAGGTAGTTGCCCTCGCAGTGCTGCAGGAAGAAACAGCTTTCGATGAGCTTGGCCGACAGGTTGGTCAGCGCCATGGTGTGAAAGCGCCGCTGGCGCGACAGGTCTTCGCGCGCCGACGACACATTGAGTACGGCAAGCAAACCGCCTTCGGCATCGAACACCGGGCTCGCCGAACAGGTCAGCGCTGCGTGCCGGCCACGGAAGTGCTCGTCACGCCGGATGGTCAGCGCCTGGCGCTCCAGCAAGCACAGGCCGACGCCATTGGTGCCCTCGGTCGCCTCGTTCCACACCGCCCCGAGCCAGAGCCCGGCGCGCTGGAATTCCGCGCGCTCGGCCTGATCCGCCACGCTGTCGATCACCACGCCGCTGGCGTCGGTCAGCAGTACCGCGTGGCCGCTGCTGCCCAGCTGCTGGTGCAGGCTGTTCATCTGCCAGTGGGCGACGGCGATAACTCGGTCCAGCCGCTCGCGATGCTCATTGAGCCGCGGACTCTCGATCACGCAGGGTGCGCGCGGGCTGGTGGGGTCGAGCTGATGCTGCTCCAGGCAGCGGCGCCAGGAACGCGCAATGGCGGGATCGGCAGCCGGGCCCTGGCTGGCGGACGTGCCGTCACCGAAGCTCAAGACCTGGTGCGCGTGCTGACTGAGGCGAGAGGTCATTCTTGTTGTTCTCCGCGATGTTTCGAGGCGGTTTCGCGCCCAGCATAGGCCAATCGCCCGGCCGCCGCATGCTGTGCCACGGCTGGTACAGAGTGTCACCCCCGCCGTACTGGGGATGGCACAGCGCCGCCTCGACCGGCCAGTCCCGATACGACTCCAGGCCAGATACGACGCGGCGCGCCGCTTGCTGGCCCGCCGCTTGCTCTGCTGCAAGCACGGTATCCCCGTGAATAACAACAATGACCAGGGGAACCACCATGCGTCCCAGCAACGACGTTCCCTTCGATCTGAAAACCGATAACGGCAGCGACCTCGGCGGCGACAGCCAGGCCAGCGTCACCCGCACACCTACCGAACAACTGGCCGCCTGGGTCGAACGCCTAGGCCAGCGCCTGGCGCAACGCGACGTCGATGGCACGCTTGAGCTATTCGCCGACGACTGCCACTGGCGTGACCTGGTGCTGTTCAGCTGGAACCTGATCACCCTCGAAGGCAAGACCGACATTCGCGACATGCTGGAAAGCCGCGTGGAAGCCACCCGGCCGGACAGCTGGAAGCTCGAAGGCGAAGCGAGCCTGACCGACGGCGTACTCGAAGGCTGGATCAGCCTGGAAACCGACGTCGCCCGCGGCAAGGGTTACGTGCGCCTGAAGGACGGCCTGTGCTGGACGCTGCTGACCACCATGCGCGAGCTGAAGGGGCACGAGGAACCGCTCGGGCGCCGTCGCCCACTGGGCGCCGAACATGGCCACGGCCTGGCCGACAAGCGCAACTGGCTGGAAAAGCGCCGCGACGAGGAAGCCGCACTGGGCATCACCGAGCAACCCTATTGCCTGGTCATCGGCGGCGGCCAGGGCGGCCTCGGCCTCGGCGCACGGCTCAAGCGCCTCGGCGTGCCGACGCTGATCGTCGACAAGGCCGAGCGCCCCGGCGATCAATGGCGCGGACGCTACAAGTCGCTGTGCCTGCACGACCCGGTCTGGTACGACCACATGCCCTACCTGCCCTTCCCCGACCATTGGCCAATCTTCACACCCAAAGACCAGATCGGCGACTGGCTGGAGATGTACGCCAAGGTCATGGAGCTGAATTACTGGGCGAAAACCGAATGCGTGAAGGCAAGCTTCGACGAAGTCGAGGGCCGCTGGACGGTCGAGGTCCTGCGCGACGGCAAGCCGATGACGCTCAAGCCCGCGCAGCTGATCCTCGCCACCGGCATGTCCGGTGTGCCCAACGTGCCGGTCTATCCGGGTGCGGAAACCTTTGCCGGCCAGCAGCACCATTCCAGCCAGCATCCCGGCGGCGACGCCTGGCGCGGCAAGCGCGCGGTGGTCATCGGTGCCAACAATTCGGCTCACGACATCTGTGCAGACCTGGTGGAAAACGGCGCGGACGTCACCATGGTGCAGCGCTCCAGCACCCATATCGTGCGCTCCGACACCTTGATGGAGGTGGTCTTCGGCCCACTCTATTCGGAGGATGCGCTCGAGAGCGGACTGACCACCGACAAGGCCGACATGCTGTTCGCCTCGATCCCCTACAAGGTGCTGCCGCAGTTCCATCGCCAGGCCTTCGAGCAGGTCAAGGAACGCGACAAGGCCTTCTACGATCGCCTGGCCGCGGCGGGCTTCATGCTCGACTTCGGCGATGACGAATCCGGTCTGTTCCTCAAGTACGTGCGCCGCGGGTCGGGGTACTACATCGACGTCGGCGCCTGCGAGCTGATCGCCGACGGCACCATCAAGCTGAAAAGCGGACCCGGCCTCGGCGTCGATCACATCGAGCCGGATGCCGTGGTACTCAACGATGGCAGCCGCCTGCCGGCCGACCTGATCGTCTACGCCACCGGCTACGGTTCCATGAACGGCTGGGCGGCGCGGCTGATCTCCCAGGACGTCGCGGACAAGGTCGGGCGCTGCTGGGGCCTCGGCTCCGGCACCACCAAGGACCCGGGCCCGTACGAAGGCGAGCTGCGCAACATGTGGAAGCCCACCCAGCAGCAGAACCTCTGGTTCCACGGCGGCAACCTGCACCAGTCACGGCACTACTCGCTGTACCTGGCCTTGCAACTGAAAGCGCGCTTCGAGGGGCTGGACACCTCGGTCTACAAGCTTGCTCCGAGCTATCACCAGGGCTGAACCGCATCGGCCAGCTCGAATGAAACAGGCCCGCATCAGCGGGCCTGTTTCGTAGTCAGCTCACCCCCGCCCAGGGCAACAACCATCACGTTCAGCACAGGCAGAGCCAGACAAGGCAGCGCCAGTTATCGGGTCAGCCGAGCTGCGCCAGCCGCCACAGCACATGGGGCCCGAGCGGCCGCCCAGATCAGGAAGAACACCCGCACCTCTCATTTGCCACACTGCGATAGTTGTACCAGCAGCAGGCGATTGACCCAGAGCAGGCCGCCAGCTCTATATGTATGAGAAGCCACTCGTCAGCCGCGCGCTGCCTGTATCATTCCCAGCCCTTTGGCTTCCGCTTGCCTGAAGCCCGACAGCAACCTCCATTGGCGCACGCCAAGCACGCATTCGGAGAATCGCGCTTCATGTCCCGGCTGGATCTACAGAAACTCACGCTGCTGCTGGCACTCGTCGCCGGCCTGCTGACCTTCGGTAACAGCTTCTTCGCCGGCTACAGCTCACAGCGCGATCAGTTGTTCGAGCAGACTCTGGAGGCAAACCGGGCCTATGCGCGCAAGCTCGCCGACACCACCGATCAGTTCTTTCTCAATAGTCGTCGCGAGCTCGCCTACGCGGCAGAGGTGCTGTCGACACGCTTCGCCGACCCAAGCGCGCGGGACAACGAGACCGAACGGCTCAAGCTCAAGAGCGAGCAGTTCAGCCGGGCCGTGATCGTCAGCGCCGCCGGGGAGATCGTTTCCGCCTCGCCTGAAAGTACTGACCTGGTTGGCCTAAAGGTGAACAGCATAGGGGCAACCCGCGCGCTGAAAGAGCGCATACCGCAGACCAGCGATCCCTACATCGCCACGGACGGCACTTACCTGATCGCGGTCACCCACCCCATCTTCGCCCCCGATGGCCGCTACCTCGGCTATATCAGCGCCTCGCTGTTCCTGCGCGAGCGCAACGCACTGCACGGCCTGCTGGGCGTGCATTACTACCGCGACGGCTCCTACCTGTACGTGGTCGACGCACAGGGCCGGCTGATCTTCCACGAAGACGGTAAGCGGGTCGGCCAGAACGTATCGAACAATGCGGTGGTCCGGCAGGTGCTGTCGGGCCAGGAGGGCAGCCAGCGCGTCATCAATACGCTCGGCGTGGACATGCTCGCCGGCTTCGCGCCCATGCAGAGCACCGGCTGGGGCATCATCGCCCAGCGCCCGACCGCCGCCATCACCGCGAAGCTCGAACAACTGGCGCGGACCACGCTGCTCAACGCGGTACCGTTCACGCTTATCTCGCTCGCGGTGTTCTGGTGGCTGTCCATACTCATCTCCCGGCCCATTCGCGCCCTGGCCGATACCGCCGAACACTGGGGCGCACCGGAGGCAGCCAGTCGTATTTCGATGGTCAACTCCTGGTATTTCGAGGTCTCGCGATTGAAGGTCGCGATGCTCGCAGGCGTCTCCCTGCTGCAGCAGAAGATGGGCGCACTGGAAGCGGCGTCCATGACTGACCCGCTGACAGGATTGCGTAACCGCCGCGGCCTCGAGCTGGCACTCAAGCAGTTCGACCTGCTCGACCAGCACTACGCGGCGGTGACGCTGGATATCGATCACTTCAAACAGGTCAACGACCAGCACGGCCATGACGTGGGCGATGCGGTGCTGCGCTTTCTCGCCGAGCTCATGAAGGAATGCTCGCGCCCCACTGACGTGCTGTGCCGCATGGGTGGTGAAGAATTCCTCATGCTGCTGCCCGAGACGGACGCCGCCGGCGCCAGCATTGCGGCAGAACGCCTGCTCGCCCGCCTGCGGCAAACCGCAAGCCCGACTGGCGTACCGGTGACCGCGTCCATCGGCATCGCCTGCAGCGGCAGCCATGCTTCGCCCGACGCGACGTTCAAAGCCGCGGACGAAGCGCTGTACCAAGCGAAGAGAGCCGGCCGCGACCGCGTCGTCCTCGCCTCCAACTGAGCGCCGAGCAGCCGCCGGATGTGACCCCCGAGGCGCTTGGCAGCCGCCGCTCACCTGCGCTGCGCGGCGCGCTGGGTGCCTGTCGCCACGCGCTCGATCTGCCTGCGCCGCTACGCCAAGCGCAACCTGCCGTAGCTCGCAGCAGTTGAGATAGCTTTCTATTTGATAATCATTTTCGTTGCGATTAGGATGCCCGCCCTCGCTCCCTTCCCTCAAGGATCATTCGATGCGGCGCCTTCTCCTCCCGATGCTCGCGATTCCCGCCCTCACTTGCCCTGCAGTGGTTTTAGCCAACGACGGACCGCCTGCTGAACCGCTGGCGCTGGAGGAGATGCAGGTCACCGCATCGGCCGAGCGCGCCGACGGGCCTGTACAGGGCTATCGGGCAACCCGCTCGGCGAGCGCCACCCGCACCGATACCGCGATCCACGAAACCCCGCAGTCGATCAGCGTGGTCCCAGCGCAGGTCGTCGAAGATGTCGGCGCAACGCGCCTGGAAGATGCTCTCGATTACGCCGGTGGGGTGGAACGTGGCAACAACTTCGGCGGCCAGGGCCTGACCGAATTCCTGGTGCGCGGCTTCAGCACCCAGGAGTTCTACCGCAACGGCTTCGCGGTGAACCGTGGCTATCCCAACATGCCCGACGCCAGCACGCTGGAGCGCATCGAAGTGCTGCGCGGCCCGGCCTCGATGCTGTATGGACGCGGCGATCCGGGCGGCACCTTCAACATCGTCAGCAAGCAGCCGCAGGCGGAGCGGCGCACGGTACTCGGCAGTCAGGTGAACACCGATGGCCTGCGTCGCGGCACGCTGGACACCACCGGCGCACTGGACGAGAGCGCCGCGTTTACCTATCGCCTCAACCTGGTCGCCGAAGGCAGCGACAGCTTCCGCGATCACGTCGAAAGTGAGCGCTACAACATCGCGCCAGTGCTGCGCTGGCAGCTCAGCGACGACACCGCGCTGATCCTCGAAGGCGACTATCTGCACAACCGCCACCCCATGGACCGTGGTCTTACCCGCTACCCCAACCAGGCCGGCGACCTGTCGCGCGATCGCTTCCTCGGGGAGGGAAGTGCCGGCAAGCTGACCAACCAGAACGCCACCACGCAACTGCGCCTGGAGCACCAGCTGGACAGTCAGTGGATGCTGCGCGGCGGCATCCAGTACCTCGACGGCAGCCTGGACGGCGGTGCAGTGGAGAACAACGGTCTGGCCAGCGATGGTCGCACGGTAGGCCGGAACTACAGCGAGCGCTGGCTGAACTGGAACGACCTGGCAGTGCAGGCCAATCTGGAGGGTCACTTCGATGCAGCGGGCCTGGCCCACACACTGCTGCTCGGTGTGGAATTCGACGACTTCAACTACGACTCCCAGATCGATCGCTCGGGTGGTGCGACCAGCGACTTCCCGATCGACCTCTATGATCCGGTCTATGGTCAGCCGCTGCCGGCGCTGACCCGCACCACGACCTACGATGACGAAAACCTGAAGTCCTACGCGTTCTTCCTGCAGGACCAGATCGCCCTCACCGAGCGCCTGACAGCGCAGGTCGGCGCGCGCCTGGAACGCTTCGAGCAGCGCTATGAAAACAAGCTCACCCCCGCCGGCAGCTGGGATCAGGCGCACAACGCAGTTTCCCCGCGTTTCGGGCTGATCTACGACCTGACCGAGGAGTTGGCCGTCTACGCCAACACCTCGCGCTCGTTCAAGCCCAACCGCGGCGCCGACCGCAGCAGTCAGGCGTTCGACCCGGAAAAAGGCATCGCCCACGAAGTCGGTATCAAGTACGAGCTGCCGGAGCACGACCTCAGCGTCACCGCGGCGCTGTTCCACATCACCAAGGAAAACGTGCTGACCAGCGATCCGGTCGACAGCAACTACCAGATCGCCGCCGGCGAAGCGCGCAGCCGCGGCTTCGACATCAGCGTGGCCGGCAACATCACCCCGCAATGGCGCGTGATCGGCGGCTACGCCTACGTCGATGCCGAAGTCACCGAAAGCTCGAGCGCATCGATGCCGGCCGGCACGCGCCTGGCCAACGTGCCGCGCCACAGCTTCAATTTGCTGGATACCTACGAATTCGCCGAAGGTCCGCTGGCCGGGCTCGGCGTTGGCATGGGCATCAAGTACGTCGGCGACCGCAAGGGTGGCGCCACCAGCACCGCGTTCGACATGGACGCCTACACCACCGTCGACCTGCTCGCCTACTACCCGCTGACCGAACGGGTTCGCCTGAACCTGAACCTCAACAACCTGTTCGACGAAGAGTACGAAGAGCGCGCCTGGGGCAACATCTGGGCCTACCCGGGCGCCCCCCGCACCCTCCAGGCCGGCATAGCGATCACGCTATAACGAAGAAGGGCGCAGCCTGTATGGCTGCGCCCCTCGGCTCCCCCTTACCTCGGCCAGCTGCGGCCGGGGCTTATGGACTCAACTCAGCAGGCGCACGCGTCAAGCGACCTTGAACCGACCAACGAGCTGCTGTTGCTGCTCGGCCAGGCGCGCAAGCTCCAGACTGGTCATCGCTGTCTGCTCCGCACCGGCGCTCACCTGAATCGCGACATCGTTGATCTCGACGACGTTGCGATTGATGTCTTCGGCCACCGCGCTCTGCTCCTCCGCCGCCGTGGCAATCTGCAGATTGCGATCACTGATGGCAGAAACGCCGTCGGCAATCTCCGCCAGCAACTCACCGGCACGGCCGATGTTGCTCGAGCCGGTCTGAGCCTTGGAGAGCGTCTCCTGCATCGAGCGCGCGGCCCGGTCAGCCCCGCCCTGGAGATTGGCAATCATGTCCTGAATGCTGCCGGTGGATTCCTGTGTCTTCTGGGCAAGCGTACGCACCTCAGACGCAACGACAGCGAAGCCGCGGCCATGCTCCCCTGCTCTCGCCGCCTCGATAGCCGCGTTCAGTGCGAGCAGATTGGTCTGATCGGCAATGCCGCGGATCACATCCAGTACGGACGAGATCGAATCACTCTCACGCTTGAGGTCCGCAATGATGCTTGCGGTTTGATCGGCCTGACTCGACAGCTGGCGAATGAGCTCGATGGTGCTCTCGACTTCGGCCCGGCCTTGCGCAGTGTTGGCGTTGAGCTGCTGCGAGAGTTCGGCGGCATCGCTGGTGCTTCTCGCAACGTCGCGCACGGTCGCGCTCATCTCGTTTATCGCGGTAACCACCAGCTCGGTTCCCTGCCGCTGGCGATCGATGCTCTGGCTTGTCTGCACGGTCACCGCGGAGGACTCCTCCGCCGCCGTGGCCACCTGCGCGGTAGCGTTACTGATCTCGCCGACGACCTGCTTGAGCTCGACGGCCATGAGATTGAGGTTGCGCGAGATTTCGCCAAACTCGTCCCTGCCTTCGTAATGCGCCGTTGCGGTCAGATCCCGAGCGGAAAGCGACAACAGCGCATGATTCACATCCTGCACCGCCAGTTTGATGTTGCGAATGATCAGGAAGGAAAGGCCAGTCACCACCAGCAGCGCAATGATCACCGCGGCGAGCGTCAGCCAAAGCGCATTGCGCGCCTCATCGCGAGCCCGAGCGGCCAGTGTGCCGACATCCTGCGACAAGGCCTGCTCCAGCTCACCCATCAGGTCGATCCGGCTGGTCGCCGTATCGAACCAGCTCTCGCTGTCGATACCCAGGCTCTGCCCGATCGGCACCTCGAAGGCCAGACGTTGCAGACGTGCGACTTCAACGGCGCCCGGCTGCTGCAGTTTTTCGTCGAGCAAACGGATGAAGTGCTCCGAGGCCGCACGACGGAAGCCGTCCATATAGGCTGAGAATTCACCCAGGTTCCGGCTGAAGGAAGCAAGCAACGCCGCGTCGAACCGATCCTGACCGAACACCACGCCCAACAACGCCCGCTCGCGACCGGCCCGCTCCTTCATCTCGACGAACTGATTGAGCCCGCCTAGCGCTCGTGCAAGCGTGACGTCCTGCACGCTGCGCTCAACCTCGTGGGTAAAGCCGATCAATGCCTTGATGTAGCCGGTAAAGCGAGCACCGGAGTCGACGTTGCTGATGGCGAACGAGTCGATTTGCGAACGTGTTGCGTGAAGCTCATCGAGCGAGGCCAAGACGCTCCCGATCTGCGAGCCTTCCTGCTTGGCAAGCACCTGCACGGCACTCAACGCTTCGTCAGTCGCTTACCGCATCCCCGGCAGGCGCCGGGCCATGGTACGTCCCTGGCTCCCCAGATAGACGCCGCTCGCACCACGCTCACGTTGCAATGCGGTGATCAGCCTGCTCACGTTCTGCGCGGCCACGCTGGCCTCGACGGTGCGCTCCATCTGCCTCAGGGTGGCGTAGCTGTCAGCGACATACAGGCTGGCCAGCCACAGAAAACCGAGCATCGGACACGCGAGGATCAAAAGAAGCTTCGCACTCAAGGGAATGTTTCTAAGCATGTGTACCTCAGTGCTCCAGGTCATGGAGTTACCAGTGGCAGAAGGCAGGGTGCGCGCAACCGCCGCGCACCGTTCGGCACGCGCGAGGAAGCGATTTATCGGTTTATTGGTCGGTCGAACCGTGGCGTTGAATGCTGTAGCACGTCGCAGGACGAACGGCCCTTACAGGGCTTATCAGCGACCGTTTTGAACTGGCACACATTCTTCCTGGTGCACAGGCGCATAACCCTGACCAAAGTCAATAAATTAGCGTCAAGGTACTGCCGGTTGTCAGGCACGACGCTGGAAGGCAACCGAACAGGTCCAGAACCGTGAGGTTTATCCGGCTTGGTGAGAAGGGGTTATGGGAGCTTGAGGCTTATACAACGACGCATTCCTTCCTTGCTTGAAAGCCCACGAGGCGAGAAAGAAGGTAGTGCAGCCTGACGCTGATAAGGAGGGGTGATTCGGCAAAACCATCACAAATAAAAAAGGGCTAGCCGAAGCTAACCCTTTGATTTCATTGGTGCCGGAGACAGGAGTCGAACCTGCGACCTTCGCATTACGAATGCGCTGCTCTACCTACTGAGCTACACCGGCGCCAGGCCGCGGATTATCGGGGGTTCTGCGGTTGGACTCAAGTCCGCGCGCATCGCCCTCGATGCTGCAATCCGCATCGGGCGATCAGTGCGGCCGCGACGCAGGCTGGCCGTGGTCACGCTCCAGGTCGTGCTTGACCTGGCCGGCCAATTGCTCGCCTTCGGCGCTGGCCATCGCATAGCCCTCGCGGGCCTTGTCCTTGATCTTGCCGGTCAGCTCGTCGCTCTTCTGGCCCATCAGTTCGTCTTCACGACGGGTCGGTGGAACCGAGGCCGCCAGCAGCGCGCCGAGGGCGATGCCCATGGCGCCCAATGCGAGCGGTTGCTCGTTGAGCAGCTGAGTGAACCCGCCGCGCGCACGGTCTGCGGTGTGCCGCAGGCTTTCCGCGGCGTGCCGGCTGGAGTCACCGACGCGATGACGGGCATTGCCCAGTGAGCTGGAGGCGCTATGGCTCATCTGCGCCGCCTTGTCCTTGATGCCGGTGCCCTGCTGCTTTAGACCAGAGGCCTTGGCGGCGAGCTTGTCGGTCATCGACGGACCGGTCGAAGCGCTGTCGCTATAGTCCGGGCGGCGATTCTGCCCGGCCATAAGCCACACCAGGCCGACGGAGGTGAGCAACGTCGGTACCGGATTGGCCTTAACGGTATCGGTGAGGTTATGCAGGAACTCGCCACCGCCGCCTTTGGCGTAGCCGAGCGCGGTATCGATCATCTGCCCCGGGGAGAGCTTGCTTTCCAGCGCGTGGACGATGTTGCCGATTTCGGCGCGCTGCTGGTCGATCTCGCGCTCCAGCGTGTCGGGGTCCTTTTGTGCTTCTACGTCTACCTGGTTATGCGTGCTCATGCGTGCCCCCTTACGACTTCTTTATCCTTCTGCAGCGAATGGATGGTGCGGTCGGGTTTGAACGAAGAGGCTTCGAACTTCTTCTTGCCGGCCGAGACCATGATCATGCCGATGACCACCACGACCACGCCGACGATCAACGCGGCGAGCCAGGGTTCCATGATGGTGCTGAGGAAGTAGACCGCCGACATCAGCAGGATGATGAAGCCAGCTAGGAGCACCGCACCGCCGGTTGCGACGCTGGCAGCGCCTGCCTTGGTGGCACGCAACGATTCGTTCAGCTCGGCCTTGGCCAGCGCCAGTTCCTTTGTGAACAGCGACGGCACTTCACGGGTCAGCTGCCGTAACAAACCGCCGACCGAATTATCGTGCTCGGGGTTGCCGGGTTCGTAAGGCGTATTGAGGTTGCGTTGTTCGTTCATCGATTAAGCCCTCCGTTCGTGCCTTTGCCAGTGCTGCCAACGCCGTTGCTGCCTACGCCATTGGTGCTGCCCGTGTTCGGCGCCATGCCAGCGTTGCTCACACCGCCGACGGTATTGCTCGGTGTGCCACTGGAAATGCGCGAGTCCAGTTCGGACTGACTCGGCAGCGTCTCGGCGGTCACGTCTGCCGGAACGCCGAGCGGCGAAGTCGGATGCGGGCGGCTGGCGTCGGAATGGCCGTAATCGGTCGTCGGTTCACGCGTTGTGGATTCAGCGCGATGGCTGGACGCGCGGGCGAAACGAGTCAGGCCGAAGCCAAGTGCAACGCTGCCGGCAATGAACAGGCCAGGATTGTTGCGAGCCAGACGGTTCACCTCGCCCACCAGCTCATCGACGCTCTTGCCGCGCAGGTTGTCGGCCAGGTCGACCATGCTCTGCGCCATGTCGGAGACGTAATGGGAAAGGCCAGTGCGATCCTGGTTTTCAAGTTCTGCCGCTGCTGCCTTGGCACTCTGCGCAACCTTTTCCAGCTCATCGGCGGCCGTACCGCGGTAGCTGTCCAGCTGAGCCTTGCCTTGGTTCTTCACCTGCTCGCCGGCTTCGCGCGCTTTTGACTTGAGTTCCTCGGCACTCGGAGCGGAAGCGGAGCTGCTTGCCTGCGTGGTGCCAGCCTGGCCTGTCTGGCCGGTGGGCTGAGCGGGAGCGCTCGATGACTGCGCATTGGCGTCGGTTCTGGCTTGGCCGCCGTAACCTGTGATCTCTTCATCGGGTGTCGTCATTTTGTCCACCTTTATAGGGTCATAGGGTTTGGCCGGATGACCACGGTCCGTGAAGCACAGCAGTGCGGGGTTCCGCGGCTGTGCGATTTCAGTACGCACATAAATGGTGACCGGACCCAAATTTTCGAGTTCCGTGTTTCTGGCCAAGCGGTACGGGGCTTCGAAGACCGAGTTCGGCTATGCCGCACGGTAGGAAGGGAGGACGTGAAACAGCGAGATCTGGTGGCGATCTGCCCGCGATTGGCGCGCAGCCGGCATGCGGCTTGGCTTGGGAGGAATGCGAAGGTCGAACAAGCGGAACGGCTGGAATGGCAGCGATGGTGACCATCGGGTCAGCTAGTGGGCGATCACCCCGTCACAGCGAGCCGACGAGCTGTAATCAGCCAATGCAGTATAGGAACGCAAAAACGGGCCCTTGGGGCCCGTTCTTGTTTGGATGGTTTGTCGTTACAGCGGACCCACGCTGGTGCAGCTGTTTGTGGCTTTGGCGTGCTTCTGCAGAACCGGCAGCTGCGGACGGTACTTGCCGCTGCTCACGTCCAAGGACATGGAGTACTCGCCCCACCAGGGACCGGCAGCCCAGTAGGTGCTCGGGATGCAGTTCTGACGCAGGTAGGCCAGCAGGTTGTCGGTAGCGACGATGGCCGAGGGCGAGAAGTCCGGTACGCCGTGCTCACCGATATAGCCGCGCAGCTTGTTCTGCTTGAGCCAGTCGACGAAGGGCTTGACGCGGTTGACGCCAATCATCGGGTCGTATTGCGCGGTCTTGTCGAAGTAGTTGCCCGAGAAATCCTTGTCCACGTACATGTGCGCTTCGTAGACCAGGTTGTTCTTCGGATCACGCATCCACGGGTTGGTGATCAGCTGGGTGTTGTAGTGCGGCCAGTGGAAGGCGCTCGACCAGCGATCACCTGCTACGTAGATCCAGCGCTGGGAGTCGACGGTGCGGATTGCCTGAGCGGCGGCCAGGGCAGCCTGCGGCCAGAGACCGTTGGTGGAGTGCGGCTCGTTCATCAGGCCGTAGCCTTCGACGGCAGGATGGTTGACCACCTGCTGCACGATCTGCTTCCACACCGCAGCGAAGGAACTGATAGGCACTTCGTTGGAACCTATCAGCTTGCCGTAGTAACGGTAGTAGTTGTGCAGGTCGAGAATAACCTTGACGTTGTGCTTCTGCGCGAAGTCCAGCGACTGCTTCAGGCGGGCGAACTCCTCAGCGTTCAGCGGAGAGTTCAGCTTGGGCTGGATACGCTCCCAGAGGAACGGCAGGCGAACCAGCGGCATGCCCAGGTCGGAGTACTTCTTGTAGTACGACTCGGCCGGGTAGGTGTAGTTGGTACCATGCTTGCCCGGAACAACCGACGGGCCGAAACCCGCGCCGGACAGGTTAACGCCAACCAGCAGCGGCTTGCCATTGGTGGTGTCAGGTGCGGTAGGCGCCGGAGCCGGTGCTGCTTCTACTGGCGGAGTAGTCAGAGCCGGAGACGACGGAGTGCTGGTCGATGTGCTTACTACCGAGATGGTCTTCGGATAACCCAGCGTGGTGCCATTGATCACAGCGCCGTCGAGAAAGACGCTCATGTTGCTGCCAACCAGCTGAGTGCGCAGCACCTTGCGGGTCTGGCCGTCAGCGAGCTTCACCACAGCGCCAGTCTTGAACGCTGCCACGTTGGCGCTGCTTGCCTGAATAGAGAAGGCGGCGGCAGTGCGGAACATACCGTTGAGCCAATGGGTATTGGTGTAGTTGTTCAGGTTACTGGTCGCGATGACTGAGTTAGTCGGAGCAGTAGGCGCCGGAGCCGGGCTGGTAGTCGAAGTTGTAGCCAGCGACAACTTGTTGGGCGCACCTACGACACTTCCGTTAACTGCCGCACCCTCGAGATAGACGCTCATATTGGCGCCGACAACTTGCACCTGGGTAACTTTGCGGACCTGGCCATCTGCCAGTTTTGCCGACGCACCAACTTTGAAAGCAGTCTTGTTGGCAGCACTTGCTGGAATGGAGAAGCCCGGCGACTTGCGCCATACACCATTGAGCCAATCGGTATTGGTGAATGCATTGATGCTGGTCGAGTGTGCAGCGACGGTAGTCGGTGAAGTGACCGGAGCGGTGGAAGTTATCGGCGCCGTAACGGCCGTACTACCGATGGTGACCACCTGCGGTGCGCCAACCTTGTTGCCGTCCAGCTTTGCACCTTCCAGGAAGATGCTCATGTTGCTGCCGACGATCTGCGCGCGGCTGATCTTGCGTACCTGACCGTCTGCCAGTCGTACCGAAACGCCGGCCACGAACGCGGTGCGGTTTGCCGAGGTGGCAGGGATCGAGAAGCCGGCGCCGGTGCGCCAGACACCGTTCAGCCAATCGGTGTTGGTGAACGCGTTGATCTTGGCGGAAACCGATACAGCGGCAACCGTGGATGCAGCGGCATAAGGCGTGGTGACAACCGTGACACCACCCAGAAGAACAGCGGCGGCGATGGAAGCGACGAGTGCCTTGCGGGCACCGGAAAACAGGTTGGTGGACATTGAGTCTCTCCGGAACTTACTACTTCAAAGGCCGAGCCTTTAAAAAGTGACGGGAGGTCGATAAGTCGTGGGGCGTTGCTCTTGAGGAGGGCCGCGGTGTCACAACAAACGAACCGTTCAACAAGAAATTTCCCGTCGTCCACCCCCTGAACAAACCGGTAAATCGTCTTGCGTGGCGGCTTTATAATAGGTTCCAAAAATTAATGGAATTTTTTTTGTCAGTAATAGATCGCCAGAAAAACGCCATACCAGGCAGATAACATTAAGGTGCCATTACTCATATGGCGATAGCTGTCGAATTGATATTACGTTTAACCGCCCTAGTTGGTTGTCTGGCGCCAGAATAAGCGCCGTTTTTTTGAACTTAGGTAGTCTGGAGGGGGATTAACCGCTATCAGTCTTACCGACGAACGGTATATGGCGGAGGAGCAGATAGCCGTCTGTTAGGGCTAAGAAACTGGCTGCTGGAAGTAACCGATCTTCATCGGCAGATGGCTGTCGGATGCCTTACCGAACGACGAAACGGAGGCACCATGAGCCATAAGTACAAAGTGGGCGATCACGTCAGCTGGAACTCGGAAGCAGGACGGGTCAGCGGTCACATCACCCGCGTGCACACGGCTGACACCGAATTCATGGGCCGCACACGGCACGCCAGCCCGGATGCCCCGCAATACGAGATCAAGAGCGACAAGACCGATCATGTGGCGATGCATAAAGAGTCGGCACTCAGGAAGCTGAGCTGAGGCATGGTTCAGCCAGCCACGGTGTGGACCATCGGCCACTCGACGCGCTCTCTGGAGCAGCTGATCGAGATACTGCGCCACCATCAGATCGAGGCCATCGCCGACGTCCGCCGCTTTCCCGGCTCACGGCGATTGCCGCAGTTCGGCGAGGCAGCGCTGCGCGAAGGTCTGGAAGCGCACGGGCTGCACTATCAATGGATCGAGGAACTGGGCGGCAGGCGGCGGCCGCTGAAGGATTCGCCAAGCCTGGCCTGGCGCAACAGCTCCTTTCGCGGCTATGCCGATCATTTGCGCAGCGATGAATTCAACCGCGGTCTGCAGCGCCTACTGGAAATGGCGGCACACCGACGCACGGCAATGATGTGCGCCGAGGTGCTCTGGTGGCGTTGCCATCGTTCGCTGGTTTCGGACGTGTTGAAAATACGCGGCATTGAAGTCCTGCATATCCAGGACGAGAAGCCGCCGGCCACCCACCCGTTCACCGCCCCTGCCCGCCTGGTCGACGGGCAGCTGAGCTATGCGGAGGGCAAGGGTGAGTCGTTGAGAAAGGAAGTCGGCAGCGGGCAGATCAATCTGGATATATAGCGGCCACCGGGTGGTCATTGCGACCACCCCGCTATGGGATTGGCTCAGGCGCGTTCGATGCGATCCGGGTGGATGACGATGCGGCCCTGCTTGTACAGACCACCGATGGCCTTCTTGAAGTTGCCCTTGCTGACGCCGAAGCGACGGGCAATTTCCTCGGCCGGGCTCTTGTCGCTGACATCCAGCGAGCCCTGGTTTTCTTCCAGCTTCTGCAGGATCAACGCCTGCAGCGCATCGGTCGCTTCGCTGCCCACCGGCTGCAGGCTCAGGCTGATCTTGCCGTCGGGCCGCAGCTCCTTGATGTAGCCGCGCTCGCACATGCCACCACGGAGAAACTTGAACGCCTCGTTCTTGTGAATCAGGCCCCAGTGCTGGCCGTTGATGATCGCCTTGAAACCGAGATCGGTGGCTTCGACGATCAGCAGGTCCACCGCTTCTCCTACCTTGTAGTTCGCCGGGGTCTTGTCCAGATAGCGGTCCAGTCGCGCCGTGGCGGTAATGCGCCGGGTGCGCTTGTCGATGTAGACGTAGACCACGCAGTAATCACCCACCTGCAGCGGCCGCTTCTCTTCCGAGTGCGGCAAGAGCAGGTCCTTGGGTAGTCCCCAGTCGAGAAACAATCCAACCCGGTTGATCTCGGCCACCTTCAGACTGGCGAATTCACCGACCTGCACCTTGGGCTTTTCGGTGGTGGCGATCAGCTTGTCCTCGCTGTCGAGGTAGATGAAGACGTTCAGCCAGTCATCCACTTCGGTCGGCATGTCCTTGGGGATGTAGCGGTTGGGCAGCAGGATTTCGCCGTCCGGGCCGCCGTCCAGATAGAGGCCGAAACCGGTGTGCTTGACGATCTGCAGGCTGTTGTAACGTCCGATTGCGGCCATGTGGGCGGTCCCGAATATAAAGGCGGCGATTCTAGCGCCTGTCAGCGTGGCAGTGCATAGGCGATCACCGAATCACCGGCTTTGGTACCCAGCGAGCCATGCCCGCCGGCAACCACCACGACCATCTGCCGACCCGAGCGGCTCTCGTAGGTCATCGGCGTGGCCTGGCCGCCCGCCGGCAGACGCGCTTTCCATAGTTCGCGGCCGGTACTGACATCGTAGGCGCGCAGGTAGTAGTCCAGCGTTCCGCTCAGGAAGGCGACGCCACCGGCGGTGAGCATCGGCCCGCCAAGACTCGGCACGCCCATCTTGAACGGCAGCGGAATCGGCGAACGGTCGCGCACCGTGCCGTTCTTGCGCAGCCAATGCGTCTTGCCGGTACGCAGATCGGCGCCGGCCACGTAGCCCCAAGGCGGCGCGGTGCATGGCAGGCCGATGGGCGAGACGAAAGCCTTCAGCTCAACCGCAAACGGCGATCCGAAGTTCTCGTTGAGGAACGGCTCCTCCTCGGACACGTAGGTCGTCTCGGCATCCTCCCGGGGAATCAGCTTCGCGGTGAAGGCCAGATAGGCCGGCGTGCTGAACACCATCTGCCGCACCGGGTCCACCGCTACGCCGCCCCAGTTGAACACCCCGAAATTGCCCGGATGGACCAGGGTGCCCTGGGTCGACGGCGGTGTGTACCGCCCTTCGTAGCGCAGCGAGTGGAACTGGATGTGGCACATCATCTGGTCGATCAGCGTGGCACCCCACAGGTCCTTGCCCTGCAGCTTCGGCGGCACGTAGGTCAGTGCCGACGCAGGCTGCGTCCTGGCGACCCAGTCACCCTCGGCCGCGCCCTGCGGTGCAGGCACCTCGCGCACCGGCAGGACCGGCTCGCCCGTGCGACGGTCGAGTACATAGATGTCGCCCTGCTTGGTCGGGGCCACCAGCGCGGGCACCGGACCCTCCTCGGTCTGGATGTCGATCAGGCTCGGCTGCGCCGGTACATCCATGTCCCAGAGGTCATGGCGCACGGTCTGGAAGACCCAGCGCAGCTGGCCGCTATCCAGATCGAGGGCGACGATTGAGGAGGAAAAACGCTCGCTGTTCTCGCTGCGCTTACCGCCCCACTGATCCGGCACCTGATTGCCCAGCGGCACGTAGATCAGCCCCAGCGCCTCGTCCGCGCTGGAAATGCTCCAGCTGTTCGGGCTGCTCGCGCTGTAGGTCTGCCCGCCGGCGATCGGTGCCGTTTCATCCGGATTGCCCGGGTCCCAGTTCCATTTCAGCTCGCCGGTATAGACGTCATAGGCACGGATGACGCCGGACGGCTCGTTGGCGCGAACGTTGTCATTCACCGCTCCGCCGACGATCACCCGATCACGCGCGACCACCGGCGGCGAGGTGGAATAGTAGAAGCCTTCCTTCACGTGGGGCATGTTCGCCCAGAGATCCACCGCGCCGTTGTCGCCGAAGCCGGGGCAAATCTCCCCGGTCTTCGCATCCAGCGCGATCAGCCTGGCATCGGCGGTTGGCATGAACAGGCGCTGCCGACAGGCCTGGCCCTCGGTGGCCGGCGGCGCTGCATGGTAGGAGAGCCCGCGGCAGGTCAGGTGCTGGCGGTTGACCGAATGCGGCACCTCGGGATCGAAGCGCCAGCGCTCCTCGCCGGTTTCGGCATCCAGCGCGATGACCAGATTGTGCGGCGTGCACAGGTACAGGCTGTCATCGACCTTGAGCGGGGTGACTTCGTAGGTGGTTTCATCCGGATCGTCCGGACCGCGCAGATCCCCGGTCTGGTAATGCCACACCGGCTCCAGCCGCTCAACGTTGTGCGGCGTGATCTGTGCCAGCGGCGAGTAGCGCTGGCCCTGCTGGCTGAGTCCGTAGGCGTGCCAGTCGCCGGTCGGCACGGCTTGGTCCATGGCCGGCGCTTCGGCCAAAGGCGGCGGCAGCATGCCCTTGATGTCGTGACTGTCGTGCCCAACGGCGTACACCGCTGCCGCGCCCCAGAGCACGACCGCCAGCATCAGCGGCAGCGCGGCGCCGCCCCAGGCGCGAAAACCGAAGTGCTGCCAGCCCAGCCGCTGCGCGATCCAGGGCGTCAGCAGCCACAACCCGAGCGGCGCGATGATGCTGCCGCGCGGCGCCAGCTGCCACCAGTCCAGTCCCACTTCGTACAGCGCCCAACCGAGCGCCCCGAGCATCAGCAGCGCGTAAACCCACAGCGCCGCGCGGCGGCGCATCAGCAGCAGCGCCCCGGTCAGCAGAAACCCTGCCGCGACGATGGCGAAATACCAGGTACCGCCAAGGCTGACGACCTTCGCTCCCCCTGCACCGAGCGCGAGCCCGACGATGATGCAGAACACTCCGCTGATGACCACAGCCACGGCCTGTCTCCCTCGATCTTGTTATTCAAATCACCACACTGCGGCCAGCAGGGCTGGCCATCATGAGAGTGGGACAGGCGACGAGCGGGAATGCTCCGTACACAGGGGCGATTGGCGCGACGTGACTCGGCAATACGGGGCCGGCAACTCCGCCAGGCGAGACTTACTGGGTGTCCAGGCCAACCTGAAGCAACTTGCCGTCAGCCGCGTCGGTCAGCACATAGAGGTAACCGTCGGGCCCAAGGCGTACGTCGCGGATGCGCGCACCGAGGTCCTTGAGCAGGCGTTCCTCACCAACCACGCGGTCGCCGTCGAGCTGCAGGCGTATCAGCGACTGATCCACCAGCGCGCCGATGAACAGACTGTGCTGCCAGCCGGGAAAGCGCTCGGCATCGTAGAACGCCATCCCACTGACGCCCGGCGATTTTTTCCAGACGTGGTGCGGCGGCTCGGTGCCCTCGACGGTTTCGCCTTCGGCTTCAGGAATCGGCAGCATGCTGTAGTTGATGCCGTGGGTTGCCAGCGGCCAGCCGTAGTTCTTGCCAGCCTGCGGAATGTTGACCTCGTCGCCGCCGCGCGGCCCATGTTCGTGGGTCCAGAGCACGCCGCTCCAGGGGTTGAGTGCGGCCCCCTGCTGGTTGCGATGGCCGTAGGACCAGATTTCCGGCCGCACGCCGTCCTGGCCGACAAAGGGGTTGTCCTCCGGCACACTGCCGTCCAGGCCAATGCGCACCACCTTGCCCTGATGCTTGTCGAGGTCCTGCGAGGTCGGCCGCTGATTGTTTTCGCCGAGCGCGACGAACAGGTGTCCCTTGCCGTCGAACACCAGCCGCGAGCCGAAGTGCACCCCGGTAGAGAGCTTCGGCAGCTGACGGAAGATAACCTCGAAGTTATCCAGCCGTGTGTCATCGTCACTCAGCCGGCCACGACCGACCGCCGTTCCAGCCTTGCCCTGCTTACCGGCCTCGGCATAGGTCAGGTAGACCAGGCGGTCCTTATCGAAGTCCGGCGACAATCGCACGTCGAGCAAACCACCCTGGGAGCGGGCGAAGACCTCCGGCACGCCAACAAGCGGCTCGGAGAGGCTGCCGTCCAGGCCGATCACGCGCAGGCGGCCAGGCCGCTCGGTCACCAGCATGCGCTTGCCGTCCGGCAGGAAGGCCAGTGCCCAGGCGTTTTCAAGGCCGCTGGCGATCTCCTTGACCGTTACCGGCCCGGCCTCGCTGGAATGACGTTCAGTTTCGGCGACAGCCTGCAGCGAAGCGGCGATGGCAAAACCACAGAGCGTGGTGCGAATGGCATGGCGCAGCATGGTCTTCCTCTCAGGTGATGATCCGGCGTCGAGAAACTCGCTTTCGCGGCTAATTGAAGACCAGGCGGCTCGCTGAGTGGTTGCAAAAACGCTTCAAGAAATGACGGCCTTCAAAAACCTGAACAAATTTTGATCAAATCTGTATAATGCCCGGTTCGACTGATTGAAGGAAAAGCGATCCATGGCCACTAAAACCACCAGCGCCAAGCGCAAGCCCGAACCCGCCACCGAAACCAGCCAGTCCCTCGCTGCGCAAATGGCCGCTTTCATCAAGGCAGGCGGCGAAGTCCAGACCATCCCCAACGGTGTGAGTGGCCAGACCAACGGTCCTTCCCGCCAGATCACCATCAGCAAGAAGTGATCTGAACCGCCTTCGGCGAGCCGGCTTTATCATGGCTCGCCGCGTTCTACCCCCTCCTTTCTCGTCTCCGAGCGCACCATGACCGACCCCGTACGCCTTGCCAAACGCCTCGCCGAGCAACTCGGCTGTTCCCGGCGCGAGGCCGAGCTGTATATCGAGGGTGGTTGGGTAACGGTCGACGGAGAACTGGTCGAAGCGCCTTTCATCAAGGTGCGACCTGAACAGCGTGTCGAACTGCAGGCCGGCGCTACCGCGAAGGAAATCACGCCTGTGACGCTGCTGCTGCACAAACCGGCCGGGCTGGTGATCGATGCCGACGTCGACAGCACCCGCCGCGTACTGCAGGCCAGCGAGCACTGGAGCGACGACCCCAGTCGCAATGAAGCGTTGCAGCGTCATCTGCTCCAGCAGAACCAGTTGCTGCCACTGGACGCCGACGCCAGCGGGCTGATCGTCTTCAGCCAGCAACGTGAAGTGATCCGCCTGCTCACCAGCACGCGCGACAAGCTGGAGCAGGAATACGTCGTCGAAGTGAGCGGCGAAGCCGAAGAAAACGGGCTGGCCCTGCTCGCCAAGGGCATTGGCCACCGCGGCAAGATCCTGCCCAAGGCCAAGGTCAGCTGGCAGAGCGAAAACCGTCTGCGCCTGGTGATCAAGGAACCCGCGCCCGGCGAGGTCCGCCTGCTCTGCGAAGCCATCGGGCTGACGGTGCTGGCCTGCAAACGCATTCGCATCGGCCGCCTGTCCATGGCCAAACTACCGGCCGGCCAGTGGCGTTTTGTCGGCGAACACGAGCGCTTCTGACGCCGCACCCGGACGCCATCGCCAGCACCGGCTGGCGGAGCACGCTTGCTTTACCTGCCCTGCTGAATCAGTCTTGAGCGGCAATTCGCCACGACGACGCTCTCACTCAAGACAGGACCGCGATGCAGAAACTGATGCTCCTGCTGCTGACCGTTTTCCCGCTGAGCATCCTGGCTGCCGAGCCTGTCGCCGTATGGGCTTACCAACCCTCGCCGCCCTTTGCCTCGGGGCAGAACCCCGGGCTCTCCGAAGCACTGGTGCAGTTGCTCAACGAGCATCCGACCAACCAGGACCGCTATCACTTCCAGCTGACCCAGTTGCCGCGCAAACGTCTCGATGCACGCCTCGAGGACAAGGAGCCCGGCATCCTCCTATGGGCCACGCCGGAGTTCTTCCCCGAGCGCCTCACCGCCGGCGCCAGCTGGACTCGGCCTCTGCTGTGCGACATCCAGGACTTCGTGTCCCACAACGACAAGCCGGTCGACTATGACGGCCCGAAATCGCTGCACGGGCTGCGGCTGGGTGGCGTGCTCGGGCATCTCTACCGGGCGCTGGAAGGCGACATCGACAAGGGCCTGATCCAGCGCGAAGACGTGCACAACGATCTGCAGAATCTGAACAAGCTGCTCAACCAGCGCATCGATGTCGCGTTGATGCCGCGCTCCTCACGGCTGTTCTTCAGCCTGACAGAGGTGCCGGACGCACCGCTGCATGTTTCGCCACGCCCGCTCTACGTCTTCGACCGCCATGTGCTCATGACCGCCAGCCTGCCGGCCGAAACCACGCAGTTCGTGCATCAGCTCATCGCCGATCTGCCGCACAGCGCACGCTGGCAGACCCTGCTCAGGCGCTACGGCCTGCAAGAGATGAGCGCGCCCTGCCCCAATTATTGAGCGAACGTAAGCGCCACTGGCGAATCGAAGCTGGCACGGCTCATACTGGCGAAAAGAGAACGGAGTACCAATTCAGCCATGAAAAAGGCACTGCTGGTCAGCCTGCTATTGACCCTCGGCAGCTGCGCCACTCAATCCTGCGACCGCGACTGGAACGACCAATGTCGTGCCGAACGGCTGCTGTACCAGAATGACCTGATGCAGGCGAAGATTCTGATTTCGATCGGCGACGAAGACAGCTACGAACTTGCCCAGGCGCTGCTCGATCGCAGTGCGAAGCTGGATCGGCGCGGCGAGACTGAGTTCTATCAGGCCCTGCTGCTGATTCGCCAAGGCCCGGAGCCATCGGAGGTACTCGACCTGTTGGAGAAGGCCAAGCGCAAGGGCCACCCCCATGCGGTGGCGCTGCTCTACAAGATCTATCACGAGCCGTACCTGCTCAACGAAGCAGACGAGGATCGCGCGGAACGCTACCGCGACGCCTACGGCGAGCTGGATGTCGCGCGCAGCGGCTATCCATCCTTCGATAAATCACTGGAACTGGTGAATCAGCTGGTCGCTCCGCCACCGCCATCGGTCCCGTATCAGGCGCCCTGCCCGCAGCACTGCCTGGAACAGTCCCGCTAGTTAAGGGCCCAGGCGCCTGGGATTACCGTTTCAGGGCGCCGGGGTCTGCGAGATCCGCGGCTCCTCGTCGCCATCGGCCACCGCACGCGCTTCCTGTTCGGTGGCGTAGGGGCCACCGACGATGGTGCCGTTCAGCTCCACTACCCAGCACACGACCCAGGTCGGGCGCCAGGCCTTGGGTACGTCTTCGCCGCTGAGGTGCTTGATCTGAGAGGTCATGGCTTTTCTCCACTGCTGCTGGGTAAATCGGCCGTCCCATATCGTCGGAACGACTCCATGTAGGGAAGACCACAGGCCAGCCACCTTTGCTCGCCGGCACCGACGAAACGGTCCGCCAGCCGAACCCCCGGCGCTGCCGTGGCTCTACAGAACAGCCGCCGACGCTCGAGGAAAGACGATGCGCCCCATTGCCAGCCTGCTCCTGCTGACCCTGCTCTGCGCCGCGCTGTTGAACGGCTGCAGCCGCGCCACCCTGGTCTATCGCAACCTCGACATGGTCGTGCCCTGGACGCTCAACGACTATCTCGACCTGGATAACCGTCAGAAGGACGAGCTGCGAGAACGCCTGCGCGAGCACCTGGCCTGGCACTGCAGCACGCAATTGCCGGAACTGCTGGCCAACCTCGAACAGCTGGAGCGTGAAACTGCTGGCGGCCAGCTCGATCGCCGCGATCTCGAACCACAGTACCGCGGCGTCCGCGACGCCATGCACAGCGTTGCCGTGGAGATCACCCCCACCGCAACGGACCTGCTGCGTGCCCTGAGCGACAAGCAGGTCGCCGAACTGCGCAACGCGCTGGAGGAAAACCGAGAGGAGTACCGGGAGAAATACCTGGCTCCGCCGCTGGACCGGCAGATTCGCGAGCGCGCCGAGCGCATGCAGGAGCGCCTGCAGTACTGGCTCGGCCAGTTGAACGCGGCCCAGCGTCAACGTGTGCTGCTCTGGTCTCACGCCCTGAACGAGCAGAACAGCCGCTGGCTGAGCAACCGCGAGCGCTGGCAAGAGCTGCTGTTGGCCGCGGTCGAGCAGCGCCACCGCGACGATTTCGATGACCGCATCGCGCAGCTGCTGCAGGAGCGCGAGGCGTTGCTGAGTACGAACGATCAGGCCGCGTTACAGCGTGCCGAGCAGGCCGGATTGGACCTGATGGCCGACATCTACAGCCTCGCCGACGAAGGGCAGCGGACCCACCTCAGCGGGCGCCTGGCGCAGCTGCGCACCGACTTCAGCGACCTGAAATGCCTGGCGCCGACAGCCTGATCCCTGGTGGCCTGGGCGGTGAGTGGGTTGAGGCAAGTTCAGATGAACATGGCTGCAAAACAAGGCGCTGTGACGAGTCATAGTGGTGCTATGGCAAGGAGCAGCAACACAGTATCGGGGCCATGGGCGCCGAAATTGACGGGCTACTAACTGCTCAGCGTCTGGCTGGCGTCAGCAGGCGGCGCGCCTCGCGCTGAGCATCCTCGTCCAGTTCGACCAGCCATTGCGGCTTGCCCGCCGCCAGCACAGCGACCGGCAGCCCGTCGCGAAACAGGATCCGGTTAGCCGCCAGGGCCGGCACCCTGGAGCCCGGCAACAGGGTTCCGAGCTGATTGAACGGATCGACCGCGGACACCGCCAGCATCTCGCCGGTCAGCGGCCGCTTGCGCACCTCGCGCAGCAAGCCAAGCGCCTCCGGCAGGGCGAACTGCTCGCCCGCCACCGCCGCGACAAAGCGCCCGCCGCGAATCTCGCCACGGGCTTCCAGTCGGTGGTAGACCCGCAGCAGGTCGCGCCAGGGCGGCAACCAGTCCGCTTCACGCGCCAGCAGGCGCCAGCACACCACGCCGTAACGGCGCAGCAGCACACGGGCAATGTGCTCCAGTGCCTCTGCATCGAACGCCGGTGTTCTTTCCTCTTCGCCCGCTCCAGACTTGCGCACCAGCGCCCAGCGGCCGGCGTCATCCATCCCGCCGATAAAGGCACCACCGCGGCTTCGCCGGGCCGTGCGCGAGCGCTTGCTCGCCGGCGCCAGCAATGCGCGCAGACCGGCGAAGCTGTCGGCGTTTACCAAGCCCACCGCCACCAGCTCGCCAAGGGCATCCTCCAGTTCGCTGCGCAGCAGATGCGCGTCGTGCTGCAGCTCATCGAAGAACAGCGCGCCCTGGGCGTTCAGGCATTCGAGCACCCGCTGTGCCCGTGAAGACAGCTCCGGCGCCGGCGCATCGCTGGCCAGTGCATACCAGGTCGGTAACTGGCGCCGCGGCAGCAGCACGATCGGCGTGCCGCGCACCGGCCCGCCGCTAGCCCTGAGTCGCCCGGCCAGCCGCGTCCAGACAATACGGCCGGAGCGGCACAGCTCGTCCAGCCAGGTGCCGCCATAATCCTTCAGGCGCGCCGGCAAGAGATCGGCTTCCCACGCTGCGGCCGCGGCCTGAAAGCCCTCCAGCTGTTCGACAACCGTGGGCAGCGCCTCGCGCCCCTGCATGCGCGTGGTCGCGGACAGATGCTGCCAGTCAGCAAGAAAGCGCATGAAATCGACACGTTCGACCGGCTCGATCTCCCGCCGCAGGCGCTTGACCGTGTAGCGATGGATACGCGCCAGCAGATGCCGCTCGCACCACTCCTCCTCCACTGCGCCAGCGCTGAAACGCCCGCGCATCACGTAACCCTGGCTTTCCAGACGGACCAGCGCCGCCGCGACGGCAGAGGCCGGCAACGCCAGCGGCCGCGCGATCAACGCCACCGGCAGCGGGCCGAAGCCGCTCAGCCGCGCACGAATCAGCTCGACCAGTGCCGCCTCTTCCTCGATTGGCTGATCGTAGCCGCCGGGCGCCTGCAGATGCGGCTGGAACGGGGCCTGCGGATAGACCGCGCGCAGCAGCATCAGGCGCTCGAGCGGCAACCAGAGGACGCGGTCGTGCGCCACCTGCATGCGCGTCGCGCGGCCGCCACGGGCCAGTTCGGCCAGCCATTCGCCCCATTGCGACTGTGCGACAGTCTCGGCTTCGGCAATGCAACCGAGCGCTGTCAGCGCCTCGTGCAACTCGTCGGCACTGCGCGCCTCGGGCCAGGCCTCCTCACGCACGGCGGCGATCGCTTCCGGGTCCAGCGCGCCCAGATCGTCAGCCGACTCCGGATCGCTCCAGCGCCGCGCGAGCACCGCCTGGGTGCGGCGCTCTTCCAGCGGTGCATCGTCGAGAAAGGCGTAAGGCCGTGCGCCGAGAATCTCCATGGCTAGCGGCGACGGCGCCGGCAGATCACGCGCCAGCAGTTCGACCTCGCCGCCCTCCATGCGCCGCAGCAGCGCGAGCCAGCCTTCGCTATCCATGGCCTCGTGCAGGCAGTCATCGAGGGTCTGGCGTACAAGCGGATGATCGGGAATCTCGCGCTCGCCGACGATATTTTCCAGGCAGGCAACCTGGTCGGGAAAGACCGTGGCCAGCAGATCGTCGCTCTTCATTCGCTGTAGCTGCGGCGCGACCTTGCGTCCGCCGGCCATGCGCGGCAACGCCAGTGCCGTGGTGGCGATCCAGCGCCAGCGCACACCGAACAGCGGCGCATCCAGCAGTGCCTGGATCAGCACCTGCTCGGCGCTGGCCGAATGCAGGTAGCGCCAGACTTCCGCCAGCGGAAAGCTGTGACTGGTGGACAGCGAAAGAATGATGGCGTCCTCGGTGGCCGCCGCCTGCAGCTCGAAGTTGAAGGTGCGGCAGAAGCGCTTGCGCAGTGCCAGCCCCCAGGCGCGATTGATGCGGCTGCCATAGGGCGAATGAATGACCAGCTGGGTGCCGCCGGACTCGTCGAAGAAGCGCTCCATCACCAGCCGCTGCTGAGTCGGCAAGGCGCCAAGTGCGGAGCGGGCACGCGCCAGGTATTCGACGATCTGTCGCGCGGCGGTTTCCGCCAGGCCAAGGGTGCCGGTAAGCCAATCGATGGCGGGCGACAGGTCCACCCTGCCCACCGCCGCCCCCTCAGCCAACCGCCGATCGATCTCGTCACGCAGCCGCGCCACGGCAAAGGACAGCTCGTCGCTGCGCCCTGGCGCCTCGCCCAGCCAGAAGGGAATGCTCGGCGGCATGCCCTGAGCATCTTCGACACGCACCCGCCCGGACTCGATCTTGAGGATGCGATACGAGGTGTTACCCAGCTGGAACACATCGCCGGCCAGGCTCTCCACCGCGAAGTCCTCGTTCACCGTGCCGATATTCAGCCCCTGCGGCTCCAGCAGCACGGCATAGTCGGCGTTGTCGGCGATGGTGCCGCCGGAGGTCAGTGCGGTCAGCCGGCCACCGCGCCGGCCACGCAGGCTGCGCGTCGCGAGATCACGGTGCAGATAGGCGCCGCGGGTTCCGTGGCGGGTCGTATAGCCCTCGGCGAGCATTCGCAGCAGTGCCTGGAAGGTCGCATCGTCGAGCGCGGCATAGGGCGTCGCGCGGTGAAACGACTGCAACAGCTCATCCTCGCCCCACTCACGACAGGCCACTTCCGCGACGATCTGTTGCGCCAGCACGTCCAGCGGCGCGTGCGGGATCTTCAGCGTGTCCAGCTCGCCACGACGCACGGCGTCGAGCAGCGCGGCACACTCGATCAGGTCGTCGCGGGAGCTGGGAAACAGCCGCCCCTTGGACACCCCGGCGACCTGGTGCCCGGCGCGCCCGACCCGCTGCAGAAAGGCCGAGATCGAGCGTGGCGAACCCAGCTGACAGACCAACTCGACATCACCGATGTCGATACCCAGCTCCAGCGAGGCCGTCGCGACCAGTACCCGCAACTCGCCGCGCTTGAGCTTCTGCTCGGCGCTCAGCCGCTGTTCGCGGGCCAGACTGCCGTGATGCGCAGCGACCACCTCTGCACCCAACCGCTCGGCCAGGTGGCGGGTGGTGCGCTCGGCCATGCGCCGCGTGTTGACGAACACCAGCGTGGTGCGGTGTTCGCCAGCCAGTGCCGCGAGACGGTCGTAGACCAGCGCCCAGGCGTCGTTGCTCATCACCGCTTCCAGCGGCACCGGCGGCACCTCCAGCGCCAGGTCGCGGGCGCGGCCATGGCCGATGTCGACGATCTCGCACGATCGCTCGACGCCGACCAGAAAGCGCGCCACCGCATCGATCGGCTTCTGCGTCGCCGACAGGCCGACCCGCACCAGCGGCCGATTGCAGAGCGCTTCCAGTCGCTCCAGCGACAGCGCCAGATGGCTGCCACGCTTGTTGCCGGCGATGGCGTGAATCTCGTCGACGATCACGCTCTGCACATCGGCGAGCATTTCGCGCCCAGATGCCGAGCCGAGCAGCACATAGAGCGATTCCGGCGTGGTGACGAGGATATGCGGCACGCGCTTGCGCATGGCGTTGCGCTCGGCCTGCGGCGTGTCGCCGGTACGCACCGCGGTGCGGATTTCCAGCGCTGGTAGCCCCAGACGCGCCAGCTCCGCGGTGATCCCGGCGAGCGGCTCCTCCAGGTTGATATGGATGTCGTTGGACAAGGCCTTCAATGGCGAGACATAGAGCACGCGCGTCGCGTCGGCCAGGCCATCCTCGGCCAGACCCTGTTGCACCAGGCCATCGATGGCGGCGAGAAAGGCGGTCAGCGTCTTGCCCGAGCCAGTCGGCGCGGCCACCAGGGTCGAACGACCGGCACGAATAAGGGGCCAGGCAGCCGCCTGGGCCGGCGTCGGTGCGGGAAAACTGCGGGAAAACCAGCCCGCCACGGCGGGGTGGAAACGGCCAAGCGGATCGACGGATGACGTGGTCATGCCGATGAATATGGTGGCGCCCCGGCCTTTGCACAAGCGACAGCCGGTCGGCGGTCGGGAAACGGCCATGGGATATGGCGGTCAACTTGAAACATCCGCAACGCAACGGAGATGACCATGACCACCACCCCGCTCAGCCTCGACAACGCCATGCAACTGGCCTCGGAAGCCTTCCTGCCCTGTGGTTGCGTGACCAGCGCCAACCCCGAGGACGACAGCTTCGGCTTCACCGTGATGAACGGCAGCGGCGAGGAAATCACCCGCGTGGCGCAGGTGCGCGACTACGCCGACCCGCTGCGCATGGCGCAGGTGATCGAGCAGACCCGTCAGGAGCTGATCGACAAGGGTTGCACCCTCGAACCCTGGAGCATGCCGTTCATCACCGACGACAGCGCCATTCCGGAAACCACGCCGAACTACTGAGGAGCGGCCATGAGCGATCACGTGCTGCTGATCACCGGCGCCTCATCCGGTATCGGCGCGGCAACCGCACGCCTGGCAGCGGCGGCCGGCTACCGGCTGGCGCTCGCCGCACGCTCCGAGGACAAGCTGCGGCAGCTGGTCGATGAAATCGGGCCGCAGCGCGCCCTCGCCATTCGCTGCGACGTGACCGATTACGCCGAGCAACAAGCCATGGTGCAACGCGTGCTCGATCACTACGGCCAGCTCGATGCGGTCTACGCCAACGCCGGCATCCCCGGCAGCGAGGGCGGTTTCAGCGGTGCCGATCCCGAAGTCTGGAAAACCATGCTGCTGACCAACGTCTACGGCGTCGGCCTGACCCTGCGCTGCGCGCTGGCCGCCTTGAAGGCCAGCCGCGGTCATCTGCTGCTCACCGGTTCGGCGGCCGGGCGCTTCGTCATTCCCGGCTCGATGTACAGCGCCAGCAAATGGGCGGTGACCGGGATGGGTCTGAGCGTGCGCGAAGAACTGCGCGGCAGCGGTGTGCGAGTCACTCTGATCGAGCCGGGCATGGTCGACACGCCGCTGTTCGACAAGCCGCCGACCTATGCCCTGCAACCGGAGGATGTCGGCCGCGCAGTGGTCTACGCCCTGTCTCAGCCGGCCCATGTAGACGTCAACGAAATCCTGATTCGCCCGACGCCCCCGGTCGACGGCGATCAGTAACCTCAGCGTTCATCGCTGCGCTGTTGCTGTTGTTGCAGGCGTCCCGACTCGATGATTTCCGCCCGCCCGGCCCCATCGCCGTGGCGATGCCCGCCGGCCCCCCGCACCCGCTGCAGCTGCAGCTGAATCACTTCACCTTTCTCCCAGGCATTTGCCGCCGGATCGACCGTCGGCTGCGGGATCGACTCGCGACTGCGACGGATCGCCTGGGTATCCACGTCGAGACGGTCGTCACGGGCCTGTTCGAGCGCCGGGTCCAGCTGGCCATCCGCGGTGAAGCCCATCATCAGCGCCGGAATTCCATAGGGCAGTTCCTTGTCGCGGTCGGTATGCCAGGTGTGCCACGTCTTGCCATAGGTGCTGACTACCTGTTCCATCAGCTGCTTTTCCGCGACCTGCGGCAGGCCGGGGGCGACCAGCGCGCCGGACTTCACCTCGTAATCGTGGCTGTGCCAGAGCTTCTTCTCGTCCTCGGGCAGTGTCGCGAACAGGCGCGCGCTGATGATGTATTCGACGCCCATGAGCTTGGCATCGCTGCCATTGCCGTCGTAGATCAGCGCCTGCATCACGTCCTCGTTCAGCCGCGTGACGTAGTGGTGGGCCTCCATTTGCCCGTCCATGTCGCCGTTATAGAAGTGAAAGCCGTTGAGGTAAGCGCTCACAGCATTCAGCGGCGCCTTGCCCTGCAACAGCTTTGCGCCGGCCTCGAGGGTGCGCGTCTCGGCGCTTTTCGGCGCGCCCGCGGCGTCGGTGTAGGACGCCGTATTGTGTTGCCCGCAGGCAGCCAACAGCACTGCGGAACCCAGGACTGACAACTTTCGCATGGCTCGATCCCCTGCTTTGCTCATACAGAGTGACCAGAGCGCAGCCGCTTTTTCTTCATGGTCGCCAAGCCGGCCGGCAGAAACTTTTGCCCGCCGCGCCGGGTCGCTATGGGAGGCCGTTTCGGTCGTCAAACCCGAGGGGGACAGCCATGGGCAACCTGGCAGAGCAGCCACATTCGCATCCGGTACTCGCCGAACTCGACCTGTTGCTGCAGCGTTACCGGCAGGTACGTGCCACCAGCGAGGCGATCTGCACGCCGCTGCAGGTCGAGGATTACGTCATCCAGAGCACGCCGGAAGTCAGCCCGCCAAAATGGCACCTGGCGCATGTCAGCTGGTTCTTCGAGACCTTTCTGCTGTTGCCTTATCTGCCCGGCTACCGGCGGCTGAACGAGGCCTACGACTACCTGTTCAATTCCTACTACCAGACCCATGGCCTGCCCTTTCCGCGGGCGCGGCGCGGTGTGCTGTCCCGCCCGGGTGTGGACGAGATCTATCGCTATCGCCGCCACGTCGACCAGGCCATGGGCGAACTGCTGAGCAATCCGCCGCGCGAGCAGGCTGCCGAAATCGTCCGCCGCGTCGGCCTCGGCCTGCAGCATGAGCAGCAGCACCAGGAACTGCTGCTGATGGACATCAAGCACATCCTCGCGCAGAACCCGCTGCACCCGGTTTATCGCGACGATCTCGCCCAGCCCCGGCCCAGCAGCCCCGAGCGCCCGCGCTGGCATGAATACGCCGGCGGTGTGCAGCACATCGGGCATGCCGGCAGCGATTTCGCCTTCGATTGCGAAACCCCGCGACATCGCCAGTTCGTCGAGGATTTCCAGCTTGCCGAACGATTGGTGAGCAACCGCGAATACCTGTCGTTCATCACTGACGGCGGTTATGCCCGCCCGGAGCTGTGGCTGTCGGACGGCTGGGACCTGATCCAGCAGGCCGGCTGGAACGCCCCGCTGTACTGGCTGCGCGAGGACGCCAGCTGGCACGAGATGACCCTTGGTGGTCTGCGCCCGCTGGACCTGGAGGCACCGGTCTGTCACATCAGCTATTACGAGGCCGATGCCTTCGCACGCTGGGCCGGTGCGCGGCTGCCGAGCGAAGCGGAATGGGAAGTCGCCGCCGCCGACCAGCCATTGCGCGGCAATTTCCTTGAAAGCGACTACCTGCAACCGGTCGCCGTGCCGCCCGGCCATGACGGCCCGAGGCAGCTGTTCGGCGATGTCTGGGAGTGGACCGCCAGCGCCTACCTGCCCTATCCGGGTTTTCGCCCGCTGGAGGGCAGCCTCGGCGAGTACAACGGCAAGTTCATGTCCGGCCAGATGGTCTTGCGTGGCGGTTGCTGCGCCACGCCGGAATCCCACCTACGGGTCACCTACCGCAACTTCTTCCAGCCGGCCATGCGCTGGCAGTTCGCCGGGCTGCGCCTGGCCAGAGGGCTCTGAACATGGCGCTGGCAATTCACTTTCACGATCAGCTGCAACAGCCACACGACGCCTCGCTGCGCGACGAAACCCTCGCCGGGTTCGCCGCGAGCCCGAAATGGGCCTCGCCTAAGTTCTTCTATGATCGCCGCGGTTCCGAGCTGTTCGAGCAGATCTGCCAGCAGCCCGAGTACTACATCACCCGCACCGAGGAGCAGATTCTCGCCGAGGCTGCCAACGACATCCTCGACATCGCCGGCCCTCACAGCGACCTGATCGAGCTGGGCAGCGGTGCCAGTCGCAAGGTACGCCTGCTGCTGGAAGCACTGCACCCGACCAGCTATCTGGGCATCGACATCTCCGAGGACTTCCTGCTCAGCAGCACCCAGCGGCTGGCGGCGGACTACCCGTGGCTGGAGGTGCATGCCGCCTGTACCGACTTTTCCAACGAGCTGAACCTGCCGGATGATTTTTCCAGCGAGCACCCGCTGATGTTCTTCCCCGGTTCCAGCATCGGCAACTTCACCCCGGGCGAGGCCGCGGCCTTTCTGCAGCGCTTGCACGATGTGCTGCCGGCCGGCGGCGGCCTGGTGATCGGCGTCGATCTGGTCAAGGATCGTGCGGTGCTGGAAGCGGCCTACAACGACCGCGCTCATGTCACAGCCGCCTTCAACCTCAACCTGCTGCAGCGCATCCGCAACGAGCTGGACAGCGACATCGACCCGTCACGCTTCGTCCATCGCGCCTTCTTCAACGAGGCCGAATCGCGCATCGAGATGCACCTGATCAGCCCCGATGCGCAGGACGTGACCATCGAAGGCCGGCGCTTCCACTTCGATGCTGGGGAAAGCCTGCACACGGAAAACTCCTACAAGTACACGCTGGAATCCTTCGCTGCCCTGGCCGATGCCGCCGGCTTCGCCTGTCGCGGTCAGTGGACCGACCGGCGCGGGCTGTTCAGCGTCAACTACCTCGAGCGACGTTGAACCATGCCAGAACGCGCCTCCACCCTGTTCACCCTCGGCCTCGGCCTCGGCCTCGGGTTATTGAGCGCCCTCGCCGCCTTTCCGGCAGCTGCAGAAGATCCCATCCGCATCACCCAGCTCAAGCGCTGCGGCGACCTCTTCGCCGAGGATTCGCTGAGCTGGTGCCTGAGCGCCAAAGGCCTGCCCCGCGCCGATGTGCAGCTGTACCTCAACGGCCAGCGCGTGGATGCCGACACGCTCCAGCGCGACGGCGAGCAGCTGCGCCTGACCCTCGCGCCGGACGCGGTGAGCAGCGGCCCGCTGTGGCTGGAACACGCCGGCAAGCGCAGCAATCCGGTCTGGCTTTCGGCCGGACGCAGTCAGGTGCTCGCCGCCAAGCCCGATGAGGTGGCGCGCAACATGGATGACCTGACCACGTATGTCGATCTGGTCAGCCTGATCATCGAGGAAGATCACGAAGGCCTGGAGAAGGCGCGGCAACTCGCCGAGAAATACGGCGCCAAAGTCGTCGGCGCCATTCCGCCGTTGAACACCTATCAGCTGCGCCTGCCGGTGAAGGATCTGACCGAGCGGGACGCCATGGTGCTGCGCCTGGGCAGCGAGGTAGGCGTGGATGCCGTGGTGATCGAGGAATCGGCCGCCGAGAACGACGAGCAGGAAACCGGCAAGCGCGCGGATCAGAAGCGCCCGCAGAACCGCGAATGGGCCGCCAATCGCTTCCTCGATGCAGTGGACTACTACCGCGAACGCATTCCCGCCGGCCAGCGCAGCGGCGAAAAACAGCCGGTGCGCATCGGCATCATCGAGCGCGCGGTGGATTTCGATGCACCGCATTTCGCCGAGTACCTCCAACCCTGCGATCCAAGCCAGCAGCGCACCTGTCTCTACGCCCGCGACGCCGACCGGCCGGACAATCACGGCAGCAGCGTCGCCGGCATTCTCGCCGCCCACGCCAGCGATGCCCGCGACCAGGGATTTCTCAGCGCACTGGACGGCACCGGGCCGGGCTTCGAGGTGATCGTCGAGCGCAACTCGGACGCCGGCATCACGGCCAACGTCGCGGCCTCGGTGAATCTGGTGGAGGACGGCGCGCGCATCCTCAACTGGAGCTGGGGCATCCACCGCATTGGCACGGTGGATGTGGAAGGCGAACCGGTGGATTCGCTGCTGCGTTCGGGCATCGCCATGAGCGGCTACGAGGAATTGTTGGAGGAATTCTTCCTCTGGCTGCGCCGCGAACATCCCGACGTGCTGGTGATCAACTCCGCCGGCAATGGCTCGGCGCACTCCGGGCGTGACGACTATCGACTGCCCTCCTCGTTCATCACCGAGCAGCTACTGGTGGTCGGCGGCCATGAGCGCAACGATCAGAAAAAAGTCGCGGTGGAGCACCCCGACTACGTGCGCAAGCGCAAATCATCCAACGTCGATATGCGCGTGGACATCACCGCCGCCGCCTGCACCCGTGCCGCCACGCTTGATCCCGACAAGCGCGGCGACGTGCATTGCGGCACTTCCTATGCCACGCCGCTGGTTGCCGGTGCGGTGGGCGCGATGCTTTCGGTCAATCCCGGGCTGGAGCCGGATCAGGTGCGCGAACTGCTACGCCGCAGCGCCATGACCATCGGCCGCGACTCGGATTTCGAACCGGCCGAGGCGGATGACCTTACCGCGCCGATCCTGCCCTCCGAGCGTGGTTACCGGCTGGATGATCGCGATGTCGGTCGCTCAGCACGGCTGGACATGCGCAAGGCGCTGGAGCTGACCGTGGAAAGCCTGAAGAACTCGCGCTAGGGTGTTCACTCCATGTCGCCGCACAGCTCGGCGGCACGCAGCAGCGCGGCGGTCAGCGCATGGCGCTCCCATTGCGGCAAGGCGGCCAAACGCGCGCGGAACTCCGGCGGCAACAGCGCTGGCGCCTGCTGCAACAAGGCGCGGCCGCTATCGCTGAGCAGCAGCCACTGGCGGCGACGGTCCTGGTCGTCGCGCTGGCGCTGCAACAGCCCGCGCTCCTCCAGCCGGTCGATCTGCCCGGAAAGCGTGGCTGCGGTAAGGCTGACGCGCCGGCTCAGGTCACTCGCGGTCAACTGCCCTTCGCTAGCCAGCACCTGCAGGATCATCAGCTGCACAGGGCTCAAGCCTCCGTAGCGCGCCAGACGTTTGGCATGCACTTCGGCGTCCTGCTGCAACCGGCGCATGGCCTGAAACAGCGGCATCTCGAAGGCTTCCAGCCCAGCACTATTGCTTTCGTTTAAAACTGTTTCTTCAGTCATATTCGGCTTTTCTTGCGAAAACTAACTTTGACATCAAAGCATCTTTTTGTTTTGGTGTAAAAAGCTGACTGACCTGTTCCCGGCCGCATCGGCGCCGCTGCGCTGATCCGAAAGGCTGAACTTCGCGGGTGACGGACCAGTCACACTCCCCAACGGCAAAACCGGTAAGGATCTTATGTGTGGCATAGCTGGAGAACTTCGCTTCGATAACCGCCCGGCCGATCTGGCTGCGGTTGAACGCATCACTCAACACCTGACTGCGCGCGGCCCCGACGCATGCGGTTTCCACAGCCAGGGCCCACTCGCCCTGGGTCATCGGCGCCTGAAGATCATGGATCTGTGCGAGGCGTCCGGCCAGCCGATGATCGACTCGGCCCTCGGCCTGTCGATGGTCTTCAACGGCGCCATCTACAACTACCCCGAATTGCGCGCAGAGCTGGAAGGCCTGGGCTACCGCTTCTTCTCCGAAGGCGATACCGAAGTGCTGCTCAAGGGCTTCCATGCCTGGGGCGAAGCGCTGCTGCCGCGGCTGAACGGCATGTTCGCCTTTGCCATCTGGGAGCGCGACAGCCAGCAGCTGTTCATCGCCCGCGACCGTCTCGGCGTCAAGCCGCTGTACCTGTCGCGCACCGACCAGCGCCTGCGCTTCGCCTCGTCGCTGCCGGCATTGCTCAAGGGCGGCGATATCGCCGGTGTTTTGAATCCGGTGGCGCTGAATCACTACATGAGTTTCCACGCCGTGGTTCCGGCTCCGGACACGCTGATCGCCGGTATCGAGAAATTGCCGCCGGCCAGCTGGATGCGCGTCGACGCTAATGGCGCGACCACCACCCAGCGCTGGTGGGAGCTGGAATTCGGCGCCCGAGAAGAGGAGCGCAACTACAGCTTTGAAGACTGGAAACAGCGCACCCTGGACACCATGCGCGAGGCGGTGGCGATCCGTCAGCGCGCAGCGGTGGATGTCGGCGTACTGCTCTCCGGTGGTGTCGACTCCAGCCTGCTGGTCGGCCTGCTGCGCGAAGCCGGTGTGGCCGACAATCTACTGACATTTTCCATCGGCTTCGAAGATGCCGGCGGCGAGCGCGGCGACGAGTTCAAGTACTCGGATCTGATCGCCAAGCACTACAACACGCGTCATCACCAGCTGCGTATTCAGGAAAAGGAAATCCTCGAACAGCTGCCGGCCGCCTTCCAGGCGATGAGCGAGCCGATGGTCAGCCATGACTGCATCGCTTTCTACCTGCTCTCGCGGGAAGTGGCCAAGCACTGCAAGGTGGTGCAGAGCGGCCAGGGTGCGGACGAACTGTTCGCCGGCTACCACTGGTATCCGCTGGTGGACGGCGCCGAAGACCCGGTGGCGGCCTACCTCGCCGCGTTCCGCGATCGCACGTACGAGGAATATGCCGAGACTGTGCAGCAGCAGTGGGTCCAGGGCGACTTCTCCGGCGACTTCGTCCGTCAGCACTTCGCCCAGCCCGGCGCCGATGCGGCGGTGGACAAGGCGCTGCGTATCGACAGCACGGTGATGCTGGTCGATGACCCGGTCAAGCGCGTCGACAACATGACCATGGCCTGGGGCCTGGAGGCGCGCACGCCGTTCCTCGACTACCGCGTTGCCGAACTGTCGGCGCGGATTCCGGCGCAATTCAAGCTGCCCGAAGGCGGCAAGTACGTGCTCAAGGAAGCGGCGCGCCAGGTCATTCCTGCCGAGGTGATCGACCGGCCGAAGGGCTACTTCCCGGTGCCGGGCCTCAAGCACTTGCAGGGTGCGACGCTAAACTGGGTTCGCGAGATGCTGCTCGACCCCAGCCAGGAGCGCGGCCTCTATAACCCGCAGGCGCTGGAGAAGCTGCTCGCCGATCCGGATGGTCAGCTCACGCCGCTGCGCGGTTCCAAACTCTGGCAGCTGGCAGCGGTCAACCTATGGTTGAGCGAACAAGGCCTTTGACGTTGGCCGCTGCAGGCGCCAGGCCACGACGGCCCCGATAACCCGCTCACGAACGGCTGCGGTTGCCACGCGCCACGGGGGCAAGCACATCGCCCCGCCGCTGCCGGTTCGTGACTTAGCATCAAGGAACGCACCATGCAGAAGTCCCAAGCCTACGGTCAGCGTCTGTTGCGCGGACAGGCTCCGACCTACCAGCGGCTGCAGGCACGCTTCGCCGAGGACGGTCAGGAGGAACCCTGCGGCCCGGTGATCCTGCATTGCGGCTGGGGTCGCATTCTGGTCGGCCACACCTACTCCGATCCCGCCCAACTCGCTGCCGAACTGCTCAACGAGCAGGCGGGCGAGCGCGATATCGCGCTGTACGTCGCCGCGCCACACCAGGTGCTTTCCTATGCACCGCAGCAACTCTTTCTCGACCCCTCCGATACCCTACGCATCTGGTTCACCGACTACCGCCCTGCGCAGAAGCGTTTCCGCGGTTTCTGCGTGCGTCGTGCCCAGAGTGAAGCGGACTGGCAGGCTATCAACGGCCTGTACCAAGCGCGCGGCATGATGCCCGTCGACCCGGAGCGCTGCACCCCGCGCGAACAGGGCGGTCCGGTGTACTGGCTGGCCGAGGACGAAACCTCTGGGCAAATCATCGGTAGCGTGATGGGCATCGACCACCACCGCGCCTTCAACGATCCGGAAAACGGCTCCAGCCTGTGGTGCCTGGCGGTTTCGCCAAGCTGCCCGCGGCCGGGCGTCGGCGAGGCGCTGGTGCGTCACCTGATCGAACACTACATGGGCCGCGGCCTGGCCTATCTCGATCTGTCGGTGCTGCACGACAACCAGCAAGCCAAGGCGCTGTACGCCAAGCTGGGCTTCCGCGACCTGCAGACCTTCACCGTCAAGCGCAAGAACAGCTTCAACCAGCCGCTGTTCCTCGGCCCGGGCCCGGAAGCAAAGCTCAACCCCTACGCCAAGATCATCGTCGACGAGGCCCGGCGGCGCGGTATCGAGATCGAGATCAACGATGCCGAAGCCGGCCTGTTCACCCTGACCCAGGGCGGCCGGCGGGTACGCTGCCGAGAGTCGCTATCCGACCTGACCTCAGCCGTCAGCATGACGCTCTGCCAGGACAAGCGCCTGACCCACCGCACCCTGTCCCAGGCCGGCATCTGTCTTCCGGCGCAACAACTGGTCGCCGGCCCGAAGGAAAATGCCGCATTCCTCGCCGAGCACGGCAGCGTGGTGGTCAAGCCGGTGGATGGCGAACAGGGCATGGGCGTCGCCGTGGACCTGCGCGATGCGACCGAAATGGAAGACGCCATCCAGCGCGCCCGGCAGTACGACAGCCGCGTGCTGCTGGAAAGCTTTCATCCGGGGTTCGACCTGCGCATCGTGGTGATCGGCTTCGAGGTGGTCGCCGCGGCGATACGCCGCCCGGCGGAAGTCATCGGAGATGGCCGCACCAGCATCGGTTCGCTGATCGAGAAGCAGAGCCGCCGGCGCCAGGCCGCTACCGGCGGTGAGAGTTCCATTCCGCTGGATGAGGAAACCCAGCGCTGCCTGCGCGACGCCGGCTTCGACTTCGAAAGTGTATTGCCGGACGGACACCGGCTCGCGGTGCGCCGCACCGCCAACCTGCATACCGGTGGCACGCTGGAAGACGTCACCGCGCAACTGCACCCCGAGCTGGTCGACGCTTCCGTACGCGCCGCCCGCGCGCTGGACATCCCGGTGGTGGGCCTGGACCTGCTGGTGCCGGCACCGGACCAACCGGAGTACGTCTTCATCGAGGCCAACGAGCGCGTCGGCCTGGCCAATCATCAGCCGCAGCCGACCGCCGAACGCTTCATCGACCTGCTCTTCCCACTCAGCACCGCAGGTTGAGTCTGGCGCGCCCCGGCACCAAGCCGGGTCGCCACAGGTCGCTCGTCACTATGGCGGGTCCCGCTCTCCGACATTCACTCCATCCGGTGGCTGAAAAGGCGCCGTCAACAGGAGCTCTCATGACCGCAAAACTCCCCGAACCCGATCTCAACTACATGCAGCGCGTGTTGCTGGAAATGCTCGCCATCCCCAGCCCCACCGGATTCACCGACACCATCGTGCGCTATGTTGCCGAGCGCCTGGCCGAGCTGGGCATCCCCTACGAGCTGACCCGCCGCGGCACCATCCGCGCCACACTCAAGGGCCGTCGCTACAGCCCGGACCGCGCGGTCGCGGCGCACCTGGACACCATCGGCGCCATCGTCCGCGAGATTCAGGATACCGGCCGCCTCGGCCTGGCCCCGGTGGGCTGCTGGTCGAGCCGTTTCGCCGAGGGCAGCCGCGTCAGCGTCTTCACCGATACCGGAGTCATCCGCGGTAGCGTACTGCCGCTGCTGGCCTCGGGGCATGCCTTCAACACCGCCGTGGATGAAGCACCGGTGAGCTGGGACCACGTCGAACTGCGCCTGGACGCCTATACCTACAGCCGCAACGAAACCTGCGCACTGGGGGTCAACGTCGGTGATTTCGTCGCCTTCGATCCGATGCCGGAATTCACCGAGAACGGCTACATCAGCGCCCGCCACCTGGATGACAAGGCTGGCGTCGCCGCGCTGCTGGCGGCACTGAAGGCCATCGTCGAAAGCGGCCGCGAACCACCCATCGATGTGCATCCGCTGTTCACCATCACCGAGGAAACCGGCTCCGGAGCCGCCGGCGCCCTGCCCTGGGATGTCAGCGAGTTCGTCGGGATCGACATCGCGCCGGCGGCCAAGGGCCAGGCCTCCAGTGAGCACGCGGTAACCGTGGCGATGCAGGATTCCGGCGGCCCCTACGACTTTCATCTGTCGCGCCACCTGCTAAAGCTCGCCAGCGAGAACGAGATCCCGGTGCGCCGCGATCTGTTCCGCTACTACCACAGCGACGCCCAGTCGGCGGTCGAAGCGGGGCACGACATCCGCACCGCGCTGCTGGCCTTCGGCTGCGATGCCACCCATGGCTACGAACGCACCCATATCGACAGTCTGGCCGCGATGAGTCGCCTGCTCTGTGGCTATATGCTCAGCCAGCCGGTCTTCGCCAGCGACTCTCAGCACGCGAAGGACTCGCTGGAACGTTTCAGCCATCAACTGGAACACGATGCGCAGATGGAGAACGACACCCGCGTGCCGCCCGTCGACACGCTGATCGGTCGCCAGCACCACACCCAGGACCGCGACAGCTGAGCGATTGGCTTACGTGACCAGGCGCCTGCTTCGCACAGCAGACGCTTGCCGCTCGGCGCGTAACTCGGCAAAGTTAACCGGACAAGGACGTGCGGCACTCTGAAGGCGCCATGTAGAGCCCAAGGAATCGGTACCGTCACATCGCTCTACTAATATGTGTCGCCCATTCGGGCGCGCCTCTTCCGGAACGAAACATGACGCCGCGTTCATGCCTGGCTTTGCTGCTGTTTTGCCTGTCGCTCCAAGCCTGGGCAATCTCGCCCGTCGTGTTCGATTCACCCGACCTGCGCAAGTCACTCGGAAGCGGCACCCTCTACCTCGAGGACCCGGATGGCGCGCTGGATGTGGATGAAGTCATGGCATTCGCGGACGAGCGCATGCGCACCGTCGAGAGCGGCCATGTGAACGAGGGCAAGAACAGCTCGACATGGTGGTTACGCGCCAGACTGGTCAACGATCTGGACGCACCGCTCGGCGGCTTCGTCGAAATCAACTACCCGCTGCTCGACCACATCGAGCTGTTCCTGCAGTACCCCGACGGCAGCATCAGCAGGCAGCTGACCGGGGATCGCTACCCCTTCGCGGATCGTCCGGTAAAGGTCAGCGACTTCTGGTTTCCCGTCGATCTGCCTCCGGGCGAAACCACCCTTCTGTTGCGCATCAAGACCACCAGCACGCTCTACGTGCCGCTGTACTTCAGCAGCTACAACGCCAGCGCGGCCCAGCAACAGGAATTGAGCGGCATCAGCGGCGCCTTCTACGGCGTGCTGTTCGCGATGTTCTGCTACAACCTGTTCCTCTTCGCCTCGCTGCGCGAGCCGGCGTACTTCTGGTATCTGGTCTACACCCTCAACGTCGGACTGTTCGCGCTCTCCTTCGACGGCCTGCTGGTCAAATGGCTGGCCGACGACGGCGGGCTGGTGGCCATGGGCATCTACGTCCTGATGTTCAGCCATTGCCTGATCGCCATCCAGTTCAGCCGCCACTTCCTGCACACCCGCGAGCTCTTTCCACGGCTCGACCTGGTGCTGCGCTGCACGCTGCTGATCGCCCTCGGCAGCATGGTTTCCGGGCTGCTGCTGGACGTGCAGACCTGGAGCATCCTGGCCAGCATCACGGTGATCGCCGCCTCGGTCGGCCTGCTTGCCACCGGCGCCTTCGTCTGGCGTCGCGGCGTGCGCTATGGCGTCTACTACACGCTGGCCTGGGGCGTGCTGCTGGCCTCGTTCATCCTGGTCACGGCCGGCTCGCTGGGCTTCGAGCTGTTCGGCCTGTACGGCGCCGCGGTGGTCAAGGCCAGCGTCGCTTTCGAACTGATCACCCTGTCCATCGGCCTGGCCGATCGTATCAACCTGCTCAAGGAAGAGGGCTACCGCTCGCGTGAGGCCGCCGAGCGGGCCGCCAGCGAGAATGAAGCCAAGAGCCGCTTCCTGGCCAAGATGAGTCACGAGATCCGCACTCCGCTCAATGGCGTGCTCGGCATGCTGCAACTGCTGCGTGAAACGCCGCTGGACCGCAGCCAGCAGTTCTATCTGGATACCATCTCCAGCTCCGGCAACTCGCTGATGGCGGTGATCAACGACATCCTCGACTACGCCCGGATCGGCTCCGGCAAGCTCAGCCTGGAAGACATCGACTTCGATCTGGAAATCCTGATTTCCGAAACCATCCGGCTGTTCACCGCGCAGGCGCTGGAGAAACAGCTGAGCCTGCACGTAGGCCTGGAGCCCGGCGTGCCGCGACGGATTCGTGGCGACCCCACGCGACTCAAACAGATTCTGATGAACCTGCTGAGCAATGCGCTGAAATTCACCGAGCACGGCCACGTACTGCTCGAAGTCTCCTGCCGCCAGACTCAGGAAGGCACCCAGCGCCTGGTGTTCTGCGTCAGCGACAGCGGTATCGGCATGCGTCAGGAAGTGCTGGCGCAGTTGTTCGAATCCTTCTCCCAGGGCGATTCGAGCACCACGCGACGTTACGGCGGCAGCGGATTGGGCCTGGCGATCAGCAAGGAGCTGGTGGAAATGATGAACGGCCATATCGAGGTGCAGAGCGCACCGGGCCGCGGCAGCCGCTTCTGTTTCGAAATCCCGCTGCAAAGCGCCAGCGATGTGGAAGACCCGCTGAACCACCTGCTCGGCGGCCGCCCGGCGCTGCTCGCTTCGCAGGATACCGAGGGCCTCGAGGCGTTGAGCCATCTGCTGCGGCGCTGGGGCATGCGCACCGAGCGCTGCCAGACCCCGGAATGCCTGCCGGACTACCTGTCGGACTTCACCGCCCCGCCACTGATGGTTCTGCTGGCGCCCTGGCCGGGCAGTCCGGCGCAGTGGCTGGAGCGTCTTCGCCCGCATCTGGAGGCGAATCAGCGGGTGCTGATGCTCTATTCGCCGGTCCACGAGCCGCCACCGCCATCGCCCGGGTTACGTCTGATCAGCCTGGCGCTACCGCTGCAGAGCACGCCGCTGCGTGAGGCGTTGCAGGCGCTATACACTCCAGCGCCTCAGCAGGCTAGCGAAGCGACCGACGTTGCACCAGCAGAGCAGCCACCCCGCGAGCCCTGCATTCTGGTCGCCGAGGACAATCCGGTGAATCAGATGGTGGTGCGCGGCCTGCTGAAAAAGCGCGGATACGCGGTTCAGCTCGCCGACAACGGACGCCAGGCCGTGGACCTCTATCGTCGCGATCCGGAAGCCGTGCAACTGATCCTGATGGACTGCGAAATGCCGGAGCTCGATGGCTTCGAAGCCAGCCGGCGGATACGCAAGCTGGAAGCGGAGCTTGAATTACAGGCCGTGCCGATCATCGCCGTGACCGCCCACGTATTGGCAGAGCACCGTCAGCGCGGCCTGGAATCGGGTATGGATGAATTCATCGGCAAACCTCTGGAGAGCCGGCAGCTGTATGCTTGCCTGGACAGCTACCTGCAGGGCGGCGCGAGCTAACGTCCGCCGGCCTTGTGGCAAACCGGCTCACCCGAAGAAATCCCATGCTCATACCGCACGACCAGCTCGAACCGGACACCCTGACCCGCCTAATAGAAGATTTCGTCACCCGCGACGGCACCGATAATGGTGACGAAACCCCGCTTGAAACCCGGGTGACACGGGTGCGCCGCGCGCTGGACAAGGGGGAGGCGGTGATCGTCTTCGACCCCGACAGTCAGCAATGCCAGCTGGCCCTCAGGCGCGATGTGCCGCGCGAGTGGCTGGACTGAACGCCGCCGCGCGCTTCAGCCGAACAGACCACTCTCGCGCTCCCAGGCACAGCGCATGCGCAGGTCGCTCTGCTGCGGACTGTGGCTGCCGGTATCGGTTTCCCAGCGAAAGGTGTGGGTGCCGTTGAGCTCGGTTTCCAGGTGCACCACCGCGCTGGTCCAGTACAACTGCTTGAGCAGCTCCTCGAAACGCTGGACCCAGAGCGCCCACTCGTACTCCACTGCGCGGTAGCTGGCACCGAAGTGGATCACCTGGGTCTGGTACAGGCCCAGTTCCTCGTTACGGCAGAAGGAAAACATCTCGCGACCGATGAAGGGCCAGGCCTCGCCCTGCGGCAACGCCTGCACGGCAGCCAGATTGTTCGCCCGGCGCTGGCGGCACTGCTCGGGGTCGGCGGAAGGCCAATCACGGATGCAGCCATAAACGATGGATTCAGACTCCACTCGAAACTCCGAAACGCAGGGATGAACTGGGACGGCGAGCTTTCTAGCACAGCGCGGCGGGCGGGTCACCCGCGGCTTGGGAAGTGGTGAAACAGGCCACAGCCTCGGGACGGTTCAGCGATCCTGATGCCGTGGCCGCAGGCGCATCGCCAACAACGACATGCATGCCGCCATGCCGGTGAGGACCAGGAACGGCATGCGATAGTCACCCGCCAGATCACGCCCGAGCCCGGCCAGTACCGGCGTCAGGCACGCCAGGCAGTAGCCGGTGCAGAGCATCATCGCGGTCAGCCGGCTGACCGCCAACGGAGTATTGGCTTCGTACATCGGCGCGATCAGCGCCAGGGAGAAGGTGCCGTTGAGCGCGACGCCGAGCACCATGCAGACCACCAGGGGTTGCCAGCTCGGTGCCAGAGCGATTGCTGCCAGGCAAAGGGTCGCCAACCCGCCGCACGCCGCCATGATTCGATGCCGATTGCCCAGCCGCTGCGCCAGCCAGGGCATGGCAAAGGCGCTCGGCAGGCCGATGAGCATGAAACCACTGAAGAACGCATTACTTTGCAGCAGGCTGTAGCCAACCTCGTGATAACGAGCAACCAGCCAAGTGGCCAGCGCGTAGAACAGCCCGGCCTGAAGGGCGAAGTAGACACTGAGCAACCAGGCCCGAGGCTCCTTCCAGGGCAAACCGGCACGACTCTCGCTGGCGGCTTCCGGCTGATTGGGCAAGCGCGACCAGATCAGCAGCGCAGCCAGGGCCGGCAGCGCCCAGAGCGCCAGGCCACGCGTCCAGTCCTGCCCCATCACCTCGGTGGCCGGTGCCGTCACCACTACGCCGAGGGTGCCGCCGACCGCCATGCTCAGCGAGTACCAGGCGGCGGTCTGGCCCATGCGTTCGAGGAAGTAGCGCTTGATGAAACCGGACAGCAGCGGCCCGGCGACGGCGATCCCGGCGCCAACCAGCCCGGCGGTGCCGATCAGCAGAACGGCGTTGTGGCCGAACAGCCGCAACAGCAATGCCACGCCGATCAGCCCGAGGCACAGCGCGATGCTGCGCTCCAGCCCGAAACGCACGGCCAGCCGCGGCGCCAGGGGGGCGAGCAAGCCCATCAGCAGAACCGGCAAGGCCGTGGTGAGACTGATCAGACCGCGAGAAAGCGAAAGCTCTTCGGCGATGCGCTCGATCAGCGGAGCGAAGGAGGTAATACCTGGGCGCAGGTTGATGGCGGCCAGCACCAGCGCCAGCATCAGCAGCCCGCGGGAGGGAAAATTCACAAGCGATCCATAGGGTTACGGCGAAAAAAGCCGGACAGGCAACCCTACTCCCCGCCCCTCCCCGAGGCAACCGCAGCGGCCGCCGAAGCGGCCGGGCAGTCTCAGAGCGCCTTGCTCTTGGCGCGTTTCTTTTCGGCCAGCAGCGCCATCTCGTCGTAGATCGCCTGAGGGTTCTGCTGCTTGACCTTCCAGGCCATACGGCCCTCGTCGTGCGGCAGGATCATGAACTCGCCCTTGGCGACCTGCTGGTGGATGTAGTCAGCGATGTCCGCCGCAGTAATCGGCGAGGACTCCAGCAGCTTGCCGATCTGCGCCTTCACGTTCGGCGTCGGGCCGCGGAAGGAATCCAGCAGGTTGGTCTGGAAGAACGACGGGCAGACCACATGCACGCCGACCTCAGCCTGGCGCAGCTCGACCAGCAGGCTTTCCGACAGCGCCACCACGCCGGCCTTGGCCACGTTGTAGTTACTCATGCCCGGTGCCTGCATCAGCGCCGCCATCGACGCGATGTTGATGATCTTGCCCTTGCTCTTCTGTACTAGCGGCAGGAACGCCTTGCAGCCCTTGACCACGCCCATCAGGTTGATCGCGATCTGCCAGTCCCAGTCCTCCAGCGACAGCTCGTCGAAGAAGCCGCCGGAAGCCACGCCGGCGTTGTTGACGACGATATCGATGCCGCCAAGCTTCTCCTCGCAGGCCTGGGCGAAGGCGATCAGCTGGCTGTAGTCACGCACGTCGCAGCGCATGGTGAAGCCGTCACCGCCCGCTTCGCGGACCATTTTCAGGGTTTCCGCCAGGCCGCCTTCGTTGACATCGGAAAGCGCCAGCTGCCAGCCCTCACGCGCCCAGCGCAGGGCAATCTCGCGACCGAGTCCGGAGCCGGCACCGGTAATCATCATGCGGTTGTGCATCGTTGTGCTGCCTTTTGTTGTTCGGGTAGTGGCAGCGAGTCTAGCGAATGCCGGGGCACGGACCGGCATCCATCAGACTGCTGAATGCCCTTGGCAAACCCGCGGCTCATGGGGCTGACCGCACGATTCAGGGCAGGCAATATGGCGGCAGCATGGGCTCGCTATAGCTGCACGAGCGACCTGCGCCACGAATAAAAAAGGGCAGCCCGAGGGCTGCCCTTGTTTCTGCCAGCATTGCGTCAGTGTGCGACGGCACCGGTGGCACCCAGACCGGTCTGCGAACGAACGAACTGGGCGAAGAAGCGCTCGCGCTCCTCGCCGGCACGCTTGGACTTGTCGGTGACCGAGAAGAACCAGATGCCGATGAACGCGGCGGCCATCGAGAACAGCGCCGGGTATTTGTAGGGGAAGATCGCCTCGGCATAACCGAACACGTCGACCCATACGGTCGGGCTGATGATGGTCAGCAGCAACGCAGTGAACAGCCCCAGCGAGCCACCTAACAGCGCGCCGCGGGTGCTCAGGCCCTTCCAGTACATGGAAAGGAACAGAACTGGGAAGTTGCAGCTGGCGGCGATGGAGAATGCCAGGCCGACCATGAAGGCGATGTTCTGCTTTTCGAAGATGATGCCGAGCAGAATCGCCACCACGCCCAGAGTCAGGGTGGTCAGCTTGGTCACGCGCATCTCGTCCTCTTCCCGCGCCTTGCCCTGCTTGATCACGCAGGCATAAAGGTCATGGGAAACCGCCGAGGCACCGGCCAGGGTCAGACCCGCCACGACGGCGAGAATGGTGGCGAAGGCGACCGCGGAGATGAAGCCGAGGAACAGGTTGCCGCCCACCGCGCTGGCCAGGTGGATGGCGACCATGTTGGTGCCGCCGACGATGGCGCCGGTCACGTCCTTGAAGTCCGGGTTGGTGCTGACCAGCAGGATCGCGCCGAAGCCGATGATGAAGGTCAGGATGTAGAAGTAGCCGATGAAGCCGGTGGCGTAGAACACGCTCTTGCGCGCTTCCTTGGCGTCGGACACGGTGAAGAAGCGCATCAGGATGTGCGGCAGGCCGGCGGTACCGAACATCAGCGCCAGGCCGAGGGAGATCGCCGACACCGGATCGGAAACCAGGCCGCCGGGGCTCATGATCTGCGCGCCCTTTTCATGGATCTTCACCGCTTCGGCGAACAGGCTGCCGAAGTCGAAGCCAACGCTCTTCATCACCATGATGGCCATGAAAGAGGCGCCGGACAGCAGCAGGACCGCCTTGATGATCTGCACCCAGGTGGTGGCGAGCATGCCGCCGAACAGCACGTACATGACCATCAGCACACCGACCAGCACCACGGCTACGTAGTAGTCCAGGCCGAACAGCAGCTGGATCAGCTTGCCGGCGCCGACCATCTGCGCGATCAGGTAGAAGGCCACCACGATCAGCGAGCCGAATGCCGAAAGCAGGCGGATCTGCGTCTGACCGAGGCGATAGGACGCCACGTCGGAGAAGGTGAACTTGCCCAGGTTGCGCAGGCGCTCGGCCATCAGGAAGAGGATGATCGGCCAGCCGACGAGGAAGCCGATGGAGTAGATCAGGCCGTCGTAGCCGCTGGTGTAGACCAGCGCGGAAATGCCGAGAAAGGACGCTGCCGACATGAAGTCACCGGCAATCGCCAGACCGTTCTGGAAGCCGGTGATGCTACCACCCGCGGTGTAGTAGTCAGCCGTGGAGGTGTTGCGCTTGGCCGCCCACTTGGTGATGCCCATGGTGAAGACGATGAACACCACGAACATGATGATGGCGGTGTAGTTGGTGGCCTGTTTCTGGACTTCGCCGGTGATGGCATCGGCGAGAAGCACAGGCGAGACTGCCAACAGCAGGGCAGACATCAGAAAACGCAGGATCATTATTGCTGTGCCTCGTTGAGGATTTCCTGGTTGATGCGATCGAACTCACCATTGGCACGCTGCACATAGACACCGGTCAGGATGAACGCCATGAAGATCACCCCGACGCCAACCGGGATACCCCAGGTGGTCACGGTATTGGCGGACAGCGGAATGCCGAGGACCTTTGGCTCGAAGGCGATCAGCAGGATGAACGCCAGGTAGGCGCTGAGCATGACAGCCGATAGCAGCCAGGCAAAACGGCCGCGCTTGGCAACCAGTTCCTGGAAACGCGGATTGGCATAGATCTGCCGGTAAACATTTTCATTGTGCATTGGAATCTGTCTCCACGGTCGCTACCCCCCGGTGGGAGCAGGGGCGGCTACTTTAGGCTTGGGTCGGATGAACACCACCCGACTTTGGTCTGAATGCAGTTCACAAAAACACCCGTCGTAGAGCCGTTCAGCCGCGGAAAATGGGGCGCCGCAACAAATCCACATACAAATAGTGTGGCGCTATGTCGCACATGCGAAACGTTGATTTCAGACATTGCCCGGGCTCGACCAGACTCTCTCCATCGCGAGAACGATTCTCGACTGCACAAGGAGACGGGGCCATGCTGAAGACCGTGACGTTCACCCTGATGCACTTCTGCATCGCCTTTTCGGTGACCTATGCACTGACTGGCAGCATCGCCATTGGCGGCCTGGTCGCCACCGTCGAACCGCTGTGCAACTCGGTGGGCTTCTACTTCCACGAGAAGCTCTGGCAGCGTTTCGAACGCAGTCCGGCAGGCAAGATGCCCATCCCCAAACACGCCTGGCTGCACCATCACGCCTGAGGCCGTCGTCATTTCTCATCCTGCGCAGGGATCGAATCCGCAACCGCGCTGCCATAGTGAAGTTGGCTTGCGTTGTGCAGCCGATGCAGTTCTATTGGGACAGGTAGCGCGGGTCGCCGTCGCTGCCTTGCCACAGGCCAACCGGGCCTGTTAACGGAGAAGCACCATGCAGCTGTTGTTGCGCCTGACCGCCCTGCTCGCCCTGGTCGTTGCGCCTGTCCACGCCGCCGATCTGACTGTCGAGGAGTACGGCTTCCCGCTGTCCAACCCCTTCGAAGCCACCATCGCCGGTACGCCCATCGAGCTACGCGCCGAAGTGCCGACCGATGACGATATCGACCAGGCCGACTACAACCTGCGTCTGCGTCCCGAACGCGAGTTCACCCTGCCGGACAACTTCTGGCCGGTCAAAAAGCTGCGTTATCGGCTCGCTCGGCAAAGCGGCCCCGCGCCACTCATGTTCATCATTTCCGGTACCGGCGCGCGCTATTCGGCAGGCAAGACCGAAGCCCTGAAGCGTCTGTTCTACGGCGCCGGCTACCATGTGGTGCAGTTGTCGTCGCCGACCAGCTATGACTTCATGTCCGCCGCCTCGCGCTACGCCACGCCCGGGATCAGCAGCGACGATGCCAAAGACCTGTACCGGGTCATGCAGGCGGTCCGCGCGCAGCACCACAAGCTGCCCGTCACCGAGTACCACCTCACCGGCTACAGCCTCGGCGCCCTGAATGCCGCGTTCGTCAGCCAGCTGGACGAAACCCGTCGCAGCTTCAACTTCAAGCGCGTGCTGCTGCTGAATCCGCCGGTCAACCTCTACACCTCGGTCAGCAACCTGGACAAGCTGGTGCAGACCCGCGTCGAAGGCATTAACGATCACACCACCTTCTACGAAGTGATTCTGGAAAAGCTCACGCGCTATTACCGTCAGAAGGGCTATATCGACCTCGACGAGGCCGTTCTCTACGACTTCCAGCAATCGAACCTGAAGCTCAGCGACGAGCAGATGGCGATGCTCATCGGTTCGGTGTTCCGCTTCTCCGCCGCGGATATCACCTTCACCTCCGACCTGATCAACCGTCGCGGGCTGATCACACCGCCAGAGTATCCGATCAACGAAGGCACCCGTCTGGAGCCGTTCTTCAAGCGCGCACTGCTGTGCAGCTTCGACTGCTACATCACCGAGCAGGTGATTCCGATGTGGCGCGCCCAGTACGACGGCGGCAGCCTGACCCAGCTGATCCAGCAGGTCAGCCTGTACGCACTGGAGGATTACCTGCGCCAGAGTCCGAAGATCGCCGTCATGCACAACGCCGACGACCTGATCCTCGGCGAGGGTGACCTCGGCTTCCTGCGCCGTACCTTCGGTGATCGCCTGACCCTTTATCCGCGAGGCGGCCACTGCGGCAACCTCAACTACCGCGTAAACACTCAACACATGCTGGAGTTCTTCCGTGGCTAAAGGAATGCTGCTGCCGTTGCTTCTGGCCAGTGGTCTGGCCTTCGCCGACACGCCGAAGGTGGATGAGGATGGTTTCACCCATCCGCTGCGCAATCTGGAGTTCAATCCCGGCCTGGATCAGCGCGAGTTCGAGCGCGCCACCTTCCAGGCACTGGACGTCTACGATCCGTTCGAGTCGGTCAACCGGCGCATCTACCACTTCAACTATCGGCTCGATCAGTGGGTGATGCTGCCGGTGGTGCGCGGCTATCGCTACGTCACGCCGCGGCCGGTGCGCACTGGCGTGAGCAATTTCTTCAGCAACCTCGGCGAAGTGCCGACGCTGTTCAACAGCCTGGCTCAGCTCAAGGGCCAGCGCGCGGCGAACGCCACCGCACGTTTCCTGTTCAACAGCATCCTGGGTGTGGGCGGCCTCTGGGACCCGGCAACGCGTATGGGGCTGCCGCGTCAGAGCGAAGATTTCGGCCAGACCCTCGGTTATTGGGGCGTTTCCCAGGGGCCGTACCTGATTCTTCCGGCGCTGGGCCCGTCCAACCTGCGCGACACCACGGGCCGCGTGGCCGACTTCGCCGTCGAGCGGCAGGTGGAGTTTCTGCAGTATTCCGAAACCACCGGCGGCGAGTTGAGCCTGACGGCGCTGCGGGCCGTCAATGCGCGGCATGTCACCAGCTTCCGCTACGGTCAGCTCAATTCGCCGTTTGAATACGAGAAGGTGCGCTACGTCTACAGCCGGGCGCGGGACTTGCTGGTAGAGGAATAACCCACTTTATCGATTGTTTGTAGCGATATTACGCACCCATTGATCGAAGCAACCCACCTACTCTTGGCGAATTCAACCCGAGAGGCATTCGATCATGTCCCAGCGTGAAATTCTTTCCATCACCAGCGGCCGTGCCACGTCCGATGGCGCCGGCGTCAGCCTGACCCGCGTCTTCGGCGGCGCTGCCCCGGAGCGCTTCGATCCGTTCCTGATGCTCGACGAGTTCGGTTCCAACGACCCTGACGAGTACATTGCCGGCTTCCCGCCCCACCCACATCGCGGCTTCGAAACCATCACCTACATGCTCGAAGGACGCATGCGCCACGAGGATCACATGGGCAATGTGGGGTTGCTGGAGAGCGGTGGCGTGCAGTGGATGACCGCCGCGCGCGGCGTCATCCATAGCGAGATGCCGCAGCAGCAGGAAGGCACCATGCGCGGCTTCCAGCTATGGTTGAACCTGCCCTCCCACGCCAAGCTCGGCGATCCGGACTATCGGGATTTCGCCCCGGCCGAAATACCGCAACTCGCCCTGCCGGGCGGCGTGCAGGCCAAGGTCATCGCCGGCGTGTTCAAGGCCGGCGATATCGAACAGCACGGGATCGTGCAGCGGCCCGATACCGAACCTCTGCTGTTCGACCTGCAGCTTTCAGCCGAGAGTGCTGTCTCGCCGCAAGTGCCGGATGGCCATCGGTTGCTGCTCTACGTCTATGAAGGGACGCTGCGGGTGGGTGAGCAGGCGGCGAGCAAAGGCCAGTTGGTTCAGATGTCCCAGGACGGCGAACTCAATCTGTCCAGCGAACGTGGCGCCCGGCTGATGCTGCTGGCAGGCCGCCCACTCGGTGAGCCGATCGTGCAGTACGGGCCATTCGTGATGAACAGCCGCGAGGAGATCGAGCAGGCGCTGCGAGACTTCCGGGACGGTACGTTGGCCTGACCTGCGCGATCTGCCCGGGAAGACGCCAGGCCTGGCGCAAATGGCAGTCCACTAGACGGCCGAACGCGTCTTCCTCTTTTTATACAAGCTGGGCTCGCCTACCGGGCGGGTCTTGAAGCGGCGATGCGCCCAGAGGTACTGCTCGGGTACCGCACTGACCGCCTCTTCTATCCACTGGTTGATCCGCAGACAGTCCGCCTCTTCACTTTCACCCGGGAAGTCCTGCAGCGGCGGATGGATCACCAGTCGATACCCCGAACCGTCCGCCAGGCGTTCCTGGGTGAAGGGTATGACCCGCGCCCTGCCCAGCCGGGCGAACTTGGTCGTGGCGGTGACGGTCGCCGCCTGGACGCCAAACAGCGGTACAAACAGGCTCTGTTTGCGCCCATAGTCCTGGTCCGGCGCGTACCAAATGGCGCGCCCCGCGCGCAATACCTTGAGCATCGCCCGTACATCCTCGCGCTCGATGGCACTCGCATCACGGTTGTGCCGTTCTCGCCCGCGACGCTGGACGAAGTCGAAAAGCGGATTCTTGTGCTCGCGATACATGCCATCGATGGTGTGCCGCTGGCCGAGCAGCGCGGCGCCGATCTCCAGCGTAGTGAAGTGCAGCGCCATCAGGATCACACCCTGCCCTGCAGCCTGAGCCTGCTGCAGATGCTCGAGCCCATCGATCCTGGCCAGGCGCTGCAGGCGTGCCTGCGGCCACCACCAGCTCATGGCCATCTCGAAGAAGGCAATGCCGTTGGAGGCAAAGTTCTCCCGCAACAGACGCTCGCGTTGCGCCTGACTCAGTTCGGGGAAACACAGCTCCAGATTGCGCCGGGCGATGTAGCGACGCGAACCGGCGAAGCGAAACATCAGTGCGCCAAGCCCGCGCCCCAGTTTCAACAGAACCGAATATGGCAACTGGACCAGCAGCCACAGCACGCCCAGGCCCAGCCACAGCGACCAGAAGCGCGGGTGCAGGAAGTACGCACGAAACTGAGGACGATCCATGAATAGCTCGACAACCGATGAAGCGACGCATTCTAGCGGCAAACGCCTGCGCTGACCGAGCCCAAGCGCACCGACGATCGCTTCACGGGCCGCTCGCGGGTTGCAGGCAGCGACGCGCCCCGCTATAAGTCCTCGCCATTTACCGTAGCAGACAGACCATGAGCCAAGCCGACCTCACCGATCAGTCCCCAGCCTTTCAGCTCAAGGGCAGCATGCTCGCCATCACCGTGCTGGAACTCGCCAGCAACGACATCGAGCGTCTCGACGAGCAACTCGCGGCCAAGGTCGAGCAGGCGCCGGACTTCTTCAATAACACCCCGCTGGTCCTGGCCTTGGACAAGCTGCCGGAGGCGGCTCGCGAGATCGATATCGCTGCGCTGGTCAGCCTGTGCCGCAAGCATCGTCTGCGTACCCTGGCCCTGCGCGCCAGCGAACCGTCCCACCTCGAGGCGGCCGCGGTGCTCGATCTGCCGGTGCTGCCGCCTTCCGGTGCTCGTGAGCGGCAGGTCGACCTGAGCTCGAAAACCCCGGCCAAACCAGCCGAGCCGGTCTATCGCCCGACCCGCGTCGTGACCACCCCCATCCGCGGCGGCCAGCAGGTCTACGCGCAAGGCGGCGACCTCATCGTTCTCGCTCCCGTGAGCCCCGGTGCGGAACTTCTCGCCGATGGCAACATCCATGTCTACGGTCCGCTTCGAGGTCGCGCCTTGGCGGGTATCAAAGGCGACACTTCGGCGCGGATCTTCTGTCAGCAACTCACCGCTGAAATGGTCTCCATCGCCGGCCAGTACAAGGTAGCCGAGGACCTGCGACGCGATCCTCTCTGGGCTGAAGCGGTACAGATCAGCCTCTCTGGCGACGTGTTGAACATCACCCGCCTTTAACGGATACTGCCGCGAATTTTCAAGGACCAAACGGGCAATCCTGACGCTGAAATCAGCGAAAGGTCCCGATTTTTTAAATATTTAGGGTGAATCACCTTGGCCAAGATCATCGTAGTCACTTCCGGCAAAGGTGGCGTTGGTAAAACCACCACCAGCGCCGCCATCGGTACCGGCCTCGCTCTGCGCGGCCACAAGACTGTCATCGTCGACTTCGACGTCGGTCTGCGGAACCTCGACTTGATCATGGGCTGCGAACGCCGGGTGGTTTACGACTTCGTCAACGTAATCAATGGCGACGCAACCCTGACCCAGGCCCTGATCAAGGACAAGCGTCTCGAAAACCTCTATGTGCTGGCCGCCAGTCAGACACGCGACAAGGACGCGCTGACCCAGGAAGGCGTTGGCAAGGTCATCGACGAGCTGGGCAAGAATTTCGAATACGTCATCTGCGACTCCCCGGCCGGTATCGAGAAGGGCGCGCACCTGGCGATGTACTTCGCCGACGAAGCCATCGTCGTCACCAACCCGGAAGTCTCTTCGGTTCGCGACTCCGACCGCATGCTCGGCCTCCTCGCGAGCAAGTCGCGTCGCGCCGAGAACGGCGAAGAACCGATCCGGGAGCATCTGCTGCTGACCCGCTACAACCCCGAGCGTGTCACCAAGGGCGAAATGCTCGGCGTCGAAGACGTCGAGGAAATCCTCTCCATCCGCCTGCTGGGCGTGATCCCCGAGTCGCAGGCTGTACTCAAGGCTTCCAACCAGGGGATCCCGGTGATTCTCGACGACCAGAGCGACGCCGGCCAGGCGTACAGCGACGCCGTGGACCGTCTGCTCGGCAAGGAGGTCGCGCACCGCTTCCTCGACGTCAAGAAGCCGGGCTTCCTGCAACGACTTTTCGGAGGCCGCGAATGAACCTTTTCGACTTCTTCCGTGAACGCAAGAAGAAGGAAACCCCAGCCGCGATCGCCAAGGAGCGTCTGCAGATCATCGTCGCCCACGAGCGTGGCCAGCGCACCGAGCCGGACTACCTGCCGGCCCTGCAGAAAGAGCTGGTCGAGGTGATCCGCAAGTACGTCAACATCGACAGCGATCAGGTCCAGGTTGCACTCGAGGACCAGGGCAGCTGCTCGATTCTCGAACTCAATATCACCCTGCCGGATCGCTGAGCGAAACCGGCGTACAGAAGCGGCGGCCCACGGGTCGCCGTCTTCGTTTGTGGAAAAGCGAATGCCTCTAAGCGCTATCGAGATCGTCCATCAGGACGCTGCCCTGCTGGTCATCAACAAGCCGACCCTGCTGCTGTCCGTACCGGGCCGCGCCGAAGACAACCGTGACTGTCTAGTGACCCGCCTGCAGGAAAACGGCTATCCCGAAGCGCGCATCGTGCATCGCCTTGATTGGGAAACCTCCGGGCTTATCGTGCTTGCCCGCGATTCCGATACGCACCGTGAGCTGTCCCGTCAGTTCCATGATCGTGAAACGGAAAAGGCCTATACCGCGCTGTGCTGGGGCCAGCCCGAACAGGACAGCGGCAGCATCGACCTGCCGCTGCGCTACGATCCGCCGACCAAGCCGCGCCACGTCGTCGACCACGAGCTGGGCAAGCACGCACTGACCTTCTGGCGCGTGCTTGAACGCTGCGGCGACTACAGCCGCGTCGAGCTGACCCCCATCACCGGCCGCTCCCACCAGTTGCGAGTCCATATGCTGTCGATAGGGCATCCGCTGCTCGGCGATCGCCTGTATGCCCACGAGCAAGCCCTGCAAGCCCATGAGCGCCTGTGTCTGCACGCCAGTATGCTCACCCTGACCCACCCGCAAACCGGCGAGCGCCTGCGCTTCGAGTGCCCAGCACCGTTCTGATGACGACAAGCACATGCCATCTCGCGCACTTACTAAATGCAGGCGGTGCCGGTGCGCTTATTACCAGGTGTCGAATGCTATAGACTTCGTGACCTTGCAGTCCGGAGTCCGAAATGCGCAAAGCTCTCAACCAAGGCCTGATCGAATATCTGCAGGCGTCCCCTACCCCGTTCCATGCCACCCAGAATCTCGCCCAGGCGCTACAGGCCGCCGGCTACCGTGCGCTGGACGAGCGCGAGGTCTGGCATACCGAGGCGGGCGGGCGTTATTACGTCACCCGCAACGACTCGGCCATCATCGCCTTCCAGCTGGGCAGCAAGGCGCTCGTCGAACACGGCCTGCGCTTGGTTGGCGCCCATACCGACAGCCCGTGCCTGCGGGTCAAGCCGCAGCCCGAGCTGCAGCGCCAGGGCTTCTGGCAGCTGGGTGTCGAGGTGTATGGCGGCGCCCTGCTCGCCCCTTGGTTCGACCGCGATCTGTCGCTGGCCGGCCGTGTCACCTATAGCCGTGATGGCCGCATCGAAAGCCAGCTGATCGACTTCAAGGTTCCGATCGCGACGATTCCGAACCTGGCGATCCACCTCAATCGGGAAGCCAATCAGGGCTGGGCCATCAACGCGCAGAACGAGCTACCGCCGATTCTGGCCCAGATCGCCAGCCAGGAAAGCCCGGACTTCCGCGCACTGCTCGCCGATCAGCTTGGCCGTGAACATGGGCTGGTCGCCGACGTGGTGCTGGACTTCGAACTGAGCTTCTACGACACCCAGAGCGCCGCGGTCATCGGCCTGCACGGTGACTTCATCGCCGGCGCCCGTCTGGACAATCTGCTCTCGTGCTTTGCGGGTTTGCAGGCCTTGCTGAACGCCGAACCCGAGCACACCTGCGTGCTGGTCTGCACCGATCACGAGGAAGTCGGCTCCACTTCGCTGTGCGGCGCGGATGGCCCGTTCCTGGAGCAGGTCTTGCGTCGCGTGCTGCCAGATGAGGACGACTTCCAGCGCGCCATCAGCCATTCCCTGCTGATTTCCGCCGACAATGCCCACGCGGTGCACCCGAACTACGCCGACAAGCACGACGGCAATCACGGGCCGAAGCTCAACGCTGGTCCAGTGATCAAGGTGAACAACAACCAGCGCTACGCCACCAGCAGCGAAACTGCCGGCTTCTTCCGCCATCTCTGCCTGGAAAACGAAGTGCCGGTGCAGAGTTTCGTCACCCGCAGCGACATGGGTTGCGGCTCCACGATCGGCCCGATCACGGCCAGTCAGCTGGGTGTGCGTACCGTCGACATCGGCCTGCCGACCTTCGCCATGCACTCGATCCGCGAGCTTGCGGGTAGTCAGGACCTGGCGCATCTGGTCAAGGTACTGACCGCGTTCTACGCCAGCAGCCAGTTGCCTTGAACCGCACCGGGCAGGTCTGCAGCACTGCAAACCTGCTCGATCCATCAAGGCAAAGCGAAATCTGGCTCCGTCCACATCAGGACGATGCGGATCAGGAAAGCGCGCTATCGATCACCAGGGCCACCTTGCCGGACACGGTGTTGCTGGCCAGCGTTTCGAATGCAGCCTCCACATCACCGATGGCAAAGGTTCGCTCCAGACGCGGCGAAAGCTTGCCCTGGGCGAACAGCGGCCAGACCTTCTCTTCCATTTCCGCCAGCAGCCCGGCCTTGTAATCGGCGTCGCGGCTGCGCAGGGTCGAGCCGATTAACTGGATGCGCTTGGCCAGCAAACCAGCCAGATCCATCTCGGCCTTGCGTCCCCCCATCAAGCCGATCATCACCCAACGCCCATCCATCGCCAGCAGCTGCATATTCAATGCGGCGTACTTGGCACCGACCGGGTCGAGGATCATGTCGAACGGACCAAAATCGCGTAGCGCTTCGAGCGAGTCACCACGCAGCACACCACCCTGAGCACCGAGCGATTCGCAATAGGCCAGCCGCTCGGCCGAGCCGACGCTGACCCAGCAGGGATTGCCAAACGCCTTGCACAACTGGATCGCCGCCGAGCCGACACCACTGGCGCCAGCGTGCAGCAGCACCTTGTCGCCGGCCAGTAAAGCGCCCAGGCGATAGAGATTGAGCCAGGCCGTGGCATATACCTCCGGGATCACCGCAGCTTCATGCAGCGACATGCCCTCGGGAACCGGCAGCGCGTGACGGGCATCGACCACCACCTCCTCGGCCATGCCACCACCAGCCAGCAGCGTGCACACGCGATCACCCACCTTCCAGCGGCTGCGCCCACTGACCTCGGCGACCACCCCTGCGCATTCCAGCCCCAGGATGTCGGTGACACCTGCCGGCGGCGGATAGTGTCCGCCTCGCTGCAGCAGGTCCGCACGGTTCAGCCCGGCAGCAGCCACACGGATACGGATTTCGCCATCGCCGCACGCCGGAGCCGGTCGCTCGGCCCACTCCAGATGCCCCTCGATACCTTGCAATGCCTTCATGCTGCCTCCATAGTGGTTCCTATCTATGCCCACCCAACTGATCGCTCGCTGGCCTTCTTTGACCACCTCAACCATCGGGCTTGTGCTTTCCACCGCCGGACGGAAAAACGAACCGGCGCCTACTTTAGATGGCCTAATATGCGTTATTCCCTAGCCTTACGTCGCCCCCAAGCCATGAAACGTACGCTGACCTGCACCGTTCTCGCCGTTCTGTTCGGCCTTCACGCTTCCCTGGCGATGGCCAAAGCCGTCAGCACGCCAGAGAACTGGGACTACCTGCAACCCGATCGTGAACAGGTCATCGCCAGCCTGAACGTCGTCGAACTGCTCAAGCGCCATCACTACAACAAGCCGCCGCTGAACGACGCGCGTTCGGCAAAGATTTTCGACAGCTACATCCAGATGCTCGATCCCTCGCGCAGCTATTTCCTGGCATCTGATCTCGAAGAGTTCGGCAAGTGGCGCAACCAGTTCGATGACTTCCTCAAGGGCGGCAATCTCGAGCCCGGCTTCATCATCTACACCCGTCATCTCGAGCGCCTGCAGAACCGGTTGAACTACGCCTTGAGCCTGCTCGACAAGGGCGTCGACAGCTTCGACTTCAGCGTCGACGAGGAGCTGCTGGTCGACCGTGAGAAGGCCGCCTGGGCCAAGGACACCGCAGAGCTGGATGACCTGTGGCGCAAACGGGTAAAGGACGAGGTATTGCGTCTGAAGATCGCCGGCAAGGAGCCGAAGGCCATTGAGGAACTGCTGACCAAACGCTACAAGAACCAGCTATCGCGCCTGAACCAGACCCGTGGCGAGGACGTTTTCCAGACCTACATCAACGCCTTCGCGCAGACCTACGATCCGCACACCCAATACCTGTCGCCGGACAGCGCGGAGAATTTCGACATCAACATGAGCCTGTCGCTCGAGGGCATCGGCGCGGTGCTGCAGAGTGACAACGAGCACGTGAAGATCGTACGCCTGGTGCCGGCCGGCCCGGCGGAGAAGAGCAAGCAGCTGGCGCCAGCGGACAAGATTGTCGGCGTCGGCCAGGCCAACGATGAGATGGTCGACGTCATCGGCTGGCGTCTGGATGAGGTGGTCAAGCTCATCCGCGGCCCGAAGGGTTCCGTCGTGCGTCTGGAAGTCATCCCGGCGAGCAACGCGCCGAATGACCAGAGCAGCAAGGTCGTCGCCATTACCCGCGAAGCAGTGAAGCTCGAGGAGCAGGCAGCGAAGAAGTCGGTGCTGAACCTGGAACACCAGGGGCAGAACTTCAAGCTCGGCGTGATCGAAATTCCGGCGTTCTACCTCGACTTCAAGGCACTGCGCGCCGGGGACCAGAACTACAAGAGCACCACGCGTGACGTTAAAAAGCTGCTCTCCGAACTGGAAGCAGAGAAAGTGGACGGCGTGGTCATCGACCTGCGCAACAACGGCGGCGGCTCACTGCAAGAGGCCACCGAGCTCACCGGCCTATTCATCGATCAGGGTCCGACTGTGCTGGTACGCAACAGCGATGGCCGCGTAGACGTGCTTGCCGATGAACAGACCGGCGCGCTGTACAAGGGGCCGCTGGCCGTCCTCGTCAACCGTCTTTCGGCATCGGCCTCGGAGATCTTCGCCGGCGCGATGCAGGACTACCACCGGGCCTTAATCCTCGGTGGCCAGACCTTCGGCAAGGGCACCGTGCAGACGATCCAGCCTCTCAACCATGGTGAGCTGAAGCTGACCCTGGCCAAGTTTTACCGCGTATCCGGGCAGAGCACTCAGCATCAGGGTGTGATTCCCGACATCAGCTACCCTGCCGATGTCGACACCAAGGAAATCGGTGAGAGTGCGCTGCCGGAAGCGCTGCCTTGGGACAGCATCCGCGCGGCGATCAATCCGGACATGAACCCGTTCAAGCCGTTCCTCGCCGAGCTGAAGGCACGCCACGAAGCACGCACCGGCGAGAACCCGGACTTCGTCTTCACCCGCGATCGTCTGGCGCTTGCCCAGGAGCTGATGCACGAAACCACCGTCAGCCTCAATGAAGAAAAGCGGCGTGCACAACAGGCCGATATCGAGAAGCGTCAGCTGGCCTTGGAGAATGCATTGCGCCTGGCCAAAGGTGAGGAGCCACTGGCAAAGCTGGAGAAGGAAGACGAAAACACGCCTCACGCGGAAGCGGACAAACCAAAGCCGGAGGATGATGCCTACCTCTCCGAGAGCGGGCGCATTCTGCTCGATTACCTCGGTCTCAGCTCGGCGATGGCCAAGCACTGAATCGAGTGGAACGCCGCGATGTCATCAAATTGACATCACGACATCGTGAAATGAAAGGGCCGCGTTTCGGCCCTTTTCTTTTCACACCCAGAGACCTCCATGACAGTCACCGAGCAGTTGAGCACGCTGGGACATATCCTTGCTCACGGCGACATCACCACCCTGTTCCAACCCATTGTCTCGCTTTCGGAGCGACGCATTCTCGGTTATGAAGCACTCAGCCGTGGACCATCCAACGGCCCGCTGCACTCCCCGATCAATTTGCTCGCCACAGCACGCCACGCCGGCCGGCTCAACGAACTGGAGATGACCTGCCGCGAAACAGCGTGCCGGCGTTACAGCCAGGGGGCGCTACGCGGCAAGCTCTTTCTCAACGCCTCACCGGAAACGCTACTTGACGCGACCCACAAGCCCGGGCGCACGCTCGAGCTGCTGCACACCTATGGCATTTCCGCGGACAACGTGGTCATCGAGCTGACCGAGCAGGCACCGGCCGACGATCTCGAGCTGCTGGACAAGGCGCTTCATCACTATCGCTCGATGGGCTTCAGCATAGCGCTCGACGACCTTGGTGCCGGATATTCGAGTTTGCGCCTGTGGTCCGAGCTGCGACCCGACTATGTGAAGATCGACCGCTATTTCATCGACGGCATCCATCTCGACCCCGTGAAGCGCGAGTTCGTCGAATCCATCCTGAAGATCGCCCGCGCATCGCGTGCCCACGTCATCGCCGAAGGTATCGAACTGCGCGAGGAACTGGCGGTGCTGGCCGGCATGGGTATCGATCTGGTGCAGGGCTATCTGCTTGGACGTCCGCTGGAGTTGCCTGCCCAGGACATCGACGAGGTCCTGCCACCCCCGGAGGCCCAGCAGGCGGTCCTGGGCGAGGAGTCCGGCAACCTGTCCGGACTGCTTATCCGACAACCCGCCATGTCCGCAGAACGTCCGGTCGCTGAAATGCTCGAGGCGTTTCGACTGCAGCCGGCCCTGAACTCGATCGCAGTTTTGGACGTTGACGCCAGGCCGGTCGGCATACTTCACCGCAATCTCATTTCCGACGCGCTGCTCAAGCCCTACGCCACCGATCTGCTGGCACGCAAACCGCTTAGCCGCCTGATGAGCACGGATTTCCTCGCTGTCGAGCTCGACCAGTCGTTGCAACAGGTCAGCCGCTTGCTCACCAGCCGGGCGCGCCAAAGAATCGAGGAAGACTTCGTCATCACACAGGCAGGTCAATACCTCGGTCTGGGCCGCGTCATCGATGTTCTGAGGTTGATAACCGAACTGAAGATTCAGCAGGCGCGCCACGCCAATCCCCTGACACTGTTGCCGGGCAACGTACCTATCCAGCAGTGCCTGACCCGCCTGCTGCTACAGCGACGTAGGGCGATGGTTTGTTACGTCGACATCGACAACTTCAAACCTTTCAACGATCTGTATGGCTACGCCAAAGGCGATGAAGTGCTGCTGTGCCTGGCCCAATGTCTGAACGACCGGGTCGACCCACAGATGGATTTCGTCGGCCATATTGGCGGGGATGATTTCATGCTGGTGCTGAGCGGTCACGACTGGGAGCAGCGCATTGCCGACTTGCACAGCGCCTTCGCGCTTCGCAGCAGCGCCTTCTACCAGCCAGAACACTTCGCGGCCGGCTGCTTTATTTCCACCAGCCGTGACGGGCGTAAACAGCGCTATGCCCTGCTGTCACTCTCGATCGGGATCGTCAGCGTGCACCCGGAGCACACTGACCGCCTGGATGCAGGCAGGCTCGCCGCCCTTGCTTCGGAGGCCAAGCGCTTTGCCAAACAGGTGAACGGCCCGAGCTTCCACCTGATCGATGCAGGGCAGCCAACGCAGGATGCCTACAACCCCAGCTGCTCCGCCTTCGCCTTGTAACGATCTGCCTGCTGGGGGTCTGCGGCCAGGCCGTGGCCGCCGGCACGATACAGTTGCTCGAGGCGAACCGCCGCCAGTGGATGCCCTGCCTCGGCCGCCTGGGACCACCAGCGCGCCGCCTCACTGCCATCCGGGCCGTGGGAGGCATCTTCGCTGAGGCTGATGACGCCCATCTGATATGCCGCTTTCACATCTCCCGCCTTGGCCGCCAGCCTTAGAAGGCGAACGCCTTCCAGCTTGGCACCATAGCCGCGCCCGCGGAAATACAGGATATGACCGTAGAAACTCTGCGCCGACACGTCGCCCAGCGCCGCCATCCGCGCGAATTGCCCTTCCATCCAACGCCAGATCTTCGGCTGCTGAACCGCGTAGTGCGACGTCATCAATTTGCGGGCAGTTAAATAACCGAGCCTTGCACGCAGCCTGCCCAGCATCAGAGCTCCTCCGAATAAACGAACTCGAAAACGCGCGCCACTTCTCCCGCATGCCAGGATGCAGCGGCGGCACCGTCCGCCGGCCCCGAGAAGCGTCCCAACCGCGCAGCACACTCGAAAAAGCCCGTGCGGGGCAAACGACTAGCACCCTGACTGATGACCAGTGCGCTGCGCAACGGGCGCTCCGAGCGGGCATCCAGCGCAGCGAGGTGCTCCAGCGCGGCGGTAAGGGTTCGCATGGCGGGTGTGGGCAACTGGAGCCGCTCGACCAGCGCACGGTAGGTCACCAGATGTCACTGCCTGCGAGCGGCATCCAGTTCGGCAAGCAGCGCCTGCCAGTGGTGCCGGCTGATGGATACTGACGTCAAGCGTCGCCCTCCCAGCCGGCAATTTCCAACGCACGTGCCAATGCTCGACGAATCGCAGCATCGGGTTCGCGCTCTCCCGCCTCGATCAGCCCCAGGTAGGCTGGACTGATGCCCACAGCGCGCGCCAACGCCTCTTGTGAAAGCCCCCCGGCCTCACGCAGAGCGCTCAGCTCGACCAGGGACGGACGTGACTGAGCGCCACTGGGTGCGACATCAGTGGCAACGGCCGATTTGACACCGACCGCATTCAAAAGCGCCTGGTACTCGTCCCACGGCAGTACGGCGTATTCCGGCGAGCCGTCACGCATGATGACCTGTACATTCATCCGTATTTTCCCCAGGCGTCTTCGATCAGATGCGGAATCTTAACAGCCCTTGCCGCTCCTTGAAGCTACCAACCTGCCGCATGCGTTAGTGAATCGGGATCGAGACCGCAAATGCTCGTCCGGCACCGACAAACGGCGGCTACACACGCCGCTGCTATCAGCTCGGCTGGCCGCCGGCCTTCGGTTCGTCCAACGCAGGCAAGCGTTGAAGCGATGCCTGCCGATCCGCAGTCTGGGCCTGCCTCCAGACCTTGAACGCCTCCAACTCACCAGACCACTTGCGCATTACCCAGCCCAGCACAGCCAGATCGTCGACGAACCCAAGACCAGGCAGCCAATCCGGGATGGCGTCGATTGGCGACAGGAAGTAGAGCAAGCCGGCCACCACAGCTATCAATGCATTAGGATTGATGGCCCGATACTCGCCACGCCACCAGGCTACGCAAAGCGCCTGTAAAAGTGCCAGATCTTCTCGCAATCCTTTGAACAGCCCTCTTTTCGAAGAGGATTTGCGGGCCACCGCAAAGAGTAACGCGGGGATCTTTCCGCGTTTGATCAGACGCTGCGCGAGCGGAAAATATCGGATGAAATTCCAGGGAGCCTTCATCTGGGTTGCCTCCAGCCTGCGTCATCCCTGACCTCGTGAATGTTATCCACCGAAGCTGTGGATAACCTTGTGAACAGTTTATGGATGGTTGCCGCTAAGGCCCTGTTTACGGGGCCGCCCAACAGATCGGTGTTTTTTTATCCAGCCGCTTAAGGCCTTAAGAATCAATAGGTTACGTTCATGCTGAAATTGTATTGAAACATGCCTGTAGGACACGCCGCGATCTATTCCGAATGTGCATAACCACGGATTGTCAATGCCTTTACAAGCACTTTGACTGACGACGACACAGGGCGTTCGAACTTCCGGGGGCTAGGAATTGAGGGAAGAGCATCCACGTGAGAATCAAAAAAGAGGTCGATCATTGCGATCGACCTCCCAAAACCTTACTGAATGCTGAGCTGCCCACGAATCTTGTCGAGGGTCGCCGAGCCGATGCCTTTTACCTCGAGCAGCTCATCTACCGAGCTGAACGGGCCATGCTCTTCCCGATAAGCGATGATCGCTTTTGCCTTGGTTTCACCGATGCCTCTCAGCTCACGGGAAAGCGTCTCAGCATCGGCAGCATTGAGGTTCACTGGGGCCGGGGCGACAGCCACAGCTGTCGGGGCTGGTTGTGCCTGTGTGGCGGCATAGCCACCGAAAGAAAAGCCGGAGAGTACGGCGAATGCCGCAACGGCAAGAATAGCTTTACGCATAATCACATCCTTATGAAAACCAAAGTATTCGTTCGCGGGACTTCCTGCTCCGCGTCAGCCAATCTAGTCGCCTGCCAGCTGATGTCAAAAACGAGGTTGCATATTTGCGAACCTCGTCAAGCTCAGCGCATGGCGTTGAACAGGTTCAGGCCGCTGATCTTTACATAGCTCTGCTGCGTAGCCTCAAGGATGACGGTCTGGAACGATAGCCGGGACAGCGCCTCTGCGTAGTCCAGCTCACGCAGCTCGGCCTGGACCGATTTGTTAACCAGAGCCACGTCCTCGTTGTCGGTCTGCGTTGTTTCGATCACGTTCAGACGCGCGCCGATGTTGCCACGAGCGGCGTCGACGCTGATCATGCCGTGGTCCAGGTTGGTCAGACTTACCGCTACGGCGTCACGAATATCCGTGTTGCTCGAAGAAGGGGCTTCCAGCGCTTTTCGCAGGCTTGCGATGGTGCCCAATATGCCTTGCTTCTGAGCACCTGCATCCAGCGTGACCTCTATGGACTCGCCACCGGTAGGCACACCGTCGAACTTGACCATCACTCCACGAAAGACGAGCTCATCGGCGGTTTTCTTATCCCCATCTACTACGCCGGAGTACAGCACCTGATCAGGATCGGCGTAAGGATCGGAAAAATCCGCTGGGGGGTTGGCTTGGTCATAGACCACGTATTCGGTCGCCGACGTGAAGTGAATACCGACCCCGGCAGCTGGGAAAGCCGGGGTCGCGGCCACGGCCACCTCGTCCTGAACCAGGGGAGCGGAAACACTCAACGTTGAGCCAGGTAGCGCAGAAGACAGATCGATCGCGCTCTCGTATCTACCAGCATTGACGACATTCTCGAACACGGCTTTACCGTTGTCGCTGATAGCAATATTGAGTGAACTGGCGATCTGCAGCTTGCGCTGGCCCTCATCGCCCTCGTAGCTGTAGCTACCACTCCCGTCGCGTACGAACGGTTGTGTCTTACCCTGAAAGCCGGAGAACAGGTACTCGCCGCGGGCGTTACGGGTGTTCATTAATGACAACAGCTCGTCTTCACGCTCAGTCAATTCCGCTGCAATCGACTTGCGATCTTCTGCACTCAGCGCGCCGTTCCCCGCCTGCCCAGCAAGCTCGCGCACTCGTAGCAATACTGTATTGACCGAATTGAGCGTCACCTCCTCCTGAGTAAGGCTGTTCTTCGCCGCAGTCAGGTTGGAGTTGTACTGGCTCAAGACGTTTTGTTGCTGTTCCAACTGCAATAGACGCACCGACGCAACCGGGTCGTCGGCTGGCGTAAGGATGCGATTGCCGGTGCTGATCTGCTCCTGAGTGCGAGTCGCATTGGCGTAGTTGCGCTGCAGTCCGGCGACGCCGTTATTGAATGCTTGCAGGGTGGAAATGCGCATAAGGCGACCTATTACCTGAAGGAGCTGATCAATGTATCGAACAAGGAGCGGGCAACTTGAATGATCTGGGCCGAAGCGTTGTAGTACTGCTCGAACTTGATCAGGTTGGCGGCTTCCTCGTCCAGGTTCACAGCCGAGAGTGAATCGCGGTTGTCCGAAGCCTGCTTGAGAATCGAGCCCGTTGCTTCACTATCCATCCGCGCTTGTGCCGTCAGCGTACCGACGCGCTCGACCAGTTCGCCGTAGCCATCGGTAAAACTGAAGCCGGAGCCATTCACAGCCGCATCCACGCCTACTGTCTGCTTCGTTTGCAGATCGACCAGCTTCAGCGCATTGCGGTTATCCGAGACGCCGCTCTGGTTGAACGCCATCGCAAACCTGTCGTTATCCTTCGGCGTACCGCTCAGAGAAAACTCGAACTGGTAATTGGCATCACCCACCACCAGCGAATTGCTTTGTCCTGGCTGGATGGTAGCGGTCGCCGAGTAACTGACCGTCGGCGGCGTAGTGCTGTCGTCCACACTCCGAAATTGCGCAGTGCCACCCGTAATCGTTACGGCGTCCGGCTCGGTGAAAGTAAGCGTCGCTCCATTGCTGCCGAACAACCCCTGCAGTGCCGAAATACTGATCGGCGAAGGCCCGGACGTCATGTCGGGCTGGCCAATCGCACCGGTACCAGCGTTCTGCAAATTGCTTTCCGCGCGTACCGGGGCGGCAAAGGCCAGTTGATCGGCCTGATCCAGCGTCGCCTTGATGTCAGCCGCACCACGTCGCGTAGGCTGCAGGCTGAACTTGTCACCCGCAACGGGCGCCGGGCTGCCAAGAACGACCTGGAAGCCCTGGTCGACTCCAGCCTTGTCGGTGATTGTGAGCACACCGGTCGGCGGAGTGGTGTCCGTTACGTTCATCAGCTGGTTGTCGCTCAGCCGCCGGACTTTTGGACCGCTCGCGTCGTACTCCATCAGATAGTCACTGGTGGTGAGCACGCTGGGGTCGGTGATGTTCAACACTGGTTGCGCATTGCTGTTTCCGGCAAACGCATTGACGCGCAACTTCGCCAACGCGGGCTCGTTGTAATTGCCAAACAGTGCCTCCCCCACGTCACCTTTCAGATCCAGCCCCTGCCGCAGCTGAGTATTGACCTGATCACTGACGGCCAGCGAAAGGCGCCCTAGGGAGTTCATGGTCGAATCCAGCACTTCCTCGCGATAGCGAATCAGCCCGCCGAGTTCGCCGCCGGTAATCTGCGAGGTGATGCCCTGCCGCGAGCCACCGCTGATGAACTGCACTTCATGACGGTTCGGGTCGCCCTGCCCTGGCACGACCTCCAGCTTGGCTACCGTACTGCCCACGACCAGCGGCTGGCCGCTGCCGATGAATACGTTGAAGCTACTGTCATCCTGAGGAACAACCGTCACGCCGATGTAGCCCGATAACTGCCGAACAGCCTCGTCACGGGCGTCGAGCAGATCGTTCGGCTGCTTGCCGTTGGCCGCGGCGATGGCAATAGCCTCGTTGAGGCTACCGATGCTGCCTGCCAGACGATTCACCTGATCGGTGACAGCGGACATCTGCTTGTTGGTGAAACTGTTCTGCTCGGAAAGTCGGTCGTATACGGTATTGAAACGCCGCGCCAATCCCTCAGCCTCCGCCAGCACCAGCTGACGCGCCGGGATATTCGCCGGGTCCTCGGCAGCTGTCTGCAAGGCCGAGAAGAACTTTTGCAGCGAAGGCGTGATACCGGTGGTGGTGCCAGCCAGCAATGAATCGAGCTGATCGATCTGGCTTTTGTAAGCCTCGACATCACTGTTCAGCGATGTACTGCTACGCAGCTGGCTGGTGAGAAATTCGCTGTAGGAGCGACGCACGTCTACCAGCGAGGTACCCGATCCAATGTAACCGGCACCGCTGAACTGCGGCGAGCGTGTCGCCTGGCTCGCATCCTGGCGGCTATAGCCAGGCGTGTTGACGTTCGTGATGTTGTGTCCGGTGATGGAAAGTTGGGTTTTGCTGGCAGACAGGCCGGAAAGGCCAATGCTCAATAGGTCAGCCATGATTTAGCCTCTGGTCCGCATGGCGGGCACCGAATTCGCGTCGGCAACGGTCTGGTAAGTCTGCATCTTGCGGGCGATCTGGCTGATCTTGCGCGCGTATTGTGGGTCGGTGGCGTAGCCGGCTTTCTGCAGCTCCTTGACGAAGCGTTCCGAATCGCCGGTATTGCTCGCCACCTGAATGGCGGTCCGATAACGGTCGTTGTTTTCCAGCAGGCTGACGAAGTCGTCGAAGCTCTGCTCGAACGAATCGTAGGCGCGGAAGCCCGCTCTCTCGCGGGTTGCCGTACCGTTGACGTACTCGGTGGTCATCACGGTAGCCGACTCCCCTTTCCACCCGGTTGCCTTGATGCCGAACAGGTTGTGGCTGTTGCTGCCGTCCTTCTGACGGATCATGGATTTACCCCAGCCGGTCTCCAGCGCAGCTTGTGCGACCAGGAAACGCGGCTCGATGCCCAGGCGTTCGGCCGCCTTCTCTGCCATGGGCAGCATGGTGGCGATGAACTCCTCGGACGAATTGAACCGCGTCTTGCTCGGCGCGTTGGGCGCACTTTTCTCGACACCGTTGACGACCAACGGCTTGTCCTTGGGGGGCACAAACGCCGTGGCGGGTTTCCAATCGAGGTCGACCAGAGGCTGCACACCTTCTGCCGCAGGTTTCTGCGCAGTCGCCGATACATCTGCCACTTGCCGCTCGATCGCCCGGCCTGGTAACGCAAGACGACGCTGATTCAGCAACCGGGAATCATCTCGTGCGGACTCGACGGCAGCGGCTGGCTTGCTCGGCCATGCGGCCCCTTCGGTCTGCGCAACCTGGGCAAACGGATTGTTGCGTGTCGCGGTTTCGGTCTGCTTGCTCAACTGGCGCACCAGTACGTCCGCCAGCCCGATGCCACCGCCTTCCTTCGAAAGACTGACAGACAGCTGCTGGTCATACATATCCTGGTATTGCTTGCTGGCCTGACTGTTCAGCGGGTTGTCTTTGGCCAGCACTTCGGTTGCCGAACGCATCGACTTGAGCATTTCGTTGAGAAACAACGACTCGAACTCCTGCGCAACCTTGCGCACGTTCTCCTCACCGTCCCGATCCTTGCCAACCTTGAGCTGGCTGAGGCGATTGAGGTCGTTGTAGCTGCCGCTGTCGAGGCCGCGCGCTCCGCTTCCGAGACGATTTTCCATATCCTTGCCCTTAGATCACGATCAGGTCGGCTTGCAGAGCGCCAGCCTGCTTCAGTGCTTCAAGAATGGCCATCAGGTCGCTGGGCGCAGCGCCCACCTGATTCACCGCCCGGACGATCTCATCCAGCGTGGTACCCGGGCCGAACTTGAACATCGGCTTGGCTTCCTGATCGGCCTTTACCTTGCTGTTGGGCACGACGACGGTCTGACCATCCGAGAAGGGCTCCGGCTGGCTCACCTGTGGATCTTCGCTGATGGTGACGGTCAGGCTGCCGTGGGTAACGGCGGCAGGCTGCACCCGCACGTTCTGGCCGATCACGATGGTGCCGGTACGCGAATTGATGATGACCTTGGCCACGGCCTGGCCAACCTCTACTTCGAGATTTTCCAGAATCGACAGGTAGTCCACGCGCTGACTCGGATCCAGCGGCGCGGTCACGCTGATCGAGCCCCCGTCGAGCGCCTGCGCTACACCCGGGCCGAGCAGGTCGTTGATCTGATCGACGATGTTCTTGGCCGTGGTGAAGTCCGGACGGTTGAGATTCAGCGTCAGTGTATTGCCCTGATTGAAGCCGCTCGGCACCGGCCGTTCAACCATCGCGCCACCCGGGATCCGGCCAGCCGACGGCGAATTGACGGTGATCCGCGAGCCATCGGCGCCACCGGCATCGAAGCCTCCAACCACCAGGTTGCCCTGGGCGATGGCGTAGACGTTGCCGTCGATACCCTTCAGCGGCGCCATCAACAGGCTACCGCCACGCAGGCTCTTGGCGTTACCGATAGACGAGACGGTGATGTCGATGGTCTGTCCCGGCTTGGCGAACGGTGGCAGTTCGGCATGAATCGACACAGCCGCGACGTTCTTCAGCTGAATGTTGCCACCGGCCGGCACCTTGATGCCGAACTGGGCCAGCATGTTGTTGAAGGTCTGCACGGTGAACGGCGTCTGGGTGGTCTGGTCACCGCTACCGTTCAAGCCGACAACCAAGCCGTAGCCGATCAACTGGTTGCTACGAACACCATGGATGGTCGCGACATCCTTCAGACGCTCGGCCTGTGCGCCAGCACAGAGCGTGAGCAAACCCGCGAGCAGAAGCAGTTTTTTCCACATGACATCAGCTCCGGTCAGAAGGGCCACATCGGGCTCATGAAGAATCGGTCTAGCCAGCCAGGCTGGCTCGCATCGGCAAAGGCGCCGGTGCCCGAATAGGTAATGCGTGCATCGGCAATACGGGTAGACGGGACCGTGTTGTCGGTGGAGATATCGTCTGCGCGAACCAGGCCCGCAATGCGCACCAGTTCGTCGCCGGTATTGAGCGTCATCCACTTCTCGCCGCGCACGGCGAGGATGCCGTTGGGCAGCACTTCGGAGACGGTCACGGTGATCGAACCGGACAGGCTGTTGCTCTGTCCGGCCTGTCCAGAACCGGAAGTATCTCGTGACGCGTCGTACTCGGCGCCCAGGCTCATCGAGTTGCCGGTCAACGGATTGGCCATCGAGACGGCTCCGCCAAACAGCGAGCCAAGCCCGATGTTGGCGCTGCTGTCCTTCGAGAGCTGCGACGAGGCGTTCTTGCTGGCCTGAGTCCGCTCGTTGAGGGTGATGGTAATGATGTCGCCGACCCGATGAGCCTTGCGGTCGTCGTAGAGGTTGGTTTCGAAGCCTGCCTGATAGATCGCGCCGTTGTTCTGCGCCGCCGGCAACGGCGTGCGCGGCAGCACCGGAGCATAGTACGGGTCATTCGGTTTCGGCGCAGGAGCAACACATCCGACCAGCGCCAGGGCGGACGACATCGACACAACGATCAGCAAACGGCTCATAAACACCTCAAGCCATGACAGGCCATCGAAACTACTGCGAGCAGCACAAGGCGTGCGTGCCCGTATACAACGGCGAACGCGCGATCAGAGCTGCTGCGTGACGAACGACAGCATCTGGTCGGCGGTGGATATGACCTTGGAATTCATCTCGTAGGCACGCTGGGTGGTGATCATGTTCACCAGTTCCTCAACGACGCTGACGTTGGAGTTTTCCAGGGTGTTCTGCAGCACCGTACCCAAACCGTTGAGGCCCGGCGTGCTGACCTGAGGCGCGCCGCTTGCCGCGGTCTCCAGGAACAGGTTACTGCCCATCGCCTGCAGACCTGCCGGGTTGATGAAGTCGGCCGTCTGCAGGTTGCCAATGATCTGCGGCTGCGGATTGCCCACGGTGGTCACCGAGACAGTTCCGTCCTCGCCCACGGTGAAGGTCTGGGTCTCCGGCGGTACCACGATGGCCGGCTCCAGCGCATAGCCGTTGGAGGTCACCAATTGGCCATCGGAGCTCAGATGGAAGCTGCCGTCACGGGTGTAGGAAACCGTGCCATCGGGCAGCAGTACCTGGAAGAAACCGCGACCGTTGACCGCCATGTCCAGCGGCTGCTCGGTGGTCTGCAGGCTACCGGCGGTGAAGATCTTCTGCGTGCCGGTCACCCGCACACCGGTACCCAACTGAAGGCCGGAGGGCAGTTCGCTGTCCTGGCTGGACTGACCGCCAGGCTGACGGCGAATCTGATAGAGCAGGTCCTGAAACTCGGCACGGTCACGCTTGAAGCCGGTGGTAGAAACGTTGGCCAGGTTGTTGGAAATGGTCGTCAGGTTCATGTCCTGGGCGGACAGTCCGGTCTTGCTGACCCAAAGTGCTGGAAGCATGAGCTTTCTCCTCGTGCGCCGCCGGCGCCACGCTATTAGCTGAGTTGCAGTACGCGCGCCATGGCAGCCGCGTCATCTTCGGCGGTGCGCATCATCTTTACGTGCAGTTCGAACTGGCGAGACAGCGCCAGGATGGAAGTCATTTCGGAAACCGCACTCACATTGCTCGCCTCGAGAAAACCCGAGACGACCCGTACGTTCGCGTCAGGCTCGATAGGCTGGCCATCCTTCAGCCGAATCAGGCCATCAGTGCCCTTTTCCAGCTGCTGCGGATCAGGGTTGACCAGCTTGATGCGATCCACGGTGACCACAACGTTCGGGTCCTCGCCCAACGCGCGAATACTGATAGTGCCGTCATTGCCGACGTCCACCTTCTCCTCCGGCGGAATCGCGATCGGCCCGCCATTGCCCAGCACCGGCATACCGTCCGCGGTACGCAACATGCCAAGCACGTCAATATTCAGGCTGCCGGTGCGGACGTAGGCCTCACTGCCATCTGGCGCCTGCACCGCAATCCAGCCCTCGCCTTCGACGGCGACATCAAGATCACGGCCGGTTTCTTGCAAGGTGCCCGGCGTGAAGTCGGTGCCCGGACGCTCGGACATCGCATACACCCGCGCGGGATGACTGTCGCCAAAGACCTGCATCGAGCGAGCTTGCTCGAAATCCCGGCGAAAGCCGGTGGTGGAAATATTCGCCAGATTGTTGGCATGGGCCTGCTGGGCCCGCGCATTCTGGCTGGCACCGGTCATGGCCACGTAGAGCATCTTGTCCATCGACATCTCCGAGACGCGAGTTTGACACTTGCGATTCTATTGCAGATGGAAAATGCAAGGCGCGTGCCATCACCGAAAGAACCACTTAATAAGCTGATTTATATAGGTTTTACAGAAACAAAGAAGGCCCTTACGGGCCTTCTTCGAAAGGAGCGGCGGAATAATGCCGTCAGCGGCAACCTTCTTTGCCGCTGGCTATTACCGCAGATTGATGATGGTCTGCGTGATAGCGCTTTCGGTTTCGATGGTCTTGGCGTTCGCCTGATAGTTGCGCTGGGCGACGATCAGATTGACCAGCTGGTCCGAAAGCTCGACGTTGGAGTCCTCCAGCGCACCTGCCTGCAGGGCACCGAGCGTACCGGAGCCTGGCGTGCCGACCACGGGCTCGCCTGACTCGAACGATTGCACCCACTGCGACTTGCCCACCGGGGTGAGGCCTTGGACATTGGCGAAGTTCGCCAGGATGATCTGCCCCTGCACCTTGGACTGACCATTGGTGTAGCGAGCGAAGATCACACCGGTGTCGTCGATTTCCAGACCTGCCAGCTCACCGGTGGTGTAACCATCCTGAGCAACACTGTTTACCGCGAAGGCACTGGCGAACTGCGTGGATTTGGTTAGATCGATGGTGATGCCGCCGGGTGCAGCCTGCGCGCCGTTCTCGTCCCAGACCGCCGGGGTAGCGCCATTGGAAATGGCCGGCACCCAGTCGGCAAGGCGCAGGGTGCCATCAGCGTTGAGCGCAAAGTCGCCAACGGTCGTACCTTGTAAGTTGCCGGCCGAATCGAACGAAAGGGTCGTATCGAAGGCGTCAGTGGAGCTCGGGTTTGCCGGGTTGCGACCGTCGACTAGTACGCGCATATCCCAAGTATTGGCGCTCGTTTTGACGAAGTACTGCGTCATGACGTGGGCATTACCCTGCGAGTCATAAATGTTCAGAGATGTCGAGCTGTTGTAGGTGGTCGGGTCGGCCGGGTTGAAAGTAAGATTTGCTGTATCCAACGCGCCAGCGGTGTCGCCGGGATTAGTGACCAAGTGCCCCTCGTAGGCGTTTGTCCAGGCGCTCGGCGAGCCATTGGTCGAGTTCAGATTGAACACCGTATCGATCTTCGAGCTGGCCTTCGGCGCCTGATTGGTCGTCTGGACCTGCAGGTCACCCACCACGCCATTCTGCAGATTGCCGTCCCCGTCCACCGGAAAACCCTGCAGCTTGTAGCCGAAGTTATCGACCAGGAAGCCCTCACGGTCGGTACCGAAATAACCCGCGCGCGTATAGCTGACTGCGCCATTGTTGCTGACCTGGAAGAAGCCGTTGCCATTGATCGCCAGATCCAGCGCATTCTGCGTGTAGTTGATGTTGCCCTGATTGAACTGCTGAGAAATGTTCGACATCAGCACACCGCTGCCTTGCGGGTTTTTCCCGGTGCCGAGCACGGAGGCCGCATACACATCGGAGAATTCCGCACGCGATTGTTTGAAGCCCACGGTGCCGGCGTTGGCAATATTGTTGCCGGTGACATTGAGATCTTTACTCGCCGCACGCAGGCCGCTAAGACCGATATTGAAGGACATTGAATCGCTCCTTTGCCGAAGTGCCGGCGGTTATTGTCCGATGACCTGGACTTGAGAAAGTCCGATGCTGCCAACACCGGCAAGATTGAGCATCAGCTCCCCGCCGTTCTGCCCGAGGGTCACGCTGTCGACGTTAGCCGGCAGCAAGGTGTACAACCCCTTGGTTTCGCCCTGATACGTAGCCTGCGCCTCGAATCGATACGTCCCGGGCGGCAAGACCTTGCCGCTGGAATCTTTGCCATCCCACATGAAGGAAATGTTCCCGGCTTCTTGCGCGCCCATGTTCACTCGACCAACCGAGGCTCCGGTGCTGTCGTACACATTCACGAACACGTTGCTGCTCGACGTCGGCAGCACCAGGCTGGCCTTGAAGGTTTCACTGGTATCGACCACGGCCTTGTCGGCCGGCACGATCACCTTGCGCCCGACCAGGGACGAGGCCTGGAGCGCCTGCGAAGACTGATAGCCGGAAAGGATGGTTTCCATACTGGAATTCAGTTTCTCGACACCCTCGACGGTGCTGAACTGCGCCAGCTGACCGATGAACTCGCCGTTTTCCTGGGGTTCCAGTGGATTCTGGTTGTTCATCTGGGCAACCAGCAGTTCAAGGAACTCGTTCTTGCCAAGGTCGTTCCCCTTGACCTCGCGATCCTCTCCGAACTGGTACTGCTCGAGTATCGAACTGGTACCGCCAACGCCGCTTGTAGTGCTCATGAATGCGCTCTCGTAACGATCACTGACCCAGCGTCAGCACTTTCTGCAACATGGTCTTAGCCGTATTCATCAGTTCGGCGTTGGTCTGAAACGCGCGACTGGCTGAAATCATGTCGGCCATCTCTTCCACCACATTGACGTTCGGGTAATACACGTAGCCTGCCTCATCGGCGGCCGGATGATTGGGTTCGTAGCGCGCCTGCAGCTCGCCCTGATCCTCGACCACACCCAACACCTGAACACCTACGCCCGCCTGATCCTGCTCCGCGAAAAGCGACTGGTCGGGCTGGCCGCCGGCCTGCTGAAATACGGTTGCAAACACGGGATGCCGAGCGCGGTAAGTCTGATCGACGCTAGATGAAACGGTTTCGGCGTTCGCGATGTTGCTGGATATAGTGTTCAGACGGGTGCTCTGGGCACTCATGCCACTACCGGCAATGTTAAAGACGCTGCTTAGAGACATGGGAAACTCCTTTACTCGCCGCGCAGGGCACTGATCAGCCCTTTGAACTTGCTATTGAGCAGGGTGAAGCTCGCCTGAAAGTCAACGGCGTTCTTCGCGTAGTTGGATTGCTCGATCTGCAGATCGACAGTGTTCTGATCAAGCGAGGGATGCGCGGGAGTGCGGAAGCGCAAGGAGGCATCGGCAATCTCCAACCCCTCGGCGGCAATATGCTTGTCACTGGTCCGCGTTACCCCGAACCCACCCTGGCTGCGAGCGGACTGCTCGGCAAGCACGCTGCTGAAGTCCAGATCGCGGGCCTTGTAGTTAGGCGTGTCGGCGTTGGCGATATTGTTCGCCAGCACTTCGGCGCGCTGCGAGCGAAAACCGAGTGCCTTCTCGTGTAAACCCAGTGCCTTATCGAAACTGATGCTCATGATCTGGCCCTCTGCCGGATACAAGTCTGCTTACGCAAACACCAGCAAAGCTCATGCCACTGAACGCAAATCATTGATTTTATTAGACTAACCAGAGAACACTCGGTTAGAAGGCGTCAAAAGCGGCAAGGCTTTACCGCTTTTTTGCTGCACCCGCCATGCTGCATGACAGTTTTCTGCCGCCGGCGTCATGCCGGCTATTTCGCCTTGTAGATGATTCCCGGACTGCACTGGACCATCTGATACAGCTCAGGCAGGCCGTTGAGCGCTTCGGAGGCGCCAAGAAACAGATAGCCGCCTGGGCGCAACGTCGCATGAATGCGCTTGAGAATGTCCTTCTTCACATCGGCGGAAAAGTAGATCAGCACGTTACGGCAGAACACGATGTCGAACTTGCCCAGCGCGGCATAGCTGTCGAGCAGATTCTGCACCCTGAACTCGACCCGCGAACGGATCGCGGGCTTTACCGCCCACCGCCCTGGTGCCTTGACATCGAAGTAGCGCTGCAGGCGGTCACTGGACAGGCCGCGAGCAATTGCCAGACTGTCGTATTCTGCCGCCTTGCACGCCGCAAGCATCGCGCCGGACAGCTCGGTAGCCACGATCTGCACCCCGGTTTTCGCCTGACTGGGATTGCTGCGCTCGTACTCATCGATGGACATCGACAGAGAGTACGGCTCCTGCCCGGACGAGCATGCCGCCGACCAGATCCGCAGACGCTGCCCCGCACCAGTCTTGAGCATCTCTGGCAGCACACGACTCTTGAGCACTTCGAAAGGGTAGGTGTCACGAAACCAGAGCGTTTCGTTGGTCGTCATAGCATCGACGACCAATTCCCGAAGCCCGCTACGTGGCTGTGCCTGAATCTTCCGGACCAGATCGCCCAGCGTCTTGATGCCCTGTTGTTCCATCAGCTTGTTCAGCCGACTGGACACCAGATACTGCTTGTTACTGCACAGCAGAATGCCGCACGTCTTTTCAAGAAACACCCGGAACTGCTCAAAATCCAGATCGACTGACACCAATCAAAGCCTCACCATCATGAGAGAGGAACTAGCCTCAGTTTGCATCCGCCTGCCTGATCCGCTCAGCCACTCGGGCAGCGAGATCATCAGGCTGGAACTTGGCGAGGAAGTCATCCGCCCCCGCCCGTTTCACCATGTTCTGGTTGAACACGCCGGAAAGGGAAGTATGCAGGAGTATATGCATACCTTGCATGCGCGGATCGTGCCGCACCTCGGTAGTCAGGGTATAGCCATCCATTTCCGGCATTTCAATATCGGAAATCATCATCAGAAATTCTTCAGCCGGTTTCTTGCCCTCGTCAGCCATTCGCTTCAGATAATTGAGAGCCTCCCGTCCATCATTCAGCTTGACGACCTCGATACCGATATTTTCCAGGCAACGAGCAATCTGCTTACGCGCCACAGACGAGTCGTCGACGATGAGCACGCGACACGAAAGCGCCCTGGCACGGGTATCGTCATCGACCACATCGGCTGACACCTCTTCGGAGGTCGGTGCAACTTCTGCCAGCACCTTTTCCACATCGATGATCTCCACCAGCTTGTTGTCGATGTGAGTTACGGCCGTCAGGTAATGATCGCGTCCTGCACCCTTTGGCGGAGGCAGGATCGCTTCCCAGTTCAGATTGACGATCCTTTCAACCGAGCTCACCAGGAAACCCAGCGTTCTGTTGTTGTACTCGGTGATGACAGCGAAAGAATTCTGCAAATCCATCAGCGCCGACTTGCCCGTGGCGAGCGACAGATCGAGGATAGGCAGGGTGCTGCCGCGAATGCTCGCAACGCCCCGTACCACCCGGCCGCATTTGGGCATCACGGTCAGGCGCGGGCACTGCAACACTTCGCGCACCTTGAACACGTTGATGCCATATAGCTGCTCGCCTTCGAGACGAAAAAGCAGCAGCTCCAAACGGTTTTGCCCCACCAACTGGGTACGCTGGTTAACCGAATCCAATACACCGGCCATGCCAGTCTTCCTCTCTGCTTGCAGATTATTGGGGCCGAGGACGCGGCACGCCCCTTGCTTTGGTTGGGATATGAACGTCCAAATGACCATTTTCCGGCGCGGCCGGCTACCGTACAGAAACGTGCTGCTATCAATGCTGTGCGTGTTTTCTCAGTTCACCCATGCGTCAACCTTGTCACATCCTCAGCAGCTTATCGACGTGACCGAGCAGTTTCTTGAGCAGACAGTAAGCGAGTATTTAAGCCGCAGCGCTATCGATGCACGCTACGAGGTCGAAGTAGCCAGGCTGGACCCTCGTTTGCGCTTGAATCAATGCGATCAAACTCTCACGACCAGCCTTGGCAGCACCGCTATCCCTGTAGGACGTGTGAGCGTACGGGTAAGTTGCGAAGGCAGCAGCCCATGGTCGGTATTCATCCCTAGCCACGTCCGCCTTTATCGTCAGGTCCTTGTCGCCAGCAGATCACTTCTGCGCGGCACAGTATTGACCGACGCCGACGTGAGCCTAGCCGAACGGGACGTGTCCATCCTTACTCAGGGATACCTGACAAGACACGACGAGGCGCTGGGTAACAAGCTGACACGGCCGGCTCAGCCAGATCAGGTCATCACGCCTAATCAGCTGGAAATGGCGAAGGTAGTACGCAAAGGCGATCAGGTGGTCATCACGGCCAGGTCGGGCTCGATAAGCGTACGCATGCCCGGCGAGGCGATGGCCGATGGCGTTACGGGCAAACAGATCCCGGTCAAGAACCAACGTTCCGGTCGCACGATCAAGGCCCGAGTGACTGGCCCAGGCCAGGTTGAAGTGGCAATGTAGCATGTCCGCATGCCGCAGTTTTCCAGTGTGTTCGCTGGAAAAAAAGGCTAAAGTTTCCTCCATTGTTGCCGAACACATGGCAAGCGTCCTGATTCCTTCGAGGTTTGCATCATGGTCATCGACTTCAATCGGCCCAACAGTCCACTGAACGCCCCTAACGGGCGCAGCGGCGTACAAGGCAACGAGCGTACTGCCGGCACCCAGCAAGGGCCTGCTAGCGAAGCGCCTAAAACCGACAGCGTCAACTCCAACACTAGCGACACCGTTCAACTGAGCCCTGAAGCCCAGCGCCTGCAGCACGCGGCTGACAAATTGAACGAGCAGCCCGCAGTGGACCAGGAGCGCGTTGAGAAGCTGAAACAGGCGATCGCTGATGGCTCCTACCAGGTTGATAGCCAACGCGTCGCATCCAAGCTGCTCGCGTTCGAGACCCAGCGCTGAACCTGAGCCGACACATACACGCGAGCAAGCCCAGAGCACGAAATGCAAGATACAGCCCTGCTTGAGCAGCTAACCGATGATATCGACATTGCACGCCAGCTCCTTGAACTCATCGATCAAGAGTTCACCGCACTGGGTGAACGCAATCTGGCGGAGCTAGAGGCGATATTAGCGAAGAAGCAGCCGTTACTGGCACTGCTTGGACAGCATGGCACTCAGCGTAGCCAGTGGCTTGCGGGATTACAGCTGACGCCTGATCGCGCCGGACTTGAAGCGGCCGCAAATAGATCGAAGGACGGTGCGCTTATCCTTGAGCGAGCGCTATCGCTGGAGACAGAGCTTGAGCGCTGCCGTAGCGCCAATGAAAGAAATGGCCGTCTCATTCGAGCCAATCAAAGCGCCCTCGGCGGAATGCTGCACATTCTCCAAGGCAAGGACGATACACCCGGCCTGTATGACAATCGTGGCGGTTCCGCCAAGAACAAGCCGCAACGGCCTCTGAGCCAAGCCTGAACGATAGACCGCCACAAGGACGCAACGCGATGGTGACAACAATGCGCCGGAGAGCATCGGCCCGTGTCTAGCTTATTCCTCGGCGATGAAGGCCCGCAGCCTCCCAAGGTACTGACGGCGCCACTCGAGATTTACGCCAATCTGCGTCCCCTTCTGGACAACAACACCCCCCTCACGCTTCGCTTCCATGAGCGCAACCAGCGCTACCAGAGTTTTCTGGTTGAAATGAACCGTGAAACCGGCTGGATAGCGCTCGACGAATTGATCCCCAATGACGGCGAGAGACTGCTATTGCAAGGCGAGCCGATTCATATCGAAGGATTCTACGAAGGCGCACGACTCTCCTGGACGAGCGACCAACAGGTTCATACCGGCGAAATTGATGGCGCTCGCTGCTATTGGATCCCAACCCCGACAACACTCACTTACCATCAGCGCCGCAATGCTTATCGCGCACAGCTGAAAGAGATCGCCGTCGCTGCGCAGCTCGGCGGCTCAACAGTAAGAAAAGCCCTGGAAGGCAGGCTGCTCGATATATCGGCTACTGGCTGCAAGCTGAGCGTAAAGGGCGACCAACAGGCCATCCTTCAAACGGGACAAGTCTACGAGATGATCGCGAAGCTGCCCATTGGCGCGATCCAGACGGAAGTCGAGCTTCGTCACGTGGCCATTGATGAAAAGTCTGGAACTTCGATCTGCGGGCTGCGCTTTCATCGCCTCAGCGGATTGACACAACGGCAGATTGAAAAGCTCGTGTACCAGCTTCAACGCGACGCACGCCGCGACAATTCCGCCTCACCGTTCGGCTGACGCGCCGCGCAGCGGGCCTTTCCAGACCACCGCTCAGCTCAAGGCTTGTCGGAAAAGCGGCACAGCCGAGTCACAAGCCTTGCTATCTGCACGTGATCGCTGTGCGACATCTTATGGCGTCCCAGGCGAGGTTCGAACTCACAACCTTCCCCTTAGGAGGGGGATGCTCTATCCAATTGAGCTACTGGGACATCACGCGGCGGGCATGGTAACGAGCCAAGCATGATTTGTCATGCGCATCGTAAACCTGATGCCATGCAGCCTCCTACAGCCGAATACGCCTCTCACACATAGCAATGCAAATTGCATGACCGCTATCAGCCGTCCGTGCAAAGCGCAAGCAACACTCGCCCCAACATAACGCCAACTTATTGATTTATAACAGTTTTTATCCAGATAAACTTTGGCACAGCTACTGCAATAGCTAGGCAAAGTTAACGTGACGCGAAGGATAACGCTCATGATCAAGTCGGCTTTTCTTCTTACTACAGGCCTTACATTTGCCGCCCTGACAGCCTCGCAGCTGCCATCCACCGAACCGCAGCAACAGCGATACGAGCCCTCTTCCCAGTTCTCAATTCAGCGCACGAGTAATTCGGAACGCGCACAGATCATCACCCTCAACTCAGGCGAGGCGAGCGTGCTCACTCAACCGCAACGCTGGGTATTCTAAGGATTTAGTTGAGCGCGGATGGTTCCGCAAAAGGAGTTACTCATGTCCAGATTTGCATTGACTTGCTTGCTTCTTACCGCAGCGTGCGGCTACGGTGCCTTCCTGGCCCCCCAAAGCCTGGCGACCTTGGATACCTTGTGCAAGGCAGGACTTGGCATATTCGGAAGCTTATCCCTGATCGCACTCATGATCGGACGCAGGATCAAGTTCGATCCAGTGCTGCGCTAAGACCCCACAGTCGGACGATAATTAGACTGGTTCACAGTAAAGGCATTTTGATAGCACGAGCACTTTACTAATCAGAATATCGACGTACAATTGGCGTCATGAAGCCGTCTCCTAATTTTTAACCTGGCTGACGGAACAGCGAGTACTGGTGGTTGTCAGACCGGTGACTACCCCGGCAATACGCCAGCACGCCCACCTGACTAACCGGTTAATTATGCGCCCTATGAAACAGGCAGTTTATTCCAGCCGTACGGCTGACAAATTCGTTGTTCGGCTTCCCGACGGCATGCGTGAACGCATCGCCGAGGTAGCGCGGAATCATCACCGCAGCATGAACTCAGAAATCATCGCCAGATTGGAGCAGAGCCTGCTGCAGGAAGGCGCACTGGATGAAGATCTGAGCATGCGGCTCGACAGCCCAGAGCTGTCTCTTCACGAGCGAGAGCTTCTGCAGCGCTTTCGCCAGCTCGCTCACCGCCAGCAGAACGCGCTCATTGCATTGATCGCTCAGGACACCGAGCTCGCCAAAGAAGATTGACCCCGGACCAGCCACCAGCTGGAGCCAGGTGACTGGCTCCAGCTGACGCTGTCTCTGATTACCCCCTGCTTCCGGCTGCCACTCTCAGGCGGTCAACAAGTCAGCCAGCCGCATCAGTTCCCCCCTTCATCATCGTCCTAGCCAATCAAGACAGGCACGAATGTGCTTCGGACACACGGGTTGCGCCGAATCTATGGTCGACCCGAGATCCGCGCTCGATAAGAAGTTAGAACTTGGATGCAGCAAGGCGCCCCCGTTGCAGAGGCGCCTATACAACTAGCCTACAAAGTTGAGCAGCACCCCGGCCGCAACCGCAGAGCCGATGACACCGGCCACGTTGGGCCCCATGGCATGCATCAGCAGGAAGTTCTGAGGATTGGCCTCCAGCCCCACCTTGTTCGATACACGTGCAGCCATCGGCACAGCAGAGACTCCTGCGGAACCGATCAACGGATTGATCTTGTTCTCACTGAAACGGTTCATCACTTTGGCCATGAAAATACCCGCTGCGGTACCACCGCAAAAGGCAACCATACCCAGCACGAGAATCCCCAAGGTTTTCATCTGCAGGAAGGCCTCGGCCGATAGCTTCGAACCGACTGTCAGACCAAGAGCAATGGTAACGATGTTGATCAGGGCATTTCGTGAAGTATCCGCCAGGCGATCCACCACACCACATTCGCGCAACAGATTACCGAAGGCGAACATACCCACCAGCGGTGCGGCATCCGGCAGTAGCAAGCCGACCAGCAAACAGAGCACCAGCGGGAATACTATCTTCTCGACCTGCCCGACATGACGCAGTTGCGTCATGACGATTGCACGCTCCTCTTTTGTGGTCATCGCACGCATGATCGGCGGCTGAATCAGCGGCACGAGGGCCATGTAGGAATACGCGGCAACCGCAATCGGACCGAGCAACTCTGGGGCAAGCTTGGATGTCACGAAGATCGACGTTGGACCGTCTGCACCCCCAATGATAGCGATCGACGCTGCCTCGCGCAGCGTGAACTCCATACCCGGAATCCCGGCAGCGGTCAGAGCAAGAGCGCCTAGCAGGGTCGCAAAGATTCCGAACTGCGCCGCGGCACCAAGCAGCAGGGTCTTTGGGTTGGCAAGCATGGGGCCAAAGTCGGTCATCGCGCCAACGCCCATGAAGATCAACAGAGGAAAGACGCTGGTCGGTAACCCTACCTCATAAAACAGATGCAGAATTCCGGCACCCTCGCCCATGTTGGCAACCGGGATGTTTGCCAGGATGCCACCGAACCCTATAGGGATCAGCAACAAAGGTTCGAATCCCTTCCGGATCGCCAGATAGATCAGCCCCAGACAGACGAAGATCATCAGCGCCTGCCCTGGCTCCAGATGGTACAGGCCGGTTCCGTGCCACAGCTTGAGCAACTTTTCCATGGGACTCCCCTTAGCCGATGCTCAGCAGACTGTCACCGACCGAAACCGCGTCGCCCACCTTGACGCTGACGGAGGCGACGGTGCCGGCCTTGAACGCACGGATCTCGGTTTCCATTTTCATGGCTTCGAGAATCATTACCAGATCGCCCTCCTGGACCAACTGTCCGGGCTGCACCAGCACTTTGAATATGTTGCCCGCCAGCGGCGCCGCCTGGGTTTCACCAGTGGCAGGCACGGCGGCAGAACAAGCAACCGCGCTGGTAGCGCCGCCACCAGCGCCGAGAGGCTTGATGCCCTCGATATCGCCGCCATCGCTCACTTGTACGACGAAAGATTTGCCGTTGACTTCAACGGTGTAGACCTCCGGCTTGCCCGCCTCTCGCGGTGGTAGATCGCCCCCGGTTGGCGCCGGCTCGAACGCGGATGGGTTTCCACGGTTCTCCAAAAACTTCAATCCGATCTGGGGGAATAGTGCATAGGTCAACACATCATCGATCGAATCCGTAGCGAGCTTGATGCCTTTCTCTTTTGCGATCCCTTTCAGTTCGGCAGTAAGTCGATCCATTTCCGGCTGCAGCAGGTCTGCGGGACGACAGGTGATCACCTCGGCCCCCTCCAGCACGCGAGCCTGCAGCTCGGAATTGAAAGGCGCAGGGGCCGCACCGTATTCACCTTTGAGCACACCTGCCGTCTCTTTGGTGATCGACTTGTAGCGCTCTCCCATCAGCACATTGATCACCGCCTGGGTACCGACGATTTGCGACGTGGGCGTCACCAGCGGGATGAAGCCGAGGTCTTCACGAACGCGAGGGATTTCAGCAAGCACGTCGTCGAACTTGTCCAGAGCGCCCTGCTCCTTCAGCTGACCTTCCATATTGGTCAACATGCCGCCGGGCACCTGAGCCACGAGGATTCGCGAGTCGACACCGCGCAGGGTGCCCTCGAATTTCGCGTACTTCTTGCGAACCTCGCGGAAGTACGCCGCGATTTCCTCGAGCAGCTCCAGGTTCAAGCCGGTATCGCGCTCCGTGCCCTGGAAAATAGCCACCACCGATTCCGTCGGAGAATGTCCGTAGGTCATCGATAGCGACGAAATGGCTGTATCGACATTGTCGATACCCGCTTCTACTGCCTTGAGGATGGCGGCCGTCGACAGGCCGGCTGTAGCGTGGCACTGCATATGGATCGGAATCGCAAGGCTGGACTTCAAGCGCGACACCAGCTCGAACGCCATGTACGGCGTAAGGATGCCTGCCATATCCTTGATCGCCACCGAGTCGGCGCCCATATCCTCGATCTGCTTTGCCAGATCGACCCACATCTCCAGCGTATGCACCGGACTGGTGGTGTAGGAAATGGTGCCTTGTGCATGCTTACCCTGTTGTTTGACGGCACGCAGGGCAGTTTCGAGATTGCGCGGATCGTTCATAGCGTCGAATACGCGAAAGACATCGACGCCATTTACAGCGGCTCGCTCGACGAATTTTTCCACGACATCATCGGCGTAGTGCCGATAGCCCAGCAGGTTCTGGCCTCGCAGCAGCATCTGCTGGCGCGTGTTGGGCATGGCCTTCTTGAGTTCGCGAATGCGCTCCCAAGGGTCTTCTCCCAAGTAGCGGATACAGGCATCGAAGGTCGCGCCGCCCCAACTTTCCACCGACCAGAAGCCAACCTGATCGAGCTTGGCAGCGATCGGCAACATGTCTTCCAAGCGAACACGGGTAGCTAGAATGGATTGGTGCGCATCACGCAGCACCACATCGGTTATGCCGAGCGGCTGTTTAGCAATGGTCATGGAAGGAACTCCCTTTCCAGAGTCAACCGCGTCGCGCGCGGTGTTGATGAATCGCGGCCTGGATGGCTGCAAGAATATCCGCATCTGTTTCAGCGCTCGCAACCTGAGCGGCCGCTACTCGAGGCGCCGGCTCAGTGACGAAGCGGCCGGCGAGGTAGGACATCAAGCGAATGCAGAGGATCAACAGAACGAGAAAGGCGAAGACGAAACCGATGCCGAACAGCATGAGTTCGACGCCTTCGAGCAGGAGTTGGCTGGGGGTCATCGGGAGTTCCCTTGTCAGCAGCTCAAGCTGCTTGTTATTCGCTGCGTGGGTTCGGACACGTTTCGCGACACACGAAACGGCCGAACCTTAGCCCGAAACAGCGAAATAAGGCAAACCCCAATAAAGCGCGAAAAGTACCGCTACAGCAGAAAAATGGTCGCCAATCCAAGGAAAATGAAGAACCCGCCGCTGTCTGTCATGGCAGTGATCATGACGCTTGCCCCCATTGCCGGATCGCGCCCCAGGCGCGCCAGCGTCATAGGAATCAGCACGCCCATAAGCGCAGCGAGCAGCAGGTTCAGTGTCATAGCCGCCGTCATGACCACCCCCAGAGACCAGCTGCCATACAGCCACCAGGCGACCGCACCGATCACACCACCCCAGACCAGCCCGTTGACTAGGCCAACCCCGACCTCCTTGCGCAACAGTCGGGTCGTATTACCGGTACCCACCTGATCCAACGCCATTGCGCGCACGATCATGGTGATTGTCTGATTACCCGAATTTCCCCCAATGCCTGCGACAATTGGCATCAGGGCTGCGAGAGCCACCAGCTTCTCGATCGAGCCATCGAACAGGCCGATTACCCGGGAGGCGATAAATGCAGTGACCAGGTTGACCGCGAGCCAGGCCCAACGGTTACGGACGGATTTCCAGACGGAGGCGAAGATGTCTTCCTCCTCGCGCAGACCGGCCATGTTGAGAACTTCGCTTTCACTCTCCTCACGGATCAGGTCGACCATCTCATCGATGGTCAGACGCCCGATCAGCTTGCCACCCTTGTCGACGACCGGCGTCGATACCAAGTCATAACGCTCGAAGGCCTGCGCCGCGTCATAGGCGTCTTCATCCGGGTGAAAGGTGACGGGGTCGCTGGCCATCACCTCCGCGACCTGCTTGTCCGGATCGTTAACCAGTAGACGCTTGATCGGGAGCACGCCCTTGAGCACGCCGTCGTAGTCGACCACGAACAGCTTGTCGGTGTGGCCCGGCAACTCCTTGAGGCGGCGCAGATAACGCAACACCACTTCGAGACTGACATCCTCACGGATGGTCACCATCTCGAAGTCCATCAGTGCCCCGACCTGATCCTCTTCGTAGGACAGCGCTGATCGCACGCGCTCGCGCTGTTGCGCATCGAGGCTTTCCATCAACTCATGAACGACGTCGCGCGGCAACTCCGGCGCCAGGTCTGCCAGCTCGTCGGCATCCATTTCCTTCGCTGCGGCAAGCAGTTCGTGATCGTCCATATCGGCGATCAGCGTTTCCCGAACTGCGTCGGACACCTCGAGCAGGATATCGCCGTCTCGCTCGGCCTTGACCAGTTGCCAGACGGTCAGTCGCTCTTCGAGCGGTAGCGCTTCGAGAATGTGAGCGACGTCAGCAGGATGCAATTCGTCGAGCTTGCGTTGCAGCTCGGCGAGAATCTGACTCTCGTCGTAGGCCTCACCCTGCTCGCCGTCCTGCCGGTACTCCCCGTCCTCACCGAGCCGACGGCGCTGCAGCAGATCGACCACCTGCGCCAGGCGATCTTGCAGGGTCTCTTGGGGCTTTTTTGCTTCTACTTCTGTCATGGCGCACTCCACCCTGGCCGGGAGCACGCCAGGGAAAATCAATCAATCAGTACGTGATTGGCAAATTGGAAACGTGAACGACTACTGGGTAAGTCCATAAAGAAAGGTTGTTCCACAAACCCTGAGGGGCAGATGCGGGCATCATAACATCGCAATCAGCGGCCCGACGCGCTCAAACACGGCCATCACAATGGCTGCGTCAAAGATGCAGAAAAGCTTGCGACGGAGAAGCCGACATTCTGTCGACGCCTTCACGCTGCGAAGAGACACGAATGTACGAGCAGCTTTTATTGAGTAGCCTGAATGGACAGTTGTTCAGTCATGGAGGACGAGAATGAGAGCACTGTCCATAGGTGTGAGCCTGCTATTGCTATCCACCCCCGCATTTTCAGCAAGCGTATTTCGCTGCATCGACGAATCCGGGCATGTCACCTTCAGCCAGCAAGGTTGCCCGGAAAACCAAAGACAGCAACGGCAGCGCGCAACCAATCCAACACCCAGTTCAGGGAAAGCCGTGCCAATGGCGACCCTCAAGACCAGGAAAAGCCCCGCCGGCAGTGAAGGCGAAAGCCTGGCGATAGTCGCCGAACGAGATGACGGTTGCGGCAACAGAGTAACCGGCAGCGAACGGCGCAGCGCAATCATCAACAAACAGATCCGCACCGGCATGACTCGCAGTGACGTCGAAAGCGCATTCGGACGACCGGAGAGCATCACAAGTAGCAACGGGCGGGAACGCCTGCGCTTTCGCAGCAGCAGCGGCCAGGTACGCACCGTCAGCTTCGACGAGTTCGGCTGCGTTCTTGGCAGACGCTAACGCTCGAAAACGAAAAAGGGCCTGCATCGCTGCAGGCCCTTCTCTTGGTTGGCGCACTCAGGAGGATTCGAACCTCCGACCGCTCGGTTCGTAGCCGAGTACTCTATCCAGCTGAGCTATGAGTGCGTAAGTGCTTGTTATACCAGATCACCGCTGGTGGCTTGAGTGATCCGCATTTCTGCCGATCATTCGAAGTGTGGCGCACTCAGGAGGATTCGAACCTCCGACCGCTCGGTTCGTAGCCGAGTACTCTATCCAGCTGAGCTATGAGTGCGCTGAGCGTGCGCATTATAGGGAGTAAACATTGACGGTCAAGCACTTTGCCGTGGCGCTTTCTTATATGAAAGCAGGCTGCCGCGAGAACCCTGAACCCTAGAATGCAAAATGGCGGAGAAGGGGGGATTCGAACCCCCGACACCCTTTTGAGGTGTACTCCCTTAGCAGGGGAGCGCCTTCGGCCACTCGGCCACCTCTCCGCAACACGGGGCGCATAATACCCATCTTTGCCCCGTTTGCAAAGCCGAAAATTACAGAAAAATTAGTGGCTTGGTTCCTGATCCTTCTCTTTCTGGATCCGTTGGTAAATCTCCTCGCGATGCACCGCCACCTCCTTGGGCGCATTGACGCCGATACGTACTTGGTTTCCTTTCACACCCAACACGGTGACAGTCACATCGTCACCCACCATCAGGGTTTCTCCAACCCGGCGAGTCAGAATCAGCATTCCTTTCTCCTTAAACGGATTCAGTTCAGTAAACAGTCTGCAAAGATAAATACGGAAAATGTCCGTAAAACATGAAGCTAGAGCCTTTCAACAGGTATTGACCCGCGCGCAGGAGCCTAAAGTTCCTTTTCGCATGACCCAATACGACAGAAGGCGCGGACTAGCGCGCCTTCTGCGAATCATTCCGCAGTATTGCCGGCGGGCGCATCAAGTTCGAACGCAGTATGCAAAGCACGCACGGCAAGCTCGAGGTACTTCTCCTCGATCACTACCGACACTTTGATTTCCGACGTCGAAATCATCTGGATGTTGATATTTTCCTTGGCCAGGGCCTCGAACATGCGGCTGGCTACGCCGGCATGCGAACGCATGCCTACGCCGACGATGGACACCTTGGCGATATCCGTATCGCCGATGACCTCACGAGCGCCCATCTCGGATGCAATGCCCTGCAATACCTGCAACGCATTGTTGTAGTCGTTGCGATGCACAGTGAACGTGAAGTCGGTGGTGTTATCGTGCGCGACGTTCTGCACGATCATATCCACTTCAACGTTCGCGGCGCTGATCGGACCGAGGATCTTGAACGCCACACCGGGCGTATCCGGGACCCCACGGATGGTCAGCTTGGCCTCGTCGCGGTTGAAGGCGATGCCGGAAATGATGGGCTGTTCCATGGATTCCTCTTCATCAAGGGTAATGAGGGTACCCGGACCCTCCTGAAAACTGTGCAGTACGCGCAGCGGGACGCTGTACTTACCGGCGAACTCAACCGCCCGAATCTGTAGCACCTTGGAGCCGAGGCTGGCCATTTCCAGCATCTCCTCGAAGGTGATCTTGTCCAGTCGCTGAGCCTTGGCCACGACCCGAGGATCGGTGGTATAGACGCCATCCACATCGGTATAGATCTGACATTCGTCGGCCTTCAGCGCAGCGGCCAGCGCCACGCCTGTGGTATCCGAGCCGCCACGACCCAAGGTAGTGATATTGCCCTTCTCGTCCACACCCTGGAAGCCAGCCACAACAACAACGCGCCCAGCCTTGATGTCGCGCTGGATCCGCTGACCATCGATCTGCAGGATGCGCGCCTTGGTATGGGCGCTGTCGGTGAGGATACGAACCTGATTGCCAGTGTAGGACACCGCCGGTACGCCGCGCTTGATAAGCGCCATCGCCAACAGGGCAATGGTCACCTGCTCACCGGTGGAAACCATCACATCCAACTCTCGGGCGACCGGCTGATCACTGATCTGCTTGGCGAGATCGATCAGGCGGTTGGTTTCGCCACTCATTGCCGAGACGACCACGACGATATCGTCTCCACCGTCGCGGAACTTCTTGACCTTCTCGGCCACCTGCTCGATCCGCTCGACAGTGCCGACCGAGGTGCCTCCAAACTTCTGTACGATCAAAGCCATTGTTAGCCGCCTAGAGCCCCTGAAGGGCGATCATTAATCAAACAACCCCGAAACCTGCCAAGCACCGGCTCAACCAGACCCGCTCGACGGGCGCCGGCGGGACGCAGCACGGTAACTGAATCAAAGCCCCTGCTCGGTAAATGGCACCGCCAGTGCCAGCGCATCATCCAGCTTGGCGGGCTCGCTGCCGCCGCCTTGCGCCATATCCGGACGACCGCCCCCCTTGCCGCCAACCGCTGCCGCGGCCTGCTTCATCAGGTCGCCGGCCTTCAAACGACCAGTCAGGTCCTGGGTTACGCCCGCGACCAGCACCACTTTATCGTCCTGAACACCACCCAGGAGGATGACGGCGCTGCCCAGCTTGTTCTTCAGCTGGTCGACCAGCGCCAGCAACGCCTTGCCGTCCAGCCCGTCCTGGCGCGCAGCCAGCACGCGTACGCCCTTCACCTCGACTGCAGAGCCCGCCAGGTCATTGCCCGCAGCGCTGGCCGCCTTAGCCTTGAGCTGCTCGAGCTCCTTCTCCAGCTGACGGTTGCGCTCGAGGATGCCACCGAGCTTGTCGAGCAGATTGTCACGGCTGCCCTTGACCAGGTTCGCCGCCTCTTTCAGCTGTTCCTCGGCTGCATTGAGATAAGCCAATGCAGGTGCGCCAGTGACCGCCTCGATCCGCCGAACACCAGCCGCCACGCCGCCTTCGCTGGTGATCTTGAACAGCCCGATATCGCCAGTGCGGTTTACGTGAGTACCGCCGCACAACTCGACCGAGAAGCCACCGCCCATGGTCAGCACCCGCACGGAGTCACCGTACTTTTCACCGAACAACGCCATCGCTCCCTTGGCCTTGGCGGTATCGATATCGGTTTCCTCGATCTCCACCGCGGAGTTGCGGCGAATCTCGGCGTTGACCCGATCCTCCAGCGCGCGCAGCTGCTCTGGCTTGATCGCCTCGAAGTGGCTGAAGTCGAAGCGCAGGCGCTGGCTGTCCACCAGCGAGCCCTTCTGGCTGACGTGCTCGCCAAGAATCTCTCGCAGCGCGGCATGCAGCAGGTGGGTTGCCGAATGGTTGAGCGCAGTGGCCTGGCGCACGGACGCATCGACAGTCGCCTCGACATCCGCACCTACGTGCAGCGTGCCGCTGTCGACGATGCCGTGATGCAGGAATGCGCTGCCGGCCTTGCTGGTATCGCGGACATCGAAACGCAAGCCCTCTGCCGCCAGATAGCCACAGTCACCAATCTGGCCGCCGGACTCCGCATAGAACGGCGTCTGATCGAGCACCACGACGCCTTCCTCGCCAGCGCTCAGGCTGTCGACCACCATGCCTTCCTTGAACAGCGCAAGCACCTTACCGGCACCGGATGTGCCCTGGTAACCGAGGAAGCGCGTTTCGCCTTCCACTTTTACCAAGCTGTTGTAGTCCATGCCGAAGGCACTGGCCGAACGCGCACGCTCACGCTGCGCCTGCATTTCACGTTCGAAACCGTCTTCGTCGAGGGTCAGATTGCGCTCGCGGGCGATGTCGCCGGTCAGGTCGACCGGGAAGCCGTAGGTGTCGTACAGCTTGAACACCACATCGCCGGGTATGATGCTGCCAGTCAGGCCAGCCAGATCCTGCTCGAGGATTTTCAGGCCCTGTTCCAGGGTCTTGGCGAACTGTTCTTCCTCGTTCTTCAGCACACGCTCGATATGCGCCTGCTGCTGCTTGAGTTCAGGGAACGCATCGCCCATTTCCGCAACGAGTGCGGCGACGATACGGTGGAAGAAGCTGCCTTTGGCGCCCAGCTTGTTGCCGTGACGGCAGGCACGGCGAACGATGCGGCGCAGAACGTAACCGCGGCCTTCGTTGGACGGGGTAACGCCGTCGGCGATGAGGAAGCCGCAGGAGCGGATATGGTCGGCGACGACCTTCAGTGAAGCCTGAACTTCGTTGGCGCAGCCGATGGCATCCGCCGCTGCGTTGAGCAGACTCTGGAACAGATCGATTTCATAGTTCGAGTTGACGTGCTGCAGGACCGCACTGATGCGCTCGAGGCCCATCCCGGTGTCGACACTCGGCGCCGGCAGCGGATGCATGACGCCATCGGCCGTGCGGTTGAACTGCATGAAGACGTTGTTCCATATCTCGATGTAGCGATCGCCATCTTCCTCCGGCGAGCCGGGCGGGCCGCCCCAAATGTGCTCACCGTGGTCGAAGAAAATCTCGGTGCAGGGACCGCATGGGCCGGTGTCGCCCATCGCCCAGAAGTTGTCCGACGCGTAAGGGGCGCCCTTGTTGTCACCGATTCGCACCATGCGCTCGGCCGGCACGCCGACTTCCTTGGTCCAGATGTCGTAGGCCTCATCGTCGCTGGCATAGACGGTGACCCAGAGCTTCTCCTTGGGCAGGTTCAGCCACTTCTCGGACGTGAGGAACTCCCAGGCGTAAGTGATGGCGTCGCGCTTGAAATAGTCGCCGAAGCTGAAGTTGCCGAGCATCTCGAAGAAGGTGTGGTGACGCGCGGTGTAGCCGACGTTCTCCAGGTCATTGTGCTTGCCGCCCGCCCGCACGCACTTCTGGCTGGTGGTGGCGCGGGTGTAGGCGCGCTTTTCCAGGCCGAGGAAGCAGTCCTTGAACTGATTCATGCCGGCGTTGGTGAACAACAGGGTCGGGTCGTTCGCCGGAATCAGCGAACTTGAGGCCACGCGTGTGTGGCCCTTCTCTTCGAAGAAGCGGAGGAAGGCTTCACGGATTTCTGCGCTTTTCATAGATTTCTTCCAGAGGACTGCGGCCGAACGGCTGCAAAACGACACGGCGAGGCGAGACTACCGAAAACCGGTTCGCAACTACCCAACGGATAGCCGGCAAAGGGCCGCATTATATCGGGCCTGCGCGCCGGGTATAGGGGATAAAGGCGATTGAATCAAGCAATTCGACGTCAGCAACGGCCCATGTTTTCGGCAAATTCGGCGAATGCATTCACCACTACCGGAAGATGCTCGTCGTGCAGGTCCATATGGGTAACCAGCCGCAGCCGAGTCGCAGACGTCAGGCGAATGCCACGCTGCGCGCAGAAGGCCGTCAGCGCCGCTGCCTTTTCCCCCATCTCGACATAGACCATGTTGGTCTGCACCGGCTCCACAGCGAAGCCGAGGGCTGCCAACTCATCGCCGAGCTGTAGTGCACGACGATGGTCATCGGCCAATCGCCCGATGTTGTGCTCCAGCGCGTACAAGCCGGCGGCGGCGAGAATGCCGGCCTGGCGCATGCCGCCGCCGACCATCTTGCGCAGACGCCGGGCCTTGGCGATGAACGCCTCGCTGCCGCACAGCACCGAGCCGACTGGCGCGCCGAGGCCCTTGGACAGGCAGACCGACACCGTATCGAAATGCCGGGTGATCTCGCACGCATCGCAGCCGAGCTTCACCGCAGCGTTGTACAGCCGCGCGCCATCGAGGTGCAGCGCCAGCCCGTGACGATGGCTGAAGTCGCGAGCCGCGGCCAAGTAGTCCAGCGGCAGAACCTTGCCATGCATGGTGTTTTCCAGCGCGAGCAGGCGACTGCGGGCGAAGTGGAAATTGTCCGGCTTGATCGCGGCCTCGACACGCGCCAGATCCAGCGTTCCGTCGGCTTCCATTTCGATCGGCTGGGGCTGGATCGAGCCGAGCACGGCGGCTCCGCCGCCCTCGTATTTGTAGGTATGGGCCTGCTGTCCGACGATGTATTCATCGCCACGCTCGCAGTGCGCCATCAGCGCCAGCAGATTGCTCATGGTGCCGGACGGCACGAACATCCCCGCAGAAAAGCCCAGGTCGGCTGCGAGGCGCCGTTCGAGCAGAATGACCGTTGGATCTTCGCCATAGACATCGTCACCGGTTTCGGCGGCAAGCATCGCTTCGCGCATTGCTGCGCTGGGCTGGGTAACGGTGTCGCTTCGTAGATCAATCACGGACATGAGATCTCCTCGGGCTCAGGACAAGGCCAACGACGCTACCGCGGCCGCCGTCAGCGCAGCAGGCGCGTATCGAGCACCTTCGAGCCACCACCCAGCAGCGTCTCAGTCATTTCGATGAAGGCGTCGGTGCTGACCGTATCCATGCGCATCAAGCCACGACTGACGTCGTCGAGCGAATGGCGGCCCTTGCTGCGCTGACGGATCTCCTTGTCCAGCTCCTGCAACAGCAGCACGGCACGGGCGGTGGTCGGCCCTGTCGAGCGCTCGGTGCGCAAGCTGTCGACCTTGCGACTCCACTTGGTCAGATGCTCACGTACCGCCTGGTAGCGGTCTTCGCTCATGCCACCGGCGCGACGCACCAGCTCAATGGCGTAGTACTCGGCCAGCCCCTCAGTGATCCAGTCACTGCGGTCGCTGTCCTTGATGCGGCTAAAGACGTGAACAAGCTCATGCACCAGCGAGCTTGTACCGTTCTCGCTGACAATCGGCCGGTCGGCGTGCATGTACAGGGAGTTCGGACCGGACAACCCGCCACGCCACATGGGGTCGCCGGCACCGACGATGAGCAGCTTCGCCGGGTCGCGGGGAAATACATTCTGTACCTGCGGCCAGACGAAGGTCAGCATCGTCAGAATATCCATCCGCCGGACGCCCTCGCCAACCGGCGCCGCGATGGTGACGTCCGTTTCGCCGAGCTTGGCGCGACGGGTACCGAGCTTGCCGGCGAGCATCCAGCCGGTCGGCCGGTCGAACAGCCGCTCACGGTTATCCACGCGGAAGCGATTCTTGCCAACACGCGGCCAGCCGGTTTCGATGCTCTTCCAACCTTCGGGCAGCTCGAAGGTGATGCGCGAAACCAGTTTCACACCGTCGACCTGATCGAGCCGGGCCGGCGGCACCAGATCATCGCCACGGAACAGCGCCCAATCACTGGTCATCCGTGCGTCATAGCGTCCGTTGTCGCGCGGATGGCTGATACGCACGCGGTAGCTGAGACGCGCCTTGCCTTCGGCGGGTCGCCAGGCACCACGCTCCGGCGACGCCTGCAACCACTCGCCATCCGCTACGAAATCGCTGTAGTAGCCATCATCGCCCAGATTGAACTCCAGGCTACGAACCGCTTCGCCTTTCTCCAGGATCAGTTGCACCTCGGCCTGATCCTCGTTGGGCAGAAAACGCACGTGATAGTCCAGGTCGACCCGCTTGGCCGCGTGGGCCTCGGCGCTGACGAAAAGAACAAGAGCGAACAGCGACAGCAGTCGAACAAGCATCGAAGAGAACTCCATCGGAAACGCGCGGGGTGTGCTGATCTTGAGACGATGCAAACGAGGCTTAGATTCAACCGGCACGGAAAATCAGGTGGTCTTCCCAGTGCTCCTCGGCAACGCTGCCTTCGGCGAGCATCCGGCCCGACTGGGAAATCCGCTCGACGTGCACCGCTTCAGGGTCGCCACAGACCAGGTGATGCCAGAGCGGCAGGTCCTTGCGCTCGGCCACCAGGCGGTAGGCGCAGGTGGGCGGTAGCCATTTGAACTGAGCAGCATCGGAAGCGTTCAGCTGTATGCAGTCCGGCACACTGGCGCGCCGGTTGGGATAATCGCTGCAGCGACAGGTCTTCAGGTCGAGCAGCTTGCAGGCGATACGTGTGTAGTAAACGGCGCCGTCTTCCTCGTCCTCGAGCTTCTGCAGACAGCAGAGGCCGCATCCGTCGCACAGCGACTCCCATTCCGCCGCATCGAGTTCGGCAAGGGTTTTGCGCATCCAGAAGGGTTCGACCTTGGCCGCCATGACTGTCACTACCGGTAAAAACCGGCAAGTCTAGCCACTGTCGGATATCCGGCCAAGAGCCGCCAGGCGGATGCCGCCGGTAGGAGCCGGCGGCTACATCGAGCGCTACTGCTTGTCGAGCATCTGCCGGTGACTACGCATCTGCTCGAGCATCTGCTCCATGTGCTGGATACGCATGTCGAGCATCTCCTTGGACGGCGCGCCCATCATGCCGCCACCCATGGCGCCCTGCATCGGCTTGCCACCCTGCTTGCCCATTCCGCCGCCGGGCCCGCCCATCGGGCACCCGGCCATGCCACCCATACCGGACTGCATGCTCTGCCAATGCTCTTCGCGAAGTTTCTGTCGCTCCTGCGGGGTCTTCGCAGACTGCCAGGCCTGCCGGTACTCCTGCATCTTCTGCCAATGCTGCTGCCAAGCTTCGTTATCGCTGGAGGGCGTCTGCGCGCCGGCCGACATCGCCAGAGCCGCCATTACCGAACCGATCACCAAAGAACGCGTTTTCATCGTCGTCTCCTTATGCATGTACGGTCAGAAGAGCGTAGTTCCGATCCGGCCGACGCATCTTGTCCAGCGTCAGGATCGAGCAGGTGTTTACATCGGATCGTTCATGCGCAGCAGCTCTTCGGGCAGATGCTCGATGTAATCGTCCTCGGCGGGCGGCATCTGCAGGTGATAACCCTGTGCCTGGAGATTGGCGAGCACCTTGGTGATGTCTTCGCGTGCCAGCTGGCGCTCGGGCGTCAGCACCATTTCGAAGGCCAGCTGCGGCGGCCCGAACGCCGCGATCAGGCCTTCGGGGACACGCTTGAGCGCATCGCGCTTTTCGACATAAAGGTACATTCCGTCCTTGCGTGGGCTTTTGTAGATGGAACAGATGACTTTCATGGTCGTTTTTCCAGAGCATCGAGCAGGGCTTGCCCCATCCGCTCACGGCGCCAGCCGCGCAGCGATTCGGGCAGTTCATAGGGTCCATCGGGGTAGCCGCTCTTGAGCAGCGCCTCGAGCGTTTTCTTGCGCAACATCAGCTCCGGTGCGATATCCAGCGCCTGCGCTTCGCGCTGGCCGACCGCGCGCAGCTTTTTCAGTACGGACGACACCTCCAGCGGCAATGGTTCCGGTAGCGGTGCCGGCCAATCCTGTTCGGGCGTCGCCGCGGCCTCACGGATCATCTCCAGCAGCAATTCACCATCCTGGCGCACGGTACGCGGATGCATGTCCTCGATCCGGGCCAGCGTCACCAGATCGCGCGGCTGGGTGCGCGCCAGCGGCCAGAGACTGGCTTCGCGCAGCACGCGATTGCGCGGTTGGTTGCGCGCACGGGCCTGACGCTCACGCCAGGCCGCCAGCACTTTGAGCACGGCGAGCTGCTGCGGCTTGAGCCGCCAGGCCTGCTTCACATCACGGTAGGCTTCATCGGGATCGGATTCGCGCTGCAGGTTGACGACCAGCTCGGCACCATCCTCCAGTACCCAGGCACGCTTGTCCTCGGACAGCTTCGGCAGCAGTGCTTCGTACAACTCGGCCAGATGCTGGGCATCCTCGGCGGCATATCGCACCTGCATGTCACTCAGAGGCCGCTGCAACCAGTCCGAGCGCGTTTCGCCCTTGGGCAACTCGATGCCGAGTACCGCCTGGACCAGCCGCGAGTAGCCCATGGAGAAACCGATATTCAGGTAACCGGCCGCCAGCTGGGTGTCGAACAGCGGCTGCGGCAGGCTACCGGTCAGACGCAGCAGTACTTCGAGGTCTTCGCTGCAGGCGTGCAGCACTTTCACCACCGCCGGGTCTTGCAGCAACGCGGCAAACGCGGACCAGTCACGTACGCTCAGCGGGTCGATCAGATAGGCACGCCGCCCGTCACCGACCTGTATCAGCCCGGCGATGGGGTAGAAGGTATCGACCCTCATGAATTCGGTATCCACTGCCACATAGGGCAGCTGGCGCCATTCGGCGCACAGGCGGGTCAGATGTTCATCATCCAGAACCCATTGAGTTTCGATGGCCACACGGCCCTCCTTTTCGGCTGACGACCGGCGCACGGCCGAACGAGGCGCGCAGTATATATCGAGCATCCGAGCGGCCGGGGCATTCATGACCGCCACGCGCGCTGGTAGTGTTGACCGATCAATCCGCCTGGAGCCGCACCGATGCCACTGGCCCAACTCATTACTTCCGCTGAGCTTGCCCAGCGCCTGCACACCCCCGACCTGCTGATTCTGGATTGCCGGTTCGCCCTGGAAGATCCGGCGTATGGCGAACGCAGTTACAGGGAGGCGCATGTTCCCGGGGCGCAGTTCGCCGATCTGGAAAAAGACCTGTCCGGCCCGGTGATCCCCGGCACCACCGGGCGCCACCCACTGCCGGATCCTGAGCAGTTGCTGACTCGCCTGCGCCAATGGGGCCTCGGTGACGGCAGCGAAGTGGTGCTCTATGACGACGGCCCCGGCGCGTTTGCCGCTCGGGCGTGGTGGCTGTTGCTGTGGCTGGGCAAGCGTGAGGGCGTCTACCTGCTGGACGGGGGCGTAAACGCTTGGCGAGAAGCGGGGTTGCCCATGGAAAGCACCACGCCCGCGGTGCAGCCGGGCCATTTCGACGGCAACGCAGACGACAGCATGGTCGTCAATGCAGCGCGACTGCAAGAACGCCTGCATAGCCCCGAGCTGGCACTGCTCGACGCACGCGCCCTGCCGCGTTTCCTCGGCGAGGTCGAGCCCATAGACCCGATCGGCGGGCATATTCCCGGTGCCGTTTGCGTGCCCTTCAGCGAGAACCTGGACAGTGATGGTCGCTTTCTCGATGCCGAGCAGCTACGCGGCCGATTCGATCAGCTGCTAGACGGCAAGTCACCGCGAACCGCGGTGGTCTATTGCGGCTCTGGTGTCACCGCCTGTCACAACCTGTTCGCGCTCTGTCTGGCAGGCTACCCGTTGGCGACGCTGTACCCAGGTTCATGGAGCGAATGGATCACCGACCCAAGCCGGCCACGCGCCTGATACCGACGAGACCCGCTGCGCCCAACGCGCAGCGTGGCTCGCCAGTCAGAATACGTCCACGGGGTTTTCACCGAAGTTACATTTGTTTTCACGACCGTTAGTCGTCATCTTTACGAAAAATTGCAATTCATTGTCTTGCTACCTGTCGGAGAAAGTTGCTAGGTTCCGACCCGCTTTCATCCCGGAGTAGTAGAACAATGAAAACAACATGGTTGAAGACCGCGCTCGCGGTAGCCGTAGGCGCCTTGTCCACCCAGGCCATGGCCGCCGGTTTTGCCCTCAACGAACAAAGCATCAGCGGCATGGGCACCTCGTTTGCAGGTCGCTCCTCTTCCGCCGACGACGCCACCACCCTGTTCGGCAACCCTGCCGGCATGTCCCGCCTGAAGCGTGAGGAAGTCAGCTTCGGCATGGCGGCGATTCATGCGAAGACGGATATCAAGAATAATTCGGGATCGTTCTCCGGCCCTGCCTTGGGCGGCGCCAATCTGCCCTACGACGGTAGCAACGACGGCGACATGGTCCCGTTCACGGCCGTCCCGATGGGCTATTACGTCAAGCCGATCGACGATAAGTGGGCTGTTGGTGTGGGCGTGTATGTCCCGTTCGGCCTGGTCTCCGATTATGAAAGCGGCTACCAGGGACGCTATTTCGGCGACTACAGCGAAGTCAGCGTGATCACTGTGCAACCAACCATCAGCTACCGTTTCAACGACAAGCTGTCGGTAGGTTTCGGGCCGACTATCAACCGTATCGAAGGTGAACTGCAAAGCACTTCGCCAAACCCTGCCGGCCCACTGGGCTCCAACGACGGGCGTGTGAAAGTTACCGGTAACGACACGGCGCTGGGCTTCAACGCCGGTGTCCTTTACGAGTTCACCCCGCAAACCCGTGCTGGTGTCACCTACCATTCCAAGGTCGCCTACAAGCTGGAGGGTGACACAAAGCTCTCCGGCGGCAGCTTCGATCTGACCGGAGCGGCCGGCAAATACGAAGCATCCCTTGATCTGGACACACCAGAATCGGTAGATATCTCGCTGACCCACGAGCTCAACGATCAGTGGACCCTGTACGGTGGTGCGATGTGGACCCGCTGGAGCCGCTTCGAAGCGATCATCATCGAGAACGATGGAATTCCAGGCCCGCTGCAAGGCAACCTCGCGCCCATCGTCGAAGAGCAGGACTGGCATGACACCTGGTCCTATGCCATCGGCGCCGCCTACAAGCTGAATCGTGAGTGGACCCTGCGTACTGGCCTGGCTTTCGACCAGAGCCCGACCAACAACGTCCATCGCTCTCCGCGCATCCCGACCGGCGACCGCACGGCTATCAGCTTCGGTCTGGCCTGGAATCCGACTGACGACGTCACCGTCGACCTCGCTTATTCCTATCTGCGAGAGGAAGAAGTGGACATCAACCGCAGCCGCACCTACCAGGGCGGTGCGCTCGAGGCCAACTATGACGCGACGTTCAAGAACCGCGCCCACGGCTTTGGCGCTGCTCTGAGCTACCGCTTCTGATGTAGCGGAAGAACGAAAAAGCCCCGGTCCGCCGGGGCTTTTTTGTTTCTACCTTTCCAACGCCTTCTCCACCGCTGCGATCAGACGCGGGTCATCCGGCGCGACCTTGCTGGAAAAATGCGCGACGACGCGCCCTTCCCGGTCGACCACGTACTTGTAAAAGTTCCAGCGCGGCGCTGCTCCGGCCTGCTCGGCCAGCTGGCGAAACAACGGCGTCGCATCGCGCCCCCGCACCGGCTGCGTCTGAGTCATGGTGAAGGTCACACCGTAATTCACGTAGCAGACCTCGGCCGTCTCGGCCTCGTCATCGGCCTCCTGGAAGAAGTCATCCGAGGGCACGCCGATCACCTCCAGGCCGTCGTCCTTGTAACGCTGATAGAGTGCTTCGAGCCCCTTGAACTGCCCGGTGAAGCCGCAATGGCTGGCGGTGTTGACCACCACCAGAGCCTTGCCCTGGAACTGGCTGCACAGATCGACGGTTTCCTTGGAGCGCAACTTGGGCAACTCATGCTGCAGCAGTGCCGGGCATTCGGCGGCAATCACCGAGGCGCTGGCGAAAACCAGCGTCAGTGCCGCCAGAGGACGAGTGATATTCATGGCCAGTTCTCCGGTCGCGGGCTCACAACGCTACTCCGCCGCCGTGCCCGCGACAATGCCCGCGCAGACCGAAGCGCGTCCGGTCAATCACAGCTCGGCCAAACTGCAATATGATGCGCCCCAGCCGCTCTGCACCGAACGAGGCCGCATGCATCCATCTCGAGCACTCCGCTACGCACTGACTCTCCTCCTGCTGCCGCTCGGCAATGCCCTCGCGGCTCAGGTGCAGGTGGCGGTCGCCTCCAACTTCACGGCACCGATGCGGGAAATCGCCAGCCGTTTCGAGCGCGACACCGGCCACCAGGCCAGACTTGCCTTCGGCGCTACCGGCAAGTTCTATGCGCAGATTCGCAATGGCGCACCGTTCGAGGTCTTGCTGTCAGCGGATGACACCACGCCAGGGCGGCTCGAGCAGGAAGGCGCGGCTATACCCGGTAGCCGCTTCACCTATGCCGTTGGCCGCCTGGTGTTGTGGTCGCCGACTGCGGGCTTGGTGCAGGACGGCCCTGACCTGCTGCGCAAGGGCGATTTCCGCCACCTCGCCATGGCCAACCCGAAAACTGCGCCCTATGGCGCTGCCGCCCTGGCCACACTGGAACATCTCGGGCTCGACGACACCCTGCGCGGCCGCCTGGTGCAGGGCGAAAATATCGCGCAGACCCACCAGTTCGTCGCCAGCGGCAATGCGCAGCTGGGCTTTATCGCGCTGTCTCAGGTGGCGAAGGATGGCCGGATCACTACCGGCTCGGGCTGGGTTGTACCCACCGACATCCACCCGGCCATTCGCCAGGAAGCCGTGCTGCTGACCAGAGGGCAAGACAACCCTGCAGCCAGAGCGCTGCTGGATTACCTGGCGCAGCCGCAGATCCGCGCGCTGATCCAGTCCTATGGCTACGGGCTGGAGTAGCAGCATGGCGCTGGACAGCGTGGCCCTGGCAGCAATCTGGCTGACCTTCAAACTGGCCAGCGTGACCACGCTGGTCCTGCTGCTGATCGGCACACCCATCGCCTGGTGGCTGGCGCGCACCACCTCGCGCATGAAGGGCCCGATTGGGGCCGTGGTCGCGCTGCCGCTGGTGCTGCCGCCGACGGTGCTCGGCTTCTACCTGCTGGTGGCCATGGGCCCCAACGGTTTCATCGGCCAGTTCACCCAGAGTCTTGGGCTCGGCACCCTGCCGTTCACCTTTGCCGGATTGGTGGTCGGCTCGGTGTTCTACTCGCTGCCGTTCGTGGTGCAGCCCTTGCAGAATGCGTTCGAAGCCATTGGCGAGCGGCCCCTGGAAGCCGCCGCCACACTACGCGCCGGCCCCTGGGACACCTTCTTCAGTGTGGTGCTGCCACTCGCCCGTCCCGGTTTCATTACCGCCAGCATCCTCGGTTTCGCGCATACCGTCGGCGAGTTCGGCGTGGTGCTGATGATCGGCGGCAACATTCCGGGGCAGACCCGCGTGGTGTCAGTGCAAATCTACGACCATGTCGAGGCCATGGAGTACGCACAAGCGCACTGGCTGGCCGGCGGCATGCTGCTGTTCTCCTTCCTGGTGTTGCTGGTGCTGTATGGCAGCCGGCTGAAGCAAGGGTGGCGCGGATGAACGACGCTACAACCCACAGAGGAATCCAGGCACGTTTTCGCCTCGACTATGCCGACTTCAGCCTGGATGTCGATCTGCAATTGCCCGGCCGCGGGGTGACCGCGCTGTTCGGTCACTCCGGCTCGGGCAAGACCACCCTGCTGCGCTGCGTGGCGGGCCTGGAGCGCTCAGGCCAGGGCGAGCTGACCGTCAATGGTGAACGTTGGCAGAACAGTGCGCAGAACCTGTTCGTACCACCACACCGTCGCCCCATTGGTTACGTGTTTCAGGAGGCCAACCTGTTCACGCACCTTTCCGTGCGACGCAATCTGGAATTCGGCATGCGCCGAGTACCGGCACCACAGCGCCGTGTAGCGCTGGAGCAAGCGGTGGAACTGCTGGGTATCGACCATCTGCTCGAGCGCATGCCGGATCGGCTTTCTGGCGGTGAACGCCAGCGCGTCGGCATTGCCCGCGCACTGCTGACCAGCCCGCGCCTGCTGCTGATGGACGAACCGCTGGCCGCGCTCGACCTCAAGCGCAAGAACGAAATCCTGCCCTACCTAGAGCGGTTGCACGATGAGCTGGATATCCCAGTGCTCTACGTCAGCCACTCGCCGGACGAAGTGGCGCGGCTGGCCGACCACGTCGTGTTGCTGGAACAGGGGCGAGCCATCGCTCAGGGCGAACTGCGCGAGACGCTCGCGCGGCTGGACTTGCCGACCGCCTTCAGCGATGACGCCGGCGTCGTGGTGGAAGGCGAAATCGCCGGCCACGACGCCCACTACCACCTCACTCGGCTGACCTTCCCCGGCGGCGAAGTGCTGGTCTCACAGCGCTCGGAAGCCCTGGGCCAGCGCCTGCGTTTTCGTGTGCACGCCCGCGACGTGAGCCTGGCGTTGCAACGCGCCGAAGGCAGCAGTATCACCAACCTGCTCCCCGCTCGGGTCGAGGCCATGGTCGCGGCCGATACGCCGGCGCATGTGCTGGTCCGCCTCGATGCCGGTGGCACGCCGCTGCTGGCACGCATCACCCGGCGCTCCGCCGATCAGCTGGCCATTACGCCCGGTCAGGCGCTTTGGGCGCAGATCAAGACGGTGGCGCTGCTGGGCTGAGCCGAATCAAGCCTCGGTCGGTTCCGGCAGCTTGGCGATCACCTTGATCTCGAACTGGAAGCCGTACAGCCAGGTAACCCCAACCGCAGTCAGCGTCGGATGCGGCGCTGCGCCCCAGTATTCGGGCACGACGCTCCAGACCCGCTCGAAGATCGCCTGCGGATCGACCATGAACACGGTGACGTCGATGACATCGTCGAACGTACAACCCGCCGCCTGCAGGATCGCGTTCAGGTTATCGAAGGCGCGCCGAACCTGCGCCTCCAGCTCCGGTTCGGGTGAGCCGTCCTCGCGGCTGCCGACCTGTCCGGAGACGAACAGCAAGCCATTGGCGCGGATGGCCGGGGAATAGCGATTGCGCTCGTAGAGCGCCTGGCGGCCAGGCGGAAAAACAACATCACGCGGTGTCATGTGCAACCTCCTATAAGGGTCGGAGCGACCCGTTGAATGAAGGCCTCACTGTAGAAGTCGCAAAGCACTGGATAAACGCGCCAGGTCGCTCAACACTATTTGCGTAATCCAAACAATCCGCGGGAGTTCAGATGGACCGTTTCGATGCGATGCAGGCCTTCGTTCGCGTGGTGGAAACCGGCAGCTTCACCAAGGCCGCCGAGACCCTGCGCATCAGCAAGACCAGCGTCACCCAGCAGGTCCAGCAACTCGAGGCGCGGCTTCGCGTCAGGCTACTCAACCGCACCACGCGCAAGGTCAACGTCACCGCCGACGGTGCGGCCTATTACGAGCGCGCCCTGCGCCTGCTGGCCGATCTGGACGACGCCGAAACCAGCCTGTCCGCTGCCGCCGCAGTGCCCCGAGGACGCTTGCGCGTGGACGTCCCCAGCCCACTGGCACGGATGATCCTGATTCCGGCATTGCCGGCCTTCTATGCGAAGTATCCGGACATCCAGCTGGACATGGGCGTCAGTGATCGGCGGGTGGATCTGATCGGGGAGAATGTGGACTGCGTGGTGCGCGGTGGCGAGATCACCGACCAGTCACTGATCGCCCGCCACGTTGGCGACCTACGCCTTGGCGTCTACGCGGCCCCTGGCTACCTCGAACGCACCGGCGTGCCGACACACCCGAGCGAGCTGGAAAACAGCCACCACCGTGTCGTCGGCTTTCTCTGGGCGCGCACCGGCAAACCCACACCGTACGTCATGCAGCGGCAGGATGAGCAGGTTCAGGTACACGGCCGCTATGCGCTTGCCGTGGACGACGGCAATGCCTGTCTGGCCGCGGGGCTGGCTGGGCTGGGCATCATCTGGCTGCCGGAGTACATGGTCAGAACGCACCTGGCCAACGGCGAGCTGTTGCCACTGCTGCAAGACTGGCGGCTCGATGAAATGCCGCTGTACCTGGCGTTCCCACCGAATCGGCATGTCAGTGCCAAACTGCGCGTGTTCATCGATTGGGTCATCGAACTGATGGCGCAACATGCGCCCGTGCTCGACCGTCGACCGGTGGCAGACCGCTAGAGCTGCAGCGCCAGCCCTACCAATACCGTGCACTCCACCAGCTCCAGCAGCGCACCAGCGGTATCGCCGGTGGTGCCGCCAAGCCGGCGCAGCACGGCGCGACGCGCCAGCAGAAACGTCACCGCAGCCAACGACAGAGCGATCAGCCCGCTGCTGCCGAACAGCAAACAACCCACCGCGACCAGCGCCAGTACGCCCCTCGCCTCGCCATGCGGCAGATTCGCTGCCAGCGCATGACCAAGTCCGTTGGGCCGCACATACGGCGTCAAGAGAAACAACGCTGGCAGCGCGGCCCGCCCCAGCACCGGCGCCAGCAACAGTGCGGAGTACTGTTGCGCCTGGAGCAACGCCAACAGCGCGCTGAATTTAAGCAACAGCAAAAGCACCAGAACCACCACGGCGACCGGGCCGCTGCGCGGGTCCTTCATGATTTGCAGCGTGCGCTCGCGGTCGCCGAAGCCACCCAGCCAGGCGTCCGCGCTGTCGGCCAGGCCATCGAGGTGCAAGAGGCCGGTCAGCGCAACCCAGAGGGTGAGGAGCAAGGCCGCCTGTAACAGCGGCGGCGTCCCATCCAGTACAAATGCGGCCAGACAGAGCAACGCGCCGAGCAACAGACCGACCACCGGGTAATACAGCAATGAGCGCCCCTGCTGCTCGGGCTCCGGCATTGCCGGCAAGCGGATCGGCAGGCTGGTGAGAAATTGCAGGGCGATCAATAGCGGCAGCATCGGCAGGTCCTATTCCTCGACGGCGACCGGTTCGCCCGCCGGATGAGCGTTGAGCGGCAGCAGTTCGCCGTGGGCCACCACCACATCCAGCAGCCGCTCCCTTGGCAAGCCCCACGCACGCGCCAGCAGCAGGCGCATCACGCCGGCATGACAGATGACCAACAGCCGCTGGCCGGCAAAGCGCTGCCCAAGGCAGTCGATGGCAGCCAGCACGCGCGCCTCGAACTGCGCCAGCGGCTCACCGCCAGGCGGCGTAAAACCGTAGGGATCGGCCCAGAACAGGCCGAGCGCCTCGGCGCTGTGCTGCATCAGATCGGCGGCGCTACGGCCTTCCCAGTCGCCAAAATGCAGCTCGCGCAGGTCCGGCTCCAGCTGCAGCGGCAGGCCGCGCTGTGCGGCCTGCTCCCGCGCGAAGGCGGCACAGCGTTGCAGCGGCGAGCTGACCAGCACGTCCCAGGGACCGGCGCCAGCAACCGCATCGCACATCTGCTGCCAGCCACGCTCAGTCAGCGCATCGTCGAGGCTGCCGCGAAAGCCACCGCCCCGCTCGGTCTCGCCATGGCGCAGCAGATCGATGCTCGTGATCATGCAGTTCGGTCCGAAATTTCGGCTTCGACGAACGTCGCCATTTCGTTGTGCAGCGCGCAGGCCTGCTGCAACAGCGGCACGGCCAGCGCCGCACCACTGCCTTCCCCCAGACGCAAGCCGAGATCGAGCAGCGGCACGGCGCCAAGTGCTTCCAGCACCGCCAGATGGCCGGGCTCGGCAGAACGATGGGCGAAGATCAACCAAGGTCGACAGGCCGGATTCAGCCGCACCGCACAGAGCGCGGCAGCGCTGCAGATAAAGCCGTCGACCAGTACCGCAATGCCCAGCTGCGCGCAGCGCAGATAGGCACCCGCCAGCGCCGCGATCTCGAAACCACCCAGTCGGCGCAAGGCTTCAAGCGGCGCGACACAATGCTCGGCGTGCAACCGAACCGCGTTCTGGATCACCTGAATCTTGTGGCGAATGCCAGCCAGATCGAGGCCGGTGCCCGGCCCGACCAGCGTCAACGGCGAGCGCGGCAGCAGCACGGCGGCCAACGCACTGGCGCTGGTGGTATTGCCGATGCCCATTTCGCCGCCGATGAATAGCTCGGCTGAACCGTGCGCGGCGCGCTGCGCACTGTCGCGGCCGGCCGCCAGGGCCAGGCGTAACTGCTCGTCACTCATCGCCGCTTCGCGAGCCAGGTTCGCCGTACCGGGGCCTAGCCGCAAATGGCTTACGCCATCCAGTTGCAGCGGCTCCACGGTACCCAGGTCGATCACCTCCAGCGGCGCGCCGAGCCGCTTCGACAACACGCTCAGTGCAGCCCCGCCGACGACGAAATTGCGCAGCATCTGCCCGGTCACTGACTGCGGATAAGCCGAAACACCCTCTTCCACCACGCCGTGATCGCCGGCGAACACGCTGACATGCAGGCGCTCGACCTGCGGCCGCTCGCTGCCCTGCATGGCTGCCAGCGACACCGCCAGGGCTTCGAGCTGGCCGAGCGCACCACGTGGCTTGGTCAACTGGTCCTGGCGCGCCAATGCCTGGGCGCGCACGGATTCATCCAGCATGTCGCATGGCTCGTTCCACCAATCGTGCATCAATGCGCTTCCTTCAATGTGCGTCCTTCAATGTCATGGGCAGCCCGGCGACCATAAAGGTCACCCGCTGCGCCCGTTCCGCCACGGCCTGGTGCAGCCAGCCGGCCTCGTCCACATAGCGACGGGTCAGCTCGCCCAGCGGCACCACGCCGAGGCCGGTCTCGTTGCTGACCAGCAGGATCCGCCCCGGCAACCCGTCCAGGCATTCGAGCAGAGCATCACGCTCCTCGGCGAAGCGCGCCGCGTCGTCCAGCATCAGCAGGTTGGTTAGCCAGAGGGTCAGGCAGTCGACCAGCAGGCAGCGATTCGCAGCAGCCTGCTCGCGCAGCACCCGCGCCAGTTGCAGGGGTTCTTCGACCAGTGTCCAGTGCGCCGGGCGCCGCTCACGGTGATGGGCGATGCGCTCGGTCATCTCGCCGTCCAGCGGCTGGCTGGTGGCGATATAGGTAACCGCCAGGCCGCTATCGGCAGCCAGACGCTCGGCAAAGCGGCTCTTGCCCGAGCGGGCGCCGCCAAGAATCAGTTCCAGCATGCTCAGTCTTCCAGCCCGCAGAGCGCGCGTAACCGCGCGGTATCCAGATGTGTCTCGACCAAGTCGGCGAGGCGCTCGATGTCGCGCTCGCGCAGCGCGTGGTAGTCGACAGTTTCCACCGCATCGAGGCCTGCCCAGCGCAGCAGCGCAGCACAGGCCTCGGGCCCCTCGAACAGGCCGTGCAGATAGGTGCCGAGCACCTGCCCGTCGGCGCTGATGGCACCATCGCAGCGGCCGTCGTCGAGCTGCACCGCTGGCTGCTCGAGCGCCGGGCCGCTGCTGACGCCGGCATGAATCTCGTAGCCGCTGACCGGCACGCCGCCCGGTAGCAACCGGCCGGTGACGTTGCGCAACTGCTTGTCCGCCTCAAGAACCGTGTCGAAATCCAGCAGCCCGAGCGCCTCGCTCTCCCCCGCCGGACCTTCCAGCCCGAGCGGATCAGCAATGCGCGTGCCGAGCATCTGCAGGCCGCCACAGATGCCCAGCAATTTGCCGCCGTAGCGCAGGTGCTTCTGGATTGCTGCTTCCCAGCCGTTGGCGCGCAGCCAGGTGAGGTCGGCGCGTACGCTTTTCGAGCCGGGCAGGATGATCAGATCGGCAGGCGGCACCGGCTGCCCGGGACCGACGAACTGCAGGTCGACCTGCGGGTGCAGGCGCAGCGGGTCGAAGTCGGTGTGGTTGCTGATGCGCGGCAGCACCGGCACCACCACCTTCAGCGCGTCGCCGGCCTTGCCGGACTGGCGCACGTCGATGGCATCCTCCGCTTCCAGATGGAAATCCATCAGGTACGGCAGCACGCCCAGTACCGGCTTGCCGGTGCGTTGCTCCAGCCAGTCGAGACCGGGCTGCAACAGCGAGATGTCGCCACGAAAACGGTTGATGACGAAGCCCTGAACCCGCGCTTGCTCGCTTTCCGAGAGCAACGCCAAGGTGCCGACCAGATGGGCGAACACCCCGCCCTTGTCGATATCGGCGATCAGGATCACCGGGCAATCCACCGCTTCGGCGAAGCCCATGTTGGCGATATCGCCGGCGCGCAGATTGATCTCCGCAGGTGAACCGGCGCCCTCGACCATCACCACGCGATAACCTGCGGACAGCCGCTGGTGCGAGTCGAGCACCGCCTGCATCGCCACGCGCTTGTAGTCGTGGTAGGCGGCGGCATCCATGCTGGTCACCGCGCGGCCATGGATGATCACCTGGGCGCCGATGTCGCTGTTGGGCTTCAAGAGCACCGGATTCATGTCGGTGTGCGGCGCAAGGTTCGCCGCCTGCGCCTGTACGGCCTGAGCCCTGCCGATTTCGCCGCCATCTGCAGTCACCGCGCTGTTGAGCGCCATGTTCTGCGGCTTGAACGGCACGACGGCAACCCCCTGGCGTGCCAACCAGCGGCACAGCGCCGTCACCAGCGTGCTCTTGCCGGCGTCGGAGGTGGTGCCCTGCACCATCAGCGTCGTCATGGATGTTGCTCCCTGAAAAATTGCAGAGCCTGATCCAGTCGCGCCCAACCAATATCGGTCGGCAGGCCGAAACGCACGCTGGAAGGCTGAGCGAAAAACCGGGTGAGAATGCCGCGACGGGCAAGAAAGTCATGCAAGAGCGCAGCGTCGTCGCTGACCCACCACTGGAACAGTGCGCAGCCGCCCTGCGGCGCAAGGCCATGGCGGCGTAGCAGGTCGGTCAGACGCTGGCCGTCGCAGTGCAGGCATTCGCGCTGGCGCTGCTGAGCAGACTGATCAGCCAGCAGCACTGCGCCCAGCTGCCGCGTCGGGCCATTCACCGTCCAGGGCCCGAGCAGCCTGGCGAGCGAACGCAGCAGGCCAGTGTGGGCAAGTACGAAACCCAGTCTCGCGCCGGCCAGGCCAAAGAATTTGCCGAACGAGCGCAGCACGATCAGTCCGGGCAGGTGGCTGTGCTCGGCCAGACTGTGCTGCGGCATGCAGTCCATGAACGCCTCGTCCACCACCAACCAGCCGCCGTAGGCCGCCAGCTCACTGCGCCATTCCAGCAGGCGCTGCGGCGCGATCAGCTGGCCGGTGGGATTGTTCGGGTTGACCACCACCAGCACGTCGAGCTGATCCAGTGCACGCGGCACGCTGGCCTCGCAGAGCTCGACGACGCGGTGGCCGGCGCGACGCCAGGCCTCGGCGTGCTCGGCATAACAGGGCGATACGATGCCGACTCGCGCCGACCCGCGCAGGCGCGGCAGGGCCTGGATGGCACTCTGCGAACCGGCCACTGGCAACACCGCGCGCGCACCGTAGTACTGCCGGGCCGCTACTTCCAGGCCATCTTCAGGCTCTGGCAGACGTGCCCAGGCGCAGCTGGAAATGCTCGGCAACGGCGGATGATAGGGGGCGATACCGGTGGAAAGGTCGAGCCAATCCGACAGCGGAATGCCGTAGCGCTGCGCAGCTGCGCGCAGACGACCACCGTGCTCAAGCATAGAGCCAGCCACCGAACAGCAGCGCCAGCAGCCAGACACCGACGCCACCCCAGACCAGATCCAGCGCATGCTCGATATGCCGCGCCTGTGGCGCCTTGCCTCGCCCCAACTCGGGTCGCGCATGCACCTCACCGTGATAGATGGCGGCGCCACCCAACACCACGCCCAACGCTCCGGCGCCTGAGGCCATGACCGGACCGGCGTTGGGGCTGTCCCACAAGGGCGCCTGGGTGCGCCAGCAACGCAGTGCGCGGCGGGTGCGCCCGAGCAATGCGTAGGTCAGCGCGACCAGCCGTGCCGGCAAATAGTTGAGCACGTCGTCGATGCGTGCGGCGGCCCAGCCAAAGCGCTCGAAGCGCGCGTTGCGATAGCCCCACATGGCGTCCAGCGTGTTGCTCAGGCGATACAGAACCACACCCGGCACGCCCGCGACGATGAACCAGAACAGCGCAGCGAACACCGCATCGCTGCCGTTCTCCAGCACCGACTCGGTGGCCGCACGGGCCACGCCCTCCTCGTCCAGCTGCGTGGTGTCGCGGCTGACGATCCAGCCGACGCGGCGGCGTGCCTCGGGCAGATCATGCCGCCACAGCGCCTGCGCCACCGGCAGTGCATGCTCGCCCAGACTGCGCAGGCCCAGGGCCAGATAGAGCAGAACGATCTCCACCAGCCAGCCGACGGTCGGTAACAGGCTGAGCAGCCAGGCCAGCAAGGTCAGCGGTAGCACCGCCAGGCACCAGGCGGTCACCCCGTGGCTGCGCCAGCCGCGCGCCGCAGACCCGTTGAAATGCTGCTCCAGGCGATCGGCCAGGCGACCGAAGGCTACCAGTGGATGTGCCCGCTTCGGCTCGCCGAGCAACGCATCCAGCAGCAGCGCCGCGCTAACGGTGAGGAACAGACTCACTCGGCCCTCTGCGCGCAGGCACTGATCAGCGCATGCAGCTGGCGTACGCCGTCGGTCAGCACCGCCGGGCCGGGGTTGAGGATGTCCGGCGACTTGATCTCGTGCAGCTGGCCCGTGCGCACCGCCGGAATCGCCTGCCAGCCAGGCCGTGCAGCCACCTGTTCCGGGCGAAAACGGCGGCCGCACCAGGAGCCGACGATCAGCTCCGGCGCGCGGCGCACCACTTCCTGGGGGTCGTCGATGATCCTGTCCTTGGCGCGCTTGAACGCCGCCAGCTCGGCGAAGCAGTCCTCGCCACCGGCCAGTTCGATCAGCTCGCTGACCCAGGCGATACCGGAAATCAGCGGCTCGTTCCATTCCTCGAAGTACACCCGCGGCCGGCGCGGCAAGGCAGCGGCGCTGGCGCGGATGACATCGAGCCCCGCCTGCAGCTCACCGATCAGCGCCTGCGCGCGCTCGCCAGCGTGCACCAGCGCACCGAGCGTCTCGATCATGCGCAGAATGCCGGCGATATCGCGCTGGTTGAACAGGTGCACTTCCAGCCCTTCGCGCGCCAGCTCGGCGAGCATGTCGCCCTGCAGGTCGCTGTAGCCGAGCACCAGGTCCGGCTCGAGGGCGAGAATCTGCTCATGCTTGACGCTGGTGAAGCCGCTGACCTTGGGCTTTTCCTTGCGCGCCTGCGGCGGACGCACGGTGAAGCCGGAGATGCCGACGATGCGCGCCTGCTCGCCCAGCAGGTACAGCGTTTCGCAGGTCTCGGTGGACAGGCAGACGATGCGCTGCGGCCCCTTGCTCATTTCGCCTCCCAGGCATTCTCGAAAACCAGGTCGTGCAGCGGTCGCGGCGTGGTCCAGCCTTCCAGTGCCAGCATCGGTGCCGAGTAGAACTCCTGCACCGGCCCGAGGCAGAGGATCGCCACCGGCTTGGCACCGTCCGGCATGCCGAGCAAGGCAGCCAGCGCGCCGGGATCGAACAGTGACACCCAGCCCATGCCCAGACCTTCCGCCCGCGCCGCGAGCCAGAGATTCTGGATCGCGCAGGCCAGCGAGGCGAGGTCCATCTCCGGCAGCGTGCGGCGGCCGAAGATATGTTGCTCGCGGCCATCCATCAACGCGGCGACCAGCAGTTCGGCGCAATCCTCGATGCCCTCGACCTTGAGCCGCATGAACTCGGCGGAACGCTCGCCGAGCGCCTGAGCCGTGCGCTGGCGCTCCTCACCGACCAAGGCGGCGATGGCCGTGCGCAACTCGGGGCGGGTGATGCGGATAAAGCGCCACGGCTGCATCAGGCCGACGCTGGGCGCCTGGTGCGCCGCGTTGAGCAGTCTCGACAGCAGCTCCGGTGCCACCTCGCCGCCGGCGAAATGGCGCATGTCGCGACGCTCGCCGATGGTGCGATAGACCGCCGCGCGCTCCTGCGGGCTGAAGGCGTGCGCGCTCATGGCCGGAACAGCGCCGCGGCGGCTGCCGGATCGGACGGCAGGTACAGGTGTATGTAGGACGCCGTCAGCCGGCCCCGGCGGTAGACCGCTTCGGCGGTGCGCTTGTAGTTCGGGCACTCGCCGCGAGCCAGCGGCTCGAGTGGCGACTCCAGCGCCGAATGGTGGAAGGTGTGCCCGCGCAGCCGCCCTTCCGGCAGCTCCACTTCCTGCAGCGCCAGTGCCGTCAGGCGCTTGTGCATGCGTGCCTCGCCGGGCAGCAGGCCGAGCATCTGCGCGCGCTCGTCGCCACGGTCGGTCAACCCGTCGAGCAGGTAGAGCATGCCGCCGCACTCGGCGAGGATCGGCTTGCCCGCCTCATGATGCGCGCGGATCGCCTCTGCCATGGCGCGGTTGCGCGACAGGCCGCGCAGGTGCAACTCGGGATAGCCGCCCGGCAGATAGAGGCTGTCCACGGCCGGCAAGCGGGCGAAGCGCAGCGGCGAGAAAAACAGCAACTCGGCGCCCAACGCCTGCAGCAGGTCGAGATTGGCCTGGTAGAGAAAGGCAAACGCCGCATCGCGCGCGACACCGATGCGTACACCCGCCAGCAGGGGTTCGAGCGGCGCGCTGGCCGGCGCGGCGAAAGTGACCGGGGCAGGCAACTCGGTGTCCGCACTGACTGCCAGGGCATCTGCCGCGACATCCAGACGGGCGTCCAGATCAGCCAGCTCCTCAGCCTGCACCAGCCCGAGGTGCCGACTGGGCAGCTCCACCTCGACACTGCGCGGCAGGGCGCCGTACCAGCGGATCGACTCCGGCAGGCTGTCGCGCAGAATCTCGCCATGCCGGGCGCTGCCGACCCGATTGGCCAGCACGCCATCGAACGGGAGGTCCGGCTGGAAGCTGCTCAGCCCGTGCGCCATGGCGCCGAAGGTCTGCGCCATGGCCGAGCCATCGATGACCGCCAGCACCGGCACGCCGAAGCGCCGCGCCAGATCAGCCGCCGAGGGCGAACCATCGAACAGGCCCATTACCCCTTCGATCAGGATCAGGTCGGCCTCGCCCGCCGCTTCCCAGAGCAGGCGTCGCGACTCTTCTTCGCCGACCATCCACAGATCGAGCTGATAGACCGGCTTGCCGCTGGCACGCGCGAGGATCATCGGGTCGAGGAAGTCCGGCCCGCATTTGAACACCCGCACGCGCTTGCCCTGCCGCGCATGCAGCCGCGCCAGAGCGGCAGTGACGGTGGTCTTGCCCTGGCCGGAAGCAGGTGCGGCGATCAATAGCGCCGGGCAGTTTCTACTGGTCATCGCGGTCTCTCATTAGCATCACAGGGTGGATGACGCTTCACCCATCCACCGACCACGCCGATGGTGGATGAAACAGACGTCATCCACCCTATGCAACGGTCCGTGAGTGTTTTGAGCGCCGGCATCAAAATTCGACGCCTTTTTGCGCCTTAACGCCGGCCTTGAACGCATGCTTGACCAACGCCATCTCGGTGACGGTGTCCGCCGCCTCGACCAGACCCGGCGGGGCGCCGCGGCCGGTGACCACCACGTGCTGCAGCAGCGGCCGCGACTCGATGTCGGCGAGCACCGGCGCCAGCTCCAGGTAGCCGTACTTCAGGGCGATGTTCAGTTCGTCGAGCACCACCAGGCCGATCTTGGGATCGGCCAGCAGCTCGGCTGCGACCGCCCAGGCTTCGCGGGCCTTGGCGATGTCACGCTGGCGATCCTGGGTTTCCCAGGTGAAGCCCTCGCCCATCACGTGGTAGCGCACCTCGTCCGGAAAGCGCCGGAAGAATGCCTCCTCGCCGGTGCTGGCTGCGCCCTTGATGAATTGCACCACGCCGACCTTGATGCCGTGGCCGAGCGCACGCGCCACCATGCCGAAAGCCGAACTGCTCTTGCCCTTGCCATTACCGGTGTGCACCAGCAGCAGGCCGTACTCGTCCTGCGCCTCGGCAATCTTCTCGTCGATCAGCGCCTTCTTGCGCTGCATGCGTGCCTTGTGGCGATCGTCGCGTTCGCTGGACTCGCTCATGCGCGGGCCTCGTCACGCTGCCCGGTCCAGGCGCGCAGGCCGACGAACAGCAGCGCGGCGACGCCGACATACAGCGCGAGGGTCGACAGGTAGCGCGGGTAATAGGTGGCCATGCGCTCGGCCAGCAGCGCCAGGGTCGGCTCGGGATAGCGCCCGGAGAAATAGAGGAAGCCGCCGCCGGAGAACAGGTAGCAAACGAAGGCGCTCGCCATCACGCACAGCGCCAGGGTCGCCAGGCTGCTGAAATGGTCACGATGCAGACGGGCGTAGAGTCGACCGCCCAGCCACAGCGAACCGTATGCCGGAACGAGCATCCAGTACGCCGGCGACATGCACCAGTCGCTGACACCGGCCCACTGGATGGCGGCGAAATCCAGCAGCGAAGCCTCGAGAAACAGTGCCGGAAACACCCACTTCGGCCGCACCAGCACGCCGGCGAGGAAGAACGCCGCCCAGGACGCGCTGGGCAGGTTGACGCTGGCGAAGTGCTGTCCGCGGGTCATGGCCAGCAGCGCGGCAAGCGCGAGGCCGACCAGCAGCTGGTATCTCGGGGCAAGCTTGATCATTGCAATCTCCTCTGGTGGGCGCGGGCGACATGCCCGCGCCGCGGTCTTACAGCGCCTGATAGCGCACGGTCAGGTAAGCGGCCTGGCCGGGCTGGTTGTAGCCCTCGGCGGTCTCAAAGTCGGCGTCCAGCAGGTTGGCGACGCGCGCCTGCAGGCGCCACTCCGGGGTGATGCGGTATTCGCCACGCAGGTCGAGGGTGGCGTAGCCGGACAGCTCGCGGGTGTTGGCCAGGTCGTCGTAACGCTGCCCCTCGGCGTGCAGGCTGGCGCCGATGCTGAAGGCACCGAGCCGGCGGTCGAGGTCAAGGTTGAACAGCTGCTTGGCCCGGCGCGCCAGCTCGTTGCCGCGGTTGGCCCCGGCGGAGCGGTTCTCCGGCTCCAGCAGGCTGTAGTTGGCGTTCCAGTCCCAACCGAACAATTGGCTGCCGAGCACCAGCTCGACCCCGCGGATACGCGCTTCCTGCACGTTGGCCGGCGCGGAAATGCTGGCGTCATAGGCGATGAGGTCATCGACCACGGTGCGATAGGCATTCACCGCCCAGTGGCCCCAGCCATGCTGCCCGGCAAGGCCGACTTCGAGGCTCTCGGAGGTTTCCGCATCCAGCTCGGGATTGCCGTAGTCGGGGAAATACAGCTCGTTGAAGGTCGGCGCCTTGAATGCCGTGCCATAGCTGATGGAGCCGCGCAACCAGTCGGTCAGCGCATAGCCGTAGCCGATGTTGCCGGTGTCGTGCTGGCCGAACTGCTCGTTATCGTCACGTCGCAGCGACAGCTGCCAGTCATGGCGACCGACCTCGCCCAGGTACTGAGCGAAATAGCCGTCGTTGTTCCGGGAATCCTCGGCATACAGCGTGGTGCCGTTGACCTCGTCGCGCTGGTGGTCGGCACCCAGGATCAGCGTATGCCCCGCGGCCAGCTGGATATCGTTCTGCCAGCTGAGCGTGTCGCGACGGCTGTCGAAGCGTGAATAGAACTGTCCGTCCTGATAGGCATCGGATTTGTCTTCGCTGCGCCCGGCCTGCAGCGTCACCAGCCAGGGTTCCAGCGGACTGAAGCGCGCACGGGTGCCGAAGACCCTCGACTCACCATCGGCATTGGCGCCGAAACCGGACGTGCGGGCCCGGTTTACGCTGTCGTAGTCGTTGTGCGACTTGGCCTGCAGCAGGTTGGCGTCCAGCTCCAGGCCGTTGTCGAAGCGGTAGCCGGCGCTCATCGTCGCGGACAGGTTGCGATAGCCATCGGCATCACGTTCGTAGCCGCTAGTGTCCGCCGACTTGACGTTGATGCCGTCGGTGTCCGAGCCACTGACGCCCAGGCTGTACCAGCCACGACCGTCACCACCGGAAACGCCGACGCTGCCCGTGTAGGTGTCATGGGTGCCGTAACCGGCCGAGAAGAACGGCTTGACGCCCTGCCCCTGGCCCTTGCGGGTGAAGATCTGGATCACCCCGCCGATGGCCTCCGAGCCGTACAGGCTGGAGCGCGGACCGCGGACCACCTCGATGCGCTCAATCAGCTCCAGCGGCAGATCCTGCAGGGCCGCGCCGCCGCCCGAGACCGAGCCGATCTTGATGCCGTCGATCATCACCAGCACGTGATCGGATTCGGTGCCGCGCATGAACAGCGAGGTGGATTTGCCGGGCCCGCCGTTGTTGGCCAGCGAAACGCCAGGCACCTGTTTGAGCAGCTCAGGCAGCGAATTGGCCTGGCTGCGTTCGATCCGCTCGCGATCGATCACGGTCACCGCGGCCAGGCTCTGCTGAGCCGTCTGCGCGGAGCGGGTGGCGGTCACCACCTGTTGCTGGAGATCCAGCGGGGCTGCGGCCAGCTGGCCAATGGAAAGGGGGAAACTGCCGAGCAGCACATAGGCCGCTGGCTTGATACGGGGCTTGCAAGTCAAGGTACAGGTCTCCGTCGTGCCCACCCGCACGACTGAAAGTCGACGAAGACAGACGGAGGAACCGCAAAAGGAAGTGAATACCGCAGAGGATATGCACCCGCCCAGCGCCCGCCGCACTGTCAGTGAAATGCGACAGGCCGGTCTCCGGGCTTGCGAGCGTACGCCTTGCGGCGTCCCGAAACCGCGCCTTCCCATGCATGAGCACAGTGGCTGTTGCGGCTTCTCGACTCGCCTACCGTTGCGGGGGCAGCGCCGGAATCTTCGTGAGAATGGACCGGCTTCCCTGTTTCACCCCCTCGCTGAAGAGGGGGCACCTGAGGCGACGCGGAGGTTAGTCCAAGGCCGGGCTTGGCGCAACCGCGGGGTTGTCACAGCGCCCTGCAATTTCCGCTTGCATCTCGGCGCTCGGAACGGCGGACGCCAAAAGGCTTCGAATGCAACAATGCCAGCAATCAGCCAGGACCCATATCCGACGCCCATGACCAGCATCGTGCAGATTTCCGACACCCATTTCGGTACCGAACAACCTTCCGTGGTCCAGGCCCTGGAGGACCATGTACGCGAACACCGGGCCGACCTGCTGGTGTTCTCCGGTGACATCACCCAGCGCGCCCGTCGCGGGCAGTTCGCCAGTGCCGCCGCTTTCGTGCGCCGCGTGCAGGCCGATGGCGTCGGTGAGACGCTGGTGATTCCGGGCAATCACGACATCCCGCTGTACAACCTCTTTGCCCGCCTGTTCACGCCATACGGCAACTACCGGCGACACTTCGGCGATGAGCTGGAGCCGGTATTCGAGAACGACGACATGCTGGTGATCGGGCTCAATACCACCCATCCGCGCCGGCACAAGGACGGCGTGGTGACGGGGCGACAAGTGGAGCGGGTGGCGCAGCGGCTGGCCGATGGCAACCCGCACAAGATTCGCATCGTGGTCGCCCACCAGCCATTCGGCGCGATGGTGCCAAGCGATCTGAGCAACCTGCAGCACGGCGCCGAACCCGCGCTGCAGCGCTGGGCCGAGCACGGGCTGGATCTGGTCATGGGCGGGCACATCCACCTGCCCTACGTGTTGCCATTGTCCAAGCAGTACAGCGGTCTCGCGCGGGAGATCTGGATGGTGCAGGCCGGCACCACGCTCTCGACCCGCCTGCGTGGCACCTCGCCAAACTCCTTCAACCGGCTGAAGCTGCATCCCGGCGAACAGAAGAAGGTCTGCGTCGAGCGCTGGGACCTGCTCGACGGTCGCTTCGTGCTGGGTTCGCACTTCAACCTGAGCTGGTGACCCGCGCTCGCACGCGAACCGCGGTCAGCCCACCGACAGGCCGACCAGATAGACACCGGCGAAGCCGATGTTGAAGGCGATGAACAGGTAGAGCATGTAGCGCAGGTAGCTGCCGAAGGTCAGCCCCGGCACCTTGCTCATGGCGACGATGCCCGACGCCGAACCAATCACCAGTAGCGAGCCGCCAACACCAACCGCATAGGTCAGCACCATCCATTCGGCGACACCCATTTCCAGCCCTGATTTCAGCAGCGCTGCGGTCAGCGGCACGTTGTCGATGGCCGCCGACATCACACCCATCAGGTAGTTGGCCATCACTGCAGGCACCTGGTCATAGATGTGCACCAGCCCGTCGAGCACGCGAATCTCCTTGAGCATGCCTACCAGCAGGAGGATGCCGAGGAAGAAGAACAGCGTCTCGAACTCCACCTGGCGCACGTATTCGAGAATCGGATCGGAGTCGTTGTCGTCGCTGAAGAAGCGCGCAACCAGGAACATCACCGAGAGGCCGGCGAGGAATGTCAGCACCGGCGGGATCTGGAACAGGAAGTTGCCGACAATGGTGCTGAGGATGGTGCACAGGAAGATCAGTGCAATCGCCACGTCGACACCGCGCACATCGTTGCGCTGGCCCTGCACCACCACCTCGCCCTTCATGCCGATCGACAGCATGGCGGCCAGCACCATCACCGCGACGAATGCCGGCACGGCCAGTGCCAGCAGCTGGAGGATAGCCACCTTGCCCGCGAGGAAGATCATCAGCGTGGTGACGTCGCCGGTAATCAGCGCGACCCCACCGGAGTTGACGGAGAAAACCACTAAGGTAGCGAACTTGATGGTCTTCGCCCGATCCAGCTGCAGCGAGAGAATCAGGGTGATGGAGACCAGCGTCGCGGTGATGTTGTCGGCGAGCGACGAGAACACGAAGCAGAAGGTCGCTGTGAGAAACAGCAAGGCCCGCTCGCTGATCCGCTTGGGCAACACCAGATAGATCAGGTTCTCGATCATGCCCTTCTTGTTCAGGTAGGCAACGAAGGTCATGGCCGCCACCAGAAAGATCCACAGCCCGGCGATCTCGGCGATGTTCTCGTTGAGGCTTTCCAGCACGGTTTCGCGCGCCTCGCCCACCGGTGTGAAGATGAACAAGAGCAGCCAGGCCAGGGTGCCGAAGAACAGCGTCACCTTGGCCTTGTTCACGTGGGTAATTTCTTCGAGCACGACGCCAAGCAGCGCCGCTACCGCCAGTGCAATCAGCACGTACGTCAGCAATTCAGGCATATCTCACCTAATGGGAAGTGGGGAAAAAGGGGCTGTGCGCGACCGAACGACGCACGGGGAGGAATTGGGGATGCGCATGGTAGCCAAAGCGCCAGGCGAGCGAAATCACCGCATGTCAAACGGAGAATGTTTCAGCATGTGAGTACGACTAAAGACAGGACGTCTACGACGGGGGTTCTATGCGGATGACGCTCAGGGATTGCGGGCCAGTTGCTCCTGGTCGAGCACGCGCTTGGCGCCCAGATAACTCTTCTGCCAGTAGCCGGCGGTAAGACTGTCCAGGCGTACCGTGCCGCCAGAAGATGGCGCGTGAACGAAGCGGTCCTCGCCAACGTAGATGCCCGCGTGGCTGACCCGGCGCCCACCGCTGGTAGCGAAGAACACCAGATCACCGGGCTGCAATGCGTCGCGCCGTACGGAGGGGCCGCGCAGATTGCTCATGGCCTGAGTGGTGCGAGGGAGCTGGATGCCGGCTGCGCCGCGGTAGACGTAGCCGATCAGGCCACTGCAGTCGAAACCGCTATCCGGCGTATTGCCACCCCAGCGATAAGGGGTGCCGACCAGACCAATCGCACTGAACAGCACGTCTTCAGCGGCGCCAGGTACGGGCTGTTGGTGGACCCTGGGTGTCTGCACGACCGGCGGCGTGGGTGCCTGTCCGGCACAGGCGGTCAGTAGCACAGTCAGAACAACGAGCGTGAGACGAGCCGGATAGTGCATGGCAGAGCGGTCCAGGCAAATGAGCCATCACTCTGCCGGCATGTGCGGGAAGACGCAACCCCCGCAGGTCGCGGGATCAGTGCTGGGCTGTGTGCGGAACCAGATCAGACGCCAGGGCCAGCACGCGTTTTGCTTCCATGTAGCTGGCGCGCCAGTAACGGTCATCCAGGCTGTCGACGCGCACTCCACCGCTGCGGCTGCTGGAAGCGTGGATGAACTGGTCATCGCCGATGTAGATGCCGGCGTGGCTGACCCGGCCACGGCCACGGTTGTTGAAGAACACCACGTCACCGGGTTCCAGCTCGTTGCGCTTGACCACCGGTGCGTCGAGGTTGATCAGCTCGCGAGTGGAGCGCGGCAGCTCGAGACCTGCCTCCTTGCGGAACAGGAAGCCGACGAAGCCGCTGCAGTCGAAACCGCTCTTCACCGAGCTGCCACCGTAGCGATACGGAGTACCGACCAGGGTGAAGCCGCGCTCGAGAATGCTGTCAGCCAGCTGCGGCAGCTGGTAGTCGTGCTCATCGGTAAGCTCTGCCAGCGACTGCTCTTCGCTCTTTTCGAGCGCGTCGAAGTCGAATCCGGCCAGGGGATGGTGTTGCGACAGGCGAGGCGCGTCGGCTTGCTGCTCGGTCTGTACAGGCTGGCCGGCGCAGGCGGTCAGCAGGGCGATAAGTGCGAGAGGCACGAGGGGTGCGAAGCGTTGGCGCATGGGCACAGCCGTGTCGGTGATTTCAAAGTGCCGGCGACTATGCCCGCTATCGCTTCGATGATCAAATTCAATCGGACGAAATGTGACGAACCAGCTGCGACAAAACGTCTGCGGCCCTCCCTTGCAGAAGTACGTCCGCCAGCGGACTGATTTCGGTGGCTTGCAGATTCACCTCGACGACCGAACCGCCGGCCTGACGCACCCGCCATACCGGCTCGAGGATGTAGCCGAAGCTCGCCGTGGTTCCAACCACCAGCACGGCGTCGAAGCCGAGCTGCACCTGTTGCTGCAATGCAGTCAGGGCGGCGTCCGGCAGCATCTCCTCGAACAGCACCACGGCAGGACGCAACACCCCGTCGCAGGTCAGGCAGCGCGGCGGCATTGGCTGATCCAGCAGCGAAGGCAGTGGACGTTCGTCGACCTTGCCGCAGCCCATGCACGACAGCGGCGACAGCTGACCGTGAATCTCGATCAAGCGATCGGGCGGACTGCCGGCTCGGCGGTGGAAGCCATCGATGTTCTGCGTGAGCACCCAGGCCCTGCGTTTGCGCCGCTGCAGCTCGGCGATGGCGAAGTGGCCGGCATTGGGCTCGGCTTGCAGGCAGGCCCGCCCGATTTCGGCCAGGTACTTCCAGCACAAGGCCGGATCACGCCGCAGCGTCGGCCCGGATAGCGCCACCTCGATCGGCAGGCCGTCTTCGGTTTCGCCGTTATAGAGGCCGCCGAGGCCACGGTAGGTGGGCAACCCGGAGTCGGCCGACAGCCCGGCCCCGGTGATGATCAGAATGCGTTCGGCGCCGCTCAGCGCCTGGGCGGCCTTGTCGATATCCATGAATGTCGCGAACCCGTTTCGGTGGCACTCCCCCGATCGAGCGGGGAACCGATGGCCGCGTCGCGACCACGGCCATCAGCCTACGAATCGCCGCGCCTGACTGCAAAGGCATTCGCCCCCGCTCAGCCCAGCTGGGCCTGGAACAGCACCGCGTAGCCCAAAGCACACAACAGCCAGGCCGGCAGCGGGCCGAGCAGCCAGCGCCAGCCCCACCATTGCGGCACGAAGCCGACGCCATGCACGAAGCCGGCGGAAATACCCCACATCACCAGCATCAGCTGCGGGTGACTGTAGCCTCCCTGCCCGTCCAGCATCGCCGCCGGATGGATCAGCAGGACCAGCGCCAGCGGCGCGGCCAGCACTAGAGAAAGTACGCGACCGAACGCGCCGTAGCAGCGCCCCTGCGCGCGACTGCTCACGGCTCGGCGTCCAAGTCCTGAGTGGCTTCCAGCCACAGCGCATTGATGATGCCGAAGCTGCTGGCCAGCAGCACGCCGAGAATCCAGGTGAAGTACCACATAGTCGTCTCTCCTTGGCGGGCGGGCACGGCGGCCCGCCCGCGCGGTCAGTACAGCCCGTGGGGGTTGGCTTCGATGGTTTTCTGGGTGAGCCGGCCCCACATGCGCACGTAGCTCCACAGCGTGTAGCAGAGGATCAACGGCACGAAGATGCAGGCCACAACGAACATGATGCCCAGCGTCTTCTGACTTGAGACCGCATCCCAGATGGTCAGGCTCGAGGCCGGATCGAGGCTCGACGGGAAGACGAAGGGAAACAGCGCAAAGCCCGCGGTACAGATGCTGCCGACGATCATCAGACTGGTTCCGACGAAGCTCACCCCACCGCTGTTGCGGCTGGAGCCGAGCAGCGCCAGCAACGCCCCGAGGATGCCCGCGGCCGGCGCGATCAAGGTGACCGGATAGCGGCCGTAGTTGGCCAACCAGCCGATATTGTCCTGGGCCACCTGCTTGTCCAGCAGCGGATTGAGCGCGGCGCCCGGATCGCTGACCGACAGCTGGCTGAAGCCCTGAATGCCCAGCGCCAGCCAGACACCCGCCGCGACGAAGCCGAACAGGAACACCAGCACGCACAGGCGCGTGGCCTGCCGCGAGCGCTCAGCCAACGCGCCGTCGGTGCGCAGCATCAGCCAGGCGCCACCGTGGGCGCTGAGCATGCTCAGGCTGACGATGCCGCAGAGCAGCGCGAACGGGTTGAGCAGCGCGAAGAACGAGCCCTGATAGGTCGAGCGCATCAGCTCGTCCAGCTGGAACGGCAGGCCGAGGAACAGGTTGCCGAAGGCCACGCCGAACACCAGCGCCGGCACCGCACCGCCGACGAACAACGCCCAGTCCCAGGCGCTGCGCCAGCGCGGGTCTTCCACCTTGCTGCGATAGTCGAAGCCCACCGGGCGGCAGAACAGCGCGAACAGCACCAGCAGCATCGCCCAGTACAGGCCGGAAAATGCCACCGCATAGACCATCGGCCAGGCAGCGAACAGCGCACCACCGGCGGTGATGAACCACACCTGGTTGCCATCCCAGTGTGGCGCGATGGTGTTAATCGCCACGCGTCGCTCGTTGTCGGTCTTGCCGACGAAGGGCATCAGTGCCATGGCGCCCATGTCGAAGCCATCGGTCAGGGCGAAGCCGATCAGCAACACGCCGATCAGCACCCACCAGATGAGCTTGAGCACTTCGTAATCGAACATCTCGTATCTCCCTCAGACGCTGCCAGGTTGGGAAGACAGGCCGCTCGGCTGCGCCGACGCCACCCGTGCTTCACGTACGTCCCGTTCGAAGTGATAACGACCGGTGTGCAGACTGCTCGGCCCAAGGCGGGCGAAGCGGATCATCAGGAACATCTCGATCACCAGCAGCAGGCTGTAGAAGGCCACCAGGGCGATCAGCGAGCCCCAGATATCGCCGGCCGCCAGCGTCGAGGTGGACAGATGGGTCGGCAGTACCTCGGCGATCGACCATGGCTGACGGCCATGCTCGGCGACGTACCAGCCGGTCTGCGCGGCGATCCACGGCAGCGGCAGGCTGAACAGCGCAAACTTCAGCAGCCAGGGCTTTGTCTCGGCATTGCGCTTGATCGATGCCCAGCTCGCCAGAGCAAACAGCAGCAACATCAGGAAGCCAGCGGCGACCATCACGCGGAAGGTCCAGAACAGGCTGAACACGTTGGGTATGGTGTCTAGCGCGGCGAGCTTGACCTGCTCCTCGCTGGCATCGACCACATCGGCGGTGTACTTCTTCAGCAACAGCCCGTAGCCCAAGTCCTGCTTGACCTCATTGAACGCGGCGATGGCTTCGGCCGACTTGTCGCCGCTACGCAGCACCTGCAGCCGCTCGTAGGCGAGCATGCCATTGCGGATGCGCAGCTCATGCTCGGCGACCAGCTGCTTGATGCCCTTGATCTCCTCATCCAGCGAGCGCGTGGCGATCAGTCCCAGTGCGTAGGGGATCTTCACTTCGTAATCGGTGCGCATCTCCTGCTGATTGGGCAGGCCGAACAGGGTGAAGCCGGCCGGCGCCGGATGGGTGTCCCACTCGGCCTCGATGGCCGCCAGCTTGACCTTCTGCACGTCACCAATCTCGTAGCCGGATTCGTCGCCAAGAATGATCACCGAGATCGTCGACGCCAGGCCGAACACCGCGGCGATGGCGAACGAACGGCGGGCAAAGCCCAGGTCGCGCTTCTTCAATAGATAGAAGGAAGAAATCGCCAGCACGAAGATCGCCCCGGTGACATAACCCGCGGACACGGTGTGGACGAACTTGACCTGCGCCACCGGGTTGAACAGCAGCGCGCCGAAGTCCACCAGCTCCATGCGCATGGTCTCGAAGTTGAACTCGGAGCCCACCGGGTTCTGCATCCAGCCGTTGGCGATGAGGATCCAGAGCGCCGAGAGATTCGAGCCCAGCGCCACCAGCCAGGTGACCGCCAGGTGCTGCACCTTGGAGAGCCGGTCCCAGCCGAAGAAGAACAGGCCGATGAAGGTGGACTCGAGGAAGAATGCCATCAGCCCCTCGATGGCCAGCGGCGCGCCGAAGATGTCACCGACGTAATGGCTGTAGTAGGCCCAGTTGGTGCCGAACTGGAATTCCATGGTCAGCCCGGTGGTGACGCCCAGGGCGAAGTTGATGCCGAACAGCTTGCCCCAGAACTTGGTCATGTCCTGATAGACCTGCTTGCCGGTCATCACGTAGACCGATTCCATGATAGCCAGCAGGAACGCCAGCCCCAGGGTCAACGGCACGAAGAGAAAGTGATACATCGCCGTCATGGCGAACTGCAGGCGTGATAGATCGACAACGCTTTCCGAGATCATCTCGGCCCTCCCTCGGGGATCGAACCCCGCGAATCAAGCAAATGGTCGGCAACGCGCACCGAACCGTTCTCGGGAATGCTGGGCGCATCGAACCAGACGTTTTTTATGATCATGAGGATCGCAACCTTGGCCAGCACTACCAGCACGACGTCTCGCCTGAGCGATGACTTGAACATGCCTACCTCCTTGCGTGACCGCCCGAGCGCCTGGCGCTCCGGCAGCATGTTGCGATTGAAGGCCCCCTTGGGGTGGGGGCCGACATCCGGGCGCGACGCCTGGACTCAATCGCGGTACCCCGAACCACCCGTGGAAGCTGCTCTGGTTCGAGGCAGGCAAAGTGTCCGGCGCACCCCGCAAGCGGACAACTGCGACAGCCTGCCCCACCCACTCGCGGCAATCTGTGCCAGAGCGGCGCTGCGCTCCAAACAAGCAGTGACACCGGCGAGCGACACCGGGTCAGGCGCGACGCGATCGCCACGCTGCGGCGCTCTGTCGCAGTCATGGCACACGCAGCCAGCGGCGAAACCCGTTGCCGGCCGTGCTCGAGAGCGGGCTCCAGGCGAAGTCCCAGGGCGCCGGCGGCAGCTCCTCCGCCTCGGCGGCGAGCGGGCGGCCGCCCTGGCGCACCCGTGGCTTCCAGTCGAACACATGCTCGCTGTCGCCTCGCCAGCCGAGCACGATGCCGATTGCCGGGCTGTCATCGCTGGCGACCCAACGCGCTGCGGCGGCGAGCATCATGGCCTCGATATGCTCCGGCTCGACCAGCTCGCGGTAGTCGGAGGCCAGCAACCAGCGGCAGACGCCGAGGTGGAAGGTCCAGTCCAGCGCCAGCTGGCAGCCGTAGGCCCAGGTCATGAACTGACGAAAGATCTCCAGTCCCTCTGGCGGGTCAAGCTTGAGCAGCCGCGGGCAGACATCGAACAGCGCATGCCAGTACGGCAGCAACTTGGCATCCAGATGCACGAAGCTGCGGGCGTTGCTGGGGTAGTCGGGAAAAGGCAGCCGATAGCTCACGCGGCTATCGGCGCGGGTGAATCGTTCCATCATGGTCATGGTGAAATCCCCTGAATCGACTGGGCCGTCGGAAGGCTCCGACAGGTAGCCGTCTCGTCCGCTGCTACCGGGCGGAAGGACGGCGAATCACGTCAATCAGGAAATCTCAGGGCGCGCGCGGATTCAGTGCCGGCCAGTGGTGGCGCGGGCCATGACGCTCAATCGGCGGTAGCGGAGTCGCGCCTGTCGTGCGCCGCCCCAGCCAGGCCAAGGCGAACAGTGCGAAGATGGCGAGGAAAACCGAACTGCACAGCGGGCAGTCGAGGGCATGCTGCGACAGGTCATGTAAATCGGAGGGAAGCGCGCCGAGGCCTACGCCGCCATCATCGCCGGTGACGCAGAACGCGTCCTGCCCCATGGCCAGCCCGAAGCCCACATGGGTGGCGTGGTTCAGACTGCAGACAAATGCATTGAGCAGGATGCAGGTGAAGAGCACCCATACGATCTGCGCACGCTTGTCTTTGACGATGGTCATGTTTCGACTTTACACCGCACGCCTCTGGACGACCCTGCGCCAAACCGTCGCAGCGGCCTCAGTGGTTGACGGTGAACGCCAGCATCGCCGAGAGCTGACACAGCGGACGGCCACTCTCGCTCTGCCACTGATTGAACGCAGCCTGCACCGCAGCCTGGTCACGCTGGCTGCTCGGCACCTTGTCGACGATTTCCTGCGCCTTGAGCGCGGCTACTACGTCATTGCTGGGGACGAAGGTGTCCTTGCCGGCCATGCGCAACAGGCGCGGCGCCGACAGGCCACCGAGCTGGCTGCCGTGCCTGGTCAGGTAGCGCCACAGGCCGACGATGTCGCTGCTCGGCCAATCGGCCAGCAGGTTGCCGAAGCTGCCACTTTCCTTGGCCACGTCGAGCACGAACTGCGCGTTGCGTGGCACGCTCTTGAGCTTGCCGAGATGACGGATCAGTCGGGTGTCCTGCATCAGTCGCTCGATGTGCTCGCCGCCCATCAGCACGACTTTCTCCGGGTCGAAACCGAAGAAGGCCTGCTCGAAGGCCGGCCACTTGGCATCCACCAGGCTGTGCTTGAGGCCGGCGCGGAAGATGCGCAGGCTGATCAGCGAGAGGTAGCGGTCATCCGAAACGCTGCGCAGTTGGTCGGCGCTGTGGGGCTGCGGCAAGCGGGCCTCCAATGCCGCGGCCGAGCCGAAGCGATTGAGACAATATTCGTGCAGCCATTTGTAGTCATGCATGGTTCGGATCCGATGGTGACGGCAGCGGCACAGGGTGCCGATGACGAGCCGGCCTCGCAAGTCCGCCGCCGACGACGCGGCAGAGCGGCAGCGGTCGGGTGGCGTTCGCGCAGGCTGGTCTGGACGAATATTCGCGGGCAAGCCCGCTTCCGCTGTGAAGCCGGCGCAAGCCGGGTGGCACCGCTTGGTACGCGTCCCATTGCCCTGACACCAGGCGCAGACGGTGGACAAGCTTCACGTTGTCCACCCTACGAGCAGAACGTCGTTTGCATGCGAGCCGGCTCAGACGTGCAGCGGGCTCCCGGTATCAGCCGCGCAGCCGCCGCGCAGCCTGACGCACCATCTGCTCGGTCGCCGTCCAACCCAGGCAGCCGTCGGTGATCGACACGCCGTAGCGCAGCTCGCCGGACAGCGGCTGGCAACCATCGAGCAGATGGCTCTCCAGCATGACGCCACGCAGACTCATGTCGCCAGCCAGGCGCTGCTCGATCACCGACTCCAGCACCGCGGGCTGGCGCAGTGGGTCCTTGCCACTGTTGGCGTGGCTGCAATCGACCATGATGCGCGGAGCGATCCCCTGCTTTTCCAGCGCGCGACGGGCAGCAGCGACACTGGCCGCGTCGTAGTTGGGTGCGCCGTGGCCGCCGCGCAGGACCAGATGGGTATCCGGATTACCGCGCGTGTGCAGCAGTGCCGGATGGCCGAGATCGTCGATGCCGAAGTGCTGGTGGGGGTGCTCTGCCGAACGCATGGCATCGCAGGCGATCCCCAGGCCGCCGTCGGTACCGTTCTTGAAGCCCACCGGCAGGTCCAGCCCGCTGACCAGCTCGCGATGGATCTGCGACTCGCTGGTGCGCGCGCCAATCGCGGCCCAGCCCAGCAGATCGTCGAAGTACCCGGCAGCCAGTGGCTGCAGCAGTTCGGTGGCGATCGGCAGACCGGTTTCGAGAATATCCAGCATCAGGCGGCGCGACAGGTGCAGCCCCTCGGCCATGTTGCCGCTGCCGTCCAGATGCGGGTCGTAGACGAGGCCTTTCCAGCCGACGGTGGTACGCGGTTTTTCCACATAGGCGCGCATCACCAGCAGCAGCTGATCGCTGACGTCAGGCGTAAGCGCGCTGAGACGCTCGGCGTACTCGAGCGCGGCGACAGGATCGTGCAGGGAACAGGGCCCGACGACGACCAGCAGGCGCGCATCACGACCGTCGAGCACGGCGCCGATGGCGTTGCGGTCGTTATGGATGCGTGCGGCAAGGGCGTCGTTCAAGGGCAGACGCTGGCGCAATACCGCCGGGCTGGGCAGCGGCTGCGCGCTGCGGCGGGCGACGCTGGCTTCGGCGGTGGTGACGGGTTGTTGGGCAAGTACGGTGGCGGATGCATTCATGATCTGGCGGTTCCTTCTGCCGGCGCGGGTGGTCCGCGGCGGCGCTAGTCGGGTGTTCGTTCGCGTGCTTTGTGTTCGGCGTCGAAGCGGCTAAATCGCCAGTCGTAGCGGTAATAACGGTCGGTGCGGTAAGTGGTCATGGCGTGTTCCTCGTTGCGTTGGGCCATCGAGTGGCCGAAAAAACAAAAACCCCCGGTCGGGTGGCCGACCGGGGGTTCGAAAAATGCTCTGGTGGCGACCCTGCTTGCTAGGGCGCCTGTGGGGTATCAGGCGCGCCTGTGGCTAAACCAATACCCAAAGTAATAACCAGCGGCTGCAACCTGCTGCCCACGAGCGAACACGGCGCGAATGGCACCGGCATCGACAACGTTCAGGGCTACAGGGTTCAGTGACATGCTGATCTCCAGAAGATGACCGAACCATACTCTGCCGGGACTGCGGCTTTCAACCGGCACGGCAAAAGAAAGTGGCTGGCTCGGCCGGGTGTGCCCGATTACAGGCTCATCACATCGACGAAGCGCGGCGTGGCGCTGTCGTCGATACGCAGGCTCTTGAAATCGAACAGGTTGCGGTCGGCCAGCTGCGAAGGCACCACGTTCTGCAGCGCGCGGAACATGATCTCGGTGCGCCCTGGCGACTTGCGCTCCCACTCCTGCAGCATTTCCTTGACCACCTGGCGCTGCAGATTTTCCTGCGAACCACAGAGGTTGCACGGGATGATCGGAAATTCCTTCATCTGCGAGTACGCCTCGATGTCCGCCTCGTTGCAGTAGGCCAGCGGGCGAATCACCACGTTGCGTCCATCGTCGGAGAGCAGCTTGGGCGGCATGGCCTTCAGCGTGCCGCCATAGAACATGTTGAGGAAGAAGGTCTCCAGGATGTCGTCGCGATGATGCCCGAGCGCCATCTTGGTCGCGCCGATCTCGTCGGCGAAGGTGTACAGCGTGCCGCGGCGCAGACGAGAGCACAGCGAGCAGGTGGTCTTGCCTTCCGGAATCTTCTCCTTCACCACCGAGTAGGTGTCCTTCTCGATGATGTGGTACTCGACGCCGATGGACTTCAGGTATTCGGGAAGGACGTGCTCGGGAAAGCCGGGCTGCTTCTGGTCCATGTTCACGGCAACGATCTCGAACTTGATCGGCGCGACCTTCTGCAGATAGAGCAGCACATCGAGCATGGTGTAGCTGTCCTTGCCGCCGGACAGGCAGACCATGACCTTGTCGCCGTCCTCGATCATGTTGAAGTCGGTGACGGCCTCGCCGGCCAGGCGGCGCAGGCGCTTCTGCAGTTTGTTCTGGTTGACCGAGAGGTTGCCCATGTCAGGTGTCCGGCTGAGATGCGAAAGGCGCGCATTTTACGCGCAAAGCAAGCCTGACCGCAGCCCGTTCGCCGCCTGCTCCGATGTGAACCAGCACTGAATGAACACCCGCAGTGCTGTGCTAGTCTCGCCCGATGGACGACCTCTCCCCCGCACTGGATCTGCCAGACCACCTGCTCGTACTGCTGCAGGAAAAACCCGAAGGCTGCAGCGAGTACGAGCTGATTCAACAGCTCAAGCGCCGGCATAGCACGCATGTGCCCAACCTGCCGCTGACAGACAAGCTGGTGCTGTTCCGCACGCATTTTCTGGTGTTCAACGCGCTTTATCTGCTGCGCGACCGACTCTGGGCCGAGGGCAGCGGCCATCTGCAGATCAGCCCCTTGCACGTCCAGTTGCTGCCATATGCCGGCGCCAACGCCGGCCTCGCCGAGCAGGACGCCCTGCGCGCGTATTACCTGGATCTCTCCAACTTGCGGGATACCGACGAAGACGATGTCGAACGCCTGCTGGCGAGCTTCTGGACGCGCATGCAGGGCAGCGACGAGAAACGCGCGGCACTCGAACTGTTCGAACTGGACCGCGCCTCACAGCCCCTCACCCTGGAGCTGATCAAGCGCCGCTACCGTCAGCTGGTCGGCCTGCACCATCCGGATCGGGGTGGCAGTACGCAGCGCCTGCAGTCAATCAATCTGGCGATGGAAATACTCGAGCGCTATTACCGCTGACGACATAGCTTCGAAACGCTCTAACCCCGCCGATGCATTGCCGATTGGCATTTCTATACTGCGACGTAAGGTCGCACGCGCCGTCCTCGATGACGACCGCCAGGCGAGGCGACCTCCATAAACTGAGGAGACGCTGGCATGATCAATCACGTTTGGGGTTTGTTCACCCACCCCGGTCAGGAGTGGAACGAAATCCGCGGCGAGGAAGAAACCGTCAGCCACATGTACCTCACGCATGTGCTGCTGCTCGCTGCGATACCGGCGGTATCGGCCTACATCGGCGCGACCCAGGTGGGCTGGAGCATCGGCGGTGGAGAGCCGGTCAAGCTGACCCAGGCCAGTTGCATGCAGCTGGCGATACTTTCCTACTTCGCCATGCTGGCCGGCGTCGCCGTGATGGGCGGCTTCATTCACTGGATGGCACGTACCTACGACGCTACCCCAACCCTTACCCAATGCATCGTTTTCGCCGCCTATACCGCAACGCCGCTGTTCATCGGCGGGCTGGCGGGTCTCTATCCGCACCTATGGCTCGGCATGCTGGTGGGGACCGCGGCAGTCTGCTACACGGCCTATCTGCTCTACGTGGGGCTGCCCAAGTTCATGAACATCCACGAAGACGAGGGATTCATGTTCTCCAGTTCGGTACTTGCGGTCGGCCTCGTAGTGCTGGTCGCGATCATCGCCCTGTCGGTCATAACCTGGGGCATGGGCATCGGCCCGGTCTACGTCCGTTAGCCCAATCCTCACCTCAAAAGGCCGCCTGTGGGCGGCCTTTTCGTATGCCCGCGCATCATCCCACGAAGAATCGTCTGGACTTATAAGGGAAACCCTCACCGCATCTGCCGTTCTAAAGCGATAACGCCGCTGCAACAGCATTCCTGAGCGGCCCTCAAGGCAGACGGAGACTCGGTATGATCCCGCACTTTGTAACATTGCTCACCCGCCCGGATCGGGCGTGGGCGGACATTCGCCGCGATGAAGAAAAGAACAGCTCCAACTACCTTGTCCATCTGCTGCTCTGGGCATTGCTGCCAGCGGTTTGCATGTTCATCGGCACGCGCTATGTGGGTTGGAGCCTGGTCGAAGCCGAACGGATCTGGCTCGATACCCGCAGTGCCTTCCAGCTCAGCGCGCTGATCTACATCACCATCGTCGCCGGCACCTTCATCATGGGGTTCTTCCTGCGCTGGATGTCGCGCTCCTTCGATGCACGCCCGACTTTCAATCAATGCGTGGGCTTCATCGCCTATGTCATTACACCTTTCTTCCTGGCCGGACTGGGTGCGCTCTACCCGTCGCGCTGGCTGGCCATCCTGGTTCTGGTGGCGGCCGGGGCATACTCGACCTATCTGCTGTTCGTCGGCCTGCCGACGTTCATGCGCATCAGTAACCGCAACACCTTTCTTTACGGCGCCTGCACCTGGGGCGTCGGTCTGCTGGTGCTGGTGAACCTGAAGGTGCCGATGATCCTATTCTGGATGCTCGCACTCGACCCGACCTACGAGCGCGATACCCCACAGAACCAGAGCTATGGCTTCGAGGAGAATCGCCCGCAGGAAGAACCGGGCGGTTTGGAAAACGAACGGCGCTTCAACGAACGGCCGAACGAGTGACCAACGAAGCTGTTCGGCCAGAATCGGTTTGGCATAATGCGGCGCTTGCAGGAGTACCCCAATGCCCGAGCGCCTCAATGCCCGTGTCGAAGCCTGTTACGAGCTGGCCGAGCAGTTTTTCAAGCGACGCTTCACCCGCCCCCAGATAAGCCTCAAGCTGCGCGGGCAGAAAGCTGGTGTAGCGCATTTGCAGGAAAATCTCCTGCGCTTCAATGAGCAGCTATATAGGGAAAACACCGAGCACTTTCTGCGCCAGACCGTCGCCCATGAGGTCGCGCACCTGATCGCCCATCAGATGTTTGGCTCACGGATCCAGCCTCACGGCGAGGAATGGCAGCTGATCATGCGTGGCGTGTACGAGCTGCCGCCGGATCGCTGCCACACCTATGCGATTCGTCGCCGGTCCGTTACCCGTTATGTCTATCGCTGCAGCTGCGTGGATCAGGATTTCGCTTTCACGCCCCAACGCCATGCGTTGGTGGCGAAGGGGCGCCGTTATTACTGCCGTCGCTGCAAGACCACCCTCGCCTTCAGCGGCGAGCAACGCATCGAATAACGCCAGCGCCTGCTAGAGCGCCCTCGCCCGCCAACCGGCAATGACGAACAACGCCGCCAGCAACGCCATCAACGGCAACCAGCCCGCGTGATCCCAGACATAACCGGCGCCATAGCCAACCACACTCGATCCCAGATAGTAGGCACACAGGTACAGCGCCGATGCCTGCGCTCGAGCACCCTTGGCATGGCTGCCGACCTGCCCGCTGGCCACAGCATGCGCGGCGAAGAAGCCGAGGGTGAACAATCCGAGACCGAGCACGATGCTGACCAGCCACGACGTCGCGCATAGCCCCACACCAATCAGCATCAGAGCGACCCCACCGCGCAGCACCTGCCGCGCACCGAAGCGCGGCACCAGACGCCCGGCCCAGCCGGCGCTGAAAATCCCCCCGAGATAGACGACGAACAGCAGGCCGATGAGCGTCGAGGACAAGCCGAACGGCTCGCCTGCCAGGCGGAAGCCAATGTAGTTGAACAGCGCGACGAAGCCGCCCATCAGCAGAAAGCCCTGCAGGAACAGTCCACGTAGCACCGGATTGCCCAGATGCAGCCGGAAGTTCGTCAGCAGAATGCGCAGCGAGAGCGGTTGCGCCGTGAAATGTCGCGACGGCGGCAACAGCCAGACGAACGCCACCAACGCCAGCAGTCCCAGCGAGGCAATGCCACCGAGCGCCAGCTGCCAGCCACCCAGGTCACTCAGCAGGCCCGAAAGCAGACGCCCGAGCATCCCACCCAGCGCCGTGCCGCCGATATACAGGCCCATTGCGGCAGGCAGCGACTCGGGCTCGAACTCCTCGCCGACGTAAGCCATCGCCAGTGCCGGCAATCCACTGAGTGCCAGCCCGAGTAGCGCGCGCAGCGCCAGCAATAGTTGCCAGGAATCGACCAGTACGCTGGCCAGCCCGAGCAGGCTGGCCAGACCAAGCGCCGCGGCCATCACCGGCTTGCGCCCCCAGCTTTCGGCAAGCGCACCCGAGATCAGCAGACAGACGGCGAGCGACAGCGTCGTCAGCGACAACGCCAGACTGCTGCTGGCAGCCGATACGGAGAAATGCGCGGCGAGCATGGGCAGCAACGGCTGAATGCAATACAGCAATGCGAACGTGGCGAAGCCAGCGCAGAAGAGTGCAAACGTGGCGCGCCGGTAGGCTGGCGTGCCTCTTGAGAGGTGTGCGTGTTCGGCGATCATCGGCGCCCTCGTCTCATGCGCTGACCTGAGAAAAAGCCGCGCAGGCTAGCACGGCTGTTCGCTCTGCCGCTTGCCGGACAGAAAAGCGGTCCGCTGATCGGCCTAACCCCAAGCCACCGCAAAGAACCGAAACGAATATTGCCCTATGCTGGTCTGTGACTAGACTCCCTATATGCCAGTCGGAGTAGAACAATGACAGTAACGCCGAATGACACCCGCCCCGCGGATACCTCGATCAAGCGGGACGAAACCCGCCTCTTCATATTCCTGATCGTCTTCCTGTTTCCCATCCTCAGCGTCGCGCTGGTCAGTGGTTACGGTTTCATCATCTGGATCGTGCAGATGATCTTCGGGCCGCCAGGTCCGGCTTAAGCCGCTCCTGCCGATCTAATCGGGCCTGCGCCCTGCTGCCAACGGAAACGGAATCACTGATGGGACACCCTCTGCATATCGCCAGCCTGCTGGTGCACTGCCGCCCCGAATGGCTGGCCGCGGTAAAAGCCAACCTGCAACTGTTACCCGGCCTGGAAATGCACCAGGAGAATGCCAGCGGCAAGCTGGTGGTGGTGCTGGAAGCCGAGCACGAATCACGCATCCTTGCCTCGATCGACCATATCCAGCAATTGCCCGGCGTGCTCAATGCCGCATTGATCTATCACGAAGAACTCCTCGAAGGAGACGCCTGATGAGCCTTACTCGACGCCAATTCGCCAAAGCCAACGCTGCGGCCATCGCCGCAACCGTGGCCGGCATGCCGATCGCTTCTAGCGCAAGCAACCTGATTACCGAAGCGGACGCCACCAATCTGAAATGGGACAAGGCCCCTTGCCGCTTCTGCGGCACCGGCTGCGGCGTCATGGTGGCGACTCGAGAGGGCCGCGTCGTCGCCACCCATGGCGACGTCAAGGCGGAAGTGAACCGCGGCATCAACTGCGTCAAGGGCTACTTCCTGTCGAAGATCATGTACGGCTCGGATCGCCTGACCCAACCGCTGCTACGCATGAAGGACGGCAAGTTCGACAAGCAGGGCGAGTTCCAGCCCGTCAGCTGGGAACAGGCCTTCGACATCATGGAGGAAAAGTACAAGGCGGCGCTCAAGCAGGGCGGCCCTGAAGCCATCGGCATGTTCGGCTCGGGGCAGTGGACGATCTGGGAAGGCTACGCGGCGAACAAGCTGATGAAGGCCGGTTTCCGCTCGAACAACATCGACCCCAATGCACGTCACTGCATGGCCTCGGCAGCGTTTGGTTTCATGCGCACCTTTGGCATGGACGAACCCATGGGCTGCTACGAGGACATCGAAGCGGCCGACGCTTTCGTGCTCTGGGGCTCGAACATGGCGGAGATGCACCCGGTGCTCTGGACCCGCGTGACGGATCGCCGTCTCAGCGCGCCGAACGTCAAGGTGGCGGTCATGTCGACGTTCGAGCATCGCAGCTTCGAGCTGGCCGACATCCCGATGATCTTCAACCCGCAGACTGACCTGGTCATCCTCAACTACATCGCCAATCACATCATCCAGAGCGGCGCGGTAAACAAGGACTTCATCGAGAAACACACCAAGTTCGCCAAAGGTGCTACGAACATCGGCTACGGCCTGCGTCCGACCGACCCACTCGAACTCAAAGCCGAGAATGCGGCGGTGGCCAACACCTGGAGCGACATCAGCTTCGAGGATTACGCCGAGTTCCTGAAAACCTACACCCTGGAATACGCCACCAAGGAATCCGGCGTGCCGGCCGAGCGACTGCAGGCGCTTGCCGAGCTCTATGCCGACCCGAAGGTCAAGGTGATGTCGTTCTGGACCATGGGCTTCAACCAGCACACCCGCGGTGTCTGGGCGAACAACATGATCTACAACATCCACCTGCTCACCGGAAAGATAAGCGAGCCGGGTAACAGCCCGTTCTCCCTGACCGGACAGCCGTCCGCCTGTGGCACGGCAAGGGAAGTCGGCACCTTCTCCCACCGCCTGCCGGCGGACATGGCAGTCGCCAATCCCAAGCATCGGGCCATCACCGAAAAAATCTGGAAACTGCCCGAAGGCACCATTCAGGAAAAGCCGGGCTTTCATGCCGTCGAGCAGAGCCGCAAGCTCAAGGACGGGGTACTGAAAGTCTACTGGACGCAGGTGACCAACAATATGCAGGCCGGCCCCAACGTCATGCAGGAGATCCTGCCGGGCTGGCGCAATCCGGAAACATTCATCATCGTCTCGGACGTCTACCCCACCGTTTCAGCCCAGGCGGCCGACCTCATCCTGCCCAGCGCAATGTGGGTGGAGAAGGAAGGCGCCTACGGTAACGCCGAACGACGCACCCAGTTCTGGCACCAGCTGGTCAAGGCACCTGGCGATGCACGCTCGGACCTCTGGCAGCTGGTGGAGTTTTCCAAGCGTTTCAACGTCGACGAGGTATGGCCAGCCGAGCTGCTGAGCAAGTCACCGGAACTCAAGGGCAAGACCCTGTACGACGTACTGTTCAAGAATGGTCAGGTTGATCGCTTCCCCAACGAGGAAATTGCCGAGGGCTATGTAAATCAGGAGGCCGAGGCATTCGGCTTCTATCTGCAGAAGGGCCTGTTCGAGGAATACGCCGAATTCGGTCGCGGTCATGGACACGATCTGGCGCCCTTCGACACCTACCACGAAGCCCGCGGTTTACGCTGGCCGGTGGTGGATGGCAAGGAAACCCAGTGGCGCTACCGCGAGGGCTACGACCCTTATGTCAAAGCCGGCAGCGATGTGCAGTTCTACGGCTACGGCGACAAGAAGGCGATCATCTTCGCCCTGCCCTACGACGTGCCGGCCGAAGTCCCGGACGAGGATTACCCCTTCTGGCTCAGTACCGGACGGGTGCTCGAGCACTGGCACACCGGAAGCATGACGCAGCGGGTCGATGAGCTGCACAAGGCCGTGCCCGACGCACTCGTCTACATGCATCCGGAGGACGCCCGCAAGCTCAACGCGCGCCGTGGCAGCGTGGTGAAAGTCATCAGCAGGCGCGGTGAGATGCAGGCACGGGTGGAGACACGGGGGCGCAACAAGCCGCCGATGGGGTTGATCTTCGTGCCGTTCTTCGACGCCAACAAGCTGATCAACAAAGTCACCCTCGACGCCACCGACCCGATCTCCAAGCAGACCGATTACAAGAAATGCGCCGTGAAGATCGAAGTGGTCAGCATCGCCTGAGGAGAACCGCCATGAAATTTCGCCTACTGCCGCTGACCCTGCTCGCGGTATTCGGACTGGCCGTCGCCGCCGAAACCAACTACCCGCTGGATGCACCAGCCCCGGACGGTCGCCGTCCAGGCGGGACCATTACTCAGGAATTCACCCCACCGAAACTGCACGACGAGGAAAACAAGGATGCCCGGCGCGAGCGCAACTATCCGGAACAGCCGCCGACCATTCCACACAGTATCCGTGGGTATCATGTCGACAAGAATGCCAACAAATGCCTGACCTGCCATAGCCGGGCCAATAGTGCACGCGCGCAGGCGCCAATGATCAGCATCACCCACTACACCGATCGTGATCACCAGACCCTGGCGGCAGTCGCACCGCGGAGGTACTTCTGCACGCAATGTCATGTACCGCAGCACGATGTGAAGCCGCTGGTGGAAAACCGCTTCAAGACCATCGACGAACTGCTGTACCGGGAAACCTCACCATCCACCAACGGAAACTGAGGGGGCCTGGATGAAGTCGATCAAGTCATTTTTCAAACGCTACTGGGCCGTTCTCCGCCGGCCCAGCGTCCACTACAGTCTAGGGGCGCTGACCCTCGGCGGGTTCATCGCCGGGATCATTTTCTGGGGCGGTTTCAATACCGCCTTGGAGGTCACCAACACGGAAGCGTTCTGCATTTCATGCCACGAGATGGAAGACAACGTGTACATGGAAATCAAGGACACCATCCACTACAGCAACCGTTCCGGTGTGCGCGCCACATGCCCCGATTGCCATGTACCGCACAAGTGGACCGATAAGATTGCGCGCAAGATGCAGGCGTCCAAGGAGGTTTGGGGCACGATCTTCGGCACGATCAACACTCGCGAGAAATTCCTCGACAAGCGTCGTGAGCTGGCCGAGCACGAATGGGCGCGACTCAAAGCCAACGACTCGCTCGAGTGCCGCAACTGTCACGACTTCGGCTACATGGACTTCACTCGCCAAGGCAAACGGGCATCGGAGTTCCATTCCACCGCCCTGGCCAGCGGCGAGGCAACCTGTATCGACTGCCACAAGGGCATCGCACACAAGCTGCCGGACATGAGAGGCGTACCGGGCTGGTAGGGTAACGAGTCCTTGGCAGGTGTACAGACCAAGCACCCTGCGCGCTCCACCGCTGCAAAAAAAGCCCTGACCATTGGTCAGGGCTTTTTCGTATTGCTCTTTGCCATCAAGCCTTGGGCAGCGTCACGCCGCGCTGGCCCTGGTACTTGCCGCCGCGGTCACGGTAGGACACTTCGCACTCTTCGTCGGACTCGAGGAACAGCATCTGCGCAACCCCCTCGTTCGCGTAGATCTTGGCCGGCAGCGTCGTGGTGTTGGAGAACTCCAGGGTCACATGCCCTTCCCACTCCGGTTCCAGCGGCGTCACGTTGACGATGATGCCGCAGCGCGCGTAGGTGCTCTTGCCCAGGCAGATGGTCAGCACGTTGCGCGGGATGCGGAAGTACTCGACCGTGCGCGCCAGGGCGAAGGAGTTAGGCGGAATGATGCAGACGTCGCTCTTGATGTCGACGAAGCTCTTCTCGTCGAAATTCTTCGGATCGACCGTCGCCGAGTTGATGTTGGTAAACACCTTGAATTCATCGGCGCAGCGCACGTCGTAGCCATAGCTGGAGACGCCATAGGAAATCAGCCGATCGTTACCCTCGGTGCGCACCTGGCGCTCGACGAAGGGTTCGATCATGCCGAGTTCCTGGGCCATGCGGCGAATCCACTTGTCCGATTTGATGCTCATGGCTGGCGTCCTGATTAGATGAAATGGGCGTGCGAAGACGCGCATCTTACCGAGCCTCGTGCGCGTGTAAAAGCATGGCCGCGATGCGCGCCGCAAAGCAGGTCACACCTCGACCGCGCCGCTCGGAGAAGAAATCCAAAATAAAGCTCGCTTTGCTCCAGAAAAAAGGTATTGTTACTGGGCTGCTGCTGCATGTGTCACCGTGAATCGCTACATGTTTAGATTTCGATCCAAATATCGATACGACTCCTATCTCCTTGCACACAGTGATGTTCGGACCTTTTCAGTCCGCACTTTATTTTTCAAAACTTGGTTCAAGGAGACATCAAATGTCCAATCGCCAAACCGGTACCGTTAAGTGGTTCAACGATGAGAAAGGCTTCGGCTTCATCACTCCGCAATCCGGTGACGACCTCTTCGTACACTTCCGCGCCATCCAGGGCGACGGTTTCAAGAGCCTGAAAGAAGGCCAGCAAGTTTCCTTCGTCGCTACCCGCGGCCAGAAGGGCATGCAAGCTGAGGAAGTTCAGGTTATCTAACCTGAGTCTTCTCTGAAAAAGCCTCGCTTCGGCGGGGCTTTTTTGTGCCTGCAATTTATCGCCGGGCGCGGGCGGTGACGCATGGCGTCACCGCCTCTAGGCTCAGTCCTCGGAAATGACGATCTTCGGCATCGACTGCGCGATGATTTGCCCACTCTGAGCGATACGGGCACCGACGGTACGCGCCACCTCTTGGTAAATCATCGCGATCTGGCTTTCCGGATCAGCTATCACGGTCGGCTTGCCCGCATCCGCCTGACTGCGAATCGCCATCGACAAAGGTAGCGATGCCAGCAGATCGACGTTGTACTGCGCCGCCAGCTTCTCGCCACCACCCTCACCGAACAGATGCTCCGCATGGCCGCAGCTCGAGCAGATATGGGTGGCCATGTTCTCCACCACACCGAGCACTGGAATGTTCACCTTGCGGAACATCTCAACGCCCTTCTTCGCATCGAGCAACGCCAGATCCTGCGGCGTGGTCACGATGACCGCCCCCGTCACCGGCACTTTCTGCGCCAGCGTCAGCTGGATATCGCCCGTTCCCGGCGGCATATCCACCACCAGATAATCGAGATCGTTCCAGGCGGTCTGAGTGATCAACTGCAACAGCGCACCGGAAACCATCGGCCCGCGCCAGACCATCGGCGTCTTGTCATCGGACAGGAACGCCATGGACATGACCTGCACCCCGTGGGCCTCCAGAGGGATGAACGCCTTGCCATCGCGAATCTCCGGGCGCGTGCCTTCTGCGATACCGAACATGATGCCCTGGCTCGGGCCATAGATGTCGGCATCCAGCACGCCCACCCGTGCACCTTCGCGCGCCAAGGCCAGAGCCAGATTGGCGGCTGTGGTCGACTTGCCGACACCACCCTTGCCGGATGCCACGGCGATGATGTTCTTCACATTGGAAAGCGCCGGCACCTGATCCTGCGCCTTGTGCGGACGCACGACGCAATCGACCTGAACATCGGCGCGACTGACGCCATCCAGGTGCTCGATAGCCATCGCCAGCATCTGTGCCCAGCCACTGCGAAACAGCGCAGCGGCGTAGCCCAACTCAAGCTGCACGCTGACCCTATCACCCTGCACCTCGATCGAACGCACGCAGCCGGCGCTCACCGGATCCTGATTCAAATGGGGATCGGTGTACTGGCGCAGGACGGTTTCCACAGCTTCGCGAGTGACGGACATGGTTACTCCTAGAAAGACCGAGCAAATCAGACAGGCATCTTACCCCGCACGCCGCTTCCGAGCCCAACACCAACCGGCACTGTCGAAGCCGGGGATCGGCAGCGCGGGTGAAAAATACGCGCCAGGCCTTTATAGTTGCAGACTTTCTTTCGCAATTCCGACTGCAGATTTCCCATGTCCGAAGCTCGCCAGATTCTCGTTACCAGCGCACTGCCTTACGCCAACGGTTCGATCCACCTCGGCCATATGCTCGAGTACATTCAGACGGACATGTGGGTGCGCTTCCAGAAGCTGCGCGGCAATCAGTGCATTTATGTCTGCGCCGACGACGCCCACGGCTCGGCAATCATGCTGCGTGCCGAGAAAGAAGGCATCACGCCCGAGCAATTGATCGCCAACGTGCAAGCCGAACACGGCAGTGATTTCGCCGACTTCCTGGTGGACTTCGACAACTTCCACTCCACCCATTCGGAAGAGAACCGCAAGCTTGCCGAGCTGATCTACACACGCCTGCGCGACGCCGGCCACATCGCAACCCGCTCGGTGACCCAGTATTTTGACCCCGAGAAGGGCATGTTCCTCGCCGACCGCTTCATCAAGGGCACCTGCCCGAAGTGCGCGGCCGAGGACCAGTACGGCGACAACTGCGAGAAGTGTGGCGCCACCTACGAGCCGACCGAACTGAAAGATCCGCGTTCGGCGATCTCCGGCGCCACGCCAGTGCTGAAGGACTCCAAGCACTTCTTCTTCAAGCTGCCGGACTTCGAGGCCATGCTCAAGCAATGGACCCGCGGCGGTGCGCTGCAGGAGTCGGTTGCCAACAAGATCGCCGAATGGCTCGACGGAGGGTTACAGGAGTGGGACATCTCGCGTGACGCGCCCTACTTCGGCTTCGAAATTCCGGGTGAACCGGGCAAGTATTTCTACGTCTGGCTGGACGCACCGATCGGCTACATGGCCAGCTTCGAGAACCTGTGCAAGCGCCGCCCAGAGCTGAGCTTCGACACGTTCTGGAGCAAGGATTCGACCGCCGAGCTGTACCACTTCATCGGCAAGGACATCATCAACTTCCACACCCTGTTCTGGCCGGCCATGCTGGAAGGCGCTGGCTTCCGCAAGCCGACCGCGGTCAACGTGCACGGCTACCTGACGGTGAATGGACAGAAGATGTCCAAGTCGCGCGGCACCTTTATCAAGGCGCGCACATATCTCGATCACCTGAACCCGGAATACCTGCGTTATTACTACGCGTCGAAGCTGGGCCGCGGCGTGGACGACCTCGATCTGAACCTCGAAGATTTCATCCAGAAGGTCAACTCCGACTTGGTTGGCAAGGTCGTCAACATCGCCAGCCGCTGCGCCGGCTTCGTCCACAAAGGCAACGGCGGTGTGATGGTCGACGCCAACCCTGAACCGGAACTGTGGGCAGCCTTCCAAGCCGCCGCCCCGAGCATCGCCGAGGCTTACGAGGCACGTGACTTCGCCCGTGCCATGCGCGAAATCATGGCGCTCGCTGACCGTGCCAACGCCTGGATTGCCGATAAGGCGCCATGGGCGCTGAACAAGGTTGAAGGCAAGCAGGCCGAGGTACAGGAAATCTGTGCACTAGGCATCAACCTGTTCCGCCAGCTGGTGATTTTCCTCAAGCCGGTGCTGCCGAACCTCGCCGCGGCTGCCGAGCGGTTCCTCAATGTTGAGCCGCTCACCTGGAACGACCATGCGACGCTGCTGGCCAACCACCAGCTCAATGCTTTCACTCCGCTAATGACCCGCATTGAACCCGCGAAGATCGAAGCCATGATCGAAGCATCCAAAGAAGACCTCGCCTCCAGCGAAGCCGCAGCTGCCCCGGCGGGCAATGGCGAACTGACCAAGCAGCCGATCGCCGCGGAAATCAACTTCGATGCCTTTGCCGCGGTCGATCTGCGCATTGCACTGATCGAGAAGGCCGAGCTCGTCGAAGGCGCCGACAAGCTGCTACGGCTGACCCTGGACATCGGCGATGCCAAGCGCAACGTTTTCTCCGGCATCAAGAGCGCCTACCCGGACCCAAGCAAGCTGGAAGGTCGTCTGACCCTGTATGTCGCTAACCTGGCGCCGCGCAAGATGAAGTTCGGCGTGTCGGAAGGTATGGTCCTCGCGGCTGGCCCCGGCGGTAGCGAAATCTACCTGCTGAGCCCCGACAACGGCGCCAAGCCGGGCCAGCGCGTCATGTAAATCGGCGTTCGCGTGCCGGCCTCTCGAGCGGCACGCGAAACCCCGCGTTAACGGAAACGCTATGAGCGAGCCTGTAGATCCTTCCGACTGCCCGCTCTGCGGTCAGCCCAACCAGTGCGGCGAGTGCGACCCTGCCGCCGCCCAGCCCTGCTGGTGCTTCACGACCCCAATCCCCGATCACGTGCTCGAGCGCATTCCTGCCACGCTCCGAAATCAGGCCTGTATCTGCGCGCGTTGCGCTCGCAGCCAAACCGCTCCTCCAGATGCGCCTTGACCGCTACCTCGCCAATCGCGCACGTCTAAGTCGTCAGGACGTTCGGCGCCTGCTGGCCGAAGACCGAGTGCTGGTGAACGGCGAAACCAGCCGGATAGTGGATCTGGAAGTTCGTGTATTCGACCGAATCGAGCTGGACGGAGAGATGCTGCAAGCGGGGAAAGCGGCGCGCTACCTGATGCTGCATAAGCCGGCAGGCTGCGCCAGCGCTACCCAGGACGCGACACACCGAACCGTGCTCGACCTGATCGACGAGCCGGACAAGCAAGACCTGCACATCGCCGGCCGCCTCGATTTCAATACCACCGGCCTTATGCTGCTCACCAACGACGGCCAGTGGTCTCGCCGCCTGACCCAGCCTACCAGCCTGCTGGGCAAGGTCTATTTGGTCGAAACCGAAGACGAGATCGACCCGGCCTGTGTTGACGTTTTTGCCCAAGGCATGTATTTCCGCTTCGAAAACCTCACCACCTTACCCGCCGAACTCGTACTGCTCGAACCCCGCCGCGCCCGTCTGACCCTGCACGAGGGCCGCTACCACCAGGTCAAGCGCATGTTCGGTCGCTTCAACAACAAGGTCACCGCCCTGCATCGCGAAAGCATGGGTCCTCTGACGCTGGACCTAGCACTGGAACCCGGCCGGTATCGATCGCTGACCGAGCAGGAGATCGCTCGGATCTGAACCCTTTTCGCCTGCCCGCCAGAAAAACCCAATGCCGCCCTTCATTTCGCCCAAGCCTTCTGGTAAAAAGGCACCCCTGAGCGGGCGTCGTATAATGGCATTACCTGAGCTTCCCAAGCTCATGACGAGGGTTCGATTCCCTTCGCCCGCTCCAGATTCTACGGGGCCTCTATCGAGGCCCCTTTTTATTTGGTGACAGTAACAGCGACAGTTACTGACTCGCCGAGCCGCTGCAAACTGTCACCGGCAGCCCGCTTTCCAACCATTTCCAGCGTCTAGGGTCTATGCAGAACATGCATTTTGAGGCCGCGGAACAACCATGTGTGGACGAATAGCGCAGTATCGATACCCGGCTGATTACCTTGAAGCGCTCGGGCAGATGACGATCAATGGAGTGGATCCGACTCCGATCGGGCGGTACAACGTGCCGCCACAATCGCGGGTGCAGTTGCTGCACCAGGACCAAGATGGGTTGCGCATGGACGGGGTGCGCTGGGGATACGCCCCGCTCTGGGCGCAGGGGAAAAGGCCGCCGGCGATCAATGCCAGGGTCGAGACAGCCGCGACGAGCAAGTTCTTCCGCGACATATGGAAAACCGGCCGGGCGATCGTGCCCGCAGATGGCTGGTTCGAATGGAAAAAGGACGAGGCCAAGCCGAAGCTCAAACAGCCCTATCTGATCAAGCTGGCCTCTAGCGAACCGTGCTTCTTTGCTGCGATCGGGCAATTCCAGCGCGGCAGCATGGGTGAGCCGAGGGATGACGACGGGTTCGTGATCATCACAGCAAGCAGCGGCGCGGGCATGCTCGACATCCACGACCGCCGCCCGCTTGTGCTGTCGCCGGAATGCGCAGCGCACTGGCTGGACCCGGAACTATCCCCCGAAGAGGCAGAGGAGCTCGCGCTGGAGCACGGCCTTGGCGTCGACGAGTTCACCTGGTACCCAGTGCCAGCGGCCGTAGGCAATGTGCGGAACGAAGGGGCACACCTCATCGAGCAAATCAGCGACCCGGTGCTATAGCCATGTATGTATATGTTCGGATGATGCGCGATCATGGCCGCCCGATCGAACCGCGCAAGCGGCGAAGCACGCCTCCGATCTACGGGGATGTGCGCATCGAGACCAGCCGAAGCGAGGACCTCGGGCGCCAGGCCGAGATCGCGCGGCTTGTGCAGAGCAACCCGCTGGAATCAAGCGTGATCCCACCACTGCTGGACGTAGCGCTTCATGGCATGAGTACCAATGGGTTCGTGCTGACTGGGCTCGAGATCATCGACGGCGTTGCCTACGCGCAGTCCTGGTGGTGCCTGGCCGAGGATGGATCAGCGGGCACCTAGAATCTGACGAGCCCACTCCTGCAGGTACTCGAGCGCCGCTTGGTCCTGCTTCATTCCTCGGCGGATATCCCAAACAGTTCGTCCAGCTGCTGCACTGAGTTCGACGCTGGCTGCATCGCCCACGCTGCCGGGGCCGGTGGCGGCGGACACGACGGCATCGGCTCGGGCAACTTTGACTTCGATCCGCAGGCGGCGACGCTCATCGTCAGCAGAGCTATACAGACGCTCGAGGCGATCGTTCTCGGTGAGTGCATGGGTCAGTTTCTCAATTGATTGTTGGTCGGCCTTGGCCAGGCGCTGCTCGAGCGCGAGGCGGTCGGCCTGCTGCTTGAGGATCACCGCGGCATTGGCCTCGGCAACCTGGCGAAGATGATTCTGGTGCTCGGCCTGCGCCTTCGAGGCGCCAGACTGCGCCGATAGCACACGGACCTGCTGCCCGCCGGCCACAACGGCCAGAGCCAGCACCCACCAGACCCACCCAGGCACGAACTTCAGCCAGGCGATCATTGCATTACCTCACGCACGGCCGCGGCAAATCGGGCCGGCCAGCGCTCGGGGTGAGGTTTTCCTGGGCGCCAGGTCCTGGCGTACAGGTCCCAACCGCCAGTCGCGTCATGCTCACCCGGCAGCGGCTTCGGATCAGTCCAGAGCAGCAGGCGCGCGAAGGCCGAGGCCAGCACATCGTCACGCTCGAGCGCGGCCCACACAGCGGCAGGCTCCGGCGCAACGCCACGCGCAGCACATACGCGCCGGGCATGTTCACGGCTCGACGGATGATTCAGCACGCCACGCACGCCGCCGCCCTGCTCGAATTGGTACAGCCCGCGGGCCGGCCCGGTCGGCCACTGGCGGCGCCGTTGCTCCGGATCTTCCTGCTGCGTGATAGCCAGCAGCATGATCTCAGCCTCTCGGCTCGACATCCGCGCAGGCAGCAGCGCGAGAGCGGGCGCTATGGCTCGCTCCCGTATTTCAGAGAGGGTCATGATTTTCTTCCAGGCAGAAAAAAGCCCCGACTGGCGGGGCTTAGGTGAACTCGATTGCGTGCGTCAGCGAAGCGCCAGAGAAAGGATCGGCCACGCCGGCGAACTCTAGCTGGTAGCCACTAACTAGAGTGGCTGCCGACTTGTTGTAGGCGACGCCGTTGATTTTCATGGTGGTGAACGGAACCTGGCTCAACGAGGAGAATGATCCCGGCGTACTGCTCGTGCTCCCATTGCCGCGCACATACAGCTGCAGGATGTTAACGCTCCACTGCAGGCTGAGTATTTCCCCTACCTGACCTGCTGCGCTGCCGACACCTGGCACAACGCTCATGTTGAGCGGGTGTGTCGACCCGACCTTGCCCGGAGCGGAAACCCACGAATACGCAACGTATCGCCTTGACGCACTGTCTACCGTAACCGTGCCGCTGGTCATGGGCTTTGCTGAAAACCCAGCCACCACACCGGGCATCATGCGGCCACCGTTTGGCCGATCACGTCCCATGCGTCCGCGCCGACCTTCTTGAGGGTTACGGTCATGCGCGTAGTCATACTGAGCGTGCCGCCTGACGGAGCGTAGAGCGTGACCCCACTGCCTGCTGCAAGAGTGACATTGCCCAGCGCGCGGACGGTGATCTCGGTGCCGATATCGAACGCCACGGATGCGTTTGTCGGTACGGTCAGGGTGACTGCGCCGGCTGTGTTTGGGCGAACGTAGTTCCAAGCGTCAGTCAGGGCCAGCGTGCGGCTGATTGCCGTTGTGATGAGGGTGGACTTGTCCTGCTTGGTGGCGGGGTTGAAGTTGCCGGTGTGCCAAGCCTTAACCCAGGGCGACCACGTAGTTCCGTTTAAGCCTCGCCAAGATAGGTCTCCAGAATTCGATGGAGTAGCGTACGGCCACGCTATTTGCGTCATCGCTTGGCCTGGCAGGCGCACATAGTTCTGGAGATAACAGTAGTTTCCGCTGCCAATATCTGGAGCGTTCGCCACGCCCCCTCCCCCCGCGATAATATTTTGGTATACGCCCGGCCCCAGTAAGTCGTTGCAGTCTCCGCTCGTGTTGATGCCAGCCGTTATTCTGAAATACCTGTAGGACGCGTCGTCTACCCCACCAAATGCCGCCACCCGTTGTAGCCGACCCGCCGTAGAATCAGTTAGCGAATCTTGAATGTTAGCGTTCGCCGCCGTACCCAGCAGATTGAGTCGAGCCTGAATCTTCCCGAGCGCCGCCAGCACCGTATCCGTCGCCGCCACCGCTGCAGAACTGGCAAGACTCAGGCCCGTCAGCACCGTGTTGCGGACGCGCGACCCGTTGAAATAGAGGTTGGTCGATCCTTCGGCCAGGGCATCGGTGGTGCCGGGTGATGGGTTGATCTCGGCATACACCGAGCCGGTCCAGCGGTACTGGCGGGTTGGGTTCGCCGCGGTGCCCTGGTTGATGGCGATGTAGATTTTTCCGCCCTCTCCGGCGGCGGGGAAATCCTGGCGAGTCGGATACTCCAGCACGTCGTTAACATAGCTCGGCAACTGGCTGGCCGGAATGCGGGCGAACTCGTCGAGGGTCGGGATGCCGCCAGACACGCCGCGCTCGGTCGTGCTTATCTTCCCGTCGAGCGCCGTTTGCAGGCCGGACACGGTGCTGATCGCCTGCGAACCGGTATGGGTGGCCCGGTCGCGCAGCTGGGCATCCGTGGCATTCGCCGTTGCGCCGGTAGCGATGCCGTCCAGTTTCGTCTTCATCGCGCTCGCGGCCCACCATGCAGCGACGGCCTGGAACACACGCTGAGCGGTCCAGGCGCGGCGTGTGGTAGCAGTGCCGGCTTCGGCTTCAGCCTGGGTGACGGTCGAAGCCGTCCACTCGCGGGCGTCGGTGAGCCGGCTGTCGTTTGTCGCAATGCCCAACTGCTTGACGGTGTTGTCGCTGTGCTTGGTGTATAGCTTGGCGTCGGCGGTATTGACCGCCAGTTCGCCAATTTCGAGGTCGGTCGCAAGCGGGACTTTAGCCGCCACGGTCGACTTCTTGGTGAGTACGCGCGCCATATTGATGGGCTCCGAACGGAATTAGAAGGTGCCGCCGTCGACCAATTCGACAGCCAGGGTGACGAAGCCATTGCTGGCGTCTTTGGTCATTGCCATCGAGGCGTTCATGCGAAGCACGCCGTCGGTGCCATCGGTTCCCCACAGGTAACCGGAAGTCCCGCCAGCCACTACGGCGACCTTTTCGTCCGCAGTCCCTTCTGGAATGTTCAGCGCGGTCTTGAATGCGTTGAAGGTGAGCTTCTTCTCCTTCTGCCCGGCCGCCTCGCTGGCATCGTGAATGATAAGAAGGTCGGTTGCGCCATCGATCGCGGCCAGAGTGGTGAGGTCGTCGATTGCCGGAACGACTGGCAGCTTCGTTGTGGCGTCGGTCGCGACGTGCAGAGTTCCACGGTCAGTGGTGACCATCGGCTCGCCGGCCAGCATTCCGGAGGTGGGCAGGTTGGCCTTGATGCCGCGTTTCAGCTGAAGACGTGTTGCCATGGGTGTGATTCCTTAATTGAAGGTGCCGCCGTCGATGGTTTGCAGGTCGAGGTTGGCGCGCGCCTCGGCCTTGGCTTGTTCGGTCGTGAGTTCGGAGAAGCGGTTGCCAACTTGGAAGAAGTCGCCAGTTGCGGAGTTGACGCCGGGCGGCCCCTGCTCGCCGGCCATGACGACGACCGTCTCGGCGTCCGGCTCAAGGCCGACGGCGTATTCCGCGCCAGCCTCGATGACCAGCACCTCGGGGTCACCGCAGATCGCCACGGTGCTCATACGGTCACCTCACGACTGACGGTGACGGCTCCTTGCAGGTAGCGCTGAACGGTGCCGTCGGGGTACTGGACTTCGAGGTCATAGACGGCCTCGGTCCACGCCAGCGCGGAAGTTTGGGTGGCGCTCAGGGTGCGAGTGATCGTGCCCGGGGCAGTGATGGCCAGGCCGTCGTTCTCCGTGGTCAGCTCAAGCAGCACCGCGCCGCCGACCTGCTCGCGGATCTGCATGCGCGCCGTGGCGCCGGTCAGGTCTACCGGGGGCTTGTAGATCAGCTGCCCGCCGCTTGGATTGAGGTCAAACGCCGACAGGGCATTGATCTCCAGCGTGGCGGCATCCACGACCGTGACGCGGTGCGGTGCCGAGCGGGTCGAGCGATTAACACCCTGCATGCCATTGACGCCCTCGACCCACGCCAGCCAGTTGCCCGGCAAGCCGTGATCTACGGTGAGGCGCAGGGGTGACCCGCTGAGGCCGGTGATTGGCCGGTATTCGTAGCGTGGCTGCATCAGGCGCAGGGTGTCGCGCAGGGTCGAGCCCTGCACGATGTGCAGATCAAGTTTTGCTGGCTGCATGGTCAGTCCTTACGCGAATGTCACGGTGTTGTCGCCTGCCACGAATGGTCCTGGCACACCGTGCCAGGCAAACACAACGCTCCCATCTCCAGCCCCTGCGGCGCTTAGATCAGACTTTGCGAATATGGTGGCTCCAATGGTGAGCGTTTCGAACGGCAGTGAGGCCGGAGATGGCCAATCGCTTGTGGTTCCGCGCACCCTGAGCTGGAGCGCCTCGTAATATGGGTAGTCGCCACTCCATGCCAGCTCGGTAATCTCACCCAAGCCATCGACAGACGGGCCCCCGCCCGGATAGACCGTGGCCCCGGCTGGGCTGATTACGCCGAATCCGTTGAACGCCGAGTAGCCCATTGGCGCAGCCTCTGGCGAGGAAATGACAATCGATGGAGCGGGCTCAAGCGCTGTGACGCGCGAATCAAGCGCGGCAATTGCCTGTTGATTTGTTGTGATCGCGCCTTCAGTTGCGGCCAAGCGAGAGAACAGATCAGCAAGCAGGCCGGCCGTAACCGTGCAGTAAATGATGCTGTCAGTCGGCCAGTCCTGATCGGTCGTGCCTTCCAGTCCGCGGGCCAGCGTTGCCGTGCCGGCTGCTACCGTAGCGCCAACGATCTCCCAGCGGGTCGGCGTGAACTGCGAATCGGCAAGCGTCAGCCGGTAATCGCCGTCTGGCAAATCCAGGGAAAGCGAAGTCACTCCGGGCGCCAGCGTTACCGCACGGCTCCAGTTATTGATGAATTGCATGGTTGTCCTCAGACGTAGCAGACGGGCTCGGAATCGCGCGCCGTCTGGCCGGTAACCGGGCAGTGGCTGGCGTAGGCGAAAAGGTCGAAGGTGCTTTGATCAGTGTTCTTGTCGAGGATCAGGGCGGGAAGCGTCACCGATCCGGCTGGCGTCGCCACCTTCGTCAGGTAGTCCGCCCGCGACAGGGTGTCGCCAGAAACCAGCGGCCGGCTCCATAGGCAGGCGCCAAAAACCTGGCCGCTGTAACGGTACGGTGATGGCTGCAGGTATCGGGCTGGCTGGCCGTCGGTGAACCACCATTGCTGCAGCTGCCGCGCGATGACCGGTGCCGGGTTGATCGAAAACCCGTAGGTGTAGGCCCCGCCCATGAATGCGTTCTGCGCTGGCCCGGTGGATGACAGCGAAAACGAGCCGCCGGGGTCGCACTGAATCGACACCGAGTAGTCCTGCGTCATCTGGTTGCTGGCGTAGGTCAGCGTCTCCGCCGAGGTTTCGCTGATCGATATCGCGTGCGTGCCGATTACCGCTCCGGCGAGCTTGTAGGTCATGGTCAGTGTGCTGGTCCATGACTGATCCAGATGGAAGCTGCCGGCAAAGTCCTCATCCGATGCAACCACGCTTGGCCCCGTATACGCCAGCGGCGTAGTCGACCAGACTGTCTCGGCGACGTTGTCCAGCGTCAGCTCCTGCAGTTGCCCAGCCTCGTTGTAGAGCATGCCCGCCACCCAGCCGGTGAAGCCCGTCCGCTCGGGTGATGGGACGATGTTGTGCACGGCCAGTGTTGCCGCAACGTCGCTACCTGGCTGCTGCTGAACCAGTTTTGAGCCATCCGGCTGCCGGTTCAGGTAGTAGCTGTCCGGGGTAGTCTGCGGGTTGTCCAGAACGGTCGTGCCCAGCGCCTGCGCGCGGGTCTTGCGCACCGTGACAGCAGCCGTGCAGGTAGCGCCCGGCCCGGCCAGTGTCATCTCGACCCAGCCGACCGCACGCCAGCGCCAAAAGCGCTCGTAGCCCTGCGAGTACTCCAGTGCCACCTCGAACACCGCCGCTTCACCGGCCGGGCTCGAGTGGTAGCGCTGCACCCGCGTCCCGGTCGTGCCGTTGATGGCTGGCGTGGCCTGCCCCATGTTCGGCACGGCCACGCTGTAGGTGTAGGACTCCGGCTCGCCACCAAGCACGCCGAAGCGCGCCAGGGTGAAGGAGCAGGTGCCACCGCTGATGTGCAGCGTGGAGAGCGTGGTCGTGACTAGCCAGCGGTCACCGTTCGGGTCAATGTAGATCCAGCCCTGCAGTTCTTTGCCGTACAGCTGATTGCCCGACAGGATTGCCCGGTCCCACCATTCCAAGCCGGCAGCGGAGTCTTCCGCCTGTTGCTCTGGCGTGCGCGTGATGCCCGGCGCGTTGGGGTGCTTGATCAGCGCAGTGCTGCCCTGCTGCCAGTGCTCGCCGGCCGGTTGCGGGTAAGGCATGGTCGCAGCGTTCGGCAAGGTCAGCTGGCCGCCCTTCACCAGGCCGTGAAACGGATTGCCGCGCAATGCAGTTGGCCGGCTCAGCTTCAGCGAGAGCGCATCGGTCATGGCTGGGCAAACTCCATCACGACGGGCTCGCCGTTGGCGTCCCGCATGGTCAGTTTCTTCAGTGGCTCAACGTCCAGGCTAATCAGCCCGTCGCTGCTCGTGAGCGTGATGCCTGCGTAGTACTCGCGGGCCAGGGTTGCGCCCTCTCCCGCCGCGCCTTCGATCAGGGGGCTGGCGATGCCTGCCGTACCGGTGGCGGCCGGCGCCTTGTAATCCGCGCTGCTGCGCTGCGACGGTAGAGCACCAACAGGCGGCACCTTTGGCAGCGCCCTGGCTTTACGCTGCGGGCGCAGGAGGCTGTTGATGTCCTCTGCAACCGCCTCGCCACGCCGTGTGGCCTCCATCTGCTTGCCTGCATCACGGCGAGCCTTTTCCATGGCATCGCCGCCACCCCGCCGGGCTTTCTCAATGGCATCACCGCCAGCGCGTCGTGCGTCTCCAAGCGCCATGGTTAAAGCTCCAGCAGGTCATTGGGGATGCCGACGCGGTAGAGCGTGGCACCGGTTGGGGCGAGTTCGGCGCGATCGGCTTCCGGTATCTCCGGAGATTCCAGGTCAAACCGGCGCGGGAATGCTTCCTGGCCTTCGTTGTTGTCCGCCACCGACCAGTTGCCGGCAAAGCCGAGCTTGTCCTCGTCATAGACGGGATCAGTGCTGCGCCCGCCGATCTGCGTCGGCAGCGCAATCGAGGCACCCTCACCCGGATCAGTCGGGCTAGAGCCAAGCCGAGGCGGAATCGTAAGCGGGTCGCTTGTGCCACCGCCGCGCATGATCGCAATACTGAGCGTGGTCACCGCCGAGCCACTGCCCAGGTCGAACGAATCGACGATACGCCGGCACTTGCCGCGGGCGCGCACACCGGAGCAATCCACCTCCAGCGTGTGGATCAGGTCGATGCCCAGCACCATGCTCGTCGGCGCCTGCCAGCTGAGCAGCGTTTCCCGGTTGGCCGATACCAGCTCGGTCCGCGCTTCGTTGGCGACCACTTCGAACACGGCAGCGCGGCGGGCGCCATCGATCACGTCCTGATAGCCGGTGTCAGTGCCGGCCATCTCGCCTTCGGTCCACTCCTCGTCACTTTCAATCTGCAGCGAGGCGCTTTGCCGCTGAACCACCTGGCGCGCTTCGTCCTCGCCGTCTGGCGTGGCGAATGTCAGCGTGTAGCTCTCGGTCACCGTCTGGACCCAGCGGCGTCCGCCAGTGATGCCCGTACCAATAACCAGGTTGTCAAACTGGTTCACCCAGGCGATGCCCGTTCCGCACGGGTCCGGATCGCTGAGCGGCGCGGTCACGTAGCTCTCGCTGACGATGGCCTGGCCACTACCGGTCAAGGCCTCCTGCACCATCTCAATGGTCGGCAGCTCGTGCGAGTCCTCCCGCCAGTTACAGAACGAGCCGGCCGGCACGATCCAGCTGTAGGCCTGATTGCGCTGCCACAGGCGGGAGTACCGATAGCTGAACTCGACTTCGATCCGGTTTGTGGTGCGCGACAAGTCGGACTGCTGAAGGTCCAGCGTCTGATACAGCACTGTGCCTTCGCCGAAGATGAAGTCCGGCGCGCCGGCATACCAGCTGGTCACGCGCATATCGCCAGTAGGTGAACAGTCCAAACTCACCGGCCGGGTGCTCAGTCGCTCCAGGGCGTAGTCCCAATGGCTGCGCCCCTCGACCTCCTCGAACACGTCCGCCGACCAGTAGCCGCCGACCAGCGCGTCAATAGCCGCAACGGTCATGCCTTCGACCCGCTGCTGCAGCTGATCCGAGCATTCGCAGCTCAGTAGCCGGCTGACCGGGTTCCAGTTGGCGATGCTGATTTGCCCGGTGTAGCGCCGGGCTTCAGTGGTGGCGCCATGGCTCGTGCTGATGTAGTCGATGGTGACCGGCCGGCCTTTCCAGTCAGGCGGCACCACAGCCACACCCGGGGCAATGTAGAGGTCAAAACCAGCGATGCCGGCTGCGCCCTCTTCCCGATCTACCGTTACGGTACCCGTCAGCTGAGACGTGAGGTTCACGCCGCCCACCAGCACGCGCAGCGCCCACACGAACGCCGTGCCGCGCACGATGTATTCGGGTTCAGCTGTTCCAGCTACGCCATTCAGCGGCACGGCGTTGAGTGGCGAGGCGTTGAGCATTAGGTTTCTTCCCAGGTGATGGACCAGGTGTGCGCGGACGACTGCGACTTCGCCGGTTTGGTGGCAAATACCGAGTACACGGGCAACCAGGACACTTGGTAATCGGTAGCGCCTGCCACGGCGGTGACGGTCACCACGCCCTCATTGGTTACGCACGGGGTGCGCACCCAACGCCCTCCCAAGAAGGCGTGCGCCCACGGCGCCAGGTCAGGCCGTGGCGTGCTGGTGAGCGTGAAAGTCGGGCCAGGCCCGACGATGTTGCTCACTTGCATGCTGCGCAGCTCGAGCGGCTGGCTGAAGTCCAAACCATCCAGCCCGGGTGGCATCAGGCCCGTGCCGGTGATGGTTCCGGCCGTTTTCTGCCAATGCTGCATCTTGGCTGCCGCGCCATCGCTCATACGGAGCACGGTGCTGCCGCCGATGGCCTCTTCGCTTTGTTCCGGCGCACCCGCGTGCGCCACGATCGGCACACCGCCGAGCATGATTTGTGTTTGTGGCATTTCTCAGGCTCCAGAAACGACGAAGCCCGCACTAGGCGGGCCGTATTAAGGCAGGCTTGCTGTCAGGGAACGACAGGTACTGGCATTGTCATTACTGCGACCTCTGGTGCATTGCTAGCCCCAACCAACTCGCGACGACGCCAGCGTACGGCGGTCATGGCCTTTGATAGGTCAGTAGTAATCATGTGAACCCGCAATAACACATAGCCATTGCTGCTCGGGAGGAACCCTAAGTCCTGAGGCTCGATATGGTTATCGGCTGCTATTTGCGCAGCAAGTTGGCTGCTAGGCAACTCGGGCACCTCCTGAATTGGCTCCACTAGCGACAGATATAATCCTTCAGTGCAGGCGTCATCGATCTGGACGGTGCAGAGCCTGTTCTTTTCTTCGATTTCTTCTCCGGTCAAACCAGCATCTTCAAAAACATGAATACGAACTGAAAGTTCTTCATATCTCGCTAGAAGCCGATCTACAGCTTGACCCGCTTCGGTCGCCGTTAAAAACGGACCGAAATGCGGGAGCTTCACCAGCTCATGCTTTGCCTCAACCGAAAATAGATACCTGCTTGCCATTAGGGTCCCCGATGCGTGCGTCCGAACTTCCGCGCTGTATTGCTTAACAAGCGGTCAAACTGATCCGCCTCCGCAAGCATCGTATACGTTTCACCGCCAGGAAGCGTGAGATTGACGACGCCCCGGCTCGGGCCTGATGCCGCAGTATCTAAGCTCGCAACCGTCCCGACCATCCCGCCATCGGCAAACCGAGGGATCGGAATGCCGCGGTTGAGCATGTCGAGCGCGTTCTTGCCCAGCTTGCGCACAGCCGCCGCTCGGATGACGTACTCGCCATTCGAGAGGAGCGCCGGAATGCTATCGCTGGTACCGGTGCCAGGCCCGCGGATTAATCCACCGGTGGCGAACTTCTGTGGCGCTGGTCCTGGGTCTTGCAGGGTGTATTCATTTTCGAAGTCGTACTGCGCGCCGACCTTGACGATGATTTCCCGCTTCGCCAGGGCGTCTAGCTTGGCCTGCACCTCGGCAAGCTTCGCATCGTCCATTTGAACGCTGACCGGCATATCTTCAAGCTCGGCAGCTGCGGATTTGATGTTGATCATCTCTTGCTTGAGATCCGCGAGCTTCTGCTCAGCACGACGCTGCTCTAGATCCTTGGCAGCGTTTTCGATGGCCTGCAGGCCCTTCGCAAGACCTTCAAAACCATAGGTGCTTTCACCAGCGGCCTGGAGATCTTCCAGTACTTTCAGTGCCGCCTGTGCTTGCCGTTGCGCGGCCTGCACATCACCAGCATTCAGCGACCGCTGCGCTGCAATCTTGAGGTCCTGATACTGGCCAAAACTAGCGCCACCCTGGCCCCCACTTCGAAACTTAGCGATAGCTTCTGCATATCGCTGTTCGATACCAAGCCGATCCTGCTTGATTCGCTCCAGCTCGCTATTAACTTTCTTTTCTTCTGCGAGCAGCGATTCCCCCGCGGCTTCCGCTGCACTAACCAGGCGCCTTTGCTCGCCCTCTATTTCAGAGACATATTTGCGGCGAGAAGCAAGGTCTTCGTCGCGCTCCTCTGACGCGCCACCGAACTGGGCTCTCAATTGGGATCGAAGTGCTTCAATCTGAGCTTTGACCCTAGCCTCATCTTGATTGATTGAATCGGCGGACACACCTCTCAGTTGTAGCGCCAACCGCTCAAACCAAGAGCCATTATTTAGTTTGTCACGGAGGCTATTTAGCTCTCGCAACTGGTAAATCATTAATGATATTTCGGTGTTCAATCCGCCAGCGGTTTGCTTTTCATCTCGAAAAAGGTCTAGAAACTCGCCGGTGGCAACCTTGTTCATCGCTGCGGCCAGGTCATTCATTCCCTTGGTGGCCTTCGATGAAGCACCGGTCATCTTGTCGAATGCCCCGACCATTTCAACCGCAGCGTTATTCAGACGTTCTCCTGCGGTGCCGAATGTATCCCCGAGCTTTTCGAACTCGACTTTCAGCTTTGGTAGTTGCTGGATCAGAGCATCCGTCACCACCTCAGCCGTAAGTTGACCGGCTGCTGCCATCTCTCTTAGCTTCCCGACGGGGACTCCCAACGAGTCAGCCAACGCCTGCATGAGGCGGGGCGCTTGCTCCGCTATGCTATTGAACTCTTCACCTCTGAGGGCGCCGGCCCCCAGAGCCTGACCGAACTGAGTGATTGCCGCAGACGACTCAGCGGCAGACGCACCTGAAATCCGGAGCGCCTTGGTGACCGCCTCCGTTACTTGGCCAACCTCAACCTGGCTCCGACCCGCGCCCTTCAACGCAGGCGTAAGACGGGTGTACAGGTCAGTCACAGATTGTAGGGACGCACCGTTTTCGTCTGCGATCCGGCGTACATCAGCCAGTGCGCTGTTGAACTCCTTCTGAGTGCCGTAGGCCAGGCTGAGTCTCGCTTCCAGTTGCTTGCTTTCATCTGCAAGACCCCCTAGCGCCTTCGCGGCGCCCGTCACTAGCGCTGCCGAGAACAGCCCGACTATTGCCTTGCCAGACGAAGCAAGCCGCTTGTTCATCGTATCGAGCTGGCTGTTTACTTCCTCGAACGCCTTTCTCGAATTGTTCTTGCCGTCGATGACGAGCTGGGTTTTCACGATGGCCATCAGGAGAAGTCCTTGAGCAAGCGCTTGAATGAATCGGGCTTGATGTTTGCCGCGCGCGCGACAATCAACGCGACCCGAGTTGCTGCCCTATCTTCCTGGTCAATCGCCGCCAGAAAGGTTTCGAGCTGTGGCAGGCTGTAGTCCTGCACTTCCGCAAACCGATGTCCAGCGCTGATCAGTCGCTGGACGACGGCTCCCCATTCAGCGCCCTTACCATTGCCGGCAGGGCTTCGCCGAAAAAACCGGAATTGACTCGCACCACCTCGATGAACAGCTGAGTAGTCACCGCTGCTGGGAGGAACCAAAGCTGCCACCGCTTGAGCGTTGTCGTTACGAGCAACACTCGCCGCAATTCCCGACTATGGCTGCTGGCATAGCGGTTGATCTGCTGGACGCTTGCCTGGCTAAACAGCTCTATCAAATTGCCAGCAGCCTTACCGTAGCGCTCGAAGTGCCGCAGTTTTACCGGGAGGATTTGAACTTTACGCCCCATCACTTCAACAGTGACCGGCTTAGGAAACAGGATTTTCAACTCGCTCATGCCAAACTCCGGGCAATAAAAAACCCGCCGAAGCGGGTCATTGGTTAATTGTGCGAATGGGCCTCGGGAGCGTTACAAGCTCCGACCGACGCCAATGAATAAACCGATGCCGATTGATCCGAGGATGTAGAGGATGATCAGAGCGGGGATTGCCGCGATTGCCCACTTAACCATGAACCAGACCATTGAGTTGAAACTCATCTTGATATCGACGACTACTACAGGCTGAGCGCCCGGGTATTCCTTCACAACATCTCGGACAACGGGAGACATTGCCGCCAGCTCCGCCGCCCGGGACCGCTGGGTCTCAGCCTGGCGCTCGAGACTGCGCTTATAACCCTGGTAATTGATGCCGCACTTCACGCAGTCGTCTGGACTGTGCTGCATTTCGGTCAGCGTCGGTTCGTATCCGCAGTTTGGGCAACGCATCAGATTCCCTCCCATTTGACATTGGGGGAATCTACCAATCGCCAGCACCAAAGCCCAGCGCTGGGCTGGGCTTTTAGTGGTACGAAGGAGAAGGCTAAGCGCGCATGCGGCCCGCAACGGCGGACAGAATTTCTGGCAAGTGCTGTTGCTTCACGGTGAAACCGTCGCTGATAACAGTCGCCAGCCTGTCAGGCGTAACAACCAGGGCTCCCGGTTTAACCGTCTTCACCTCCATGCTGCCATCGGCGCTGAAGCCCAGAAGCATTCGGGTGTTCAGCAACGCTTCCAGCCCGAAGCGCTCGACAGCCGTGAGCTCCTGCTCATCGAGCAAATCACCATGAAGTGGCGGATGCTCCGCAACCGGCCGGGGCGCCACCCGCAAAGGCGGCTGGCCGAGAGCTTCACTGAGCTGCACGCCGAGCAGGTTGGCCGACGCGCCCTCCTCAAAGCCGCTCAGCCGCGCGCTGGCTTGCATTCGGGTGCCGAACTTGTTCTGCAAATACTGGGTGCCGACCGCCATCGCTTCAAGCGCGGCCGGCACGCCGATCAGCGCGTTGGAACGCATGGCCTTGTGAACAGGGGCCAACTCGTTGTGAGCACGTATTACCCGTTCACTTGCCTCGCATAGCGCGTACAGGCATGCCAGGTCGCGGTCGCTCACATCCATAGCGCTGGCCGGTAGCAAGCGCAGCTCAGCCAATACACCCCGCAACCAGACGCGGTAGCGCTCGGCGCGTTGCGGCTCAGCCGCATCGGCCGCACGCAGCGCAGCCTCGGGGCTTATGTACACCACCTTCTGCTTGCCCCGCAGCTTGATGCACTTGTCCTTGTCGGGCAGGCCGCGGGTGATGCGATCGGAATAGCCACGGATGCCCAGCGCATTGACGATGTTGGCCGCGCAGAACCAGTAGCGCCCATCACGGCACAGCAGGCCGATGGGCCTGGTTTCGAAGGCCAAGCGGCGATGCTGCTCGTCAGTTACCAGAACGGGCTGGCCATGCGCGCGCTTCTCACAGTCGATGAAGTAACGGCGCGCTCTTCGACCTTGTTCGTTGTTCTCGACCATCGACAGCTCTTTGCCCATGTCGAGGGAGAGATGGTACTCAGTGGTTGGGCGCCCGCCTTTAGGTTTTTCAGGATTTACTGAAAAACTGATGAAGTCCTGGTTTTCCTCGAATCCATACTGCTCGATACGCTTCTTGATCCAGTCTGAGAACTGCCACCCCGATTTGAGAAATGCATGGAGCTCACGCCCATCGCACACTTGGCTAGGCAAGCCGCCGATCTGGCCATCAAATACGCGCACCAGCTGTTGGGTGCCTGCGGACGTTGTGTTGCGTGTGTGTTGGGTTGTGGTATCTTTGCTCATGTGAATCGCCTCGTAATGATTTACACCGAAGCCCTGACGTTGCTGCGTCGGGGCTTTTTCTTGTCCGGCACTCATGCCACCTCCTGCTGCTTTCTGACCTGCTCCAACCGATACACGATTTCCGCGTTCTGGCTTCGGCAATTCGCCTTCGCTTGGCCCTCTAGCCAGAGCTTCAGCTCTAACGGCATCCTGATTTTGATCTGCGGGTCGTTTCTCAATTGCCCTTCCTCCGATGGACCTTTTAGGTTTTAGCGGATACTGAACCTGTTAGGTCCGTTGCGTCAACACCTTTTTGGTCCTAGATTGCACGCATGAAACAGACAGACCCCCAATTCAAGCTGCGCATCCCTCCAGAGGTGAAAGCGGCGCTTGATGTAGCCTCCAAATCCAGCCATCGGTCACTGAACGCCGAGATTGTCGCGCGCCTGCAGGCCACCATTCACCTCGATGAGTACATGGCCGAGATCAAAGCCGGAACCTTCGCAGAGGCGCTAGCCCTGCTGGAATCCGTGGTCGGCGATAACGACCGCATGACAGCCAGCGGCGAGCAGACCTACGGCACTGCCTATTCGATGCTCGACCAGTTGCTCGAGGAGAAGCTGGCGCCGATCCGCGAAACGCTGCTCCAGGTGAAAAGCTACGAGAAGCGAGGCGACAAACCCTCCCCCACAGCCAAGAAGCCCATCCGCAAACGTGCCCGCCCGCTGGGCATGGACCAGGCTGAATGGGATGCCCAACGCGCAGCTACCGAGAGCACCAAGCCGGACGACTGATGCGCCCGGCCAGCGCGGAGCCGATTAAGCCACCGCCGTGTTCTGCACTTCCCACTGCCACATGGCGGCTTCGTCGGCGTCCATGATGTTCGGGTCGGCCAGTAGCTTGATCTGCACGGGGATGGTGCCGAACTCTGCCCCCTGGTTCAGCGGCACACCGCCGTTGAGGGCGATCTTGCAGTAGAAGCACTGGATGCGGCGCTTCTCGCCGTTGCCGCCTTCGTTGGTCTGGCCGGTCATCACGCGGTAGAACTTCTGCCCGGTGGTGAATGGCTTGATGACATCCACGGTCGGGTAGCTGTAGTCCACCAGGATCGGCAGGCTGCGCAGCTCACCTTCCGGCGGAGTGGTGGCGGCGATGGCGGCGGCCAGCGGCCCGCCCGGCAGAATGCGAATGCCGTAGGGGCCGACCGCGTAGTCCACGTTGCGGGCATAGGTGGTCGCCCCGTCCTCGCTGGTCACCGCAGTGACTTCAAGCGGGATGTTGGCCAGCATGATGGCGCGATCGATATAGGCAGCATGCTCCTCACCCGCTACCGAGCCGCTCGGCACCTGGGTGACGGAACCGTACATGGCAATAGCGGCGGCGCGAGGGCTGAAGGAGACCGCCTCGCCGGTCAGGTTGATTTCGCTGGTGGAGGTCACGCTGTCCAGCGGCGGCAGCCCGATACGGGTCGGGTCATTGATGGTGATTTCGGTCGTGGTCGGTTCAGCGGTAACGTTCTGCAGCTTGAACACTTCCTCGAAGTTCCAGTTCGGCCACGCGGAGACGAAGATCGGGCCGCGGAACAGCTGGGTGTAGTTCATCAGACTCATGGGGTTCTCCTGGCCTGCGGCCGTCAGTTGTAGCTCTCGACGTACAGCACGCCGATGATGAGGGTGATGCTGTGGGTGGTTTCGCCAGAGCTGGCGAATCGAAATTCGGCCTGGTCGTCTTCTTCCAGTAGCCCGGGGAATTTGCGTTCGGGCTGGTCCTGGCCAAAGCCGAGCGCACGAAGGATGTCGACGTGCACGGCCGAAAGCGCCGCCTCATCCGCGCTTTTGGAGAACTGGACTTCGATCTCATAGGTGCGCACCCGCGTCGCTTGCACTCCGGCCGCGCTGGTCTTGGCGTCGTGCTGCGGGCGGATTAGCGCGAGTGGCAGCGGCGCCTTGTCTGTAGGTTTTTCCGTCGGGCCGTAAACGCGCTGGAGTTCGGTGTGGAAGCCGTTGGCGGGCTTGATCTGTTCAAGCCGGGAGCGCAGGCCCTGGCTGATATCGCTGGCCTTGGTCATCGCGCCCCCTTTGCAATCTCTCGCCTGATCCGCTTCTCGAATTCCTGCTGGAGGAAGATGTTCGTCCAGCGGATCGTTTGGCCATCGGTGAGTTGCTTGAACCAGTACGCCACCGATGGGCCAAGCGCTGGAGACAAGAAGCCTTTCGCCGCACCACGTACCTTGATACGCGTGCTCCAAGGCATTCGGCTGAAGCTCGACGGGTTAACGAAGCCAGCGGCAACCTTGTGCCCTTTCGGACCCTTGACCCATATCCGCGCCCGCGTTTCGCTGATCTTGCTGTAGCCCCAGCCGAGATACCGCGTTACCGGCACACCGGAGCTGGACGGGATGATTCGGGCGTTGGTAAGCCGGCCACGCGCCCGCTTCACGCGCAGTGCGCGGCGGCTGTAAACCGGCATCAGCGAGCCGCGCAGAGGGTTCACATAACGAACTGTGCGCGCCTTTGTTGCAGTAGTGTTCAGCGCACCGCGCAGCACCGGATCAACCTGCCGACTGACCGCCGCAAGCCGTGCGCGCGCCATCTCCAAGCCGGTAATCTTGACCGAAACCTGCATCAGACCTTCTCCAGCCAAAGCCCACGCACGACGCCGTCGTCCGAATCGTCGGCATAGGCGATCACGTTGTACAGCGCGCCACCAACCACCAGTTGGTCATCAGGTTGCGGGCGACCGACCTCGATCAGCGCCACCTCGGCGCGGGTTCGGTAGTCGGTGGTTTGGCCCATTTCATCGCGATAGGGCGCCTCATGCGTCAGGTGGACGCGACAGGGAGCTGGAACGCCCTCGAGTGGCCTGTACTCACCCGGGGTACCGGCCAGCTCGCTGCAGGTGATGACCACCTCGGCGCGCTGGCCCGTGAAGTCCCGGACGTCATCAATAAGCAGCAGCCTGTCGGCAGTGCGCACGTAGCGGCCGGCGCGCAGGCCATCGTCCCACCAGGCTCTGACGGTGACCTTGGCCGGTGCACGTAGCCCGGTGGGCGCTGGCGGCTCGGCGCTCTCCTTCGAGCGAATACCGACCCAGAGCCAGTCGAGAACGCGCTGCCGCAGTTGGCCGTCCAGCTCCACCAGGTCAGCCGGGGTATTGAGGTTGCCAGAGCGCATTCAGACCCCCAGGTTGATTCGGTACGGATACAGCAGGTTCTGCCAGGTGGGCATGAGCGTGTAGATGGTGCCCACCACTGCCGCCTCGCGGTTGGCATAGAGCTCGGCGGCGCCGATCAGGATCGCCGCACGCACGCTGGCAGGCACCGCTGCATAAACAGGTTCGCCGACCTCTGGCTGCACGTCAGCAAGCCAGGGAATCGGGCGGTTGAGAAACTGGCTGGCCTGCTCGATTGCGGCATCCAGCTTGAGTTGCAGATCAGCATCCTCACGCCCGTGCCGAATCCGCAGGTGGAGCTTGAGGTCATCGAGGGTTGGCGCGGGCATGGGATGCTTCCTTGGTTACTTCGCCGCCTTGCCAGCGGTCGACTTGTCGGCGGTGGCTTGGTCAGCGGCGGCCTTTTCGGCAGCAGCCTTGTCAGCAGCGGCTTGGTCAGCGGCAGCCTTGTCGGCAGCAGCCTTGTCAGCAGCGGCTTGGTCAGCGGCGGCCTTGTCAGCGGCAGCCTTGTCGGCAGCAACCTTCTCAGCAGCGGCTTGGTCAGCGGCAGCCTTGTCGGCAGTGGCCTTCTCAGCAGCGGCTTGGTCAGCAGCGGCCTTGTCAGCGGCAGCCTTTTCGGCCTTCGCATCGATGACCTCGGCATAGTCCTTCTTGACCAACTGCTTGCCGTGCACGTCGGTGGTATCGAAGGTTTTACCGGGGTCCACGACAGCACCGCCGATATACAGCGGTTTGAGTGCTTTGAGCTTCATGGGGCGTTCTCCATGGCTGCCGCCTTGCGACGACAGCCATCAGTAGACGGTTCGCCCAGCCTTACGGGGCCGGAACGGTGAAGGTGCCGAAGATGAACGCCTCTGGCCGCTTGACGGCGAGCGCGAGGCGCTCCTCGCAGCGGATCGAGATCATGTTCTTCTCGAAGTCGTCGGCGTTCTCGGTGGAGATCACCACGTTGGCGTCCTCGCGATCGAAGATCTGCGCGCCGGTCTGGAAAGCGCCGGTGAGGAACTTGCCCTGGAAGGCGGCGATTTCGGTCGATACCACCGGCAGGCCCCACAGCGTCGGGCCAACCACGCCCAACGGGTTGCCGATGATGTAACGGCCCAGGCTGTCCTTGGTCAGCTCGATCTTCGCCCAGTCGGTGAAGTGCAGCACATGCCCGCTGGCCGGCAGGCGCGCCACCTGAGCCTGCAGCATCGCCAAGCGCAGCTCGTCGATCTGGGTCATGTCGGCCGGCGCGAACGCAGCGGAGAACGCGCTGGCCTGCGGCACGATGCCGTCCAGGTGTGCACCGGTACCGTCACCGAACAGAATCTCCTGCTCTTCGACGTACTTCAGGCCGTAGCGCATTTCAGCATCGACGGTCGACTGCAGCTGGGCGAAGTCGTCGAGGATCTGCTTGGACGCTTTGAACATGTGCGCGATGGTGGTCACCGGCGTGATCTTGGTGTCGAAGCTGATGTTGCTGTACGGCTTGGCAGTGTTCTCCGCCACCACGGCAGCGGCATTGGTGAAGCCGGTCTGCTGCACCCAGAAGATCGCAGGCGAGGTGGTGCGCCCGGTCGCGATGAGGTCGCGAATGAACAGGCGCTGCTTGGGCATGATGTCGATGCCCGGCAGGCGCTGCGGCTCGACCACGCCTTCGGCCACGTCGACGCTGAGCAGCGCGGCGTTCACCGGCACGCTGATGCGGCGGTTGCCCTGGACGCTCTTGGCGAATTCCTTGAGCGCCTCGCTCTTGATGACTTCGGCGCCTACGGTGGTCCGCTGCGACGCGGAGGCCTGCGCAGGAATGCGTGCGAACTCCTGTTCCAGCTCGCCGAGCTGGGCCTTGAGTTGTTTCTCGGCATCGGTCAGCGAGTTGAACTTGAGAGCCAGCTCGTCAACCGTCGCCTTGGTTTCGGCAGACAGGTTGCCAGCCTTCTTGGCTTCATCGAGAGCCGACTCGGCTTTCTTGCTGAAATCGCTGGAGGCACGCTCCAGCTCGGCGCTGACTTTTTTCAGGAGTTCAGCAGTAGAGGAATCAGTCATGGTTTTCTCCGTTTACTGGGTAGCGGCTGCCGTGAAACGCGCCAGGGCGCGCTGCAAGTCGGCGATGGGTTCGGCCAGGTCGGCCGGGGTGTCGGCAGCGTCACGCGTACCGTGGCTGGCAGCGCTGGGCGTACCGGCCTTGAGTTGTTGCAGCAGCGACCGGCGCTCACTGCGCGGCATGCCCTGCTTGGCTAGAATCACGTCGAGCTTGTGCGCGGCGAACTGGCTGCCGCTGCGCGCCTTGGTGGATTCCTTCACGGAGTCGGAAGGCAGCAGCGAGTCAGCAAAGCCCTGTTCGACGGCGGCGCTGCCGTTGATCCAGGTTTCGCCATCCATGAGCTTTTGCATGGCGGCAATGTCATCACCGGTGCGGGTGGCGTAGATGTCGGCCACCGCTTCGTCGAACGGCTCGAGCGTGTCGGCGAAGTCGCGGAAGTCGTGGCGGTTTCCCACGGCTCCAGCCCAGCAGTTGTGGATCATCAGGAAGCCGCTGCGGGCCACCTGGATGGTGTCGCCCGCCATCGCGATGATGGAGGCGGCCGACGCAGCCATGCCAAGCACCCGAACGGTGACGTGGCCCTTGTACTCGCGCAGTACGTTGTAGATGGCCAGGCCTTCGAACATGTCGCCGCCGGGCGAGTTGATGTTTACGGTGACGTCCGCGCCGGCCATCCCTTTGAGAATGCCGGTGATGCGCTTGGCGGTTACGCCCTCGCCGGTCCAGTAGTCGTAGCCGATGGGGTCAAGCACGGAGATCGTGTTTTCTTCATCGTCCGCGGCCGCCAGGATGCTCGGGTTCCAGCGCTCCAGCGCTTGTGGGCGCAGGTCGAACGATACGCCCGCGCACGGGCGCGCCTCCGGAGCAACCGGAAGGTTTCGGATGGTCATTGGTCAGTCTCCAGCTTGGCCGGCAGGCGGGTTCGAGGCGGGTGCGGTGTTGAGCCAGTTTTGCAAGGCTGCCCGTGCCTGCTCGCTGTCGGTGCGTTGCTGCCCGAGCTGGTCAAGAGGCATGAGGTTCGATTGCACGGTGTAGACATCCCCGCCAGGGATCAGCGGTTGGTTCTCCAGGCGCGCAACGGTGTTGCGATTCATCCAGCCGTTTTGCAGGGCGCTGGCATACCACTCGCGCCGTGCAGCCAGATCCGCACGTAGAAGGCCTTCGACGGAGAACTCCGCATAGACGGTTTCCGCCTCGGCCTCTCCGATCAAGCAGCGGATGATTTCCTGCTCGATGTTGTCGAGTAGTGGACGCAGCGTGTTGGTGAGGAACTGAAGGTTCTGGCCCTCGACGCTGCTTGCCCAACTGCTCTGCTTGTCCGTATGGCCAACCATGAACGGCGGTACGCGGAACCAGCGGCAGATTTCCTCGATCTGGAAGGCGCGCGTTTCCAGCATCTGCGCGGCTTCGGGGTTCATGGTGATGCCCTGGTACTTCAGCCCTGCCTCGAGCACCATCAGCTTGCCGGCGTTCTTCGATCCCGCGAAGGCGGCGAGGCTTTGCCGGAGCTGCTCGCGCTGCTCTGGCTTGAGCGCACCGCTTTCGTTGGTGAGCACGCCAGAAGCCTGCAGACCTTGTGCGAACACGCGAGCGGCGGCTTCGTCCGCTGACATGGCAGCGCCCAGCACCTCCCGCCCCGCCTTCACCGGCATGATCCCGCAGACCCCATCCAGGCCGAAGCCACGGATATGCATCAGGCTCTTCTCAGGGATCGGCCGGTCTGCTCCGTTCTCGTTGTAGATGTACTCCAGCCGGCCGTTGGGCTGTCGCTTGACGCGCATGTGCTGCGGCAGCAGCGGGACAAGCGCGACTATGCGACTGCCGATCAGCTTCTTCTCAACGAACGCGTTGCCGCGCAAGGCGAGGCTGGCGACGATCATCAGCATGAAGCGTCCGGGCGTCATTTCGGCGTTAGGGCTGATGCACAGCACCCGGTAGAGCGGGTGGTCGGTGGCGACCGTGCGGGAGCCATCCGGCTGCCGACGGTAGAGCTTGAGCGGCAAGGTGGACACTGTTTCGCTGAGCAATCGAACGCATGCCCAGACGGTGGACAGTTGCAGCGCGGCGTCCACGGTGACGCTCTTACCGCTCGTGGACTGGCCGAACCATTCCTCCCAGAACGTGCCGCTGGTGAGGCCGATCGGAACGCCCAGCCAATTGAGCAGGGCACTCTTCACGCGGCCTGGTTTCTTTTCGTTGGCCATCAGACCCCTACCATGATCGGGTTGGAATAGAAGCCATCCGGATCACCCGGCGGCTCTTCGAATTCAGAGGCGGTCGCACGGGCTACGGCCATGAGCAACGCCAGCACGCCATCGATCTTTTCGCTTTCGCGATCCTTGGCGATCTGGCTCAGGCCGTTGAACTTGGAGGTGAGCTTCTTGGCGTTCGAGATCATCCAGTCCATGACCGGGTTTTCCTCGTGCACCAGCTCGCCGGTCAGCACCAGGTTCTCCGTCTCGATGATTGGCGCGGTGAAGGTGGTCGGGTTCTGGCCGATCTCGACCATGGGCACGCCCTTCTCCATCAGCTTCTTGGCGAAGTACGGGGCGAACTTGGGGTCGTAGTCGACCTCTTCCACCGCGAACTCCTGCAGGAAGCCAGGCTTGATCACCTTGTCGGGGTCGTTGGGGTCGCGCTGGCCGGCGATGGCATCGCCGATCACGTCGAAGTCAGTCGCGTTGCCGGGCGTGATGTGCAGGTACCCAGCCGCCGCCCACTTGAGGTAGTGCTTGTTCTCCGGGAGGTTGGCCTGATGCTCGTTCTGGTAGAAGCGCCAGAAGGCGAAGTACTTGCCCTCTTCGCGAAACACCAGGCACAGCGCGGCGATGTCTCGGCGCTCGGCGAGGTCTAGCCCGATCCAGCAACGTTTGCCGCGGAAGTCCTCAAGGCTCAGCCCCTTGCGCTCACAGCGGCGCCAGTCCGCCAGAGGGAGCCACTTGGCGCCGCCGCTGAGCCAGATGTTCAGGCGCTTGGTCTTGAACTCGGGCTGTTCGGACGGGAGACGAATGGCGCTGTTGCAGGCGTCCCGCAGGCCTTGTTCGTAGACCGAAACGCCGAGGTTGGGGTTAGCCTTGATCCACTCGTTCGGCTCTTGCCACTTATCCGGATCGTCGACGGTGTAGATGATGGCGAGGAATTCGTCGTCATCGAAAACACCCTCGAGCACCTTCTCGGCGTAGCCGTGGAGTTCGAAGCCAGGGCCACGAAGGTTCACGCCGGCCGTGGTGATCATCCACATGAGCCATTGGCGGCGCGCACCAGTACCGGAGCGGATCACGTCAATGATCCCAGCGTCCGGATGGGCATGGACTTCGTCGAGGATCGCGCCGTGCGGGTTGAGGCCGTCCAGCGACTTGCTGTCGCGACCCAGCGGTTTGAAGGTGTCCGCCTTGCCGCGTATGAACAACTCCCCGCGACGATCAGCAATCTTGCGGCGTAGGCCCGGGCTGCTGCCGACCATGCGCACCGCTTCGTCGTGCGTGATCTTGGCCTGATCCATTTTGGTGGCCGCGGTGTAGACCTCGGCGCCGCCCTCGCCATCAGCGAAGAACAGGTAGAGGCCTACTCCGGAGAGCTTGGTGCTCTTGCCGTTCTTGCGGGGCACTTCCTCCCACACGCGGCGGAAGCGGCGAGTGCCGTCGGCGCGCATCCAGCCGAAGGCGAGCGCGACCCAGAACTGCTGCCAGAGTGAAGGCACGAACTGATGGCCAGCCCACTCGCCTTTCGAGTGGCGCAGGAACAGGAAGAACTCTAGCGCGTGCTGGGCGTGATCCTCGCTGAACCATAGGCCGCGTTTGTGGCCATCCTGCAGGTCGCGGTAGTGGCGCTCGACCGCCAGCCGCGTCCACTTGCAGACGGGGATTTCGCCGGCCATGACCTGGCGGCCGTAGAGGTCCCAGTCAAAGGTGCGTTCAGTCTTCTCCACCATCAGTCTTGCCGCCCGGAATGGCGCGCAGCCCCATCCGCGCCTTGCGCTGGCGGAACTGCTCGATAGGGTCATCGCCGAACAGATCGCCCTGCGGCGTCGTCTGATCGGCCTTGAGCTTCTGGAAGCTGGGGATGGTCAGCGCCGCTTCGGGCAACCACTTGAGCAGCTCGCGCTTGTAGTCGCGTGCGACGTAGTAGGCCTGGTGCGGCTGCTCGTAGCCGTTGGGCGTCTTGACGTAGTAGCTGCCGTTGTCGCGCTTGAGCTTTTCGAGGAACTCTTCCTGGGCGACCCAGTTGCAGAACGTCTTGCAGATGACGGTCATCAGCAGACCGTCGGTGCGATGGATCAGCCCGTACTCCTCGAGCGCCGAGGTGACGTGCTCCCAGAGCTTCTTTTCCTTGGCGTTGAGTTTGACCGGCGGGGCCGGAGCCTCGGCGGCGATGGTCTGGGTGGTGGATTCCTCGGCTGAGCCCAGGCCACCCTCAATAACTTTCGGGTATGCATGGTCCATTGGGGTACCTAAAGGGAGGCCAACTTGACCCCCCCCCTATTTGAATTTCAGACGTGCGCGAAACTTGGCTCCCCCCGTCGTTCGGAGGTCGGATTTTGGGAGGTTTTGACCCACCTACCCCTCCGGGTCAGTCCCGCCCGGTTCGGTCGTGGCGGCGCTTGTTGTCGTGGCGACGACACAGCCCGCGCACGTTGTCCTCGTCGAGGCCAAGGTCCGGGCGTTCCTTGAACGGCTTGATGTGGTCGACCACCACTGCCGGGACGATGTCGCCCTCTTCCTCACAGTCGACGCACAGCGGATGCATGATCAGGTAGTGATCGCGAAAGCGGCGCCAGGCAACAGTGCTGTAGAACTTGTCCGAGTCATCACGCTGCCGGTTGTACCGCTTGTGGGTCTGCTGCCGCATCGCAGCGCGGCGCTCATCGGACTGCGCCTGATGGGTCGGGCAATAGCTGCCAGTACCAACCAGAACACCGCACCCCGGATGGCAGCACGGACGCGGCGCGTGATTACTCATCGCCGCCTCACTGGGCTCAACGCAGCCCGCCTATCCTGCTGCCGCCGCTCCACGCCATCCCAGCCACCCGGCCGGAACGCGCCGGCCAGATTGCCGCCGCTCTGCCACACCGCCCAGGCGAACACCGCCAGCAGCACCACCAGCGGCCAGGCCATGGCAGGCACACGCAGCTCGCCGGTCAGGATGTAGATCACAGCAGCGCCCGCGCAGCCCATCACCAGCATGGCCAGGCACGACACACCCCGCCGAAACCGGGAGGCGCCGCGGCGATAGGTGAACAGCCGCACGAACAGAACCAGGCAGATGAGGAACGTCACCTGCGTCAACAGAGCACTAACCATCCGCGCCTCCGTCACTGATCGATGGCACACCACGCCGGCGGATCGCAGCCAGCGCCAGCGTCACCACCAGCACCGCTGCACCGAACGCCGCCGGGCCGGGATAGGCGAACGGGCGAAAGCCCCAGAACTCCGCGTCCACGATGGCCGGCGCAAACTGGTAACCCATCACCGCCGACACCAGGAAGAACAGCAGCCGCTTCCAGATCGGCAGGTCATGCGTCGTCGTCACGTACACCAGCGCACCCAGCAGCGCACCGACAGCCGCATCGCCGTTCACGCCAGCCATGAATCCAGCCAGGCCGGCACCGGCCGCACCTGCCACCACAACGCCTGCCGTGGTGCTCGTTGGCTCAGCCATGCAACGCCTCCAGCGGCACAAACGAAAAAGGCCCACCGTTTCGGGTGAGCCTTGGAATGGGTGCCCTCTTGCGAGGGCTGGCCTGCCGGGGAACAGGCCGCGACACAGCACGTCGCTCGGCGGTTATCGCTGCGGGCGCAGCTCTACAACCATGGGCACTTTCTACAGCCGACATGCAACGCCCGCAACCGCCGATTTTTGCAAACGCTGTTCAACACGGTTGAACACACTTGAGCACGGTTGAACGCTGTTCGCGCCAAACCATCCCGACGAACGGTCATCCAGCAGCACCCACTTTGCGCAGGTCCGCCGCTGCCTTCACCGCCCGTGCAGCGGCCTTGCGATCAGCCACCCGCTTGCGCTCAGCCCGGGCGTTCTCTCGCGCCACGTCACGCGCCGCCCGCGCCCGCTTCACCGCAGCCGCATGCGCAGCCGTGCCCCGCTCTGCCGCTTGCAACCGCGCCAGCGCCACCGGCCACTCCGCCTGCAGCTCCGCATGCAGCTCATCCACCTGCGCACGATAGGTCCGCATCGAGATGCCCAGCCGCGCACACTGCGCCGCCACGGCCACCGCCTGCGGCCCCTGGCAGTAGCGCACATGCGCCAGCCGCTGCAGCACACGGCCACGCGATCCGAGGCCCAGCGGCGCATCCTTCGCCATACCGTCCAGCGCCATGCTCACCGCCTGGCTCGCACGGCTGATCGCCACCGCGCACTCCACCAGCGACAGGCAGCGATGCCCGCCCACGCCGCCCGGCGCATCGTCACCCATCCGCCCCAGCGGCGAGGCGATGGCCACATCCAGAGCAGGGTTCACAACCTCACGGCCCCACGCCTGCAACAGCACCTCCATGGCCTCGATCATGCTCTGCCCCCCAACCCGACACAAAACCGCCAACCCAACACAAACCCAACACACTTAAAACCATTATAAATCAATGCCTTCAAAGCAACTGTGTTAGGTGTGTTGGGTTTGTTGGGTTTTTCGGTCCTCGCGTAGCAATTTTTTCTCACCTCATTCGCCCCGTTCAGCCGTTGCAACAAAACACACGCATGCGCGCGCGCGACGCCAAACCCAACACACCCAACACACACCCCGCAAAGCCCCGCCGTTGCTGGCCTCTCGCTGTGCTGGGTTCGCAAACCCAACCCAACACAACCCAACACACCCAACACACTTTTCACCGTTCTCATGCCGCAGCCCCCTTCAAGTGGTCCCAGCCGTCCACATCCCAGCCCGCCAGCTTCGCCTTCGCCCGCCACCCCGCCACATGCTGGCCAAGCGCAGCTGCGTTCATAGATGGGGGCAGGGAAGAGTCAGGGTCACTGGGAAAGAAGAAGGCCCCGAAGCGCCGGTTCGCCCCCTCCGTCCAGGGGATCGACCGCGTCTTCTCGACCTCGGAGCTGATGAACAGGCTGAACTTCGTCTGGCTCATCGCGTGTTCACGGTTGCGCTGGCACCACTCGAGGAACAGCGCATAAAGGTCCGTCGAAAGGCACGCGCCCCAGAGCTCGCGCCCCAGCTCCCCGTGCTGCCACTGATTGAGGAAGGTCTGCCAGCCAGCACGCGATAACGCCACCAGCCGCTGCCGGGCATCCGTATGCGGTGGCCGAGTGCGCTCATTGAAGTCGCCCAGGTTCACATCCAGCAGCCAGCCATAAAGGGCAGCCACGCCCCCGTTCGCCAGCTCCGCACCGATCGCGCGCTGCCGTTCCTCCGGCAACGTCTCCAACGGCCACATCACCAGAAAGCGTCGGTCCGACTCACTGATCGGCCAAGGCAGTATCTCGTTCGAGAGGAACACCGCATTCATATGGTTGGCTTCCTCCCAACCATTGATGAACTTCGATTCCATCCGCACCGTCTTGCCGGTGATCAGATGCTTGATCTTGCCAACCTGGTTGTAACGCTGGTCGCGGCTCACGACTTCCTCGAACACCGCCCAGAGCTTCCGGCTCTGCCAGGCATTGAAGTTCGATTCCAACTGCGTCTGGCCCACCGTCGCCGCATACGGCCCATACAGCGCCCCGAGCGTATCGGCGAACAGCAAGCTCTTGCCCGAGCCCTCCATCACCGAATGCATCAGCACAGCCGTGTCCAGCTTCGCGCCCGGGTGCTGCAGCGGATAGGCCAGCCACTTCACCAGCCACTGCAACGGCGCGTCCTCGTGGTTGCACAGAAACGAGATCAACCACCGCAGGTTCTCGCACGCCGCGTCATCGCGCACCGGCTCAAGCGGCAGCCCCTCGAAGGTGTTGATGTACACCGCCGGGTCCTTCGTCATCGTCGGGTCGAACACGATGTGGTCCACATCCACAGTCCGCCGCTCGGCGCTGTTCAGCCACAACGCATAGGCATCGCCCAGCGCCATCTTCACCGCGCCTTCCGGAATGCGCCGCTTCTTCTCGCGGTCCCATACATCCTTCGTCCCGTCGATGTACACATACCGCTCGATGGGCGTCATCCCCAGCGCCGAGGCCTTCTTGCCAGCCATCCGCCGCGCCTGCTCAAGCTCGCGCACCGTATCCGCGCCGATCAGCTTCTTGGCCACGTCATCCGCCCAGGCCTTCGCCAGCGGCTTGCTCACCAGCGCCTCGAACGCGGTCTTCTTCATCACCGCTTTCTTGTCCTGGTCCCAGACCTGCGTGGTGCCTTCCACCAACGCAAACCGCCGCAGGATCTGCTCACTGGTGAAGCCCACCCCCTGCCCCCCGGTGTCGGAGGAGCCGGCCGGCGCTGCGGCTTCGTCAGCGGATGGGGTCGGGGAAGGCTTGCCAGCAGCAACAGCAGCGTCGAGCTGCTGCGCTACCGCATTCAGCCCCAAGGCCACATGCACATCGTTCCAATCTTGCCCCGCCTCGCCTTCGGCCGGCTGCGTCGGGAAGGCCGCAATGCCGCCCACCTCACCCGCCGCCGCTTCCGCCTTCTTGCGTCCCGGGTTGCCGGGTTTCGTCGGGTCATCGTCACCGGCAACCACCAGCAGCGCATCCGGACATTGCGCCACCAGGTCACGCGCTACCGCCGGCATGTTGCCGGAGTCCAGCGCCATCGCTACCGGCCAACCCTTCGCCATATGCACACTGGCAGCCGTCGCATAGCCCTCGGCCTCGCCGATCACCGTCGCGCCTTCCAGCTCACCCAGCACATGCCGGCAACCCGCCTTGCGCCCGTACTTCGGGAACAGCTTCGTGCCCTGCTCGTTGATCGCCTGCAGGCTCCACAGCTTCCCCGCTGCATCGCGCAGCGGAATGGCAATGCTCCCCGCCTTGAACATCAGGAACGACAGCGAATCCGGCCGGGGCTTGGGCATGGCCGCGAAGAACTCGCGCGTCTCGCTCCCCACCCACACGTCGCAGCGCTGCCGCTCGTCATCGATGGCCAGCACAACCGTGTAATGGAAGTAGCCAACGCCAAAAGCCCCCACCCGCTTGCGTTCCAGGTAGGGGCTCTCGCCTTGCGGCTTGCAGTGCTTCGTCCAGATCAACTCGCAGGCAGCGGCCACGGTTTCGCGCATTACCTGCGCCCTCGCCTCGTCCGCTTCGATCTCAGCCTGGCGAACCGCACGCCGCGCTTCCGCCTCGGCATTCAGCCTGCGTTTCTCCTCGGCAGTGATCGGCTCCCGGCGCGGCCGCCAGCCCTCGTCCTTCGCCAGCTTGATGACCGTGCCCATGCCCGTGCCCGCCTTGCGGAACGAGCGCCACACCGTCTTCGCATCCGCCGTGCTGTAACTGTCAGCACCGGCACTCCAGGTATCCCAGGCATCGAACCCGTTATTGCCGAACTCCGCCTTGATGCCCATGCCCACCAGCAACCAGGTATCGCGGTTATCGGCGTGGATGTACTGCAGCAGCTCGGGGAGATCGGCCAGGGTGAGAGGTACGCGCTCAACCACGCCGCACCCCCGCATTCTTCTTGTCGGCGAACGCCTGGCAGTCGGTGCACATCCGGCACCCCTTCACCGCGTCGCGCCGGGCCTGCGGAATCTCGCCGCCGCACCCTTCGCACTCGGTCAGGCTTTCGCCCTGGTACTGCACGCGGCTATCGATGATGCGCTGCAGCTCCTCGTCCTGCTCCCGCTGGGCACGCTCGATCAGATGTTCATCCATGGCGCTGCTCCCCCATGGCCTGCTCCGCACCTGCCACGATCCCGAGAATCTCGCTGATCATCCGGTTCGCATGGCCGCGCAGTGTCTCGACCTCGTGCGCCTCCCATACGTTGTCCGCCGCGCCGTCATGCAGGCTGCCCACGAACTCGCCTTCGGCCTGCAGCAGCTTGCCCAGCGCCTTCAGCGCATCGCGCGTCGCCGGTACCGGCGTCGGCTTGAAGCTCACCACCCCATACACCTGCTCGAACCACGCCAGCACGGCCGGGCCCTGCACGAGCGCAATCACGCGCTCCACATCGTCCGCATGCAGGTGGTGGTCAGGGTAGGAACAGGAGAGGCGCTTCTGGAATGGGCCATACGGCTCTTCCAGAATCGCGCAAACGGCCGTGTGGCCCCCACGGATCGCCTCTCGGGCGTCCCTATCGATAGCCGCTTCCAGAGTGGTAAGCGGCCCATGTTCAAGCGTAGTAGCGCGCATTGGTAGTAAACCCCGCTGGCTACCATAGCCATAGGCCAGGGCAACGCCCTATCCTATGGCCACAGCAGCAAAAACCCCGGTCGTATACGTGCTGTGTCCACCGGGGTTGCTGTTGAGGGAGTCAGGGGTGGTACCCGTCTCCCGGACCGCTGGGTCAAGGCTGCTTTACTTTGGTGAGTGGGCGCCTTGATTCCAGCCTCTACATCCACCTGCCGCCACGGCGTCAGGTTTGTTGCTCCTGGCCCTTCGGCCTGCCGGCTCCGGTCTGCTGGTGAGGCTCCCGGAACCGGCCCCCGCCGATACTGAAACTGTGCTGTGTCCGGCGGGGTTGAAAGGGTTACGCGGCTCGCTTCTTGCGCGATCCGACCGCTCGTATTTCGACCGCTTGATAGGTGCCGTCGCCGCAATCTCGAACACGGATGTCGCGCCTGGAATTGAGCATTTGCGAAACAGCCCCCTGAGTAACGCCCAAGATTTCAGCGATTTGGGGCTGCGTTCTGCCCTGGGCGAAATCCTTAAGGGTGACTCCAAGGTAATCGTTCATGACCTGATGTCCGTTTGTGACCTGAGCAGATATTAGCTGTCCGAATTTATTCGCGCAAGAAGGAATTAGCGTGTGGAATATGATTTTAAAAGCACGGCTAATATGCTGGCGCCCATGAAGACAATCCCAAACCACATTGCTGATGAAGCCGCACGCTTGAAGCAGTGCTATGAGCGCTGGAAGCAAGTGGCTCCTAAAGATCGAACGCAAGCCGTATTAGCCGAGGAACTCGGCTGGCAGTCGCAGGGTACGGTGAGCCAGTACATGACGGGCCGCCTCGAGCTGAACCTTGAGGCGTTGCTCAGATTCGCATCGGTCCTCGCCTTCAATCCGCGCGAGGTGAGCCCCCGATTGGTCGATGAGTACTTTCCAAATGGATTCGTATCCAAAGGCACCATGGACATCATCGAAGGTGAGCTCCAGCAGGCATCGCCAAAGGCTTCTAGGCGGCTGCCAGTTATAGGGAGCGTCCAGGCAGGCTCATTTTGTGAAGCGAATGACCTTTTCGAGCCAGGAGATGCTGAAGAGTGGATGGATTCATACGGCCCCGCTGGCCCTCACGCTTTTATCCTCAAGGTCGAAGGCTTCAGCATGGATCCGGATTTTCGACCAGGCGACAAAGTCGTCATCGATCCTGACGCGCAATGGTCCGCTGGAGATTTCGTGATAGCGAAGCGCGCAAGCGATCAAGCCGTCACTCTCAAGCAGATCCGATGCGAGGGAGAGCACTATTACCTTTTCGCCACCAACCCCGCCTGGCCTGATCGCATCATTCGAATGGACGAGGAATGGCATATCTGCGGCCGAGTGCGAAGAAAAATTGTCGAGTACTGATTTTCTACAGATCGTTAACCAGGACGGGGCAGAATGATAATTGACGAACGCCACCTACTAAACGGGCCACCTCTGCGCCTAAATGACCTCGTGGCCTTCTTACGCAGTTCAGGCAGGACCGAGAAATGCCCATTCTGTAGTTATGACGGTGACTGGGATATTCATGTCGAGCTGACTGATGGCGAATATGCTCCAAACCCGCCGCTATCGGTATTCATGGCCGATTCAAAGAACGAACCGGACGCGCCTCACCGATGCGCCGCAATGACCTGTCCTCAGTGCGGCCACTTTTCGATGATTAGCGAGTATCGAATCCGTCTGCATCTTGCTTGCAAGGGGTCTGTTAATGGGTGAGTTGATCCGACCAGCGAGCTGGACAAAAAACGGCAACGGAACAGATACTGGAGGCACACCCCCAGGAGGTGACAACATGGAAGCCCGTGTAGCCCGCCTTGAAACGCATATCGAGTACATACGCCGCGATCTCGACGAGGTTCTCGTCGACGTCAAGTCGATCAAGAGCCGGATGGCCTATTTCGCAGGGGCAGGTGTCGTCCTGCTCGGCATTTTTGCTTGGATAGCCAATAACCGCTTTGATCAGCTGGTCGAGCTACTTGCCAAGTAACACGAGAACCAATGCATACAACCCGCTTCGGCGGGTTTTTTATTGCCTGAACGGCGAGACTCATCAGCTGCACGATCAGCCGCGCAACTTTATTCGCTGGGCTATTGCCATAATAAATTGGCTGAGCTAATGTCTCCACGTACCCACTCACCACGGGATCGCGACAATGGACACAGCACAGCACAGCAGCACCCGCTGCCCGGTCTTTCTGCACCCGGCAGCGGCATCCAACCCCTTCACCGTACGCCGCATCGAACGTGAAACCGGCCTGACCGCTCACGTCACCCTGCGCACAGCTCAACTCAAGCGCCACATCCGCCCCACCTTCGAGAGCTTCGGCCCGTTCGGAGGCGACTGCGCATGAGCACCTTCTCCCTCACCAGAGGCAGCGAAGCGGCCCTTGGCATGCTCGCCAGCCAGGCCGGCACCGAAACCCTGCTGCTCACCCAGCCCGCCCGCGAGCTGCGCGCCGAGCTGAGCATCGAGCCCTTCACCAGCGACAGCGGCAATCAGCTGCTGGCCGTGCTGTTGATGCGCGAGCAGCGCCACAGCATGACCCTCCAGCGCGACGACGGCGCCAACGTCCAGCACCTGGCCGATTGGATCGTGGCCGTCGCCAACGGCACGCTGGATACGGCCGAGGCCGTTCCGCAGCGCGCTGATCCGAGCGACTTGGCAGCTGCCACGGCGGCATTCCACGCCGCCGCTCACGAGCTGAACGCTCACGCAGAGCCAGCCCCGGCGCAGGATGAGCAGTACCCGCCATGCGATTTTTGCGGTGTCATTCCAGACCATCACCCTTGGCACGGCAGCGGGATGTTCAAGGGCTTCGATAGCCCGCACATTCATGCGTGCAACGACTGCCGGCACCTGCTGCCCAGTCGCCCCGCGCACACCGAGCAGCAGCCGGAGCAGATCAGCCTAGAACCAGCGTTACACAAGCTCTGCGCGGAATGGGAGCGCCAGAAACGCCTGTTTCCTGAGTTGAACCGGGGCGGCTGGATGGACCTCGCGATCTCAGAAGCTCGCCGCGCTCTGTCGGCCACCAGCCCCAAAGCCTGAGGCCCGCCAGCATGAACCGCACCCTCGACCAGGCCGCCGCCGTACTCGGCATCGGCCCGCGCAAGATGCGCGCCCGTATGCGTGAGCTGGGCCTGCTCAACCACGCCGGCGAGCTGATCAGCACAGAGCGCGGCCGGGGCCGGCTGTTCGTCGATACCCGCAGCCGCTGGAACCCGGCCATCAAAAGCTACACGCACTACGGCGTCGTCATGGCCACCGAGGCCGGGATCGCCTGGCTGGCCGATCAGCTGGGCATCACCGTCACAAAGAAGGACGCCGCCGCATGACCACCTCTGCCACCCAACACGCGATCGGCGCGCTCAAGCTCACCAGCCTGCACCTGGACCACCCAACGGTGGTACCCGCGAAAGTGCTGCGCGGCGCCTGCTCGGAGGCCATCGCCCACCTGCAAGCCAACCAGCCCCACGCGGACGACCTCGGGCGTCTCTGGTGCGCGCTGTTCGCCGTGCTGCCGGCCGGCTACCTGCCGCACGTCACGCTCACCCTGGAGCAGGCCGCACTGTTCGCCTGCGTCATCACAGATGGCACCGGCAGCGTGGTCGACCGGCAGGCCGGCAAGACCATCGAGGGCATCACCGAAATGATCCGCCTGCGCCTCCCGGCGGGGCGCGGGGAGGCGCAGCCATGAAGCCACAACCGCAAACCACGCTCGACACCCTGCGCAGCCGCTACCCCGGCAACTACATCACTGCCGAGCAGCTGCTCGCCGACCACCTGCCGCACATCACCACGGTCAAGCACCTGCGCCGCAAAGTCCGCGAAGGCCAGCTCAACCTCAAGATCCGGCAGCTCGACCCCAGCTCCAACCGCAGCCCCTGGGTCATCTACCTACACGATCTGGCCGATTGGCTGGATCAAACCGCCGCCGCGCAAGCGGCATAACCCGCCCCACCAAGGGCAACCAAAAGAGGCACAGCACGCCATGAAACCCACAGATACCAGCGAGTTCATCAACTCCCTCAACGCCAGCGTATTCGCCCAGCAGGTCGGCCGCGCGCTCTCCGACGTCGCCGCCGGCGTGGTCGACCACGGCAAGCCGGGCGAGGTAACGCTCAAGTTCAAGCTCAAGCAGATCGGCCAGAGCAACCAGGTCACCGTCAGCCACACGCTGGACTTCGTGCAACCCACCAAGCGCGGCAAGAAGCGCGAGGACACCTCCCTCGACACGCCCATGTACGTCACCGAGAACGGTCTTGAGCTGTTCCAGACGAGCCCGACCGACCAGATGTTCACCCGCGAGGAAGCGCCGGTTAAAGCCCGCGAAGTCTGAGCCGCATCACCAAGCCCCACTCACCAAAAGGATGACACAGCATGTCGCTGAGCAAAGAAGCCATCCAACACATCGAGTCCCAGGCCGTGATCGCGGCAGCCAAGCCGATCACCATTGCGGACGGCACCACCGTAGCGGTACTGCCAGAGGGCATTCGTCTGCAGCCGCTGGAAGCATTCCAGCCGATGCGCGACCGCTTCCGCGGAACCATGGCTACCCACTCCCTGCAGGACTTCATCAAGTACACCGAGAGCCATGACGTGGTGGATGACAACTCACCGGCCAAGGCGCTCGGCTTCATCGACCAGGACGCCATGCGCGCCACCGTCATCTTCAACCTGGGCGAACCCGGCGCCGCCGGCCACGGCGATGACGTAGCCGTGCTCACCCTCAAGCCCACCGCCGCCTACTCCGCCCTCCAGAGCGTGATCGGCAGGACGCTCAGCCAGAAGGAACTCGCCGAATGGCTGGAGGACTGGCTGCCCAACCTCGAGGCGCAAGACGGCGAGACGACCCTGCAGATGCTGCAGGCCATCAACGCCGTGCGCCGCATGGTCATCAAGGCCACCAGCCAGCGCGACAGCAACGTCGGCGACTTCTCCGCCAGCCGTTCGGCCATGGACGAGATCGAGGCCAAGAGCCAGGACACCCTGCCCTCCGCCTTCATCTTCACCACCGTGCCGTTCGAAGGGCTGGACGTGGCAGATATCAAGCTGCGCCTGTCCGTCATCACCGGCCGCGACGAGCCACTCCTGAAACTCCGGTGGGTCGGGGAGGAAGCCCAGCGCGAAGCCTTCGCCCAGGAATTCAAGGACGTGCTCGAGCAGGAAGTAGGCGGTCTGGTGCCGCTCACCATCGGCACCTTCTCCCTCGGTAAATAACCACCACCACCCGCCGGCCTCACCAGCCGGCGGGCTCAAACGGGACACAGCACATGAACTTCACCACCATTCAGATTATCGCCTTCATCGGCGCAGTCGCCGGCATGGCCATCGTGTTCGGCCTCGGCTTCTATGAGGGCCTGCGCAAGGGCAAGCGCGAGGCCTTCGACATCGGCTACCAGCGCGGCCTGCACGCCCACCGCTATGAACTCACGCAGGCCCGCCGCGAGGTGGCCGAAGCCAAGCACAGCCTCACCATCAGCCGGCTCAACGCCGCCCAGGCACTCGAAGCCACTACCGTTGAGCTGGACGATTGCCGCGCCAAGCTCGCCAACCTGCAAACCCGCGTCATCACCGAAGACGACGCCAACCAGCTCGTGGCCATGGCCGACAAACTCAGCCTGGCCGCCAACACCTTCGCCGGCCTCGGCTCGCACGACCAGGCACAAACCTGCCGCCGCCTCTCCGAGCGGGCCCGCGCCCTGTTCGACCGCTACTGGCAAACCCTGCCGGTGATGGAAGTGGAGGTGCTGGCATGATCAACGCAACCCACTACGTACTTGACCTGGAAACAATGGGCAAAGGCCCTCGCGCCGCCATCGCGGCCATAGGCTGCGTTCGTATCGAACAAGGCGTTATCACAGAGTCACTCTATCGTCGGGTATGCCTGGAGTCTTCTCTCCAAGTCGGACTCGTGATGGACGCCAGCACTGTGAAGTGGTGGCTGAAACAAGACGCCGCCGCCCGCGCCGAAGTCGATGGAAGCCAGCCCTCCGTGCTGCTCCCCGTCGCTCTGGCAGCGCTGGAGGAATTCATCACGGAAGACAAAGCACTGGTCTGGGGAAACGGCAGCAGCTTCGACAACGTCATCGTGCGTAGCGCCCTCGATGCCTGCGGCATAGGCAATCTATGGCACTTCTGGAACGATCGCGACCTCCGCACCCTGCTCGCTCTGTATCCGGAAGCCAAGCAGGTGCCATTCGAAGGCACCAAACATCACGCCTTAGACGACGCACTGCACGAGGCAAAGCAGCTCCTTGCCGCTCTCCGCCTCAGCTGCCCAGCGAGTCGCGCCCTTCCCGTTGAACAGATCATGTCGCAAGCGCAGGTCTACGCCAGCGCCTGCGCGATTGCCGGCACGGCATTCGACAAAGGGGACGGCATGGACACTGCTGCGCTGGAAAAACGAGCCCTGCGCCGGATGCTGGAGGAACTTGCATGACCTGGATACTCACCCGCTCCGGCCGCCGCTTTGACCTGCTCGCACCCAAGGCCGACCAGGTCCGCACGCTGGACATCGCCCACGCCCTGTCGCAGCTATGCCGCTTCAACGGCCACACCAGCCGGCACTACTCGGTCGCGCAGCACAGCCTGCTGGTCGCCAGCATCGTCCCGGCCGAGCACCAACTCGCCGCCCTGCTCCACGACGCCACCGAGGCCTACGTCGGCGACATGGTGCGCCCGCTCAAGCTCGGCATGCGCGAGTTCTACGAAGGGCAGAGTCTGGTTTCGCTGTACGACGAGGTCGAGCGCAAGGTCTGGCTGGCCATCTGCGAACACTTCCACCTCGAACCGGAACTGCCCGCCTGCGTGCACGAGGCGGACATGATCGCCCTGGCCACTGAGCGCGCCCAGCTGATGCCGGACCACGCCGCCGAATGGGAATGCCTCGCCGGCGTCACGCCGCTCAACAAACCGCTGGAGAACTGGACCCCCTCCCGGGCATTCCTGCACTACCACAACCGCCTGCTCGAGCTGATGCAGTCCACCCACCGCGCCCGCGCTCGCTCCACCTGGGAGCGCGTCGACGCCGAACACACCGGCGCCCCGGCGCCGCACTGCATGTGAGGGAATCGTTATGAGCGAACACATCAGCGTCCCGAAGCATGAACTTGAACGCATCATCAACGTACTGCGCTATGGGGCACACCCGCACCCGTCTCCTCACGCGGATTACCTGGCCACGCTGCTCAAACAACCTGCCCAGGCACCGGACGAGCTAGAGCAATGCGACACGAAGCGCCTCAACTTCATGTTGCAAGGGCACCGGAAGGTCATCGTAGAGCGCCTGCCGCACGACAACCTTGCCATCTATGTCGTGGCAGGCTTCATGGGTGACAGACGGTACCCGGCCGTCCGGTATTCAGGCGACTGGGAGCAAGGCTCTGCGGTGGATCTAGAGATCAAGCGCGAAGCGATCGACGCCGCGCTGACCGGTGAAGGGGGTGCTGTATGAACAACATCTTCCGCCTCCACCCACAGCCCGCGTTCAACTTCAACGGCCTGGTGATCGACAACTTCGCCGGCGGCGGTGGCGCCTCCACGGGCATCGAGCTGGGCCTTGGCCGCCCCGTCGACATCGCCATCAACCACGACCCCGAAGCCGTGGCCATGCACGACATCAACCACCCCCACACCAAGCACTTCTGCGAATCGGTCTGGGAGGTCGACCCGCGCGTTGTCGTCGACGGTCGCCCGGTCGATCTGTGCTGGTTCAGCCCGGACTGCAAACACTTCAGCAAGGCCAAGGGCGGCGCCCCGGTGAAGAAGGAGATTCGTGGCCTCGCCTGGGTGGCCATCCGCTACGCCGCCACGGTCAAGCCGAAGGTCATCATGCTGGAGAACGTTGAGGAGTTCGTGACGTGGGGGCCGCTGGCCACCGACGGCCGCCCCTGCCCGAAGAACAAGGGCCGCACATTCTCCAGCTTCGTCAACGCACTTCGCCGCCTCGGCTACCAGGTGGATTGGCGCGAACTGCGCGCCTGCGACTACGGCGCGCCGACCATCCGCAAGCGCCTGTTCCTCATCGCGCGTTGCGACGGCCAGCCGATCGTGTGGCCCGAGCCCACCCACGGCGACCCGGCGAGCGAAGCGGTCAAGGCCAAGCGCTTGAAGCCATGGCGCACCGCCGCAGAGATCATCGATTGGTCACTGCCCTGCCCGTCGATCTTCACCCGCAAGAAGCCACTCGCCGAGAACACCCTGCGCCGCATCGCACGGGGCATTCAGCGCTATGTGATTGAGTCGAACCAGCCCTATGTTGTTCAGGGCATGGCGCCCTTCATCACCGAGCACGCCAACGGCAGCACCCAGCGCAACATGCCAGCCGACGTACCGCTGCGCACCATCTGCGCCCAAGTAAAAGGCGGGCACTTCGCTCTGGTAGCACCAGTGATCACCAAGTTCCGGTCGAATGATCGCGGGTCATCGGTCGAAGCACCGCTGGCAACTGTCACCGCGAACAGCTTCATCAAGAAGCCGGGCGGCGCCGCGCCGATCGGCCTCGTCGCCGCCTTCCTCGCCAAACACTACGGCGGCAACTACACCGGCCCGGGCAGCAGCCTGGAATGCCCGCTGCCCACCGCGACCACCGTCGACCACAACGCACTGGTGACCAGCCACCTGGTTAAGCTACGCAACAACTGCATCGGCCAGGACCTGCGCGAGCCAATCCACACACTCACCACCGGCGGCCACATGGGCGAAGTGCGCGCCTTCCTGCTCAAGTACTACGGCACTGGGGACGGCCAGCCCCTACAGGAACCGCTGCACACCGTCACCACCAAGGACCGCCACGCACTGGTGATGATCAAGGGCGAGCCCTACCAGATCGTCGACATCGGCATGCGCATGCTCGAGCCGCACGAACTGTTCGCCGCTCAGGGCTTCCCCGCCGACTACATCCACGACCGCACCGCCGGCGGCAAGAAGCTCAGCAAGGCCGCTCAGGTGCGTATGTGCGGCAACAGCGTCTGCCCACCGGTAGCCGCCGCCCTCGTCCGCGCCAACCTCAGCGCCCAGCAGCTCGGGGAGGATGCAGCATGAGTCCGACCCGCCCGATCATCCGCTACCACGGCGGAAAGTGGATGCTTGCGCCGTGGATACTTGCGCACCTGCCCCCGCATCGAATCTACGTTGAACCGTTTGGAGGTGCCGCATCAGTCCTGCTCCGTAAGCAACGCAGCTTCGCAGAGGTATACAACGACCTTGACGGCGAACTGGTGAACCTGTTCCGGGTAGCCAGGGATCGGGGCCCCGAGCTAGTCGAGGCCCTACGGTTAACGCCCTTTGCGAGAGAGGAATTCCAGCTGTCCTATGAGGTTGCCGAAGGTCCGGTTGAACAAGCAAGACGTACGGTGGTTCGAGCTTTCATGGGTTTTGGGAGTAATGCTCATAACCGAGTGACCGGATTCAGAAGCAACAGCCATCGCTCAGGCACCACTCCCGCTGGAGACTGGCGAAACTATCCGGACGCGCTTGGATTTATCTGCGAAAGGCTGCAAGGCGTCGTATTGGAAAACAGACCTGCTATCGAGGTCATGCAAACACACGACACGCCAAGAACGGTCCATTTTGTTGATCCGCCGTACGTGCCAAGCACCCGTGACAAGGGCTCAGATTATCGCCACGAGATGGATGAGGATGACCATATCCGTTTAGCTGAGGCCCTACGCTCTCTTTCAGGTGCGGTTGTATTGAGCGGTTACCGAAGCGATCTCTACGACGACTTGTTCAGTACATGGAAGCGGGTCGATAGAGCAGCTCTTGCAGATGGGGCTGCAAAACGAGTTGAGAGCCTTTGGCTGAACACGGGCGCTTCAGCAGCATTGGCGCAGCCCTCATTGCTGGAGGCGATCGCATGACCTACTCCATCTTCTACACCACCGAAATGCCCAACGACATCGCCCAGGTCAGCGGTCGCCTGCCACGCAAGCCGCAGCGCTGGACGATGGAATGGCTGGTCAAGACGCCGGACGGCAAGACCCACGTCGACAACTCCCGCACCATCCAACGCGCCACCTATGAGGAAGTGAACGCGATCATGGGCGCCATCATCGACGACATCAAAGCCGAGATCGGCGAGCTGGCCACGTTCATCAGCTATCGCCTGACCTGCCACGGCGGCACCAAGAAGCATCGCAAGGGAGGGAAACGCCGTGGTCGCGCTTGAGGGTTACCTGCGCGAGGAGCAGGTGCTGGAGGTTACAACCCTGTCCCACGCCACGCTCTGGCGCGAGATCAAGGCCGGTCGCTTCCCGAAACAGGTCCGGCTTTCGCCGGGCCGGGTTGGTTGGCGAGCATCAGATCTGCGCCTCTGGCTGGAGGACCCAGAAGCGTGGAGCAAACAGGCAGCGTGACGGCTACGGCTTCACGCCAGCCACATCTACAAGCCAGGCAGCCCAATCCTCGAGGCCCTGGCTTTTTTCTTTCAGGTAGTCGTACCGGTCATAGTGCTTCGACGACACATCGCTGAACGCATGCCCCTGGATGCGATCGCGCAGTTCCTTGCTGATCCCCGCCACACCCATCAGCGTTTTGCAGGTTCGCCTCAGGTCACGCAGCGTGAATGGCGTCTTGAACGTGTCCGGGTGCCGCGCGCATAGCTTCGTCACCGCCCGCGACACGGACTGCACGTTGATCGAGTTGTTCTTATACCGGCCCATGAACGGAAACGCCTCTTCGCCGGAGATCGGTTTCAGCCGCTCCAGGCAGGCGCGGCTCAGGCCGTTGAACGGCACCACGTGAATCTCCCGCTCGCCTTCTACACCCTTCTTGCTGCGGATCATGTAGTAGTCGTCGCGGTACATGGTGCGGTCTGACGCCACCACCTGCTCCGGCCGCTGCCCACCGCTGGCGATCAGGAACTTGATCAGCTCCGCGGTGACCAGGCTCAGCTCCTCTGGCAGCAGGTTCCACAGCGCCGCCAGCTCTTCCTTGCTCAGCACCCGCTGGCCGGGGCGCTCCCAATCGCCCTGCACGGGGATGCTCGCCACCGGGTTATAGGTCAACCCGAACCGAACTTTCGACTTGAGGTAGTCCCGCGGGTTGTATTCCTGGTTCAGCCCGTGCTGGAACGCCGCATGCAGCTGCGACCGCACCCGGTTGCAATAGGTGGTCACCTTCGCCTTGATCATCGCGGAGATAATGTCGCGGATATCCCCGGGCTCGATGGCGCTGGCCAGCTTCTTCACCAGGTGCGGGAACGGCTCGGAGACATAGTGCTTGAGCGACCATTCCACGTTGCCGGCCGACGCCGCGCCTTCGGCTTTCAGCTTGGCCACATACGAATCGAGCAGGTTCTGCAGCGTGCCCTCCGCTTCACTCTGCGGCGACGCACCTTTGCACTTGTCCCGCGCAACGGTGAGCGACATCGTTGGCCACACGCCGAGCTTGCGTTGCTTTTTCTTGCCGGCCACGAACCACTGGTAGTAGAACTCCTTCGTGCCGTTGGCGCGAACCTTCAGCAGCAGCACCCCTTCCCCACGCGCACCGCGCCCATCGGACATGACGTAGTCGCGATCTTCTGGCTTGAGCGAACGGATCTGCTTTTCGGTTAGCATGCGTGACAGTTTCCGGTGACAGTTGTCCCGAACTAACACGAAATTCGGCGGGACGAATTGATACTGAGCCGGAAGCCCCAGCCCATACAGGACGGGGATTGTAGCGCCTTTACGATACCTCGCGTTATACCCTGATATTTGGCCCGTTATAGATTCCCAAGCTCATGACGAGGGTTCGATTCCCTTCGCCCGCTCCACTTCGACTTTCCAGGGACTTCCACCGGAGTCCATAGAACGTCGTAAGTCATTGTCAGGATTGATGATTTTCACCCAACCTCGATCCACTGACATCCAGCGAAATCCACTCCCAGCCGCATCGAAACGGTACGTTGAGTGGTACATTGGCAATGCGGAGGTTCCCAAAACCGTATTGTTGCTGGAGGAGCAGACGTTCCGTCGGGAACATGGCATCCAACTCGCTTCGCAGGAGTTGGGCTCATGCTTTCAGACCTCCAGGTTCGACAGGCCAAGGTGACCGGCAAGGCGTATTCGCTTGTCGATTTCGACGGTCTCTACTTCCACATCTCCGCCACCGGCTTCAAGGCGTGGCACTTCCGCTTCACTTGGGGCGGCAAGCGCGAGCGCATGTCCTTCGGCGGCTATCCCGCGCTTTCCCTGAAAGACGCCCGTCATCTGCGCGACGAGGCCCGGGCAATGCTGGCCAAGGGCATCAACCCGCATTCGGAGCGCAAGCGCAAGCGCCACGCCATCGTCCTGGCTGGCGAGCACACCTTCCAGGCCATCTACGACAAATGGCTGGCCCACCGCAGCCTCTCTCTGGAAAATGAGGGCCGCCAGAGCACGCCCAAGCAGATCGGGCGCATCTTCGCGAAGGATGTGTTTCCCGTATTGCGCCACCTGACCATCTATGACGTCACCCGCGCCCATCTGCTGGACATCATCGGCAGAGTCGAAAAGCGTGGCTCGCTGTCGGTGGCCGAGAAGCTGCGCACCTGGTTCAGCCAGCTATTCACCTACGCCTCGGTGGTGGTGCCCAACATGGGCGACAACCCGGCCAAGGATTTGGACGTGGTGGCGATGCCGCTGCCCCCGGTGGAGAACAATCCCTTTTTGCGCATGCCCGAGCTGCCGGCAATGCTGCAGACGTTGCGCAAGTACAGCGGTCGCCTGAATACGCAACTGGGTCTACGTCTGCTGCTGCTCACGGGCGTGCGCACCGGTGAATTGCGCTACGCCACGCCCGATCAGTTCGATTTAGAGCGCGGTCTGTGGATCATCCCGGTTGTCAGGCTCAAGCAACGCAAGCAGCTCACCAAGAAGAAGCGCCAGCGTTTCGCCGACATCCCGCCATACATCGTGCCACTGTCGTTGCAGGCACAAGAGGTCATTCGTCATTTGCTGGGAAATCTGAAGCCAGCGCAGGTCTATCTCATTCCCGGTGATTGGTGCCTGAAAAACCCTCTCAGCGAGAACACGCTCAATGGCGCGCTCAAGCGTATGGGATATGAAGACCAGCTCACTGGGCATGGCGTTCGCGCCACCATCTCGACTGCGCTCAATGAATTGGGGTATCCACCCAAATGGGTAGACGCTCAACTTTCGCATGCCGATCCGGATCGGATCAGCGCGACCTACAACCACGCCGAGTACGTCGAGCAACGCCGCATCATGATGCAGGACTGGGCCGACCGCCTGGACTTGTTCGAGCAGAATCAGGTCGAAGTTGCCAGCACGCACCTGACCATCACGCTGCAGGGCCTGCCCACGATTGCCGGGCAGGCGGTCGCGCACCCGCCAGCCCTGAATCCAAATGCCCCTCAGTTGATCGTTGCGCCTGCACCGGATGCGCCAGCGGTTCCAGCTTCCGTATATCGACTTTCGGCGGTGCATCTGCCCGAGTACGCGCGCCCCACGCTGTCAGAGGTGCAGCGCGAGCGTTTGCAATTGCTGGAGATGTTCGAGGCGCCTCACAACCTATCGGTCGCCGATTACGCCAAACTGGTTGGCAAGTCCCGCCGCTGGATCACTTACGAGATTCAGGCCGGCAATCTCCTGTCGATCCATATGGGTCACCGTGGGCAGCGCGTCCCGGACTGGCAACTCGACCCCATCAAACGCAAGCTGATTCAGGCTGTCCTGAAGCTGGTGCCGCGCGGCATCGACACTTGGCACATCTATCACGCACTGCTGCGGCCATACGATGCCCTGGGCAAGTGTCCAGTCATCGAGGCAGTCGATCCGACCAACCTGCATCTTGCAGCTCGACTGGTCGCCGCACATGCCATAGAAACCGATGAGCTTGCAGAGCAATCGGAGGCGTCTCCGGTGCTGGCCAGGCAGACTGTAGAGCGCCTGGTAAAAACGGCAATGTTGGTTGATACGCCCGAAGATCTAGTCGCCCGTTGAGCTGAGGCCGGACGGCAGCACCGTCCGGTCAAGGTCAAAGCAGGGCACAAATAGGTCGATCGCTTCGCATGACCACCCATCCGTCTTCTGCGCGGCCAACTCGCAATTTCCAAGTGTCGGCAGGCAGCGTCTAGCGTCGAATCTGCGCCTGGCAGTCACCACGGGCGATTTCTCTGTGATGCTATCTCGCTATATCAGTATCCCGATCGGATATGACGCCAGCGGATTTCCGTTGCCAATCCCAAGCCCCGAGCAATAGATTCCGACGCTCCCAGATTTTTGAAACCGCTGGCGTATCAGACCATACCGATACGGTTTTGCGGGAGCCGCAACTTCTCACGATCCTGATAGTGCAAGCGTCACTGTCGAGCCGCGACGGACGCTCGATTTTCTTGTGCTCGATGGATTTTTGCACATCGAGCACACAACGCCTACTCGTTGCGCGAACTGATCAGAAGTAATCAAAAGCGGGCGTCATCACTCGCGTCTTGCGCGGACAACAGGCCGACCATGAGGACGGCTGCAAAAGCAGTCGGCCCTGTAGTTCTTCTCCTGGAAGGAGACGGAGCATGCACGAGAACAAAAATGATGCACCAACATCAAAGGTGTTCTACCGCCCGCTCGAAGCGTCCATCCGCTGGGCCGGACTGCTGCGATACGAGCAGGTGATCCTGACTTCGGTCTCGTCGCCTATGAATCTGCCGCAGTCGCTGGACTGCCCACGTTTGGGCGAACTGCGGCTGTACACCGACCGCATCTATGACGGCATCCTCAACGGGGAACTGCCCTTCGGGCAGCACGGCATCACGACGCGCGACACCGCGTTGATCGAATCGCCTGATCTGACGGTACGCCATGTCGATCTGAAGTGCTGGATGCGCCAGCACTACCCCGAGCAGCGGCCCGGCTTTCTCTTCTCCCGCGGCGAGCGCATCACCCATCCCTCCATCTCTCTGGAAACAGGGCAAGCCATGCTGGTCGAACGCCAGGCTTTGAAATCCGCCCTGGAACAGACCAAACGTCAGCTCCGCGATTTGCAGGACAAGCATGACGCGCTGCTCAAGCAGCCCACGGTGATTCCGGCATGCGCGCAGTGTCCGATCAGTGATCGGGCCGAGGCCACCTACCTGAACATCGTTGGCGGCCTGTTGGAGCTGATGCTCGGCCAGTCGCCATCGGGCACGCCGTACTCCAGCTTCAAGACGCAGGAGGCCGTGGTCAGCGCGCTGGTTGCCCATCACAGCGGCGCCATGGGCATCGCGGAGCGGACATTGAACGGCAAGTTCGCCACCGCCAGGCGCCGACTGCGTAGCGCCTCCCTCTGAGATTTGCCAGCTTGTATGTGCAGTCGCGGGGATTGCATTTGCAATGTCTTTTCGCAGCCGTGTCTATTGAATAGAGGTCACGCCAACAAACGCCACTGAGCGTTCAGGAGTGACCGCCATGTCGCAAACACCTGTACTGCAGCCAAACGAACGCCGCATCCTGCGCCTGGAAGAAGTCGAAGCGAAATCCGGTTTCAAGCGCGCCCACATCTACAACCTGATGAAGAAACGCCAGTTCCCGCAGGCGCTGCGTCTGGGCGTGCGCGCCGTGGGCTGGGATTCCATCGAAATCGATCAGTGGATCGACGAGCGCGTCAACAACCGGGCCTGACCCGTTCTCTCGCGGACTTTCCATCCTGACCCGGAGAACGCCATGCAGGTCGTATCCATCATTTCAACCAAAGGTGGGGTCGGCAAGACCACCACGGCCGCAAACCTTGGCGGTCTCGCTGCGGACGCCGGGCTGCGCGTGCTGCTGCTCGATCTCGATGTGCAGCCCACCTTGTCCTCCTACTACGAGCTGGCCCATCGTGCGCCGGGCGGTATCTATGAATTGCTGGCCTTCAACGAGCGCGACCTCGGCCAGCTTGTGTCCCGCACGATCATCGCGGGCCTGGACTTGGTGCTCTCCAACGACCACCGAGGCGAACTGAACACCTTGCTGCTGCACGCGCCAGACGGGCGACTGCGGCTGCGACACCTACTGCCGATACTGAACCCCCTCTACGACCTGGTGCTGATCGACACCCAGGGCGCGCGCTCGGTGCTGCTGGAGATGGCGGTGCTGGCCTCCGACCTCGCGCTGTCGCCCGTGACCCCGGAAATCCTCGCCGCCCGCGAACTGCGGCGCGGCACCATGCAGTTGCTGGCGGACATTGCGCCGTACCGGCACCTGGGCATCGAGCCGCCGCCGTTGCACCTGCTCATCAACCGCGTCCATCCGGTGTCCGCCAACGCACGGCTGATCCAGCAGGCGCTGCGCGATCTGTTCCAGGGCCACACCGGCATTCGGGTTCTGGCTACCGACGTGCCGGCCATTGAGGCTTATCCGCGGGCCGCGACGCGCGGCCTGCCGGTGCATCGGGTCGAGTACCGCCAGCCAGTGGGCAGAGTCGCTCCCGCCGCGCTCACCACCATGCGCGATCTTGCCGACGAGTTGTTCCCGCAGTGGCAGGATCGATTGGCCGCAGTGTCCGGCCGTCCGCCACAGCCTCTTGATATCAGGAGGCCCCATGGCGAACGCACATGAACTGGCCCGAGGCCACAATCGGCTGCGCGCCCTGATCGAGTTCGCCGTCGGCGAAGGCTGGCACGTCAAGCGCACGGCGGGCGGTCACCTCAAGTTCACCAAGGCAGGCTGCGCCGCGATCTACACCAGTTCGACGGCCAGCGATCACCGGGCAGCCCTCAACGCCCGTGCGCAGATCCGTCGTGCCGAGCGCGAGACCCGATCCCAAGCGCAGGGGGGCGGCCATGACTGAGATCACCTCCCAGCAGATGGCCGGCAAACTGCTTGCGTCCGGGTTCGAGCGCAGCGGCCCGTCAGCAACGACCTTGAGCGACCCGATCGCCGACACGCCCATGGTCGTGACGCTCGACCAGTTGCGCCCCTACGACCACGACCCGCGCAAGAAGCGCAATCCGGTGTACGAGGAAATCAAGGCATCCATCCGCGAGCGTGGCCTGGACGCGGCTCCGGCCATCACCCGGCGGCCCGGCGACGATCACTACATCATCCGCAATGGCGGCAACACGCGACTGGCAATCCTGCGCGAACTCTGGTCGGAGACCCGGGACGAACGTTTTTTTCGGGTCTCATGCCTGTTCCGCCCATGGCCCGAGCGTGGCGAGATCGTCGCGCTCACCGGACATCTTGCGGAAAACGAACTGCGCGGTGGCCTCACCTTCATCGAGCGCGCTTTGGGCGTCGAGAAAGCGCGCGAGTTCTACGAACTGGAAATCCGCTCCACCCTGAGCCAGTCCGAGCTGGCCCGCCGCCTGGCCGCGGACGGATACCCCGTGCAGCAGTCGCACATCAGCCGGATGGCCGACGCCGTACGCTACCTGCTGCCCGCAATCCCGACCGTGCTCTACGCCGGCCTGGGGCGTCACCAGGTCGAGCGGTTGTCGGTCATGCGCAAGGCCTGCGAGCGCACCTGGGAGCACTACGCCAAAGGCCGCTCACTGGTTCAGGACTTCGACGAGTTCTTTCAGGATGTGCTGTCGCAATTCGATGTCCAGGCCGACGAGTTCTCTGCGCAGCGCGTACAGGACGAGCTGATCGGCCAGATGACCGAATTGCTGGACGTCGATTACGACGTGCTCGCTTTGGACATGACCGAATCCGAGAGCCGCCAGCGGGCCTTGGTCAGCGAGCCGACGCCGCCCTCGACGCCGCCTGCCTTGCCAGAGCCAGAAGCCATCGCGCGCCCACCGGCCGATACTGCGCCACCTGCTGCGAGGCCGACGGCAACGCCCTCGACGGGCGAGAGCGACGCGGACGCCAGTCATTCTGGCGCAGCCAGTCCGGCGGTAGATGACGACGTGCTTCGGGAGCACATCGTCTCGCCAGCGCCGACGACCGAACGGCTTGAGTCCATCCAGCGCATGGTCGCCGACCAGTTGGGCGATCCACTGCCGCACGACTTCTCGGCGAATGTCTTGCAGTCCATCCCGGTGCAGGCCGGCGGGCTCTATCCGATCTCGGATGTCTGGTACATCGCCCCCGGCCTGGACACACCCGAGCACCTGCGCATCCACGTCGCGCAGTTTGCCCGCGAGATTGCGGTCGAGGCAGACCTGGGCGAGTGCATCGATGACCGCCCAGACGGCATCGGCTTCGCCTGCCGTGCTCGCACCACAAACCCAGCGCCGCTGGGCCGTGCCGTCCATACGCTGTTGGCTTGCCTGGCCGGTCAGCAGCCCGCCGATGTCGGTCTGGACAACGGGCAACTCGTCATCGACCTGCCGGCGCTGCTGCACGGCCAGGGCGACGTAACCCGACGATTGAGCGACACCGCGCTGGTCAAGCTGTTCCGCCTGCTGCGACTGGCCCGCCGCCTGCTCGATCTCGAAGCCGGCGCTGCGGACTCTGGAACCTAAGCGAGGGAGGCCAGCATGTCCACAGCACACCCACTCAACCAGGCTGTCATCGCCCAGGCCCTCTATGACCTGCGCAATGGGCAACTGCGCCGCTGCAAACTGATGGGGTTTGGCGAGGCAGAGCTGGACGCCCTCAAGCATCCCGCGCTGATCAGCGTGCTGGCCAACGCCAACGTCTCCTGGTGCTCAGTGACGGTCAACCGCGAAGTGCTGCGGCGGCTGCTCCAGCAGGCGCAGGACGTGGAGAAGGAAATCGCCACAGTCGATCGCATGCTCAGGCTGGGCGCGAGCACGGAGATGGTCAGCAAGTTCTATGGCTTGACGCATCAGGAAGTAGCGCTTCGCCGTGAAATCCTCGGTCTGCCCAAGCGCAAGGGCCGACATCCCGTGCTGGACGAGGAGCAGGACACGGAGCTGTGGCGGCAATGGAAGGCCGTGACCAACAGCAGGACGGTCGATCTCGAAGACGAAACCTCCATTCTCGATGCCGCCATGGACTTGGCCGAAGGCATGTCGCTGCCTCTGTCGGTGGTCTGGGCCTCGATCAAGGGCTGGGTCGATCAGGGATTGGCTTGAGTCATGGCCGTGGACGACACCGCACCACGAGTCCGACGCCAAGGCCCCATCGCACTCGCAGAGCTGTTCGATGCTGCGCTGAAAGACCTTGCGCCCAAGCCCGCCCCCAGCGCACCTGCGCCTACACCGGCACAGTCGCCCACGCCTACCTCCGGCGATGCTTTCCTCTTCAGTGGCAACCGGCACGAGACGGTGCCACGCAAGTTGTTCCTCGACCGCCGCCTGACGCCGCTGGAACGAAACGCCTGGCAAGTGTTCCGGCTGATGCTCAACGACGATGGTGTGACCGCATTTCCCACCTACGAGCAGTTGCGGCCCTGGCTGGCGTCCATGCCCTGCGCAGGCCAGGCCTCGCATGAAACCGTGGCACGGGCGCTGACACTGATGCGCCTGACCCGCTGGCTGAGCCTGGTTCGGCGACGGCGTGACCCCAAGACTGGCCGCATCCTCGGCAATCTGTACGTGCTGCACGACGAACCTCTGACACCGTTCGAGGCCATGCAGCTCGACCCGGACTACCTGCAACTCGTCAGCCAGGCGCTCGGCCATTCTGCCAAGGCCGTGCAGATCGTGGGCCTGCACACGCTCAAGGAAATCGGTGAAGACCCATTGCTGGCCGGACGCACCCTCCCGTCACGGTTGCAGGTGATGGCCGAACGCCTCGCCAACCAGGACCTTACGGCCAGCGATAGTTATCCACAGGAAGACGCCATTCACGATTCCGAAGAAGGGGCTCCGAGCCTTCTTCGGAATGGCGAACGCCCCACTACGGATTCCGAAGCAGGGCCGAAACCCGCGCCAGACGTCTCTCTTCGGAATCCGAAGCAGGCCCGTACAGTACGTAGTAGTTGTATTAATGAAATACGTACTACTGCGCAGGCGCGCGCACTGGACGATCTGCAATGGCCCAAGCGCTTTGCGCAACTGAAGGCGGAACAGCAGGCGGGTGCCAAGGTGGCATTGCAGCAGGTTGATGCCTCGCTGAGGCAGGACGTGCTGGACGAATGGGCCGCGCGTTGTAGCAACCACGGCATCCGCAATCCCGCAGGGTATCTGTTCGGCATCATCCAGCGGGCCATCCACGGTGAGTTCAATGCCTGGGCAAAGAAAGACCCGCCACCGGCACCCACTCAACCAAACGAACGGCCACCACCCGCACCGCCGGCCCAAACGCAGGGTAAGCCGGTGCCACCAGAAGTCGCCAGGCAGCACATCGAGCGGCTTCGAGATCTGCTCGCCAACAAGTGAGCAGGCTGGCAAGGCGGTGAAGTGGACACCCATGGATGCCAATAGAGCTATCCCCTGGGGATAGTTCCACCGTTGGGGCGGATGCTGTGCAGTCGCAGACCTGACATCGAACATCTGCCGCAGCAGCGGCGTTGCCCGTCCTGATCCCGACGTGCAGCGTTCGTTGGCGCTCCATGGAGCTATCCCCTGGGGATAGCTCGCGCCGCATGCGGCCACCACGCGTTGAACCGGGGTCTGGCTGGTTTCGGTTTGTTGACTGACTGCCTTCCGCTTCCTGCCGAAGCTGACCGCTCCTTTTCCCACAACGAGCGGACACCATGGCAACCAATGAACCTCTGCAACTGAATCTCGGCTCCCTGCGCAGCGCGATGTCGCTGACGCTTCACACGCACCACGCCTCGCGCATCTGGCATGGCCGTGCCGCCGCCGAGGGGCGACCCGGCATCGTCGGCCTGAACGGCTACATCGCCCAAATGAACAAGATGCGGCGCGGTTCGGAGCAGGACGACCCGTACTCGGATTGGTGGATGCTGCGCATCGAGGTCAAGCTCGACCAGACCAAGACCACGCTGCAATCGCTGCGCGAGCAGGTGGATCAGGCGCTGGCAAGCGTGCCGCCGGCACTCAGCCTGGGCGAGAACCTCAACGTGCAGCCCGTCAAGTTGCCGCTGTTCGTCAATGCGCAGCTCGGCTTTGCCGCCGTCTATCTGCTGGCCGACTACGACGACATCGCCCGCAAACTGATCCTCGCCCACCACACGGCGCTCATCGACCGCAGCACCTTGGAGCGCTGGCTCAACGAGGGCGCCCATGCACTGCGCAGCCTGTTCTCGCTGGCCCAGCAATACCGCTATTCGGGCTGTACGCGCGACGACTTCGTGTCGAAGAACGCCGCAGCACGGGCGGCGTTGGAGAAATTCGGCGAACTGCCGCAGGACGTGCTGGAAGGCACGCGCCGCTCGAAGTTCGCGCCGCCCATCGTGCGCCGTGGCCTGCAACAGCGTGCTGAGAGTCCTGCTGCAGCGCCTGCCCCCAACGACGAGGCCGCCACCGGCGCGGTGCCCGAGGTCGGCGCCGGCGAGGTCGAGGGCGAGCAGGCATGAGCGATCCGAACCGCGAACCCCGCTACTTCCAGGGCCTGCAACAGGCTGCCTTCATGAAGCTGGAACACGCTGCCTCTCTAAAAGGCCTTTTAAAGCCTTTTAAGGGTAAGGGGGATCTTGAGGGCTGGGCCAGCCAGTGCTTCGCCATGCGCGACGAGTTGATTGGCTTGGCGCAGCGGCAGGTGCTGCAACAGGCAGTCGGGCATCCCTTCCACCTGCTGCCCGTGGAGTTGGCCCAGCAAACCACTGGCGCAGGCACGGCGTTTTTGCGCTGGCGCAAGCACGACCGCTCAGCCATGGGCGTAGCCCTGTGGCAGGAATTGATGGCGAACATCGGCACGCCGGTCAACCTGTTGGCCGAGCTGCACGCGATTGAGCTTCAGCGCATCACGCTGAACATGCAGATCAGCCTGTTGCACACCTTGGGCAGGCAGGCCCAGGAGTGCGCCAGCAAGGCCGCCAAGGCGGAAGACGCCTACCTGCGCAGGCTCAAGTCCATCCCACCTGGAATGCGTGATCGGTGATGACACCGGACACCCCAGTACGCGCCCGACGCCGACGCGGCTCGGGTATTTCAATCACCATGGAGATTGCAACATGAGCACGCATTTTTGGGGCGAAGGCAACATTGGCTCCCCGCCCGAGTACCGGGAGTTCCCCAACGGCAACGACGAGCCGCGGCGCTTGCTGCGGCTGAACGTGTATTTCGACAACCCCGTTCCCACCAAAGGCGGCGACTTCGAGGATCGCGGCGGCTTTTGGGCGCCAGTGGAAATCTGGCACCGTGACACCGCGCACTGGAAAAACCTCTACCAGAAAGGCATGCGCGTGCTGGTCGTCGGCCGCATGGAGCGCGAGCCCTGGACGGACAACGAAGATCAGCCACGCGAGACCTGGCAGATCAACGCGCGCAGCGTCGGCATCCTGCCGTTCCGCATCGAGTCCGTGACCCTCAGCCCGAAGCCGCAGGATGCGGAGGCAAAGTCCCAGGCAGTCCAGGAACCGGCTGCGCCAAAAGAGCCGCGGCGTAGGAAGTGACCCGGCATGGGCCGGCCACTGTTCGCCGTTCCATGCTCTCGCGAGCTATCCCCAGGGGATAGCTCCATCAACGTCCACCGGCTTCCATGCGCTCCCGAAAATCGCGGCTCCCGGCCCGCACACCCCGGCTGCACGCCATCTCCGCCCCAGCCATTCCATCCTGTGAAAGTGGTCGCCACCGCTTGCGACTTGTTTGCTGCTGCCCCTGGCGGTGCCCGGCATCCTCGATTCCAGCAACTCAATGAACCACGGAAATCGGATGGACGGACATGCGGCTGTTCTTGTGCGAGAAGCCCTCCCAGGGCAAGGATATTGGCCGGATTCTCGGCGCGACGCGGCGCGGTGAAGGCTGCCTCAACGGCTCCGGCATCACCATCACCTGGTGCATCGGCCATCTCGTAGAAGCGGCAGCACCCGAGGTCTATGACGCGGCGCTCAAGCGCTGGTCGCTGGAACAGTTGCCCATCATTCCCCAGCAGTGGCGGGTCGAGGTCAAACCGAAGGCCGCCACGCAATTCAAGGTCGTCAAGGCGCTTCTGGCGAAGGCGACCCATCTCGTCATCGCCACCGATGCCGACCGCGAGGGCGAACTGATCGCCCGAGAGATCATCGACCTGTGCGGCTACCGTGGCCCCATCGAACGCTTGTGGCTGTCGGCGCTCAACGATGCGTCGATCCGCACCGCGCTCGGCAAGCTACGGCCGTCGTCCGATACGCTGCCGATGTATTACTCGGCGCTGGCGCGTTCGCGGGCAGACTGGCTCGTCGGCATGAACCTCAGCCGTCTGTTCACGGTGCTCGGGCGGCAGGCGGGCTACGACGGCGTGCTGTCGGTCGGACGTGTCCAGACCCCGACCCTGAAGCTGGTCGTGGATCGCGACCGCGAAATCGCGGCTTTCAAGTCGGTGCCGTTCTGGGCCATCGACGTGTCTTTGTCCGCAGAGGGTCAGGCTTTCTCCGCGCAGTGGGTTGCGCCCGATGGCTGCACCGACGACGCCGGTCGTTGTCTGCAACAGCCGGTCGCCCAGCAGGCGGCGCAGCAGATTCGTGCTGCGGGCAGCGCCCAGGTGGTGTCGGTCGAGACCGAGCGCGTGCGCGAAGGCCCGCCGCTGCTGTTCGACCTGGGGACGCTTCAGGAGGTCTGTTCCAGGCAGCTCGGGCTGGACGTGCAGGAGACATTGCAGATCGCCCAGGCCCTGTACGAGACGCACAAGGCCACGACCTACCCGCGCTCGGACTCTGGCTACCTGCCCGAAAGCATGTTCGCCGAGGTGCCCGCCGTCCTGGACAGCCTGCTCAAAACCGACCCGTCGCTGCGACCGATCATGAGTCAGCTCGACCGCTCCCAGCGTTCGCGCGCCTGGAACGACGGCAAGGTCACGGCGCACCACGGCATCATTCCGACGCTCGAACCCGCGAACCTCTCTGCTCTGAGCGAGAAGGAACTGGCGGTGTACCGGCTGATCCGGGCGCATTACCTGGCGCAGTTCCTCCCGCACCACGAGTTCGACCGTACCGTGGCTGAGTTTTCCTGCGGCCGACAGACGCTGGTGGCCGCCGGTAAACAGGTGGTCATCAAGGGCTGGCGTCTGGTGCTGGCCGAACCGCAAGCGGACGAGGACTGCGTCGACGCGGCGCGCAGCCAGGTGCTGCCCCCACTGCGTGAGGGCCTGGCGTGCCAGGTGGCCGAGGCCGAGATCAAGGCGCTCAAGACGATGCCGCCCAAGCCCTATACCCAGGGCGAACTGGTCAAATCAATGAAGGGCATTGCGCGCTTCGTAACCGACCCGCGCCTGAAGCAGAAGCTGAAGGACACGACGGGCATCGGCACCGAGGCGACGCGGGCCAACATCATCAGCGTGCTAATCGCCCGTGGCTACATCGTGAAGAAGGGTCGCTCCATTCGCGCATCGGATGCGGCGTTCACGCTGATCGACGCCGTGCCCGCAGCGATTGCAGACCCCGGCACAACGGCGGTGTGGGAGCAGGCGCTCGACATGATCGAGGCCGGACAGCTCACCCTGGACGTATTCCTCAGCAAGCAGGCCGCCTGGATTTCGCAGTTGATCGCGCAGTACGGCAGCATGTCCCTGTCCATCAAGCTTCCCCATGGGCCAGCATGTCCGCAGTGCGGCGCACCGACGCGCCAGCGCACCGGCAAGAGCGGCCCATTCTGGTCGTGCAGTCGCTACCCCGACTGCAAAGGCACGCTGCCGGTCGAATCCGGTACGCCCAAGCGTGGCGCTTCGCGCTCGCGTAGCAGCGGCCGCAAAGGCGCCTGACTGACTCCGTTTCCCGTGGGCCGCGCCCTGTTTCAAAGGCGTGGCCCGTGTCCCGCACGCCCCTGCGGGTCGCCCAGCGCGCAACGCCTTCTTGTCCGTGTGCGCGTCCCGTCCAGCCGTCCCCGGCTGCGGGACTTGAAGGTAGCTTTTCCGCGAACCGTCTCCCGCGTGTTCTGCTGGTCTGTGTTTCTCCCGCCCACTGCGAAGGGCCCCCCGATGGCTTGCCTGGCAGCGCGAGCCACCCGGAGACCCTTTGTGGTCAGCGGTATTCGGTGCCGGTGCCCACCGGCGCAAAAACGGGCTCCCTTTGTGCGCGGATGTGCGCCAGACGATGCCGGCCCCAGCCACGACATGGGCCGGGTGTGATTGCTGATGAGCAGACGGTTCTAGCGACGACCGGGCCTGCAACAGCCCACGGGTGGTTATTTCCTCCCGAGCCGAAGGTCAGCGAGCCTTCGGCGCCTTTATCTCGCCGATCAACGTTCCGAGCCAATGGCCGGCCACAGCAACAGGAAACCGACGCATGCAACAACCGGAGAAAGTACGAGCCGCGTTCGAGCGCGACCTTGGCAACAAGGTGCTGTTCATCAAGGGCGGCAAGCTGCTGTTCATCGATGGCATCAATCTCAAGGCCATCGCCGACCGTAAGGCGTATTTCGCTTCGCTGCGTGCGCGGCAGGCGCAACCCATTGTGGTCCTGGCCGAACTGGGACAGGACGAGGCATTCGCCCTGTGGAAGCAGCATGTGCTGGGCGACACGCCCGAGTGAGCCAACGCACCCAAGCACCCCCCTGACAGCCCGCACTCGATGCGGGTTTTCTGTCTCTGCGCCCACCAATCCGGGCTGGGCCGAATGCCGTTTTCCAACTGACGCAGCGCGCCCCCCGGACGAAGCTGCCCGCATGTTCGCTGATTCGTCAGCACATGCCAGCAGCCATGGGTTCCAGGCTGCCGCGGGTTCTTCCCGCGTAACCCGCCAGTCCGTATCGCATCAAGTCTGCGGACGCGCGTCCCCGTGACGTCGATGCTTTTTATCCACCGCGTGCGGGAGCTGCCATCCCGTGAGGGACAAGGCCCCGCTTTTCCAAGGAGCCTACCCATGTCCCACAAAGCCTCTTTCGGCCAGTTGGCCTTGACCTATTGCGGCAAGTTCCTGCCGCTCGAAGTCCTGCAAAGCGCCGCCGGCCACTACATCGGCACGCGCGATACCGAAGGTCCCGTTTCGCGGGAATCGCACGAGTACTTCCGCAGCCATGCAGCGGCTCAACGTGCCCTCGAAAGAGGCGGCTGGTCCCAGCTCGCCATTCCCTGATCCAACTGGAGGAATCACGCCATGAATCAACTGCTGCCGCGAGAAGTCGTCGATCAGATCATGCGGGAAGAGCAGCATTTCGCTGCCGCGCCCCAAGCCTTCTTCGAGGCATGGAAGCGTGGTGCCGAGATCGCTGGCCCCGAATGGTTTGGCGACGGCACCCGTGACGGCCTGAACCAGGCCAAGAGCAAGTGGGATCTGCGTCCCAACATGCTGCGGCTCAACGATGCCCTCGGTGTCCTGAGCAGCGGGCAACGCATGTTTCTGTCCGCCATGGTCAGCTTCTACAACGCGCACGAGGGCGGTGCCATGCTCAAACGCTGCCACTTCCACGGGCTGTCGGACTTCGACGGTCTCGACTTGGAACGCCGCAAGGTCATTGCCGACTTGATGCTGAACTACAGCGGCTGGTGAACCCGTTTCCGGCACACCCCCGTCTTTTCGTTCCCCACGAGGGACATGCGCCCACACGGCCATGTCCCTCGATTTCCTTTCCGTTGCCCAGCGTAAAGCGGCTGAATCAAAGCCAACGATCAGCGTCGACTGACGCATTTTCCCTTTTCAACCCACCGGGTCCAATTCCCGGTGGCGGGAATTGGCTCCATTATTCAATCTGGAGAGTTCCCATGTCCCAGAATCCCAATCCCTTTCTCCGCGGCTACTGGAATTTGAAGATCGTCCGCACGCTGTCCATCAGCTACGAGGACGGAAGCCCGCATGTCTGGCGAAACATCCACCCGAGCCAGCAACACCTTTCCGACGAGGAATTGATTTCATCGTCCTGCATCGTCACCAGCGATTTCGCGGTGGTCACGAACGGCTCTGAACCTATAAGCGCCGAGGTGCTGGCCGAATGCGATGCCGATGAAGGCGTTAACGGCGAAGGCGTGATCGGTGCCGTGGTCTATGCCATTCATGGCGAGGACTTCGACGGTCGCCTGATCCACGTCGGTGACAGCTATTCGGTCGAGGCCGCGCGGGAAGTCGTGCAGCGCCTGAGTTTCGAGACCGGCTACTACAGCCGATGCTGGGAGATCAGCAGCGCGCACATCAGCCAGGAAACCGGCCTGTACCTCGCCAATCTGGCGGACCTTGCCACGCCGGAGGCCTTTCTGTTCATCGCCTTTCGGGTTCCGTACAGCCCGGCGATTGGCGTCAAGCTGATCTCCACGCCCTGGACGGACAAGAACCTGGAATACGCCGAGGGCATCACCGCCGAGCAGCTTCGGCAGGAGCACCGCAGCAAGGGCATGCCAGACGACCTGGCGAACATCCTGGAACTGGCTGGCCAGGCCGATGTGCGCATCCTCATCCTCGACGCTGACGCGCCCGTGTTGCTGGGCCTGCCGCTGGCCGAGCCCTAGCAAACACACCACGCGCCCACCTTCCTCTTTGCCCTCCATGCCAGCCTGTCTCCTTTCTGGGAGCCGGGCTGGTCCTATTTCATAGGAGCACTTTATGTTCCCCGACCTCATCTCGCCCGCGCGCGACTTCGAGCATCAGCTTGGAGCCTGCGTCAACGCCATGGGCCAGGACGACGCCATCGGCCAGATCCTGGTATTCGAGCGCTTGAGCGGCATGCTGCACATGCGCCATATCGCCAGCGCCGATCTGGCAGACACCGACATTGATGCCTACGAAATGGTCGTCTTCGACGGTGGCAACACCGGCGGCGACACGTGGAAGCACGTGTTCTTTCCACGTCAGCGCGAACACTACTTCGTGTGCCAAGCCTGACCACCCAGCCCCTTTCGAGGGGCCTTTTCTTGTCGCGGCGCAGGAAAGCGGGTGCGGCGCGGTGCGGTTTCCTGAGCGCAGGCCACTCACTCCAGGGCCATCCTTGCCCAATGTTCGTCGGCGTTGCCGACACATGCCCAGGCAGCCAAGACCTTCAAGGCTGCAAGCGCGGGAAACCGTGCTGGTTGTTTCTTCCTACGGACGCACCGCGCCCATTCACCCACAAGGGACCTCTCCCTTGCGGGCGGGGAATCCCTTGTTCTTCCTCAAGGAGATTCACATGGATCGCTCTCTTATCAAGACCCTGATGCCTTCGCTGGTCGCAGGCCATGTGCCGCGCAACGTGCGGTCGTTCAAGTACCGCGTGTTCGATGATCAGCCACAGTCCTCGACACTGGGCTTCGTTATCGATCCCCAGCCCTTCGACGGCAGGGTGGTCGCCGCCAGCGAGGACGCCATCGTCGTCAAGCTCAAGCCCAGCGAGTTCGCGGTACTCGATCCCAACCTGGTGACCAGCATTCCCAGCGAGGGCACCAAGGTGCATGTCCAACCCTATGCCCGTCGTCGTTTCGACGGTCTGCGTGCGGACACGCCAGAAGAGCGCACCGAGATGATGTCCGACGGCACGCCCTACACCGTCAAGACACACATCCTCGGCTCCGCGCCGGCCAAGTTGCCCATTCCCGAGCCGCAGTGCATGGAACTGGGTCAGCTCATCGAGCAGTTGGAGGAAATGCCGGCGCCCGACGGGTTCCGCCGCATCACCCACATGCTGGTCGATGCGGGCGCCCACGACTTCACCTGGGTCGATCCGAAGCCGTCCAGGATCATCGAAACGCCCCCGGCGATCAGTTTCACGGTTTCGACCGCGAAGTTCGCCGGCCAGGTGACGATCCTCTACCAACGCGGCAGCGATACCTATGCGGTGGAGCTGCGCCGCGACGGCGAGTTGGTCGATCGGCACGACGAGGTGTATTTCGACATGCTCGGCGAAGTGCTGGAGCGACTCATAGACGACGGGCGCTGGCGCCTGATCGACGTGAGCGTGATCGGCGCGAAGACGTCCCGACGGCGCCGCGCTGTACCGGCGTGACACCACGAAAAGTACCAGGCGACATGCCCCCACAGGCTCTCCCTCCATTCGGAAGGAGGGCCTTTTTTCTGCCGTGGGAGATTTCATCAAAGGGAATCGATCGGATACCGATTGATGGCTGCCTCGCGCGCGAGGCCTGGTCATGCTGAGCCCATGCCTGCTGACGTTGTCAGCGACATGCCAGGCAACCACCGGTCTTCGAGGTTGCGACGTAGTTCCCACTGCGTGACCGAGCCAGCTCGCACCGCATCCATTCGCGAGCGGCCACCAGTCTCTGGTGGTGGATGCTTTCGCCTTATCAACCCATCGCGGGGTTACGCACCTTTCCCCGCAGCGTGGGGCTGGTGTGTCTCCGCTTCATCCCTATGGAGATTCACCATGACCACCACATCCAACGAGAAATCGTATTTTGACCTCCACACTTCGGGCATCGGTTACATCCAGCGTGCCCGTGAAGTACCTGTTCGGGGCGGCCGCCGTGCGCAGCCTTTCCTGGCATGCACCATCGCCGCGCTGGTCGGCCCCGCCAAGGATCCCAGCTATCGCTATTTCGACGTCAAGGTCTCGGGTGCCGAGGCCAAGAAACTGGTCGAGCGCTACATCGGCGTTGACGATCCCAAGCAGCGCCCACTGGTGCGCTTTCGCCTCGGCGACCTGTGGGGCGATGCGTACATCCGCGACAAGGGCGAGCAGAAAGGCCAAGCCGCCGCGTCCCTCAAGGCGCGACTGCTCAAGGCCGAGCCGCTTGACCGGGCCGAACTGGCTTCGATCAGGCAGCACGAGCTGATCACCCGCGGCATCGGCTACCTCAGCCGTCCGAAGGACGTCACGCCCAAAGATGGCGACCCGTTCCTCTCTTGCACCGTCGCCGCGCTGGCCGGGCCTGTCGATGAACCGGAGTATCGGTACTTCGACACCATCGTTACCACCCCTGAAGCCGAGCATCTGGTTCGCCGGTGCGTGCAGGCCATCGAAGGGGACTGCAAGGTGCTGATCGCCTTCCGTCTCAACGACATGAAGATCGATCCGTACATCCGCACCAAGGGTGAGCGCGCTGGGGAACCGGCCGCAAGCCTGGATTCGACACTGATCCACATCGGCCTGATCAAGATCGACGGCACCAAGGTCTATCCGACGAGCCCCGCGCAAGCCGATTCGCCGCCGGCCCAGGACGCTCCCGCGCCCGAAGCCGAGGACGCCGACCTCGCTTCCGATCAGCCTGTCGAGCCCGCCGAGCGTGAGCCCGAAGGTGAAGTCGAGGAGCAGGAGCCGGCATTGGCTGCTTCGTTCTGATCCGGCATGGCCCTTCATGGGGCCTTGCCGCTCTTGCTATTCACAAGGAGAACCATCATGGCAGTCACATCGGCGCCCGAGAAATCGGTTTCGCCCATCATCGTCCCCGGCCAACTCACGCTGCGTACCATCCGCGGCAAGAACGGCCCCTTCACGGTCGGACGCCTCGCCACGCACCTCGGTACGTTCGAGGTCAAGGACCCGGAGCTGGAGCAATACCCCGAAGGCAAGTACGACGGGGAGTTCATCATCAGGTACATCTTCCCGAAGTCCTACCCGGTCGGTGGCGGCATGCGCTTCGAGATCCGCGCCAGCCTGGACGGAATGACGCTCTACGACATCGACAAACTGAGCCGTGACGAGGCACGCAGCTTCGCCACCCAGGACCTCGATCCACTTGATGAAGAGTTGGGCGCACAGCCTGCAGTAACACCGGCAACACCGGCCAAGCCCAGCAAAACTTCCAGGCCCGCCAAGCCAGCACCCGTGCAGGCATCCACGGACCCGCTGGTCGATACCACGCCCTTCGGCGTGGATGCGCCGACGCCCGCTGCGGCAACTGCTCCCGGCAGTACCGAAGATGGCGACGCCGCGCTGTTCAGCTTGCTCTGGCCGCTGGGCGAGTCCGTGAAACTGGATTCGACCATCGACCGCCGCACCCTGCGCACGCAGATCGCCCGCCTGGGCGAACTGGGCTACGCGCTGGACTTCAAGACGCAGGAGTGGAGCCGCCAGGCCGAACTGCAACCTGCGTAGTACTGGCATCACATCTGCGGTGTGCTTCATCCACCCGCCGGGGGTCTTCCCCACGGGAAGGCTTCTGGCTCAATTTTTTCAGGAGGCCTCTCATGGGCTGGTATTTCTCACCCCAATCGCACTCTGAACTGATCGCGGAGTTGATCGCACCGCAAGAGACCGAGCGCGCCAGCGTCAAGGTCATCGCCCACGCGCTGCGTGGCAACGTCCTCTGGTCTGTTGTGCAAGTGACGGCCAAGGCCGAAGGCGTACACCGTGATCTCGCACCGGGCCAGTCCCTGTGCACCATCCGCTGCGATCTGCTGGAACGCAGCGGCGGCCAGTGGGGCTACAAGCCGCTGGACGAATCCATGCACCCGTACTACTACTCGTGCCCGCTGTCCTATCTGAACCTCGCACCGGAGCAGTCCGCCGAATGGCGTGCAGGCGTTCGCGCCTACCACGTGCGGCGGCGCACATCCAAGGAAGCCACAGCTCCAGCTACGGCGCTGACGGCCTGAGTCAGGGACGCTTTTTTTCCACCCCAAGGGGCAGTACTTGCCCCCTGCGGGCGGTGCTGTTCCCGTTCATCCGAGGACACCACCATGCCCGCAAACACTTCTTCCACCACGCTGTACCGCATCGACGAATGCCCGGAAGTGATGGCCGACGCTTGCGTCGGCGATGACCAGGGCAACCTGATCTTCCTGTCGATCTGGGCGCGGGACACCGCCGTCCAGCAGTTCCTGGCTCGCCTGACCCTCGGGCGCGACGAGCAGGGGCTGGAGCAGTTCCATGTCATCACCGACCAGGGTGGCAGCGTCCCGGTGTTCGTCGGCAACGTCGATCGCCTGGAAAAGCGCATGACCCGCGCCTACCGGCGAACGCTGTTCGGTTCGCTGTCCAACGTGTGGCTGTTCGATCGGCGCTGCGTCAAGCCCGACAAGGCCAACGCCAGCGCACTGGCATTGCTGCCCCGCGATAGCGACCACCGGCTTGACCGCTTGTGGCCGTTGGTGCAGGACACCTGCCCACTGCCGTTGCTCGACCACTGGCGCGAAACCGTGCTGGAACTGCTGCAAAGCCGCGAGATGCTGACCCGCCTGCCATTCGCCCTCGGGCCTTTGGTGGGCCATCGGCTCGCCATCGACGTGCCGGCGCTGACCCAGGCGCTCGGCTCGCTGATCCGCAGTGACGTGCTCACCGCCTATCCCTATCCGGCCAGGATTTGGACGCCGGAAACGGTAACGGCTTGACCCACCTGCGCAGGCACGCCAAGGCGCGCCTTCTCTATTCATCCCCGCCAACCAGGAGACTTCCATGGCTCTCATGTTCCCGCGGCTTGCCCGCAACTTCGTGAAGAACGGGTACTTCCCAACCGATGAACCGACGCTCGAAAGAGCCCTCAATGCACTGATGCCCAGTGCGCCTGAATCCAATGGGCCGATGTGCATCCTCGATCCCTGCGCCGGCGAAGGCGTGGCGATTGCCGAAGCTGCTCATGCCCTCGGGCGCGAGCAGGCCAGGGCGTTCGCCGTCGAGTTCGACGCAGAGCGGGCGCGCCATGCCCGCGGCCTGGTCGATCACTGCCTGCACGCGGATCTGATGGACACGATGATCTCCAAGCAGTCCTTTGGGCTGCTCTGGCTCAATCCGCCATATGGCGACCTGTCCAAGGACGTCAACGGCAACATTGGCTATCAGGGTCAGGGCCGTGCCCGCCTCGAAAAGCTGTTCTACCAGCGCACGCTGCCCCTGCTGCAGTACGGCGGCGTGCTGGTCTTCATCATCCCCGGCTACGTGCTCGACGCCGAGCTGGTCGGCTGGCTGACGCGCCACTACACCGACCTGCGGATCTACCGAGCGGTGGAAACGCAGTTCAAGCAGGTGGTGATCTTCGGTCGGCGGGTGCGCCAGCGTGAGCAGGCACCCGATGGCGTCAAAGCCGTGCGCAATCTGCTGCTGCAGGTTGGGCTTGGCGAAGTCGAAGCCGAGGAGCTGCCGGGCGAATGGCCGTTCCTGCCGTACATCGTCCCAGCCAGTCCGGCGGAGCCGGGGCATTTCTTCCGCGTGACGATGGAGCCGGAGCAGTTCGCCGATGAGGTTGGCAGACTGCAAGGCCTCTGGCCGTCGCGGGATACGCAGTTGGGGGCCGCGCAGCAGACGCTGCGTCCACCGGCGCGGGCCTTGTCCCACTGGCATCTCGCCCTGGCCCTGGCTGCGGGTGCGATCTCGGGAGTCGTGCAATCCAAGACGGGGCGCGTACTCGTCGTCAAAGGTGACACCCACAAGGACAAGACGCTCCAGCGGGAATTCACCGAACGCGAAGACGGCTCGATTGCCGAGACGCGCATCCTCACCGACAAGTTCGTTCCCGTCATCCGAGCCTGGGACATGACGCCGGGTTCCGCCACGCGGGGCGAGGTGTTGACCATTCGCTGATCGTTTCTCCACCGCCGACGGTTCGCCGTCGAGTTTTCCACCCACCGGGGTCCAGTCGCCCCGATGGGGTGCCGTGGCCCCTCCATATCCAGGAGCCTTCCCATGGCAGCCCAAGCACTCTCCATCAGCCAGCCCCCGAGCCTGCGCTTCTCGCCCGGCCAGGTGGTCATGACCTGCGGCGTCGATGACCTGGTCCAACAGGCCAATTCAACCCGATTCCCTACCTGCGTCGCCACCTCGGCGGCGATTGGGGCGACCTCGACGACAGCGACAGGCGGCAGAACGATGCCGCGCTGAAGTCCGGTGAGGATCGTCTGTTCTCTTCCTACCAGGTCGCACCCGGCCTGAAGCTCTGGATCATCACCGAATGGGATCGCAGCCTCACCACGTTGCTGTTGCCCAGCGAGTACTGATCTTCTCCAACGCGGGGCCACCGACACCCCGCAAGGGTGCTGTAGCCCCTTCACTCCGAAGGAAACCACATGACATCCGACCAACATGACAAGCACCGCCGCAAACGGCTGTTCGAAATCGGTGCACTGGAGTTCAGCGAAGGCGTCGAACGCCTGATGAACGAAGGCCGGCTCGATCCCATGCCGCTTTTCGAACGCCACATGCGTGGCGACTGGGGCGACGTCGCGGACTACCAATGGCAGCAGAACAACGCTGCGTTGGAGTCTGGCGAACGCCTCGATTCGTTTTACGTCGTCACCCGTGACCTGAGCATCCGCATCTTCACCGAAGCAGATCGCAGAGCGACCCGCATCGTGCTGCCGTCCGAGTACTGACCGCGAGTTGTCACCGCAGGCCACGAGCGCCTGCACTGTCCAACCACTGACGGTTCGCCGTCTCTCTACCCACCACGGGGCATGCCATCGCCCCGCTGGGGTGGTGCATGTCCCATTTTTCTTTGGAGCATCACCATGTCCGTTGATCTCGACACCACCGCTAACGATGCAGAGCCCGTACAGGGCGAACTGCTCGAAGTGGAATCCAACCCTCTCACCCTGAGCCTTCAGGATTTTGTCGGCGAGTTCGGCGACGAACTGCTCGACTCTCTCAACCGCGCCAACCCGCCGGTCTATACCGGCCAAGCGCAAGCACAGCGGCAACTCGTCGTCGCCAGCCTCAAGCGCAAGTTGTTCCAGGCCCAGGCCGAAGTTGTCCATGCCGCCGCCGAGCTGTTGGTCGATCAAGGCGAGCGCGCTGCGATCGTCAATGGCGAAATGGGTTGCGGCAAGACGACCGTCGGCATCGCCACGGCCGCCGTGCTCAACGCCGAAGGCTACCGCCGCACCCTGGTGCTTTCGCCTCCCCACTTGGTCTACAAGTGGCGGCGCGAGATCCAGGAGACGGTGGCTGGTGCCAAGGTCTGGGTGCTCAATGGCCCGGACACGCTAGTCAAGCTCATCAAGCTGCGCGAGCAGTTGGGTGTGCAGCCCACGGGCCAGGAGTTTTTCATCCTGGGCCGCGTCAGGATGCGGATGGGGTTCCATTGGAAGCCGGTCTTCACCCAGCGGCGCACCCGCCACGGCGACGTGGCGGCCTGCCCGGACTGCGGCACGCTCATCACCGACCTCGACGGCGAGCCGGTCAACCCGATCGGGCTCGAAGCCGAGGAGTCCCGCAGGAAGTGCAGCCACTGCGCCGCGCCCCTGTGGACGCTGATCCGCCCGCGCAGCCTGTCCGGCAGCGACCAGTCCTCGGTCGTCCTCAAAGCCTTGAAGCGCATCCCGACCATCGGGGAAGTCACCGCGCAGAAGTTGATGCAGAAGTTCGGTGACGGCTTCCTGGCCTCGATGCTGGGTGACAACATCCATGAGTTCATCAACCTCATGGATGGCAACGGCGAGCTGGTGTTTTCCGACCGTCAGGCCACGCGCATGGAACGTGCGATGGCCAACATGGAGTTTGGCTTTGGCGAGGGCGGCTACCAACCGTCCGAATTCATCAAACGCTACCTGCCGCAAGGCACGTTCGACCTGCTCATCGCCGACGAGGCGCACGAGTACAAGAACGGTGGCAGTGCCCAGGGCCAGGCCATGGGCGTGCTGGCGGCGAAGGCTCGCAAGACCTTGCTGCTGACCGGCACGCTAATGGGCGGCTACGGCGATGATCTGTTCTACCTGCTGTTCCGGGCACTGCCAGGACGGATGATCGAAGACGGCTACCGCCCGACCACGAGCGGCAGCATGACCTCGGCTGCGATGGCGTTCATGCGCGATCACGGCGTCCTCAAGGACATCTACTCCGAGAGCGCCGGCACGGCGCACAAGACGGCCAAGGGCACCAAGGTATCGGTGCGCACCGTCAAGGCTCCCGGCTTCGGCCCGAAAGGCGTCTTGCGCTGCATCCTGCCGTTCACGATCTTTCTCAAGCTCAAGGACATCGGTGGCAACGTCCTGCCGCCGTATGACGAGGAGTTTCGTGAAGTCCAGATGGACGTGGCGCAAGCTGCGGCCTACCGCGATTTGGCGGGTCGGCTGACCGCAGAGCTGAAACAGGCTCTGGCGCGACGCGATACGACCTTGCTGGGGGTGGTGCTCAACGTGCTGCTGGCCTGGCCGGATTGCTGCTTCCGGTCGGAGACCGTGGTGCATCCGCGCACGCGCAACACCTTGGCGTTTGTCCCGGCTCAGTTCAATGAGTTCGAGATCAGCCCCAAGGAGCGTGAGCTGATCGATATCTGCAAAGCGGAGAAGGAACAGGGCCGCAACGTTCTGGCCTACACGGTCTATACCGGCACGCGCGACACCACGTCGCGCCTGAAGGGGCTGCTGGAGCAGGAAGGCTTCAAGGTGGCGGTACTGCGCGCAAGCGTGGATGCCAGCCGCCGAGAAGACTGGATCGCCGAGCAACTGGACCGTGGCATCGACGTGCTCGTCACCAATCCCGAGCTGGTCAAGACGGGACTGGATTTGTTGGAGTTCCCGACGATTGTGTTCATGCAAAGTGGCTACAACGTGTACTCGCTCCAACAGGCAGCACGCCGCTCCTGGCGCATCGGGCAGAAACAGCCCGTGCGCGTGATCTACCTCGGCTATGCCGGTTCCTCGCAGATGACCTGCCTGGAACTGATGGCCAAGAAGATCATGGTCTCGCAGTCCACCTCGGGCGACGTGCCCGAATCGGGGCTGGATGTTCTGAATCAGGACGGTGATTCCGTCGAGGTCGCACTGGCCCGGCAATTGGTCACCGCCTGATTTCCACGCCATCGCCGGCCTAGCGCCGCCGGCTTTCTATTGTTCACAACTTGCAGCCCCACTCGCGTTCTTCGTGGGCGGGGCTGCGTTTTTTCTTTGGCGTGCTACGGCAGCCACCCTGCAATTGATTCGCGAAGTACACCGTTTTTCGTCCCATATTGCGGCTTAACTGCAAATCCGCCTATTGATCCATGAGCTACTGGTTGTGCGCAACAACGGGTGCGTCTGTACCGCCTGGACGATACGCAGTAGGCATCCGGGTCGCCCCTGAAACCGGGCACTACCCAGTTCGCATTCCTGGCTGACCGCACGGCACCGTGCCGCCAAGGTATCGGCATCGCAACAGAAGAGCCGATGCCATGCCCGCAACCCATGTATCCCGGCGTCTGGTCGGCGCTGGTCTCCTGGCCGCAGCGCTGGCCAGCGGCTGCGCCACCACGACCGCGCCGCTGGTGCCAGACGCCATAGAAGGCGTCTCCTCCGCTCCCGAACCCGAGGCCCCCGAGTTCATTCCCGTCGTGCGCTATGGCCGCTACACGCTGGTCGAGCTGACACCCACGGCGGCGCAGCGTGACTTGCTGTTGCAGACCATCGACGTGTTCATGCCCGAGGATGCCCGTGCCACGGTGGGCGATGGCCTGCGGCATGTGCTCAAACGCAGCGGCTACCAGCTTTGCGAGACGCCTCGCGCCGTGACCGAGTTGTATGTGCTCCCGCTGCCGGCGGCGCACCTGCATCTTGGCCCCATGACCTTGCGCGATGCGCTGCTCACCCTGGCTGGCCCGGCCTGGGAACTGCATGCGGATGAACGGGCACGGCAGATTTGCTTCGAGCGGCCTGGAGGCAGTGCGACCGCCGAGCACGCACACGAGCCGCCCGCTGCCGAGGCGGTGCAGACGTTTCCGCTGATGCCTTCGGGTTCGGGAGGCCAGCCATGAATGCCGCGCAGTCTCCCCGTCGCCCGATCACCGCCGTGGTGGTGCAGAGCCTGATGTGGCTCTGGCTGATCAGCCTCAGCGTCTTCGTCGCTCTCGGCTACCAGGCGGTGAACGACCAGACCGACCAGAATCAGCTTGATACCCGCCTGCAACGTCTCGAAGCGCAGGCGATGGGCCTGGCCGAGACCATTGATGCCATCCAGCAGCGTCCAGCCGTCGCAACGGCGGCAGACCTCAAAGACACCCGCGAACTCCTGGAAGCACGCGCTGCTCAGGTCGAAAAAGCGCTGAGCGGCTATGCCGCTGCCGAAGACCTTCAGGCGCTGCGCACCGAAGTCGAGCAAATCAAGACACGCCAGACTGTTGCGCGTGCCGCAGCGTCCGCCCAGCCGCGCGTACCGACCAGGCCCACCGCCAAGCCGGAACCGCCGCCACTGCCGTTCCGCATCGTCGGCGCCGAACTTCGCGCCGGCCAGCGCAGCCTGTCCGTCGCGCCGAACAACGGGAACTTCACGCCCGACCAGCTTCAAGTGCTGCTTCCCGGCGATGCCGTCGGCCCGTGGCGCTTGCAGGCAGTCGAGGGCAACACCGCGGTGTTCCAGGCCGGCGACCAGACCCGTCGCATGGCGATTCCTTGAGCGGAGCGCACGACATGAAACCGTCGATCATCCTTTCCGCGCTCCTGCTCGCGTCTGCCCAGTTGCCCGCCTGGGCGCAGCAGCCGGCCACGGCCTCCGCCCGCAATGCGCAGAGCCAGGAGCGCCTCCTTGTCGCCCGCATCCTGGACGACCGGGTGGCAAGCGACTGGGGCCTGCAACCGCAGGAGTGGGCGCGCTATCGCGAACTGATGGACGGGCCGTTGGGCATCTACTCGCCCAACCTGGACCCGCTGTCCGCCCTGGGCATCGAGGCGCGCACCGACGAGGAACGGCGCCGTTACGCAGAGCTGCAGGTGCAGGTCGAAGCGCGCCGCGTCGAGAAGCTGCTCGCCTACCAGCGTGCCTACGACGAGGCCTGGCAGCGCCTGAATCCCGGCATGCAGCGAGTGAACCTGCCTGACGACAAGCCCAACGCGGGTGCCGAACGCGGCTCCGGCCGCACGGCGGTGTTCGTCAAGGACGGCTGCGCGGCCTGCGGGCAGCTTGTGCAGCGCCTGCAATCCTCTGGCACCGAGTTCGACCTGTACATGGTTGGTAGCCGCCAGGACGACACACGTATTCGCGACTGGGCCAAGCGTGCGAACGTCGATCCGGCGCGCGTGCGCAGCGGTGGCATCACGCTCAACCATGATGGCGGGCGGTGGCTGTCGCTGAGCTTGCCCGGCGAGCTTCCAGCAGTCGTGCGCGAGGTGAACGGCCAATGGCTGCGCCAGCCTTAGTGGCCACCTCCGTTTCGCAGTGCTTGCGCACACTGGCGCTCGCGGCGGGCCTGTGCGCCTGCGCCGCCCATGCCCAGGAAGTTCCGCCACCGGCTTACCAACTCGCCGCCCAGCGCGCGGGCGTTCCCTCGACGGTGCTCTACGCGGTGGCCTTGCAGGAGAGCGGCATCCGGCGCAACGGGCGCATCGTCCCGTGGCCGTGGTCGCTCAACGTCGCCGGCCAGTCGCACCGCTTCGCCACCCGTGCCGACGCCTGCGCCGGATTGCAGCAGGCGATGCGCTCCACGTCGCACACGCGCATCGACGCGGGTCTCGGGCAGATCAACCTCGGCTACCACCAACAACGCTATGTCAGCGCGTGTGACCTGCTCGACCCATACCGCAACCTCGCCATCGCCGCTGAAATCCTGAAGGAGCAGCACGTCACTGGCGAGGACTGGTTACTGGCAATCGGTCGCTATCACCGTCCTGCGGGCGGAGAACCTGCCGCCCGCTATCGGCGCAGCGTGTCGCGCCACCTTGCCCGCGTGCAGGGCACGCGCCCAACCGCTGCGGCCTTCGCCGCACGCCAGGAGAGCATCCCATGAAAACATCCCATTTGACCCATCTCACACTGAAGGGCTTGCTCGTGCTGCTGGCGGCTCTGCCGCTGGCCTCGCGTGCCGGCGAGCCGCTGATCGTGGTCGAAGACCGTGGCGGCACGTCGGCGCTGCCGTACTACGAGGCTCTGAACCTTCAGCCGCGCGCCAATGCTCCGGCCCGACCGCCCATCCCGATGCTCCCGGTGCCCGCCACGCTCATGGACGAGGCCGCGATGTTGCCGGTGCGCAGTGCCAAGCTCACGCCTGGCACCGTCGCGCGGCGGGTGATCGAGGCACCGGGCCTGCGGCCTTTCGTGGTCGTCGGCGACGACGAGGCGTCCCACGCCTGGATGCGCAGCCAGGCAACATCGCTGCGCGAGCGCGGCGCGGTGGGCCTGGTGGTTAACGTCGAGACCGTGCAGGGTCTGGCACGGCTGCGCGCCCTGGTGCCGGGCGTTCCCCTCGCGCCTGTGGCCGGTGACGACCTGGCCGAGCGCCTGGGTCTGCGGCATTACCCGGTGCTGATCACAGCCACCGGCATCGAGCAATGAAGCCATGTCGGGGAAACAGCCAGTCGAGGTTTTGCTGCGCCCAGCGGTGGAGTTCTATACCGTCGCGGCGTGTGCAGGCGCCGCGTTTCTGTCCCTGGTGGCCCCGTGGTCGCTCGCGCTGAGCCCCGCCATGGGCGTCGGCAGTGCGCTGGCGTTCTGCGCCTACGGTGCCATCCGCTACCGCGATGCCCGCGTCATCCTGCGCTACCGGCGCAACATTCGCCGCTTGCCGCGCTATGTGATGACCAGCAAGGACGTGCCGGTCAGCCAGCAGCGTCTGTTCGTGGGCCGCGGGTTTCTGTGGGAGCAGAAACACACCCATCGGCTGATGCAGACGTACCGACCGGAGTTTCGCCGCTACGTCGAGCCAACGCCGGCCTACCGGCTGGCGCGCAGGCTGGAGGAACGGCTGGAGTTCGCGCCGTTCCCGCTGTCTCGGCTGCCTGCACTCACGGGCTGGGACGTGCCTTTCAACCCGGTGCGCCCGCTGCCGCCTGTGGGCGGCCTGCCGCGCCTGCACGGCATCGAACCCGATGAGGTGGACGTCAGCCTACCGCTGGGTGAGCGCGTCGGGCATTCGCTGGTACTGGGCACCACGCGCGTGGGCAAGACGCGGTTGGCCGAGTTGTCCGTGACCCAGGACATCCGGCGCAAGAACGCCGACGGCGAGCACGAGGTCGTCATCGTCATCGACCCCAAGGGCGACGCCGATCTTTTGAAGCGGGTGTACGTCGAGGCCAAGCGTGCGGGCCGCGAGGGCGAGTTCTATGTCTTCCATTTGGGCTGGCCGGACATTTCTGCGCGCTACAACGCCGTGGGCCGCTTTGGGCGCATCAGCGAGGTGGCCACCCGTGTTGCAGGGCAGCTCTCCGGGGAAGGCAACAGCGCGGCATTTCGCGAATTTGCGTGGCGCTTCGTCAACATCATCGCCCGCGCCCTGGTGGAACTGGGGCAGCGCCCGGACTACATGCTGATCCAACGCCATGTGATCAACATCGACGCGCTGTTCATCGAGTACGCCCAGCATTACTTCGCCAAGACCGAGCCCAAGGCCTGGGAGGTGATCGTCCAGATCGAGGCCAAGCTCAACGAGAAGAACATCCCGCGCAACATGATCGGGCGCGAAAAGCGCGTGGTGGCGCTGGAACAGTACCTCTCGCAGGCTCGCAACTACGATCCGGTGCTCGACGGCCTGCGCTCGGCGGTGCGCTACGACAAGACCTACTTCGACAAGATCGTCGCATCGCTGCTGCCGCTGCTGGAGAAGCTCACCAGCGGCAAGATCGCCCAGCTTCTGGCCCCGAACTACTCCGACCTGGCCGACCCGCGTCCGATCTTCGATTGGATGCAGGTCATCCGAAAGCGCGCCGTGGTCTATGTCGGCCTGGATGCGCTATCCGATGCCGAGGTCGCCGCCGCAGTCGGCAATTCCATGTTCTCCGACCTGGTTTCGGTCGCTGGCCACATCTACAAGCACGGGATCGACGACGGCCTGCCGGGCGCATCGGCAGGCTCGCGCGTGCCGATCAACGTCCATGCCGATGAGTTCAACGAGTTGATGGGCGACGAGTTCATTCCGCTGATCAACAAGGGCGGCGGCGCTGGCCTGCAAGTCACCGCGTACACGCAGACCCTCTCGGACATCGAAGCCCGCATCGGCAACCGGGCGAAGGCCGGTCAGGTGATCGGCAACTTCAACAACCTGTTCATGCTGCGCGTGCGCGAAACGGCCACCGCTGAGTTGCTGACCCGGCAATTGCCGAAGGTCGAGGTCTATACGACCACCATCGTCAGCGGCGCAACCGACAGCTCGGACATTCGCGGCGCGACGGACTTTACGTCGAACACCCAAGACCGCATCAGCATGTCCAGCGTGCCGATGATCGAGCCATCGCACGTCGTCGGCCTGCCCAAAGGCCAGTGCTTCGCGCTGTTGCAGGGTGGCCAGCTTTGGAAGGTGCGCATGCCGTTGCCGGCGCCAGACCCGGATGAAGTGATGCCGGCGGACTTGCAGCAACTGGCTGGGCACATGCGCCAGAGCTACAGCGAGGCCACGCAGTGGTGGGAGTTCACCAGCTCCCCGGTCTTGCAGGACGCGGCCTTGCCGGACGACCTGCTCGATGAGGCGGCCATCGCCATACCCATCACCGACACGGGCGACACGGGCGACACGGCCAGCGAAGAGGCCGCGCCATGAGCGATGCCGCCTCCACTGCGCAGCGCGAGCAGAACCGCCGCCAGGGCCTGATCGTCGGCACCATCACCTTGCCGTTCCGACTGCTCGGGGTGCTGGTCAGCTCGCTGCTGTTCTCGATCCTGATGGAGTGCATCGGCATGCACCTGTTCTGGAAGGATCAAGGCTGGCAGCACTCCCAGCAGATGTTGCAGTACGAGTTGGGGCACCTGTCCAAGCACTTCCCACGCAGCGTGGTCGTGCAGGAGCCGGGGCGCACGGCGCATGCGCTGGTGGACACCGGCTACGAATGGGTGTTCGTGCGCTCAGGACTGCTGGAGCGCATGAGCCAGACCGCAGAGCGCGCCCGTGCGCCCAGCCAAGGGCAGGCGCGGAACTTCCGTTACTTCATCAGCCAGGTCTATGTCTGGGCCGAAAGCTACCTGATCGCCGCCGCCTTCACTACGCTTACTTTCCTGGTGCGTCTGTTGGTCCTGGTGCTTACGCTGCCGCTGATCTTCACGGCGGCATTTGTTGGTTTAATCGACGGCCTGGTGAGGCGTGACGTGCGCCGGTTCGGCGCGGGCCGGGAATCCGGCTTTATCTACCACCGAGCAAAAGCCAGTCTGATGCCACTGGCCGTGCTGCCCTGGGTCACATACCTGGCCTTGCCGATCTCGGTGCATCCGCTGCTGATCCTGCTGCCCAGCGCCGCCTTGCTGGGACTGGCCGTGAGCCTGACTGCAGGGAGTTTCAAGAAGTACCTGTAATCGAGTCCCCATACGAAAACGCCCAGCTTCAACGGTCGGGAATTCTCGCGCTCACCTCATGCCATTGGCTTCTTCCCATTTCTATGCCCATTTATTGAGCGGAGTCCGTTGTATAAGGGAATAATCCGTACCGCCCATGATACGGGTTCTTGCCGAACATAAGCGACTGCTCGCGCTGCATAATTGAAGCAGGCGGATCCGTGTTCTCAACAACGATGACTTGTGTGTCGCTAGGCAACGCTTCAAGATATGCATAGAACTGTTCTTGAAGGTCAGTACCAGTCAAGTCATCTTCCGCTCCGTCTGGCTCTCGGTATGCCAGCAAAGGAGAGTCGAGCACGACAAATCCCGTATGCGGGGTCTGGCGCGCACGGCAGAAAGCAAGCAGCCCGAGGGTGAAGGCTGCATGAGTGATGGCGCGAAGCCCCTTACCAAAAGCACTACGCGACTTTCCAGCGATAACAAGATCCCGAGCCTTGGAATCGAAATACACATCCCCAGTCTCTGGGAAGTGCCAACCGGTCAGTATGCCCTCGACAGTCTTGGCAAAACTATAAGTCACAGTGGTTGAGAGATCTGCGCTTGCAACAGCCCCGGCCTTCTCATCCTCGGTGTCCTTCTCAAGGTCGGCGCGACGGCGCTCCATGTCTTGTACGGTAGCGTAGAGTGCCAGCGCTTCGCGCACCTCGGCACGCTTGTCGGCAAAGTCGGAATAGGACTTTCGAAGAGTTGAGAGCTTAGGTGCGATCAATTCTTCAACCGACTCCGAGATTGACTCCAGCTCTCGAACAACAGTAGGCATCCTGCGATCAAAGTTGGCACCTTCACGCTCAAGGCTTCGGACGGTCGCTACAAGTTCAGTGCGCAAAACTTCGATCTTGGCGACCTCCACTCGTGCGGCCTGAACGACAGCATCAGTGTCTCCATTACACCCGGTATCGACGCGATGATGATCGGGATCCGCTCCGCAGAGAGGGCAATGCCCGGCACCCAGCACGCTAAACAGCGTCCCGCCTTCCTCAATGGCGCGCAGCCTTTCAATATCGGACACGTAGTGCCTGTCGAGCAAACCGAATCGCTCAAGCATCGCGCCGACCTCTGCACGTCGCTCTCGGCTTTCCTCCAGCTTCTTGCGCAGTTCTCGCCGTTTCCCCGCAGCCTCCTGAAACTCAGCTTCTGTGGTGTTTACCAGGGCCGCCTGTTGACGAAGCGAGGTGTCGATCTTCTCTAGCTGCTCCTCCAACTCCTTCGGACTCTTGGTCAATTCCTTGAGCCGATCACGATAGTCATCAAGAAGCTGATCGAGAAGATGCAATTGTGCCTCGCGCGATAACTCCTCTGGCTCACTCTTATTGCTAGCGACCAATGCGGAGTCGTCCGCCCCGGTTAAAAGCAACTTGAACGTCGCCAAGTTCGGTGTATTCGCGGTGGGATTTCCATCAACCAGCGGAGAGCTTTGTTGGGTAATCTCCGTCTCATCGACGATCATCAAGCGAGCAATGTTGCGAAAGCTCAGGCTGATCGTTTCGTTTCGGGAGTTTTTGCGGACACGCTTGCCACCAAGGTTGCATAGATTCAGCAAGAACGAGGACAGATTCGTGCAGTTCTTATCGCTGTGCTTTTCGTCAAGCTGCGTGTACGGGATGTCGGTCGTCGGCGGCATCTGGTGCAAGTCTTCGTATAGCCGAAAGCCGCCGCCGTCTATGCTGCGCCAAAGCGTAAATGACTTCCCATCAAGGGTCTCAAGCCCCAGGAGAACGAGGTCGTAGCCGACGCGTTCAGGGATGTCGCGCAGGGGTGGTTTGCCACCAAGCATGAAGTCGATGGCTTCGACAATGAAAGACTTTCCAGTGTTCGAAGCGCCGTAAATGACGTTGAGACCGGCGCCGAAGGTCACTGTTGCGGGTGACTTCTGTGGGCCGAAGAAGCCGAGGAAGCGCAAGCGAAAACCGGGGGTTATTGCCGTCATGCTTCGCCTCCCAGGCTTTGCTCGACGTGCTGAAACTCCTCAACCCATTTATCGAAGAAGCGGCGCATCATGCCTTTGAACTGTTCGTCCGTCAGGTAGCCAATGGTTTCGACAAGCCATACAGCGCGATCCTTCAGGGACAGCAGGTAGTTGGAAGATACTGACGACAAAAACGTCGCAGCATTCTCGCCTGCGCCGTACTTGATTCCTTCGGGTGTAACTTCACGCTCAACAAGGTCGCGGGTCATCATCAGAAGCAGCGATTGCTCGACCAATTTACGGCGCACGAGCAACTCAGCCGTGTGCATTGGTGTCGGTGGGTGCAAATTGTCTGGACCGTCGATATCGCCGGTATGAACAAGAAGGTAATCAAGGGCGACAAGCCGCTGGAGGTCGTAGGTTTGTGGATAGGCAGCACCCAAAATCGAGACCGCACGAATACCCGCCTCAAGTGGGCCATTGAATGTAATCGGCTTATGCTCTTGGCTCATGATCGTGTCCACCGAAGACGCTCCTCATTCACGAGTTGATGGCAGATCCCGTCCCGATCCTTGGGGTTCGTACAAGTGATGAGGGCGTTTGCCGTAATCTGCATGTCGCGGGCCGCCTTGGTGACAGCGCAGACTTTTTCGTAGCCATTGAACCGCCCCGCATTCTCCGGAGGCTCTTTGGTGTGAGTCATGCCGCTTGGGCAGACTCGATAAATTGCCGATAGTAGATCGCTTCGGCTTCCGCGGGCGGTATGTTCCCGATGGGCGCCAGCAATCGTCGATGGTTGAA
>VMRT01000035.1 GCA_007713455.1 Pseudomonas sp.
ATCTCACTGGAGCCTTGAGCTCCCTGAAGGGCCGTCGAAGACTACGACGTTGATAGGTTGGGTGTGTAAGCGCTGTGAGGCGTTGAGCTAACCAATACTAATTGCCCGTGAGGCTTGACCATATAACACCCAAACAATTTGATGTTTGCGTGTCAGACGGTTGAAGTCGACAAACAAACCGAAAAGACGCAACGCTCGCAAAGCGAAAGCAATACCGAAGCACCATCACATACCCAATTAGGGGAAGCGACTCAACACCGACTCCCCAGCCGAATTGCTTGACGACCATAGAGCGTTGGAACCACCTGATCCCATCCCGAACTCAGTAGTGAAACGACGCATCGCCGATGGTAGTGTGGGGTCTCCCCATGTGAGAGTAGGTCATCGTCAAGCTCTTATCCCAAACCCCCGATCGGAGAAATCCGGTCGGGGGTTTGCTTTTGCGCGTAAGAAAAGGTCGATCGCGCTGGCAGTGAAGGTGCGTGCCAAGGTAATTGGCTTACCTGCCCGTCATGGTTGTAAGTGGGTTGTAAGTAGACGGGGCTGGCGGCAGCGTGTCGCCTTTATGGCGGCCTTAGCTGTTAGACAATCTAGATAGTTGTAGCTGTATGGATCTTTCATCTGTATGCGCACATATGCCGATGCACGTACCACCTCGGTCTAGTGGATATATAGGCGTCGAGCGCTAGCCCTAGTGTCTCTTCGAACGCCATGGGCCACTCGCTGATATACGTGTCGTGGTTATCCACCCGACTGAGCGCTCACAGCAGCTTGCATCGCTCGTTTAGAATGAGCGCTTTACTCGGATATTGTTCCCATGCCGGAATCGGCTGCTACGCCAAGGCTTGAAGAGGTTCCGCTTGAGCAACTGGCCGCATGCCCCGAATGTGATTTGCTGATGCTCAAGCCGGAGCTCAGCCTCGGCCAGGTCGCAGAGTGCCCTCGTTGTGGCTGCGAGCTTTTTCGCTTACGGCATCGCATCGTCGGGCCTGGGCTGGCATTGGTGCTTGCCGCGTTGTTGCTGTACTTTCCGGCCAACTTCCTGCCCATCATGCGATTGAATCTGCTTGGCCGTGTTACTGACGATACGGTCTGGAGCGGTGTGCTCAGTCTGTATAGCAGCGGCATGCAAGGGGTCGCCGTGGTGGTGTTTCTCTGCAGCATGGCTGTGCCGCTACTTAAACTCCTTTGCCAGCTCGCTGTATTGCTTTGCATTGCGCTTGATCGGGCGAAGCCATTGGGCATGCTGCTCTATCGGACATATCACCATCTCCGCGAATGGGGGATGCTGGAGGTCTATTTGCTCGGCATTCTGGTTTCGATCATCAAACTTAGGGATATGGCAGAGCTCAGCCTGGGTATCGGCTTGGGGTGCTTTGTCGGTCTACTGGTCGTTCAGGTCTGGCTAGAGTTGGTGATGTCACCACACCAGGTTTGGGAAGCCTTATCGGAGCGTCGCGATGCGCGCTGCTGACGCCGGGCTGATGGTTTGCCATGAGTGCCATCAGCTCAACCGGGCGGACGCCGGTCAGCGTCATCAACACTGCGTCCGCTGCGGTGCACGCGTGCATATGCGCAGACCCAACAGTATCGTTCGAACCTGGGCGCTTCTGATTACAGCTGCATTGCTCTATCTGCCGGCCAATCTCCTGCCGATCATGACGGTACGCATGCTGGGCAGTGGCACGCCGGATACCATCATGTCCGGCGTGGTGACCTTAGCCAAACACGGCATGTTCCCGATAGCCGCCGTTGTGTTCATCGCCAGCATACTGGTTCCCACATTCAAGCTTGTTGGAATCGCGATGTTGTTGTTTTCAGTACAGCGCCACCATCCAATGTCGCCGCGCCAACGGATATTGGTTTTTCGCTTTATCGAGTGGATCGGGCGATGGTCCATGCTCGATATCTTTGTGATCGCCATTCTGGTGGCCATCGTCAATTTCGGCAGCCTCGCCAGCGTCGAAGCGGGCTTCGGTGCGGTTGCTTTCGCCAGCGTGGTCATCTTGACCATGCTGGCTGCCATCACGTTCGACCCTCGTCTGATCTGGGATAACACGGAATCCGGGAACAAGCATGACTGACCTGCCACAAGCTAATACTCGTCCTGCATCCAGCTGGTCGGCCATCTGGATTCTGCCGTTGATCGCACTGGCGATCGGCGCGTGGCTGGCGTGGGAAGCCTATAGTGAACGTGGCATATACATTGAGGTTGTCTTCGAAAGTGCCGAGGGTATCGAGATCGGCAAAACATCGGTGCTCTACAAGGGGATGACGATTGGCGTCGTAAGGGATCTGCGGCTCGGCGATGACGAGCGTCGGCAGGTGGTGGTTGCTGAAATCGAGATGAACAAGGATGTCGACAGCTACCTGCGCAGCGGCACACGTTTCTGGCTGGTCAGGCCCAGCGTGACCCTGGCAGGGATCACCGGGTTGGAAACGCTGGTCTCGGGTAACTACATCGGTATCAGTCCAGCCGATGGCGAGGATACCCGGCGCTTCGTCGCGCTGACGGAAGAGCCACCCATGTCCGATAGTCGCATCGGCTTGCATCTGACACTCAAGGCTGATCGACTTGGCTCACTGAATCGCGGTAGCCCGGTCTTCTATCGGCAGATTCAGGTCGGGCAGGTAAAGAATTTCGTGCTGGCCGAGGACGACAGTACGGTCGAGGTACAGCTGTATATCCAGCCGGAATACGCGCATTTGGTGCGCAAGCACACGCGTTTCTGGAATGCCAGCGGGGTCACGGTTGACGCTGGCTTGACCGGGGTGAAGTTCCGCACGGAGTCACTGGCCAGCATCGTGGCTGGCGGCATCGCCTTCGCCACGCCGGCGCACCGCAAGGACAGCCCGGCGACTGATCCGAGCATTCCGTTTCGTCTGTATGAAGACTTCGACGCAGCTCAGGCCGGCATCAAGACACTCGTGGCTCTGCAAGACTTCGACGGGCTTCAGGCCGGGCGAACGACGGTGATCTACAAGGGCATGCAGGTGGGCCTACTGAAGAAGCTCGATATCGACTCGGACCTTAGCGGTGCACAGGCCGAGCTCTCCATCGACCCCCTGTTCGAAGACTATCTGGTCGATGACACGCAATTCTGGGTGGTCAAACCGTCCGTTTCGGTGGCTGGAATTTCCGGGCTTGAGGCACTGGTGCGGGGTAACTACATTTCCGTACGTCCGGGTGAAAAGGGCGCACCGGCCAGGCGCAACTTCGTGGCACGTGCCAAGGCGCCGCCGTTGGATATACGATCGCCAGGCCTGCATCTGGTACTGACGGCGGACAACCTCGGTTCGCTGGATGTCGGTAGTCCTGTGCTCTATCGCCAGGTACGGGTTGGCTCCGTGCAGAGTTACCAGTTCTCGCGCGACCAGCAGCGGGTCGTGGTTGGCGTGCACATCGAGCAGCCCTACGCCGACCTGGTGAACAGTTCGAGCCGGTTCTGGAATGCCAGTGGCATTTCCCTTACCGGCGGGCTTTCCGGTATTGAGGTACGCAGCGAATCGCTGCAGAGCCTGCTGGCCGGGGGCATCGCATTCGAGACGCCGGAGCCGCAAGCTCCGGCTACCAGAAAGGTGCCCCGATTCAAGTTGCACAAGGACCGGGACAGCGCAATACGGCGCGGTACCTCGATAGAGATTCGTCTCGATCGCGGCGACGGCCTCGGTGCCCGCACGCCGATCCGCTACAAGGGGCTGGAGGTCGGCAAGGTTGACAGTGTGACCCTGAGCGACGACCTCGGTCACGTGGTGCTGCGTGCTCGGATTACCGCCGCAGAGTCGCGTATCGCTCGTGCGGGTACGCAGTTCTGGGTGGTACGGCCCGAACTGGGCATCATGCGCACCGCCAATCTGGATACGCTGGTCAGCGGTCCCTATCTTGAGGTTGCTCCCGGCAAACCAGGTGCGGCCGCTCAAGCGCGTTTCGTGGGCCAGGAGCGTGAGCCGCAGAAGGCTGGCGAAGGGCTCACCCTGGTCCTCAGCGCTGCGCGTTTGGGTTCGATCAAGCCAGGCAATGCGGTCACCTACCGTGAGGTAAAGGTCGGCGAGGTGACTGGCTACGAGTTGGGGCAGACTGCCGACCGCGTGCTGATCCGCGTACTGATCGAGCCACGCTACGCTGCATTGGTGCATACCGGCAGCCGGTTCTGGGAAACCAGCGGGTTCGGTGTCGACTTCAGCCTGTTCAAGGGCGCCAGCGTGCGTACCGATTCGCTGGAGTCGCTGATCGAGGGCGGTGTTGCCTTTGCCACGCCTGATGGAGAACGCATGGGACAGCGCGCCTTGCCAGGACAGACCTTTGCCTTGTTCAAGGAGCCGCAGGAGGAATGGTTTGACTGGGCGCCGAAGATCGAGCTGGAGCGAGCTGCCAGTGACAAGTGACGATAGATCCGGGACGTTGTTGGTGGGCTGAAGTCCACCCTACGGCGATATCCGGATGTGTATGAAAAAGGGCCCCTCGGGGCCCTTTTTCATTACAGGGAGATCAGGCCGGCTCTTCGGTCCTTTGGGCTGAAGCAGTGTGCTCGCTGGCGACCGGTTCGCGGCGGCTGATGTATTTCCAGTCCGCCTCGTCGATGTAGATGCCGGCCGGCCCGCTGCCGCCCTCTAGGTCGATGGCGACGTGCGCGGAGACCTGCGGCTTGACCGACGCGAGGATCGGCACGAAGCCCAGCTGCAGGCTGGTTTCGATCAGCGCCTGCTGGTTGCGCTCGTCGATGTCCGCCGCCTCGTCGAGGTAGTAGGGCAGGCGGATGCGCCCAGCCTGCTCGCGGTCCATCAAATGCAGCAACAGGTACATGTTGGTCAGCGCCTTGATGGTCATGGTGGTGCCGTTGGACGCCGCACCGTCGATGTCGGTATGAATCACCGGCTGGCCGCCGACCTTGGTGATCTCGAACGCCAGCTCGAACAGGTCCTTCAGGCCCAGCTGGTTGTTGTTCGCCGCTACCAGCCGAGCCAGGTACTCCTTGGCTTCCTCGTTCTTCGCGTCCTGCTCGGCGGACTGGGACAGATCGAACACCGACAGCGTCTCGCCTTCCTCGTACTGCCCGGCGCTGTGGATGATCTGGTCGATGTGCTTGAGCGCATCCTTGTTCGGCGCCAACACGATGCGGAAGCTCGCCAGGTTGGACACCTGGCGCTTGTTGATCTCGCGGTTGAACAGCGCCAGCTGGTGTTCCAGGCTTTCGTAGTCGCTACGGATATTGCGCAGCGTTCGAGCGATGTCGGTGACCGCCGCGCGGCGGGCCTTGGCCAGGGTCAGCGCCTCGTCCTGGCGATGCGCGTAGGCGTTGACCAAGAGTTGCAGACGACGCTCGGGATCTTCCTCGCTGTCGAACTTGGCCACGCCTTTCAGGCGCACCTGCGCATACAGCGCCTCGATCTGGCCGTCGACGCGCTGCAGCGCCTGCCAGCTGTCCTGGTAGTCGTTGAGCAGCGGCAGCAGGTTATCGAGGGAGTCGTCCACCGGGTCCATGAAGGGCGTACCGAACGGCAGGTTCGCCGGTAACAGCTGGCGGCGGCGCAGGGCATCCTCGAGCGTGCGTTCCTTGGCTTCCAGATCGGCCAGCTGACGGCCCACCAGCTGCAGCTTGGCGGACAGGTGCTGCACACGCTCGGCAAAGGCGTCACTGGTGCGCTTGAGTTCATCCTGGGCGGCTTCGGCCTGGGCCAGCTGTTCCAGCTTGGCGTCTTCCTCGGCGGCCAGCGTCTGGCTGCGGCGGAAGTCTTCCAGCGCCTTCTGCGCATCCAACACGGCCTGGTACAGCGCCTCGGCCTGGGCCTTGCTGGCGGCGCGGTCGACGGCCACGGCGTGCTGGGTCTTGAGCTGCTTGAGTTCGCGTTCGAGGCGGTCCTTCTGGTCACGCAGGGCGGCACGGTCGGCCAGCGCCTGCAGGGCGGGTGGCTCGATATGCGAAAGGTCGATGGACAGGCCCGGCACCGAGAAAGTGTCGCCCTTGAAGCGGTCCAGCACTGCTTCCACGGCCTTGACCCAGTCTTCGCCGTCGGCGGAGATGCCCTTTTCGCCCAGCGGCAGGCTGAACAGCTGGCCGTTGAACAGGCGCATCAGGCGGTCGACGTCGGCCTGGGAGAATTCCTCGCGCAGCCGCGAGTAGCTGTTGTTGTCGGCGTGATCGAGCTGCTGCTTGACCGATTTCAGGCGTTTTTCCAGGTCGCGCAGGCGCTCGTCGAGGTCTTCGCTGGAGAACTGGCGGGACTGCGCCAGCGCACCGGCCAGCTCGTCATGGGCGTCCTTGGCCGCGAGCAGCTGCTGCTCCAGCACGCGGGCGTCCTCGACCAGGGCAAAGCGGGTCTTCAACACCGCCAGCTCGCCGAGCCAGCGCTGGGCTTCGCTGATCTCGCGTTCCAGGCGCATCAGCTCGGACGTGCTGCCGCGCTGCTCGTGCTGCAGGCCGTCCTGCTCGCGGCGGTAGTGTTCGGCCTGGATCACCAGCTCTTCCTTGCGAGCATCGGCGTAGTCGTGCCAGGTGCCGAGCAGGTTATCGAGCAGCGGCGAGAGGCGGTGCAGCTTGCCGCGCAGCAGCTCGCGCTGGGCCACGCCTGAGGCCAGCGCTTCGACCAGCGGGCCGGCGGCGACCAGCGCCTGGTAGTCCTGCTCCATGCGGCGCACATCGCGGAAAGCTTCCTCGGTAGCGGCGATGTAGTCGACGCTGCCCGAACGCAGGCTGTGCTCGAAGGCATCGAGGAACAGCTGCTTCAATTTGGCCGCCGTGATCTCCCTCATATGCAGGAGGTTGATAAACAGTGCACGGAAGGTCTTCAGGCTCTGCTCGCTGGTCGAGCGCAGCGGGATCAGCGTCATGTCCAGCGGGATCGAGGTGTGCCCGCCCACCAGCAGCCGGCGCAGTTCGTCCGGCTTGGCCTCGTAGGCCTTGATGCCGGCGCGTTCGAGGTTGGCGAACAGTTCGCGCTGGCGCAGGCAGGTGCCGTTCTGCTGGTAGTGGTCCAGATCCAGCGAGCCCTGGTAGACGAAGAACTGGTGACCGAAACCGCCGCCGGGGCCGCGCCCGGCCACACCGATCACATGCGGGCCGTGGGGCAGCATCACCTCGACCAGGATGTAGCTGGTGTCCGAGGCGAAGTAGAACTTGCGCGACTGCTCCAGGCTGTACTTGCCGAAGCTCATGTCTGACATGCGCGCCAGGATCGGGAACTGCAGCGCGTTGATCGAGGCCGACTTGCCGAGGTTGTTGGCGCCATAGACCGACAGCGGGTTCTCCAGCGGGAAGATGCCGAGACTGTAGCCGGCGGTGTTCAGCAGGGCGAAGCGGCGGATGCCGTAGCGTTCCTGGCTCATGCTTCAAGCTCCTTTTCAGCGGCGATGGCGCGGGCCAGGGCGTCTTCTTCGGATTCTTCGGTGGGGTCTTCGGCAGGTTCGTCGATGAGGATGATTTCGTCCTCGTCTTCTTCCTCGGCAATCAGCTGTGGCGTCGGCAGCGGCAGGTCGCTGCTGTGCAGGCTGGCGGCCAGATCGCGGTCCTGCTGCACCGACAGGCAGACATCGAGGAAGCGATGCATCGGTGGCAGGAAGCGGTAGACGCCGTTGCTGTCCTCGGCGAAGCCCAGCTGGGTCAGGCGACGGATGATCTTCTCTTCCAGTTCTTCCTGCGTGGTGACTTCGGCCTGCAGGAACAGGTCACGGTACTTGTCCAGCAGCGCCGGCAGTTCATCGCGACCGAGGCTGCCGCCGTCGAGCACTGCCAGCGGATCGCGACCCTGGTCGGCCAGGTGCTCGACGAGGATGAAGGTGAACAGCGCCAGGCGCTGGGCGGTCTTGTTCACCTGCGCGCCCATCTGCTCGGGGACGAAGTAGTAGAAGCCGCGCGGATCGCAGACCAGCTCGAAGCCGAGTGCCTTGAACAGCGCGCGGTACTGGTCCTGCATGTTCGACAGCTGCGCGTAGGGCTCCGGCTCGCTGCGGGACAGGTGATAGCCCTTGAACAGCTCGCGGAAGATCGGCGCCAGCTGGGTCATTTCCTTGAGGTCGATGTTCATTCAGGTTGCTCGCTGGATCGTTGGGTAGAAATCAACAAGGTGATTTCCACAGCGTGATTTGATGGGCTTTGGCCTGTCTGTGCTGCTGGTTGGTGCCTGCCCCTCACCCCAACCCTCTCCCCATAGGGGAGCGGGGGCTGTTGGTGCGGGGAGCGGAAAGCGGCGTCAACCTGAGCCTTGCGATGGGCAGGCTGCGGGGCCTGGCTGCAATGCCGAATGTGAGCGCAGTATGGAAGACCGCCCCATGGAAAGCGGCGAAGCCTTTTCCACCTTTTCGATTCGGTGTGGCTGGAGGTGGACAAGCTGCGCGTTGCCTGCCCTACGTAGGAATCAGCCATTGGCGTTGGCCACCAGCGCAAAGGAGCTGAGGCTGACGCGGTGCTCGCGGGTCAGGTATTCGCGGCGTTCCAGGCGGTCGCGCTGGAAGCGGGCATCACGCGACAGGCGCGAGAACCAGTAGAGCAGCTCGTCGGTGGCGCCCTCGGGTTCCTGTTCCAGCAGCCAGGCCATCAGGTCCGGCAGCGGCAGTGCCTGCTGGCAGCGCTCGATCATCTCGCGGGCGGTGCGGGGTGCGCGCGGCTGCTCGCCCTTGCGCTTGCCGCTGGCCCGCGGGAACTGCGCCGGTTTCGGCTCGAAGCGGGCCAGGGCATAGACGTAGGCCTCGACCTGGCTGGCAGTGCCGAGAAAGGTGCTCTGCGGACGGGTGAACAGCGGCAGCGAGGCTTGCGGTACGGCGTCCAGGCCTTTCTTGCGGATCGCCGACAGCGCCAGCGCGGCGCCGCGGGTCACGGCGTTGTGCCTGCGCGCTTCCTCGCGCAGCGGCAGCAGCAGTTCGCGGGCCTTGCGCAGGGTCAGCTGAGCGGTGGTCTGCATTTCGAGGATGCGCGCGTGGGTGCGCAGCAGGAGGTCGTCGTCCACCAGCTGGCCAAGGCGTTGCTGTTCGCCGAGCAGTTTCATCAGCACCTGTTCGACGCGGTGCACGCCCTGCTCGAAGGCGCCATCGGCGGCGACCAGCTGAATCATCGGCTCGACGTACTCGTCCCAGGTCGCCAGCACCTCGGCATAGCGCTGGCGCAGCGGAATCTGCCGGTCGCTGGTCTTGGCCCGGTCGGCCACGGCAACCAGCGCCTGCTCGTCGTTATCGAGCTTCTTCAATACATCGCGCACGCGCATGTCCAGCAGGCGCAGCTGGCGCGCCAGGTCGTTGCCGTCGCGAATCTCGAAGGCATCGAGGATATGCCCGGCCAGGCGCTCCAGGTGGCGCAGGTAGGCTTCGATTTCCAGGCAAAGGCCGAGACGGTGCTCGCGGCGCAGGTAGGCGAGGAAGTCGTGGATCTGCGCGTTCAGCTCGAAGCGGTTGGGGCTCTTGGCCACCGGCACCAGGATGTCCAGGCGGATCCACTGGTCGAGCAGGGCAGTGATATCGGTGGGCGTGCCTTCGGGCAGTTGCGCGGCCAGCTGATGACGAAGTTCGATCAGGCTCAGGGTGCCGGCGTCGAAACGCTCGCACAGCGGCTCGAGCAACGTCCAGTGTTCGGCGAGGGCACGCAGTACGCGCTTGGGTTCGATCATCGAGGCGCCAGTCCAGCCAGTGAAAAAGCGCGAATTGTACTGCATTGACAGCCCACTGAAGGCCCGCCGGACAATCGGACGCGCTCTGAATGCGGCGCCCGGCAATCAACTGGGCGATTCACTTGAACGTCATTGCAGGCGGGTTAGCCTGTCTAGCATCGGCGCTTGCAGCCACATCGGTGCTGCCGGATGTCCTTGAATGGTGACGAAGTGTTGAAAATCTATTTCGATCTGCGCCGGTAATCGGCACAATTCGCGGCTTTTGCAAACGGGAGCTGCCGGCTCCTGTCCGGCGAAATCCCTTGGGGGCACGTAGACATGATCCAGACGCCGTATTACCTCATTGATAAACAGAAGCTCCTGGGCAACCTGGAGAAGATCGCCTACGTGCGCGAACAGTCCGGCGCCAAGGCGCTGCTGGCCCTCAAGTGCTTCGCCACCTGGTCGGTATTCGACCTGATGCAGCAGTACATGGATGGCACCACTTCGTCCTCGCTGTACGAACTCAAGCTCGGCCGGCAGAAGTTCGCCGGCGAAACCCACGCCTACAGCGTGGCCTGGGCCGATGATGAGATCGAAGAGATGGTCGCCAACTGCGACAAGATCATCTTCAACTCCATTGGCCAGCTGGAGCGTTTCGAGGCCGGCACCGAGGGCATCATCCGCGGCCTGCGCGTCAATCCGCAGGTCAGCAGCTCGGATTACCTGCTGGCCGATCCGGCGCGGCCGTTCAGCCGCCTGGGCGAGCACGATCCAGCGAAGATCGAGGCGGTGATCGGCAAGATCAGCGGCTTCATGTTCCACAACAACTGCGAGAACAGCAGCTTCGAGCTGTTCGACCAGATGCTGACCACCATCGAGGAGCGCTTCGGCCACCTGCTGGAAAAGGTCGAGTGGGTCAGCCTCGGCGGCGGTATCCACTTCACCGGCGAAGGCTATCCGCTGGATGCCTTCTGCGCGCGGCTGAAAGCGTTCTCGGAAAAATTCGGCGTACAGGTCTACCTGGAGCCGGGCGAAGCGGCGATCACCATGAGTGCGTCGCTGGAAGTCACGGTGCTCGACACCCTGTACAACGGCAAGAACCTGGCGGTGGTCGACAGCTCGATCGAGGCGCACATGCTCGACCTGCTGATCTATCGCCTCAACGCCAAGATGGCGCCCAACGACGGCGAGCACAGCTACATGGTGTGCGGCAAATCCTGTCTGGCCGGCGACATCTTCGGTGAGTACCAATTCGATCGTCCGTTGGCCATCGGCGATCGGCTGTCGTTCATCGACGCGGCAGGCTACACCATGGTCAAGAAAAACTGGTTCAACGGCCTGAAAATGCCGTCCATCGTGGTAAAGCAGCTCGACGGAAGCGTCGAGGTGGTTCGTGAATTCGACTTTAACGATTACCTGTCCAGCCTTTCCTGAGGCCGCAGTACAAGGGGGTGAAACAATTGAAGAAAAACGTTCTTATCATTGGTGCAGGAGGTGTCGCCAAGGTGGTGGCCCATAAGTGCGCGCAGCACAACGACGAACTCGGTCGTATTGCTATCGCGTCGCGCAACATCTCCAAATGCCAGGCCATCATCGACAGCGTGCAAGCCAAGGGCGGGCTCAAGCAGCCCGGCGAAATCAAGGCCTATGCGCTGGACGCCATGGACGTGGAAGCGACCAAGGCACTGATTCGTGAAACCGAATCGCAGATCGTCATCAACGTCGGTTCTGCCTTCCTCAACATGTCCGTGCTGCGCGCCTGCATCGACACCGGCGCCGCGTATCTCGATACCGCGATCCACGAAGAGCCGGGCAAGATCTGCGAAACGCCGCCGTGGTATGGCAACTACGAGTGGAAACATCTGGCCGAGTGCCAGGAAAAGGGCGTCACCGCCATCCTCGGCGTCGGTTTCGACCCGGGCGTGGTCAACGCTTACGCTGCCCTGGCGCAGCAGGAATACTTCGACAAGATCGAGTCGATCGACATCCTCGACGTCAACGCCGGTTCCCACGGCAAGTATTTCGCCACCAATTTCGACCCGGAAATCAATTTCCGCGAATTCACCGGTCAGGTTTACAGCTGGCAGAACAGCCAGTGGACGACCAATCGCATGTTCGAGGTCAAACGCACCGACGACCTGCCGGTCGTGGGCGAACAGAGTCTCTACCTGACCGGCCACGACGAGGTGCACTCGCTCTCCAAGCACCTCGATGTACCGAACATCCGCTTCTGGATGAGCTTCGGCGAGCACTACATCAACGTCTTTACGGTGCTGAACAGCCTTGGCCTGCTCTCCGAGCAGCCGGTGCGCACCGCCGAAGGCCTGGAAGTGGTACCGCTCAAGGTGGTCAAGGCCGTATTGCCCGATCCCGCCTCGCTGGCGCCGGGCTATACCGGCAAGACCTGCATTGGCGATCTGGTCAAGGGCACGAAGGACGGGCAGCCTCGCGAGCTTTTCATCTACAACGTTGCCGACCATGAAGAAGCCTATGCCGAGACCGACAGCCAGGGCATCTCCTACACCGCCGGCGTACCGCCGGTTGCCGCCGCGCTGCTGGTAGCGCGTGGTGAGTGGGATGCGCAGCGCATGGTCAACGTCGAAGAGCTGCCGGCCCAACCGTTCCTCAAGCTGCTCGATGTGATGGGTTTGCCCACGCGGATCAAGGATGAGCGCGGCGACCGGGCCTGGGATCAGGCTTGATCGGCTGTGCGTCGGCCCTGCTGCGTTAAAAACAGGCTCGGAATGCTCATTTACAGCAGTAAACTCCGCTTCCTCGCCTGTTTTTGCCTTGCATGGCTCTAGCTCGCTCGATCAGCCCAAAGCCCGCCTAATGGTGGGCTTTGTGTTTTCTGGCGTAGGGTGGAAAACGCCGAAGGCTTTTCCACCGACGGGGAACGCTGGTGGAAAACGCTTCGCGGTTTTTCACCCTGCGCGGCAACAACCCACGCCAAACGCAGCTTCGCCTTCCCGCTTTGTTCATTTCACGCGACAATCCGTGGACTACAGCGCCCTCCGAGAGGCGCTCGGCAGCCGTGAGGATTTCCTATGAGCAGCAACGATCGCGTCATCATCTTCGACACCACCCTGCGCGACGGCGAGCAGAGCCCCGGCGCGTCCATGACCGGCGAGGAGAAGCTGCGCATCGCCCGCGCCCTGGAGCGGCTGAAGGTGGACGTGATCGAGGCCGGCTTCGCCATCGCCAGTCCCGGCGACTTCGCCGCGGTGAAGTTGGTGGCCGACAACATCAAGGACAGTACCGTGTGCAGCCTGGCGCGCGCCGTGGATGCCGACATCGAGCGCGCCGCCGAAGCGCTGGCCGGGGCCAATTCCGGGCGTATCCACACCTTTATCGCCACCAGCCCGATCCACATGCAGTACAAGCTGCGCATGCAGCCGGATCAGGTGGTCGAGCAGGCGGTGCGCGCCGTGAAGAAGGCGCGCAGCCTGTGCGCCGACGTGGAATTCTCCTGCGAGGATGCCGGTCGTTCGGAAATCGACTTCCTCTGCCGCATCATCGAGGCCGCCATCGACGCCGGCGCCCGCACCATCAATATCCCCGATACCGTCGGCTATGCGATCCCGCACCAGTACGCCGACACCATCCGCCAGTTGCTCGAACGCATCCCCAACGCCGACAAGGCGGTGTTCTCGGTGCACTGCCACAACGATCTGGGCCTGGCGGTGGCCAACTCGCTGGCGGCGGTGGTCGCCGGTGCGCGGCAAGTGGAATGCACCATCAACGGCCTCGGCGAGCGGGCCGGCAACGCCGCGCTGGAAGAAATCGTCATGGCGATCAAGACCCGCCAGGACCTGCTTGGTGTGCACACGCGCATCGAGACCGAACACATCCTCGCCGCCTCGCGCCTGGTCTCGGGCATCACCGGCTTCCCGGTGCAGCCGAACAAGGCCATCGTCGGCGCCAACGCCTTCGCCCACGAGTCGGGCATCCACCAGGACGGCGTGCTCAAGCACCGCGAGACCTACGAGATCATGTCCGCGCAGTCGGTCGGCTGGAATGCCAACAAGATGGTGATGGGCAAGCACTCCGGCCGCGCCGCATTCCGTTCGCGTCTGGATGAGCTGGGCATCGTGCTGGAAGGCGACGAGCTGAACGCCGCGTTCGCCCGTTTCAAGGAACTGGCGGACAAGAAGCACGAAATCTTCGACGAAGACCTGCAGGCGCTGGTCTCCGACACCCTGGCCGACGAAGCGCCTGAGCACTTCAAGCTGGCCAGCCTGGAAGTCGCAAGCAAGACCGGTACGATCCCCGAGGCCAAGCTGGTGCTCAGCGTCGACGGCGCCGAGCGTAGTGCCCAAGCCCAGGGTTCCGGCCCGGTGGACGCCACCTTCAAGGCCATCGAGGCGATTGCCGATTCTGGGGCCACGCTGCAGCTGTATTCGGTCAACGCCATCACCCAGGGCACCGACTCCCAGGGTGAAGTCACCGTGCGGCTGGAGAAGGGCGGACGCATTGTTAACGGCAACGGCGCCGATACCGATATCGTCGTCGCGTCGGCCAAGGCTTACCTGAACGCGCTGAATCTGATGCAGGTCGGCGCCAAGGCTCATCCACAGGTGGAAGGCGTTTGATCAACGAAGCCCGGCGTCTCGCCTACCTCGACGCCATGCAGGTGGCCAGCTGGCTGCCGCGTACCGAACTGCCTTTCGCTGCGCCGTCGCGGCCGGAGCTGCTGTTGCCGGTCGCGGCCGAAGCGGAGCCGGACATTGCCGTCGCACCGCCAGCCGAGGTGCCGGTGGCCGCGCCGGTAGTGGAACGGGCCCCCGCAGCACCTGTCGTCGAGCCGCCGCAGGCGCCGCGTCCGCGTATCGCCATGCCGGAACCCAAGCAGCCGGAGCCGGTTGCTGCCGCGGCGGAAGAGCAACTGGCCGAGCCGGCCAAACCCATCGAGCCGCCGCCACGCTTCTCGCTGCAGTTGCTGCGCGCCGGCAATGTATTGCTGGTGGTGGAATTGCCCACCGGCGAATCCTTCCAGAGCCGTGATCCGGCCTACATCCTGCTCAAGGACCTGCTGCGCGCCGCATGCCTGCCGGACAAGCCGCAGCAGGTCGGCGATGGCGAGCCGATTCGCTGGCCGCTGCTGAACAAGGGCAGCCTCGACCAGGGTGGAGAAGCCGCACGAGATTACGTGCAGGGCGTGATGGCCGCCGAGCTGGAAAACATGGGCTGCGATTGCATCTGGCTGATCGGTCGTCCGGCGCTGCGTTTCGCCGGTGAAATGGATGTCGACGCCTGCTATCGCGAACTGGCTGTCGAAGGGCTCGGTCGCGCACTGGCGATGCCCGGCCTGGAACAGCTGATGGAGCAGCCGGCTGCCAAGGCCGAGCTGTGGAAAACCCTGCGCCGCAGCATGCCGCGCTGGCACATAGGTTCATGAGTACGTGTGATGAGTGATGCTGTCAGCTTCCGCCCGATGACCGCGGCGGACATCGAAGCCGTGTTGAAGATCGAGTACGCCGCCTTCAGTCACCCCTGGACGCGCGGCATCTTCAACGACGCGCTGAGTGCCTACGAGTGCTGGGTGATGTTCGAGGGCGAGCAGCAGGTCGGCCACGGTGTGATCAACCTGATCCTCGACGAGGCGCACCTGCTAAATATCACCATCAAGCCGCAGAGCCAGGGCCGCGGCCTCGGCCTGTGCCTGCTCGAGCATCTGATGGAGCGTGCCCGCGAACGCGGCGGCCGTGAATGCTTCCTCGAAGTACGTGCGAGCAACACCACGGCCTATCGGCTTTACGAGCGTTATGGCTTCAACGAAGTCGGCCGGCGCCGGGCCTACTACCCGGCGGCAGACGGCCGTGAAGATGCGCTGGTGATGGCCTGCACGTTGCTGGATTGATTGCTGCGGGCTTCGGTTTTTGTGCTGGAGTTCGCCGGCGCCACGATCACGGTTGCCGACCTCTGACTGTCACCAGCCTCGGTAGGGTGGATCACGCTTCACCGATCCACCGAGTTCGCGTCATGGTGGATGTAAAAAGCGACATCCACCCTACGCCCACTGGACTGATTGCTGCGGGCCGAGGCCCCGGCTTTTGGGCCGGCGCTCGTCGGCGCCCACGTCTCGCCGTTGCCGATCTCTGACTGTCGCCAGCCTTGTAGGGTGGATCGCGCTTCACCGATCCACCATGCTCGCGTCATGGTGGATGTAAAAAGCAAACATCCACCACGCCTACGCAAGGCAGCCGAGGCCGCCTTATGAGTTCCGCGGCCCTGTCGCTTCCGCCTACCGAGTGCGGCAAATGGCTCCGCTCTATTCCCCCGGCCGCTTGTCCCGTCCCGAATCCAGTGGCGCTTCGCCTTCCAGCTCTTCGTCCGACAGCACGCTGTCGTCCTCGCGCAATACCGCATCGCCGCCGCTGAGGCCGGTGTCTTCGTCGCCTTTGGCGGGGCCGTCCCAGGGTTTGCCGTCGAGCGGGTCGTAGCGGCCGAGTTCGGCCTCGTCGAGATCCACATCGGCGCCGATCTCATGCTCGGAAACCACGCTCAGGTCCTGATCCGCCGGCTCACCATGGCCGCGCTCGCTCGGCGAGCGTGCGCCGTCCTCGGGGATCAGCGTTTCCGGAGACATGTCGTCCATTGTGGTCTCGCCATCCGGGACTTCACCGGCTGTCATGCCTGCTTCGGCGGCGCGTTCGGCGGTGAACTCGTCGGCCACCTCTTCACCGGGCACCTCGTCGCCGATGCGGCCCTTGCGCTCGTCACGGCGCTGATCGAAATCGAGCTGTTCGATGGAGCCCATGCGGTCTTCGGTGTTGTCGATTTCCGTTGGGGTGTAGGGTTTTTGATCGCTCATGATCGTCTCCTGTCAGAACGTCGGTCATGCAGGTTGTGACCCGGCCGCCTTGGGAAGATTCAGGGCTGTCGGCTGGCCGATAACGCCATTCGGGTCCATCCTTTCCTGCGGCCGTAGATGCCTGAGCGTCTTGAGAAAAAGGGGACGAACCACCGCGCGTGATCCGGAGTCCTACTCTGCATGAATGATCAAAACGACCAACCCGCGCCAGAGCCTCGGCGCTACGCCTTCTTCTTCGATGTCGACGGAACGCTGGCTGAGATTCAGCCCCGACCGGAACTCGTCTTCATTCCACCGGCCACCCTCGCGGCCCTGGAACGCCTGCATGCCGGAGGCATTCCCGTCGCCGTGATCTCCGGCCGACCGCTCGCGCAGCTCGATGCGCTGCTGGCGCCCCTGCAACTTCCCGCCGCCGGCGTGCACGGTGCCGAGCGCCGTGATGCCACGGGTGAGCTGCGCAACCTGGCACTCGACAATCAGGCGCTGGAGCGCATCCAGCGTGAGTTGCAGCAGGCCTGCAGCGAGCATCCCGGCCTGCACCTGGAGAACAAGAGCGTCGCCTTTGCCCTGCATTTTCGTCAGGCGCCGGAGCTGGAGGAGGTTGCCCGCACACTCGCCGAAGACTTCGCCCAGCGTTACGCCGAGGTACTGACCCTGCAGCCCGGAAAGTGCGTGTTCGAACTCAAGCCCCGCGGCGCGAGCAAGGGCGAGGTGATCCGCGCCTTCATGCAGGAAGCGCCGTTCTCCGGCTGCACTCCCGTGTTCCTTGGCGACGATCTCACCGACGAAGCCGGCTTTGCCGCCGTCAATGCGCTCGACGGTCGGTCCATCAAGGTCGGCGACGGCCCCAGCGAGGCCCGCGAACGGGTGGCGTCGGTGGCTGCCGTCGGCAGCTGGATCGAAGCGCTGCTGAACGAACTCGGTGTACCGGCCGAACCCAGAATAAAACCCGACTAGAGCGAGATTTACTGCCATGAGCCGTTTAGTAGTGGTTTCCAACCGCGTGGCGCCAATCAAACCGGGCAAGGTAGCCGCCGGAGGGCTGGCAGTCGGTGTCTACGATGCGCTGCGCCAGGCCGGTGGCATCTGGTTCGGCTGGAGTGGCGAGATCAGCGCGACCCCGACGATCAACACCGAGGAAGTGGGCAACATCACCTACGTCACGCTGCCGCTGAACAAGCGTGACTACGACCAGTACTACCGCGGCTTCTCCAACAACACGCTCTGGCCGATCTTCCACTACCGTATCGACCTGGCGCGCTACAGCCGCGAAGAATACGACGGCTACCGGCGGGTCAACGGCATGCTGGCCGAGAAGCTCCTACCGCTGCTTGAACCTGACGACATCATCTGGATTCACGACTACCACCTGATCCCGTTCGCCGAAGCCTGTCGCCAGCTGGGCATCCGCAACCGCATCGGCTTCTTCCTGCATATCCCGTTTCCCGCGCCGGAAATCCTCACCGCCATCCCGCCGCACAACGAGCTGCTGAAGACCCTCTGCTACTACGACCTGATCGGCTTCCAGACCGACACCGACCGCCTGGCCTTCCAGGACTACATCACCCGCGAAGTGCGCGGTGTGATCGAGCCGGATGGCAGCCTGACCGCCTACGGGCAGAACTTCCGCGCCGGGGTTTACCCGATCGGCGTGGTTCCGGACGAAATCCAGAAGCTCGCCGAAGGCTACAAGGGCCGCGCCCATCCCATGCGCCGGGCCAGCGATACCCGGCGCCAGACCATCATCTCTGTCGACCGCCTGGACTACTCCAAGGGCCTGGTGGAGCGCTTCCGCGCCTACGAGGAGTTTCTCGACCGCTATCCCAAGCACCGCAACAACGTCGAATTCCTGCAGATCGCGCCGACCTCGCGTTCCGACGTGCGCACCTATCAGCACATCCGTGAGCAGCTGGAAAGCCAGGCCGGGCACCTCAATGGGCGCCTCTCCGATCTCGACTGGACGCCGCTGCACTACCTCAACAAGAGTTACGACCGTCGGGTTTTGATGGGCCTGTTCCGCACCGCCGACGTTGGCTTCGTCACGCCGCTGCGCGACGGCATGAATCTGGTCGCCAAGGAATACGTCGCCGCGCAGGACCCGGAAGACCCCGGCGTGCTGGTGCTCTCGCGCTTCGCCGGTGCCGCACGCGAACTGACCTCGGCGCTGATCGTCAATCCGTACGACTGCGTCGGCATGGCCGAAGCGCTCGACCGCGCATTGAGCATGCCGCTGGCCGAACGCAAGGATCGCTACGAGCACCTGATGCGCGCCATTCGTGCCGCCGATCTGGATGCCTGGCGTGACAACTTCATGCGTGACCTGCGCTCGTTCGTCTCCCAGCCCAGCACCACGGTCATCGAAACGGAAGAACTCGTCGAGCCAGATTGAACGCCCGCGCGAGCCGGCTTGCTTGTCAAAGGCCGGACCGGCTCGTAAGGTGCGGGGCCGAACCATAGGGACAACGTAGATGAGCGAGCTGGAACCGCTGTTCGAGAACAACGCCCGCTGGGCCGAGGCCATCAAGGAAGAAGACCCCACCTTCTTCGAGAAGCTGTCCAAGCAGCAGGCGCCGGAATACCTGTGGATCGGCTGCTCCGATGCCCGCGTGCCAGCCAACGAGATCGTCGGCCTGTTGCCGGGCGATCTCTTTGTTCATCGCAACGTCGCCAATGTTGTGCTGCACACCGACCTCAACTGCCTGTCGGTCATCCAGTACGCGGTCGACGTGCTCAAGGTCAAACACATCCTCGTCACCGGTCATTACGGCTGCGGTGGCGTGCGCGCCTCCATGCGTGACGACCAGCTGGGCCTGATCGACGGCTGGCTGCGCAGCATCCGCGACCTCTACTACGAGCATCGCGTGCACCTGTCCAAGCTGGCCAGCGAAGAGGAGCAGGTCGACCGCCTCTGCGAGCTCAACGTCATCCAGCAGGTCGCCAACGTCAGCCACACCACCATCGTCCAGAACGCCTGGCACCGCGGCCAGCCGCTGGCCGTGCACGGCTGCATCTACGGCATCAAGGATGGCCTGTGGAAAAACCTCAACGTCACCGTCAGCGGGCTCGATCAGCTGCCGTCGCAATACCGCCTGCGTCCGCTGCGTAACGCCTGATGAACAGCCGCCACGCCCCGGCATTCGCCGGTCTGCTCGTCGCTGTGCTCTGCTGGAGCGGCAACGCGCTGGTGGCACGTGCCTTCTATGACCAGATCCCGCCGCTGAGCCTGTCCTTTTGGCGCTGGGTGCTGGCCACCACGCTGCTGCTGCCCTTCGTGGCGAAAGGCATCTGGACCCATCGAGCGGCCCTGCGTGCTGCCGGCTGGCGCTTGCCGGTGATCGCCGCGCTCGGCATCGCCAGCTACAACTCGCTGCTCTACACCGCTGCGCAAAGCACCGAAGCGATCAACCTGACGCTGGTGAACACCTGCCTGCCATTGGCGACCTTTATCGGCGCGGGCTTCCTGCTCGGTGAATGGCCACTGCGCCGCGCCTGGTTCGGCATGGCCGTGGCAGCGGCGGGGCTGCTCTACCTGATCAGTCGTGGCAGCTGGCAGACCTTTGCCAGCCTGTCGTTCAAGGCCGGCGACCTCATCATGCTGCTGGCCGTGCTGGTGTGGGCGCTGTACACGCTGCTGCTGCGGCGCTGGTCCGGTTTCCTCACCGTGCCCCCGCTGGTGCTGCTCGGCGTGCTGATGCTGCTGGGCGTGCCGCTGATCCTGCCGTTCTACCTGTACGAACTGAGCCGGGTAGGGGGCTTCGCCGCCACACCGGCCAACCTCGGCGCAATCGGCTACACCGCTGTGTTCGCCTCGCTGATCGCCTACCTCGCCTGGAACCACGGCGTAAAAGTCGTCGGCGCCGCCAAGGCCGCCATGGCCAGCTACCTGATGCCCGTATTTACCGCACTGCTCGGCTGGCTACTGCTCGGCGAGGCCCTGCAACCCTTCCACTGGATCGGCGGCACCCTGATCTTCGCCGGCCTGCTGCTGGCCACGCGGCCGTCGTTCCGCTAAGCACGTAGCAATCCGAGCTAGGCGGTCCCTGTGCGGCCCTTGACCGTCCGTAACTAACCGCTTGAAAAGGATAAAAAATCTACGGAGCCAGGGTTGACAGCCTAAACCGACCAGAGAATAATGCGCGCCACTTGGCTACATAGCTCAGTTGGTTAGAGCGCAGCATTCATAATGCTGATGTCCCAGGTTCAAGTCCCGGTGTAGCCACCAAATAGATGTTTTCACATGTTCACACATGCACGAAAACACCCCAAGAAGCCCGCCCTGTGCGGGCTTTCTTGTTTCTGTATGCTCATACATGTTCACGCATAGCATTGCCCGCCGTGTATGCCCGTGTGTATGCTTCAACAAAAGTTGAACTGAGGGCATACAAGCCGTGAAGCGTTCCGAAATCAAGCGCCGGCCCCTGGCCGATACCACCCTGGCCGGCCTGGAACCGGAGCCCGCGGCCTACCGTGAACTGGACGGAGCCGGGCTTTACTTCAGGGTAAAGCCCAACGGCGGCAAGTCCTGGGAACTGCGCTACAAGAAGCCGGACGGCAAGTGGTCCTGGCTGGGGCTTGGCGGCTACCCAGAAGTGAGCGGCTCACTCGCCCGGCAGAAGGCGGCAGAGCTGCGCGCTGATGCTGCTGAGGGCAAGAACCCCATTGCCACCAAGCAAGCCCGCAAGGCGGCAGAAATTGAAGCGGCCAACGACACCTTCGAGGCGATGGCGCGTGAGTGGTACGCCTCACGCCTGAGCAGCTGGGATGCCGGTACCGCCAAACGTGTGATGGGTGCGCTTGAGCGCCACGTATTCCCCACCTTCGGCAAGCGGCAGTACACCGGCATTCTCTCGATGGAGTGGATGGAGCTGCTGCGCGGCATGGAACAGCAAGGCATCCTTGAACAAATGAGCCGGGTCCGCGCCTACTGCAAGGACGTGTACGACCTGGCCCGTGTGACAGGGCGCGCCGTAAACAACCCCCTGGACGGCGTGCATAAGTTCCTGGCTTCAGGCAAGGCAGAGAACTACGCACACGTCACCGCCGAAGAGCTGCCCGCCCTCCTTCGCGCTATCCAGTCATACCCCCATGCGGATGACGTGCGGATCGGCCTGCGCCTGCTTACCCTGCTGGCCGTTCGCCCGTCCGAGCTACGCGAAGCCCAGTGGTCCGAGTTCGACTTCAGCAAGAAGCTCTGGACGATCCCGCCCGAACGCAAAGGCCGCAAGAAGGGGCGTGAACACCTAGTGCCGCTCTGCCGGCAGGCAATCGAACTGCTGGAAGAACTGCGCCCCATCACCGGCGCGTATACCTTCCTGTTCCCTGGTCGCAGCGACCGCACCAAACCCCGAAGCGATACCGTCTTTCTGATGGCTCTGCGCCGCCTCGGTTATGAGGGGCGACAGACTGGCCACGGCTTCCGCCATATCGCCAGCACCATCCTGAACGAACACGGATTCCCCGCCGACCATATCGAGGCCCAACTAAGCCACAAGGCGGCAGGTGTGCGTGGGATCTACAACAAGGCGCAGTACCTGGAGCAACGCACGACCATGATGCAATGGTATGCCGACCACTTGGACAAACTGGCAGCGGGCAACGTGGTGGAGCTCAAGCGGGCATGAGGGCTCAACAATATGTCCGGAAGGAACTGGTTTAGGCGGGGCGGGCACTGGTCAAGGCAGCCAGTGCGCATCGAGGTATCAGCCGAGATCAACAGTGCCTTGATTCGAGAGCTTCACCGGCTGACCGATTACCGAATTGGCAATCGCAGTTTGTTGAGCCTGCTTGACGCCGTGGTAATTGCCCGTCTATCACATCAAGAAGCCACCCGTCGCGCAGCGACCCAGAAAGATGCCAGGTGCCAGCTGTCGGCCATGCTCAAGCTGAGCGACGCTGACATACCCCAAGCTATCGAACGGTGCGATACGGGCACTATGGCGCTGATAAGCAAAGCTCAGAGCAACATGCACATGGCCCCGGAAACCAAGTGGATCGCTTCTGATGATCCGGACGCAATGCTGGGCATGCAGATACTGGCGCCCGAGAGCGTTCGGCGATCCGTACAGGCGGCTCTTGGCTGCATGGGATCCGGTTGTCGCGGGAGGAAAGAGAGGCCCCACCAGCTTGACCTTGCGCGCGCCTGTCTCGCCGCTTGGCGTGAATGCCGACCATCAAGAGCGCCCGGACGCCTGGCCTTTGTCCGTATCACTTTTGAGAGTGCCGGTATGGTTCTTGGCGACAAGAGCTTGGAAGCGCTTCTGGCTCAGGCTGCGCGCGACCCTAGAAAGAGGTCCAATTAAATAGGGTGACGGTGCCGAGGCCGTGTGAAGAATGGGGCGTGAACTATCCATAAGGAAGCCCACCCATGTTCACACTTCACCAGAACGGCCGTATTCGTCAAAAAACTCTGTACGAACGGCTTGACCTGTCCCGCACCGGTTTTTTCAACCCACGCAAGAAAGACCCGACCTTCCCGAAGCCGATCAAAGACGGAACAACTCGCCAGGCTGCCGTTTACTACGACCTTGCCGAGGTAGACGCCTGGCTGAAATCCAAGATCGCGGCGAGGGATGCCGCATGAACGCCCGAATCGTTCCCTTCGACTTCCAGGGCCAGGCCGTGACCTTCAACGGTGACGGCTGGATCAACGCTACCGAGGCAGCCGCCCGATTCGGTAAGCGTGTCGATCATTGGCTGGCGAACGCCGAAACCCAGCAGTACATCGAGGCGCTAGCTGCCGCCTTAAATACCCGAGATTCCGGGGATTTGATTCGCTCGCGCCGTGGCCGCAACGGCGGCACCTGGCTGCACCCGAAGTTGGCCGTGTCCTTCGCTCGCTGGCTGAATTTGGATTTCGCCGTCTGGTGCGACCTGCATATCGACGCCCTGCTGCGCGGCGAGCTGAGCGAAAAGCAACAGTTCGCCAAAGCCTGCAAGCGCCTGGCTGATGCCAAGGAGATCGCCAGCCTGAGCGGCCATGAACTGGCGAACCACCGCTGGAGAAAGCCCAACCTCGAACGTGATGTTGAGCACTGGGATCGCCAACTGCGCTTGATGCTGGGGGAGGACGCAGCATGACTGCATACCACACACCAGACGCACTGCTGCGCCACGCGCCAAGCAAGATCGCCCGCAACCTGGTGTACCTGCGCCACTTTGGCGCGCTCAATCGCCACGAGGCGGCGCGCCTGGTCGGTGATACCTGTCTGAACAGCACCATTGCAGTTCTGGCGATCAACTACGGGCTGACTATCCAGCGCACCCCGGAGAAGGTGCCGAACCGCTGGGGGGAGCCCACTGATTGCATGCGCTACCGCTTGCCAGCCAGTGAACACGAGCGAGCCGACAAGGTGTTGGCGCACATGTTCGAGCGCAGCGGGAGAACCGTCGCATGATTACCCTTGCCAGCCAGCACCAGCGGCGCTATGGTTCGCCCGTCACGGTCAATCCCGTGGCCGGGTTTGGTCACCCGAACATCTCTAGGCGCACAAGCGCCACCGTTCCGAAAGCAGGCGCTTTTTTCATGTCTGCAACTTCGCTTTATGGTGGCTGTGCGCGGGGCGCTTTCGAGCGCGCCGGGTGCCTAGAGTCCCGGTTGACCAACCTGCGTACAGCCGCCACCCATTCGTTTGGTCACGAACGTGGCGGTTCCTCAACTCTAGGAGCCGTACCCATGAAGCAATCGCACATCCGCAATCCGTCCACCCACGCCGCCGCCTGGAAGGCCCGCGCCTTCGCCGCCCTGCGCGCTGATTCGAGCTTGAGCGTAAGGCTGCGCCGCTACAGCGATGCAATGGCCCGCGCCCGTGAAATCGAGGCCGGCGATAACGCATCGGTCTTGCAGATTCGCCCTGTTGGCGGAATGTGGCGCGTTTGCCAAGGTGACGCCGTGCTGGCCTTCGCTGCCAGCTACCGCGCCGCCTGCCAGAGCCTGGCCACCCTGGAAGCCAAGGAGGCCCGCCATGCGTAACCAACTCAAGCCCGTAGCCTCAAGCATGGAAGGTTGCGCGTATAGCTCAAGCGGCGCCCTGGACGGCCACGATGCCTACCTGTACGCCTACAAGCACGGCACGACCATCATCGGCATCGGCGCGGCCAGCTTCTCGCTTTCCGGCGAAGCTGCCGCCGAGCTGGCCAAGCACCTGATCGCCTCCCTGGTGGCGAAAGACCAAGGAGGCGCGCAATGAGCAGCCACCTGACGCCCGACGAGATTCTTGCTCACAACCTGTGCACAGTGAAAACAGCTTGCGCCGCGCTCCGGCAATTGCAGCACAACAGGGCATCCGGTGCCTTGTCCGCGCTGTTCAATCTGGGGCTGATCGACTTAGCCGCCTACCGCGCTGCCGGTAAAGCGCTGGATGAAGCAATCCGGCTGAACCGCACCGAACCAAGGGCTTAAATCATGAATATTCAAAACGGCGCCCGTGCGCTGACGGGTTCGGCTTGCTCCGAGAAAGTTACCAAGTTGTTCTTTGTCGTCCATCCGAAGGTTGCCAAGCCGCTATTCGGGCCTTTTCTGACCTTTGCCGATGCAGAGCACGGTCGGCTCGCCATATGCAGCCCCGGCGCCATCGTGGAAGCCCGGCAGGTCGAATCGGTGGACGATCTGACCCGCATTCGTGCCGAGGCACACGGGGAGACGTTGCGCGCTTTCATGGCTCGCCAAGGGGTGGCCCATGAATGACGCCGTGATCCTGTTCCGCGACGCCCTGCAAACCACCTTTGGGCCGCTTGATTGGCTGCCCATACCGGACGGCACCATTCACCGTTTCCACGTCCCAGGCGATAAGGATGGCACCCTCAACGGCTGGTACGTCCTGTACCTGGACGGCATCGCATCCGGCGCATTCGGGAGTTGGAAGGCCGGTAGCTCAAGCACCTGGAACAGTCGAGAGCCGGCCAGCCTGAGAGAAGCCGAGCAAGTGCGCCAGCGCATCGAGCAGGCCCGGCACCAGCGCGAAGCCGAGCAGCACCAGCGCCAGCAGGCCGCCGCCGTGGTCGCTGTTCGCCAGTGGGAGCAAGCCCCGCCAGCTGACCATGAACACCCGTACCTGATCGCCAAGGGCTGCCAGCCGCACGCCCTGCGCCAGTCGGGTGACGTGCTGCTGGTGCCGCTGTACCTGGGCCGCGCGCTGGTGAACATGCAGCGCATTTACCCGGACGGGGCCAAGCGATTTCTTTCTGGTGGGCGTGTGAAGGGTGCGCATTCCCCCATTGGGGGACCAGAGCCGGGCGCGCCGCTGTACGTCTGCGAAGGCTGGGCAACTGGCGCGACGATCCACGCCGACACAGGTGCCGCCGTGGCCTGTGCAATGAACGCCGGCAACCTCAAGCCGGTAGCGCTGGCGCTGCGGACCAAGTACCCAGATGCAGAAATCGTGATTGCCGGTGACGACGACAGGCAGACCGTGGGCAATCCGGGGCGCACAGCGGCAACAGCTGCCGCGTTGGCTGCTGGTGGGCTGGTTGTCTTCCCAGAGTGGCCAGACGGCGCGCCGCCCCATTTGAGCGACTTCAACGACTTGGCCAACTGGATGACCGCACAATGACCGCCATTGAAAAGACCTTGGTTCTGGTGCCTGCGCCAGCCCCGCCAACAATCACACCTGACCGCCCATGCTTTGCCGTGTACACGCACTGGGTCACGAATGAGACAGGCCGCAAGCTACGCCCTGGCGTTTACTGGCACGGCTTCAGGCGGGCGGCGGCTGATGACGACAACGAAGAAACCGCCCGGCCCATCGCTGATGATTGGCTGTCCACGCCCGTGACCGTGATTGCTCGCACCATCAACAGTGATGACGGCAGCGAGGGCCGCTTGCTGCGCTTGCAGACAGACAGCGGTGCCAAGGAGTGGATCATTCCCATGGAAGTGTTTGGCGGCAGCGGCGAGGACGCCAGACGCCAACTGTTCGGCATGGGTGCCATCATCGCGCCACGCAAGCGCGGCCAGTTTATGGAGTACCTACTGGAGCAGCGCCCCGAGCACGTCATCACCACCACTGCGCGGCCTGGTTGGCATACGTCCGGTGCGTTCGTGCTGCCACACCGCACGCTTGGTAGCGACACCGTGCGCTATCAGTCAGGGAGCCGCAGCCTCAACCTGTACGGCACCAGCGGCACGCTTGAACAGTGGAAGATCGAGGTGGCCGCCAAGTGCTTCGGCAATCCGGTGCTGACTCTGGCCATTGGCTGCGCCTTGGCCGGGCCGCTGTTGAGTCTAGTTGGTGTTGTCGGTGGCGGCGTTCACCTGGTTGGCGACAGCTCAAGCGGCAAGTCACTGGCTCAGCTGATTGGCTCGTCTGTATGGGGCGATCCCGGTGTATTCGCTGCCAGCTGGGATATGACCAAGGGCGGGTTGGAGATTGAGGCCGCATCCCGCAATGACACCGTGCTGCCATTGGACGAAATCAAACGGGCCGACCCCAAGCGCGTGCAAGAAATGGCCTATGCGCTGGCCAACGGTCAAGGCAAGGGCACCATGACCCGCGAGCGGGAAGGCCGGGCCAAGCTGACATGGCGGCTGCTGGCGTTGTCCAGCGGCGAGCGTTCGCTATCCGAGCACGCCGCCATGTCAGGTAACGCCGCGCACGCTGGCGCGGAGCTGCGCATGGTTGACGTGAACGCCGGTACTCGCACACACCGCGCCTTTGACCAATTGCATGGCCTGGAAGGTGCTGACTTTCACCGCCTGCTGACTGTAGCGGTCACGCGCCAGCATGGTCATTTAGGCCCGGCATTCGTCGAGCACCTGATTACCGACAACAACCGCGATGGCCTGCTGCAAGATTTTGCTCAAGTGCGCGCCCAGTTCGTCGAGGACAACGCCCAGGCTGGACGGGTTGCCGACCGCTTCGCCGTAATCGCTCTGGCCAGTGAAATGGCCATCGCTTACGGCCTGCTGCCTTGGGTGGCGGGTAGTGCCTTGGCTGACTGCCGGCGGCTCTATGGCGAGTGGCTAAGTCGAGTCGGCAGCGGCAACGCCGAAGATCGCCAAATCCTGGCCGGCATTGCCGATTTTATCGACAAGCACGGCAGCAGCCGATTCTCTGACGTGGATGATTCCGCCCCAGACTCCAAGGTATTCAACCGGGCCGGTTACTGGGAAGTGAAGCCGGATGGACGCCTGTATCTGTTCAACAAATCGGCGCTGGTGGAAGCCGCGCACGGGTATGGACTGAGCCGTATCGTCAAGGCTCTGGAAGGGGCCGGGGCGCTGGCCAAGCGCGACACTGATCGCAAGCGTTACACCAAGAAATACCGTCTGCCCGGTGGCGGTAGCGCGGGCTTGTATGTCCTCGACCCCGAACGTCTGGATAGCGAAGGGGGCGACCATGACCAGTCAAGTGGCGCGTAAACCACACCCAAACAGCGAATGCACAATGCACAGGAACCTGAAATCGGTGGGAACAGTGGGAACAGTGGGAACGGCCAGCAATTGCGGGGCTTGCAGCTGTTCCCACCCTATAGAAAGAAGTGGGAACAGGTGGGAACACACACATGCTTTTGAGTATAAGAACTCCGCCTGCTATTCCATTCCCCCTGTTCTGTTCCCACTAACAAACGGAGTGGGAACATGTTCCCAGGCTGTAGGCCGCGTGGTTACTGGCTGTTCCCACGTTCCCACTGTTCCCACAAATTTTCAGACGTGTGCAGATGCTGTTGGTGACGTAGGGGGCTGCGCATGAGCCTGCTATCTGGATTGTTCGCCGATCTTGAGAAAGCACCCGCGCCACGTTTTTTCGATGGCGAAACCATGGCGCGGCACGACACTGCAAGGCGCGCCTGCGTCACCCGCATTGATGGCGGGTCAACTCCCCCAGCCGCAGACGATCAGCCGCCGCACGCCGTCAAGACCGCCGCCACCGCTTCGCCTGAATGGCGCCAGAGCCGTGACCGGTACATCAGCCACCTGATGGCCTGCCGCGCCTGCCATGCGCCAACGGGCCGCTACTGTGCCAATGGCGCAACCCTGCGTGATCAATACGACAACACACCTATGGAGCCGACCCGATGAACATCATCCGCACCCTGGCCGATATCAGCAGCAAGCCGACCATCACCGAGCGTGACAACCTGACCATTACCCGGCGAGTTGTGCGCCGCATGTGCCAAACCCGCGAAGAGATACGCGCCGAACGCCGGGAGCTACGACGCCAAGCCCGCAAGCTGCGCCAGTTCGAGCCGTTCACCAAGCTGGCCGCCGATCTGATGGAGGAACAATCACGCAACCACCGCGCCGCCGAATTGGAGAACTTGCGGCGTGTGCTGCTGGGCTATGGCCGGCTGATCGTTCTGGACCGTGAAGGTATTGCAGATGCCCTGGGCTTCGACGCGCTGGCCGATCTGCTGAACATCAACCGCGTGGACCGAGAACGCGCACGCCGAGAAGGCTGGCGCACCCTGTCCGATCTGGTGGCCGTTCACGATCTGGAGAACAGCAGCGAGCGCCGCCGTGATGGCTACGGCAAAGGTAGCTCGCTGTATGAGGCTGCCTTTCTGGCAATGGCTGAGTTCATCCGCACCACACCAACGCACCTACTACCTGACCCGTTCGCACCTAGCGCACCCTTAGGCCAAAAGCTGCCGCCCGTGCTGCGCGTGGTTTGATCGCCCTCTACAACGACACCCTATGGAGCCGACCCGATGAACACCATGCTGAACCATGACGAGCACCTGAATGCCTTGGCCACCATCGCCAACAAGCCTGGCGCCAGCCCGCGAACGGTGCTGATCGCTACGCGGCGAACCTGTCGACTGCTGGCAGGCGAGCGCGTCAGGCTCGATCATGAGTACCAAGCACTGAAACGCCAGCGGGCCGCGCTCACCATGTACCGGCCATTCACTGACGCCAAGATCGCACCCATTGAAGAAGCCATTGCCGAGCTGGATCGTCGCGCGGGGAGGCTAGATCTTTCCCTGTCCAACATCGGCCGGGTTCTCGTCTATGACCCGAACGGCATCGCCGAGGCGCTTGGCTTTGACGCACTTTGCGACCTACTGAGCGTCAACCCGGCAAAGCGGGCGAAGGCCCGCCTGCACGGGCTAAGGATTGGCGATATCGCTTTCACGGCAGGTGCGGAGGACAGCGAGACACGACGCGGCGCGCGCTGGTTTGAGAAGCCGCCGTTGCGCGCGGCCATCGAGCGAGCTGTATCGCTGTTTCTGGAGATTTACCCGGACAAGCAGCACCCCAAGCCGCAGCTGGTGGTTCACTGAGGCTGGTAACGACAAGGCCGCACATGCGGCCTTTGTTCAGCGGTTAAGGCGGGCATATTTCCAATCCGCACGATCCCAAGCGGTCAGCGTGCTGAATACAACGGGCAGTAGTAGTTCGACGAAGCGGCCCAACTTATCGACGTTTGAATGTAGGGGCACGGTGATCGACTCGATGACCAGCGGCCCGTAAACTCGCCCCTTGTAGGCGATCGCGAGCAGCGTCGGGGACTCGGATGGCAATGCCGCCTCAAGAATGGTCTTCTCGCCAGCAATATAATCAAGCGCACCGGACAGCATGGTTCCTTCTGGTGCCAGTTGTTTCGGCAGCGCCCAAGCCATCAACTGTTCAAGCGGCTGTTCCACCTCCGCTTCTGGATCGCGCCAGGCGCGCAGCAGCAGCTCTGCCGAAAACTTGATTGGCGGGGCTCCGCTGAATACTTGCGTCGAATTGAGCTTGGTCATGCCGGTTCGCCCACGGGCTTCACCCACTGCGATTGTTGCACCACGTATCTTGTCGCCCGCTCTCTTCCCGAACGCCCCTTCAACGACCTTTGCCCCGGACTCCAGTAGCGGCTGAAGGGCGCCGGACTGAATCATCGACATGAGCGCGGGCGCCTTGCTCTCCGGCCCTGAATTCTCGAACGGACTCTGCCAGTTAAAGCCCGCTTCCATAGTGAAATCGCCTGTTGGAACCGCCCGGACTACCGTTTCGTTTATCGGATAGCCTTTGTGGTCAACCTCGAATATTGAGGCGATCAGGTGCGGGCTCAGGCCATCCCACAACGAGGAAATCTTATTGCTCGGATTGGCTGACTGGTTGCCGTGGGTAACGATTATGTTCTTCATGGAATGCCTGATCTGCCGTCTATTGGTATCGTGGAATTGTCCCGCCTGCCTGAATAACCGCCGCCGTGCTTTTCCTGTGAGCGCTTAGAAATGGATAAATCAGCGTAAAAACGGATAAATCAGCGTAAATCGGAAAAGCAGCACCGGAGCGGACGTTTCACCCGCCCATCATCGGCCCATCACAAACCGGAGCCGATGCCATGCCAGACAAGACCACTCGAACCAAATTCACCGAAGTAGCCGAGGGCAAGTGCTTGCTGTCGGTGAATGGCGGCATCCCCGTTGAGCTTGCCTTGAGCAATGCGGAGCACCTGCTTGATGCAATCGTCAGTGAGTTGGCGGGCGCCTGCATGGGCGAGCCGCTGAGTGACGAGCGGGCCTATCTGATGTTTGTCGCCGCTGAGCAGGCGCGCGCCCTGGTAGCCAGCTGCGCCGAGGGGATGGCTGAGTAATGCTCGGTCTGCTGGGTAGACTGGCTGGCGCCACGTCCGAAGCCAAGGCGCTCGCCAAGGCTGGCGCTGCGCAACGGGCGATTGCTTCTCGCATCCTCAGCCCGAACGATATGCAGGGCGACTACGATGCTTCGCGCCTGCTGACCACCACACTGGGAACGCCGGACGGAAAGCCGCGGGAGATGACGCCGGCTGACCTTGCCGCGTTCCGGCAAAATGCCCGCGCGCTTGGCCAGCGCTTCAAGGGCGGTATCACTCCGCGCCAGGTCATCGACATGTCGCTGACTATCGACCGCAAGCGCGCCCGTGAAGAAATCACCATGGCGGTACCGGCTTCTGCGCGCGGCGTAAAGGACTCGAACCGCAAGGTGGATCGGCTGGAGGTGCGTTTCATCACCAACGCCAGCAAGAAGTACGGGGCGACTCGCCATCACGTCATGGTCGAGTTCCTTGGCTATTCGGCAGCAGTCGCCTCTGGGGCTATGTCCGCCGGCAAGGCGGCGTCATTGATGCGCAAGCAGGGCATCCGCCTCGATTGCGACTGTGGTCGCCACCAGTATTGGTTCCGCTACGTGGCCACCGTTGGCAACTACAACGCTGGGCGCTCCGAGACGGGTTTCCCGAAGATCCGCAACCCCGGCCTTACCGGAGTGGCCTGCAAACACGTCTTGCGCGTGATGGCGGAGATTGAAGGCGCAGCAACGGTTCAGCGCTTCCTTACGCGCGCCATCGAGAAGGGGCGCGCCAACGAAGACGGCTCCGGCAGCATCCGCACAAGCCAGAAAGAAGCCGATAAGCAGGCAGCCAAGCAGGCGAACAGGCCAACGGTTCGCGGTGCCCATACCGGAAACCGAGACTTCGACCGTGCCCGCGCAGCCTTGCGCAAGGCCAGCCGGGCAACGAAGACCACGCCCAAGCAGGTAGCGGGCGGCAGCAAGCGTATCGCGGCGCTGGCGAACGAGCCGGCAGCCCGAGAGATGTTGCTGGGGATCATCGGGAAGCTTGGCATCACGCGAGAGCAGGCCATAGCCATCTTGGCCGGGGTAGGCAAGTGACCGTCATTCAGCAGCTACGCCTTCACTCCGAGCTGTATCGGGTGCGCAAGAGCTTGCTGGCCCTTGCGCGTGTGACTGCCTTACTGCCGCAACGCCTGCGCTTGATCCAGCAGGCGAACCAAATCCATGCCGAGCTGAACGCCGGCACCGTTCACACCACCAAAGAGGAAAGACCATGACCACCAATCCACAGCAACTGCTGACAGACGCCGAACTGGTAGACCTAGCGATCGCAAAGCCCGACGAGTTCACTGGGATCATCAACCGCATTCAACAGGCCACCCTGCAATTGCTCCGGGTCGATACCGCCGCGCAATGGATTGCGGCTGTTGAGCAGCATGGTAGCGAGCGTGACGCGCTGGCCGCAGCCCGTGCCGAGCTGGCAGACGTGACCTGCCGCCTGGGGGTTGCACAGAAGGCGAATGAGGCTATTCGAGAAGGTAAGGGGCGACTGCGTGCCGACGCCCCCCTGCACGATGCCCGTGCGGTACTGGTACAGCAGAGCCTGGATCACGGCGCGAGGTGCCGAACGCTGGAGAACGCAATTCAGCAGGCCGAACGGAGTCGTGACGCCAAAGTTCGCGGCTTGGTCGATGAAGGCGTTCCTGAGGCTACGGCGCTGTCGGTTGCCCGTCCGACCTTGGGCGAGATTGCGCGCTTGAAAGAAGAGCACGAAGCCATTCCGGCCCAGCAAGCCGAGATCAAGAAGTTAATAGGCAGCTATGGCGTCCTGGTGCGTCACGTCTATCCAGAAACAACCGCCGCAGCGTAACGAACAAGGCGAGCCGTTTCGGCGGTTCGCCGGTACGTTTCGACAGGAGATAGAGCCTTGAGTAGAACAGTTGGCCGAGGAAACACGATGCCTACCAAGGGCGATCTGCGTCGCTATTGGCTGGAGTTGCGTGCTGCTGCCGATGCCGGTGACGTTGGAGCCATTGTTGCGCTGATCGCTTTGACCGAGAAGCGTCCGCTGATCTTTCCTATAGGTGGCGTCCAAGCGGAGGCGAGGAATGTCTGACGACGACAGCGGTATTCGTTGCGCCTCCTTGGGAAAGTTGCCATCCCGTCAGGAGCAAGTCGTTTTGGCAAAGGCTGTCGGCGCTCGCCTGCGAGAAGCCCGTGAACTTGCCGGCATGAGCCAGGTTTACGCCGCCAAGCAGCTTGGTTACTCCAACAGCTCCAAGCTCGCCAAGATCGAAGGCGGCAAGGACTCATCGCAAATACCCATGTGGGTCATCAAGCGCAGCGCTCGCCTGTATGACGCATCAATTGATTACCTGCTGGGCAATACCGAAACCATGGAGCGCGGCGACGTTGACCATGCCGCTTTGCGTGAGCTGAACGCCTTGATACTGGCAGATACCGAGCGCCAGCGCGTGCGCGACGCCGTAGCACTTTGCAGGTTGCGCCAGCGTGTCGTCACGGTGGAGCGGCTTGTGGGGCTGATGGCTGAGCAGATAACCGAGGCGGATCAAGCCCGCGCAAGGGTCGAGCAGTCCGAAGAGTGGCAGGAAGTTCGGGGCGGGTCGCGATGGGCAAACGCCACCGAGCAGGCCGTATCTACCGCGCGCACCGCCGTGCGAACCCTTAAACGACTCCACGTGGAGGCTTCCATGGCCCGGCTGGATACCTTGCAGTTCAATTTGATTCTGGAGTGATTTATGCCGTCCCGACGCCGCAAGTCGCTGGCCCTGAGCGCAGCCAGGAAGAGCCTGATCAATCGCCAGGCGCACGCCATATCACAGCTGTGCTACCTGGAAGCAAAAGCCCGGCTGACCGCCGAAGCACTGGCCGAGTTGGCCGAGATGCAACGGATCGCGGATGGTTTCCAAGAAACCATGCTAACCGCTGTTAATCGGTGAAATTCCCAATTGATTTAGGTTAGCGATGAGCAGGCAACGGGAGAAAGGGACAGTAGAGGACCGGCTGAGCCTGGACGTGCGCGCCCTGCGCCGGCGTGGCGTGCTGGTAGTGGGTGGGCGCGGCACATGGCAATGGGTGCGCAGTGGCAAGCAGGCTGGGCAGGTGTGCTTTGAAGTTGTGGCCGCTGATTGCTTGCGGCTGCGCTACCGGATTGCGACCGAGACCGGTGCCGAACTGAAGGACTACCGCGTCACTATTGTCAGGACACCGTGCTACCTCGGTGGCTCGCGAGCGTGGTTCCTTTGCCCATGCTGTAGCCGCCGTGTCGCCCTGCTGTACTTGCGCGACCTGTTCGCCTGTAGACAGTGCCATCGTCTGAACTACGCGAGCCAGCAGGCCAGCAAGGCCAGCGCCGCGCTCGATCGTTCGCTATTGCTGAGAAGGGCAGTCGGAGCCAACGAAGGCCCGCTTATGCTTGGCGCGGACTGGATAGAGAGGCCCAAAGGCATGCACAGACAGAAGTTTGCCGCCAGGCTGGAACAGATCAAGAAGGCAGACGCCCGCGCTATGGATGCTTACAGGGCTGTCCTTGAAAGGTCTTGATCGGCGAAACTTCCAACCAAGAGGAAGAGGGAGCGATCACGGCCACTGGCGAGCGAATGAGGGAGGTGGAAGACAGCTGGGTCGAACTTTAACGACCGCTCAAAAAACAGCCAAAACAACCCCAGCAGCGGGCATCGTGTATGCCTGTGTGTATGCCAGCAAAAAACACAAAACCAAAACACCAATTAAATCAGTATCTTGCATGTCGAGTTCAGGTGACGGTGTACCACCAGACAAAACAAGGGGTTGCGAAAGCTAACCCCTTTTTTGTTTGTGCCGGTGACTACACGCTGGCTACGGCTCGCTATGGCAAGGATGCTATGAAGAAAATCGCTTTATGGCTCTTCAGAGCCGCTGCGGTCCTGGGTGCGCTTGGCTGGCTTGTACTTTTTTTGTTTGGCGCGGACTGTCTGTTTTTTCTCGAGCCAGACCACAGCCGAACACACTGTTTCGCTGTCTCCCTCTATATTTATCAGCTGCTGTTGTTCCCGGCGACTGTGTTATCCACTCGTTTCATTTGTGTGGCTAACAGGTCGACAGCAGAACGCGACGCTGTTCTTCATCATTGCCCCTTTCCTGTTCGTTAAACTTCAGCTGTTCTGATTCTGTCCGTTAGCTTCTGTTTGAAGTGCGTGCCCTTCACCAGAGGTGGTAGGCGCAGTGCCGATTTCAACTCATCCGGCGAAAGGTGGCGCATAGCGCGTGGTCACTGACATCTGTCCCAGGAAACCTGATGCCTCGCTCTCGCTTAGTCGCCTTCCACTAGAGATCCAAAGGCGCCTGGCCAAAGCTAGCCGCCTTTTTTCGTTCCTTTCTGTTTGCTGTTCCGTTTACCGAGGTAAGCCATGCGTGACCGTTTCGATGAGATTCGTGCCGAGCGGGATGTTCATGCCGTGGAGCCGGTTGTTTACAACCGTGATCCCCATGCCGGGCTGTGGAAGCAGATCGCGTTGGGGATTGTGGTGGGTTATCTGGCGTTGGGTGTTTTGAGTGCCGTGGGTTGGGCGGTGGCTGTGCGGTTTGCGATGGGCAGTTTGCAGATTGCGGTGCCGTGAAAGCTGGGGCGTTAAGCTGGCGAGCAGTTTCTTCTGAGGCCGCGGTATCAGCGGGCTGTGGCGCCTTCTCTTGCCGTTGACGTTACCCGTGGTGCGGCGCAGAATCGGCGCCATTTCGCGGGGAGCCATCCTCCGCTAGCGGTTTCTTTGGTGTCTGAAGGGCGTGTGATGAATACGTTGCTGTCTGCGGTCTCGGTGATCGTTTGTGTGTTGGCAATCAGTGCGGGTGTGATGCTCGATGTTCGGCACAAGCCGAGCGACGAGGCGAAGCGGGTGTATACCGCCGAGCGGGTAAACGAGATTTTGCGGCGTAATACCAAGCAGAGCTGAGCCGAGAGGCAAGGCGGCGGAATAAAAGAGGCGGCCCGAGGGTCGCCTTTTTCATGCCCGAAAAAAGCCGGGCGCAAGCCCGGCGAAGTCCAACGAGGAGAGGTGAATCGCCCCGGGTTTCGTGGAGGCCTCAACTCTTGAGAAGATGAGGCCATGAGAAAGACTACGACCTACTCCCCCGAAGTCCGTGAACGTGCTGTGCGCATGGTTCTGGAACACCTGAACGACTATCCATCCGAGTGG